>CAVVLP010000001.1:0-197768 GCA_963749115.1 uncultured Gammaproteobacteria bacterium
TGACCCCACTCAGGATTTCCAGAGTGCAACTCTGGCACTTGACTCTGACCCCACTCAGGATTTACTCAGTCGACAATGTGATAGACAGGTGCCTTTTCCATTGCCCATTCGCGTGTTTTCGGGTCGCGTCGGGATAAGGTCAGGCAATGCCAGTTATCATCATCCAGTTTCATGTGGTCGCCACGGTAGTAGTACCCCGGCCAGCGTGTTTCCTCGCGGAACAGGGTGTGTTGCGCAACGGATTGCGACGCAAGCAGACGGTGCTTCAGTTCCCATGCACGCATCAGCTGATGCAAGTCTTCAGCACCGATGTTTTCAAAGTCTTCTTCCATGATATCCAGCAGCTCAATACCGCGCTCGAGCAACTTGTCGTTGGTCATGTAGTTAACGCTGATACCACCAACGTATTCATCCATTACTTTCTCAAGACGCTGGAGACCCTGGATGGGTAGCAGGTAGCTTGGAGAAACGGTTCCGCCAACGATCTCGTTACGACCTATCTTGTAGTTATCCAGTGGCTGATAGATGGTTTTCTTGAGCTCATCCAACTGTTTATCAGTCACGTTGATCTTTTCATCTTTCAGGTCTTTAATGTATTTAACCGCAGCCTTGGCGGCCAGGCGGCCTTCGGTAAAGGAACCTGAAGAGAATGCATGCGCGGTGCCACCAACGGCATCACCGGCACCGAACAGTCCATCAACCGTCATCATACGGTTATAGCCCCAGAAGTATTCTTCAGGCGACAGGTCTTCCGGTCCACTACACCATGCTCCCGAGCAGGTTGCGTGGGAACCCATTACGTAAGGTTCGGAAGTGGTCAGCTCAGGGTTGATGTATTTGGGATCGATGTCCTGGGAGGCCCAGACAACCGCCTGGCTGACGGTCATACCGAGGAAGTTTTCCCAGCCCACTTCTTCAAGATGTGGATCCTGGAAGGCTTCCTTGGTCACCATGTGTATGGGACCGCGACCCGCTTTTACTTCCTGAATAAAGGCATGGTTACGCAAGCAGGTAGGTGTCGGGTGGTGATCAATGTACTCACCGACCATGGACTTGGTGTCGTCATACCAGGTGGATTCGTATTCGTTTCCATAGGCATTCTGGGTGTAGGTCTTCAGATGCAGGAAGTAAGCACCAACCGGGCCATAGCCGTCTTTAAAACGGCAAAGTACGATACGATTTTCCATCTGTGTCATCTTGGCGCCCGCCTGGATCGACAATGCGTAGGCAGAGCCACTGCTCCACGGGGCGTACCAGGTACGACCCATACCTTCACCCACAGAACGTGGCTTGAAGATATGCGAAGCGCCACCGGCGGCGACAATCACTGCCTTGGCCCTGAAAACGTGGAAGTCACCGGTGCGACAGTTAAAGCCGACAGCACCACCCACGCGGTTATCACGGCTTTCGTCCATCAGCAGGTGTGTCACCATGATCCGGTTATATATTTTATCTGCAGATTTACGCGCAGCATTGGCGACAATAGGCTTGTAGCTTTCACCGTGGATCATGATCTGCCATTTACCTTCACGCAGGTAGCGACCGGTTTCGGTGCTTTTCATGAAGGGCAGACCCCATTCTTCAAACTTGTGGACCGCAGAATCAACATGACGGGCCATATCGAAGGCCAGGTCTTCACGCACCATACCCATCAGGTCATTACGGGCATAACGTACGTGGTCTTCGGGGTTATTCTCACCCCATTGTGTTCCCATATAGCAGTTAATGGCATAAAGGCCCTGGGCCACTGCACCGGACCGGTCAATATTGGCTTTTTCAGCAACGACAACCTTCAGGTCCCGACCCCAATAGCGCGCTTCGTAGGCGGCACCTGTGCCACCCATACCACCACCCACTACGAGAATATCGCAATCTTCATAAACGGTTTTAGTACCCATCAGTAATATACTCCCTGCTTGAGTTCACCCGGTAAATCCCGCAGCCCGCCTTCGTAGCCAAGCACATCCGGTTCATAGCAAAGTAACTGTGAGTTCAAAGCCTCTTCATCGGGGACTGGCAGGCTGGCAAGATCTTCAATAGCCTCCCCCCACGGTTTGGTTGTAATTGGTGAAAGGAAATTTTTCTCGCGGCCATCACGGAATTTGATCCTCCAGGAAATCGTGCCTTTTTCCTCTTCCCTTAGCACGCGCACCTTGTGACCGAGCGGGGCAAAATCAGCATATCCACGCACATCAATTGCATTCATTGGACAGGCTTTCACGCAGGAGTAACATTCCCAACACATATTGGGTTCAATGTTGGTGGCGCGTCGAAGGGTCTTGTCGATGTGCATGATGTCGGACGGGCAGATATCGACGCAGTGTCCACAGCCATCGCAGCGGGTCATATAGACAAATGTTGGCATTTTATTTCGTCTCCAGCATTATTAATTCAAAGACTCATTAATCAATTTATTATGATCAGTAGTTCCTGGGCAGAAGCCGCTTGATACCAGGACCAAACTGCTCCGGCCTGTCCGCCGGTGCCGGCAAGCCATCCCTGGAACCATCCGCCTTGGCCACGCGTTTTTGAAAAGCCGCTGCGGGTTTAAAAAACATATGAGCGAACTTTGACCAAAGTACACCACCGAACAGCACCGTACTGGACATGATGAACAAAACGAAGAAAAACATTGACAGGCTCGAGGCACCAACCGCCTGCATAAAAGACCAGATCAACGCAAAGGTCGCTGTCGCGAGCAGAGAGAGAACGAACAGATCGGCCCGCATAACGCGATACCAGGGATTGCCTTCGGCGGCAACGTCGACCCGGATGAAAAACCAGAACCAGTAACCGCCACCGCAAAGCATCAGGGCTCCCAGGTGCCAAAGTAACGGAAGAATAACTGGCGTGTCTGCACCGATGTAGCCAAAAATCATGATAGCAGTGGTGGCGGCAAACAGGATAAAACCATACATGGTGAGCAGGTGCGCTTGTCTGCGCCGCTGGTTGCAGAATTCCCCGGACGTCAGCACATCCACCGCAACGGTTGTGACCGCAATCGTTGCTTTTTCGACAACGGAGACTTTCCGGGACGCTTCAGCCTTGGCCTTTTCGGCATTCTTGAAGAAGTACTCGGCGCTTTTTTTATGAATCATATCCAGCACCGTGCCGCCGATAACCAGCAGGACCATGGCTATGACATACAGCTGCATTGCGAGCGGAGATATGAGCCCTGAAAGCTCGGAAAAGGGATTGACGGTGAACATGACCTCAGACCTCCCTGGGAGTTATACGTTGAAAATGTGATTTTGTATCTTTATCATTCGCGACACTAATTACCTAACATTAAGATTTACTAATCTAGAAGTATCCCAGTGTTTAATTGAAAAAACAACCGTTTGGTATTCCAGGCTTGCCGAGGGTGGGAAAGCACCATCAAAACCACACGGTTTAGCAGTATTTTGAAACAGGACACTGGCACTTATTTCTCTCTTTCCGGGAAGTCAACAATATGTCCGAACACCAAGACTGTATCTTTTGTGGTGAACCCGAAATCGTCATCCAGAACGAGCTGGCCTTTGCCCATTACGATAGCTACCCGGTCAACACCGGCCATTGCCTGATTATTCCACACCGGCATGTTGCAGGGTACTTCGACGCGACGGCAGAAGAAAAAGCGGCAATTTGGGCGCTGGTTGATGAAATGAAAACCATCATTGATCAGGAATATAAACCGGATGGTTACAACGTCGGTGTCAATATCGGCAAGACGGCAGGTCAATCTGTGCCGCATCTCCACGTTCATATGATTCCAAGGTACAAAGGCGACATGGAGGACCCCAGGGGTGGTGTGCGTGGTGTAATTCCCCACAAGCAGAAATATGAACGAAAGGGTGAGCGTACAGAGTAAGTGCCAGAGTATAGATTAACTGGCACTTCACTGGCTAACATATTAATTTTTGGTAATATAAGTGGACCTGTCACTCCCCTAAGGAGAAAAGAATCGTGTCAAAACTGGTATCGCCGCATGGTGGCAGTGGCTTAAAAGCACTGCTCGCACCCAGGGCTGAGCGGGCGGAACAGCTTGTCCGCGCCAGGGGGTTAACAAAAGTACCGATGACAAGCCGTGAAATTTCGGACGTGTTAATGATGGCCATGGGTGCCTATACACCGCTTGACGGGTTCATGGGTAAAGGCAATTGGCGTCGCGTTTGTCTTGATATGAAGCTCAAGAGCGGTGTGTTCTGGCCGATTCCGATCACGCTTTCCTGTGACAAGGCCCTTGCCGACCGCATCCATGTGGAAGAAGAGGTTGCGCTGGTTGACGGGGAAAATGGTGAAATTCTTGCCTTTATGGAGGTCACAGAAAAATATCGCCCTGACAAGACCCTGGAGTGTGAACAGGTTTACCGGACCACGGATCCGGCCCACCCGGGGGTGAAAAAGGTGCTGGAACAGGGTGAGATCAACCTGGCCGGTCGTGTTACCTGCCTTTCTGAAGGTGAATACCCGAAAAAATACCCCGAACTTTACATCCGCCCGGCACAGGCACGTGCCATGTTCCTGGAAAACGGCTGGTCATCCGTGGCAGCATTTCAGACACGCAACCCGATGCAACGGGCCCACGAACACCTGGTGAAAATAGCAATAGAGGTAACCGATGGTGTATTCATCCACCAGGTGCTTGGCAAGCTGAAACCGGGCGATATCCCGGCGCATGTCCGCACAGAAGCTATCCAGGCCATGATCGATCATTACTTTGTAGATGGCACGGTCATCCAGGCGGGCTACCCGATTGAAATGCGTTACGCAGGACCGCGTGAAGCCTTGTTGCATGCCTTGATCCGTCAAAATTATGGTTGTTCACACCTTATCGTTGGTCGTGATCATGCCGGTGTGGGAGATTATTATGGCCCATTTGATGCCCATCACATCTTCGATACCCTGTGGGATGGGGCGCTTCAGACCCGGCCGTTGAAAATCGACATTACCTTTTACTGTAAAGCCTGTTTTGGTATGGCGACCGGCAAGACCTGTCCCCATGACGAAAAAGACCGGATTCATATTTCCGGTACACAACAGCGCGCCATGTTGGCCGAGGGTGCACCGGTACCTCCCGAGTTCGGTCGTCCTGAAGTTATCGATATACTCAGGAAATATTATGCCAGTTTGGACGATGCCTGAGAGTTGAGGAGCGAGGAGGGGTCAGAGTCAAGTGCCAGAGTCTTACTCTGGCACTTGACTCTGACCCCAGCTTTCCCAGCTTTCCCTTCCCATTTGTAAGCATTTAGACCTTATATCTTTCAGCGAAACACGCCTATAATAATCCATTATTTTTTCCACCCCGGACGAGATTAAATCCATGGCGTTTTTTGACTATCGTGAAGGGCGACTTTACGCCGAAGATGTGCCAGTCGACAAGATCGCCGAACGGGTGCAAACACCGGTCTATTGCTATTCAGCATCCGCCCTGCGTCAGAACTACCAGTCATACACCGACCACTTCAAACCGGAAAATTCGCTTGTCTGTTACGCCGTCAAGGCGAATTCCAACCAGGCCATTATCAGGGCGCTGGGCAAAATGGGCGCGGGTGCTGATGTGGTCTCAGAGGGTGAGTTAAGACGTGCCCTGCTCGCGGGTATTCCCGCCGGAAAAATTGTTTATTCCGGTGTTGCGAAAACCCCGCATGAGATGCGCTTCGCATTACAGCAGAATATATTCCAGTTCAATGTTGAATCCGAACCGGAACTGGAACTTCTGAACCAGGTCGCCGTGGCCGAGGGCAAACAGGCCGCCGTGGCGTTCCGTATCAATCCGGATATCGACGCCAGAACCCATGAGAAAATCTCAACGGGCAAGGCCAGCAATAAATTTGGTATCCCGTGGACACGGGCACACGAGGCCTATGCACGCGCTGCAGAACTTCCGGGTATCAGGGTGCAGGGTATCGATATGCACATTGGTTCACAGTTGACGCAACTGGAGCCTTTCGAGCAGGCTTTTCGGTGTCTCGCAGAATTGACCATTGAGCTGCGGAGCCTGGGCCACGCTATTTCTGTGCTCGATATCGGTGGTGGATTGGGCATCGACTACGCGGATGGCAATCAACTCCCACCTGCTATCAGCAATTACGCAGGCCTGGCAAACGACATTCTCGGACATCTGGATTGCCGGATTCTGGTCGAACCCGGCCGCTCTCTCGTCGGTAATACAGGTATTCTTATTTCGCGTGTCATTTATATAAAGCAGGGAGAACATGACCGTTTTCTCATTATTGACGCCGGTATGAACGACCTGCTCAGACCCAGCATGTACGACGCCTATCATGAAATCATCCCCGCTACACTCCGTGATGGAGAGGCTGAGAATTACCAGGTCGTAGGACCGATATGTGAAACAGGGGATACCTTTGCACGCAACAGGGCACTGCCTCCCCTGCACGGCGGGGATCTCGTCGCCATCAAGAATGCAGGCGCATACGGCGCGGTCATGGCATCCTCATACAACACCCGACCGCTGGTACCCGAGGTGCTGGTGGAAGGCGATAAAATGACGGTCATCCGGCCACGCCCGGCTTATGACGACCTGATCAAACTTGATACACCGGACGGGCTCACAAACTGTCCACCGCCAGGCGACTGAGCACCAACAGTTCGCGGGCCCTGCTATCGCGTTTCAACAGGCAACTGAACAGCAGGTCCACAACGTGTTGTTGTGAGGCGGTTGAAATAATCTGGGGAAACTCAAAGTCACCTTTCCTGTTGACGGAAAACAGGGGGACATCCGCCAGGGACCTGATAGGATTTGCGTCGTAGTTCGTCAGCGAAATGATGCTAACCCCCGCTTTTTTCGCCTGCCGGGTGATCTGAACCATTTTTGTTGATTGACCGGAGAAAGAGATGACAAATACAACATCCCCCTTGCCGAGTGTCATCACGCTGGATAACTGGATATAGGTATCCACTTCTGCGATGACCGACTTGCCAATCTGTATCAGCATGCTGGCAAAATTCCTGGCAACCAGTGAGCCTGATCCGAGCGCGACAATCTGAATTCGCTTACTTGTTTCCAGCAGTTTGACGGCAGACAAAATACGCTGCTCATCATTCAATTCCATCGTTGTTAGCAGTGCCTCATTTTTGATGGTGTATAGCTGCTCCGGAAGTGAATCCATCTTGCCCTGGCCTATCCCGTTTTTTACAACCGCCCCTTCATTACTGTCGCTTTTGATAACGTATTCATGAATGGCCAGCTTCAGGTCGGTAAAACCACGGTAGTTAAGTTTCTGGCTGAACTTGATAATGCTGGACTGGCTAACGCCAACAGCCGCCGCCAGGTTTTGTGAAGAGTAATCCCGGATCAATGCCGAGTTCTCGAGAATAAAATCAGCGATCATCTTCTCATTGGATGACAACTCTTCCCGGACCGCCCGCATTTTCCCAAGACAAGACATATTAAGTAATTTCCAGCAATTGAATCATTTACTGTTCACTAACATAGCAGATTGAAGGCAACGCGGAAATAAAAGCTGTCAACGCGAGATCAGCGTCACCGCATCTGCATAAACGCGTCTTTCGAAATCGACCACCTGGCCATCCGTTTGCAAAATCGGAAAGACATACACGGGTTCTATCAGGGCTTGCCATATTCCGTCGGAGTTCCGCTCAACATTCACCTCCAGGTGCCCATAGTGCTTTCCGCCTTCCTGCAACACACCATCGGGACCATAAACTTCGGGTGCATCCGTGTGCGCGAGAAAACTCCGGTAGTAATTTGTAACACCTGTATCCGGTCCACGCAGGCCGTCGCCACCAATGCCGATATCATAAAAGTGAATTTCGTGTGCGCGTTCAAGACCGCCGGGGGACACCTCCATACCGGGAACAATCGAATGTTCATACATTTCATCATGCCCCCCGAAAACGGCATCAACACCATAGCGAAGAAACAAGGGTGTGAGTGTTCGCAATGGTTGTGCAGACAGGATATCACCCCCCGCTTTTTTCTCACCGGGCGAGCGGCCATGCGCACCTGATGTATAGGGTGTGTGGTGAAACATGACAAAGGTAAAACGGCTTGTTTCCTGCGCCCGTCCCAGCTCTTTTTCCAGCCATTCATATTGCTCAGAGCCCGGTTGCCAGTCCGGTGCAAAACCGCCCTCACCTTCACCCAACAGTCTCCAGTTGGTATCCATGTCGCTACGGTCCGGAAGGCCGTTGATCGTATCAAGAACAATGAGCGTCACGGCACCATAGCGCAGGGAATAATAACGTTCCGAATGTGTGGGATCGCTTGCGTCGTTGGCCGGAAGATCAAAATAGGTCTGGTATTTACGCACCGCACCCTCGGAATAAGGGGTCGCATATTTACCAAGCTCACCGGGACCACCGAAATAGTCATGGTTGCCAAGCGCGGGAAGCAGCACCGTCGACGCCGCCAGCTCCGCGTTATGCAACCAGAACTCATCCCAATCACGCTGCTCGCCCCCGGATTGAACAAGATCGCCGGCTATGGCAACAAATGCAGGCTGCCGTTTCTGAATGACTTTCAAATTCCGGGCATATCCGGTGGTTTGGTCGAGGGGGTATCTACGCGCACGGGTGTGATCTTCTCCGCCAGGCCAAAGTGCATGTTTACCGGTGGATTCCGGTTCTGTCTCGCTATCGCCATAAACAATAAAACGTAAAGGCTTTTCACCGTCATCCAGGGTAGAGAAACTGCCACCCTCATGCTCTGAATCTTGCGTTACCTGGTAGCGGTAAAAGGTATCGGGTTCAAGATCTGTCAACCGTAGCTGGTGTAAAAAGGGCAATGGAGACTCATTGCAATCGGCACCCGCACAATTTTCAGCCGGGTGATAGGCCAGCGCCTCAGCCCTGACGGGTTTGGATTCAAATATAGCCATCTTCCCGAGGCCACCGGGTTTCCACACGGTCAACTGCCCTGCCCGGTTTTCCTTGCTGAACCAGACAAGCGTGATGGCGTCCCTGGCCGGGTTTTGCAGATAAGGTGTTACATGAAAACCACAAACACTTTCCTCTGCGGTGATTGTGTCTGTCACCAGGTAGCCATCAATTCGTTCAGTCCAGCCAGCCAGCCAACGCGCTTCGTTTCTTTCCGGTGGCGATAACTCTACACGCAGACGCAGTCTGCCAGCGGCAGCATCCCGAAATTGTGCAACGATATCGTCGCACTCAACTTCATCCATACGTAAGACTGCCAGTGCATCAAGTACCTGTACCAGGCCCCAGCCCTGCCCCTGGTAAGACTCGCGTGGATTATTTCCGAGACCCTTGAAATTGTAAT
The DNA here is from genome assembly GCA_963749115.1 of uncultured Gammaproteobacteria bacterium. GTDB lineage: Bacteria > Pseudomonadota > Gammaproteobacteria > Xanthomonadales > SZUA-36 > SZUA-36. Next base: position 9,251 of record CAVVLP010000001.1, read on the forward strand.
AATCGATTACGGCAAAGAGACCTTCCGGTGTTTCAAACAATGCTTGCAGCAAACCGGTTAATTCCTGTTTTTGCTTGAATGGCAGATCCAGGTCAATCCAACGTTGCTCGAAGGCCGAAACTATGAACCTGGCCTGGTACAGTTGGGTTGCCTCAAGCCACTGCCGTAACTCACTCATTTGAGAAGATGACCAGGCCGCGTCGAATTCCTGCTTGCTGTTCCACGGCGCATCAAACGGTTCCAGATCCTGCAGCCATACCGGCATCTGCAAATTTTCAGGAACTTCCTGACGCAGATAGGAAACCAGTGCCGGGAACTGCTCATCAAAAGGTGCATCAATACCCTTGGGAAACCATATAAAGTGGCCGATACCCAGGGAGGGGAAATCCTCCCCTTCGTTCCAATGCGTCAGATATTCAGCCTTGCCAAGAGCCTCATTTTGGTAGATGCGTGAGCCGATCCAACGATAGTCGGCATCACTTAATTCCGGTAGCGCTAGTGTAAGAACACCCGCTGCCTCATTTTGTTTACCTACACTGCCCCAATACATCACTGCGCGCGTCAGGATGAAACCCGCGAGCAAGACAAGCGCTGCAATCAAGAGTGTTCTATGTTTCATTCTCAGGCTTCATTCAAAACAGACCTCTACATTTCCCAAGGCAGTAACACCACGCAAATGTTGGTTTTAGTCAACAGCAGTCAAGGTTCAGACCGCTTGATAATACAGATTATGCGATTGATTTGCCTGCGCAGGAAAACCAGCCTGCCATTATTAGCCCAATGTATTGCACCAGGAATGTGGCGACAACACGTTATTGAGTGATCCAGGCATCCTGTACGCTCTTCTGTCAGCTTGTCTTCTCTTGGATTTAAGCAGAGAACTCGTCAACCACTGTACCCCAAGCCTTTAAATTCCCCACGCTCAACAATGAGTTTCTTTCACCAATCATATAGTGGTGAAGATGATTTGCGACAGCAGGATAGAAATCTGAACCAAATCGTTTCTTAATCTCCGTGGAAAATCGTGAATTCAGAAACTTGAAAGGACTCTCAATTAACTTTTCGGTGACCTCCAGGTCATCCAAATGCATATACACTGCGGTTGAATGCCCATATGCCTTACTCGCCTTGCTAATCTCTTGTTCATAATCATGGGGTTCATCACACACAACCACCTTTGCTCTTTCTTTACCTTGAGGGAGCCAAACGCGATTGAAAATTCCGTCAAAGGACGCCCTGAACCGATGATGGCTTGCTTCTAATGACGGACTAACATCAATGAGTCCAAACCTGGAATGAACAACCCAATTGTGTCCGCTTGTATAGTGGATTTCCTGTCCAATTCCAAATGCGGCATTGCCTGAATAGGGTCCTTGCACAAACATGCACTTCCCATTTGCAATCTTTGGGTAGGTATCACCGCTCTTTAACATCAACGCCATAACCAGCGCATGATCCCGGCAATTCCAACCCGCATCAAACTCACCGTCACTGCCAGTGTAACTCTTGGAATAAAGCAGGTGGTTAATTTCCTTTTTAAACGCACTCGTACCCATCATGCGCGATTTATCAATTTCTTTTTTTACACCCATTTTTTACTCTTTATACCTACTCGGCCATCAGTGTTCAGCGTCAGTTTACGAGACACTGGATTGTCCCATTTACTGCGGGATACTTCTCCCGTTATTTAGCAACAGCCCGGGAGTTTTGCTCAGGGTACGTCCAACACCATCCGCGGACAAGGTGTTTCATCCCAACAAGCTTGTATTTTCAAACCGTTTGGTAATACAGATTCTGCGGGTGGTTTGCCTGTGCAAAGAAGAACCAGCGTTCCATTAACAATCCAATATATTGCACCCCGAATGCGGCGACAAGAAGACCCGGTATGTGAGCACCCAGCCCCACAGATAACAATACCAGTGGCAGCGGGAACACCAACACGAGGAATACCCATTTGACCGACCGGTATTTACGCTGTGATGCGCCATGAAAATACTCGCGTGTGTTAAACGACCCTGTCATGGAGCCCTGTGCTTTTTGCTCGATATGGGAATGGCGGATGCCAATGGCCGTTTGAAGTGTTGATTTGTGCTTCAGGTGAGCATTTCTAAACAGGCTGGCGGTACGGGTGAAGAAAGCGAGGACAGTTAAAATGACTGACCAACCACCGAAAAACCAGGTCATTCCGGAACCCTGCCAGGCGGCATAGGCCGTTGCGAGCAGGAAACCGGATGCGCCGCCAAACAGGATGTAATTGAAAACCGTCAGCGGTGTGGCCCATTCCTGCAACATTTTGATACAGGCGTAGATCATACCGGTGCACAGGAACAAGGCAAAACACAGCAATGTTGCAACAGCACCGGTAAGCAGTGACAGGTCGACCGCGAAAGTATTGCGAAACGTGAATAACACCGGATTCCAACCGATGAAGTGTATCAATCCCCAAACGGCAACTGAGCCCATAAAAGCCGGCAGGACAATGACCTCTCGCGACATCCAGGAGGTGCGCCATCGGGCAGCCGAACGCCAGGCGCGCTCCGGTCGTCCAAGGTGAAAAAAGGAACTGGCTAAACCCGCCACCAGAAATAACAATGCAAGCAGGCTGCCAAGCGCATAGAAGTGAACCGATACCTGCCCTGGCAACAGCCTGAATACCGAGTACAACTGTCCGGTATATAGCGCAAGAAACAATCCCTGGCCAACACCGATCAGGGTGGTCAGAAAGATAATCGAAAAAGCAGGATGCATATCTTTGTACCTCTGATGGTTACCAGCTCGTGGTCTCGTCTAATGTTGGATCACGCGAATCCGGCATCGGTTTTTGACGTTCCTTGCTCAGGGGGTTATCCGCGCGAGTCAATTCATCCTCGTGGATCGCAATTTTCGCCTTGTGACGCGGTAGATAATGATTCGCCGGTTTGGTACCCCACTCGGGCATCAACTGGTAACCACCGCTCTCACGTATCGCAATCGAGACCTCCGAATCCGGATCATTAACGTCACCGAATAGACGTGCCTCAGCCGGACAGGCCAACACGCAGGCTGGTTTTCGTTCTTTTTCCGGTAGCGATTCGTCATATATACGATCTACACAAAGCGTGCACTTCTTCATGATCCTCGAGTGGTCATCCAGTTCACGCGCACCATACGGGCAAGCCCATGAACAGTAATTACAGCCGATACATTTTTCACTATCGACCAGTACGATTCCGTCAGATTCACGTTTGTAACTGGCCCCGGTCGGGCACACCGGTACACAGGGCGGGTCCTCGCAGTGCAGACAGCTCTTCGGAAAGTGTACGGTCTCGGTATTGGGGTACTCACCCACTTCAAAAGTCTGAACACGGTTGAAAAACGTGCCGGTCGGGTCCTTGCCGTATGGATTCATATCAGACAGGTAACCCGCGGTACCGGAGGTGTTCCACTCCTTGCAGCTGGTCACACAGGCATGACAGCCCACGCAGACATTAAGATCGATAACCAATGCGAGCTGGGTCATGACCTGCCCCCTTTACCTGCAAAGTAGGTCAACCAGCGACTGGGTTTTCTTTCGATCATCTGCCCCGGGACGGGTCCGATGGCATCGAATTCAGGTGCACTGACCTGCTCTTCATCGGCAGCGGCAGGGTAAATGCGCACATGTACATCAAACCAGCCGGCCTGGCCGGTGATGGGATCCGAGTTCGACAGGTGATCGCCATCCTCAGACGCTGGCAATTCTTCTGAGATCAGGTGGTTAAGCAGAAACCCCTGTTTCGCCTCGTTGGCATCCCCATCAAGCGCCCATGCACCCGGGGCCTTGCCAATGGCATTCCAGGTCCATACGGTACCGGGCTCTACCGCTTGTGAGTGACGGCACAGGCAACGAACCTTGCCATGCATGGACTCGACCCACATCCAACCACCATCCGCAATACCCGCTTCACAGGCGGTTTTTGCATTCACATACAGAAAATTATAGGTATGAATCTGTCGCAACCAGGCGTTTTGAGAATCCCACGAGTGGTACATCGCCATGGGTCGCTGGGTGATGGCATTGAGCGGGTATTTGTGCAGATCGGATTGCTGTGCCTCCAGCGGTGGTGAGTAAAACGGCAGTGGATCAAAATGTTTTTCCACACGTTTGCGCAGGTGATCGGGTGGCTGCTTGCCATCCGATTTACCTTGCGCCGCCAGGCGGAACTTCTGCAATACCTCGGAGTAAATGTGGATATTGATGGGCTCGGTATAACGTAACATCGCGTGCCGTTTTGCCCACTCCAGGTAACCCTGGTTCCAGTTACGCATGTACTGGTAGGAACGCGGTAGCTCGTACTGGAAAACACAGTTATTTTTCTCGTACATCTCCCATTGTTTCGGGTTGGGTTCACCCTTCATGAACTTTTCACCGCCCTTGCCTCTCCAGCCGGCCAAAAAACCAATACCGGAACCGGGGGATGTCTCGTAATTAACCACAAAATCCGGGTAATCACGGAACTTGCGGCTGCCATCCGCATTGGTGAATGCCGGCAACTTCAGTCTTGAACCCAACTCGATAATGACATCCTGGAAAGGCCTGCATTCACCCGTAGGTGGCAATACCGGTATCCGAACGGAGTCTGCCGGCCCATCGTACCCGGAAATCGGACGATCCAGCATCGACATGACATCATGACGCTCAAGATAAGTGGTATCCGGCAGTACCAGGTCCGCGTAGGCCACTGTTTCTGATTGAAACGCATCGGCAACGATCAGGAACGGAATCTTGTACTGGCCGTTCTCGTCCCTGTCGTTGAGCATCTCACGAACACCGGAGGTGTTCATGCTCGAATTCCAGGCGATGTTGGCCATGAACACCATCAGCGTATCAATTTTGTAAGGGTCACCACGCCACGCATTGGTAACGGCGTTGTGCATCATGCCATGTACCGATAACGGGAATTCCCACGAAAAAGCCTTATCGATACGCACCGGGCTGCCATCGTCATTGACAAACAGGTCATCAGGGTCAGCAGGCCAGCCCAGCGGCATGCCATCCAGAGGTGTATTCGGTTTGACCGCACGCGGGTCATTTGGCGGCTTGGCACAGGGCGGTATTGGCCGCGGGAAAGGTGCCTTGTGACGGAAACCACCGGGCCGGTCTATGGTGCCGAGAATACTCATCAGGATGGACAGGGCCCGGATGGTCTGAAAGCCGTTGGAGTGTGCCGCCAGACCACGCATGGCGTGGAATGCCACCGGGTTACCGGTCACTGTCTGGTGCTCATCACCCCAGGTATCCGTCCACGGAATCGGCAGCTCTATTTTTTCATCACGCGCTGTAATGCCCATTTCGTGGGCCAGGCGAATGATGGTTTCTTCGGGTATCCCGGTAATTTTGGATGCCCACCCGGCGGTATACGCCTTGACACGATCGACCAACAACTGGAAGGACGGTTTTACCGGTGTTCCGTCATCGAGCTTGTATTCACCGAGGAAATACGGGTCGGCTCCAGGGGTATGCGTGGAGATTGGCCTGTCCAGGTCACGGTCCCACCACAACTTGTTCTGCGGGTCGAAACAACCCTCTTCATGGGGTACTTCAAAACGCACAAACATACCGTGTTCTGATGATTCTTCATCCATATTGACCAGTTCAGGCGCGTTCGAATACTGTGTCAGGAACTCACGGTCAAACAGACCCTGTCGGATAATTTCATTGATCAGCGCGAGGAATAGTGCGCCATCGGTGCCTGGCTTGATTGGAATCCATTCATCCGCAATGGCGGAGTAACCGGTACGTACCGGGTTGACCGAAATAAACTTGCCACCCTGGCGTTTGAATTTGGAAATCTCCATTTTCAACGGGTTGGAATGGTGATCTTCCGCCGTACCGATCATCACGAACAGCTTGGCACGCTCCAGATCAGGGCCTCCGAATTCCCAGAAGGAACCACCGATGGTGTAGATCATGCCAGCGGCCATGTTGACCGAGCAAAAACCGCCATGTGCCGCGTAATTGGGTGTGCCGTATTGCTTGGCGAACAGACCGGTCAGCGCCTGCATCTGGTCGCGACCGGTGAACAGGGCGAGTTTTTTCGGATCGGTGCCACGCAGGTGCGACATACGTTCGGTCATGATCTCATAGGCTTTCTCCCATGAAATCTCGTCAAAATCGTTGTCACCACGTTCACTACCGGGTTTACGCAGCAAGGGTTTGGTCAGACGCGCCGGTGAATACTGTTTCATGATGCCGCTTGAACCCTTGGCGCAGATCACACCCTTGTTGAGCGGGTGATCCGGGTTACCCTGGATATAGCGGACCTCGCCATCGCGCAGCGTCACGCGTATGCCACAGCGACAGGCGCACATGTAACAGGTGGTATTCCTGGTTTCTATCTGGCTATCTTCGTCAACTCGCTTTGATAGGGGATCATGTATCGGCTTTGACATCGCTGCTTACCTGCTGGGCATGGTTACAGAATATTACAATATACTAATGTACACCATTTGGCGCACAGGATGAACCTGTTGGTTCGACGGTGCAGACATCAATGTGCCTTGGTGGCACGGTTGTGAGACCAGATACGCAAGGCATTGAGTTGTTCCGACATGGTCTTGGACAAGGGTACAATCCGATAGATATTGTGAATGATGTCATCGTAATTAAATTCACGCCCATCGGTAAAAGCATCTATTTTTGCCGCTTTAACCATCTGCTCCATCTCGGCCGCCGTCCAGCCAGCCACGATCTTCGCCAGGTGGTCCATATCGAACTGTTCCGGGTCTCCACCCTGGTCACGAATATGGATAGAAAGGATATCAGCACGCGCCTTGGCTTCGGGTAAATCGACAAAGAACAATTGATCAAAGCGGCCTTTACGGATCATTTCCGGTGGCAGAATTTCGATCCTGTTGGCGGTCGCTGCAACAAACACATTGGCCGGTTTCTCCTGCATCCAGGTCAGGAAAGACGAGAAAATGGTCATGTTTCCACTGGTCGCCGTATCGTGCAGGAAGCCAAAACTGTTTTCGATTTCATCGATCCACAACACCACCGGCGCGGCATTTTCGGCGGCACGTATGGCCCGCTCCCAGGCGACTTCGGGCGCACCCCAGCCACCGGACATGATCTTGTTCATATCGAGACGGATCAGTGGCAGGCCCCATACCGAGGGAATGGTTTTGGCCGCAAGCGATTTTCCGCAACCACTGACACCCATCATCAGGATACCGGCAGGCATTTGGACATTGGCCTCCTGCGCTTCCTTGGTAAACAGTTTCTGACGGGAAACCACCCAGGATCTTGAGCTTATCAAGTCCGCCAATCTTATTGATATCATAGGTTTTCGTGATAACTTCCAGGCAGTTTTCCTTCATCAGCAACTGTGCCTTGGCCTGGTTGATCGCGACAATTGCTGCCTCGACATCAAGCACAGCCTCATTCATCAACTGGTGGAATAAATCCCGTGTCTCGTTTGATGAAAGGCCCTGCGTGGCATAGGAAATCCTCTCAAGCCACTCCTCTGAAACCCGTTTGTTTTCAGCGTAAGCCATGTTCAATGAAGTTAATAATTCGTGCAGTTCCGTTGCATTCGGAAGAGCCAGTTCAAGTACGTAGATTTCCTTGCCCAGACCAGCCGGGATATCAATCGATGGATGCGACAGCACCACGGTACCGGGGCGCTGGGACATGGTGTCATAGGCATCCCGCAGTGCACGGATCAAGGCAGGGTTGCTGTCAAAAAGTGCCGGCAGGTCCTTCATCAGGCAAATCGCATCGGTATCCGCGTGGATGATAAATGCCAGCGCTTCGACAGGATCAAGAATACCGCGATCCTGACCGGGCCCACTGGTAAAACCAAGTGCAGCCGTCCATAGCCATAGCGGGCGATCGTCTCCGAACAGTGTCTGTGACGCAGACGCCAACAATCGTTCAAGACGCTCTTCTTCCCAGCTCGCCACGTAAAGTAAGGGCGTACCGGAGCTTATGATTCGGGTGATTTTTTCTGTGGGATTTTCGAGTGTTTGCATATTTATACTCTTTCACGTATATTTTTAAAATACGTATATATTTATTTGATATATAACTATTTTTACCTGATATAAAACAGACAACATCAAATTATGTCCAGGATCATCAGATCACTGAGATAATGACATAATTCGCACCATTGGGGTAATGATCAATTGCCCTGATTTGCAAAAAATTCTATCAGTCTGCCCTGCAAAGATAGCCATTCAGAAAGAGATGATTGACCCAGATCATTGTTACAACCTGTCCCAGTGCCTACAGTTACCTGCAAAGTAGTGTGGGGGGGCACCATGAAAATTACCACGTCGCTTGTCACTGTGCCAGGCAATCACAAAGGTTTTTTACCGGTACTCAAACCGGGCTATCGTGCGCCTGCGTTGTTAAGCAAAAGTCCAATCTGCAGGAAGGCTGGGTGATTGCCAATCACATTCTTGTCTCCTTCCACGTGGCATTTATTTCCTCGGTTCTGGCGATCCCCGAAACCACCGTCAGCAAGGAAGCGGTATTGCGCTTTATATTTGTCAGTCCGGAAACCATTATTTCCGCCGTTTTTACCTACCTGGTCTTCCACTCGGCCATAGCGCTACACGAAATGGGCCATTTCCTGGAAGCGGCACGTTTGCGGGCCCTCAATGATACGATCCAGGACCGGGTGGATGCCCGGCTTGCTACACCTGTAGCAGCACGCTGGCTATACCTGCTACAACTGTTTGTACGTATACCCTATGGGCGCGCGGAAGGAATCAAACGCGAGGGGCTGAATTACTACCCCGACGCCCCCTATAACCTCGCCGTTGCTGCTGCCGGTCCGCGCGCCAGCCTCAGAGTTGCCCGGGTGGCTTTGCCACTGGCTATTATCCTGTTAAGCACCGGTCTTCTGCAGGACCTGGCATTTGCGCTTAACCTCGGTCGCTTACTACTGGGTCTGGGCATCGTAACCGGGCTCGATTTCCTGTTGGCAGACCCGGGCAAGTACCGCGAGTTTCAGCGACGTGAAAAGCGAGCGAGTGAAGCCTCTGCAGCACTTCCTGAGGCTACCGGCTGGGCCGCTAAGGCTGCTGCGGCCAAAACCCGGATCATTGAACGCAGCATGCAGGAGGCCACCCATCCGCGTCTGGGCACCATCAGGGCGCCCTGGCAGTTCCGCAACTGTGGCATGGGTGGACGGCATACTGAAAAGGAATACCCTGAATCAAACATCAGCATGCAGGAGGCCATGTTCCTGATCCTTGGTGCTGTCGATTCACAGGAGGCGCAGGAGATGACCGTGCGTCTGCAGAACCGCCTCAAGGAGATTCTAGAAAAAGCTGAAGGCTGCCGGGTCATGGGTATTGGCCTTGAGGGCGGACTCGCGCCTTATGTCGATCGTGGTGAGTATGAATTACCCGAACTACGTCTTTGGGTCATGATGAAGCAGACCATCGAAGAGTGTGGGTTCCGGCCCGGTATCGATGTTGCGATCGCACTCGACCCTGCCCTGTCTGAACTGGAAATTGCCTACCGCGAAGAGTTCGATGTGCCTGACAGCATTGGCATGTACCTGTTCTGGCGTGATCACTCCAAGAAAGTCATGGACCGTGATGCGGTACTGGCCATCTATGAAAAAGCAATATTTGACTATGACATTCCACTGCTGTCGATCGAAGACGGTTTCTCCGAAGACGATATGGAAGGCTGGCACAAACTGCTCGGCAAACTGGGTGACCGGGTCCTGGTGGTCGGTGATGACCTGGTAACGACCAACGACCGAACCATCGAAATGGCCGCCACGCAAGGACTGATCAATTCTGTGCTGGTGAAGGCAAACCAGATCGGGTCCCTTTACGAAACACTGCTGGCTGTGCTTGTCACGCTCGGCAAGGGTCTGAACCTGATCATTTCGCACCGCTCAAAGAGTCCCAATGATGATATGGAGGCACACATAGCATTGGCCACCAACGCGCTGGGTTTAAAAGCCGGTGGTGGCGCAAATACCGAGCGACTGGTCAAGTACCAGGCCGTCACGACCCAGATGGAACGAATCCTGGAGAAAAATGTGCGGGAGCCTGAACTGCCCGGCTTTGCCATGGTCGAGTATCTGCGCGCACGAGAGGAACCAACCAACGCGGGTATCCCCACGGTGGGTGTAGACGTACAACTGGCCCTGCCGGGCGCGAGCCCCGGGAGTCACGTACGTTTGTTTTTTCATGGTGCGACACCACTTGGCACCTCGTCCGGTACCGGCGAAGCAGTACACCTGGTTGATGCTGTATTTGAACGGGCCGAATACCTGGAAGTTGTTGAAAAACACTTGAAACTGTTGAAGGAAGAAGAACCGGGGGTGTTCAGCTTCGATCCCAGGGTAACACGCAGCCAGATCGAATCAAGCGGTGACAAGGATCTTCTGGAATTGTTCAAACGCAGTGAACGTTACTATGGCAAGGGTTGCCTGAACGCGGTCGATCACGTACACGAGTTTGTTGCACCTTTTTTCGAACATAAAAACGTAGCGGACTGGGGTCTTTTCGACGTTGACCGCGCCTTACTTGATCTTGAACTATCAACCGCGAAGCGCCGTGGAAAACTTTCCGGTGACACAGACCCGGAAACTGAAATACAGGTAATGCAACGCAAGCAAAACCTGGGTATGAACGGGATTCTTTCAGTTTCCCTCGCCATGGCCCGCGGTATTGCCCATGTGCGTGGACAGGAGTTGTACGAGTTTTTACGCGAAGAAATGCTGGTTATCATTGAACGCCTTGCCGGCGCACATCATGTTACCATTCAGGGCAGTCGTTTCGAAGACTACCTGACTGCTTTACGGGAGGTCAACAGCCGACTTGAAGCACAGGAACTAACCCTTTATGCAGCTCTGCGAAAAGTGACGGGAATTTACGACCAGACCGATGTGATCACCTCAGTACCTGCGCCCTTTGTCTCGGGACTGACTATTATTGCTGGCGAAGGGAACTCATTCAGTGTGCAGGAAAAAGAATCGATCGCCAGCCTGAACAACGCCCTGGTTAAGGCCTATCTCACACCGGGCACCGAACAGGAACAACAGCAGGATAACAAGATCGCATTGCGCCGCTACCTGGAAACAATGACTTTCCTTGGTCGTCGTTACCGGATGTTTGAAATTGCAAATCACCGAATCTTCAAAACGCAAGACAGCCTGATCGTGCCTTTCGATGCACATGGCAGCTTATCGGTTTACGCCTTGCAAAAGGATTCGGAAAAACTCATCAAACAACTGCGCTTGCCCCACGGCACACTGATCACCGATGCCCTGATAGCGGAACTGACAGGTTTTAAGGGTACGGTTATAGATCTTGAGAATGAGATTTACCATCTGCATGTCGATGATATGCCCACCATCCAGGTTGCCCGGCTACGTGACCTGGCGGGCTTGCTCAGACGCCTGAATAACTGTGGCAGCCGCCATGAAGCCGTGTACGTTCTGCGTTTCCTGGTGGCGCGTCTTTGCAGCAGCTCATACCGTGGCATGCCCGGCGCCAAGAATCTGAAACCCGAGATTTCCCGTGTACGCTCCGAGCTGGCAGAATTTATGAACGGCCCCTTCGCTGAGCGCTTGCGCCTGCCAACCAGTATCCTGGTACGCAGCATTTCCGGGCTTGTATCACAGCCAAAGCTTATCGATGAAGTCTGGCAGGACACCATCGATCTTTCCGAAGTGCATGTGCGTGGCAGTGCGATCACCAACGAGATTCGCAGAAGCACCCACCATGCCATGGGCAAACACACGCTGAAACTGGCGCGGGCATATCTGCAATGGCTGGAGACCGGTGCCGCTGATTTCCCGGAACCGGAGCGTGAAATAGCCGGACCAGCGGACGAGGCTGCGCGTTCAAACCCGCTTGTATCCGAACTGGTGAAACGCATCGTTTCCAACCTCGAACAACTCCTGGGTAGCGCGCAAATTGCCAGGCGTCTCGGCGAGTGGCGTGACACCTACGCAAGTGAATTGCAACGCTGTGAGTCGACCAATACGCTGGAAGAGGAACTCGAATCGCTGGTAACCAAGGGTATCCATGCAAATAACCCGTGGGTCTACCAACACCGCCTGCGCAGCCTGATGAGCAAGCTTCGCGATGGTGACTGGACAGCAGAGGCACGCGAACCGTTTGAGTCGGCTCTGCAGCGATTACAGAACATCCGACCGGGAGACGAGTCTTTCACGGCAACAACGACAGAAGACGAAGCACGCAATGCAGTCAATACTTTCTGCTCGCGGATTCGCTATGATCACCAGGACGCCCTTTTCGTAGCCCTTGATGAACTGCTCGGGCTTTATTCCGGCGGTAACCAGTTTGATGCCTTCAAGCGCAGTTGCAGCCTTCGTCGTGAACTCGAACCCCTGGCCGGCAACGGTGTATTCACCAGCCAGCGTTACCTGTTACACCAGCTTGATTGCATCTTGGAGGAACTGGGGTTCTTCGCCCTCCGGCATGTCGCCTCGGACTACATGGAGAATGGCGTCAGGCTGGCGGAGTGTTTGTCTATCGTGCACCTGTGCGCCGGTAACCTGGATCGCGACGGTCTGTTCTCACGCGAACTGTGGGACCTGTCAGCTATGCTGGTTGTTCCTTCGCGCAGTTCATCCGAACTACTGGATGTGCTGGAACAAATCCAACGCAACTACCATCGTCTTGTGCACCGTGTCAGCAATGCCTATGAAGTGATGGCCGAGCACCTGGGTTACGGCTCTGATGAAATGCGTGCGGTACTTGCCAATTTCCAGCGCACCATGCATGACCTGAATAGCCTGGTACATTTTTCCGACCTGGCACGAACGTTCTTGTCCGAAAGTGACCGTGACAACTCTGAACAGCAGTCGGGTTGCACGGGTGGGGATCCCTGGGATTTCGTTCACCTGTCACACACCAGCGATATAAGGCAACGTGTCGAAGACCGGCAGGCCGTCAGCCTGCAGGGGCGTTATGGTGGTAAGGGCAGTGGCTTGATCTACATCGCATATCTCGGCATTCCCACCCGGGATGCCTTTATTATTCCGACCGCCCTGCCACGACGGGATCTGCACAAGCGCGAGCAACAAAAAGTTCGAACGGGAAGTTTTGCAGCACCTTCGATTATTGGAAAATGACATAGAACGCAACGAGGGCCAGACCCTGAGCCTCGGCAACCCCGCATGCGCCATTGCTGCTCGCGGTTCGTGGCGGTTCGGTATTTTCCATGCCGGGTATGCTTGCAACCATGGTTTTTGTCGGTATGACCGATGCCATCGCCGAAGCCCTGGCGCGCGAGGACGAGTGGTATGCCTGGGACGCGTACCGGCGCTTCCTGGTGTCTTTTTCAGCAGCAGTCTGGGACATCGACCTCGAGGCGCTTGACCTGGTTGAGAAAGCCAAGCGGCGTCACGGTGTTACACTCAAGACCGACCTGTCCGGCACCGCCATGCGTGAGGTGGTTGAAGACTCGAAGGAGGCCATACGCGAGGCAGGTCATGCCGATCAGCTCGAATTGATTCTCAACGATGCTGAACTCCAGCTGCATACTGCCGTGCGCGCGGTCCATGCATCATGGGACCGTGACCGGGCCAGGCAATATCGCGCCATCAAGCACCTGAGCGAAGGTTGGCACACGGCAGTCATCGTGCAGCAAATGGCTTCGGGCAACCGTATCAACAAACAGGAACTGAAACCCGGTATTGATGAAATGAGCATCTCCCTGACCGGTGTTATTCCCAATACCCGTATGAAAACCACTGGCTTCCGGGAGTTCACAGGGGATATCAAATTCAGCGCCAGCGGTGACGACCTGGTTGGTGGTATCACGGCGGCAAAGTCTTTTGAACCGGTACAACGCTTGCATAGCCTGGCACCCATGCTGGAACGCAAACTCAATCACGTCGGTGCACGCCTGAGGCGCTTCCTTGGATCGGATGCAGAAATAGAATTCACGGTCGACCGGGGCGTCCTGAGTGTACTGCAGGCACGCAGTGCGCAGGTGAATCACAGGTTTAGCCCGAGAACCTTCGACCAACCAGGAATTCCATCGGGACACGGGATTGGTATTAATGGCAGCGCTTTTCGTGGTTGGGTTGCCTTCAACGAGGACGATGTAAAACGCCTGACACGTGTTGCAGACAAAAGCAACAACGAGGCGGATGGTATTCTGCTGGTGTTGGAAAACCCGGTTCCCGATGAAATCCCATTGATCCTTTCGGTTGATGGCTTGCTGGCGGCACGCGGTGGCTCGACCTCACACGCGGCGGTGTGCGTCCATGGCATTGAAGATAAACAGTACACTGCGGTGCTGGGTGTACCGGAACTTCGGGTAAGCGCAGATAAAGCCATGTTAATCGGTGCCAATGGAGAAGTTGAACACACCATCCTTGCCGGCGATATACTGTCCATACACGGACAGACCGGTGATGTTTTTGCCGGTTCACGACCCATACTTGAAATAGACAAGACGGCTGAAGCGATCAAATAAACCTCTGATGGTTCGGGTAGAATATCCTTCAATAATTAGCGGAGAAATGCTGTGAACGATTTGACACCCATCCAGGTTCGGGTACTTGGTTGCCTGATGGAAAAGAAGGAGACTACACCCGATCAATACCCGTTGACCTTGAACGCCCTGCGCAATGCCTGCAACCAGAAAACCTCCCGTTACCCGGTGGTGGCTTACAGCGAGGGTGAGGTCGGCCATACGCTTCGTGAACTTGAAGCCTTGGACATGGTTCGCGAGGAATGGGGAGCACGGGTTCCGAAGTACCAGCATCTCGCCAACAAGGCACTGAACCTGCACAGCCAGGGTATCGCCCTGATATGCACGCTGATGTTACGCGGTCCGCAAACCCTGGCCGAACTGAAAACCAATACGCACCGCTTGTTTGATTTCGACGACATTGACGATGTGCAATTTGCACTTCAACACCTGATCGAACGCGAACCTGCGTTGGTCGTGGCCCTGCCCCGTCAACCCGGTCAGAAAGAAGGCCGTTTCGCACATCTTCTAAGTGGCGAGCCGGTTATTCCTGTTGCCTCCAGACCGACTGCAGTACAGAGTTTTACTCCAGACCTGGAGGCCAGGGTCGCCGAACTGGAAACGCAAATTGAAGACCTGCACAACCGGTTAAAAGCCATCGAAGGTGGTGTGGATCACTAAGCTCATTTTCACCCTGGTATGGATAAGTGACAAAAGCAGAAAAAGCCACCGCTGACAGGCTACCCTTACTTGCACTGAAAGTGCCTGACTTTGCGCGTCTGAATGTGCGTCTGCGCAAGTGTCTGTCTGACATGTCAAATACCCTGCCAGGCAAAGTCTCCAATCTGTCCAACGGCTTGTCTTATTTTGAAAATAAGTGGCTATCGCAAGCGGAACTCCATGAAAGCGATAACAGCGATCTGCAACAACTCAGATCATTTATTGAAGAAACCGCAAACCGGACATTTCGAAAACCCGACCCCGACATGGTTCTTAATGTCACCTCCATGTGGGGAATGGTCAGCAGGTCAGGTATGACCGGCAGTCGCCACCGCCATGCCGGCGTGGTATCCGGTGCATATTATGTTGACGCCGGGTCAAGCGGTGCTAACAACGGTGGATTGATGCAGTTCTACCAGCAACCTGGGCTTGACCAACCAACCCATCGTTTCCAACCCGAATCAGGCCAGATCTTTTTGTTCCCAAGTTTCCTGGAACATTCAGTCAGTCGTTATGAAGGTAAAAAACCACGTATCGTAATCGCGTTTAACCTGCGCGCAACGCCTGGCTCACCCAGCCGCTGACCCGTTGCCGGTTTTCTATCAACCATTGGCAATGCTGTAAAGGCCATTCCAGTAAAGAAGCTTTTAAATCCGGCCGGCTTTGATGTACCACTGAATTCCTGAATACATAAGTCCTCACATGATTCAGGGTTGCCCAATATGGGAACAGCATTGCAAATTTTTCAATATTTACACTATTTTCAAGCAGGACCGGGCTCAAAGTGCGTAAAAAATATCGAGTTTATGTTGTTGTAATATCCCGTCCAAAGGACGCTCGGTGCTGAATCTTGTTGCCGTGCTGGCAATATGCTCACTGCACATTCTGAGGCGGCAACTATCCCAGTCGCACAGCAACTTGACAACATCTCCATCCAATAAAATGTTTTTCTCTGTGAAATCATCATGCACAAAAATATGAAAGTGCGCGCCATCCGGCATACCTTTCTGCAGGGCCAAGAGCACTGTGTCTGTCAGTGCCAGCATGCCATTGTGAATAGTCTCATCAACTTCAACACCCGCGTCTGCAGATGCCTGCAAATCCATCCCGAACGGCCTGGATAGTCGATAAATATTCCGGTTTTGACAGGTGGCGGCCATGGTCTTTCCCGCCCAGTGCCACTTTTGAATAGAGCTCTGCAATCGCCGCCACTTGAGAAACTTCCCCGCCATGAATTTCCCCTTCAACGAACTCATGTACAACGATGTTGGGAAATTTCGGAGAATACAAAATTACACGCGAGGCGGGTATACCTCGATCACACATATAGCAAGTCAGCTCATTTATGTAATTAAGTACTTTATATCTGTTTTTTATCTTATTGTATTATTAATATAATAAGGAATCCCAGAAACCCGACAACAGTAACTTTTATGCGAAAGTCCTCCTTCCAGAACGTTTACATCAATCTCACTGAGAGCAACGTTGAACAGGCTTGCCATGCTTGATTTCAGTTTGTGCAATTCTTCTCCCTTAAAGCAAATGTGGAACCAGGGCACGTCTTTCGGGAGGGTAATCCTCAAAGGAATCCTTGTACCAGCGGTGATGGGCTATTGCTCTTGGCACCAGGTTAGCCATGGTCCAGATGGCAAATACCCAACCGGCCAGGGACCATGTGGCGATGGCCCAACCGATCCACTGGATAATCTCACCAAGGTAATTCGGACAGGATACCCAGCGATAAGCCAGGCCATAGGGAACCTGGTAAGCACCCTTTTCGCCTTTTGCCTGGCTTAGGCGGGCCAACTGACGATCCGATAGTTTGTTCAGGGCCATACCAGAAAAGAAAACCAGCAAGCCGATGATAAACTGCGGACTGCTGAGCCAAAGGTCGCTGTACTTGTCACTTTGAGAGGCAATTGACCAGGCATTCAGATAGCCATTGGTTGTATTGAATATCAAGGCCATTACCAGGATCAGCCAGGGCATTTTTTTACCTGTTTTCAGGGTCCAGGGGTATACAAAAACCCTATGGCAATAGTGAAGCTGCCACATCATGAATAACGCAACCGTGGTGATATTCAACTCGGCGTAGAAAATCAGAATTCCACCGAATACCAATACGGCTGGAGATTCCATGACAAACCAGCCTATGCGGTTATCCAGCAGCGGCCCCCAGCCACGGCGGATATGTCTTCCATAGGGCGCCTTGATGAAAAACAGAACCGCAAACACCAGTGGCGCCAACGCCAGGGTGCCATAGGCAACCCAGTCAAACGACTGGTTCATATAGTATTCAAGTGTCAAAATGGATTCAGCCTCCGGCGTTTTTCTTAGTGTATTGATTTTGCCTGGAATAAAATTCCAGCGCGTCCTCCATCGAGCGCCGGAAAGGACGTGGTCGATAACCCAGGTTTTGAGTCGCCCTTGCATGGCTCATTTGCTTGTTGGTACGCAGCGCGGCCAATGAATCACGAGTATATATCGGGGGCTCGCCAAGCAAACGGGCCCAGCCACTCATCAATGGTGCAAATAGCCCGGCCAGCCAGGTGGGGCAAACAAAACGGGGCGCTGCAACACCGGTCAGTTCTGCGATAGTAGCTGCCACCTGCGTCATGGCCAGGTAATGCCCCGACAGAATATAGCGATCGTTATCAGCGCCCTTCTCCGCTGCTTCAACCGCTCCCCATGCCACATCGCGGACATCAACCCAGTTGAAACCACCTGAGACCGAAGCCGGCAAGCGTCCGTGTGCCATTTTGAGAATCGCCTGCCCGAACAATGATAGTTTGAAATCGTTCGGACCCAGTACCGCTGTGGGATAAATAATCCGCGTGTCCAGGTTTTTAGAGTTATTTTGTCTTACCAGTCTCTCGGCCTTCGCTTTTGAAAAGTCGTAATCGCCACCGTGACCTGTCCTTTCGCCTAGCAACGGATTATCCTCGGTCACCGCCTGATCCAACGGCTCAAGCTTGAGTGCGTGTATGCTTGAAAAATAGACCAGGGTTGAAATACCCTCGGACTGGCATGCCTGCAGAACATTGCGTGTGCCCTCGACATTGGTCAGTTCCAGCTTTTCATTCTCTCCCGTCTGAATCGAGATATAGGCGGCCAGGTGGTAAACCTGGTCAACCCCGCTGAACGCCCGGCGAAGGCTGTGGGGATCCAGTACATCTCCATCAACCCTGGTGACCTCAAGCCCTTCAAGTGCCTGGCTTGACTGCCTGATCAAAGTCACGACATCATACCCCCGCCGGATGAGTTCCCTTACGAGATTTGCGCCGATATGACCGGAAGCACCGGTAACCGCTACTTTTCTATTTCGCATATCAGTCATTACGCTTTATCCTGATGCGTTGGTCAAGTGACCTGCGTGAGTGGCTGATTGAAGCCAGAAACCCGAAGTAATAATCTACGGCTTCAGGCTTCATCACAGGCAATCGCCTCCAGGAAAATAGCACCATGCCGCTCAAGCTTGACCTGACCCACGCCATTAATCTCGAGAAACTCATCTTCATTTGAAGGCCGGTCACGGCTCATTTCAACCAGCGCGACATCGCCAAAAATCACGTAGGGTGGCACACCCTGCTCGGCGGCAAGTTGTTTACGTATTTCACGCAATGTTTCAAACAGCCGCAGATCATCTTCACTGAGATCCTCAACGGGACCTGATCTCTTTTTCTTCTTTTTGATCTTTTCCACCACCCGGGGCCGTGCCAGTTCCAGGGTTTCCTCGGCCCGTAACAAACCCAGGGCTCTTGGTGTCAGCTTGAGTACCGAAAAGGTCGCAATATCCTGGATTAGATAACCGCGATGGATTAACTGGCGCACGATCGACATCCATTCGGCCGCACTATATTCCGTGCCGATGCCATAGGTTGTGAGCCGTTCGTGATCGAACTTGCGTATCCGTTCGTTATCCGCCCCGCGCAACACATCAACCACGTGTTTAACACCGAAGCTCTGCCCTACCCTGTAAACACAAGACAAGACCTTGCGGGCCGCCTCGGTGGCATCGTATTGCTCCGGTGGATCAAGGCAAATGTCACAGTTACCGCAGTCAGTATCCAGTTGCTCACCAAGGTAGCCCAATAGCACGCGCCGGCGGCAGGTCAGGCTTTCGGCGAAACCCACCATCGAGTTCAGTTTGTGTGAATCGATGCGACGTTGGTTGTCGTTGCCATTCTGATCCAGGTGGTAACGTGCCGTGGCCACATCCTGGGTGCCGAACAACATCAGCGCATCCGCTGCCAGGCCGTCACGCCCGGCACGTCCGGTCTCCTGGTAATAACCTTCCATGTGCCGTGGCAGATCGTAATGAACCACAAAGCGAACATTCGGTTTATCGATACCCATACCAAAGGCTACCGTTGCAACCACGATCGACACATCATCACGGATGAAGCGTTCCTGCACATCCCGACGGGTTTGTGCTGAAAGTCCTGCGTGATAGGCCGCAGCAGAATGACCACGATCGTTCAGATGCCCGGCTATCTCCTCGACCCGCTTTCGCGACAGGGCGTAAACAATGCCGGAATTGCCTTCCTGACCACGAAGAAACCGAAGCAACTGGCTTTGTGGCCGGTGCTTTTCCAAAACGGTGTAACGGATATTCGGACGGTCGAAACTGGTGGTGAACAAACGGGCATTGTGCAGCCCCAGCACCTTGACAATATCATCACGTGTCTGGGGGTCGGCGGTCGCCGTCAGTGCAATGAACGGTACCTCGGGAAAGTATTGCCGCAACTCACCCAGGGCCGCATACTCCGGCCGAAAATCATGCCCCCACTGGGAAACACAATGGGCTTCATCGATGGCAATCAGCGCCAGTGGGATCTGCTCCAGGCTACGAATAAAATCGGGCCGCATCATGCGTTCGGGCGCAACATAGAGCAGGTCAAGTTCGCCGTTGTAAAGACGCGACAAGACCGACCTCGCCTCCCCGGCGTCCAGGTTGGAGTTATACATGGCGGCCCGGACGCCATTGGCCAGCAATGCATCCACCTGGTCTTTCATCAGTGAGATCAAAGGCGACACCACGATCGCCAAACCTGGCCGGTGCAGGGCCGGCAACTGGTAGCAGAGCGATTTGCCACCACCCGTCGGCATCAGCACAAATGCGTCACCGCCGTTTAACACCTGCTCGACAATTTCCTGCTGAAAAGGCCGGAATTCGTGCAGGCCAAAAACCTGTTGGAGGGTATCGTGAATGGAGTTCATGGGGTGATCAAAAATCTCGAATGCTGATAGCTGTAACTGGGCATCAGTCATCATACATGTCCAAACGCTGTTCGACCCACCCAAATTTCATCTATTTTCATTGCATCAGCCTAAACAGCCTGAACGGTAAAAAATATCCGCAAACACCCCAGCCAGAGGTAGGAAAAAGCCCATTGGAATGCACAGCTGTCTCGCTTTAAGTGCTTCCCCTTCCTAATTTGAAGTCCTGAGCTGGAATGCTGAGTGCCGGGTCCTGATTGGAAACTTGTTGGTGCCTCGTCAGGGTAGCAGAGGCCATGCAGTACCTTACTTCAGGACATGCCAGACACACATGTGGTTACCGGGAGGCTTCGCGTCGCACATCCCTGTGCTCAATCGCGAAGTACCGTTCATGGCCCAGGCCAGCCTCTCGAGCGGTTCCCGCTCTCACCTTCTCCTGAACATAACACCCTCTGCTATGTGCGTAATCACAGGCCAATGGTTTCTGATGGATGAACTACGGTCAGGCTGAAGCTGGGGTAGGGGTGTTGAGTACCGGGACCGTACGAGGCAGGAAGCCGAGTATCGAACGACACAGGATGTGCTTGAGTGAGTCCTGGTAGTCAATACCCCTACCACAGCGCCCCTCCCTGTGAAGGCAAAACCACACACCGGTGAAAGAACCTGCTTGAGCAGCGGTGCATTGAAGGGCTATTGATCCTTGTCATTTATCCAGACAACAATCCCCTGTAAGGTTGCCATATATCTTAGACACTCTGCCTGTAAAGTGGGATTAAAATGAATACCGAACACGCGTATACAAAAAAAATACTGAATGCTTTTGAACAGATCAGCCAGGTTCCCCGGCCTTCCAAGAGAGAAGAAAAAATAGTCGCATGGCTACTGAACTGGGCGGCAGAAAACGGGCTGGAGGCGCGCTCTGACGAGGCACTCAATATCCTGATAGAGGTCCCCGCGTCACCCGGCTTTGAGAACTCGCAAACCCTGGTTCTGCAGGGCCATATGGACATGGTCTGCGAAAAGTCCAAGGGTTTCGAACACGATTTTGATGAAGACCCCATCGAACTCGTGTACACCGACGATGGCTGGCTCACGGCCAACCAGACAACACTGGGTGCCGACAACGGCATCGCGATCGCCATGGCCATGGTCGCTGCCACCGACAAAGATGTGGGGCACCCTCCCCTCGAGTTGCTTTTCACAACTGATGAAGAAACCGGTCTTACCGGCGCAACATCGCTAAAAGCCGGTTTCATAAAAGGCAAGCAGCTACTCAATATAGATTCCGAAGATGAAGGTGTCTTCACCGTCGGTTGCGCGGGTGGTGAGGATGCAAGTGTTGAACTGCCGTTTGCCACGGATGAAAACCTCCCCGGTTACAGTGCTTTCAGACTGGTCGGTGGCGGTATGTCCGGTGGTCATTCGGGTGTCGATATCATCGAAGAGCGGGCCAATGCGATCAAATTACTGTTCAGGGCAATTCATGTGCTGTCCAAGAAAACCGATGTGCGTATTTCATCGGTCAGCGGCGGAACTGCACGTAACGCCATCCCCCGCGATGCCGAGGCCATCCTGATGATTCCCGCAGACGACACGGATGCAGCCATATCCTGCATCGAACAACTGGAATCGAAACTCAAATCCGAGTACCGGAAAACAGACCCGAACCTGAGCTTCAAACTGAGCGCAGAAAACGGCGAGTTCAAGGCCGCGACTGCCGCAATCACGCGTACCGCGATCGACACTGTCTTTGCATACCCCGACGGCGTCGCGGCAATGTCAAAGGACATCGTTGGACTGGTAGAAACCTCCAACAACCTGGCCACCGTCAAACTGGAAGATGGCAAACTCGTCATCCTCTCGAACCAGCGCAGCTCCAACATGGACAGCCTGGGTCTGCTGTGCGATCGCATTTTATCGGTAGCCCGCCTCGCGGGTGCAGAAGGTGAGACCAACGGTGGTTACCCATCATGGCAACCCAACATGGATTCCCAACTGCTGGCACGCTGCCTGGACGTCTACGAAAAGCGCTTTGGTAAAAAACCGGTGGTCGAGGCCATCCATGCCGGGCTTGAGTGCGGCATTATCGGCTCCAAGTACGATGGCATGGATATGATTTCATTTGGCCCCACCATCAAAAACCCCCATTGTCCCGATGAAAAGATCGAGATCGAATCCATCGGCAAGACCTGGGACTTCATGGTGGCCTTGTTTGAATCTTACAAATAGTCGGATTAAGAGGTCTGCAACCAGTCCAGCACGACCCGCGATAATTCCTCGCCACAATCCTCCTGGATAAAGTGGCCGCCACCGCGCAAGGTGATATGCGGCTGACCCTGGCAACCGGGTATCAGTTTTTGTATCACGGGTGCCGCAGCCCCGGTGATCGGATCGCTGTCACCAAAAGCGCATAGCCAGGGTTTGTCGAAACGCATCAGTACTTTCCAGGCCTCACGGTTGGCCTGGCTTTCCGGGTTGTCGGGTGTGGTCGGTACCAACAATGGAAACTGCCTGGCCCCTTCCTTATACGACTCATCCGGGAACGGGGCATCATAGGCCGCCATTTCCTCCTCGGACAAACCGCTGACGGTACCCTTGTTGACGATCTGGCCGGTTGGGAAAACAGGTGTTTCCTGCGAGAACTTCTGCCATTGCATAAAAGCATCTCCGGCAGCGTGATCACCGGTCGGCAGCATGGTGTTGGTGGTTACAACCCGCGCAAATCGATGTGGATCATCAGCGACCAGGCGCATCCCGATCAGACCGCCCCAATCCTGGCAGATCAAAATGATGTTGCTTAGATCCTGGGCCCGAAGCCAGTCCTGCATCCAGGCGACATGACGGGCATAATTGTAGTCGCCGCGTTCAGAGGGCTTATCGGATTTGCCAAACCCGGGCAGGTCGGGTGCCAGCACCCGGTAACCGGCCTGTACAAAAGGCGTCACCATTTTCCGGTACAGGAAACTCCATGAAGGCTCGCCATGCAACATCAATACCACCTGTGCATCGGGTTCCCCCTCATCGATCGAGTGAATCCTGAGTTCCACCTGCTCCCAGCGGTCATTGATGGTCAGGTAATGGGGTTCAAATGGGTATTCCGGCAAATTCGTCAAACCGGTCTTGTGGTGTGCGCAGTAGTTTCATCATTTGATTTCCTGAATTTTTAAAGCTCACCCTGCGTCCATGAACAGTGACTCAGGGTGAGCTCCACATGAGCATGGCAAACAACAACAGACGGGGCAAAGCTTGCCAAAGCAAGTTCAACAAGTTATGACGTATAAATGAAAGCAATAACAATTACAACTACTACTATTTTCCTTACACTACTCAAGTCGTAATAAAAAACGGCCCCGATATGAGGCCGTTTTATTAAAAAGACCGAACCGGCTCAATCAATCCGGAATACGGCCCTGGCGTACCAGAAGCGTCCCGGTATCGGGTAAATTGTTCCATCAAAACTGTTCAGATCACATGAAGCACAAAATGGTGGATCTTCTTCGAACAGGTTGTCAACACCCAGCATGAAGCTCCACTGGCCCTGGCTTGAGAAATCGGGTGTCCAGGTGGCGCTCAGGTTGGTAAACATAGTGCTGTCAAGTTTGTTACCGTCCTGACCATCGGTACAAAAATCATCCCAAAGCTCAAAAGCGGCGACATTTCCGCCACACTGCTCATCCAGGCCATCGTAGTACTGAAAGCCAAGTCTTACCGTCCATGCGTGATAGAACCAATCGGTATTGAATTGGGTTTTATACTTGAGAAATGCACGCTCAGGTGAACCCAACTCAGTGCCTTCCCGGTCAATTTTGACATTACCGTCCGGTCCGGGAACGGTTTCCGTGTAATCGAACAGGTAGGTGCTAAGCCACTGGAAGCGGAATTGCCCGGCATTGCTTTGTGCGGTCATTAACTCGACTTTCCAGTCAAGACCGGAAGTATCAATACCGCCGATATTCTGCAATATGCCATCGACACGCAGGACAGCGCCGTTAACCGACCTTTGAACATTGTCACAGAAGAACGGATCCAGCGTATCAACACACTGGATCAGAACATCCTGTGCATCCGGCGGTTGTATGGCATTGTCGATCTGGATGTCGTAATAATTAAAATCAAACAGCAGACCATCAATACCACTCCAGTTGTCTGCTGCTGCTACGTCCCAGGTGAATCCGGCGGTAAAGGTGTCTGACGTTTCAGGTGTCAGACCCACGTTGCCACCCGTTGTTACACTGATCTGCGGATTGGCCTGTTGGTAACCCGGCGGAACGCCAAGCGCGATGCAGTTAGCCTGGTCTTCAGGCTGGGCATTTGAACAGGGGTCGTTGATGCTCGCATCAAAACGTGAACCGGTATTGAATAACTCACCAATATTGGGCGCCCGGAAACCCGTTGCGTAGTTGGCCCTCAAGGTCAGGCTTTCCATCGGTGCCCAAATGGCACCAAGGGCCCATACGGTATCACTGTCAAAAAGGTCATAATTCGAATAACGGCCGGATGCGCTGATATCGAATCTTTCCCCTCCATCTCCGCGCCAGATCGGGACAATAAACTCAGCGTAAAATTCGTCAACATCAAAGCCACCGTCCGTTGGTTGTGCGGGAACACCGGCCGTAAAACCGCTTGAAACGATTGAATCAGGGGTGAAAGCTTCCGTCTTCCTTTACGGTGCTCATAGCCCGCTGCCCAGCCAATAGCCCCGGCACTGAACCCGCCAAACTGACCGGTCATATTAAACGTGTAGTCATTCAGTTTCTGGTTACTGACATCCTTTTGAACAAATGTCACGAAATCCAGCATTTCCTGGCTCATGGTGTCGGGCCCTACCCATGCAAATGGAACGCAACCGGGTACAGCCGCACAGGCATCGGCGGGTCCCAGCGCCAGGGATATATTCTGCGCGTTGAAGGCACCGTGTTTGATTTGCGTTGCATCGTTTTCAGAGAATATCGCTGTTAAATCCCAATAAATGTTATTGCCACCGGCAGAAAATGAACCATCAATACCCGCTGCAATGTAATAGGTATTAACCGTTTGTTCGAAAATACGCGGTCCGGCTTCGATAGGTCTGCGACCGGTAAACACCAGTGATTCCGGTCCCATATCAATACCAAAGGGATTGGTCGGGTGATCCGCCGGCCAGAGCAGGTTGTCCAGAATCGCACCCGAACCTGCATCGGGGCCAAAAAATAACGGCTCAGGTGCGGCCTGTGAGGTGGATTCCCGCCTGTTGTAACTGGCGGTCATTCTGAACATGACATTGTCGGTAATGTCGTACTCGGCCTTGGCAAAAAAGCTGGTGCGTTTATTCGGTGTCAGCAGGTAATTGTAAGGTTGCCAGTTGAAACGGTCATCCAGTGTGAATGCCTGGAAGTCGTCACAACCCGGTACGGATGATCCGCTGGCCCAACAGTTTGGATCATAGAACGGGTTTGACGAGTAGGTTGTGATACTCAGCGTCTGCCCGATGCGTGGATCGGTGAAAACCAGGCGTCCTTCCGGGGTACCTGAACTCAGACCGTAGGGAAAGCCCTGGATGGCATACTCAGAAATCTTCCTGTCACCCGCAAAGACTTCCTTTTGCTTGGTATAGCTCACATCCAGGAATAAACGGGCACGGTCGGTTTCTGCGCCCCAACTGACGTCCACTTCACCGGATTCGCCATCGCCATCCTCGAATGAGCCATAGTAGGCCGATGCCTTGAAACCCTGGTAGTTATCCTGCGTGATGATGTTTACCACGCCGGCAATCGCATCCGAGCCATAAACGGTTGATGCGCCATCCAGGGAAATTTCGATCGACTTGACGGCATTGTTTGGAATGGTATTGATATCAACCGCACCGGCAACACCCGAGGCAGATGAACCACGGATCCAGCGCCTGCCATCGACCAATACCAGGGTGCGTTTCGAGCCCAGGTTTCGCAGATCAATTTCCGATGCACCTGCGCCGATTCCCGCACCATCCGGTGGAAAACCCAGGTTACCCGAAGAGTTATTCAAGCGGTTAATGGCCGAACCCGTGACGGGTAGTTTCTGAAGAAAATCAGCTGCTGAGAGAGAACTGGTTAAATCCATATCTTCTTCGGTATGAAACTGTACAGGGGTGCGTGCGTCCAAAGGATTTTGTCGAATACGTGAACCGGTAATAATCACTTCTTCAAGCATAGTTTCCGCTTCAGCATCATCTACATCCTGTGCCATTAGCGGTGCGTTGATAGACAGGGTGGCAAACAACACTGAGTAGCAAAACCCATTCAATTTAAACATTGATCTTCTCCTTGTTTAACGTTTTTTTAACACCTTTTATTAACCATAGGAGACGAAAACATAAAAAGCAACTTAACAAGTTCGACTAACAGAATCACCTCGGTAAATTGACCACTGTGTCCGTAGTGCGAGTATCAACGGACCCAGTCCGTCGTAAACGCTACCTGGCTGGAAAACATCAATGACCTTGTTGTAATCCGGCCTCATGGCGCAAGCAGAACCGGTTGACACAAACCACCAGATCACACCGGTAACACCAAACTTGAAATACAATAGACGGGAATTGGCGATTTCAGGGCAAAATACGTAGTGATCAGGATTTTTAGTCAAAGATGTTTTCAACAAAACCATGGAGTGACGGTGCAGCGACAACTGGGTGTAATTATTTTGCTAATGACTTGCTGGCATTCAATTGCGGTGGCAGCAACCGATAGTCGACCTGATGTCGGCCCAGGGAGGGCAACTTGTTGTTACTTTCTACCGTGGCAACCTTCGTGATGTTGGATTGACAGTTGATGGCGCCCGCCCGTTGAATTTTCAGCACGATATAGCCAACATCACAATTTCGCCAAATAGCAAGCTCAGTTTTCATGCCAACCAGGGGTTTTTCAAGGAACTCGTGGGAGGTCAACTCCGCCTGGATGCCGGTTTGACTATTTCTGCGGCAGGTCTGCAAATTGTCAGTGAGCACCTGAGCCTGGAGCCCCGGGCTGGCCTCCCAGGCTACCCTGCAACTTGCGGGCGCACTGGGCGAAGATTGGTTTTACCTGGATTACGGGCACTTTGAGCGTGATGGCCAGTGGCTCTTTGCGCGTTACCTTGATGTTCGTATAGGCCGGGATCTGGCTGCCCGACTCGGGGATCCGGCACTATTCGGATTCATGGTGGGTTCCGCATTGCTGAAGACACAGGTTAACCCGCCCAAGGATGCTGATTCCGAATCCGCCACGGGCATCACCCCCTCATGCCCCGTGGAGGACCCCAACTGGCCTACCCTGCCTGGCTTTGATGCTGACATCGCCATGTTGAGATTGGATAATGTCAACCAGGTGGCACGGGAATCCGGAAGGGTTGCCATCGCTCCATCAGCCTATTTTGAGAACATCGGAACAGCTGACGTGCCATGGTTCGCACAGTTTGCCGACACCCGCAATGTCGATGCCTGTTGTGCCGACCAGGGTGATGGTGCTTGCGCGCCCTACGGAAATGACCAGGGTGGTATGCTGGTCTATCACCTGTATCGTTTTGTGGATGGACGGCTGGAGCAACTGGGCCAGTCGCAGGTCAAGCACGCCTTTAACTCGATCAATGCAGATACAGCCGAGGGCAGTGTCTCGTGTCGCGCAGCAAACCGTCCTGGCCGGGTTGTGCCATCAGGTTGCGAGGATTTGTACCAGGTCAGCTCCAATTCAGACCAGGCATTTCTTGGCCCGCGGGAAGAGATTATCGCCCATAGCGGTATATGGCTGAGGGACGGATCAATTTGGGACCTCGACGGTCCGTTGAATGAACCGGACGGAAACTGCGATTATTTGCCGGATCTTCAGGTCTTTGGTGGGCAGGTTCCGTGCCAGGCGCCGGTGTCAGATGCAATGGACCGGCGTTTAAGCGTACCTGAGTCCGAGCTTTCCACTCCGGGTGCGCGTTATTTTATCGAGGCCTGGTACCTGGTCCGGGATGATGTGAATATCTTCAACTCGATTGGCCGTAAGGAAATTATTCCCGCTTTTGGCAGTGGCTGGACATTTGCTGCTGCGGCCCCCTTCGAGCAGGGCCCGGTAATCAATGACTTTCTCGAGCTTCAGAATGCCACGACCAACGGCATGACCGATATCGTTGACAGCGGCGAAGGGTTTGTACAAGTTTCATCAACGGTCTCAAAAATAGCCCCTGATCGCTGGCAGTACGATTTAACACTGATGAACTTTGATTTTGACCGGGCAATTGACGGTTTTGAGATTCCCGTCTCGCTAGCGGTTGAGGTAAGCGATGCCGCGTTCTACGATGGCGACCCGGATAGTGCAAACAACTGGGTGGCCACAATCCAGCCCGGATTATTGAGATTCCAGGGTTCAGAGTCCAGCAAGCTGAAATGGGGGTCCCTGGTGAGTTTTCGTTTTGTAGCCGATCGAACCACCCAATGTCGCTAGGGCAACGCTTCATGGTGGCAGACGCAGGTGAACCGGATAGCCTCGGCATCAACCTGTTGACCAGCAGCACACTGTTGTTTGAGGATAGTTTCGAATGATCCCGGAGCATCGACCCGCTCAAAGATGCTGAGGCTTAGGCCTACTCGAAGGAATCTGCGAATATCCGCCAGATCATGGAAATCCGGTAGACCTTGCCGGCATTGCGATCCGCGATATACAGATTACCCTGTTCGTCCTCGCCAAAACTTGAGATGCTGCTCAGGGTAGGTGCCGCCAGCGGGCCACTCTGTTGATGACCATCCGGAATCACCTTCAATCGCCAGCCAGACCACATCCGAGCAGTAGTCTCCGTAGAAATAATAACCGTCAAACAGCGGATTAGGGCCACGATAAACATAACCACCAGTGACTGAACAATGGGGGTTGTGGGCGTACTCAATGATCGGGTCAGTCGGGCTTACACCAGTACAGACATTACCAAAGGCAAAATCATGCGCCCCCTCACGACAGGACCAGCCGTAATTTCGGCCGCCGGTGTCGGGGGGTTCAAAATCGATTTCCTCCCAGAGATTTTGACCGACGTCGCCGATATACATGTCTCCCGTAGCACGGTCGAAGCTGAAGCGCCAGGGGTTGCGCAGACCATAGGACCAGAGTTCATCGCAACCCGCGCTGTCAGCAAATGGATTGGATGCGGGTATTCCGTAGTTCTGAACCAGGCCACATAAATCATCGCCCTCAACGGGTGCCCCGTCTACATCGATGCGTAGCATTTTGCCCTTCAGGCTGGTGATGTCCTGCGCGTGACCGTACACATCATTTGAGCCGCCTCCGTCACCCATGGCGATGTACAGGAAGCCATCGGGTCCGAAATGGAGATCACCACCATTGTGGTTACCCGCGTCTTGTGGGATTTCCAGTATTTTTGTTTCAGCAGTATCTGCAACATCCGGGTTCCCGGCAGATACCTGGTAACGGGCAACGGTTGTCAGATCATCTAGGATCATCACCCGGGCCAGGATCACGTGTGTAATTGACATAGAAGTAGCCGTTGTTGGCGTAGTCAGGATGAAAGGCCAGCCCCAGCAAACCCTGTTCACTGGACGCGTTATCGATAACGCCGGTTAAATCCAGAAAGGGTGTTACGTTGACGACACCGTTTTTGACCACCTTGATACGACCGGTTTGCTCAAGCAAAAACACCCGGTCGCTACCGTCACCGGCGTGCATGATACCTACCGGTTGCTGCAGCCCGGTGGCAAATTCCTCGAGCGAAAGCAAGTCGAAATCCTGCGCGAAAACCAGCGAGGAAAAAATCGTCAGGATGACCAGTGCGAAACGTTTCATCTGCTCAAATGTACAAGAGCGCACCTGCCTGCACAACTACTCAATACCGTCCCTGAAGATCACGTCCGGGTCATTGAAATCCGCTTGCAATGCTGCGCCTGCAAAAATACCCAGTGGTTTGTATTCTTCGGCGGTGAAACCGGGGAATATGTCGCCAAGTTTGTTGTTGTGTAAGCGTCTCAACAACATTTCACCAAATACACTTCGAAAATCTGTCGTTGCCCACACATCGGCACCCTGAAAGAGGAAATCATCATGCAAACCGAGCCAGTTGCCATAGAATCTTCCGCCATTGACGCCTCCACCAATGGCCAGGCAGTTATTACCCCAGCCATGGTCGGTTCCGGCATCGGCGTTGTCAAAGACCCTGCGGCCAAATTCGCTGTAAACGATCATGGTCGTGCGGTCTGCCCAGCTGCCGCCACCGGGAGCGGGTATATCGAGATCCCTGAAAAACGCGTTGATTGACGCGGAAAGGTCGCGGACGTTGTCAAAATACCCGCCATCGGGACCCTGCATTACCCTGGGTATTGTGTGTATCCCAGCCACCGATGTCCGTCTGCGCGAGCCGGACACCCGTGCCCTCCTTGATCAACTGGGCAATAATTTTCAACTCTTCACCGAAACTGGTAAGCCTGCCAGGATTATCGAGACGTGCCGGGTAGACCGCACCGTTGGCAGGTACATAGCCACTGAAGTCGATGGTTTCGATCAATGACATCGCTGCCAGCGCCTGGCTGCCGGCAATATCCAGCTCTCCATTTTCCACACCATACATCAGCTCCAGCGCTGCCTCCTGTTCCTCCTCGTAATAATGGGAGTCAAAATCAAAATTGGATGGGTACCTCATGGTCACTGCCGAGGGTTCCTGCAGGAATGAGTAGCGCACGGTGGATTCAGTCATGACCGCCGGCATCAGTATTTCAGGCGGAATATTGGTCGCAGTCTGCATATGCCGGGTTAGCCATCCCGTTGTTGTAAAACGGTTTCCGGGCGTACCCAGTTCGGCATAACGCTCTGCTTCGAAGTGGCTGCGGTTGGCCCAGGGCAATCCTGTCGACTGAACGATGGCAAGTTTCTGCTGGTTCCACAGGTCTTTCAAAGGCGCCGCCGAGGAAATCAGACCCCAACCACCTGAAAGTGCCTCCAACTGGTTGCTGGGGATCATCGTGCCATTGGCACGCAGTGCCTCGTAATACCCACGATCCGGATGACCGTCCATCGGGGTCAGGAAGCTCAGGCCATCGATACCGCCACGTTGAAATACGAAAACGAAAATATTGTCGCTGTAAGGGTCGTGTGCAAAGCTCAATGAAGGTCCCATTCCTGCGGCCACCATGGGTGCGGCCAGGGAACTCTTGAGGAAATCACGTCGTTTGATCAGGCTCATCTGGTGCTCTCCTTAGCGCCGCATGGCAGTTGGTGACATGACGATCAGCCCCACCGCAGCCATGATGATTCGTTGATAATAGCTGGTGCCCCCGGTATTTGCCGTGTCGATACCCGGATCAAGCGGTTGATCTGCGCCAGCCACATTGGGGATACCTGTCATAAAATCGACAACTGTCTGTGCCTGTGCCAGTGGCAATGAATAGCCAAGCGCACGTGTCATCCACATATTCACAATATTTTCAGGTGTGCGCTCGGCGACAACAGGAATTTCAGTATTGGTCTGTTCAGCCAGGTTGACTTCAGTGCTTTCCCGGAGCATTCGGGTGACCGTTCTCCAGGTCTGGATCAATGGCCCGCTACCCTGCCATTGCGACCGGTCATCCGGGAACCCGGTGGGCGCAGCATAATAAAAAGGAAAATGGCTGGTATCGTCCAGGCGAGAAACAAGGGTATTACTGGGGCTGTGATCCCGGCGGATCGTAAAGTCCATATCCGCGGCCCGCAAGGCACCGATAACAATTTCAACCGGGCGCTTGACCTTGAGGCCCCAGGTGGTTTTGAAATCTTCGGATTCCAGAACATGCCTGTAGACTTTTCGCAACTGTTCCGGGTCATCACGGTTGTCATAAAACACATCTGCCGTGCTGGCAACCAGTGCTTCTGCAGGATCATCCGCGACCAGGCGTTTGCACAGTTTCCAGGCAATGTACCTGGCCGTGCCATAGTGTCTTGCCAGGTAAGAGAGAATATCGGTCACATCCGATTCGCCACCACCTGGCCCGGCGATAGTGACATCCATCACCTCGATGTCGCCATCGGTAAAATTATAGTGCTGGTTCGCTGCGGAACAGAAACTCGCCGGTATCAGGGGCTTCGCTGCGCCCGTCAGCCACACCCCAGCCGGTAAGGGCCTTGGCGAGTTGGAATACGTCAATTTCTGTATACCCGGCACGTTGCGATTTGCTGTTGGTACCAACGTCACCAGGATCTATTGCGCCATAGTAGTTTTCAACTGCACCTAGCGTATGCAGTTCCATTAATTCACGTGCATAGTTCTCATTGGGACGCGGCCAGGTGTTGGAGTAGTTGTCCAGGTAATACAGCATGCTTGCGGTGCGTGCATTTGCCAGCAACATGTCTTCAAACTTGCCAAACATGTGGGCTCTGAGTTGCCGGTCGTATTCAGGCATCATGGCATAGGCTGGAAATTCACGACCATAGATATTGAAGTGATTGAACCAGAAATCGTAGAGTTTTTCGCGCAACTGCCACTTGCTGTAGGCGGCTCGTAACAGGGTGAGGCGCTCCATTTGCCAGACGGGCCTGAGCCGAACCTGGTAGTCATCATCACGACCATACTGCCAAAGCTCGGCGGCGGTTTTATCAATCATGTCATAGGCGAGCCCGGGATCTTTGAAAAGACTGACGCGACCATTCAATTCCGTGTCAAGTAAATCGTCCGGATAAAGCTGTTCATCCAGCCACAGCCCCAACCTGGCATCGTCATCAAATCCAGGCAGGTTATTGAAGTCGCCTACCTCGCCTGGCCGTGGGCCATAACCCGCCTTATTCAGAACCCGTGCGGCAAAGGGCGGAAGCGAAGGTGCAACGCCTTCCGACTCCGCGTTCTGTGTAACCGGATACAGGGGTCTGAGTCCGGCGAATTTTGCGGGAACCAACCCGGCGGTCTTTTCCCCGGCATGAGTCAGTGAGGTAGAAAGCAGACCGGCTGCACCAAGAACACTTCCGGTACCCAATAGTTGTCTGCGTGAAAGTTTGCTTCTGGTATTGCTCACAAGATCGTTCCTCCTTGAACGTTTAACCCCCTATCCGCCACCTGAATCCGCATAAAGTTATTCAGCAGCGCTTGTATTTCAATATTACGAACAATAATATTTGTCATGTATAGCATAAATCGAACCGGGATTGCAGCCATACATCTGATTTAATTAAAAACTTAAACAAAGAAGGACCAGAACTTATGCAGGGACGAGGCATTACATGCGCCATGGTGGCGATGATTCTTTTTTCATTTACGCATGAAAATCTCGGGGCAGATACTGTTGAGCTTTCAGCCGTGCAGGACACCACACTGTATGAAGATGCAAGCGGACGGCTGGGGAACGGCTCCGGGCAATACTTGTTTGTCGGGCGGACCTGGGATCAAAATGGCATTGACGCACTACTCAGACGTGCACTGATAAAATTCGACCTTGGCAGTGTCCTCCCTGGCTCAACAATCAACACGGCAAGCTTCAGCTTCACCATCAACCAGGTACCCCCCGCTGCCACCAGCGCTACCATCAGCCTGCATACGATGACAGAAGACTGGGGTGAGGGTGCCTCGAACGCGCCGGGTCCCGAGGGCCGTGGTGCGACAGCACAGAGTTAATGACGCCACCTGGCTGCATCGTTTTTTCGATTACGAGGTTTGGAGCACAGCAGGTGGTGATTTTGCAAGCGTTGCCGTGGCCAGTGAACCGATATCCAGCTCACCTCAAAACGTGACATTCGCCAGCAATCCGCAATTGGTCGCAGCCGTTCAGGCATGGGTTGATAATCCTGCCTCCAACCATGGTTGGGCCCTGCTTGGCGATGAAGTGTTTCCCCAGAATGCGCGAAGGATTTTGAGCCGCGAACATGCAGGACCCGGAAATCCGCTTCTGACCGTGGACTTTACACCGGCACCTGTTGATATTCCTGCGGTTTCCATTCCTGCAATGACCACGACCGGTTTGCTGATATTGGTGCTTTTATTGCTCATCCTGAGCCGTCTTGTTCTGCGCCCGCGCCTGGCACGTGACGGTATAAAGGATCCTTGACCATAGACGCGGTTCTGAAAATAAACAGCATGCCAGGTATTTTGCATTTATATGATATGGGTCACGAACTTTTTGGCTGGAAGCGTATCATTGGGCTCCAGCAACTAGGCCAGAGGTAGAACAGGATGAAATTCAAACCATGTAACGGTGAATGCACCGAAGAGGGTCTTTATTGTGATGGTTGCGGTCGCAGCCACCAGGAGATAGACGCGATGCGTCAACCGGTCGAGGAACTGGTCGCACTTTTCAAGAAGATGAACTACGAAAATCTTGATGATTTCGCCAATGCCATTGCCGGCAGTGTCAAATACAAACTGGGTGCCGGGCATTAAGTGTTTCCGCCCCACTCCAGCGCCTCTCCGTCAGAAGGCGAGAACAGAAACTAATCGAAAACCCTGCCTGAGCCGTAAATTTAAGTAGGACAGCAGTGTTTCTGCCCTGTTATTTTCAGACAAAGATTTGTGTTGCCCTGGTTCCTCAAATCTTGCTTATGGTGTTTCAAACCCGTCTTCAAATATAAGACTCGGAGGTTCTGCTCCATTACTGATCAGCACTCCCATAAAATTCTTGGAGTCATCTGTGATGGTAGCTGTATTGCGATACCAGTCAGCCTCCAGTAACCAAAACACACCCAGACCCTGCGGCCGTATCGCGAAGGAAACGATTGCGGTAGTAACCAGGCCGCCCAATTCGTCTACATCGGCTTCACCAGCGACAATGGCTGCATTGTCACTCCCGCAGCCTGCTTCGGCGGCAGGTGTCGGATTAAGCCCGGCGTTATCCACCCAGAATTGGTTGAGCAGGTTGAGCTTGACGGAAGGCATTGCATTATTTCCACAAGGACCGTAGGAGATCGTATCAAGGTATCCCGTGCCATATATTTCGTTGTAAATCTCGTTTGTAATATATGCTGAAGATATTATTACACCACCAGCATCCAGATACGCCAGCCAGGCTCCACCATTGCCGACAACGGTTGAACCGATGTTTGTTACCAGCAGGGCCTGCGTATCCGCATCTGGAACACAGCCTGGGACCTCGTTGAATGGACCCGTCCCAAGATAAAGGTCCGCCCCCGTTCTTGCAGATGTTCCACAATACATCAGGTCAGGTCTCAAAGCCTGGGCCATCGATATTGAAGGCAAGTTAAAAATCAGTAAAACCGTGGAAAGCGTAAAAAGGATCCTTCCTTTCATTTCATTAACCCCTATCGTTTTTAAGAAAACATAAAAAATTATTATTTGGCAATGGTAAACCTCACTCAAATCCCAGTCAATTCAAAATGAACTACGAAAGTCTTGAGATGCCGCTCTCGCGGTTGCCGTTGGCGCCAGGTCCGCAATGGTTGCAGGGTATTGCATTGTCTAAAGTTTCAACAAAGACACAAAAAAAGGGCCGTTGATACGGCCCTTTTTTGTCAGCTTGCGGGAATGCGATTTAAACTTTGATCCGTCGACGACCAAGATAGACAAAAGCGAGAACCAACAACAACAATCCCAGCGTGGACAGAGTCGGAATCGGCTGAGAGTCGCCAGCGCTGATACTGTAGGCGCCGCCACTGATCAGTGCACCCATAAAATTCCTGGAGTCATCTGTGAAGGAACTTTCATTATCCTGCCAGTCAGCCTCCAGAAGCCAGAACACGCCTGAACCCTGTGGACGTATTGCGAAGGAAACAAAAGGGGTTCCAACCAGACCACCAAGTTCGGTTACTTCGGCCTCACCAGTGGCAATCGCTGAAAGGTCAAAACCACAACCTTCCAGGTTGGCGGGTGTTTCAGTCAGACCGCTATTGAGTTGCCAGAATGGATGGTCAGGATTGAGCTTAATGAGGGCATCGCGTTGTCAGAACAGATCACCAAAATTCGTTCCCTGCCGTATCCGGTAGCATATATTTCGTTATACACATCATCGGTAATGCTATATTCAGTAATAATCACACCACCGCTGTTCAAATAGGCCAGCCAGGCTGCCCCATTACCGGCAACGGTAGCCTGAGCGAGTAATCGAGAAGAGCCTGTGTATCGACACCCGGCACACACCCTGAGACCTCGTTAAATGGACCTATACCAAGGTAGAGATTTGAACCGATTCTGCTATTGCTTCCACAATACAGCAGGTCAGGTTTCAAAACCTGGGCCATGGATATAGAGGGAAGGTTGAAAAGCATTGCGACAGCAAAAAGTGCGAATAGAAGTCTCTTGTTCATTTTATTCATCCGTAGTGGTTTAAAGATAAAAAAACAAAGTTGATTTTTATAATTTTTATTTGCGCGAGATTATCGCTCATAACGCAGGTAAATGCTAGGTTCCATTGAGAGCCAACTTGATTTAATTCCAAGCTTGCGCTTAAATCAGCCCGACCCGCAAAAAGGCAACACATGTTTCGCAACAAGCT
Source organism: uncultured Gammaproteobacteria bacterium (assembly GCA_963749115.1). Classification (GTDB taxonomy): domain Bacteria; phylum Pseudomonadota; class Gammaproteobacteria; order Xanthomonadales; family SZUA-36; genus SZUA-36. The sequence continues at coordinate 46,015 of CAVVLP010000001.1, forward strand.
GCCCGGCAAGGGCACCAACATATTCACGCTGATGTCAAAAATGGCCCATGACAATGGTGCCATCAACCTGGCACAGGGCTTTCCGGATTTTGATGGGCCGCTGGTACTGCGTGAACTTGTCGCATATCACATAGCCCGGGGACACAATCAGTACGCACCGCTGGCCGGTGTTCCCCAATTACGCGAACAGATTGCAGCCAAGGTACGGGACCTCTATGCCCGTGAGGTCGACCCGGATCGTGAAGTTGTCGTCACGCCCGGTGCCACCGAAGCAATATTCTGCGCAATCACGGCGGTGGTGCACCCCGGCGATGAGGTCATCGTGTTTGACCCGGCCTACGATACCTACGAGCCCGGTGTCACGCTCAATGGCGGCATAACAAAGCACATCAGTCTTCGCTACCCGGATTTTACTATCGACTGGCAACAGGTCCGGGACACCATCACCGAACGCACCCGCCTGATCATACTCAACACCCCGCACAACCCGACCGGTACCATCTGGAGCGAGCGGGATATTCAGCATTTGCGGGAAGCCATCGACGACCGCGATATCCACATCATCTCGGACGAGGTCTACGAGCACATATGTTTTGATGAAAGACAGCACCATAGCCTGCTGTGTTACCCGGATCTTGCAGACAGGTCTTTCGTGATTTCTTCGTTTGGCAAAACCTACCACACCACGGGCTGGCGGATAGGTTATTGCATCGCACCGCAACCACTGATGGACGAATTCCTGCGTATACATCAATTCATTAATTTCAGCACCAGCACCCCGATGCAATACGCGATAGCGGATTTCCTCCGTGAACACCCGCAACATCATCTTGAACTGGGAAGTTTCTACCAGCAAAAGCGTGACCTGTTCCTGGAATTGATGGCCACATCACGATTCAAGCTGGTTCCATCAACAGGAACTTACTTTCAACTTGCCGGATACAATGCGATCAGCGCCGAAGCGGATATGGAATTCGCCGCCCGTCTGACCCGCGAACACAAGGTGGCGGCCATACCGGTATCCGTTTTCTATAAACAGGTACCGGATCAACATGTCATTCGTTTCTGTTTTGCCAAGCACGATGATACATTGCGTGCAGCCTGTAAAAGACTCGTGGAATTGTAATCTGAGTGCCAGACAATCTTTTTCATAATCTTGCGCTTATCTGAATTTCTTAATACAATTTGCCATTCAATGTCTTTGAGCTTGCGAAATCGCCTGCATATGCGTACTCTTTGTTATTGGAATCCAGGTAACGGTCGCCCATTGCTCTATGGATGGAACAAACAAGACGTTTACAAAACCCATTAAGAGGTATTGAATGCGTCTTTCAGGAGACTGAACATCATGAAAAGTGAAAGCAGCAACGTACTCGGTATGAAAAGTGAAAGTAGCAACGTACTCGGTCACCTGATTGAGGTCACCGGCGATTATTTCGTTGCCCGGCTGACATCGGACCTGGAAGGTCTGTTTTCCGACAAGATGATCGGCATGGATAAGGTCCGGGTCGGCCAGGTCGGATCCTACCTGATGGTCAGACAGTCCCACACCAAGATACTGAGCATGGTCGAAAGCATGTGGTCAGAGACCACGGCAGATGGCCGCGAGATCAACAAGATTCGTCTTTCACCACTCGGTGAGTTCGATAGTAATGGCAACTTCGACCGCGGCATCCACCACTACCCAACGGCTGGTGCGGAGCTGCACATGGTTTCCAGTTGGAACCTGGAGCGGATATTTTCCGATTTCAGCGAAGTGTTCTATAAAGTTGGCAAGCTGAGTTCATTTGAATCTATCGATGTCTATCTCGACGCCTCAAATTTTTTCGGTCGGCATGCCGCTATCCTCGGTCAGACCGGTTCCGGTAAATCCTGGACAGTGACCAGCCTGATCCAGTCAGCTTTGCGCTATATGCCCAATGCACACGTCATCATCATGGATATGCACGGTGAGTACGGCGTCAAGAGAACCGATTCGCTTGTGTCTTCTCCGTTTCCAAGCAATAAAGTGCGCTGCATGGACGCTCTTGAACTTGAAATACCCTACTGGTTGCTGACCTACTCGGACCTTGCCGACTTAATTATCAACCCGGAAGATGTTAACGCCTCGCTACAGCTTGCCTTTTTGCGTACTGCGCTGGGCGAGTTGAGGATAGAAGCGAATAAGAGTGAAAGCCTGGGTCACATCACGGTCGATTCACCGGTTTATTTTTCGCTGCAAGAGTTGCGGGACAAATTCGAACTGGCCAACCAGGAAACCGAGGATTTTGGGCGCGTCAAGGGTGCAACCTACGGAAAGTTTAATCAACTCCTGGTGCGCCTGGACAGCATGATGAATGACACCCGTTATGACTTCATGCTCAAACCGGTCATGCGCACATCCACCGCTACGCTGGTGGATCTGATGCGTGATTTTGTCGGTCTGGGTGAACCAAAGGCTAATGTGACCGTACTGAACCTCAGCGCCATACCCTATGACGTAGCGCCCATGGTGACGGCCTTGATAGGCCGCCTGGCCTTTGAATTCAATTTCTGGAATCCGAAGTGCCTGGAATTTCCCATCTGGCTGGTATGTGAAGAGGCGCAGCAATACATTCCGCGCAATGATGACTCACGATACAAGGAAGCACGCCGTACCTTCGAACATATCTCCAAGGCCGGACGCAAATACGGTGTCGGTCTGTGTATAGTCAGCCAGCGACCTCACGAGGTTTCAGAAACGGTACTGGCCCAGTGCGGTACATTTTTGTGCTTGCGTATCGCCAACCCCGATGATCAGGAATACCTGCGCGATATGGTACCGGATTCGGCCCGTGGCACGTTTTCAGCCATCACCTCTTTAAGCCGCGGTGAACTGGTTGCGATGGGCTCGGCAGTTCCAATGCCGGTGCGTTTTCATATGAATCTGCCAAATCCGCCGCCGAACTCACAGGATGTCAACTTCGCCGAGAAATGGAGTAAGGGTGGCGAAGAGATCGATGTCGCACTACTGGTCAGTAACTGGCATAGACAAATCCGCTAACTTTAATGGGGCCAGGTTGAATTATTAACTGAGTCCCCCCAATGCAACCGTGATCGCCTGACCACTGACACCGCTCGATTCCTCAGAAGCGAGAAAAGCAATCATCTCGGCCACTTCACGCGGAGTGGCGACCCGGCCGGGTGCATAGAGTGCGGCACGCTGTTGCCAGACCTCTTCGACAGTAATGCCGCTTGCCATTGCTTCGGCACGGGCGGAACGTTCAGCCATTTCCGTACGCACCCATCCCGGCAGCACCGCGTTAGATGTCACGTCAAAGGCACCGGCGTCCCGTGCCACTGAACGCATCAGGCCAATCAGACCAAGCTTGGAACAGTTATAAGCCGAGCCTGCATGCTCGGCAACCTGCGCCGCAGTCGAACTGGTATACACCACGCGTCCGTAACGACGTTTTACCATGCTTTTCACTATCAATCGTGAAAGATGAAACGGGCCGTCCAGGTTGATACGCATGGTTTCGTCCCAGGTCGCCGTTTCCTGTTCCCATATCACTCTTTCGTGAGCAGAGCCAATACCGTGATTGCAGACGAAGATTTCAACCGGGCCCAGCCGTGTTTCAGTTTCAGCGACTGCCCTTTCGCAACCGTCGACCGTACCCAGGTCTGCCACGGTGTATTCAAAACCGGTTTTGAGCAACTCTTTTTCGCTGCGCGCAACAGCCATAACCGATGCACCCCGGTTTGCCAGCAGTGCGGCGGTTTCACGTCCGATTCCACGACCGGCACCCGTAACCAACGCAACTCTTCCCTCTACTCCTGCCATGAACCTGTCCTCGTCATAAGGACAGGTATTATAATGATTTTCGCCAATGCAAAATTAATTGACAAATATCAAGTTGCTGCAGTAATTCATGCCCTACTATGCAACCCGAATCATCCGATATTAGAATGTGCATCTTCACTGAGAAGACGAAGGGTTTTTATTTTCAATTTCTCGGGTACTGGGAGTAAGTAGAATTGGACAGGCCAGCTAGCAATAATGTGACAGTCAACGAGGTCTCTGAGCATACGGTTGAGATCATCACCAACTCGGGTGAAGGTGCTCAAAAGTGTGCGCAGATTTTTGGACAGACCTGCGCCAAGATGGGTAACGGTGTCTGGACGGTAGAGATTATTCCCGCCGAAATCGAGCCTCCGCACCATACGGTTACCAGTACCTCGGGTAACATCATCCGTTTTGGAACTGAAAAAATTACCAACTGGGGCGACCAGTCAAAACTGGCTATCGCATTCAATGACCAGGTATGCCTTTCCCGTCACCGGCTTAACTCATTTGATGACGATTGCATTATTCTCCAGGAAAGCGCCTGGGAAAACCACGAAGACCCGGCCATCCGAAAAATGTATGCGGAAGCCATGGAAGAGATGTCTTCGAAGAATTATCGCTTTATCCAGGTTCCTATCGAGGAAGAAACCCTCAAGGTCGTAGACAATCCGCAACATGGTAAAAACATGTTCGCACTGGGCATGCTTGCAGAGATCTACCAACGTGATCTTTCCATCATTGAAAAGCAGATTGCGCATATCTTCCACAAAAAGCCGCCCAAGGTCACAGAGCTTAATGTCCAGCTTGTAAAAAATGGAATGGCCTGGGCACGTGAAAACCTGGATTTCCAGTTTGATATTGAAACCATACCTGCCAAAGAAACCCGCGTCGTGATGAACGGCAACCAGGCCTGTGCGTTGGGTGCTGTCGCTGCCGGTATGGAAATGTGTGCGATGTACCCGATTACACCGGCAACCTCGGTTTCACATGAACTTGCATCCATTATTGAATATTATGGCGGTATCGTTCACCAGGCAGAAGACGAAATAGCTGCCGCCGGCGTGGCACTGGGCGCCTCCTATGGTGGCAAAGTGGCACTGACGGTAACATCCGGTCCAGGTATGGCTCTGAAGACCGAGTTTCTGGGCCTCGCCATCATGACCGAGATACCCCTGGTTGTTCTGGATGTCCAGCGTGGCGGGCCATCAACGGGTCTGCCTACCAAGGTGGAGCAATCCGATCTGTTGTCCTCGATCTTCGGTCAGCACGGTGACGCACCACGTGTTGTGATAGCACCACGGTCAATCGAAGAGTGCTTTCATGCCATGGTGACCGCACGCCGTATCGCCGAGACATTCCGCTGTGTCGTGATCATCCTGACAGATGCAAACCTGGCAACAGGTGTTCAACAGTTCACCAAACCGGAGTTCGATATACGCTGGCAACAGGAGCCGGTTGATTTTTCACCGGTACCCGAAGGCTTACGCCCATACGACTGGGACCTGGAAACCGGTTTGTCCAGACGTATCGTTCCCGGAACGCCGGGTGGCGCACACACGGTCACGGGTCTGGCGCATGATGAGTTCAGCAATGTTTCCTACCACCCGGACAGTAATGAGCTCGGTTGTAAAATGCGTAGCCGGAAACTGGCCGTGTTCCAATCCACGCTGATGCCACCTGAAATACATGGAGACCAGGAAGGTGATCTGTTGGTGGTTGGCTGGGGCTCAACCCAGGGTGCCATCGAAGAAGCCGTTGACCGTGCCCGCGCAGAAGGTCTCAAGTTTTCAACCTGTCAATTGACATTCATGTCACCACTGGAACCGGGACTGAAAGATATCTTCAGTCGCTTCAAGAAGGTCATGACCGTAGAGATCAACTACTCCGATACCGTAGGCGACCCCTACATCACCGAAGAAACACGTCGCTATGGCCAGCTTGCCTGGTTGTTACGTGCCCATACACTGGTTGATATCGATTGTTGGACAAGTTGTCCAGGACAACCACTCCGGCCAAATGACATCTATAATTCCATTATTGCGAAAAGTGTGAAAGGAGCGTCCAAATGAGCAGTATTCCAATTTCCCTGCTGGAACTTGAAGACGACGCCTCGTCATGCCTGGTGGCAGACGACTATCAAAAAAAGGAAGGCAAATGGTGTGCAGGTTGCGGTGACTTCGGCGCCTTGAACGCTGTTAAACGCCTGTTGGCAAAAGAACAACTGAAACCGGAAAAAATGGCGTTTGTCTCAGGCATCGGTTGCTCAAGCCGCTTCCCTCATTATGTCAATTCTTACGGCTTCCACGGTATTCATGGACGTGCCCTGCCGATCGCAACGGGTCTCAAACTGGCACGGCCGGAGCTGGATGTTTTTGTTGTCATGGGTGACGGTGATTGCACCTCTATCGGTGCCGGTCACTGGATTCACGCTATACGCTATAACACCAACATGACCGTGTTAATGCTTGATAACAACATCTATGGTCTGACCAAGAATCAGACCTCACCAACCACACCACAGGGTCATGCATCGATGACTTCACCGCGCGGCGCCGTGCTGCCGGCGTTGGATCCACTGCAGGCAACACTGGGTGTGTCGAATGCATCATTTGTTGCCCAGACAGCTGACTGGGTGCCGGCACACCTTTATGCCACCCTGGAAGCGGCTTATGCACACAACGGATTTTCCTTTGTCCGCATCCTGCAGCGTTGCCCGAAATTCACCGCGGATGTATTTGCCGAAAATGTCAAAAACCCGGATCTGACCGAATTGCTGGTTCATGAAAATGGTGTCAATGCACCGGGTCTGGACAAACTTTTTAAAGCAACACGTGTCCATGACCCTAAAGACCTTGATGAAGCACGTTCACTGGCACAGCGTAAAGACATGCTCCGCCTGGGTATGTTCTTCAGAGACGACAGCTTTCCGGTCTACAATGAGGTTCGGGCCGTACCTCCCGTTTCTCCTGAAGAAAAGATTCAAAGACTTGAGAAGGAGTTTGACCGCTATGCAGTATGAAGAACAAAAAGCCTGCGCCCTGGAAGCCGTTCGCTCGCGTATTGACCAGTTTCATGCTGCACTGACGGTAACCTCCCAACAGGTACGTGGTTTACTGGCAGGTTCGGCTAACACCGAGGAAGACCGGTCAGAGGCGCTGGGTTTCTTTGCCAAGGGCAAAGTCAATATGGATCGCTTCAATTCCTTTGCACCCAAGGCGCCACGCATCGAATCCGAGGCAGAAGCGCCCGTGCGCGCAGCGCAGGAAGTATTGAAGTCGTTGCTTGCCCAGGGTGATGAGCTTTTTATTATTAATATGGACGAAGGCAGAGGACTCGGCCACTCGTTGAGTGTAAGACTGGCATCCATCGGACGCGCATTTGCGGCAGCGAGAGTCGTTGACCTGGCTAAGAATGGCGCCTATAAGGAAGACAAGCACGCGGCAACACTGGAAAGGTTCCCCTACGCCCAGTGGAACAGTTCGGAACGGGCCCTGGCCCCTGCCCTGGTGGTGAATGTGTCCGGTGAAGATTTCAAACCTTCGTCGGTTGTTCCGCTTGCTCGACACCAATATGAAGATCATTTTTAACGTCAGCGGCGATGCACCGGCAGCAGCCTTGTCACGCGTAATTTCCCCGGGGGTATTTGTTCAGCAGATAACCGGTGAGCCCGACCTGAAGGCATTTTCAGCCTACAAGGGAATAGCGGTCGCCGCGTTTCTTCCGGACACAGCCGTCAGTTTTGTACATGACCCTTCAGCAGGCTCAACCACCTATGAGCGTTTTATTTCCATAAGCTTTCCAAAAGAAGTCAGGAAACGTCCCATTGGCGGTATCAGCCCGGCGCAGCAGGCTGAGGATTACACCTTGCTGGAATCCCTGTCGGTGCCTCCTGAAATTGCAGGTGAAGCCGCCATCTGATCCGGCCGGCAAGCTTTCCGCCTGGCTATTAAGCCAGACCAACCTCGCCGACTTGTCTGCCTGAACACGGGGCCTGATTCATGACCGGAAACCCCATATTGGATTCAGCCCTTATACTCGGCGGACTGGGTCTTTTCTTTGGCTTCCTGATCGCGATGGCGAACAAGAAGTTCTATGTCTGGGAAGACCCGCGTATCGGCGAAGTGGAAGAGTTACTGCCAAACTCCAACTGTGGCGCCTGTGGCCAACCCGGTTGCCGGGCATTTGCCGAGGCGCGTCGTCAACGGAAAAGAACAACCATCAGGTTGTACGGTGATGGGCGAGGAAGATATGGCCGATGTCGCCAGCTACCTCGGTGTTGACGCCGGTGAGGCCAACAAGCGCGTAGCCCGCCTGCTTTGTGCCGGCGGCAAAAATGAAGCTGCACGCAATTCCGATTATGCGGGTCTTGAAACATGCAAGGCTGCAGCAGCGGTAGCCGGTGGTGGAAAATCCTGCAACTGGGGTTGCCTGGGCCTGGCAGACTGTGAGATAGCCTGTCTGACCTTGATGCCATCTACATGAATGACGATCTGTTACCGGTGGTTATTCCCGAGCGCTGCACAGCGTGTAATGATTGTGTCGTGGCCTGTCCCAAGGATCTGTTTGAGCTGATGCCGATCGAGCAGAAGCTGATTGTACAATGTAAGAATTTGCTCAAAGGCGATGCGGCGGAAGACCTCTGCAGTGTTGCCTGTAATACCTGCAACCGATGTGTTGCCGATTCGGAGCCCGGTGTGATCGAAATGATCAATAACCTGGCTGTTATTAATTATGAAAAGAACGAGCTGACCAGCCCCAAAGCGATTGAGCGATGCCCGACAGGGGCCATCGTCTGGGTTGAAGGACAGCAGTTTAAAGAGAGCTTGCTTGAGCTGGAGAAGAAAGTCGTATGAGTCAGTTAATGAAAGATGTCAAAAATCCCGGAGCAAAGTACCCCGGAATTTTCAAAACCGACGATGGAAGCGCCGCGGTTGTAACAATGGAAACCGCCGCAAGTGAAGCGGCCGGTGCTTATCCGATCACACCCTCCACGCAAATGGGCGAAGGCTGGGCTTCGGCGGTCGCGAGAGGCGATAAGAACGTAAATGGTCGCCAACTGATTTTCTTTGAACCTGAGGGCGAACACGCCGCTGCCGGTGTAACCGCCGGTATGAGTATGGTGGGCTTACGCTCGACCAACTTCTCAAGTGGCCAGGGTATTGCCTATATGCACGAGTCGCTTTACGCGGCAGTCGGCAAACGCCTGACCTATGTATTGAATGTCGCCTGCCGTGCAATGACCAAGCATTCGCTGAATGTCCATGCCGGCCATGATGACTATCATTGCGTTGATGATACGGGCTTTTTCCAGTTATTCGCCAAGGATGTACAGGCTGTTGCCGACATCAACCTCATCTCGCACCGGGTTGCAGAACTTTCATTGAATCCGGGTATTTGCGCACAGGACGGCTTCCTGACAAGTCACGTCATCGAGTCATTTTTTGAACCCGAACGTGAACTGGTAAAAGAGTACCTGGGTGACCCGGCAGATATGATTGATTCACCCACCGGTGCACAACGGGCCGTATTTGGCAAGCAAACGGCGTCGTATTCCTGAACTGTACAACTTCGACTTCCCGGCGATGCTGGGAACGGTTCAGAACCAGGAAGCGTATGCACAGGGTGTCGCCGCCCAGCGACCCTTCTATTTTGATCACATTGCAGATTTGACCGACCAGGCCATGGCGGAGTATGCTGAGCTCTCCGGTCGCGAATACAAGCGTGTGATGGGCTACAAAATGGAGGATGCCGAGTACGTCATCCTTGGACAGGGCTCGGTGATCTGTAATGCCGAAGTTGTCGCAGACTACATGCGTAAAGAGCGTGGCATCAAGGTCGGCGTGGTCGACATGGTCATGTTCCGGCCCTTCCCTGCCGATCTCGTCACCCACATGCTGGCGGGTAAGAAAGGCGTGGTCGTTATGGAACGTACCGATCAGCCTTTGGCCGTCGAATTGCCAATGATCCGTGAAATCCGCTCAGCCATGGCACAGGCGGCCGAAAATGGCCGTGCCGGCAATGATCACCGTGCCACCCTTCCTTACGAAGGCCTGGCTGCGCTCCTTCCCGACCAGGTTCCTGATTTTTACTCGGCCTGTTTTGGCCTGGGAAGCCGCGATTTGCAACCGGGTGATGTCATTGCTGCGGTTGAAAACATGCTCGATGGCGGACGTAAACAACGTCAGTTCTACCTCGGTTTCGAATTTATTCAGAAAGATACCCGTGTGCCGAAAATGCAAATCTGGCAGGAAAAAATCCTCGTCGATTACCCGAATGTTGGCGACCTGGCACTTCCATCGGCCGGTGATTTGAACCTTTTCCCGAAGACTCGGTTGAGCTTCGTATCCACTCCGTGGGTGGCTGGGGCGCCATCACCATGGGCAAAAACCTTGCGATGACTGCAGCCGAGTTACTCGGTATGCACATCAAGGCCAACCCCAAATATGGTTCGGAAAAGAAAGGCCAGCCCACGACTTTCTACGCGATGTTGTCGCACGAACCGATCAAGTTGAATTGTGAACTCAAGCACGTCAACGTGGTGCTGTCCCCCGACCCGAATGTATTTTTGCATTCAGACCCCCTCGCCGGTTTATGTGAAGAGGGTGTGTTCATCATCCAGAGCGAGCTTTCGGGTGAAGAACTTTGGAATAGTTTTCCAAAGACAGCGCAGATGACGATTCGCGCCAAGAAGATCAATGTCTGGTCCGTGGATGGCTTTAATATTGCGCTATCAGAAGCCTCAAATCCTGAACTTCGTTTCCGTATGCAGGGTGTGGCCTTCATGGGTGCATTCTTCCATGCCGCACCGCTGATGACCACACATGATCTGTCGCGTGAACGTCTGTTTGAAGGTATTCTCAAGCAGCTCAACAAGAAGTTCGGTCACCTGGGCCCACGTGTTGTTGAAGACAATGTGCGTGTCATCACCCGTGGCTTTGATGAAGTCAAAAAACTTGATCTTGAAGAGTTCATCGATGCAGGACAGGAAGAACTGCTGCCGTTGATCCCACACGCAATGTCAGGTATCGAGTCTGCAAGGCGGTCTTGGCAACCAGGCTGATTTCTGGAACCAGGTCTGTGTTCAGTACAAGACCGGCAAAGATATTATTGCCGATCCGTTCACCGCCATCGCAGCCATTCCTGCGGCGACATCCAGCATGCGTAACATGTCGGCTGTCCGCTTCAATGTACCCGAGTTTATTCCGGAAAAATGTACCGGTTGCGCCAAGTGCTGGACCCAGTGTCCCGACTCCGCCATCCCGGGTGTGGTCAGCACGGTGGAAGAGGTACTGGAAGCCGCAGTCAGAACTGTTGCAACACCGGACAATCCACTGTCACGTTTCTCCCAGCTGATCAAGAACCTCGGCAAAGAGTCACGCACGATCATTTCCAGCGGCACTTTCAAAACCTTTGCGAAAGTTTTGTCACAGGCCTATACCACGGTCGCTGGCAAGTCCAACTGGGATGCTGAACGTCGTGCTGAAGTCGATGAACAGTACAACCTCGTTTACGCCGCAGTCGCAGACTTCCCACTGGCCAAAACAGCACCGTTCTTCGATTTACCGGAGAACAAGAAGAAAGGGTTCGGGTGGTTTGCTTTCAATTACCGTCAACCCGGAAACCTGTAAAGGCTGTGACATCTGTGTCGCCGTTTGTACAGATGGCGCCTTGCAGAGCATACGCCAGACAGATGAGTTCCAGGAGACGCTCGAATCCAACTGGAAACTTTGGCGTAACCTGCCGGAAACCAATGATGATTACATCAAGATTTCCAGCCTGGATGAAGGCATCGGTGTGATGTCATCGCTGTTGCTGAAACAAAGCAATTACATGTCCATGACCGGTGGTGATGGTGCATGTATGGGTTGTGGTGAGAAAACCACCATTCACCTGTTGCTTTCCACGGTCAATGCATTCATGGGTCCGCGTGTCGAAGCACATGTGAAGCAACTGGGTAGCTTGATCAAGGCACTGGATGAAAAAGCCCATGCCCTGCTGATATCAGAAACGGATCTGGCAGATGTATCTGCTGATTCAGATGCGTCTCTCGGTTGAACTGAGCGGTGACAAGAAAGAGCAAGTGCTGCTGATTCGTAAGAGCATTGAGGAATTGAAAGACCTCAAGTGGCGCTACGAGGAAGGCCCCAGCGGTCGCGGTCGCGCCCATCTTGGCTTCACCAACTCAACCGGTTGTAGCTCAGTGTGGGGTTCATCCTATCCTTACAACCCCTACCCGTTCCCATGGGTCAATCACCTGTTCCAGGATGCGCCATCAGTAGCCGTCGGTATTTTCGAAGGGCATATGCGCAAGATGGCTGATGGCTTTATTTCCGTGCGCCGGGCAGAAAAACTGCTATCAGACAGCTACGATGCCACCGAGGACGAGAAGTTTTTCGAAGAATTCGAATGGCAACAATTCACGGAAGACGAATTCACGCTGTGTCCGCCGCTGTTCGCGGTCGGTGGTGATGGCGCCATGATGGATATCGGTTTCCAGAACCTGTCACGTGTTATGGCAACCAACAAACCGATCCGGGTGGTGGTTGTCGATACGCAGGTCTATTCCAATACCGGTGGCCAGGCATGTACATCGGGCTTTACCAGCCAGGTGTCTGATATGGCCGAATACGGTATGGAACACCATGGCAAGGAAGAGGTTCGTAAAGAGCTTTCCCTGATCGCGATCGCCCACCGTGGTGTGTTCGTGATGCAGTCTTCACAGGCCACACCATCTCACCTGATTCAGAATGTACTGAAGGGTTTACAGGCACGTCGCCCTGCCCTGTTTATTCTGAACACACCTTGTCCTCCCGAGTGGGGTCTTGCTGATTTTGGTGCACCCGATGCGGCCAGGCTTGCCCTGGAAAGCCGTGCTGTACCAAATATCGTCTTTGATCCGGATGCCGGCATAACCTTCTCCGAGTGTATTGATCTTGAAGGCAACCCGTCACCACTCGATACATGGACGACCTATGACCTGGCGTTTCTCGATGAGGAAGGCGAAGAGCAGAAGTTGACCCTACCGGTCACGACGGCAGATTGGGCGCTGGGTGAGGCCCGTTTCCGCAAGCACTTCAAAAAGGCCAATGGTGAAGATGAACTGGTTCCTTTCCATGAGTACCTGGATATGGATGAGGATGAACGTGAAGATGTGACTCCCTTCATTTACACCGTCGACCCCAGTCGTCATCTGAGCAAGATGACCGTCTCAGACGAGATCGTCGGTCTTGCAGAAGAACGTTTGGGTTATTGGGCCCAGTTGAAAGAAATCGCAGGTCTTGATGTTTCCGAAAACATGCGCGACACCGTCGCCGAAAGCATGACCGACGAACTTGAAGCCAGGATTACTGCACTGACGGCTGAGTACGAGGCGAAAATTGCCAAGCTGACAACCCAGTATCCGTTGTTGATAGCAAGACGGATGGCGGAAGGCCTGTTAAAAGGCAACGCCAACGAAACCGTGTCCACCTTGCTTGAAAAAGCAGAAAGCTGGAATGGCCCGGCATTTGAAACCCCGGCCGACTTCAGTATCGCAGCCCCGGCAGCTGCACCAGCAGCCACGGCGGCACCTGCCGCCACGGCAGCAGCGGCACCGGCAGCAGCGGCGGCAGCAGCGGCACCGGCAGCAGCGGCAGAAGAGTTCATGGGCAATGAGCCCTATATCGACACGCTGCGTTGTACGTCCTGTGATGACTGCCTGAAGATCAACCCAAAGGTGTTTGTCTACAACGATGATCAGCAGGCCGAAATCGGTGATGCCAAGGCGGGAACCTTCAAGCAGATTGGTGATGGCAGCTGAAGCCTGTCCGGCAGAGTGCATCCACCCGGGTGATCCGTTGAATCCGAAAGAAAAGGGTTTGGATAAGCTGATTAAACGCGCTGAACCTTTCAATTGAGTCAAGGGATATTAACCTGAAATGAAAGGTTTGCCGAGTTTTAAACACGGGGTTCATCCTCCGGAAAACAAGGAACTCACTTCGGGCATACGCTCGAAGCGGTTTCCTTTTCCGAAGGAAGTCATCCTGCCCTTATCGCAGCATATTGGTACGCCGTCAAAGGCCCTGGTAAAAGTCGGCGACCATGTGGAGCGTGGTGATGTTATCGCCGAGGCGGCCGGCTTTATATCGTCGACAGTACATGCCACGGCCGCAGGAACGGTTAAATCTATCGAGCTCTGGCCGCATCCCAACGGACTGATGGTTCCTTCGATCCGTATCGCAGTAGATCCCAGTTCATCACAGATGCGGAGAAACCGCATGGTGCCGCGCTGGCAGGATGTGAAAGAGGAAGATCTTTCCAAGGAAATTGCCAAGGCGGGTATCGTCGGTCTTGGCGGTGCCGCGTTTCCGTCCCATGTCAAGTTATGCCCTCCAAAAGACCAGCCGATTGAATTGTTAATTATCAATGGAAGTGAGTGTGAGCCCTATCTCACCTCGGATCACCGTGTGATGCTTGAACAGCCGGAGATGGTTTACGAAGGTATTCGAATCGAACTTAAAGCACTGGGTATCACACGCTGTGTCATAGGTATTGAAAACAACAAGCCCGATGCCATCGAAATAATGCGCAAAACCAAGCCTGCTGATCTCGATGCCACCATTCAGCCATTGACTGTCAAGTACCCACAAGGTGCCGAGAAGATGTTGATCAAGGCCGTCATGGGCCGCGAGGTTCCATCCGGGGCCCTTCCAAGCGCGATTGGTGCGATGGTTCAGAATGTAGCCACGGCTGCCAACGTAGCTGCAGTTTTTCAAACCGGGCACCCCCTGATTGAACGTATCATGACGGTAAGCGGACGTGGCATCCGCCAGCCGGGCAACTGGAAAATCCCCTTTGGTACGAAACTTCGTGATGTGATCGAGCATTGCGGTGGTTTGACGGATGACGCGGCAGAAATTTTATTTGGCGGTCCGATGATGGGCCAGGCGATATCCAACCTGGACGTACCTGTTCTCAAGGGCACGGGTGGCATACTCATACTTTCAAAAGATGAATGTAAGCGACAGGATATTATGCCGTGTATTCGTTGCGGAAAATGTCTCGAAGCCTGCCCGATTTTCCTGAATCCACAATGGATGAAAGACCTGGCCAAGGCGGAACGATATGAAGAACTGGTCGAAGAGGCGCATTTGAATGATTGCATGCTGTGCGGTTGCTGTTCATTTGTGTGCCCTTCCAATATTCCACTTTCCCAGTATTTTGCCATGTCAAAAACACAACTAAGAAGACTGCCGAAATCATGACAGAGAAGACCAAGGTCATAATAACTGCGTCACCTCATGTTCGGTCACCCGACTCCACCACGAAGATCATGTGGTCGGTGGTGATAAGCCTGCTGCCGGTTATCGCCTCATCGATCTATTTTTTTGGCCCAAGTGCCATACTCGTGATAATTGCGAGTGTTGCGGGCTGTCTAATTACCGAGCGTATGTTTGGATCCAATCCCGGTTCGGTTGCGGATGGTTCCGCCATGATTACCGGCCTGTTGCTTGGTTTGTGCCTGCCGCCCGGTTTTCCGCTCTGGATGGCTTTCCTGGGTGGTGTTTTTGGTATGGGTTTTGGCAAACTGATCTACGGCGGTCTCGGCCAGAATATTTTTAACCCTGCACTGGTGGGACGCGCTTTTTTACAGGCAGCCTTCCCCGTTGCTATCACCACGTGGCCAGCGGGGACACCCAACTGGTGGAACCTGCAGGGTGATAACTTTGCTCTGCCCTTCATGACGCCCATGCCGGATACGGTTACCATGGCGACTCCACTGGGCAACCTGAAGTTCGGTGATGACCCGGTTGCAACACCGGTGCTGGATCTGATGTTAGGCACCATAAACGGCTCCGTGGGCGAAACCTCCGCCGTATTGATCCTGCTGGGTGGTATTTACCTGGCCGTGCGCGGTCACCTTAACTGGCATATTCCTGTCAGTATCTTCGTGACCACCTTCGTGGTTTCCGGTCTGTTTTACGTCATCGGAATATCGCAGTTCTCACCCTGGTTCATGTTGTTCTCGGGCGGTCTGATGCTCGGTGCCTGGTACATGGCAACCGACATGGTGACCTCGCCATTGAGCACGAAAGGTTGCTGGCTTTTCGGCTTCGGGATTGGACTTCTCACGGTCATCATTCGAATCTGGGGTGGTCTGCCGGAAGGTGTGATGTATTCCATCCTGCTGATGAATGCACTGGTTCCCTTTATTAACCGTGCCACACAACCCCGTCTGTTCGGAACCTCCGGAAAGAAGAAGGAGGCCGGCAAATGAGCCAGGAAAACAACAACCAGGATCGAATCGACGTGGATATCAAGGTGGAAAACACCGATAGCTCCGCAGCGAAGGATGAACCGGCGCCGGAAGAGGTTTCAACCTTCCGCCTGGTGGCAACACTGGCTGTCGCGGGTGCATTGGCCGGCCTGTTGATCGTGCTGGTGAACCTGCATACCAAACCGATTATCGACAAGTGGAAAGCCGAACAACTGCAACTGGCCGTCTACGAGGTGTTGCCGGGGGTCGAAAGTTACGATACTTTTTACCTGGTTAACGATGAGCTCTCCGCAGACACTGCCAGACGGCGCCAAGGAGAGTGAATTCAAACGTGTGTATGTTGGCCGCGACGACAATGGCGAGACCACGGGCGTTGCAATTTCCCGTGGCGAATCCGGCTTTCAGGATGTCATCATGGTCATTTTTGGACATGACCCGGTGACCGGCAAAGTTTCAGGTATGAAAATCCTGGACAGCAAGGAAACACCGGGACTGGGTGACAAGATCTTCAAGGACATGGACTTTGTCGACCAGTTCTTCGCAGGGCCTGAAACCCCGCTTCTCGGTGTCAAAGCAGGCGCCGGAAAGGGACAAGCCAACGAGATTGACATGATTACCGGTGCCACCATTTCTTCAAAGGCGGTCATTCAGATCATCAACCATGCACTGGAAGAATGGAAACCGATATTGGATAGAGGCATTCCACAAGCACCTGCGGATAGCAGCATCAGTGGAGGAAGCGCAGTGAGAACGACAACCTCAACACAGGATTTCGTACGGGGTATCTGGAAAGAAAACCCGGTGCTGATACAGATGCTGGGACTGTGCCCGGCGCTGGCCGTGACCAACAGCGTGGCAAATGCACTGGCCATGAGTGGCGCCACATTCTTTGTCATGTCCTGCTCGAGCGTCCTGATTTCGACCTGCAAGCGATTCATACCCCACGAGGTACGCATTTCAGCTTATATCCTCGTCATCGCGACCTTTGTAACCCTGGCTGACATGCTGTTACAGGCCTACGCACCTGTTCAGCATAAAGAACTGGGCGCGTTTATCGCCCTGATCGTGGTCAACTGCATGATCCTCGGGCGCCAGGAAACATTCTCCTCCAAGAACAACCCTTTCCGGTCCTTGCTCGATGCGATCGGCACGGGTATCGGCTTTACCATCGCACTGGTCATGATGGGTGGTTTCCGCGAAATCTTCGGAACGGGCAGTTTTCTGGGGTATTCGCTGTTCGGCCCGAACTTTGAACCCTGGGTCATCATGGTGCTGCCGGCGGGCGGTTTCCTGACACTTGGCTTTATTTTGCTGGCAATGGGATACATCGAGCAACGTAAGAAAGTGAGAACAGTGAAAGCAGAACAGGCAGCGGAGGTCTCATCATGAGTGACCAGTCGCTATTCTCAATCTTCTTCTCTGCCATGGTGGTCAACAACTTTACGCTGGCCATGTTCCTCGGTCTCTGCCCTTTCATGGGTGTTTCCGCCCGTGTTGAAACCGGTTTGCGCATGGGTCTGGCCAATATTTTTGTATTGGTGTTGACCGCAACAAGCGCCTGGTTTCTCAATACCTACATCCTTGAAACAGCACCCTACCTTCGCATCATCTCGTTTATTATCGTGATCGCATCACTGGTGCAGATCGTGGAGATGGCGGTAAAGAAACTGTCACCGGTCCTGTTCCGGCAGCTTGGTATTTTTCTTCCGTTGATGACCACCAACTGCGCCATTCTGGGTCTGGCAATTTTCCAGACCAACCGCGGTTACGGGTTTCTGCAGGGTCTGACTTTTGCCGTCGGCGCCGGTCTTGGCCTGACACTTGCACTGGTGTTGATGGCCTCAATTCGCGAATCGGTTGAATTCTCAGATGTTCCGGGTATCGCCAAGGGCACCGGACTGGTGCTGATTATTGCAGGTACCCTTTCGATGGCGTTTATGGGCTTTGCAGGTCTATTATAGAAACATGGAAGCTTATATCGCGCCACTGCTGCTGCTGATAGTTCTGTTTATCGGTTTTGGTCTGACACATCGTCGCGGAGAAGGGCCGGCAAGCTGTCACGGCTGTACCGGCACGGACTGCTCGGGTAAAAACGAGTGCTCAAAAGAGGGCAAGTCTCGTCATCAATAGATCAGGTCGCAGTCAAAATATGGGTCAGGGTAATAAATCATGGTTTGTTACCCTGACCCCAATTTTTTTTCTGTGTCTGCTACTGCTAAGCGCATGCCAGCGTGACGGGGAACAAAGCGCCGAGTTATACGTGTTTGGCACCATCGTCGAGATCAAGCTGTGGGGTGCTTCACCACAGGAGGCCGGCCATGCATTCGCGGAAATACAGCAAATGTTCCAGGCCATGCACCGCGACTGGCACACCTGGGAGCCAGGCCGGCTCGTGGACATCAACAAGGCCTTCAGCGAAGGCAGATCCGCAACCGCCGACCATGACATCGTTGAAATGATCAGGCGCTCGCAAGCGATCGAGGCAGCTACCGGTGGACGTTTTAACCCGGCCATCGGTGGACTGGTCAGGTTATGGGGTTTCCACACCTCCGATTACCCGATCGAGGGCCCTCCTCCGTCGCAGGCCCAGATCCGCGAAATACTCGATCCTCATCCTTCCAGTGCTGACATCCATATCAATGGACTGGAGTTAAGTACCGACAACCCTGCAGTGCAACTGGACTTTGGTGGTATTGCCAAGGGTTATGCCGTTGACCTGACCATCGCACGTTTACGTGCCCTGGGTATCAACAATGCCATTGTGAACGCAGGTGGCGATTTGCGTGCTATCGGCGCACACGGCGACCGGCCCTGGCGAGTCGCGGTCAGAAAACCCGGTGGCGGTAATGTCGGATCGGTACAGGTTGATGGTGACGAAGCGATTTTCACATCGGGCAACTATGAGCGCTTCCGCCAGGATCAGCTCGAGCGTTATCCCCATATACTCGACCCCGCCACTGGCTGGCCGGTAAAGGCCATCGCATCGGTTACGGTCATTACGGATGAAGGTTTACTGGCAGATGCAGTCGCAACAGCACTGGTGGTCGCCGGTCTTGACGGATGGCCCGATGTGGCTCGTGCGCTCAATCTACACGAGATCGCGGTGGTGGACGAGAACGGAATTGTATACCTGACGCCCGAAATGCAAAATCGATTGCAATTTACCGGTGATGTTGAGCAGGTAATCGTCGAGATTCGCTAACTATTTTGGGATCAACTCCACTCAGCTTACCGCTTGTAACCTACACCAGCGCACTCATCTCAAGCAAACTCATTAATGTCGGTTTATTACCCTCACCGAAAAGAGGTTTGATTTCCGAAGCCATAGAAACATTTGGAACAATCGTATACCCTTAATCGAGGAGCATTGAATTTTTGATTTTAACTATCACGAAAGCTGTTCTGCCTGAAAATTCAACTGCCTCAGCACAATAGAAGTGCGTAACTAAGCATAAATCCAAGCAATCTTGGTTGCGGTGGGCAAGGATTGCTAATCGATTTGTTCATTGGGAACTTCCCAACAAACAGAGTCGCAGCGGGGGTTTTATGAATTTGCATAAGGTTGTCAACAAGGCATTGTTTCTCGCCTTTCTTTTCACTTTAATCACACCGGCGTTTGCACAGACCAGCTATTCGGTATATATCGACAGCGACTTTAAGGCCAGTACAGGTTGTACGGTTAACACGGTCGCCGAGGGAACGTTCCCAGGCATGGATACCCGCCTGGAAGCCACCGTTGATGGTGCCACTCTGCAGGTAACCGGTGTCACCCGCTCCACATGCAACGGTGTCAGTTTTGATTCGGGTGCGAATGTTGGCGGGCCATACGCGGTTGGTCTCAACAACGGTGTGGCTGGAAGTGATGTCATCGAACTTTCTGATGATATTGATTCGTTGGCGGCCCCCGGGACCCAACGTGTACAATTTGTGTTTGTCGCCAGTGAGGGTCAGGCGGACGATGTACTCAGTAACGCAGGTGACGGCTTTGTTCTGAATTTACTGTCCATTCCTATTCCTGCCCTGGGGACACTGGGAATCTTGCTACTGATATTAACCCTGGCACTGGTCGGTTTGACCCTGCTCCGCAGTAACCCCCATCTACGAAAGACCCTGGCCGGTGTCTTGCTGGTCGGCTGTGGTGTGACCTGGGCAGCCAATTTTGTGTCCGATGGTCTGGTTAATGACTGGGTGGGTGTGCCTGCCATCGGCAGTGATGCCAGCGGAGACGCCTCAAATGGCAGCAACGCTATCGATATCCTAGTCCGGATTTGCAGCGCAGCAAGCCGGACGCGTCTATTTCCGCATTGATGTCACCGATGTAGAGAACAATCCACCACAAGCCAATCCAGTGAGTGTCACATTTCTGGAAGACGCGATACCACAGAACATCACCTTGTCGGGAACCGATTTGGATAACGATCCGTTGACGTTCACCACGACCAGTGTGCCGGGCCTGGGTAGTTTGGGTCCAGTAATACCGGTCGACGCCAGCAGCGCTACGGTCGTTTACACATTAACGGCTGACGAGAATGGTGCAGACAGCTTTACTTATCTGGCCAATGACACACAGGCAGATTCCGCTGATGCTACCGTGACTATCACGATCACGCCGGTAAATGACCAACCATCGTTTACCGCCAGTGACCCGCTTGCCGTTAACGAAGATGCCGGTGCACAATCGGTTGTTGGCTGGGCGGTGTTCAGTGCGGGACCGGCCAACGAAGCGGCGCAGACCGTGGCCGCTTATAACGTCAGTGCGATTTCCAATGGCGGATTATTCAGCGCTGCCCCGGCAGTGGACGGCAACGGCACCTTGACCTATACACCAGCGGATAACACCAGTGGAACATCCACATTCAGCCTGACGGTTCAGGACAGCGGTGGCACCGCTAATGGCGGCATTGATACCAGTGTCGCGCAGGTGTTCACAATCACGGTCGCTAACACCAACGATGCGCCGAGCTTTACCAAGGGCGCCGATCAAACTGTACTCGAAGATGCCGGTACGCAAACTGTTGCGGGCTGGGCGACCGCGATCAGCGCTGGCCCGGCCGATGAGTCCGGCCAGGTAACAACATTCAATATCACCGGCAATACCAATACAGGGTTGTTTAGCACTGCACCGTCTGTGAATACTGTTGGTGACTTAAGCTACACACCCGCCGACAACCAAAACGGTAGCGCCACTATCACATTAACTTTGAGTGATGACGGTGGTACGGCCAATGGCGGTATTGATACATCAGCCCCGCAAACTTTTGTCATCGATGTCACGGCGGTCAATGACCCACCAGCGATACTGGACAAGAATGCCGGTGATGTGCAGGCGAATATGCCACGCACGGGTATCGATGCCGGTTTGTTAAGTGGCGTCACTGACCTGGATACGGGCGTCAATGGATGCACACCGGTCTTCAGTGTCGCCAGCATCACCGACGGCACCAACGGTACGGTCAGCAATGTCAATTTGGGCGCAGGCACCTTCGACTTTAGCCCGGCACCCGGATACACAGGCCCGGCGACCGTCAACTACACGGTTAGCGACGACGGTTGTCCGGGTACTGCAAGCAGCGCCGCCGCAACAATTAGTCTGACGGTGTCATCTCCCATTGTCTGGTTTGTCGATGACAGCGCAGCAGGAGGCGGTAATGGCACGCTTGGCAGTGCTTTCCAAACGATTGGTGAAGCCACCACGGCGATTGGCGCGAATACCGGCCAATATATTTATGTTTACTCCGGTACTTACACGCAAGGCGCAAGCTTGAATGCTGACAGTCGGCTGATTGGCGAAGGCTTGAGTGTTGGCACATTCGACAGTGCGTTTGGTCTCACGCCGCCCCCAGGCACAGCACCACGTCCAGCCCTGGCCGGCACCTCACCACAACTTGGCGATACCGTGACTTTGCACGACAATACTCACGTGCGTGGCCTGGACATTGCCAGCACCAGCAACACAGGTATTACTGCCACCGGCCATAACGGTTTGATTGTGAATGAAGTCAGCGTCACCAGCACCACCGGTACCGCTGTCAATGTCGGCACTTCAGAGGGCACACTGAGCTTTACCGCAGTGTCTGCTGATGGCGCGACCAATGGCATTGTGCTCAATTCAACCGCGGGTAGCTTCAGCGTCACCGGCGTCGGCGCAACCGCGGCTTCGGGCGGTACGATTCAAAATACCACTGGTGATGCGGTGTCATTAACCAGTGCCGCGGCCGTCTCCTTGTCCAATATGGATCTCAATGACAACCTGGGTAACGGTATATTTGGCGTTAGTGTAGACGGTTTGAATTTGAACGGAATGGGCCTGGACAATAATGGCGACAACAGCGCTTTGGATGAAGCAGGTATCAACCTGACTAACCTCACCGGCACGTCGAGCTGGACAAACCTGGACGTGTCCGGTTCGGTTGAAGACAACGCACGTATCGTGAACAACGCAAGCAATATACTGATCCAGCTTACAGTTAGTGATTCGACTTTTCGAGACAACGACCTTGTCTCTGGCAACAACGGATTGCTGATTCAAGCAAATGACAATGCCAGCATGACAGTCGATATCAGCACAACGGAATTTTTAAGAAATATTGCAAACGGTCTGCAAGTAGTGAACAACGGCACCGGAGATGTTGATGTAGAGCTTGGCACCGGAGTAGCGAATAGTGGCGGTACTCATTCAGACAACAATATTGCGGTAAACATCGCGCAAAATGGTACTGCAAGTAGTGCACTAAACTTTGATGTGCGCAATATCAATGTCACTCACGCCACAGCAACGCCAGGCTACGCGTCGCCAATCAACATAAATCTCGGTACCGCTTCTACCGTTCTGGCAACGATCGAGGGATTTGTACAGAACAGTATTTTAGACAACAACGAGTCATTGACTGGTCCCGGCATTCGCGTTGTCAGCAATGGCGCTGGCACGCTGACCATTAAGCCCGAGAATAACACCTTCATCGAGATTGCGAATCGAGGTATTGAAGTTATTGCACGCGAAGGTAATAGCCGTATCAATGCAACGATTCACGGCAACTCCATCAACTTGACAGATGCTTTCTCTCTGGATGCCGTATACGTTTCGGCCGGCGTACTCAGCACGGACACCAACATCGTTTGTCTGGATTTGAACGGTGATGACCTTGTCGCCAAGCGCAACACCCTGACATCGGCAGGTGCAAATGGTGCCCGGGTCCGGCAACGCCAGGCAGGTACCACATTCCTCCTCGAAGATTACGCAGGCCCCTCAAACGACACTGCTGCAGTTGCAGCGTTTTTAGCCGCGCGTAACGACGGTGGAGATACTTTTGTGGCTGATTTTGACAGTACGGGATTCCAGAACATATCCGATTGCTCTGAACCGACCCCGTGATGAAAATAGATACTTAGGAGAACACACGTGTCCGAACCATTTTTATCTGAAATAAGAATTATGGGTTTTAACTTCGCACCAAGAGGTTGGGCAAGCTGTGATGGACAAATATTGCCGATCAACCAAAATCAGTCGTTGTATTCTCTGCTTGGCACAACCTACGGTGGCGATGGCCGTACCTCGTTTGCGCTACCCGATCTGCGCGGGCGCACGCCACTGCACCAGGGCTCAGGATATCAGCTGGGAACCAAATCCGGTGCGGAACTACACACGCTCAGCACAGCAGAAATCCCGACGCACAACCACACGTTAAGTGCCGTATCCGCCACCAATAACCCAACCCCGGTACCTTCAGGTACCGTGATGCTGGGTAACTCACCCAGTCAGTTGTACACATCGGGCACCCCCGACACCACGTTGCGTCCCGAGTCCATCAGCTCATTTGGCGGAGGTCAGGCTCATGAAAATATGCAACCATACACAACCCTTAACTTTTGCATTGCCCTGCAGGGCGTGTTCCCCTCACGCAACTAGGAGCTCACCATGTCAGAACCATTTGTAGGAGAGATTCGAATTTTTGCGGGTAGTTTTGCACCCAGGGGATGGGCATTCTGCGATGGGCAATTACTCGCGGTCGCACAGAATGATGCATTGTTTTCTTTGTTTGGTACCATCTATGGCGGCGATGGCCGCACTACGTTTGGGCTACCCGATTTGCGCGGCCGACTACCCATCCATATGGGACAGGGGCCGGGGTTGTCAGATCGCCGTATCGGGCAGAGAGGCGGTGCTGAGCAAGTTACGCTGTTCGCGAGCCAGGTTCCTGCTCACACACATGCATTAAATGCCAGCACAAATATTGCCACGCAGACTTCACCCGGGAATAATTTTCTTGCGCAGTCCACCGCCATGGACGCCTATGTTGAAGACCCGCCCAACACCGCACTGGATGCAGCTTCGGTAGGTGGAAGTGGCCAGGGGTCTTTGCAACACAACAATATTCAGCCCTTCCTCTGCGTCCATTTTATCGTAGCGCTTGTTGGAATCTATCCAAGTCGCAATTGATTACGGAGACTAAGCCATGTCAGAACCATTTATTGCAGAAATTCGTATGTGGGGTCTCAACTTCGCCCCACGCGGTTGGGCCTTGTGTAATGGTCAACTACTGCCAGTATCACAAAATACCGCGTTGTTTTCACTGGTTGGTACCACCTATGGCGGCGATGGCAGGACCACTTTTGGATTGCCTGATTTACAAGGCAAGGCGCCTATGCACGCCGGTGGTGGGCCAGGCTTAAGCTCGAGGCGATTGGGCGAATCCGGAGGTAGTGAATCTGTAACACTAAACAGTACGCAAATGCCTTCCCACTCGCATTCGCTGTTGGCTTATAACGATCTTGCAGAGCTTCAGGCACCCGGCCCGACTCGTGCGCTGGCACGCTCACAAAACGGTAACGCCTTTAACCAGGTTGCTGGTGGGACGCAGTCGGACATGTCCGCCAATGCGCTCGAAGCATCACCAGGAAGCAATGGATCGCACAACAATATGATGCCTTACCAGGTGATTCTCTTTTGCATTGCCTTGCAAGGCATATACCCATCGAGGTCTTAACATGATGAAACGACGAGATTTTGTCGCCTTTGCGGCCACAGCAACCGCCTTGCTAGCGGCACCGGTAATGGCGAAAACCGCCAGGCCTGATCTAATGCGTTCACCAGCAGCCTGTGTTGGCATGAGCTTTAGTTTGGAAAACGGCCAGGTTGTAGAACTCCTGCAAGCCAATCGCATTGGTACGGACCCAAGATGCGAGCAATGGCAATTACAGTTTTCGACCCCGGCAGATTTGGCTGAAGGCACCTACGTCTTGCACGGTGCCAGGACAGATGAAACCATGCTGTATTTGCAAGCCTGCGAATCGCATATGCTGGCGTGCACGAATCGTTTGATTTAGCAGTCGGGCATGTTTCGAAGCACAAACCACCTTCGCGCTCTTCGGTGTTTATGTCATCTAAAGTAGCCAGTGAGCAGCCTGGTCTTTCACTGGCTTCATTGTATGAAACACTGAGTAGCGCACTTCCATCCGGCTGGAAACTGCGCGAAGAACAAGAACAGGATTTGCCTTTCCTCAGTCAACTCTACGCTTCAACCAGAGAGGACGAACTCGCCCCCGTCCCGTGGTCTGCGGAGGAGAAAAAAGCCTTCCTCGCCGATCAATTCCAGCTACAACACCAGCACTACAGGTTGCACTACGCCAATGCAGGTTTCTGGGTGATATACATTGAGAGTGTTCCCGTGGGTCGCATTTACTTACATTTGAGCGACGATGAAGTTCGACTCATGGACATTGCGCTGATTACAGGCAAACGTGGGCTTGGGATTGGAAGTCATTTGATCAAGGTGCTGCAAGCTGAAGCGGCAGAATATGCGCACTCGATTAGCCTGCATGTGGAGCCGTCCAACCCTGCAATACGGCTATATAGCCGTTTGGGCTTTGTTAAACAGGAACAACGTGGCGCCTACTGGTTTATGACCTGGAAATCGCAACCCGGGTAAGGACTTAAACCGGTAGAACTGCGATCGTGACTAATTAAATACAGCCTCCAACTCCAGGTGATTTTCACGTCTTGCAACAGGCACCAGGAATATCTCGACGGAACCCTTGTCCGGGTGATCAAATTCATATATTCCCTGTTCCAGGTTTTCCGGGGTTGATACTAAAAAACTGACCGAAAAAGCATCCTCCCTGGGACCATGTGATTTCAAGGTTTCGACAGTGCCCAGGCTGGCGGAAAATGACAGGCCAGAACTTGCTTCACGTAAGCTAATGGCTTCATCACCAAGCGATGAAAAATCTTCTTTGTTTAGCATATGTGACATGTCTACTACCTTCTGAGGCTGTTTTCTCAGACGTGATTCTAACCCAGGTTATTGTTGGCGGCATACGCATGATCACCCTGGGTTTATACATACATAGCTCCGCTATTCGCCTGACTGCCCAGGTCATCTCAAACGACACAGCGTACTAACCAGCGATTTTTCTGCTTCCCCAAACCCGTCAAATGTGAAATCGCCGGATTTGTACTAAACTGACAAAAGGGGTCGGAATATAGTTTTTATCGTTAGTTTCTATGCTGCTCCCAAAAACTGCGTTGGTTCTAACAGCTGCTTAGAACTCTTTTGCTTTGTAATCAAAACACGTGGGAGTGCTATGAATATGATGCTCAGGTTTATATTAGTCGGATTTCTATTTTTTCTTTCTGTCAATGCGAACGCGGAGACTTTTATTATAAGGGTCAAGGCCGGGGATAACATGGCCCTCATTGACGCCATCAAAGTAATCAACGCCAACGACAGTTTGTTCAATTACTTTATCGATGTTGAAACCGGCCCAAACGGAGAAACCGGTTTCGAATTTACAGAGTCTTACGAATCAAGCAACAACGCGCTACCCGTGATCACGTCGCGTATCGTTATCAGAAATCGCCTGGATGACGGTGACGTGCGGCAAGTGAGTTTTACAGGTACGGGACAAAGAGATTTTCGGCTTGTCAGCCTGGAAGGATTTGCAAGTCTCAATATCGGTAATTCAATCATTCAGGATTTTGGTATAAACGGGGAAAGTGGCGGTGCAATTTTTGTCACGGGTAAGGCTGGTTTTGTTGCCACGAGTTGTCGCTTTGAAAATAATTTTTCTAACATGAATGGAGGCGCAATAGCCTGCACAGGTGAGAGTCGTATTCTCACGGCCGGGTCAGAATACGTTAATAATCGAAGCTCGAATTTGGGTGGTGCGATTAGTTTGGAAGGGCAAGCCACTGGTCATTTCGGTTTTGACGTTGGCAATGTGTTCAGAAATAACTTTGCCGGTGTTTTTGGTTGTGACCTCAACATCCAGACTTCGCGTACTATTTCCCTGGAAAATAACGTTTTTGACGGAGGAAACTGTCCTAATGTAAGCGTCGAAAACCCGTTTGGAGCAATGGGTATTTCGGCCAACACCTTTATTCACGCTGGAAATGGCATAGACTCAACCGCAACAGCACAATTGTCGGGAAATATCTTTCAGGGTCCTCCTCCCGGCAATCAGCTCAATGCATTATCACCCGGCTCTTCTAAGCCAGAAGCTGCCTGTAATGATTTTGGGTCCGGCGCTTTTGTTTCAAAAGGCTATAACATTTCCACCGATGCTAGCTGCTCGCTGAATCAGGTTTCCGATCAACCCAATACAGACCCCATGCTGTCATTAAATCAAAATGGTCTGCCAATCCTCAACCCGGGCAGTCCGGCCATTGATGCAGGCAGCGATTCGGTTCTCGTTTTTGACGGTGAGGATATGGCAGTTTTGCCTTGTGGTTATATGGATATCAACGGCGTGGCCAGACCACAGGATGGTGACGGGGATGGCGGCTTTGAATGTGACTACGGGCGCGTCGGAGTTCCTCGGCACAGGCAGCATGCAAGCCGGCCACAGTGGCGCGTTTTACAATGCACTTCGCAATGGCGAAGGCAATTATGTAGAAATCCTCAGTGATGACGTCGCCGTGGTCTACACCTTTACCTTCCGCCCGGATGGCTCCGGGCCTTCCTGGTTTATCGGTGTCGGTGATATCCGCGATAACAGCATTGTCATCGAAGACCTGTTGCGCCCCACCGGTACTTCTTTCGGTAGCGGTTTTGATCCGGATGCGATTGATTACAGCGATGCCGGCGGCATGT
Source organism: uncultured Gammaproteobacteria bacterium (assembly GCA_963749115.1). Taxonomy (GTDB): domain Bacteria; phylum Pseudomonadota; class Gammaproteobacteria; order Xanthomonadales; family SZUA-36; genus SZUA-36. The sequence goes on from CAVVLP010000001.1 coordinate 74,165, forward strand.
CGATGATCTTTCCAACTTGCGATGCCGGGGGTGGTGGTGGCGGGGTGGCTTACTCCGGTAACCCGGAACTGGGTTACGAGGGGCTTTTAAGCCGGGCCCAACGGATCACGTCCATCACAGGCTGCAACAATACACCGACGGCCAATGCGGGTCTGTCAGGGTCTTTTTATGACCCGGCACGCAACGGTGAAGGGTTGATTGTCGAATGGCTGACCAATGGCGATGTCGTCGCTATCTTTTTTACCTATGATCAAAACGGTGATCAATTCTGGACCTTTGGTATAGGTACGCCTAGTGGTAAATCGGTGACAATCAATGCACTTTACCCCGCTGCATCAACCGTTTGGGGACGTAACTTCAATCCCGGCGATGTGGATCTACAACCCTGGGGAACGTTCAACCTGACATGGACCGCCTGCGATAGCCTGGACTTTGACTACAACTCCACGGTCCCCGGTTATGGTAGTGGCAGTTACGATTACACCAGGGTTTCAACACTGCAAAGCACCACTTGCCCGTCGTTCTAACCGCTTGTGAATACCAAAATCGATTCAAACCAAAAAAGCGGCGCCAACACCGGATAAGGCCAGTACAACGGTGATCGGAATCATGGTGCGGCGCATGGATGGCGCACCGAGCCAGATGGCCATACCACACTTGACCATGGTGTTGGAAATGACCGCTATAACGATCGTTCGGGCTGCCGCCCCGGAACTGGCCGGGTCCTGCTGGGCAAGGCTCGCCATTGAAAGCGCGATGGCGTCGACATCGGTCAGCCCTGCAAGTGCGCCCGCAACGTACAAACCGGTATCCCCGAAATAAACCTGGGCCGCACTGGCTACAAAAATAACGATAGCGAAAAGCACGCCAAACTTGATGGCATCACCCAACTCAAATGGGTTGTGTCCCGATTCTACTTCCGCCTTTTCCTTGCTACGCCCGCGCCGCCAGAGCAACAGGCAGATAAGGAGACTGACGGAACCCATCAGCAGCATCCCCAGGGTCAGGGTTTTGGCCAGTTGAAAATTTACTACACCAACTTCCACCACCACACGAAAATACATCACGGTCCAGGCCAGCAAAATCGACAAGGCCAAAACCGGTGTCAAATTTGGCTCGACGCGACTGCGTTGGGAAAAACCCAGTGTCACCGCGGTGCTTGAGACGAGTCCACCCAAAAGTCCCGTCAGTCCGAACCCGTGTTCCCTGCCCAGTACCTTGACGAGTATGTAACCGACGAAATTGAGGCCGGCGATCAGGACCACCATCAACCACGTTTTGTAAGGATTGAAAAACTCCAGACCCTCCGGGCCAAAATTGGTATTGGGCACCAGTGGCAGTATGATCAGGGTGATGATTGCAAACTTGAGAGTCGCCTCGACATCCGAGGGTTCGATACGCTTGGCGAGATCGTGCAGCCAGCCTTTGAGCGCCAGCAACAGCATCGCAACCACGGTAATCGCGCCGGCAATACCCACCTGACCCCAGGCGCAGATACAGCCGACAAAGAAAGTGATCAAAACGGAGACTTCGGTCGTAGCCCCGATTTCACCGCTCCTGGCCGGTTGCCTGGTAGGCGGTTATTACCAATGCCAGAACCGATACAAAGACAAGCCCAACAAGCCAGGGAAGCCCTGACTGTTCACTGGCGTATACCGAGACGGCGCCAAACAGCGCCACCAGCGAGAAACGTTCTGACACCGGCAAAGCTCGCTGACTCACCCAGGGTACGTTGACGTTCCAAACCGATGAGCACACCCAGGCCGAGGGCAGAACCAAATTCCCATGCTGTATTCAGTTCCATCATTGATCAAACCTCCGCATTGTCCGCTGCAACCAGCGTATGACAAACCTCCCGTCTTAACAAGCGATGTCAGTATTTTGATTGTAGCCGATTGACATTCAGAACCGCCAATAAACTCATAGCCAAACAGAAAAGCAGTTAGACAGATAGCTAATTTACCCAATATAAACAGATAGTTATACCAAACAAAAACCGACGGCATTTAACGCTTCAGAATCGGTAAATATAGTGATCCAGATCAGTTAAATCGCAGTTTATACGTGTTTAACTCTACCCATAAAAGTATTCATTCAAGCTCTTGGTACAGCAGAAGGAATGCCAGTTATGAAACCGGATTTTTGGCGTCGCAATAGTTATTTTTTTGATTTAACGGATGCGCGCCATGACAGATATTAGTCGCTTCGTAAGCGGGCTTTTATCCAACACGGATGACGCGCCTGACCAGTTACTGCAACATCTTTGCAGCATTCAACATCATTATTCCCACATACCTGAAGAGGCCATACAACTGCTCTCCGAGCGTTTGCATATACCCCGGGTTGAAATTGTTTCTATCGTCTATTTTTATGCTTTTTTGCATATGCGGGACCGTGGTGATTTCGATATTCGCTTCAGCGACAACATCACCGACAGGATGCTCGGTAACCAGCCCCTGCTCGAAAGTCTGTGTAAAAAGCTGGGTGTCGAACCCGGTGAACCGAGGGCAGACGGACGGGTAAGTGTTGACCTGACGTCGTGTACCGGTATCTGTGACCAGGGACCGGCTTTACTGGTCAATGGCATGGCTATTTCCCGACTGGACGAGGATCGTATACACAAAATGGTCGGTCTCATTGAAGCCGGTGTTCCGGTTGACAAATGGCCGAAAAAGTTTTTTGTTATCGAGGATAATATTCAACGACGTGACAAGCTCCTTGACGATGTGATCACTCGTGGCAGTGCCATTGAAGCCTTTGCTGTCAAAGGCAGTGATGCCTTGCTTGAGTCGATCGACAAATCCGGTTTACGCGGACGTGGCGGTGCTGGTTTCAAGACCGCCACCAAGTGGCGTATTTGCCGTGATGCACCGGGGCAGGAACATTATGTCATCTGTAACGCTGATGAAGGTGAACCGGGTACATTCAAGGACAGAATCCTGCTTAACAGTTATGCCAATGTCGTGTTCGAAGGCATGACCATGTGCGCTGGTGTCATCGGTGCAACACAAGGCTTCCTGTATCTCCGTGGAGAATATCTCTATTTGCGCCCGGCGCTTGAAAAGCTCCTTGCAGGATAGACGCGACAACCATCTGCTGGGTAAGGACATTCTTGGTCGTAAGGGATTTGATTTCGATATCGATATCCATATGGGTGCCGGCGCCTATATCTGCGGCGAGGAATCAGCACTTATCGAATCGCTGGAAGGTAAACGTGGTATTCCACGTTACTCGTCCACCCTACCCCGTTACAAACGGCTATAAGAACCAACCCACGGTGGTCAATAACGTTGAGACATTCGTCGCTGCAGCGAGAATCGCCGCATTTGGTTCCGACTGGTTCCGCTCTGCCGGTACTGATCAATCCTGCGGGACCAAGCTGCTGAGTATCAGTGGTGATTGCGCACGACCCGGTATTTATGAATATCCGTACGGTGTTTCCATTCGACAGATTCTAGACGACTGCGGTGCCGAAGATACGCAGGCGGTGCAGGTATCCGGTGCTGCCGGTGTCACGATTCCTTCCCAGGAGTTTTACCGCAAGATTGCCTTTGAAGATGTTCCGACCGGTGGCTCTTTCATGATTTTCAATCAGCAACGTGACCTGTTGGAAATGGTGCAGAATTTCAATCAGTTTTTCTGCCACGAAAGTTGCGGTTTCTGTACGCCCTGCCGTATTGGTGGCACGCTGATGAAAGATCTTCTCAATAAAGTCATCGTTGGTCATGCGACAGTCTATGACCTCAACGAGATGAAAAATATCGGCCAGCTGATGCAAAAAACGGCACATTGTGGGCTGGGGGCAACTGCACCCAACCCGATACTGGATACCCTGGAAAAGTTTCCCGGCATTTATTCAAAACGCCTGCTCAACCGGAGTTACGAACCAGCGTTCGATCTTGATGCTGCACTGGAGGTTTCCAGGCATATAACGGGGCGTGATGACGAGGCTGCACATATCAGGTACGAACGATGAGCACAGAAAAAACTTTCAGATTGGATGGTAAAGAAATACCCTTTGAGGACGGCGACACCGTCATGGATGCGGCCCTGAGGGCCGGCGAGTACATACCGCATCTATGTCATAACCCCGATTTTCCACCCCATGGAAGTTGCCGGATTTGCGTCGTCGATGTGAATGGCAAACACCAATGCTCCTGCACTCTCCCGGCAAGTGAAGGCGTGGATGTCGATAATAGTTCCGAGGCCATTGTTGATAAACGACGGACACTTCTGCAGATGCTGTTTGTTGAAGGCAACCACATCTGCCCCGCCTGTGAAAAAAGCGGTGCCTGCCAGTTACAAGCCGTGGCCTATCACAGCGGAATGATGAGTCCGCACTTCACACACTTTTTTCCAAAACGGTCAATTGACTCATCCCATCCAGACATTGTCTTTTACTTCAACCGCTGTATTTTGTGCGGTCTGTGTGTCCGTGTCAGTCGTGATGTTGACAAGAAGTCTGTATTTTCGTTAAGCGGACGTGGCAGCAAAACCAGGATCATATTCAACTCGCCCAGTGGCAAGGCCGGTGACACGCAGCTCGCGATCACCGACAAGGCGGTCTCCGTGTGTCCAACAGGCGCAATACTGCCAAAACATCTTGGCTATGAAACACCTGTTGGTGAGCGTCTATACGACTGCCTGCCGATTAGCGTGGTGGGTGATGCCGCCAAGCATCATTCCGTGAAAAAGCCCTTTATCAACGGTGATCCAGATGAATGACACTCAATTAGCCGAAAGCAAACCCAAGGACAAGCTGATTGTCGCCACTGCAGCATTGTGCGGCTGTTTTGGCTGCCACATGTCACTTTTGGATATCGATGAACGCATCCTGCAACTGGTCGAACTGGTCGAGTTTGACCGCACGCCATTGACCGATATCAAGACCATTGGCAAGTGTGATATCGGGCTCATTGAAGGTGGTGTTGCCAATGCTGACAACGTCGAGGTCCTGCGTGAGTTTCGTAACAACTGCGAAGTACTGGTGGCTGTGGGTGCCTGCGCGGTCAACGGTGGTGTTCCTACGATGCGTAACCAGTTTGACTTGAAGGAATGTCTCGAAGAGGCCTACATCCACGGTATCGGTGTAGAAAACCCGCATGTTCCCAATGACGTGGAAATTCCCCTGTTACTTGACCAGGTGCACCCGATACACGAAGTGGTCCGGGTTGACTACTTCCTGCCCGGATGCCCGCCCAGCGCCGACACGATCTGGCTATTCCTGACAGAGGTCATTGCGGGCAACGCCGTCAACTTCCCTTATTCACTGATTCACTATGACTAATTCACTGACAAACCGATAAAGAGAAATCGAGATGACATCCGCATTGGAAACAGCAGCAAACCCTCAAGACATGAAACGCATTGTCATTGAGCCCCTGACACGTGTCGAGGGGCACGGCAAGGTTACATTGCTGCAAGGTAAAAACCGTAACATCCGGCAGGCGCGTCTGCACATTACAGAGTTTCGCGGTTTTGAGAAATTCATCCAGGGCAGACCGTACTGGGAAGCACCGGTACTGGTCCAGCGATTGTGTGGTATTTGTCCTGTCAGCCATCACCTGGCGGCTGCAAAAGCAACCGATATGATAGTGGGTGCCAGCGAACTCACACCAACCGCCGAGAAGATCCGCCGATTAATGCATTTTGGTCAGACTTTGCAATCACACGCCCTGCACTTTTTTCACCTGTGTTCACCTGACCTGCTGTTTGGATTTGATGATGAAGTGCGTCACCGCAACATTGTGGGTGTCATTGAAGACAGCCCCGAGATCGCGAAACAAGGCGTTTTGCTGCGTAAATACGGGCAGGAAGTCATCCGCGTAACAGCCGGCAAACGCATCCATGGAACCGGTGCCATTCCCGGTGGAATTAACAAGTCTCTTAGCATCGATGAAATTCACTACCTGCAGGATGACATCGCGCAGATGATCGGTTGGGCCCAGGGTGCCGTTGAACTGATCAAAAAGATATTTTTTGAACAATACGACTACAACATTGCATTCGCCAGTATCGAAAGCAGCATGATGAGCATGGTCCGGGATGATGGTGCATTCGAGCTCTACCATGGTGGACTGCGTGCAAGAGATCAAATCGGGCAATACGATTTTTGATCATATCGACTACACGAATTACAACGACTATATTCACGAGAGCGTGAAAGACTGGAGTTATATGAAATTCCCGTTCATCACGTCTCTTGGCGAGGAAGACGGCTGGTATCGCGTCGGCCCATTGGCGCGGGTCAACAACTGTGATTTCTTCTCCACACCGCTGGCAGAAGCGCAGCGCCTGGAATTCATGGCTATTGGCAAAGGCCTGCCCATACAATCAACCATGGGCTATCACTGGGCGCGACTGATAGAACTCCTGCACTGCACTGAAGCCATTGCGGAGCTGTTATGCGACCGTGATCTCATTGGCAAGGATTTGCGCAGCAAGGGTGAACTGCAGCATTACGGCACCGGTGTGATTGAAGCACCCCGCGGCACCCTGTTTCACCATTACGAAGTTGATGACCAGGGCATCATTACCAAAGCCAGCCTTATCGTATCGACCACAAATAACAACCAGGCAATGAATGAGTCCATCCGTAAAGTCGCAAACCAATACCTGGATGGACACCGCTTGAGTGAGGCCCTGCTCAACCAGGTGGAGGTGGCAATCCGTGCTTATGACCCTTGCCTGTCCTGCGCCACACATGCGATTGGAAAAATGCCAATGCAGCTGAACCTGTTAGATGACAGGGGTGAACTGATCGATCAGCTTGAGAAAAGAGTGAACGGTCAAATCAACAGAACGCTCTGAGGAATTGGCATGAACGGCAGGCAGGCACCCGCCCCCGTTCTGATTCTCACCTATGGCAACCCCTCGCGTGGTGACGATGCGCTGGGCCCGGCCATGTTCGATAGGCTTGAAAAACACAAGCGGTGAAGCGGAAACCAGTGATCTCGACGACGTGGATTTGCTTACCGATTTCCAGCTACAGATTGAACACGCTGTCGACCTGGAAGACCGTCAGTGTATTTTGTTTGTCGACGCCGGTGTATCATGCGCGGAACCGTTTGAGTTACATCAGTTGCAGGCCGAGAGAGACGACAGTTTCACCACGCATGCGATGAGCCCGGCCTCGGTCCTGGCGGTATACAAACAAATCAACCAGGAGGAAGCACCTCCCGCTTACCTTCTCACAATCAGGGCCTACAAGTTCGGTCTTGGTCTACCCATCAGTGAAGCCGCCAGGACTAACCTTGATCTGGCCTATCAGTATATTACTGACGGCAAATGGCTCCAACACTGTTAGCCGGCGCCACTTATAGATCTGTTTGACCCGAACACCCCGTTCTGGTGCAACCTAAGTGACAAGCAAATCGGTTTATTCAGCCAGGCGTACCGCCCGCGTTTGAACTCGGGTGTAAACTTGCGGAAGATCCGTTTAGACACGTGACACTCCTTCAAGGATTTGAGTAATCCCTTTCGGCGTGTCCGTTAAACAAGGGTAAATTCAACCTGACCCCTTTTAGTCCTTAGCCCCCTGGCCTTACAATGTCGTATGTTGAAGATCAGCGACCAGCTCAATCTTGGCGATGATGAAATCGAAATCAGCGCAATACGCGCACAGGGCGCAGGCGGGCAAAACGTCAACAAGGTCTCTTCTGCCATCCATCTTCGGTTTGATATAGAAGCATCCTCACTCCCGGGTTTGGTAAAACAACGTCTGTTGGCAACAAACGACCAGCGCATCACGACCGACGGCGTGGTTGTCATCAAGGCTCAGAATCACCGCACCCAGGAAAAAAACCGCAGCGAGGCGCTCGCGCGACTCGCGGATCTTATCCAAGGTGCTCTGCGCGTTCCCCGTAAACGCATACCCACGCGGCCTGGTCGCGCAGCAAAAGAAAGACGGATGGATACCAAGAAACAACGTGGTTCTTTAAAGAAATTGCGCGCAAAACCAATCGAGTAGAAAAATCATAAAACCCGGGGCTTATACTGCGGTAATGCGTGTATTTAAACTCCGCTTATGACGCTGCTGACCCAAATCAGTCAACGGTATTTTCGCAAATACATCCATTCAAAATAGCGTTTGACCCAGTGCAGGGGCAGCATTTGCGGCAGAATAAAATTGCGCTTTTGCGTGCGCGCTACCAGCATGCCCTTGTTGTAGCTGTCGATAATACACAGGAGTTCGACCTTGAAGGACTCGCTGGCGGGTTTGCCGGCCAGTTCCGCCAGCAGGTTGGCGGCGGCGGTGGTTGCCTGCAGATCCGCCATGTGCGCCTGTTTGGGCATCCAGTCAGGACCCGGGGAAGCTACCGGAGTCACCGGCGACATAAACCTTGTCCATACCCTCAACCTGGCAAAGGCCATTGGCCTTGATCAGACCACCTTCCGAACGCGGCAATTCCGTGTTGTCGAACCACAGGTTACCCGTCATACCCGGCATGAACAGGATCATGTCCGCCTCGAACTCGGTGGCCTCGGTGATCACCTTGTTGGCCTCAAAGGCCTTCATCTTGTGACCGAGGTGGGTAACGATATCCCGCTTGGCCATTTCGGACAGGATACCTTCAACCGCTTTCGGGCCAAGACGTGCACCCGGTTTCGGTGCCGGTGTGAAGAACACCAGTTTGAATTTGTCACGCCGTCCCTGTTTGCGCAGCCAGTTATCGATACCGAACAGAAACTCAAAAACCGGCCCACCGCGCATCGCCGAAGGCTCTTTCGGGTTACCGGCGAAACCAAAAGCGATCGTGCCACCTTCCATTGCAGCGAGGCGATCGCGTATTTTGACGGTCGCATCGATTCCGCCACAGGGTGTTATCGAATGCTCGATACCGGGCAACTTGCGTATAAACCGTCCACCCGAGGCAATGATCAGACCATCGTTGGGGATGTCACCCGCGCTGGTTTCAAGCGTGCGCCCACCATCCTTCAACCCGGTGACCTCGGCCGCGTGATAGGTCACCTTCATACGCCGGAAGAAGTTGTGTAGCGGCACAACCAGGTCTTCGGGTTTACGCAGACCGGTCGGTATCCAGATCGTACCCGGGTAATAGACAAATTCGGGTTTGGGCGCGACAACATCAATCTGTAAATCGGGGTCGCCAACGCGAGTTTGCGAATGGCTGTCAGGGCGCCAAAACCGGCGCCAACCACGGTGATACGTGACATAAATACTCCTTGGCATTCTGTTGATATTTAATCCGCCTAATTTTACGTCTGATGCCACAGATATGCAGCAAAAGAGTCTATAATTTCACACATTTCCGGGATTCCCGAAAGGCAGGAAAAGGTTGGCAAGCATGAAACCAGACTGGCGGATTCTGTATGCGATCTCGGCAGCCGCGGTATTGGTCGGTCTTTTGTTTGATCTGCCGACACTTTATATTGCGGCCAAACCCTTATTGATGATCACCCTGTTGCTGTACTTTGTTTTTGCAACAAAGGGCTACCCGCGCTGGCGTTTTTACGTGATGGCAGCACTGGTGTTTTCCTGGGCCGGGGATGTATTCCTGATCTCCAGCGACTGGTTTATCGCCGGCCTGGTTTCGTTCCTGATCGCCCACGTTTTCTACATCATCGCCTACCAGAAAACCGGTGCGGCAAACGGTGAACTGAGACCATTGGATATCTTCAAATTTGTAGTTTACGGGGTCGTTTTAATGTGGATCATCTACCCGGGCCTGGGTGACCTGCTGATTCCGGTACTGATCTACGCCCTGGTGCTGCTGGCATGGGTGTGTGGGCCCACAAACGCAGGGGTGCAACCTCCTCCACCAGCTTTCAGCTTGTGGCGATCGGTGCCATCCTGTTTGCGCTTTCAGACGGCCTGATTGCGGTCAATAAATTTGCTTATGCAGTACCCGCCGAACGAATCCTGATAATGTCCATTTACATGACCGCCCAGTACCTGATTGTGCAGGGTTTAATTAAACACACGGAGAGAACATGAAATCCATTCTGCAACGCACCATGACCCTGGTAATTCTTGCCAGCGTTTTTTACAAACTACGCCAATGCCGGGGACGATTTTGTTTTCTGGCCAAATGCGGATTACGACCCTGCCATTCCAACATTCAAAACTGTGCTTGGCTACGAACCCGGTGAACGGATCACCTGGCATGCCGATGCCATCCGTTATTTTGAAGCACTCGCCGAAGCCGCACCGGAGCGGATTTCGGTCAGCAACTTATGCACAAAGCTGGGAAGGCCGTGAACTTATCTACGCAGTGGTTACTTCGGCTGAGAACATGGCCCGTATCGATACCATCAAGAGCAATATGCAACGCCTTGCTGATCCCCGCAAAACCTCACGCGGCGAGGCACAGGAAATTATCAAGACCCAACCGGCCGTCACCTGGCTCTCCTATGCTGTTCATGGCAACGAGATTTCATCCACCGAGGCTGCCATGCTAACCGCTTACCACCTGCTGGCCTCGCGTGGTGACAAACGCGTGGCGGATATCATGCGTGACACGGTGGTGGTGATTGACCCGATGCAAAACCCGGATGGCCGTGACCGCTTTATCCATCATTTTGAGATTGCAGAAGGGCTGGTACCGGATTCGGACAGGATTTCCGCCGAACACAATGAACCCTGGCCGGGCGGGCGCACCAACCACTACTTTTTCGACCTGAACCGCGATTGGTTCATCATGACACAACCGGAAACCCGAGGCCGGGTCAAACTACTGCAGGAGTGGTATCCGGTGGCCTTTGTTGACGCGCACGAAATGGGTTCGGACAGCACTTACTTTTTCGCACCCGGCGCCACTCCATACAACCCTCACCTTGCCTCAAACCAACGTGAAAGCCTTGAGATTTTCGGGAAAAACAATGCCCGCTGGTTTGATACATTTGGCCTGGACTATTACACACGTGAGGTATTTGACGAGTTTTACCCGGGTTACGGCGCCAGTTGGCCATCCTATTTCGGCAGTATTTCGATGACCTATGAACAGGCGTCGTCGCGCGGACTGGTCGTCAGGCAGTATGACGGCAAGGACCTGACCTTTGCCTTACACCATCCGCAATCACTTTGTCACCTCACTGAGCACGGCAGAAACGATGGTGGCAAACCGTCAGAAGTTTCTTAACGATTTTTATAATTACCGGGCCAGCGCCATCGAAGAAGGAAAAACTGGCAATGTCCGCTCCTATATCCTGCCGACCCAGGCTGACCAGGCTGCCGCAAACAAGCTGGTTGGCCTGCTGGTGCACCAGGGTGTCGAGGTTGGCCGTGCAGGCTCGTCCTTCGAAGCCTGTGGCAAGTCCTACGAGGCCGGCAGCTATGTTATTAACACGGCGCAGCCGGCGAAGCGCTTTATCCGCACACTGATGGATACCAATGTGCCAATGGAAAAAGATTTCATCGCTGAACAGGAGCGCCGACGCGCCAAGAACCTGAGTGATGAAATTTACGACGTGACCGGTTGGTCACTGCCGCTGATGATGAATGTGTGCCGATAGCTGCAATCGCAGCATCAGCGGAAAGTTCACCACCCAGGGACCGGAACTGGTGCAGGCCGGCAAGGTATCGGGTTCAAGCGGTCCGGTTGCCTACCTGGTGCCATGGGGTTCCGCCACTGCCGTTCGCTTCTTGACCAACGCGTTGCGACAGGGTCTTGACGTCAAGAGTTCTGACAAGGCATTTACACATTCGGGCAGACGCTACCCGGCAGGCACGCTGATCATCGATGTGGCGGATAATGCGAATACGCTGTCGGACACCATCGCTGAGCTTGCGGCAACAACCGGGGCTGACGTGGTATCGGTCGACAATAGCTGGGTCACTGACGGACCGAATTTTGGCAGCGAAAACGTCGTCAGGTTCAACCCGCCCAGGGTCGCCATCGCCTGGGATCAGCCGACCTCTTCATACAGCGCCGGTAACACGCGTTTTGTCATCGAGCGGCAGTTTGATTTCCCGGTTACAGCGATCCGCGTAAACCAGCTTAAGAAAGCGGATCTGAGCCGCTACCAGGTGTTGATCCTGCCGGCAATTGGCTGGAGTGGCAGCTACGATCAAGCGCTGGGTCAAAAAGGCACCGACAACCTGAAGGACTGGGTTGCAAAAGGCGGTGTTCTGATCGGTATTGGCAGTGCCAACCGTTACCTTGCCGATCCCGAGATCGACCTGCTCTCCATCCGCAGGGAAAACGCGGTGATTGAAGTGGATAAGGAGAAAGTCAAATCCAATGGAAATGGCAAAAGTGACGATGAAAAGTCGAAGGAAGCTACTGTTGAAGGTCAGTATCTGACCAGCAGCGATGACTATAAGGCTCTCATCACACCGGAGAAAGACAACCCCGATTCAGTGGCCGGCGTACTGGTCAAATCAAACGTCGATCCCGATCACTGGCTCGGCGCAGGTGTCTCACCGACATTGAATGTGCTTGTCAGGGGTTCCGATATTTACACACCGATCAAAATGGATAAGGGTGTCAATGTCGCGGTATTCAGCAATGCAGATGAATTGCTTGCCAGTGGTTACATGTGGGAACAGAACCGGAAACAAATGGCTTACAAACCGTTTGTCGTCGCTCAGCGAAATGGCCGGGGCTACGTGATCGGTTTTACCCAGGACCCGAATGTGCGCGCCTATCTTGATGGACTGAATGTCATTTTCATGAATGCCATCCTGCGCGGATCAGCACATGCGAGACCAGTTCGTTAGCTTATGCGCGGACCTGCCGTTGACAAGCAATTGCAGGCACGCCAACGTTGGGATCCGCCTGTGAATTCACGTTAAATTCACTTTATGGCAGATACCATGATTTAGTACAAAAAAAAGCCCGCAAACTAGCGGGCTTTTCTGTTAAAACGTGTCGCTACGCTGCGTTATGTCCGCATGATATTTGTCCGTAACGGCATGCTGGTTGGTCATCCGGCCAGTTGAGGTATCAATCCTGTGACCAACTCGAAACCGGCAAGCGGAATCGCATAAAGTTCCAGTGTGTGCCGACCGATGAAGTGCAAAGTGCTGCTTATGAAATTCGCTGGCTGGATACGACTCGGAGCACGTTGAAAAAGGCACAGACTCCAGGACATCAGGCAGGTGCCAAGAAAGAAAACAGTCAACTGGACATCGGTAAACGAGAATTCGATCTGCTCCTGCCAGAGGTAAACTACCGCTGCAACAAAACAGGCCAGCAGACGCATCAGCCCTATGCTCTCAGGTATTGTGCAGACGGCCGCAGTTGAACTTTGGGAAGTGCCAGCATCATCGATAAGCGACCTACGTTCGAGATACATGCGCTGGCATAAGCCGAGCAAGGCCCACAACCACCCTTCTGCGCCGTAATCGAAAACATTTGAAACTAAAGGCAGCAGGGCTAAAAGTATGCCGATGAAGATCACAAAAGCAGGCCAACCGTATGCTTTCATCAGGTGTTGCACCTTCGGCCGAACCATCCGGATGAGCACATAGCTTAAGAGAATGTTCAGCGCCATCCAGTCCCAATCATTGTTCCAGCTATCAAGCAAGGTCAGAATAATACCTAGCCCAATCCAACGGAGCGGGATCACCCGGCTCCGCGCGTACCCAATCATGAAGAAGAACGGCGGTGCCGCCAGACGCCCAACAACGCTCCACCAGTCGGCGTTTTCAATGAAGAAATAACCAAAATGACCAATCGTAACCAGGATGATCGCGGCAGTTTTAAGCCAATCGGTGTTGTCAACAATGTAAGGTGAACGAGTCATAGTGAGATCACGGTGAAAGTGGACAGACTGCGATTTGCATGTTAACGGTGCTAGTGCTCCTTCACGTGGTAGCGGGTGCTTTGGTAATGCTTCCACTCAATTAACGCCTGGATCAGATAAACGTCTGAAATGAAGGCCATGCGACCTTAGGTCAAGGTACAAATGATGACAACAGAAATATTTTGGGACGAACTGTTCGCCATAGCACCCTTGTCTAGAAGGCGGGTCAGTGAATCTTGCATCTATATAATATTTAGAAGCAAAAGTGCTTGTTTTGCTTTATTATAGAACACGTCAGCGAATTGATCAGCGGTACGATTCCGGGCGGTGTAATAAGCCCTTCGTCACCCGTAGCATGAAATATTTTGTATTCCCAAGGAGAACCACGAGATGAAAACTTTGATACGAGTTATGGCTATTTCCATGTTAATGGTCTTTGCTGCTCCGGCTTATTCAGAAACAATACAGATCTTTAACTGCACATATGAAGGCGATGCAACCGAAGATGAAGTTATGGACATGGCCAGCAAATGGCTTAAGGCAGCGAAAACATTAAAAGGCGGTGAAAACCTACAAATTGCAATCAGGCACCCCGTAGCTGCCGCAGTCACCGACATTGATTTTAAATTTGTTGTAATCACGCCTAATTTTGCTGAGTGGGGTGCATTTACGGATGCTTATGAAGCATCGGTGCTTCAGGAAATAGATGATGAACTATTCAAAATTGCAAACTGTGGTGAATCTTCCTTATGGGAAGGTGGGATGGTTGAATAAAGACACATTAATTTAGATTGGAAGGCCGTCGAATATGACGGCCTTTTTTTTGAGCGACAAAATGACGCCCAGGTACTAAAGACGTAAAGGTCGGAGCTTCAAACAGGTCATTCTACGCCAGCGCGATTCAGCGGGCCAAAACCTGGATCACTTCCAGCGGCCCTGGTCCACCTTCCGCAGCCATGATTTATCGAAAACCTTCTTTGCAAGGTCAGGGTCAGTATGAGGTGCAATCAAGTCTCTGTATGCTTGCTGAACCTGTTCATACTCTTCTGCGCAGTATTCTGCCCGCTCCTTGGGCAAAAGCTTTTTAGACACCACATCAGAGAACAGCCTGGGGTTGGCGCCATATGCCATGCACAACAGGCAACGCCTAACCTGGGGACTCCTCGGTACGCTTTAATCCGGTCGCTAACATATCCGTCATCTGTAACTATCCACAGGTTCTGCCGGGCTGCCTTCGTAAGTACCTGGCTGTAGGTGCATCTCCTTCAAAACCAGGCACAATGGCTCCAGATTAGTCTCCGGCCCGATAACTGCCCCACCCATAACGGTGGCACCAAAGTTAACGGCGCTGCCATCCTGAATCTCGGTCAATTTCAACTTCAAGGTCATATTCTCAAAGGTATGGAACTGCAGAAACCCTGCAACAACACAGTCGTCACCAAATTTTACTGCGTTCCAGTCAGAGGCCTGCAGCGGTGAACTGACAATGGTTCGTTTACCAATTTTACAGCCCATCCACCTCAAAACAGGGTTCGTCAGCACTGTTCCCGCTGCAAAACTCAGGAAAATCCTGCACCAGGCAAAGAAACAATCCTGCGCGAAGAAATAACTGAAGTGCCGCCAGGACCAAAACGGAGTTGAATGATCTGTGCCCCAATGACCGCCCACGAGGAACTTCTTGATAACGACACATGCCATGACAAGTGTCAGCTCGGTCAGGACCAGAGCAATAAACGCGCTGACAAGAACGTGTCCGCCCAATCGGAGTAGCATACTGTACAAAATTACGTAAACAAGCACATTGGCAATACGCAGGATTCCGATACTGAAAATGTCGTTCAGAAAGACACGCGCAAGGAATAGTGGCAGAGTCGGAAGCCTGTCAGCTTCACTTTCTGCATCAAGGTCCGTGCTGGCGAATTTTAGTGGAGGATTGCCGGCAACCGTTAGCGGCTCACCCGGACGTGACTGCATTTGTCGGCGGAATTGTATTTCGCTTGCCGGCGTCGAGACGCCCAACATGAAATTGGCTGGTAAACGCCCCTGCTCGGCCACGCTGTTATTACCGCTGAAAAAGTTCAATGGCATATCAAGCTGGCCTAGTTTCGTGTGCTCAGCACCATAATCGAGCATATTGGTAAAGCAGCCATTGGACCAGAATACCTTGGCGTCAGCACTGGCAACCTCCGGTACAAGGTTGAACATGACATCGCACTCCGAGGCACCCACTCGAGTAAAGCGCAAACCAGCCAGCGCACGCAGATACTGCCCGGTGATGGTCCAGGTCCACTGGTGTTGAATTCGATTCAGCTTTTTCATCCTATACATCAGCAGAGCAGCTTTAAGCCCGCGTGAGGAATACAAGCCTGGTGACGTTGCCGTAAAGCGTAGAAAGACACTACCCAATATAGAGATCAGAACTATGGTGACCCAGGTAGTAAGAAACGCATAAAGACCCATATGCCACACGATCTCTTGCAACGGCGTTATTTTGAAATATTCGCTCGCCTGTGCCGTCTCCCTGACGGGTATGAAACTGGTGGCAAACCAGGTGACCAGGGCTGCTGGTGTGACGACAAGGCAGAATTCGAAGAAAATCTGCATGAAAATATTGAGCGTTTCCAGAAACCAGATTGGCAGCGTATACCGGCAGTGGCTTGTGGTGCGTTTCATTGCCGTGCAACGGCCACTGAGCTTAGCTGGAGAGCCTTCCCATAATTCATTTGAGCCCACGTCTCTAAGGATAGGTGTGAACGGAGTGATCCAACTACCGCTGCCCACCGTCACATCGTTGGCAACCCCCGACCGCATACCGATCTTACAACCGCTGCCGAGGTGTACGGGACCGATATGCAAATCCTGCCCTACCCATCTCAACATGTGAATATAGGCCCTCGCCTGAATAGCGACGTCATCTTCGATGGAGAGTAAGTCCAGTGGCCCGAAGAATTCTGCGTCATAGGCACATTGGAGGTTACGTCCCACACTCGCACCAAGTCGTCGCAAAACATATGCCATGAGTGGCGCACTGCGTAAAAAGCTGCCCATTGGTCGTAGCACCGACTGCTCCAGGCGCCCGACACACCAGGTACGAAGGTGCATCCTGCTCCACTTGGGGTACACACCCGGTGTCACATTATTCCTGTAGATATGCCCCCCCATGCAAAGCTTGATGAACATGACCCAGAGTAAATTCGCAAACGGATATGCAAGGGCAACCAGGTACATCAGGAAGCCGACCACTATAAACTCCCAAAGCAAGGCGGTCATAAAGAACTCGCCAACTTCCGAGAAGGCAACCAGCCCCAAAAAGCCGACCAATGGCGGTGCGTATAGCAATGCCAGGAACAACGCCTGCAGTATGGTGAAATATCCCGGGGATAACACTTTTGCTGCGACCTCATCACGTTGGTCATCATGTTGCCCAAAGTGAGCACTGGTCGCAGATGAATCAGTCGTTGATTGCGTCCCTCTTGGACGATTGACTATCTTACGTGCAGTATCACAATCACTTAGAAGCGCCCGCACCGGCACCTGCCACCCGGCAGCCTGTAGCCGCTGAGCGAGTTGGGCAATCACGATCGAATGCCCGCCATTATCCGCAAACACATCATCCCAGCCCAGTGGGGTGTCGAATACCTGTCGACAGATAACTAACACCTCCTCATCACCTGGCTCGATGGCTGCTCTGACTTCAGGCACCAGGCCCTGCCCTTTGTCCTGATAGCTGCTTTGAATTGGGTGATAGTTATCCTCTGCATCCCCCTCTGCACGCTTCAATAGCCCGGACAGGTTGGGTAAGTGTTCCCGGTCAATCTTCCCTGACAGGGGTTTCATGACAAAATTATCGACCAGAAAAATTCGTGAAGGAACCGATGGAGATGGCAGTTGCCTCGCAAGAATTTCCGTGGTTCGGGCGGCCCACTCCTCAGGGGCCGGGACGGCACCATGGATGTTTGAATCTGAGATCATAGGCGCGACGACAAATGCGACCAGTTCACGGTTTTGATAATCAAGCACAGCAGCCTCAACCTCATGAACCTGAGTCTGCAGAATGTCCTCAACGGCCTGGACTTCAACACGGTGTCCCCGAACCTTGAGCTGTGTATCGATACGGCCTAGGAAGTGTACGCGTTGTGTGAGAGCGTCAATCTTACATTTATCGCCAGTGCGATAGAGTCGGCCAAACTGCGGATGCTTGATGAACTTTGCGGAGGTTTGCTCTGGCAGGTTACGGTAGCCACGACCAACATGCACACCACCGATACAGAGCTCACCGGCCTCGCCATGCGGCAGTGGCGTAAGCTTGTCGATCTCAAGTATCACGTAGGTGACATTGGCCAACGGCGAACCGATAGTAACGGGCTCACCCGGACGCAAGCTCTGCCGACTGGTGTCGGTGCTCGCCTCTGTTGGCCCATAAGTATTAATGACCTGCCGCCTGGCACGGGTCCAGGGCTCTACGAGCGCGGCGGGGAACGCTTCACCTGCCGGTACAATGTATCGACACACTGGATAAGGTAAATCCACTTCCGGTGTGTGAGTAAGTGTGGTCAGCATCACCGGAGGACAGAAGAGCACCGTGACCTCGGCTTCACGAAACACGGGGACCAGGTCAGGACCTGAGCGGACCTCGTCTTTGGTTAACATGACCACCGCACAACCGGATACCCACGCGCTGTACATTTCGGAGATGCTGCCATCGTATCCGAGCGACGATGTCAGCGAGGTCGCATCCATACCCGGAATGAGATCAAGATAATCGGCGTAGCTCAGTGCCAGGTTCACATAACCAGCATGCGGGCTCTCCACACCCTTGGGCATACCTGTCGTTCCACTCGTGTAGAAGAGCGTTGCCAGCCTTTGTCCGGGATCATCCAGCCAGGATGGCAAAAGCCTTCGGGGCATGTCTTCAGGCAATGCCAGTACATCCAGCGTTGGCAGGTCGCGAAAGCTGTCCTGACCACGCGTGAGAACAACCACCGGTTGTGCATCGTTGAGCATGTGGGTGATCAGCGCTTCGGGTAAGCTGGTGTCGAGAAACATCAGGGTGCCGCCGGCCTTGAGAATGCCGAGGTGAGCGGCGACGATTTGCCAGTTGTCCTGTGACATGGCCACGGCTACAACCTGGTCAGGACCGGTCAGGAATGGCGACAGGGCCGCAGCCATCGTTTCGGCCCGGGCATCAAGTTCGGCGTAGGTCAGCGATTCGCCCGTGTGAGGAATCTGCAGTGCGGTGTGATCTGGAAACTTCCTGGCGGAGCGGCTAAAAATATCTGTTAGCCATTGTGCACCTTCCTGGTGTGGAACATTGATGAAGTGCCGGTCACTAAATACTTCAGTCAGGCTGTATGGGCAGTTATCTTCCGTCTCGTCAGGTTTTTTCCTTGCCGCCCAGAGGTAGCGTCTCCACGCAGCAAAGGCCAATACAAGAAAGGCCATAAAGACGGAAGTTAAGATGATTGCTGCCATGAAGTTTATTCACGTGGTCGCGGTCTAAGCCCTCTTGGGGCTATGTTCAAACCCCGATTAGCCTCTCGCTTGAGTATAACGAAAGCAGAGTGTTCAATCGAAATATCGCTCAAGTGTACCTTTTCGACGGGTATCCAGCGTCACGCAATGGTAGCCGCCACCCAACATTTTTGAATGTCGCAATTTCAAAGGGATCACATCAAGACCGTGTTTTTCGAGAAGATTGATCAACGCTGTCTGATCCCGATCGACCACCACCAGGTTCGGATTGATACTGAACAGGTTCATATCAATCCACTTGCTGCCGATGCTCTTGGAAAGATAGTCAGCATCGAACCCGCCTGTATTCTCCATCGGTGGGCTGTAAATGACCTCCCACTGCTTTAGAATTCCCGGCAGGGTATCGTCGTTGATGCGGGCTGGACTGCAGAGTACCAGTCCCGGGCGCAATGCCACGAATGTTGAATCAATGTGGCTGCCATAGTAGACATCCTTGAGAAAGTGAACCCGGAATTCATCACCCAGCATGGTCTGTAACCATTGCCCACCCAGTTCGTTACCCGTTGCGCTGACCAGGTAGATTAAATCCCGGCCAAGCCGCAGGACATTCGCAGCGTCGAAAGCCGGTTCATCGTTACGTGGCGTTGGTTTTTTCAGATCAACATCAAACAGGGAGTCCAACAGCATCGGTTTGGGAGCGCTGTACCATTTCGCACCCGACTTCAAATAGTCCATCAACAACGAACGATAGCTGAAGGTTTCCTGGTAACGGCTACGGATGACGTTGGGTGTTTCGATGATAGTGTCACCGATGACCAGCATGACATCACGGGGGCAATAATTGTAGTAGCCCTCAGACTCCCAATGAATGGTAGAGAACTTGTCCTCGTGTGGCCATGTATCCGGACGTTTGACCGTGACACCCTGCGCTTGAAGAACTTCAACGAATGCATTCAGATCCTCTTCCGTCTCTTCAATGATTTGTTGGGGAAATGGACCCTGCGGTATGTCCGCCAGTGAACGGTCCGGGAACTCTGCCAATCGGGTGCTTAAATCAGCCGTGGGGAACCGCGCCCTTAGCGGATTGCCAACAATAACCTCCTCCAATTGATCCCACTCGTTACAACTCCACACCACGGACATAAATTGATTTTTTCCATTGAAGACAGCACACATTATGTTGGAAACGCGCTCACAATGGGAGTCTAATTTTAAACGGCACGCGTCCGACGAGGATGTCGAAATGTCGCTCGGATTTCATGGCAATGGCCTTTTATACTTCTTATACTACCTGCCGTATCGACGGGCTCAAAGCCGTTCGCATGGAAGCCTGGGTTAGTGCTCCTTCACCGCGCACTGCGCCTTGCTGCAGAAACCCACGGGAGCGCTGAACTCACAATGGTCACATCGAAGGAGCAATAGCAGTATGCCGGTAAAAAAACTAGCACTGGCCCTGTTTATTGCCACCATTATCATCCTCTATTTTGTCGGTGGTGGTGAAAAGTACTTCAGTATCGACCTGTATCAGGATCTATTTGAAAGATCACCTGTTTCAACCGCTGCTATTTTCTTTACGGTTTTTCTTGTTGCGACCAGTTGCTCGCTGCCCGTTACCGCTGTTCTAACGCTGGCCGGTGGTATCGTCTTCGGCACGTTGATCGGCTTTTCGCTGTCACTTGCTGCCACCACGCTGGGCGGAACGGTTGCGCTTTACAGCACACGCTACCTTTTCTATGACCTGGTCAAAAGAAGGTTTACCGGTCAGGTCGAGATAGTTAACAAGGGTATCGAAAAAGAAGGTGCCTTTTATCTGTTTGGCCTGAGAATGATACCGGTTATCCCATTCGGTTTACTGAACCTGATCATGGGTCTGACTTCGATGCGGGTACCCATATTCATGCTTGCAACATTCCTCGGCATGATGCCGGTATTGTTGATACTCACTTATACCGGCGACGAACTGGGTGATATAGAAAGTTTTAGCTTCGCCGAGGTGTTCACACCCGATCTGATTCTGGCTTTGTGCCTGCTCGCTTCATTTCCATTGATAGCTAGATTGCTGCTCAAACTCGTACAGCGTTATGTCAAAAATCGTGAGTGATTTGAATGGCGATAATGTTCTGCCTGGTCAGACCGCTATTCTCTTGATAGAGAACTCAGCTTTTTCAACTCCTCAATCAGTTCTGCCGCGTAGGTTGCGGCGAGCTGAAAATTCCCGTTTTTTGCGGCTTGTTCCAAAACCCTTGAGCGGGCGGACAGCCCTGACGCGTCCAGGATATCCGTTGCCCCTCTGAATCGGTGGGCAACATTGCGGAGTTTGACTGTATCACCTCGATCGACCGCCTGTTGTAAGTCTCCGATGACTTCTGGTACCTGTTGCAGAAACTCATCAATCACGCTATCCAGAAAGCCATCGTCGCGGATAGCTTGTGTCTGTATTTCATCGTGATCTGAAAGCAGATTCTGTATTTGCATTTCCGGCCAGGAACTGTTGTATCACCGGGATCAGTGTCTGCAAATTGAACGGTTTGTTAATCACGCTTTGCATTCCGGCGTCAAGGCAACGTTGTTGGTCCACTACATCCTTCAAGCCTGTCATCGCAATAACAGGGATCTCTGGATTAATCCGCGTGGAATCGGCACTTCGGACCGCGCGGGTGGCGTCAAAACCATTCATCCGGGGCATCAGACAATCCATCAGGATCAGGTCGTAATGCCTTGACTCCAGCGCCTTGATTACCTCCAGACCGTCGACTACCAGGTCCATCGTGTAACCGGCTTCATTGAGCATCTTTTTCACCACCATCTGGGAGACTATGTCATCTTCGGCGACAAGGATATGACCCAAGGCTGGCTTCGGATTATCAGGGGGGTGTTTTACGGAATTCATACTGGTCTTTTTACTGTGTACCGGATACCTGAAACAGGACTATAGACGCTGAATCAGTTAATTGACAGGTTTTGGCTCAATCCCGCATTTGAGGTATTAGTAGTGCAGTCACTGTCTCAAGATGGCATAGTATAGCGAGTGCCGGGCGACAATAGGGAAATTATAGCAATGCGTGCACGCATCTTTTTAGCTGATGATCACACACTACTTTTGGACGCGTTAAGTAATCTGCTTGAGCCGAAATACGAGGTGGTAGGCACGGCGACGGATGGCCGAAAAATGTTGAAAATGGTATCAAAACTGGCGCCCGACCTGGTCTTGATGGATATCGCCATGCCCAACTTGAATGGTTTCGATGCAGGTGAGAAGCTCAAAAAGATTCTACCTGACGTCAAGCTTGTATTTTTGACCGTAAATGAAGATCCGGACATGGTCACCGAGGCTTTCCGAATCGGCGCAGATGGTTATCTGCTCAAAAGTTCAGCAGCATCCGAACTGTTTGAGGCCATTGAGCTTGTCCTGAACTCGAAAAATTATGTGTCAGCCAAACTCGCTAAAAGCAGGGCCGACTACATTAATCAACAATCCCGGCGTTCAAAAAGTACATGGAGATCTTTCTCTGCGCCAACGAGAGGTTCTGCAATTACTTGCGGAAGGCCATACCATGAAGAAGGTCGCCGCCATCCTGAATATCACACCACGGACAGTCGCTTTCCATAAGTACCAGATAATGGAAACCCTTGATGTCGAGACCAATTCAGAACTGATTCAATACGCAGTCAAGCACGGAATAGTAACCTGAAATCAGCCTGGTTCCGGTTCGTAACAACCCCGCCCTCATGCGCCGTTCGGTGGCGTCAGGCTGGGCTCTCTTTTGAGTTCGACATCAATGTTCAGGTATTTCACAACCAGGACCACCGTATTGGGGGATTCCATGGCCTTGCGCATGCAATGGTTGATGGCGCCTGTCACTGCCTCAAACTCACCACGCAACTGGGTGCCAAGCTGGTTGGTGACAATCTCAATACCATCCTGAATCTGCAATTCCTTGATAAATTCAATGATGTTGGGAATCGGCCCGTCTTTTAGCGGGTAGAGGCTCAAGTCTGCGACGATTTTCATTAACCCGTATTCCTTGCGTTCATGTAAATGCTTAATGCATATTGTAGGTTCGCAGCGCTTTATTGGACAGCTAAACCCGCTACTCGACAAATGGATGCTCACCACATGCCGGATTTTGAAGACGACTACAAATTTGACACCCTGGCAGTCAGGGCCGGACAGGTACGCACGGCTGAAGGTGAACATTGCGAACCTGTTTTTACGACCTCAAGTTATGTATTTGCCTCTGCAGCAGAGGCCGCCGCCCGTTTTTCTGATGAACAACCGGGCAATATCTATTCACGTTTTACCAATCCGACGGTAAGAACCTTCGAACAACGCCTGGCCGCCATGGAAGGGGCTGAGTCCTGCGTGGCCACGGCTTCCGGCATGTCAGCGATATTGTCGACCTGTCTTGCGCTGCTGAAAAGCGGAGACCATATTGTTTCATCACGTAGTATTTTTGGTTCAACAACCATGCTGTTCACCAACTTCCTGGCAAAACTGGGTATTGAAACCACCTTTGTCAATTTAACCGATATCGATGACTGGGCTGGTGCGATTCGTCCTGAAACCCGATTGATGTTCATGGAAACCCCATCCAACCCACTGACCGAGCTGGCGGATATCAAGCAGTTGGCAGAACTCGCTCATCACAACGATATCCTGCTGGTCGTGGACAACTGCTTTTGTACCCCTGCCCTGCAACAACCCATCGGACTCGGTGCAGATATCGTGATCCATTCGGCCACCAAGTTTCTTGATGGTCAGGGTCGTTGCGTAGGCGGTGCGGTGGTCGGCCCGAAAGAACTTGTCGGAGAAAAAGTATTTGGCTTTCTCAGAACGGCGGGCCCGGCCATGAGCCCGTTCAACGCCTGGGTGTTTTTGAAAGGTCTTGAAACATTGAGCCTGCGGATGAAAGCGCATAGCGCAAACGCGCTGGCACTGGCCCAATGGCTTGAACAACAGGCCGTGGTGAAACGTGTTTTCTATCCCGGGCTTGAAAGCCATGGCCAACATCAATTGGCACGCCGGCAGCAGTCGGGCTACGGGGGCTTATTGTCGTTTGAGCTCGAGGGCGGCAAACAGGCAGGTTGGAAGTTGATTGATGCCACCCGTTTAATTTCAATCACCGCCAATCTCGGCGATACCAAATCCACCATTACTCACCCGGCCAGCACCACCCACAACCGGCTAACGGTCCAGCAACGTGAGGAATCCGGTATTGTTGATGGATTGATACGGATAGCTGTCGGACTCGAAGACATCGAGGATCTGAAAAATGATCTGGCCAGGGGGATGGCCGGGGGTATGGCCTGACTATCTATACCAGCAGCCGCGCCAGCCCGACACCGTAATGCACCGCCCACAATGCAAAATCCCGATCCGGGGATATCAGTGGAAAGGTCACTCCACAGGCGCACGCTCAAACGTCTGACCGATGGCATTGACCGATGTAATGTTGCCCTCCGGGTCGATATTAAAAGTGGCAAACTCGTGCATGTCCCAGGTTTCGTGCTCCACAAGGAAAGTATCAAGATGCCAATGGCTCATCTCGAAGTCGATCAACGTGGTCTTGAGTGTCATATCAGAACCGGAAGCGACTATCTGGATATCACCAAAAGAGGAATTACCATAGGTTCCTGCATAGGCAGCCAATGGCAAACCTGGTTTTGTATTCTTGAGCCGTTTTTTCTGCGTTTCTTCCCAGTTTTTCTTACCCTCATCTGCATTCGTTGCATACAGATCAAAAACCTCCTGGTTCCAGTCGCGACGTTTGTCACCCTGGGTGTTATCCATCACATCCCACATCAGGGCATGACGCATCTCGGCATGGTCCCGGTTACCAAGCACGATCACGGCCTTATCATTTGCCCGATCCAATCCGATAATCGCAATTAACCCGGACAAACTACCTGTATGAAAATCGATCTTCCGGCCCTGAAAATCCTGTTGAAACCAGGCCAGGCCATAACTACGCCAGTTGGGCTTTGTGAGTTCAATCGTCGGGTAGAAATCAGCGGGACTGGCAAGCTGCTGTGGTTCAAACATCTGTTGCATACCCGTCTCTGAAATCAAGCGCTCACCATTGCTGGTGACACCATCCCGCAACAGGAACTGTGCCCATAGACTCATATCGTGGATGGAAGACCATACCGAACCGGCGGCATCGGCAAAATCGGCAGGAAAGTCCCAATCGGCGAGAACGAGACGGTCTTCATGATACTGGTAAGGCATAACATGGCTTTGCCCGTCACCGGTCTGTGCACGTTCACCATAGGTTTCCTGCATACCAATGGGGTGCCACAAGCGCTCTGTCAGATAGTCATGCCAGCGCTGGCCACTGAGTCGTTCGATCAGCAGACCGGCAATTTCGAACATGGTGTTCTGATAGATCAGGCGGGTACGGACCGGTGCCTGGTTTGGAACGTTACGCAATCGTGAAATTTGCTCTTCCAATGGCATGTTTTGCAAAAATGACCAGTAGTCGGTTGACGGCAAACCGGTGCGATGCGCCAACAAATCCCGAACCCTTAACTGCTGGGTGAGCATCGGGTTTTCAAAGTGCAACTCGGGAATATGCTTGATGATTGGATCATCAAGTGACAGTTTTTCTTCATCGACCAGCATCAGGATACCAGCCACGACCATCGCCTTGGTGGTTGAGGCAATCGCGAACAAGGTGTGTTCATCAACCGCCTTTCCGTCTTCAATGGCTGTTTTACCAAAGCCCTTCTGAAAGAGAACTTCATCCTTCGTTACCACGGCGACCGACATACCCGGCACGTGCCAAAGCTCCATCCCCCTTTCGGTAAACGCTGACAGATGATCGGCATCAAATGCACCAGCTATTGGTGCAATGCAGATCAACAAAGTGAGAAGGACAATACGTGGAAAGTTGAGTTTGAGTGATTTTTTCATAATTGATTGTGTATTATTCCTGTTGGCAGATCAATAACTCGTGATCAGTCGGGAAGCCAAGGTGATGTGGTGTTATGTTCAGGATGAACGGTATGCCGCGGGCGCAGGGATGCGCAGCAGTGCCCGTCCCAGCGCCCCCAACCTTGCAGATAGAAGATTTCAACTGGTATATCCAGACACAATCAACAATAAGATAGCATTGAACTCATCCGTTTGATTGGAGTGAGCTATCTCGAATGTGAAACAAGTCGCCTTATACTCATTCGAGTAAGGCCAGTAATTCAGTACTCTTCGAGGAGTTTAGCCAGGTTGGGCCAGTTCCCGGCCAGCAAATTCTCGGCCATCGGGTAAAGCGTGCCCTCTTCCTTGATGGTGTGCTGTTGGATCAACATCAGCAGCGTATCACCGATATCCAGGGCCTGTTCGGCGTCACCGGATTCCATCGCTGCGTCAATCTGATCGAGAAGCCCGATCATCTGCTTGATGTTCCATCCGCATCACAGCAGTCGGGCCACCTCCGCCCATACTAGCCGCTGATTCAAGCGCCGGGAACATGACTTCTTCTTCCATGGCGATATGCCGGCGCAAACCGGCATCGAATTTCCGCCAGGCCGGACGCGCTGCATCAACATCCTGGGTGTCGAGAAGTTCTTCAACATCCACCCAGCGTGCATCACAATCGCGGTGATCCTGCTCAAAGAAAGCCGTCAAACCGGACTCAATATCGACACTTGCCATGGATGTCTCCCTTACTAATCCAAAAATCAACGATAATTGCTCTGGTAAATGTATAGCCGATGTCCTGTTTAGGCAATACAATACGCCACTTAAGGTTTAAAATCTTACGACCTATCGCCATATACGTGTAACAGGATTGTACCGTTGAAACGGTACATGACGCCACGTTATGATGGCACCCGATAAATTAACACTTAAACAGGTAATTAAAATGGCGACAACATTTGAAGCAGTAGCTGAGATCATTTCTGAAACCAGCGACATTCCACTGGAAGAAATCACACCAGAAAAAAATGCTTTCACCGACCTTGGTATCGACAGCCTGGACTTTCTGGATATTGCTTTCGCCATCGACAAGAATTTCGGTATCAAAATTCCACTGGAAAAATGGACTGAAGAGTTAAACGAGAACAAGGCAGACGTCGATGAGTACTTTATCCTGAGCAAATTATGTGCCCGGATTGACGAACTCATTGCAGCCAAAGAAGCATAAGCAAAAAGTCACTTCATGCTACTCGAATATTTCCAGATGATCGACGTTGTCGAGGATCTTGATCCGGACAACGGTAAGATTGTCGCGCGTGCAGATGTGCCGATGGAAAGCACTGTTTTCGAGGGACACTTCCCCGGGTCGCCTTTGGTCCCGGGTGTGCTACTTATCGAAACAATGGCGCAGGCTTCCGGCTTTATGCTTCTATCCCGTATGAAATTTGAGAAGATGCCGTTCCTGGCGAATGTGACCAGCGCCAAAATGCGGACGTTTGTTGAACCCGGAGATGTTCTTCGTGTCGAGGCGGAACTGGAACATGACGGTTCCGGGTTTGCTGCAACCAGGGCAAGCATCTCACGTGACGGCAAGAAGATCTGCGATAGTAAATTGATGTTCCGCATCATGCCGTTTCCAAACGATACCCTGAAAAACAATATGCTTGATCGGTATAGCCAAATAAGCCTTTCATCAACCGGGTGATAAAATGAGTATTGAAAAAACAGAAGTCTGGATCACTGGGATCGGACTTGTAAGCTCTTTGGGCGAAGGACTTGATACGCACTGGGAGCAATTGACTACAGGCCAGGTGCCCGTTCCGTCTGTCGATACAGGGAATCAGGCACCTTACCTGGTTCACCCGATCGTCGATATTGAGGTTGGCACCCAGATCCCAAAGAAAAGCGACCAGCGCCAGATGGGTCCATGGCAACACCTCGGCGTTTATACCGCTGGCCTGGCACTGGACGATGCCGGTATCGCACACGAGCCCGGACTGCTAGCTGCGACCAATATGATTGTCGCTGCCGGTGGTGGTGAACGGGATCTGGATGTCGATACTGTGATCATGGAACAGATCGACGGCGTCGAAAACCCAGGTCCGATACTGAATGCCTCGCTGAACAGTGAATTACGTCCCACCCTGTTCCTGGCACAGCTGTCAAACCTGATGGCTGGCAATATTTCCATCGTTCATGGCGTCACCGACTCTTCGCGTACGTTTATGGGCGAGGAATCTGCCGGTGTATCTGCCGTCGAGACGGCAGTCGCACAGATTCAGCACGGGCAAGGAGACGTTTTTCTTGTTGGTGGTGCCTACATTGCCGAGCGTGCCGACATGAGCATGCTGATGGAGTTTGGTCATACACTCTGGCAGGGTGAGCACGGCTCGGTATGGTCACGCGAAGATACAGCAGGCGGAATGAACATGGGCAGCGCAGGCGCATTTCTTATTCTTGAATCACGCAAACACGCTGAAGCACGCGGTGCCAAGCCGTATGCACGCATTAATAAGGTCGTATCTGATCGTTGCAACAGGCAACCCGGTGCTGCCCGCCAGGTCGCAGACCGCTTATTCGAACAAATCAGCGATCAGGTTCCGAAGGGACCACTACCCGTATTGTCGGGTTGTTGTGGCGTGCAACCGCAACTCAAGGAGGAGCGCGACTTTTTAACCGGCCTGTCAGAACATGGTATCGACCCGGCTGTACGTGGTGTGACAACCGTGCTTGGCAACACGCTGGAAGCTCAACTACCCCTCAATGTCATTTTGGCATCACTGGCTATTTCAAAAGGCGCATTTTTTGATCCTTTTGATGACTCCGGTGTTGAGAAGACTTTTTCCGGTGCACCTCAAAGCGTCCTGATAAGCACCTGGGGCCATTGGCGGGGCGAGAGCCTGGCATTGGTCGAGAGGCCCGACGCGCCATTGCGGGGAGATAAATAACATGGGTCATTCTGCAAAAGATCACAAGGGTCGTCCGGTCGTTGTAGTGACTGGTATCGGCATTGTTACGTCTGTTGGTGAAGGCAAAGAGGATAACTGGAAAAACCTGACCGCAGGCGTTTCCGGTGTGCGCAAGATAAGCCGTTTCCCAACCGAGGGACTTCGCACCCAGATTGCCGGCACAATCGACTGGAAAGGTGATAGCCGTTATTGCGCTCCGATCCACTCGATCGGACTCGCCAAAACAATCAGCTGCCGAGGCCATTGAACAGTCAGGCATCGGTTCACGAGGTTCTTTTCCGGGTCCATTGTTCGTAGCAAATTCACCTGCGGAAACAAACTGGGACCAACGGATGGTTGTTTACAGCGGCCAGGCCGGTGCTGACAGTAACGGTTATGACCGTCTCTTGAAGAATGTCAGGGCGGGTGATTTTTCCCGTTATTTCAAGCTCTTTCAATTTATTAGTATCGCTGAGCACCTGGCGGACGAATTCGGTACGAAAGGCCAGCCCATTTCACTGACAACCGCCTGTGCTTCGGGTGCGACATCTGTACAACTTGGTGTTGAAGCGATACGTCGCGGTGATACCGATGCAGCTCTTTGTGTCGGAACCGATGGCGGAATTTGCGAGGAAATGGTGGTGCGTTTCAACCTGCTCTCGGCCCTCTCAACGCAGAACGATGACCCGCAGGGCGCGTCTAAACCGTTTTCAAAAACCCGCGATGGTTTTGTCATGGCCGAAGGCTCAGCGACCCTCGTTCTGGAGTCCTATGAAGGGGCAAAGGCCCGCGGGGCAAAAATTCTCGGCGTTGTCCGTGGCGCCGGTGAGCGTGCTGATACATTTCACCGTACCCGTTCCACACCTGATGGTTCGGCAATTATTGATACGATCACGCGCTCTATGGCTGATGCCGGTATGTCACCGGCTGAAATTGACTGCATCAATGCGCACGGTACCAGCACCCCGGAAAATGACAAGATGGAGTACCTGGCTCTGTCGGCAGCGCTCGGCGACGAACTGAAAAACACACCTATCAGTTCCAACAAATCCATGATCGGTCATACATTGAGTGCCGCAGGCACCATTGAGGCTGCCATCTCTTTGTTAACGATACAGCACGGTGTAATCCCTCCCACCATCAATTGCAATGAACAGGACCCCAATATCCTGATGGATGTCGTGCCCAATGAAAAAAGGATCAAGACCGTTAATTCCGTAATGTCCAATTCATTTGGTTTTGGCGGCCAGAATGTCTGCCTGATTTTCTCGGCAGAGCCTGCTTAGGAGAACATCGTATGCCCAATCCAGCAAACGGAAAAACAGTATTTGTTGCCGGTGGCGCCAAGGGTATCGGGCTTGGTATCGTAAAGGCACTGGCTGCGGATGGTTACGATGTGTCGTTTTCATACCGTGGCTCAGCCAACGAAGCAGAACAGGCCCGCAAAGATCTTCAGTCCGAATATCCGGAGCAAACCATCACCATTTACCAGGTTGATTTGTCCGACCGGGACCAGGTGGATGAGTTTGCCAACATTATTGGCGAAACCAATTCACTTTATGGCCTGGTTTACAACGCTGGCGGCTCTTACGACACCCTCGCTGCACTTGCCGATCAGGATAAGGCAGAGGCGCTTTTTCAACTAAATTTCTGGGCGATGACCCGTCTGGCCGGCACCGCAGCAAGACCACTGATGCGGGCTAAATGCGGACGAATTATTGCAATGGGCTCGGTAACCTCACAGTTAGCCGTTTCAGGAAATGCTATTTATGCTGCGAGCAAGGGTGCGATGCTGAGCTATATCAGGACATTGGCTGTTGAAATGGCCCGTAAAGGTGTTACGGCCAACTATATTGCACCGGGCTATGTCGATACTGAACTGTTGGCGCCATATGCCTCCTATCGCGAGAAACTGGAAAGCCAGATTCCCCTGCGCCGTTTTGCGCAACCCGAAGAGGTTGGTGCACTAACAAGCTTTTTGTTTTCACCGCTTGCAGGTTATATCACCGGAAGCATCATTCCAATTGATGGCGGCCTGACTGCCGGCCTGTTGATACAACGCTGAAAACCCACCCTTTAATTATCGGTAAACTGACATATGAAAGCACTTAGAAACTATGGAGAGCGCGACCTGAGAGTAACCGAGGTCGACGCACCGCCACCGCCAGGTGATGATGAAATCCAGGTACGAATTTGTGCCGTTGCACTTAACCATATCGATGTCTGGGGTTGGCGTGGCATGGCATTTGCCAAACGCCAACTGCCCATCACCGTGGGCGCAGAAGCATCCGGTGAAATCATTGCAGTCGGAAAAAATGTCACTGATCTGAAAGTCGGCCAAATTGGTGCACTTTACGGGGCCAATACCTGTGGCACCTGTAAACCCTGCGTTGAGGGCCGTGACAATTTCTGCGAGAACGTCAACGGCGTTTTCGGTTTTCATATCGACGGATTCGCCCAGGAAATGATGAATTTCCCGGCACGTCTTTTTGTTCCGGCCGCCGAGGGTCTTGATCCGGTTGCAGCAGCCTGTACACCGATCACTTTTGGCACGGTTGAGCACATGCTGTTCGACAATGCCAAGCTTCAACCGGGTGAAAGCATCCTGGTTCACGCTGGCGGCAGTGGCATCGGCACAGCTGCAATCCAGCTTGCCAAGGCGATCGGTTGCACCGTTTACACAACCGTTGGTAACGACGAAAAAGCCCAGCAGGCGCTTGACCTGGGTGCTGATCATGCCATCAATTACCAGACCGACCGCTTTGAAGGCCGCTTGAGAAAACTGACTAAAAAACAAGGTGTTGACGTTGTTTTCGAACACGTAGGTGTTGATACATGGGAAGGCAGCATGTTTTCGATGAAGATCGGTGGACGCCTGGTGACCTGTGGTTCGACGACGGGTATCAAGGCCGAAATCAACCTGTTTCAGCTTTTTCAACGGCAATTGCGCCTGATCGGCAGTTTTGGCTGCAATCTGCGTAACATCAGGAATGCGCTTGATAAATTGGCGGAAGGTACGGTCAAACCCATAGTCGACCTCGAGATACCAATGGAAGATATCGGAAAAGGGTTGGAGCGCCTCGAAAACCGCCAGGTGTTCGGCAAAATTATCGTCGTCATTTAGGGCTCACTGAGACTACCCGATGAAACTGCCTTTACGTTACCGGGTTGCGCAATTTCTGATCGGTATCCGTAACTGGACTGTCGCTCAGCTGGTTTCGTTGTGCCTGTGGCTCATTCGCCTGGTACCGCTCAAATACGCAGCCCGGATGTTCGAAAGCTTTGCCCGCTGGCTCGGTCCCAAAATCTGGCGTCACAAGGTGGTCATGGATAACCTGGCGATCGCCTTCCCTGAAAAGAGCATCGGGGAACGTGAGAAACTTGCCAGCGACAACTGGGCGCAAATGGCCCGCAGCTTGATTGAATACATCTACCTGGATGAAATTTTCGATC
Organism: uncultured Gammaproteobacteria bacterium; assembly: GCA_963749115.1. Lineage (GTDB taxonomy): Bacteria > Pseudomonadota > Gammaproteobacteria > Xanthomonadales > SZUA-36 > SZUA-36. The sequence goes on from CAVVLP010000001.1 coordinate 106,664, forward strand.
TGGACGAAGACAATACAGAGTCAGAACGTATTGAAATCAAAAATGCCGAACAATTTCACAAGCTGCGTGATGATGGCCTGCCCGCCATACTATTCACCGGCCATATTGCAAATTTTGAGTTACTTCCCCTGGTTTCATCAAGGTTCGGCCTGGAAATTCAATCCATGTACCGTCGCCCGAATAACCCGCATGCGGCCTCCAAGGTTGCGGACGCACGCAAGGAATATGGCAAAAACCTGGTTGCTTCGGGTGCGGGTGCGTCATTCCAGTTGATGAGCGCACTTGAACGCGGTGACCATGTCGGCCTGTTGGTGGATCAGAAGTTTCGCCGCGGTATCAATATCCCTTTTTTTGGAAAAGACGCCAAAACCAATCCTCTGCTGGCCAAGTTGGCACGGCGTTACAATTGCCCGGTTCACGGTGCACGCACCATACGTTTACCCAATGGCCGTTTCCGGCTTGAAATTACCGACGAACTCATTCTGCCACGTGATGAAAACGGCGATGTGGATATCAAGGGAACCATGCAACTTGTTACCGACGTGGTTGAGGGCTGGGTCCGTGAATACCCCGAACAATGGCTCTGGATGCATCGGCGCTGGGGATAGGTTTCCCGCCCGCACTGTCAACAACCACTAGTGGAATACAGCAAAAACAGATTTTGTAGCCTGAAGCGGAACTGAAATGGAACTGCCAGGCAACCATATTCACCTCTACTTTTCATACCCTGAGAAAATTTCAGACCCCGAACTGTTAAAACGTTATGCAACATTGTTGACGGATGAAGAACGAACACAGATGTCACGGTTTGTTTACACCCGCCACCGTCACCAGTTTCTCGTTACACGCGCACTGGTACGCACCTGTCTCTCAAGCTATTTCCAGGTTGAGCCCACTGACTGGCATTTTGGCAAAAATGCCTATGGAAAGCCGGAGATAAATTTTCCGGAAAATGCAGGTCCGGTCCAATTCAACATTTCACACTGCGAAGGCCTGATCATGTGTGGAATAACAAGGCGCCACGATATTGGTGTGGATGTTGAAGATGCGAAAAGGTCCACAAGTACCAGCTTCGAGAGTCTTTCAAGCTACTTTTCGGCCGCGGAAACGGCAGACATGGCACGCCTGCCCGTTGATCAGCAACAGCTGCGCTTTTTCGACTACTGGACACTCAAGGAGTCCTATATCAAGGCGCGTGGTTTGGGCCTGGCCATTCCGCTGGACAAGTTCAGTTTTCGATTTGAGGCCGACCGTCTTAATGCCTTTGAGACCCACCCAGACCTGGATGATGATGCAGCAAGCTGGCATTTCTGGCGTATATCCCGGGGCGGACGCTACCGGATCGCGGTGGCCGTCAACTCGGCAAATCAAACCTTCAAACTAAGCGCCTTCAATACGGTCCCGCTAATAAACTGCGAACCCACACAACTGGATTTCCTATAAACCCCTGGCTGCCCCTTTCGGATAATATATGCGCAATAAAAATTATTTTCTAACTGACTGGATAACCATGCATCAAATTAAGTATGGGTTTTTCGCCTGTTTCATTCTTCTGGCAATCCCTCAAATTGTAGCTGCCAAAGCGGCGAACAAAGCCGAAGGTGCGATCAGCAGCATCAAGGAAAAGGTCAAAGACCTGGATCATATGGATGGTTATTTTGATCTTTACTGGGATCAGGAGAAAGGCCAACTCCTGTTACAGATCGATAACCCGGGTGCCGAGTTCATTTACCAGTCATCGATGCCCCGTGGTATAGGATCGAATGACCTGGGTCTTGATCGGGGACAACTGGGTGCAACCCGGTTGGTCGAATTCTACCGTTCCGGGCCCAAGGTGTTGTTGATCGAAAAGAACACGGATTACCGGGCCATTAGCCATGATGAGGCTGAAAAATCTGCGGTTGAAAGTTCATTTGCCCGCTCGGTCGTCTGGGGCTTTGCGATCGTTGCACAAACGGGTGATTCTGTGATTGTTGACGCTACGGAATTTTTCTTGCGCGATGCGCATAACATATCAACACGGCTTAGCCGGGCGCAACAGGGTAGCTACACAGTTGACCCCAGCCGTTCGGCTATTTTCCTACCACGTACGAGGGCATTCCCGGACAACACGGAAGTGGAAGCCATTGTCAGTTATACCGGGGAACAGAAATTCGATGACAAGGGCAAACCCGCCAGTAACATACTTTCCACGGTAGTTCCCGACACGAATTCTGTCACCGTCCACCTGCACCACTCCTTCATCCGCTTGCCGGATGACAACTATAAACCGCTTCCTTATGACGCGAGAATGGGCATCATCGGCTCTCCCAGGGGTAATGGTTTTGTGGATTATGCAGTGCCGATCGGCGACCCCATCCAGGTGCTTTATGGCAGACGTCACCGCCTGCAAAAGCAAGACCCGCAAGCAGATGTCAGCGAGGCCGTTGAACCGATCATTTACTACCTTGACCCGGGTGCGCCGGAGCCGATACGTTCCGCATTGATGGAAGGCGCCAGTTGGTGGAACCAGGCTTTTGAAGCCGCCGGCTACAAAAACGCGTTCCAGGTCAAACTGTTACCTGAGGATGTTGATCCGATGGATGTCCGCTACAACGTCATTCAATGGGTCCACCGCTCCACGCGTGGATGGTCTTATGGTTCTTCAATACTCGACCCGCGCACCGGCGAGATATTGAAGGGTCATGTCACCCTTGGTTCCTTGCGTGTACGGCAGGATTACCTGATAGCCGAAGGCCTGTTGGCGCCTTATAAACAGGGTGAGGTACCCGAGACCATGCTGGAAATGTCGTTGGCACGTATCCGCCAATTGTCCGCACACGAGGTTGGGCACACACTGGGTTTTGAACATAACTTCGCAGCCAGTGTTGATAACCGGTCCTCTGTAATGGACTACCCTTTCCCGCTTATCCGGTTTGATGCGGATGAACAGCCTTGATCTTTCAGATGCCTACGGGGTAGGTATCGGCGAGTGGGATAAACGAACCGTATTGTATGCTTACCAGGATTTTCCCGAAGAACTCGATGATGCCGCGTCACGACAGAAGATACTGGAAGAGACTATCGCTTCAGGCCTCCTGTATGTCGCAGATGAGGACTCCCGTGATCCGGGCACCGCAAACCCACTGGGTAATCTCTGGGACAATGGTGCGGATGCGATTGCAGAGCTTGAGCACCTGCTAAAGGTACGCAGCTACGCCCTGGGCAACTTTTCAGAAAACAACATCAGGCCGGGGCGACCGCTCGCCACCCTTGAAGAGGTGCTGGTACCGGTTTACCTGTTGCACCGGTTCCAGGTCCAGGCCGTCGGAAAACTCATTGGCGGGCAGTACTTCAACTACGCCATGCGTGGTGACGGGCAAACGGCGCCCGTTACGGTCGACAGTCGAGAAACAGCAGGCCGCCATAGATGCATTGATCAGCACGCTTGACCCTTCGGCTGTTGATGCTGCCGCAATCTGTTATCGACATCATCCCGCCACGACCGCCCGGCCATGCGCTGGGACGTGAATCTTTCGGTCGCAGTACGGGTGTCACCTTCGATCCGCTGGCACCTGCCGCCAGCGCCATCAGCCTGACCCTGGATGTATTGCTGAATCAGCAACGGGCTGCGCGTTTGAATGTCTTTCATGCGGCAGATCCTTCACTGCCGGGATTTGAAACCATTTTGTATGAACTGGCCCGGATATGCTGGTATGGAGAAAAGCGGACTGCGATTGCAGGTGCCATTCAACGCCTGACAGCTGACCAGTTGCTCAATCGCCTGATAGGCCTGGCTAACGATAGCGGGGCGGATTCCCAGGTACGTGCACAGGCCTTTCTGGCCATCCAGAACTGGGATGAGTTTCTGGCCGGACAAAAGAGGGGTACTACAGAAAGTGACTGGTATGCGTTTTATGCACGGGCCCGTCATACCATCGCCTTGATGATGAGAGACCCGGCGAGCGTGAATAATGGTCAGGCACAGCCGGTACCACCGGGTTCGCCTATCGGCAATTGATATCAGGTATCGCGATGAATCAGGCCCTGGCAGATATTTTCTCATTAACGGGTAACAACATTCCCGAGATCATCGATCTGTGCAATCTTGAGGCACCCGAGCCGATGGAAAGAATACTATTGGCCGGTGCTCAACTGGAGCCACAGGATGTTTACCTGGCACGTCTTCCCCATATCCCCTTCCCGCTTATCTCGCAGCTTGAAACCTGAGTCCGGAATTTATGGGCGCAGAGCAGGCGTTTAACCGGAATTCCTTACGATGGAGACTAAGGTGACAATCATAAACAGTAGTCATCCATGATTAACGCATCCTGTTTCACTTCCTCTTTCAATTTCTTGATATTTTCACAGGAGAGACCCTCTACACCCCTGAGGCTGATTAATTCAAGTTCACTAAAATCCAGCAAAGGTTCGATACTTTCAATCGGATTGTTGTCAAGCAACAGTCGCCAAACGTTTTCCAGTTCAATAAGTGGCTCGATACTCGTCACCTCGTTACTTGAAAGATCAATTTCGCGAAGCTCCGATAATCCTGCGAGGGGGGTAATATCGTTAATATGGTTGCTATTGAGATACAAATGCTCAATTTGCCGCAAATTTTCCAACGCAGAGATATCTGTAATCCGGTTATGGCCAAGGTCAAGCGCTTTGAGATCCAGGAACGCTCCAATTGCACTTAAATCTGATATTTTGTTTTGGCCAAGGTTGAGGGTGTGCAGCGTGGGGATCGCTTGTAGTGCAGTCACGTCATCTATCTGGTTTGCTGCCAGGTCTAAAACCTCCAGGCGCTGAAATATATTGAATTTGCTGACATCACTAATCATATTGCGATCAAGTGTCAGGTGCGTGATGCTGATGTGAGAAATTCCATCGGGTATCTGGCTGACCTGGTTGTCGTCCAGATGTAGATGTTCGAGTTTGTTAAGCGCGGTCAATGGAGCAAGATCGGAGATCGCGTTATGTGCAAAATCCAGCTCTCGAATATTGTGAAGACTTTCAATACCTGCGAGGCTGGATATCTTTCGGCCTGTCGGGTTGACACAGTGCAATTTTTGTACGTCCCCCGCACTGAGCCATTCGTTCTTTCGAGCTTCGCCTATAACACAATCCTTAAAAACTTCATCTGCAAATACCAGGTCCTTTATAGCGGTATAACCAACATCCGGTGAGCAGCCCGCCAATAACAGGCAGGAAATCAGCGAGTAGATAGTAAGACGAGCCTTTTTCATACCTAAAAACTTCCTAATTAAATCCAACAAATCGATCTCATTATTCACTTCAGAAACTCCAGAATTCGGGCAAAAACAAAACCAGTACAGTATATATTTCAAGCCGGCCAAGCAGCATGGCGAAGGATAAAATAACTTTGGCCGTATCGTTCAAAGAAGCAAAGTTTACACCTGCATCCCCAAGCGCAGGTCCCATGTTGCTTATACAGGCGACCACTGCAGAATAAGATGTGACCATATCGAGACCGGTGGCAGTAAGTAGCATGGTCATGACTGCGAAGCTGGCTATGAAAAGTAAGAAAAACCCCCAAATAGCGGCCATTAGCTGTGGCGTAACGGTCTGGCCATCGTATTTGATCGGTAAGGCGGCATTGGGATGAATTAACAGACGCAGTTCCCGTAATGCCTGGCGATTTAACAAAGTGACACGTATGACCTTCATACCCCCTGCAGTACTACCGGCACAACCACCAATGAATGCAATGAATATGAGTAGAAGTGGTACAAAGCTCGGCCAGGTATAAAACGGGTCAGTGGTATAGCCCGTTGTCGACATCACAGAAACGACATGAAACGCACCATGGCGCAATGAAGTTGCCACGCTGTCAAAGGTGTTTGTAACGTAAAGTGCAAAAGTCGCCAAAAATATAAAAACTAACAACAACAAAAAGTAAACCTTGAGTTCATTGTCCCTGAAGTAATGTTGGAAACTGGCCTTGTGCCACGCAACGTAGTGCAGACCGAAGTTAATGCCCGCAATGAACATAAAGAACATGGCTATGACTTCAAGTTCGGGATTATCCCAGTACGCCAAACTTTCATTATGGGTGGAAAAACCACCGGTGGCCACCGTGCTGAAACCATGCCCAACGGCGTCAAACAAATCCATTCCGCCCATATCATAGGCAATGATGCAGACTATGGTGATACCGACATAAATCAACCACAAAGCTTTTGCGGTTTCGGTGACACGTGGTGTGAGTTTGGCATCTTTAACCGGGCCGGGTGTCTCTGCCTTGTACAACTGCATGCCACCGATACGCAGCATCGGTAGTATGGCAACGGCCAATACGATGATACCCATACCCCCCAGCCATTGCGTCTCCATGCGGTAAAAAAGGATAGCGCGTGGCAGCGCGTCAACATTACTGATTATCGTCGCGCCCGTTGTTGTGAAGCCGGACGCGGATTCAAATACCGCATCCCAAATCGATAAGTCCGGCGACGTCAGCAATATGAAAGGTAACGATCCCACGAGGATGACCGCCAACCAGCTACTGGTGACAATCAGGAAACCATCACGCACGCGTAACTCACGCTTTTCATGCCTGACCGGTAAGTAAATCAGCAATCCAGCAACCAGGAAAATTGCTGCACTATCCAGAAAAAGCTGGACAGTACCATCGTCGTAGTACATCGAAACAAGAATTGGCGGCAACATCATCAGGCTTGAAGCTATGACAAGTAATCCGATGACTCGTTGAATACCCGCAAATCTCATGTTTATCCCGGATTAATGCCGCATCAGTCTGGAAAGGGTGTTTCCAGAAGCGGTTCTTAAAGTCAAGAAACAAAAAATCACGTGCAGGGTACGACTAGTGGTTGATCAAAGCAACACTGATTATTACCGGGTCTGATACCAACGGACACCGGATTCATCCGTATTGATTCCGACCTCACCCGCGTAAAGCAAATAATTAAGGTGGGCAACGGCCTCACCGGTGGCCATCATCAGGTTGCTGTCAGTAATTTTGCTCTTGAACAATGCAGGAAAAACATCCACTGCCCTTTGCGGTTCACAACAGAACTGTTTCAGCTTTTCCAGTCCAAGCTCATGTTCTTCAATCAACGCATCAAGGCGTCCCTTGACACCGCGGAAAGGCTTGCCATGTGATGGCAGCACCAACACGTCATCCGGCAGCAGGGTTTTCATGCGATGCAGCGAGTCAAACCAGCCCTCAAGTGGGTTGGCAGCAGGTTCGGTGGGGTAAACACTGACGTTCGGCGAAATCGTCGGCAGAATCTGGTCACCCGAGATCAGCACGTTTTGCTCAGGGTTGTATAAACAGGCGTGCTCGGGTGAATGGCCATGACCGGTAATGACCTGCCACTGCTGCTCACCGATGTGAACCGGAAGGTCCTCGTGCATGCGGTGGTAGGCTTGTGGTAGTTGTGCAACCACCGTGCCGAACGAACCAAACATCTCGATATAACGCGACATGTTCTCTTCAGCGAAGCCGGCTGCCCGGTAAAAGCGCCGGCCCTCTTTGGGCGCTGGCAGACCGGTGTCGGATACGAGAATCCGGCATAGCAGGTATTCATCCCGGGGCATGTACAGATCAACATCAAAAAGCTCGCAAAGCCAGCCTGCGCAACCCGCATGATCAGGGTGCAGATGGGTGACCAACACCCTTGATACCGGCGCATTGTTCAGCGTTTTGCTGAAAACATTTTCCCAGGTTCTGCGCGTGATGCCGGTATGAATACCCGTGTCGACAATGGCCCAGCCGTCACCATCTTCCAGCAACCAGACGTTGATATGCCCCAGCATGAATGGCAGGGGCAGACGCAGCCATTTCAACCCGGGAAGAATATCAACGGCTTCACCGATATCAGGCTCGAAATCATATTCGTATGTGATTGAGTTCGGTGGATAAGCCATCGGTCTATTATGTAGCAGAGCTATGACCGGTGATACCGTTTCTGGCTATAATCCGGCAATCACGTTTGACCGTCCACGCCACGTTCCAATGGGTGGCACCTGCAAAAGGATGAATCGTATGGATCTGAAAATCGCCGGCCGCAAGGCCATTATCTGCGCCTCGAGCAAGGGACTCGGTAAGGCCTGTGCACTCGCGCTCGCGGGTGAAGGTGTTGATGTATGGATTTGCGCCCGTTCAAGTGGCCCTCTTAAGGACGCTGTTGATGAAATCAACGCCGTTGGTGGTGGAAAAGCGACTGCAATCACTGCCGATGTCACCACCATCGAGGGACGTACCGCCCTGTACGAGGCCTGCCCTGCCCCCGACATCCTGGTTAATAACGCAGGTGGTCCGGCACCGGGTGACTTCCGTAACTGGAACCAGGAAGACTGGTTCGATGCGATCAATGCCAATATGTACAGCGCCATCGACATGATTAAGCGCTGTCTGGACGGCATGATTGAGCGCCGTTTCGGCCGTATCGTCAATATCACCAGCGTGGCGGTTAAGATGCCGGTATCGGTGTTGGGTCTTTCCAACGGTGCCCGCACGGGTTTGACCGGCTTCATATCCGGTATCGCCCGGGAACCGGCACAGTACAATGTCACCATCAACAACCTGTTGCCCGGCTATATTGCAACCGACCGGATGTGGTCGGTGCTGGAAGCGGGCGCCAAACAGTCGGGAACGGATCTCGAATCATTCCAGCAGAACATGTTCAGCAAAATTGGTGCCCGACGTCCGGGGGAACCAGATGAATTCGGTGCCACCTGCGCCTTTCTTTGCAGTCAGCAAGCCGCCTATATAACGGCGCAAAATGTGCTGATGGACGGTGGACTCTACCCGGGCACTTTCTGACCCTGGAGCCTGCCCAATGATGAGAAAAGGACTCAAACCCGCACTCAAATTCGGCTTTGATTCGCCCCTCGAAGCCGAAGGTCTTCGCAGGGTACTGCCATTCAAGCGGTCATGGGTTGCGATTGCAGTACTGGCAGCCATGGATGCCGCCTTTATCATCCCTGCAATAATCACTTTTAAACAGGCGATGAATGAGTGGGGCAGCTACGACTCGTTGTTCGACCTGGTGGCAGCGTTGTTTCTCAGCGCCTGGTTACTCGGCTGGATCATCGCGCCACTGATATTGAGCATCATCCTGATACTGCTGCTATTTGGGCGTGAGATTCTCAAAGCCGGACCCGCCAGCGTTGAAATTTTTCTGGGCATACCCATTGTCGGTCTTACGTCACGTTACGATGTGTCGAAGATGCGTAACCTGCGCTTCGAACAACCGCCAAAAAAATCCGGTAAATCGTGGCGAGGCCCGCACCTGGTATTTGACTACGGACCCAACACGGTTGCCTTCGGCTCGGACATCAGGGGTGAAGAGGTATCGGCATTAAGAGCGCAACTGGAATTTGCCACCGGTGCAAAAATTCGTCACGGCAAAGCGCTTGACGATGAAATGCAGACCGAACGGAAAACTGTTAATGAACAGGCTCCCGTATTGCCTGTCGCGGCTCCAGCGACCGGCCACCCTCCTCTCACGCTGACCTCCCCTTCAGCGTTGGTATTGATAGTCGCCAACCTGATCCCCGTCGCCGGAAGTGTGTTTCTGGGTTGGAATCTCTCCGATGTGATGGTGCTTTACTGGGCTGAAAGTGCAGTGATCGGTGTTTTCAATATTTGCAAGATCATCATTATCGGACGCTGGGCTGCCCTGTTTGCCGCACCTTTCTTTGCTGCTCATTTTGGCGGTTTCATGGCGGTACATTTCATGTTTATCTATACGATATTCATCCAGCAATTCCAGGCCGGAGGCGAGTCCGCCGGTGAGTTGGCGGAAGTTGCCTTGCTCTTCACCAGTTTGTGGCCCGCACTGGCCGCATTGTTTATCAGTCACGCCTATTCTTTTGTCTCAAACTTTCTCGGTCGCAAGGAGTACCGCGGGAAAACCGTCAACGACCAGATGTCAGAGCCCTATGGCCGCATCATGTTTATGCAATTGGTATTGATCATCGGCGGTGGCCTGACCATGGCACTCGGAAGCCCGGTGCCGGTTCTGCTGATCATGATTGCCCTGAAGATATTCTTTGACGTGAAAGCACACCTCAAACAACACTCGGGTGGCAAGCACTAAACAACTGCCGCCACCCGAGTGTCGTTCATTGGCGCTGGTAAAACTTTTACTTAATATCCTCCAGCGCCGCATGGGCTGCCGCCAATCGAGCGATCGGCACACGGAAAGGCGAACAGGAAACATAATCGACACCCAGTTTATGGCACAGGTGGATACTCTTCGGATCACCGCCATGTTCACCACAAACACCGATTTCCAGATCTTTACGTACCGCACGCCCTTCTTCGGTGGCAATCTTCATCAGCCGACCGACACCGTCAGGGTCAATGCTGGCGAATGGATTGTCCTTGAGCAGACCGTCCTGGAGGTACTGCACCAGGAAGCCCGACTCGGCATCATCACGCGAGATGCCGTATGTCGTTTGGGTAAGATCATTGGTGCCGAATGAAAAGAACTCGGCAGTTTCAGCAATCTTGCCCGCGGTCAGCGCCGCACGTGGAATCTCGATCATGGTTCCGATCAGGTAAGGTATTTTGGCGCCATTTTCCTCCATCACCCTGATGGCTTTAACCTCAAGGGTCTTGCGCATCAGGTTGAACTCACTTTCATGTGATACCAGCGGTATCATCACTTCAGGCCGCACATCAACACCATCTGCGGCACATCGGCAGGCCGCTTCGAAGATGGCCTGAACCTGCATCGTGTAGAGACCGGGAATGGTAATACCCAGACGTACACCCCGCGTACCGAGCATCGGGTTGGACTCTTCAAGGGCAGTGACACGTTGAAGTAATGTACGTTTCTCCTCGATTTCTTCAAGGGTACGATCCAGATCCTTGAGATTGGACAGATGCTGCATACGCAACTTGAGATCGGTCAGATCCATCATCAGGTCGTGGGCAGAGGGCAGGAACTCATGTAATGGCGGATCCAGCAATCGAATGATCACCGGGTAACCATCCATGGCGCGGAACAAGCCTTCAAAATCCGAGCGCTGCATTGGCAATAACCTGCTAATGGCTTCGTTACGTTCTGAAAGCGTGCTGGCCACGATCACTTTCTGCATAATTGGTAGCCTGTCCTCCTGGAAGAACATATGCTCTGTGCGGCACAGGCCGATGCCCTTGGCACCGTACTGACGTGCGCGTTTCGCGTCTTCGGGATAATCTGCATTTGCACGTACGCCAATCTTGCGTATGTCATCGGCCCACGACAGTATTTTTATCAGATAAGGGTCATTGAAATCGGGTATCTGTGTCGGCAACTTGCTGGCATAAATAAAACCCGTGTTGCCATCGATAGAAAGATAATCACCTTCCTTGATTACCAGGTCTTCACCCACCGTCATCTCGTGGTTATCCAGGTCAATTTCGATGTCAGTGACGCCCACGACCGCAGGTTTGCCAAACTGGCGTGCGACCAGTGCCGCGTGGCTGGTACGTCCACCCTTGCAGGTGACAACGCCTTTTGCCGCCAGCATACCATGCACGTCATCAGGCCTGGTTTCCGGTCTGACGAGGATGACGTTCCTGCCGTCCTCCTTAGCCCAGCGCTCGGCAAGACCGGGGTCAAAAGCGATGATGCCCACGGCAGCACCCGGTGATACATTGAGACCCCTGGCAATCGGTTGCACTTTTTTAAGTGCTTCTCCCTGCAGTTGTGGATGCAGGAAAAAATCGACCTGATCCGTTTTTACGCGTGACACAGCTTCTGCGATCGTTATCAGGCCTTCATCAACCATATCAACGGCTATGCGTACTTCAGCCTGCGCTGTGCGCTTGCCGTCACGTGTCTGCAGCAGCCAGAGCTTACCCTGCTCAATGGTAAATTCCATGTCCTGCATATTGCGGTGGTGTTTTTCCAGCCGGCGGGCAATCTGTTCCAGCTCGGCATGCATTTTCGGCATATCCCTGCCCAATTGCCTGATGGGTAATGTGGTTCGGGTTCCGGCAACAACATCTTCACCCTGTGCATTGATCAGGTAATCACCTTCAAGCGTAGGCGCACCATTTGTTGCATTGCGCGACATGAACACACCGGTGGCTGAATCATCACCCAGGTTGCCAAACACCATCGTCTGGATGTTGACCGCAGTACCCAGATCGTGGTCAATTCCCGCAGCGTTGCGATAATCAATCGCCCGCTTTCCATTCCAGGATTTAAACACGGCCTCGGTCGCCTGCTGTAACTGCTCATAGGGATCGGTCGGAAACTCCCGGCCGGTATAGCTACGGATAATTTCCCTGAATCTCGACGTAACGGCCTTCCATGCTTCTGCATTCATATCGGCATCATTTTCAACCTGGGATTCACGCCGCTGAGCGGTGATCACCGCTTCGAAGACCTCATCGGGGACGCCCATCACAACACCACCAAACATCTGCACCAGCCGGCGATAAAGATCATATGCAAAACGCGGACGCCTGGTCAGCTTGGCCATGCTTTCTGCAATTTCGTCATTCATGCCGATATTGAGGATGGTATCCATCATGCCCGGCATTGAAAATTTGGCACCGGAACGGCAGGACACCAACAATGGGTTTTTCGGGTCCCCGAAACTCTTGCCGGTTATCTTTTCCAGTTCAGTTGTAGCTGCCAGCGCCTGCTCCCACAACCCTTTTGGAAATTTCTCCTTGCCAGCAAGATAATCGTTACAGCCTTCGGTCGTTACCGTAAAGCCGGGTGGTACCGGAATACCCAGGCTGGTGGCATCAAACAGGTTGACGCCTTTACCGCCGAGCAATCCACGCAAGGCTTCCCAGTCTCCATCGTAGCGGGCCAGTACCTCTTCAACTTCTCCGAACAGGTAAACGTATTTTTGTGGGTTCTTTTTAGAGGGCATGCTTAGTCTCCGTACATCAATAGTTTCAATATGAATGACAAAATTTGCAGTGGTAGACGATAAACCCAATACCATTTGAGCATGGTGATTTAGGTCAGGTACGGTGCATAAAACTGCCGTAAAGCTGCGAAAAACCCTGCTGACCGACCTCAGGGGCATGAGCAGAAAACATGACCTATATCATTGTATTCAAGCTTGTTTGAACCATAATCACACCCCGGCTATAAGCACAAAACAGACCGGCTATCAAAAATGGGCGCTCAGACCGGTCTCAGGACCGGCTAATTCCTTGGGGATTTGGAGAAGAGGTTAGAAACATGAATGCAGCAGTTTTGGAAACGAAACCAGACACCACAAGCAAAAGCATTGATCCAATGCCGGAGGCGCCGGCGCTCACGCCGCAAGAATACTACCGGCTTCCATGGACGCTCAATGACAATGGTATATCCTGGCTGGAAGTGACGGACGCTTGCAACCTGACCTGCGAGGGCTGTTATCGTCCGCATATAGATAATCACAAATCACTCGAGCAAATTGCCGAAGAACTGGCGGTGTTCAAGAGCCAGCGTAAAAGTGACTGTATGAGCCTGGCGGGCGGTGATCCGCTGATGCACCCCGAAATAGTTGAAATCGTCCGTATGGTGCGCGAGGGTGGCTGGAAACCCATTATCAATACCAATGGCCTGGCACTCGGCAAGAAATTGCTGATGAAACTCAAGGAAGCCGGTGCTTCCGGGTTCACTTTTCATATTGATACCACACAGATCAGAAAAGACTCTGAGGCCTCGACAGAGGCAGGCCATAACGAACTACGTACCAAGTTTGCCAAAATGGTCGCCGAAGCTGGCGGTTTAACCTGCTCGTTCAACCAGACTGTAAGTGTTAACACGCTTGACCAGGTCAAGGACACCATGGAGTGGGCATTGCAGTACCCGGATATCGTGCATACGGTGGTGTTTATCCTGTTCCGTAGCCCCAGTCTTACCGGTGATTTTGACTTCTATGCGAACGGTGAAAACGTAACAGAGTATGATAATTATGAGGAAACGCCCTGGGGTGGCGACCGTCTCATTGAGGCCAGGCACGTGGTTGCAAAAATCCGTGAAGTCGACCCCGATTTTGAACCCAGCGCCTACCTCGGTGGCACGGTTGACCCAAATTCAACCAAGTGGCTGATTGGCGCCCGCATGGCCAATAAAAACATGGGGTTTGGTTACGTCAGCCCCAAGTACATGGAGTACCTGCAAATGGGCCACCATTTGTTCAAGGGAACCTGGCTGAGCTACTCGACACCGAAGCTTCTGCAACGTGGCAAATCAACAACTGCAATGTTTTCACTGGTTGATGGCGGTATGCGGAAAATCGGCAAACGTTACCTGCATGCGCTGAGTCATGACGATGCGTCCATCCTCGACAAGCTGCATATGCAGACGTTCACAATTATCCAGCCTGTGGATCTGATGGCCGATGGCCGTGCCAACATGTGTGACGGTTGCCCGGACATGACCGTATACAATGGTCAGCTTTACTGGAGTTGCCGGCTCGAGGAAATCAAGAGCCACGGCTGTTTTATGCAGGCGGCACCACGCAAGTGTGAAAAACCAATGCAGCCGGAAATCGCCTGATTCGGTATAAGTTTTAACCATAAAACAGGCGTGCATTGTGGTTTTAGTATCCCCAATGCACATCTGTAAAAATGGGCGAAATGAACGAATCGCTGGTCCCGTCTTCAAAGCATGCTGGAATTGCAGACGGATCCCACGAATGAAATCGATGCTGAAAACAATCCTGTTATTGGTCAGCATTGGACGCTATCGTGGAAAAACGTGAAACCCGGCGGATCAACCTGAAACCAAAGGTCCCCGTCATCATCCTTTACATCACGGCCAGCATTGATGCAGATGGTGAGATCCGTTTCTACAAGGATATCTACAACCGCGACCAGAAAGTCCTGGATGCATTTAACGGACCGGTGCTCATACAACCACCCAAAGTCTAGGCGGCAACGGTTCATGCGGGCAGACGGGTCTGGCCTGTCACCCAGCTTACAAAGGAGCCCACTTTCCGGATGACAAGTAAAGGTCTTAGCCTGAGCAAACCAGGCACCCGGCACCTTACCGTAATCGCAGCGTTATTGGCGATGATCGGGCCGTTCAGTATCGATACCTACCTGCCCTCCTTTCCTGATATTGAAATGGAATTCGGTATCAGTCGCGCGATGCTGTCACAAAGCCTCGCGGTTTACCTGTTGGCCTTTGCCGTTTCGACCCTTGCCTGGGGTCCATTGGCGGACCGCTTTGGCCGTCGACTTGTCATCCTGATCAGCATGGCCTTGTATACACTTGGATCAATCGGTTGTGCCCTGGCACAAAACGCAGAGATTTTTATGCTGTTGCGCGTGGTCCAGGGCCTGGCGGCCAGCGGCGGGTTTATCGCCGGACGCGCCATGATCCGTGATGCCCATGATGCCGAAGCGGCACACCGGGCGATGTCACAGGTGATGATGTTGTTCGCCCTGGCACCGGCGTTGGCACCTGTACTAGGCGGTTGGTTACATGATTTTTTCGGCTGGCGCAGCGTTTTCTGGTTTCTAGGTATCTTCGGCAGTCTGCTGGTTCTGATGGGCTTGTTCATCAAGGAAACATTGCACCATGAACAACGCCGCTCCATACATCCTGCGAAAGTCATGCGGGTGTATATAAGTGCGATTTTTCACAGGCGGTTTCCTGCCTTGGTACTTTGCCTTTCCCTGTCCTTCGGTGGTTTGTTTTTATATATCGCTGGCGCACCAACTGTTATTTATGATTTCCTTGGTCTCGGTAGCGATGAGTTTGGCTGGCTGTTTATCCCGATTGTGGGAGGCCTGATACTGGGGGCGGCCATCTCAAGCCGCCTGGCCCATCGTTGGCCTGCGCAAAGAACCATAACCGCGGGACTGCTGGTGATGATCGTGGCCACGGTCATCAACCTCATCATGGTCAATTTTGCCACCGCGAGTATCATTTCGGTTGTAGGTCCGTTGGTACTCTATGTGACAGGTCTTGCCGTGATGATGCCGGCAATTACCGTTCAGGCACTTGATTGCCTGCCAACCCACCGTGGCACAGCGGCGTCAATGCAGGGCTTTTTGCAATCCATCACCAATGCCGCTGTGGCGAGTATTGCGGTCCCCCTGCTGCGTTCCCACTGGTTGGATTTTGTGCTGGGTCAGCTTGTGTTTTTATTACTGGCTACGGCTTTGTGGTATTACCTGAAACAACGCCATTGAATTAAAAATATGGCCCAGACCCGTCTTTCAGCCGATTTCCAGTCTCACGGTCTCCGCTATGCAATTACCGGGCATCAAACAAAAAAAACCCGCCTTGATCAGGCAGACTCCCTGATCAAGGCCTTTTGCACACCCGGGTCTTCCTTCATGCGAGCCATGAAACGCCGCATATTTGGGTAACAATCAAAACTGCCAGCCAGGTAGTGGATCCAGCGAAGCATTGAAAAAGCGTAGGCATCCAGCAGCGTGCGCCGGTCGAATAGGATATGGTTTGTGGTACCAATCTTTTTTTCCACCATCACCGCTACCCGGTGTATGCGATTAACCGCTGCAGCCTTGACAGCCGCAATGGACTCCGCATCCTCAGCTGTTGTGTAACGATCGGGGTTGAACCATACGGCAAAAGCAGGGTGAAAATCACCCGTCAGAAAAGCAATCCACCGGTCTATCTCGAACCACTCAAAAATATTATGGCCAGTCAGTTTTCCTTCCGGATTCAAGGCACAGAAATATTGCAAAATGGCATCCACCTGGTGTCTGTAGTTGCCATTGTTCATTTGTAAAACCGGAACTGCACCCAACGGACTATGACTGAGGAAGTAGTCATCCAGATTATTCAGGTCGACCTTTTGCAAAGTTAGCTTGATATCGAGCCACTCGGCAACAATGATCGGTGCCAATGAACAGGCACCTGGTGCGTAAAATAATTTCATGACCCCCCCTAATTTAAATGGTTCTTTAACAGTAACCAGGTTAACAAGACTGAAAATTCAATTCCAACAAGTTAATCAAGCTACAGCAAAGATCAGTCATTTGGCAAGTGTCCCCAGAAATTCACATAAACAGCCTTGAGCAAAAGTACTGCATACTCTAGAGTGTTTCCCTCTCGACATCAGTGAACATGAAATGGTCGATACCTGCGTGGACAACCGCAGTTCGCATCAACCAGGCCACTTCTACCACGCTGCCATGGAAGCAAATGACAACTCAATCAAACCCACAACCGGCACTGCGTCGAGCCATCAGTAAAACCGGCTACAGCGCCATGGCGCTCAATAGTGTCATTGGTGCGGGTATCTTTGGCCTGCCTGCTGTGGCTGCCGCAAAAACCGGTGCATTCAGCCCGTGGTTGTTTGTAATCGCAGGAATATTGATTTTCAGTGTGGTGTTGTCATTTGCGCGCGCTTCCAGCATGTTTCGTAAAACCGGTGGCGCGGTCCTGTACGCGAGCCACGCTTTTGGCCCGTTCATAGGCTTCCAGACTGGCTGGTTGGCCTACCTTGGCCGTGTCACGTCCATGGGTGCCAATGCCAACCTTCTGGTTACATACGCGAGTTGGTTCTGGACACCACTCGCGGATGACCTGAACAGATCCATTGTGATGTCGGTGTTGATCATGGGTCTGACCTGGCTCAATGTCTGCGGTATCAGGCACAGTGTCGGAATAATCTATGTTTTCACCATACTGAAATTGTTGCCGCTGTCACTGCTGGTCTTGTTCGGCCTCGGGCATATTGACCTGCAAATGCTCGGCGGGGCCGATCTGCCCGAGTTTGGCCAGCTGAGTGAGGCGGTATTGATCGTACTGTACGCCTACGTCGGTTTTGAGGGGACCGTTGTAGCGGCAGGTGAAGGTTATCGCCCGCGTCGCGATCTGCCAAGAGCAATGATCAATACCATCCTGTTCACCGGCCTGATTTACGTGTCAATTCAGCTGGTGGCCATCTCGAGTTTGCCGGAACTGGCGACCAGTTCAAAAGCGTTGACGGATCTGGCAGTTGTACTGCTTGGTCCTGTCGGCGCGACCTTGTTGACCCTTGGTGCGGTGTTCTCGATTGGCGGTAACCTGCAGTCCACCTTTATGTCAGCACCCAGGATGACCTACGCACTCGCACATGATGGTAGCTTGCCACGCTGGTTTGCAAGTGTGCATGGCAAGTACCAGACACCGCATGTTTCCCTGTGGATTTATGGCGTTCTTTGCCTGGCCATGGCCTTAACCGGGAGTTTTGTCTGGCTGGCTGTGATGAGTACCCTCGCCAGGTTGTTGACCTACATTGTCTGTATCGCGGCACTACCACGCCTGCAGAAAACAACCGAGCCCGTGGAGGATCAGTTCAAATTACCAGGCGGTTTGCTTATTCCCGCCATCGCCGTGCTGCTTTGTCTGTGGCTCATTACCTACGCCTCTGCCGAGGCCTGGCTGACAACCCTGGTATTCATGGCGCTTGGCAGCGTTTTGTATGTTTTGTCAAGGCGGCTACCCGGAAATCAAACCAGGTAGCTTACCTTTGACCAGCAATAACCGAACCACGAAACAATGTCAGCAGTTATGCTGCCTGGATGGCCCGTTGACCGGCGGATAACCACTCAGCGCGGTTTACCTGGACATCACGTGGCGCGTCAATACGAATGAGTATCCGGCCGTCTTTAACACCCAGTACCGTGACTTTCACGTTTTGACCAATCTTGACTTTTTCCCCTACATCACTTGTGACAAATAACATGACTATCTCCTTCACCAGCGGTCGATTGATTAGTTCGACCTGTTCCCTGTTTATTTACTTGACCTCGCAATCCTTGCAAGTCTCAAGGCCAATCAGCGTTCCAAGTTCCTTCCTGTAAGCGCTATCCCATTATTGGCACTATAACCTAATACAAGAAACGTACCAAAAAAGCGCTAAGAATAGGAATAGATATAAAAAGATTTAAATTATCTTTTAAATACAGCATGATAAAGCGTAATGGAGATTCCGATGAAAATTGGCCGTAACCCTACTTAAATCGCAATGTTCAAAATTATGTCTGAAAAACGACACTAATTGTCACCACAAGACCTTGACACTGGTTCTCGGAGTTACCTACTGGCATAATTCCAACGCTCATTTCATATCGGAGTTTTCCATGTCCACATTGATCGAACAGGCACACTCCAGGGAGTGGTTTTATTCCTATGATTTGCCTGACGGCAGTTCAACGTTCCACCTATCACGATGCTGATATCCATGTAATCCACGATACCCGCTGGCAGATGCTGGAATCTTACCTGGACAGGAACCTGGGAACCGACCGGGATGGTTTGTCCGCACTGGACCTGGCATCTCACCAGGGCTGGTTTGCCGTCAATATGGCACGCGCCGGGTTCTCACCTGTACTGGGTGTCGATGCCCGCCAGTCACATGTGGATGACGCAACGTTGATCTCGAGTATCTATGAAATGGATCAACTCACCTTTCAGCAAGGGGACATACACGAACAAAGCGCGGATCAAGCTGGGCCAGTTTGACGTGGTGTTGATGCTGGGTCTGCTCTACCACCTGGAAAACCCGGTCGGTGCCCTGCGCGTGTGCCGCGAGCTTGTGCAGGAACCTGTGTATCATTGAAACCCAGATCGTGCCGGGTATGACCGGTTTTGTCGATTACGGCAGTTACCAGTATGTACGCCCGCTCAAGGGCAGTTTTGGCATCATCGATGAGATGGATGACACCCACGGACCCGAAGCCAGTGTGACCGGCATCAGCCTGGTGCCCAGTCTGGACGCCCTGATGTGGATACTGGAGAAAGTCGGGTTCTCCAGTGCCACCGTGCTCGAACCACCCGAGGATGCCTACGAGCAATTGCGTTACCACAAACGCGTCATGGTCGCAGCGCACGTTTAAAGAGCTTCGCAGATGAAAATTGCAACGCACCCGATCGAGGTGACCTGTCCGGAAGCCGAGGTTTACAATCGTTTGTTATCACTGGATAACAAGCACATACTGGAACTGGGCTGCGGTACTGCTCAAAAAACCCGCGATATCGCAACATCCGGTGTTAATCGCAGGATTACCGCGTTGGAAGTTGACGTTATCGCCCATCAGAAAAACTTGCAGATAGACGATTTACCCAATGTGAAATTTGGCCTGGCCGGTGCGCAGGAGATCCCGCTGGATGATGAATCGGTCGACATCGTGATGATGTTCAAGTCACTGCACCACGTACCGGTGGAGTTAATGGAGGTCTCTCTGCGGGAAATACAGGCGGGTGTTGAAACCGGGTGGTCTGGCATATATTTCAGAACCGGTATTCTCTGGTGATTTCAATGATATATTACGTTTATTTAACGATGAACATAAAGTTCGCGAAGCGGCATTTAACACGCTTAAAAAGGCAGTGGATGAAGGTATGTTCCATCTCGTTGAAGAAACTTTTTTTAATACACCGAGACGTTACAGGGATTTTGCCGAATTTGAAAACACCATCATCAACGCCAGCTACAGTGACCACCAGTCTCGATGACAAACTTTTCGAGCAGGGTCAAACAGATGTTCGAACAACACCTCGGTGACGATGGCGCACTACTTTTTAACACCGGTTCGCGTCGATCTGCTACAGAAGTAAAAACAGGTCAATTTCCAAACCTGTTTTCAATGCGCGTACGCTCAGCCACACCGCTTCGACAAACTGCTCAATTCGAGCATCCCGATATTTAGGCGGCATATTTTTGAGCGCACACAACTCACCCGCCCTTTGCAGGCCGGGCCAGTAAGCCTCTCACCTCTTCAGATAACACGGAAAATGGCGGACCATTAACCTTTGATTGGTCGTACTCAAGCGTAATCAACAATTGCGCGGCATCCGCCTTCAAAAGCGTTTTGGTATGTTCAACATAAACAGGACGAAGCTCAGACGGTATTGCAACCAGTGCGGCCCGATCGTACAGCGCGTCGTAGGGCTTATCCGAAAATCTGAAATAATCCCCGCAAACAATCCTCAAGCGGTATTGCGGCGCCCGAAACCACAACAGACCGTCACTTGCATGAACTTCAAACCTGGATACCCGCTTCGGCAAAAAAGGCCCGCGCTGCAATTTCTGAAAGTTCGACACCGGTGACGTCACAGCCCTGCTGCGCAAGCCATAACAGGTCGAGTGACTTGCCGCACAAAGGCACCAGTACACGACTGCCCGTTTTGAGCCGTGGCCAGAACTTGCGAAGCGCGCTGTTTCCAGCTGTTTCGTGCCAGCCGGTTTGACCGCTTTGCCAACGGGCTCAGCCATTCATCATTCACGGCTGATCACCCGGCGAATGCAGGCCGCAACAGCAAACTGAACAGGACTTGTACTCAGAACTGCTCCACATCCAGCGCCATCATGCTTTCACTACCTGCCGTGATCGTTGCGAGATAACTGGCGGTACGTGGCAACAGGTGTTCAAAATAAAATCGGGCCGTGATCTGCTTGGTTTTCAAAAAGGCTTCATCTTCACCGCCAGCTTCCAGCAACTGCGTCGCTTTGAGTGCCGATTTGCCCATGACCCAACCACCACAGAGGTAGCCCATCAACATCATGAAATTCACACTGGCGCCACCGGCTTCATTCCGGTCCTGTGAGCCGTGCTCGAGCAACCACGCCCTCGCCTGGGCACCCGAGTGTACTGCTGACTTCAAGGCATCAGCCATCACTGCAAGCCTTTCAACTGCAGCCATCTCTTCCGCCGTTGCCTGCATTTCATCAAGCAAGCCCTGCAGTGCTACACCATTGTCACCCAGCGTTTTACGACCTGCCAGGTCCAGGGCCTGGATACCCGTGGTTCCCTCGTAAATGGTCATGATGCGTGCATCACGGTAAAACTGCGCACTGCCGGTTTCCTCGACATAACCCATACCGCCGTGAACCTGCGTACCCAGGTAAGTGAGTTCCTGGGATAGTTCGGTCAGCCAGCCTTTGACAATCGGTGTATACAGGCCAGTGCGCAAGGCGTGCTGCTGCGCCTTTTCAGGATCAGCAGCGTTATGTTCCAGGTCACTCTCGGCGGCTGCCATGTAGGCCAGGCCCCGCATGGCCTCGGTGGCCGACTTCATCACCATCAGCATGCGTCGCACATCAGGAAACTCAATGATCGGATAGCGCGAACCATCACTACGTGTCCCTTGAAGACGCTCTTTCGCATAAGGTACGGCCTGTTGATAGGAGCGTTCAGCAACGCCAAGCCCTTGGATACCAACACCCTGGCGCGCCTCGTTCATCATCGTGAACATGGCCATCAGGCCCTGGTTGGGCTGCCCTACCATGTAACCAACCGCCCCGCCGCTGTCACCAAAACTCATCGTACAGGTGGGACTGCCGTGAATACCCAATTTGTGTTCAATACCCACGCAATAGACGTCATTACGCTCACCCGGACGACCATTCTCATCCAACAAAAACTTCGGTACGAGGAACAGGGAAATCCCCCTGACACCTGCCGGCGCATCGGGAAGCCGCGCTAACACGAGGTGAATGATGTTCTCCGTCATCTGGTGATCACCCCACGTGATATAGATCTTCTGACCACTGATCAGGAAATGATCACTTTCCGGAACCGCTTTGCAGGCGACCGCCGCAAGGTCGGAACCTGCCGCAGACTCGGTGAGGCACATGGAAGCCGTCCAATTACCACTGATCAAATCAGGTAGGTAGGCACTCTTAAGCTCATCGGTACCATGTTTTTCAATGGCTTCAACCGCCCCCGTGGTTAACAGGGGGCACAACGATAATGCTGTGCAGGCTGAATACCAAATCTCTGTAGTGGCAGCCCCCAGCACCCTTGGCATCGCCTGACCGCCATACTCCTCACCCGCGCACAGTGCAGCCCAGCCCATTTCAGCGTATTGCTGATAGGCCTCTGCAAAACCCGGCGTTTCGTGTACACCGTCTTCTTCGAGCGTGGTCCCCGACTTGTCACCTATTTCATTCAGCGGCGCGAAAACCTCACTACCGAGACGGCCGGCCTCTTCCAAAATGGCGTCCGCCAGCTCGCTGTTGACATCTTCAAGACCGGCATCTGCGCAGGCCTGGTCGAACCCGAGAATATGATTAATTAAAAACGAGGCATCTTTATAAGGGAATTGATAGTCGCTCATCGGATACAATCCTTGTGTGCAAATAGTGTGATATAACGGTCTATATTATGATCATTTTTGCTCTTCGGGGATACCTTGAGTGTATGAAAAATCGAGCTTTGACGTAGCAATTGTCGGCGGTGGACTGGCCGGTATCAGCGCGGCCATCGAACTGCTCGACCAGGATCTGAAGATCGTCATCATCGACCGCGATTCTGAAGAGAACTTTGGCGGTCTCGCGATGCAGTCACTGGGTGGCATGACCCTGATCGACACACCCATACAACGTCTGAACAAGATTCAAGACAGCCCTGAAATCGCCCTCCGGGACTGGCATGCCTGCGCCCACTTCTCGGATAACGATCACTGGCCCCGGCAATGGGCTGAGCTTTACGTCAACCGCAGTGTCGATGATATTTACAACTGGCTCAAACCCAGGGGAATCAAGTTCTTCCCCATTCCCCACTGGGTGGAAAGAGGCGAGTTTGGTGACGGCAATTCATTACCCCGCTACCATATTATCTGGGGTACCGGGCAGCACTTGATGCTCACACTAATCAATGAACTCAAATCTCATCCTAATTCTGGTAATACTACATATCTATTTGATCATAAAGTTGAATCATTACTAACAAACAGCAAAAGTGTTTGCGGCCTACAAGGTTCCCATGAAAAGACCGGGGAGGCTTTTGAGGTAGATGCTGCCGTCGTATTGGTGGCTAGCGGCGGCATCAACGGCGATATCAACCGGGTGAAAAAGGAGTGGGATCAAACCTGGGGTAAAGCACCGGAACATATTCTCACCGGCGCACACCGCTATGCAGATGGCACATTGCATGATGCGGTTAAACGCATCGATGGCAATGTCACCCACCTGCATCAAATGTGGAACTATGCTGCCGGTATTCATCACCCCACCCCGCGTGTACCCAAAGAAGGTCTGAGCCTGATTCCGCCCAAGTCCGCGTTGTGGCTGGATGCAACCGGTAAACGCTTCGGCCCGTTGCCGCTGGTAACCGGTTTCGATACCCACAATATCTGCAAACGGATTGCCATGGACCCGTATGGTTACAGTTGGCAGGTCATGAATTGGAAAATTGCCCTGAAAGAGATCGCCGTATCCGGTGCCGAAAGCAATACCGCCTTTCGTGACCGGCGCATCATACAACTGGCCCGGGACATTTTCCTTGGCAACCATAAATTACTGGAATACCTCGTCAATGAATGTGAGGACGTCGTTACCGGCAATAGTCTTGAAGAACTGGTAGAAAAGATGAACGAGCTCAATTCAAGCAGTCAAACCGTCGGCAGCGGGACCGTTGAACTTGAAAATATCAAACAGGCCATCCAGCGCTATGATGCGCAGATAGACCGTGGCAAAGAGTTTCACAACGATGATCAATTGAGACGTATAGCCCAGGTCAGACACTGGCGTGGTGATCGTTCGAGGACCTGCAAATTTGAGAAAATTCTGAATAGTAAATCCATGCCATTGGTTGCCTTCAGGGAGTTCATCGTCAGTCGTAAGAGCATGGGTGGTATTCAGACCGACCTGGAAAGCCGTGTACTTTCCAGTAGCGGGCAACCGATACCGGGTCTTTACGCAGCAGGTGAGGCGGCCGGTTTCGGCGGCGGTGGTATCAATGGGCTAAAATCACTTGAAGGTACTTTTATATCCAACTGTATTTTGAATGCACGCATGGCTGTGCGCTCCATTACCAGTCAGCCACTAACCCCATAATTTATCGGATCATTATCCACAGGGAACATCATGAAAAAAACAGGCGCATGGTTGGTACGCTTCGCCCTTGAGCAAATAGGCGTCAAATATACCTTTGGTATTCCCGGTGTTCACACGACCGAAATTTATGATGAATTGAACAAATCCGATTTGATCAGGCCAGTCCTGGTTACGCACGAGGGTGGTGCGGCCTTTATGGCCGATGCGATCAGCCGGACTTCAGATCATATCGGCACCCTGCTGATCGTACCGGCAGCCGGGGTCACCCATGCGGCCAGCGGTATCGGTGAAGCTTTCCTGGACGGTATCCCGATGCTGATCATTTCCGGCGGTATACAGACCGACAGTGGCAAAACCTATCAATTGCACGAAATGGACCAGCACGCCCTGCTCGCCCCCATCACCAAGAAGACCTTTAAAATCGAAACACATGAACAAATCATTCCAGCCATCTACGAGGCATATCAGATCGCCACGCAAGGTGAGCCCGGTCCTGTTTTTGTAGAAATACCGGTCAATTTGCAGTTGTTCCCGGGTGAGGTTTCAGGCATCCCACCTTTTGTTGCACAAATAGCGGAAGTCCGACTTGATCTCGAAGCCATTCAACAGGCTGCACAAAAACTGTACGAGGCCGACTCACCGTGTCTGTTTCTGGGATGGGGCGCCGTGGATGCCGGTGAGGAAACCACCAGGATTGCTGATTTTCTTGGTGCACCAGTCGCAACGACCTTACAGGGATTAAGCTCATTTCCCGCTAATCATCCGCTGCATACCGGTATGGGTTTCGGCCCTGCAGCGGTTCCAGCCGCTGAGAATGCTTTTAAAAAGTGCGACTGCCTGCTGGCGGTTGGAACCCGTTTCGGTGAGATCGCTACCGGTAGCTATGGCGTTAAGCCACCACGAAATATGATCCACGTGGATATTAACAAGGATGTATTCAATGCCAATTACCCGGCCGCCGTCACCATCGAGGGTGACGCCAAAGCGGTGTTGAAGGAACTGTTCAAACGACTACAGTCGCTGGGCGCGCCAAAACCAGACAATGTTGCATTAAAGACCACCATCAGCAACGACAAAGCGGCCTACCACGATGAGTGGTTCAAGCACGACAGCAAGGGTCGCGTAAACCCCGCACGGTTCTTTGCGGAACTGCGAAAACAACTGGATGATGATGCCATCGTGGTGGCCGATGATGGCAATCACACTTTCCTGACCGCTGAATTAATGCCGATTCACAGGGCACGCGGGTTCATCTCCCCCACCGATTTCAACTGCATGGGTTATTGCACACCGGCAGTGACGGCGGCCAAGTTGGTCAATCCGGACAAACAGGTGGTCGGCATCATCGGCGACGGTGCCTTTTTGATGACCTGCATGGAAACCCTGACCGCCGCCTCACTGGGGCTTGGCGGTGTTTTCTTCGTATTCAACGATGGTGAGTTATCCCAGATTTCCCAGGCCCAGGAGATACCCTACAACCGTAAAACCTGCAGCGTATTGCATGAGGTCAACATCAAGGGGATTGCTGATGCGACGGGCTGTGAATTCATCACCATGGAAAGCGATTCGGATTGTGAAGATGGAATCAGCAAGGCACTTTCATTTGCTGCGAATAACAGACCGGTGATCGTAGATGTGAAAATCGATTATTCCAAGCGTACACGCTTCACAAAAGGAATCGTCAAAACCAACCTGGAGCGTTTTACCGTGGGTAATAAAGCCCGTTTTATCGGACGGGCCCTGCTCGAAAGATGCTGTAGCCCGGTTATTTTCAAACCGGGCTACAGCGCTGTCGATCAGTCTAGTTACGTCGAGTGTAGGACATTCAATTCCGGGAATCAGTATATCCCGGTTGAATATCATATTCGAGATTTGTAAAACCATTGCCCAGCATCACCTGGTTCGGTGCCAGGGCGATGTGCCCTGCCGCGCAGGATGTGAAGCTGAAGGTTCCGGTACCCCACGGTGTTTCAGTTCTGTCATCGGGGTTGAAAGCGGCGCCCCACATGGCTCCTTGCGGAATGAACAGAGTTGATTTCCGCCGTGTTGCCATTAATGGCACCGGAGCCGATCAACCAGACCTGGTTACCGATGCTGTCGTAGGTGTAAAACGAAACGACCAGGATGGTGTCACCGCTAAGATTCAGTGCAACATCAATCAGGAACCCTTCTCCGTTGCGGGTCGAGCCACCCCACCAGTTACCGCTGAGACCCGGATTGATGGCGAAGCCGTTGCCACCAAGCTGCTGTAACCACAACATCATATCGGCCACGTCAGTCGCGTCCGGTGAACCCATCGCCGACCGCGTCATGGTGGTGTTGGGGATACCCCAGCGAACCTTGTGGGCAAACTCGCTAAACTTACCGTCGCCATCCAGGTAGGCAAGGATGCCGCCTTCAGGTGCACCTGCCGGGGAAGCACCTGCCGGATCACCATGGCAATTAAGACAGTTGGTGTTGTAGTACGATTCACCCGCCACCGCATCCGCGGTGGCGATGATCGTATACAGCGCCGGGTTCGTGCCGGGATCAATGTTGACTGAAATAGGCAGCGGGATCGGCACTCGGGGTATTGAGAAACTCAACCAGGCAAGCGACCTGTTCCTGCGTCAATGCACCATTGGTAAAGTCCGGATGCTGGTTACCCAGGGTATAACCATTGGAATGCGCAGCTTTGTTGGCAGCAGAGTGTGTATCATCCAGGGCGACCCAGCTACCCGCACCTTCTGTAAACAAACGGCCGGTTCCGGTGTGCCAGATCATGTCGGCTGTAACATCCGCATTGTCACGGGCCGCGAGGCTGATATTACGACTGGTCTGATCGGTGTCGCCGGCACCGGCATTGGGACGCCCGGCATTACGTGAGCGCCTTACATAACCGCCGTCGGTACCCATGTGATCCCAGCCATGACAGGCCTTGCAACGGACGTAGTCGGCCACTTGACGCACCGACAGGCAGGCTGCCGGAACCACCCGCATCTGTCTTGGTCCAGTCGTCGTAGGCCAGGGCACCCAGATCGACACAGATCAGACTGAACAGGCGCCGATGTCTGGAACAGGTTTGTCGCGGTGCGGTCCGGTCCGTCACCGGTACCGTCATTGGGTGTTACACGAACATCGTAGGATTGTTCGGCATTCAGACCGCTCAAAGACCGGCTGGTGCCGGTGGTGCTGCCACCATCGCTCCAGCTGACCACACCATTTTGACGGTAATCCACCTGGTAGGTGATGGTGTCGCCGTCCGCATCGGTGGACGCACCCCAGCTGACCGTAGCCGAACTGGTGGTCACCGCGGAGGCTGACAGCGTCACCCGGTTGGGTCGGCGGCGTATTGACCGCCTGCTGGCAGTCAGAATCACTACCGTCACGTGGACCATCGCCATCGTTATCCAGTCCGGTGTGGACCGAATCGGCTTTCCGTAGCTGTCCGCATCACAGGCATCCATCATCTGCACACCGCTCTTGCCGTAGTTGAACGGAATTAATATTCTCTCCAACCGGAACAGGGTCACCGGAATGACAGGCACTGCAGGTGCCGGCACCGACCTTTAGACTCATGCATCCGGCGCAAACCCGCACCGCCGCCACACTCCACCTGGCTACCGCCACCGCCAACACAGCTGCCGTTAACGTCCTCTTGCCGGCCATGACAACCCACGCAACTTTTGGAGAGGGTACTGTCTTGTGAAAAATTCAGGTAAACCGAACCAAACCCACCGGACTTGTGACAGGCATTGCACTTGTCACCAACAAATGTCTCATGTCCATCCATGAGACTTTGATTCCAGTTTGAACCATCCTGACTTCGAAACATAATTGTCTTCTTCGAAGCCTCCGTGGCAGTCCTTGCAGCCATCGTAGTCCGGATAAGCAAACGCGACACTACTGAAAATAACAAACAGTAAAGCGCTCATTGAGGTGGTTAACGTCACTTGCCAATGTCGTGGATTCATTTTGAAACTCCTTTTTGTCTACCGGGCGTGGGCTTTTCACAGATCCATTGAAAACCTTTAAGAACAAATCGGTTCTCAGCAAAAACCCGTCAATACGATCCATAATACATTACAGCTATCATAATATTGCTCTCTAATTTCATTAAGTAACGATAATTTTTTCATTAAAAATGGCCGGGAACAATATGAATTTCCGGCAACATGTATATCTCACACGCTAGATAGACTCATGTACGTGATACCCTGACATCGATGGGAATTTACGATAAATACCTGCTACCCAAACTCGTGCATTTCACCTGCGGCCAGAGTCCGAGCATGCGGCAGCGCGAAAAGGTTGTACCGCTGGCAACGGGACGTGTGCTGGAAATCGGTATCGGTTCGGGGCTTAACATCCCGTTTTACGATGCACAAAAAGTCGAGCATCTGTGGGGTCTGGATCCATCCGCAGGAAATGTGGTCAATTGCTCAAAAGAATGCTGCAGAACATCACCTGGATGCAGAGTTTATCCAATCCGGTGCCGAATCCATTCCGCTGGAAAACAACAGCGCCGATACGGTTTTGATGACCTATACGATGTGTACCATTCCCGATGTCCAAAAGGCACTCGATGAAATCAGGCGTGTATTGAAACCTTCCGGACGACTGATTTTTTGTGAACACGGCAAGGCGCCGGATGAAGGTGTTCAGCTCTGGCAAAACCGGATCAATCCAATCTGGAAGAGGCTGGCCGGCGGGTGCAATATCAACCGTTCCATTCCGGAACTGCTGACGCAATCAGGTTTCAAATCATCGGACATGCAGACCATGTACCTGCCCGGCTGGCGACCGGCAACCTTCAATTACTGGGGAACTGCCCGCTATTGATCCAATCCACGGGTTCGTTATTCATTAAGCACCGAATCGCCGGTGGTTAACATTTACCCACCCAACGGGCAAAAAAAGGCCGGCGTTAAAGGCCGGCCTTCTATAAACAAAACAAGGATTGGTCTATTTCGCGCCAACCATCTCTTCCAGTGCTTCTTTGGTCGCACCAGGAGCCGACATCAGCTTGGTAAAACCATGCTTGCCCGTCATACTCAGGTTGGGAAAATGCATCGCCATGCGGAAACGCATATGCAATGCTTCTACATTGTTACCGTCAACCAGGACTTCGTAAGGGAAATAAGCACGTTTTTTACAGCCTTCAAAATCGACAATGCTCATCTGAAAAGTTGAATCAATATCCTCCTCTTCTTCATTGGTCATCTTCATGCCAACACCAAATACGGTCTGCTGCTTACCGGGAATATCAATGCGATAAACCTGGGTCAACGCATCATCGGGAACGGCAAGACCTTTTTCTACCGCTGCAACGGCTTCTTCATGTGAGCCGAAAGAACCCAGCTCAAGAGCACCATCAAAATACGGCATTCCCATCATGTAATGGTATTTACCGAGTTTTTTAGCCGTCATTTTTTTACCGTCTGCGCCACAGGATTGAACATTACCGAGGCTTGCAACGAGGGCATCATAAACAGGCTGCATATCACCTTCGAGATGATAGCCATACTGGATATAAAGCGGATTCACAAATGACACCTCGACGTTATCATCGACCTCTGAAACACTGACCCGCTGACCTGCGGCATAACCGCCCTTATCCGACATGCTGGCAATTTTCTTTAGTTCATCGTTGGTTACAACGATGACATTGGTACCGTCGACCGGTGAGTACTGGCCGTATACTTCAAAA
The DNA here is from genome assembly GCA_963749115.1 of uncultured Gammaproteobacteria bacterium. Classification (GTDB taxonomy): domain Bacteria; phylum Pseudomonadota; class Gammaproteobacteria; order Xanthomonadales; family SZUA-36; genus SZUA-36. The sequence goes on from CAVVLP010000001.1 coordinate 137,073, forward strand.
CCGGCATCTTCAAGCGTACGCCGAGTTGACGAGGTTTTTTCATCCAGTGTGCCCGAACCGCTTGAGGCAACAATAAAGGGTTTATAGATCGTATCTTTGGCAGTCACCGTTGCGGTAAACAGCACCGCGGTCAATAACAGTGACAAGGAAATCAGGGTTTTCATGAGTCTTACTCCGTGTTTGGGACATGAATGCCGATCGCAGACCCTGACCCGGAAACAAACAGGGACCACGGAATCTAGCGGCGGATTTAATTATAAAATCGTAATATACACCTTTTTGAGGACGTACGTAGCTGATTTACATCAAGGGCTTGTTTGAGGCGACCCCAAAAATCTTCACATTTTCTTCAAATTTATTCCTATTTCGCAGATCAAAGTAGTAAATGTAATTAATCAGAAGCCTATCAGAGCATTTAACCGGCCAGGATCATTGTCAGCGGGAATGCCAACCCACAATATGACTTAGCAGGAGTACGGAGTTTGATATGAAAAGACTTATTTCTTCACTTGACTAGTTGATGGGGGGTGTTTTTGGCCAGCACTTCTCCTCATGACGACTTGGCTCGTCAGCATGACCAAAAACACATCGGAGGGGGCTCCCCTGCCCCCCTCCGATATTCAACTTTACGGTCACAACTGCCTATGCAATTGCCAATGCAATTTGTGCGACACTAGACGCACCTATGCTTCAGTTTAAAAAACCTGTCAAAGTCGATGCCGTATTGTGGGATTTCGATGGCACGCTGGCCAACTCAGCCGCCAAGAATATTGCCATTACCAAGCAGATCCTGGCCCGGGTTGCGCCACGACTCACCGGTGACACGCTGCCACGTCACCTGCAAAGCGAAGCCGATTACCATTTTGCCAACCACGCTGCGGATCACTGGCGTGATCTTTATCGTGATTTTTTCGGTATGACCCCGGACGAGATCGAAAACGCCGGTCCGCTGTGGGAAACCTATCAAATGCTCGACAAGACCAGGGTAACATTGTTCGATGGTGTGGTGGACACCATCAGGCAATTGTCGCGTTTCCCCCAGGGTATTTGTTCGGCCAATGCGACACGCAACATCCGGCAGGTGCTGCTTGAGCATGGCATCAGTTCCGCATTCCAGTCGGTGATCGGTTACGAGGACCTGCCCCACCATCACCAGAAACCGGCACCGGATGGCGGACTTAAGTGCCTGTCAGGAGATATTCGGCGACACGCAGGACAAAACCATCATCTATGTCGGCGACCATATTGCCGATGTTTTATTTGCACGGGGTTTGTGTGAACGACTGGGCCCGTCCAATACGGTCATCTCCGTCGTGGTCACCCACAGTGGCGCAAACCCGCAGCAGTGGCGTGCGCAACCGGACAAGGTGATCGAGAACCCGTCAGCACTGGTTGACTGGATAGATCAACTGATATCTGAACTAGAACCGGCAGTGTCATTAAGTACGGTACCGACTGCAGCATCCGTCCGTCGAAATCAGATAGCTCAGTCGGAAGTTCACCGATAACTTCACGCCAGGGGCGGGTAATGGTCTTGATGGATTAACCGCACGCCGGGCAGAAATCAGCCTGCCCGGGCAGGCGTTTGGAGCAGTTACTACAAATGGGTGGTGACATCTTTGCTGAGGTGCGCCTATGGGCTTTCACCAATCAGGTACTTCTCAAAGAACATCATCATTGCCTGTTGCTGAACATCACGATTTTCTTTTTTCCTGAAACCGTGACCTTCATTCAGTGCATTCATGTACCAGACCGGCTGACCCTGGGCGCGCAGGGCATCCACCATCTGGATGGCCTCGGTGACCGGCACCCTGGGGTCGTTCTGGCCCTGTATCACCAGCATCGGTATCCTGATCTTGTCAACGTGGTTTAACGGGCTGATGTTTTGCAGGTGCTCACGCATGGCAGGAATACGTTCATCGCCGTACTCGGCACGTCTCAAGTCCCGACGGTAGTCCTGTGTATTTTCAAGAAAGGTGACAAAGTTACTGATACCGACCACATCCACCGCCGCCTGCAAACGGTCGCTGTAATGCACGGCGCTCGCCAGCACCATGTAACCGCCATAACTGCCGCCATACACGGCGACACGGTTTTTATCCAGATCCGGTCGGGTGGCGATCCAGTCGAGCAAGGCGCCGATGTCCTTGACCGAATCCTCGCGTTTAAAACCGTTGTCCAGTGACATGTAGTGTTTTCCATAGCCCGCGGAGCCACGCACATTGGGACGGATGATCGCCGCACCGAGTTTTTTTAACCACATCTGGTAAGTGCTGCTGAAAGAAGGACGTGACTGACCTTCGGGACCACCGTGGATGACAATGATGACCGGGTGCGGACCCTCACCTGCCGGTTTGTATAACCAGGCGGGTATTTTTTCGGGTCCGCCGCTGGCACTGTCAAAGGTCGGGTAATGCACCAGTTCGGGCTCGATAAAGCTCTCCGTATCCAGCCCACCTACTTCGCTGTAGGTCCAGCGTTGCAGTTCGCCATATTCCAGCGCGCCTTCACCCAACTGCAATACAAAACTGTCACTCGGTGTTTTTGACGTATTCAGGGTCAGACCCAGTTTGCTGTCATCGGGGCTGAATTCAAGACCACCGACAAGCGAGTTGGGAATCACGCTCACCGGTGTAAACTCCCGGCTGAGCATATCCATCAGGTAAACCTGTGACATACCATCCACATTCACGGAAAATACGCCGCGTTTACGGTCGTGGCTGAGTTCAGCCCCCTCCACATTCCAGGGAATGTCCGCAGTGACGATAACCGGCTCGGAACCCGCTTCAAGCGACTGCCATGCCAGTTGTCTGAAATCACCCTTAACATCGGTGACAAACCAGAAGCCGGTGCCCTCGTGGTCAAAGGCAATGGGGAAATTGGAGCTTGGATTATCGGCATTACCTGCTAATAGCCTTATCTCACCGGAGGCGATATCTAAAAGATGAATCCTGGAATCTGCATTACCAACATAATTAAGTATCAATAACTTACGATTATCTTTTGAGAAATCAGATGCAGACCAGTTTGTACCATCCGGCGATTGCAGAACCATCTGTGCAGTCTCGGAATTGGAAACATCCATCATCCAGACATCATTGGATGCACCGTTACGGCGTGTACTGCGGTAGGCGATCAGTTTGCCGTTGCGATCCCAGACCACTGAACCATTCCGGGATTCACCATCGGTCAGCATGATGGCGTCATCGTCACTGCCCGGGTCGAGTAGAAATATCTGCGAAAACTCGCTGCCGCCTGCATCCATCGTAAAAATCATTTTTGCACCACCGGGTTGACGTTGAAGCCCACCTACCGGTTCATCAAAGAAGGTAATCTGCTGTCGGGCACCACCCGGATGACTGACCCGGTGCACCTGGCTGACATCACCGAAACGCGTGGATACAAATATCCCGTCACCGTCCTCGGTCCAGTCCAGAAAACGGGCAGACCGCACATTTTGATAGCGGTTAAGACTGGCCACCAGCGCGGCCGGGATTTCGGGAACATCCTGCATCACCAGGTTGCCATTATTGGTCTCGGTGGTGACGACCTCGGCGGTCGTTGAACCGCTGAACACCAACAGGAAGAGAGCACTGATAAAGATGAGATTTTGTTTCACGTCATTCTCCGCGTATGCGACGATGTTGGCCAGTAAGCTAAACAAGAAATCACTATTGGCACATGAGATAGATCATTAATTTTGCGGGTTTACCAGGCTGGCAGCAAATGATTTTCAAGCCAATTTCGGATTGGTGATTTCGTGAAGGGTGGCATACTGCTAAAGTTACGGGCAATCCATCCTGTCATGCGCTTTCATTACAACCAAGAATAAATATGCAAACACTCAACAGAAATTCAACAACAAAACTGGCTGCACTGATCATCGCACCCTTGATCAGCCTGTCACTGATCCTGTTTGGTGACCTTGCACCCGAAAACCCGAATATCACCTACACCATGGCCATCGCAATATTGATGGCCATCTGGTGGATCACCGAAGCCATACCGCTTGCGGCAACCGCTTTGCTACCTGTTGTGCTATTTCCTTTATTTGGTGTTGTGGATGGACAAACCATTTCATCAATGTACTTCAACCACCTGATATTCCTATTTTTAGGTGGGTTTTTAATGGCCCTGGCAATGGAGCGCTGGAACCTGCATAGACGCATCGCGATCAAGGTTCTGATGTTTTTTGGCATCAGTCCCGGAAGAATACTGATGGGATTCATGTTCGCCACCGCCTTCCTTTCCATGTGGATGTCGAACACGGCAACCACCATGATGATGATTCCCATCGCCCTTTCGATCATTTACAAACTGGAAGAGATAGTAGGCAAGAAAGAACTGGGCACCTACTCCATCGGCCTGCTGCTGGGTATTGCCTATGCTGCATCAATCGGTGGTATTGCAACCCTGGTGGGTACACCACCCAACCTGTCCTTTGCACGAATCGCAAATATCATTTTCCCCGCAATGCCGGAAATATCCTTCGCAGACTGGCTCATTTTTGCAATCTGGATCTCCGCACTGGTTTTCATTGCAGCCTGGGTGCTGTTGTACCTGATGTATAAACCAAAGCACCCTTGGCATGGTGTCAACAGGGCGGAATTCAAAAAAGAGTACCAACTGCTGGGCCCGGCAAAACAGGAGGAAAAAATAGTATTCGTCCTGTTTATCACGATGGCATTGCTGTGGGTCTTCAGGGCAGGCTTCAACATCGGTTTTGTCAACATTCCCGGCTGGTCACAATTATTCGAACATCCGGAATATTTCAACGATGGAACGGTGGCTATCGCGATCTCAATTATCCTGTTTATCATTCCTTCAAAATCAAAGAAAGAACGAAAGACTCATGAACTGGAAGACGGCCAACCGTCTTCCGTGGCATATCGTGATCCTGTTTGGCGGTGGCTTTGCCCTGGCCAAGGGTTTTGTGGATTCCGGTCTGTCCATATGGTTTGGTGAGCAGTTATCGGGTCTGACCGGCACTCACCCCATGATTCTGACATCTGTCATCGTGACGATGATGTCATTATTGACTGAACTGACATCCAATATCGCCAGCACCGAAATGATACTGCCGATCCTCGCGGGTATGGCTGTCAGTATCCAGATCAACCCGCTGCTGCTGATGATACCGGCGACCCTGGCCGCCTCGCTTGCGTTCATGTTGCCGGTTGCCACACCACCCAATGCGATTATTTTTGGCACGGGAAGAATAGCCATCAAGGACATGGTAAAAACCGGATTCTTGCTGAACATGATCGGTGTCATCGTCACCACCCTGGTGACCTATTTCTGGGGAACACTTGTTTTCAAAATTGACGTGGCCAGTTTCCCGGAATGGGCAACGACCCTGACCGGCGGTGGTTGACAACTTAAGGTCTTTCACAGGGTGAAGATGAACACACCCTGACTGAATCGGCGCTGGAAATCAGCCAGATGAGCGCGGCGGCACCCAATATGCCACCGATGATCATCCAGGTATCTTCACCGCTGGTTTTCGGCCCTTCGACCTTGAGACTGGCCATATCCTCGTAGCGGAAAAACTCTTTGCTTCCACCCAGGCCATCAGCATTCATGACCGTGACACGAAATTTTGCGGACTGCTTGTCAAAGGTCTTTACCTCCACCAGGCTACCGTAATCCACACCTGACGGTCGTGAGTTTCGCATGGCGTTCTGCACACTCACCTGTTGAAATGTAGAGCACGCGGTGAGATTAAAAATCAACAATGCCAGTAGATAATGTTTGATAAAAGTCATTCGATTCACGGTTGCTGAAAAATGATTTCTTAATTATTCCTGCCCACATTCTATGATTAAACATGCCACTAAAATAGGGCTGATGCTATGTTTCAATTATTAGAAAATTGCGACCGCCGTTGATCTCGAGTGAATCTTTACTACTGGCATAACCCACTTCAGCACGCAGGTAAGCTATTATTACGCCCCAGCATTTACCCGTTAATAGTAAATCCACGGAGAAACCCGCGATGCAGCGTCTTCTGTTAAGCCTTCTATTGTTCACCAGCCCGACTCTTTTTGCAGACGAATCCGCCGACGGTTCCGAAGAAGATGCCAAGTGGGACGTCAGCTCTGACCAGTACCATACACGTGAAGTCAATATCGATACGACTGAAACAACCTGGTCAAATGTCACCGTCAGCCCGGATGGAAAAACCCTGGTATTTGACATGCTGGGTGATATTTATTCGGTGGCCATCAGTGGCGGCGAAGCCACCGCTCTGACCCATGGAATCGAGTGGAACTTCCAGCCGCGCTTCAGCCCCGACGGCAAGCACATTGCTTTTGTCAGCGATCGCGCCGGTGGCGACAACCTGTGGATCATGAATGCCGATGGCAGTGATCCGTATGCGGTCAGCGACGAGGCAGAGCACATTGTGCATAACCCTTCCTGGAGCCCGGATGGCGACTACCTGGTGGGACGCAAGGCTTATTACTCCACCCGCTCTATAGCAGCAGGTGAAATCTGGATGTTTCATCATGGCGGTGGCAACGGCGTCAACCTGGTGGAACGGCCCAACGCCGATAGCGATCAGAAAAACCGCGCCGAGCCTGCTTATTCACCTGATGGCAGGTATGTCTACTACAGTGCGGATATCACTCCCGGAAAAGTCTGGCAATACAACAAGAATTCGGTTGCTTCCCTGTTTGCAATCAAACGGCTGGAACTGGCAACGGGTGAAACCGACACCGTGATCAGCGGTCCGGGCGGCGCAATCCGCCCTACCCCGTCACCCGATGGCAAATCGCTGGCCTATCTGAAACGCCGTTTGGGTCTGGTCACCCAGATCATGGTCAAGGATCTGGAATCCGGTATGGAGACACTGGTGTTTGACGGTTTTGAAAGAGACCTGCAGGAATCCAGTGGCTCGGAAGGTAATGCCCCGGCCATTGCATGGTTACCGGATGGCCAATCCATCGCCTTCTGGACGGGTGGCAAGTTTCATCGCGTGAGCATCAGCGATGGCAGTGTCAGCGAAATTCCAGTCCATGTTAAAACCAGCAAGAAGGTCCGCCCCACTCTGCGCAGCAAGGTCAAGGTGGCAACAGATAAATTCGAAGTCAACGGTATTCGCTGGGCCAGTTTCACAGCCGGATAAAGAGCAGGTCGTATTTCAGGCACTGGGCTATATCTGGCTAAAAGACCTCGACACGCGGTAAACAACAACGCCTGACCCAGCAAACCGACCACTATGAGTTTTACCCGGTGATGGCGCCGGACGGGCGTTCAGTGTTGTATACCACCTGGAATGATCAGGACCTCGGGTCTGTTCGTATTACCAGCCTGAAAGGCGGTAAAACAACGGTGCTGACACCACAGCCCGGGCATTATATCGAGCCGGCGTTTTCGGCCGATGGCAAACAGGTGCTATACCGCAAAATCGAAGGCGGCTACCTGTTGTCTCCGTTGTGGTCAATGGATCCCGGTATTTATCATGTCAGCGCGGATGGCAAACAGGCACCACAACGGGTCAGCAAAAAGGGCTTCAACCCCCATTTCAACGCCGATGCCAGCCGTGTCTTCTTCACCACCAACACGGGAAAACTGGATACCGAGTTACTTCTGAGCAGTGTCAACCTGAATGGCAATGACCAGCCGAGACCATCTGCAAAATGCAAAGGCAACACAAATCCGGGTTTCACCGGATGGCCAGTGGGTCGCTTTTACCGAAAACTTCAAGACCTACCTGGCACCCTTTTTCAGCAATGGAAAAACCATCACGCTGACTGCCGACACCAAGGATTTCAGTGTCAGGCAGGTTGCCGCCCGCAGCGGCGAGTTTCTGAACTGGTCGAGCGACAGCCAGGCCATCGACTGGTCACATGGCCGTTATCTTTACCGCCGCGACCTGAATCAGACCTTTGCATTTGAGACAGGTGCGCCGGAATCACTGCCGGAACCGCTTGAATCCGGTCTGGATCTGGCCTTTGGTCAGGACGGGGACCAGCCAAACGGTAAAATTGCACTGGTGGGTGGACGTGTTGTCACGATGCGTGATGCCGAGCAGCAAAGCGAAGTGATCGAGGACGGTGTTGTTATCATCGAAGGCAATCGCATCACTGCTGTTGGCAGTCGCGACAGCGTCGGCCATTCCCGCAGATGCCTTTCAACTGGATGTCACCGGCAAAACGGTCCTGCCTGGCCTTGTTGACGCACACGCACACGGCGGTATGGGTACGCAGTGAAATCACCCCGCAACAGAACTGGATGCAGTTATCCAACCTGGCCTTCGGTGTAACAACCATTCATGACCCTTCCAACGATACCAGTGAGTTCTTTGCCGCATCTGAATTGCAGAAAACAGGTCAATTGGTTGCACCAAGGGTATTTGGTACCGGCACCATCCTTTATGGTGCTTATGTACCCGGTTACAGCGCCGAAACCAACAGCCTGGAAGACGCACAATTCCATCTTCAACGTCTGAAAGACGTGGGTGCGATTTCCGTGAAGAGTTATAACCAGCCACGCCGTGAGCAGCGCCAGCAAATCATCCAGGCCGCATCCGAACTGGATATGATGGTGGTCCCTGAAGGCGGCATGCGTTTTCAGCACAACCTGACAGAGCTGATCGATGGTCACACCACGCTTGAGCACTCTTTACCGGTGCAAAATGTCTACACCGATATTTTACAGTTGTGGTCGCAGATTGGTACCGCCTACACACCGACGTTCATCGTCTCCTACGGTGGCCTGATGGGTGAAGAATACTGGTACGACCGGACCAACGTGTGGGAGAACCCGCGCCTGCTTCGCTACACACCCAAGAGCGTCCTTTACCCGCGCGCGATCCGCCGCCCCAAAGCACCGGATTCGGAATACAACCATGTTTACGTCGCACGCACTGCGAAGGCACTGCGTGATGTCGGTGTCAGGGTCAATATCGGTGCCCACGGCCAGCGCGAGGGCCTCGCCGCACACTGGGAAATATGGTCGATGGTGCAAGGTGGTTTCAGCCCCTGGGAAGCACTGCGCGGTGCCACCATCGATGGTGCGGGCAGTCTTGGCATGGACCACGAGATCGGTTCCATAGAAGAAGGCAAACTGGCCGATATCATGATCGTGGATGGTAACCCGCTGGAGGATATTTACCGTTCTGAATACGTCAGCCACACGCTGGTTAACGGACGGCTTTACGAGGCGGCCACGATGAACCAGGTTGCACCGGATAAAATTGCCCGCCAGCCCTTGTTTTTTGAACTCGAAGGCGGGGATGCCTGGAGCGAGGAAGCCCGCCAGGGACACGGGCAAAAAGCCAGGGCACTTAACTGGCAACATTGAAATGTTATAAAGTTATGTGCAGGGTTTTTCTTTACACGTGATGAAGATATTGACTAACCGTCTTAAGTACGCACACGAAATGACCGGGCGATAGAACACCAGGCCATTTTCTCAAGAAATTGCGTAAACAGTAGCGATCAACGACAGTTTGGAAAAGGAAATAAGCATCATGAAAACAGGTTTGAATTTTAGACAGGCAACTCTGCTTGTCGTTACGTTTTTTGCATTGGTTCTCAGCACGGCTTCAGCGGCCGATGATGACAGGCCGTTACCCCGAATCCTGGTCACCGGTGAAGGCAGCGTTGATCTCGCACCGGACATGGCTATCCTGTCGCTTACCGTGACAAGACAGGCCGAAACAGCCCGCGTCGCGCTCGATGCCAATTCCTCGGCCATGAAGGAAGTACAAGCAGCGATGACATCCGCAGGTATTGAGCCGCGCGATCTCCAGACTTCCGGCTTTTCCATACAGCCCAATTATTTTTACCCGCCACAACAACCGTCAGGCAAGCGTGAACCACCGAAAATTGTAGGTTATACGGTACGCAACAGCCTCACTGTAAGGGTGCGGGACATCAGTGCGGTGGGTGTTATCCTGGATAAATCAGTCAGCCTCGGAGTGAATGAAGGCGGTAACATCATGTTCACGAACGAGGACCCATCCGAGGCGATCACAAAAGCCCGTGTCAAAGCCGTGCAACACGCTATCGACAAGGCCAAAACACTCGCCGAAGCGGCAGGGGTTAATACCGGGCAGATTTTAGAGATATCCGAACAGTCATACAGCCCCCGCCCCATGCAAATGGCGAGGTCGGAAGTGGCCATGGGCCAATCTGCTGCTGCCGTGCCAGTGGCCGCAGGTGAGAACACCTACAAGGTGACGGTTAACGTCTCGTTCGCCATAGATCAATAGACTGAAGCGACGGCTTCGATGCCTTTTTGAGATAGTGTCCGTTATTACTGACTCTATTTTATTCCGACCTCTTTACGTTTCTGTTGCCGTTCAAGCTGTCGTTGTATGGTCAGGCTATAAGCGACGTAATACTTGAGAATATTTGCAACGTATTGAACGGTTTCGCGGCCTATGTCCTTGGCAGCCATGACCTCAACATTATCAAACCATACGTTCGGGTCGTAACCCCGCTCAGCCGCCATGACGCGCAGTTTGCGAACCCGCGCCGGACCCGCATTGTAGGCGGCAAAGGCAAACAGGGTCTGGTTGAAACGGTCCACTTCAGGGTCGGAAAAATAACGATTGCGAATAAAGTCCAGGTACTTTATTCCAGCATGAATATTGGACTCGGCCGTGGTGATATCCGGGATGCCGACATTGGCATCTGCAGCGGTGCTCGGTAACAGTTGCATGATGCCAATTGCGCCCGCCCCGCTCCTGGCACCTTGATCCAGACGGGATTCCTGGTACCCCTGGGCCGCAACCATCAGGTAATCGACACCATACTGATCACCATATTTTGAGAAAATGTCCGCAACATCCTGGAACCGTTGGTAATCGTCTGCTGCCAGGGCGTTGTTGGCCCAGTCAAAATTCTTCAGGTAACGATTAATCAGCATATTGCCTTGCAACGTACCCTGCTTATGGGTTTTAACAAATTCATTGAGTGCTTCTGCAAGCAGACGGGGAATTTTTCCGAAACGCCGACCGCTATACGGCCCCCGGAACGAAAAACCAGGTCTTCACGCACCTTGAGGTCTTCGAATATACCCGCCCACAAGCGTGCCTTGTAGTCATCGACGATGGCCCATTCCAGCATGCCTGCAGTGACCATTTCCAGGATATCCATATCTTCAAGCTGTTCCGGCGCATCTTCAATATCGATCGCCTCCAGACCCCTTTCCTTAAACTGCAGGTTAAGTGCATCAAGACTGGCACGGTAACTACTCGATGCCCGCACAAACATTCTTTTGCCTGCAAGATCATCGATCGTGTCAATCGGCGGGGCGGACGGACCCGTTACCAGTACTTCGGAAAGCTCCTTTGAAACCGGGTCGCTGAAATCGACCAGTTTGTCACGCTCGGGAGTAATCGTCAGACCCGCTGCCGCAATATCACCACGACCACTGATCAGGGCCGGTATTAACTGATCCCTGGCGACGGGGATAAATACCACGTGAACCCGCAAGTGTTTGGTCCCCAGTTTTTTGTTGACGAAATCTTCAAACTGCTTGAACCACTCATAAGTGATCCCTTTTTCCTGGACTCCTTCCAGGTAATAACGCCCCACGCCATAAACGGTCAATACACGAATAATACGCTCCTTGGCCATACGATCAAGATCGCCAGTCCATGGATCCACGAATATATCAATACCCATCTGGGTCTCAATATCAGCGAGTGACTTCTCCAGGCGTTCCGATTCGGACAAGGTTGGAGTATCTTTGGCCGGCAGAACTTCCAACTCGATTTTCTCTTTTTGTTCCGCAGGCGCCTCCCCCGGCATCGCCTGTTGGGTTGACGATTCATCGCAGGCAACAAGCACCAGAAAGAACATGAGTATAATTACTTTATTTATCATAGCATTACAATCCAAAGGGTGAATTGCCATATGAGTGAGCCGGTTACTATTATCATATATTCTGTGCTGAAAGTACCAGGGTGATCTGAAGCAGTAATGATTCCAAGTGGAAAAGTAGTTTTCTGACCTATAATTGACCTATAGTTAAGTTAGAGGATTCTTTATCCAACTAAAAAACACGATCAGGTCAACTGGAACAAGAGAATATGTACCCGGTCTTTGTATGACTTTACCTTTGGGCTATGGAGAATGAAGATGAAAACCATTCTAAGATTATGTTTATTGCTGGCCATTGCTGGTCTGGTATCACCCGCCATCGCTGAAGAAGCTGGCGGCAATCTGCGCTATTCAATTACCGTGACAAAATTTGAAAATAGCTCCGGCTGGCATGGCTACTGGGATCTCGGCAATGCCTGGGACACGGTACTGACCGATATGCTTAACCAGACCGGAAAATTCATCGTACTCGGTGAAACCGACATGCGTGGCGCGGCATTGGACGAACAGGATTTTGCCGCCTCCGGGCGCACTGCTGGCGGCAAGAAGGCCCCGGTAACGGGACAAATGACACCGGCTCAACTGCTCGTCAAAGGTGCCATTACACATGTTCAGGGGGACACGGGAGATATGGGGGGCGGCATTCGTATCAAGGGTTTCAGAATCGGTGGTCGTGGCGGTAAAGGTGAAGTAAACGCCACGATCTACATCGTCGATTCAACCACCGGCCAGGTTGTCGCTTCCAAAAGCGTCGTGGGCACACATGAGCGTAAAGGCATGAATGTCGGTTATGCAACCGGGAGCTGGGGCGCTGCATTTGGCGGCAATAAAAAAGACAACGTTGGTCTCGCGGTGCAGGACGCGTGCGCAGTAGCGGTTGCCTTCATGCTTGAGCAGTTACCCAACATAACCTGGACGGGGTCGGTTGTGATGGTCAAAGAGGGCAAGGTATATATCAACCGGGGTTCCCGCGAGGGCGTAACCGCCGGTCAGACCTTCACCGTTGGTGAGGTCGAGGTTATTCGTGACCCTGATACGGGAGAAGTGCTCGATGAGAGTATGACAGAGCTGGCCCGTCTGTCCGTCGACCAGGTCAAGGAGAAACTGTCGATCGCCAGTGTTACATCGGGAAATGCAACTGCGGTGATGAAGGGCATGACCATTCACCGGCCCTGATAGATTGTCAGAGGCTGGAAACAGGCATAGCGCGCCTGACTGTTATTTCCCCTGCGGTGACGGGTTTACCGCTCCAAACCCGCCAATCCAGCCAGGAACGCAAACTCCTGCGCGGTTTCCTTGTAGCGGCGGTAACGGCCTGATGCACCACCGTGACCGGCATCCATATTGGTGTGCATGATCAGCTTGTTGTTGTCTGTACGACGGTCGCGCAGCCTCGCAACCCACTTGGCCGGTTCGAAATATTGCACCTGCGAATCGTGCAGACCGGTGGTCACCATCATGTTTGGATAATCCTGTGCACTGACCTGGTCATAGGGCGAATACGACAGCATGTATTCGTAGGCATCCTTGTTTTTTGGATTGCCCCACTCATTGAATTCACCGGTGGTCAACGGGATGGAATCATCCAGCATGGTTGTAACAACATCGACAAACGGAACCGCGGCGACGACACCGTTGTACAACTCCGGCGCCATGTTGACAATCGCACCCATCAGCAAACCACCGGCACTGCCACCCATCGCATAGGTTCTGGCAGGGTCAATAATGGGCTTTTCCTGCAATGCTTTTGTTACGTCGATAAAGTCTGTGAAGGTATTTTTCTTATTCATCAGGCGGCCGTCCTCGTACCAGATCCGGCCCATCTCCTGACCGCCACGGATGTGGGCAATAACGTAGACAAAGCCCCGGTCGAGCAGGCTGATGATCGAATCCCTGAACCAGGGATCGGTTGAATAACCGTATGAGCCATAGGAATAGATCAATGCGGGTGCTGAGCCATTCAGTTCGGTACCCTTGTGATAAGCCATCGATACCGGCACCTTGGTGCCATCACGCGCAGTAATCATCAGACGGCCACTGCGGTAGTTGTCACTTGAAAAACCACCCATCACGCGGTCTGCTTTCAACAATTGACTTTTACCGGTAGTCAGGTCGATTTCCCAGGTCTGATTAGGTGTTACCAGGCTGGAAAACCCATAACGAATGGTGTCGGTATCGGTGCTGACATTGGTAGCCGGCCACATAACGGAGGCTTCTTCGCTGCCTTCAAGATAGCGGTCCATGCTGCCATCGTGCGCCATCACCCGGACCTTGCGCAGACCATCCTTACGCTCACCGACCACCAGCCAGCTATCAAATGCCTGGATGTCAGTCACCATCGCATCGTCACGCTGCGGTATCACCTCTTTCCATTGTGATTTATCAGCAGAGTTTTCCAAATCAACCGTCATCACGCGGAAATTATCTGCCTGCCAGTTGGTACGGATAAAAAACCTGCCATCGGCATGGTCGACATCATACTCATGACCAACTTCACGAGGTAAAAATGGTTTGAACGTACCCAATGGATCATTGGCAGCAAGCAACTGAACCTCGGTGGTATCCGTATTCTGATGTGTTAATCCAATGTACTCACCTGAACGGCTACGCCCTACCCCGTTGTAAAAAGTGTTATCTGTCTCTTCATAAACCAGCACATCTTCAGAGATATCGGTACCTATTTTGTGACGCATCAACTGGTAGGCCAACAGGGTCTGGACATTCTTATTCAGGTAGAAAAGATATTGACCATCGGCAGACCAGGCCAATGAACTGGACGCATTGCCGATTAGCCCGGGTAAAAACTCGCCGTTTTGAGTGTCGAGTATTCGGATCTCATTGATCCGCCTTCCAGAGAAATCTTCAGCGATAGCCACGTAACGGTGATCATCACTGACCTCCATTCCCATCAAGCGGTAAAACTCGTGCCCTATTGTGCGTTGGTTACCATCCACGAGTACCTCTTCTTCAGCATCCATGCTGCCCCTGCGACGGGCATGGATAGCGTACTCGCTCTGCGGCTCATAGCGGGAGTAATACCAATAGCCATTTTTGAGATAAGGCACACTCGATTCATCAGGGTCGAGACGCGCCGTCATTTCCTCAAACATGGTTTCCTGCATTGCAGCGACCGGTTCCATTATCTTATCGAAGTAGGCGTTTTCCTCTTCCAGGTAAGCGAGCACTTGCGGATCCTTACGTGTGTCATCCCGCAACCAGAAATACTCATCGACTCGGGTATGACCATGCAGGGTCATTTCATGGTAACGTTTTTCGGGCATGGGCTGTTTCACAGTGGTTGATCGAGAATTAAAGGGATCCTGATCTGACCTAACCGGTTCCACCTGGTCAACGGACTCGGATGAGGGTTCACAAGCTATTAAAAACATCATAGAGCTGAATAATAGAAGATGGGTTTTCATATGGCGCCTGTTGATAAAAATGCAATGGGCTATCTGTCGCGGACTGCAGACATCATAAGGTGTGACCCGGCTGCTGGCAAAAGAAAAACACTGTTTTAACATGAGCACAAGTGTCATGAATTGCGATCTCTCTGGATATTTTGAACCTGACCCCAATTTATACCTTAATGATTAAGCTACGATTCCGAAAAGGCGTCACCGCATGCTGAAAAAAATGATTTTGATATTCGGCCTGGTGCTGGTTGCCGCATTGATTTACGGAAGCAGTTATCTATCCAAAGTCCTCAGTGCCGGCAGTGGTTTTTCAGCCAAGAACATCTGCTCGGGTTACTTCCTCAGCGGTATGCCCGGACAGAAAACTGTCTCCGAAGTTTTACTCCCTGCAGCACCGCTCCTGTCGAATGTCAGCTTTGAGATCGACAAGCTAAACCGCCAGGTGGATACCTGGTTTTTCGGGTTCGCTCACCGCCGGGCGGTTTTTAACCAGGGTACGGGTTGTACCCTGTTGCGGGAAGGTCGCGAACAAATGCAGCGAAAGCTTGAAATCGCTCCAGTCAGTAAACCGAATACTACCCTGGCCTGGCCACAGGGCTCCGCACCCGCGGTTGGGAATATACTGCTGGAACACCTGCTGGATGAGGCTTTTACTGAGACCGATCCGAACATTGCACGAAACACCAAGGCCGTCGTGGTTATCCATAAAGGTCGGTTGATCGCGGAAAAATATGCGCAAGGAGTCACTGCCGGCACACCGCTACCGGGCTGGTCCATGACCAAGAGTGTTACCAATCTGTTAATCGGTTTATTGATTAACGACGGCAAAATAAGTCTGTCACAGACAGCACCGGTGCCGCTGTGGTACGAGGAAATTGGCGACCCGCGCGGTGAAATAACCATTGACCAGCTTTTGCGGATGAGCAGTGGCCTGGAGTTTGATGAGGAGTATGCCTTTTACAGTGACGTCACCCGTATGCTGTCGGTGGAAGCAGATGCCGCTGGCTTCGCAGCATCCAAGCCGCTTATAGCAGAACCGGGGGAGGTCTGGTCCTATTCCTCCGGCACCAGCAACATACTGTCCGGCGTCATCCGGCGGACGATCGGCGGTTATATGCAGGAATACTACGACTTCACTCAACAGCGACTGTTTCTGCCACTCGGTATCCGCACAGCATCACTTGAAACCGATAATAATGGTACTTTCATCGGTTCGTCCTACATGTACGCCAGTGCACGGGATTGGGCAAGGTTGGGCCAGTTCTGCTTGCAGGATGGCCGGTGGCTGGGCGAACGATTACTGCCCGAGGGCTGGATGGCTTACAGCACCACACCAACGCCCAATAACCCGCGAAATAACTACGGTGCACATTTCTGGCTGAACGCCGACCCTGAAGATAACAAGCAGCAAAGAACCTGGCCGGATCTGCCGGCGGATGCCTATTCCATGAACGGCTTCCAGGGCCAGCGTGTGATCATCATTCCTTCGAAGCAACTGGTGGTCGTACGACTTGGTGCGAGCGGCGGTCCAAACCATGGGATCGAACCACTGGTGGCCGGGCTTATTGATGTTTTAGCACCTGATTGAGCGGCAAATACCGGCAACAACAACCGAGGGCGGTGCCCCTCGGTTGTTGTTGATACTCAGGCGGTTTTGCGTAAACGTTGATCAGTGGCCCGTTTTTCCTGCTCGGAAAACCGCTGCCGCTCAAGATAGTCATGACGTGACTGGAACCGGGAGAGCTTGCCCGAGGTCGTGCGTGGCAGAGAACCGGATCGAACCAGGTCAATAATGACATTGACACCGAAGTGCAGGTGTATCAGCTCGGAAATCTGTTGTTTCAGCTGATTACGCCGGCCGGCATCCCTGAGGCGTGTTTCCACAACCATGACGGTGACCTCTTCCCTGTCAAAACCAAGCACAGAGAACGCCGCAACTCCACCAAGTCGAACACCATCAACACGCTGTGTCACAACTTCCATATCAACAGGCCAGATATTACGCCCCTTGATGATAATCACATCCTTGCTACGGGCCGTGATGTAAAGGTGTCCGTCTACCTGGTAGCCGATATCACCGGTATCCAGCCAGCCGTCCTCGCTGAGCACCGCCCGTGTTGAAGTCTTGTCCTGAAAGTAACCACTCATGACGCTCGGGCCTCGCAGGTAGATCTCACCGCATTGACGTGGTTCGACCTCATTGTGCTGATCATCACGGATAGACAATTCGAAGCCGGGCAGAAGAACACCGCAATCGGCGTAACTTGCGACATTTCCGAACGACGGGTCGACCGGTACTGCCTTACCCGTGGTGGTCATGATGTCCTGGTCAACATAATCAACACCCAGACCCAGATCCAGTGGTGCAAAACTGACCGCCAGTACGCACTCCGCCATACCGTAACAGGCAACAAATGCCTTTTGATCAAAACCGCAGGGTGCCAGTGCTTCCGCAAAATCCTTCAGATGGCAACGGATTGATTTGCTCTGCACCCACACAGGCAGCGCGCCAGCTTTTAAGATCGTAGCGTGAGTAGTCACCAGGCCGTAAACGACGTGCACACAGTGCATAACCAAAAGTCGGGCTGGAAGAAATCGTACCGCGGTTATCCGAGATCAGTTTTAGCCATAACCTCGGGCGCATGGCGAAGGTTTGTGGTGACAGGTAATCCACCGAAGTCTGGGTCACCAATGGCAACAGGATAAAACCGATGAGCCCCATATCATGGTAATACGGCAACCATGACACGAAGCGGTCTTCACTGGTCATGTTAAGACCAAAGTGGGCGATCTCGCGGGTATTGTTCAATACTGTTTCGTGATCGATCTCCACGCCCCGTGGAAAACGCGTACTGCCGGATGTGTACTGCAGGTAGGCAATATCACTGGCAAGCGGAGAGTACAGTTCCACATCACTTGCCGGCAAGGCATCAAAATCGTCCGGTGTACCCGAAAAAATGAGGTTTAAATCCGCTGCAGACTCTTCCAAAAAGGCGGCGTGTGAGGCACCGGCAACAGCAACGGTTGCGCCACAACTTTTCAGCATGCGTGCTATCTGGTTTACGTACGCCGAACGGGCACCAAGTTGCACACCTGCGGGCAACGCAACCGGTACCAATCCGGCGTACAGACAGGCAAAAAAGAAACGATGAAACATCGGGTTGGTTTCCGCAACGATACCGACACGGTCACCGCGCTCGCAACCAAGACCCAGTAAGCGGGCGGCCAGAATCCTGGCCTGATCACGCAATTCGGAATAGCTCAGGACAGACTCAAGTTCGCCATGCTGGTTATAAAAGTTGTAACCGCTTGCACCCCGGGCCGCATAATCCAATGCGTCCACCAGGCTTGAGAAACCATCAGGCTTAAAAGCCAGCGATTTATTGACAGGTGTCGGTTGTAAAGGACTGATGTTTGAGTCGTCGCCTATCTTCCCGATACTGTGACTTTTATCCATGCTCTTTACCTTCTTTTTCATTGTGGGCGATAAGCGGTTTATGCCAATGAGGTCTTACAAAAGCCGTTTACCCGTTCATATCTATAACGGTTGTAAGCATAGGGAGAAAATGTCTTTGTTTCTTGGCAATTACGGACAAACACTTGACCCGTTTTTGAGCCAATTGAAGCAGTCATTACTTGAAATGGGTCTACCTGGATCATCATCCGGCTAGCGGGCAGACTATTGTGTGAACCTGTCCGTGTCATTCCGTGATGTGGCTAAATTGTTCACCTGAGCTGGCTGTCCTTGCTTCCACGCCGGTTATAGCCGCTACGAATCACCGCCCTTTTGTCGTGATTTGACTGGCAAGCTACACAAAGGCGTACACCGCGAATGGCTTCGCGACGGGCTTCGGGGATGGCGGCATCACATTCTTCACAGTTTGCCAGGCTTTTACCCGTCGGCAGACTGCTTCTGGCACGTTGCACGGCATCCTCTATGGTCGCGTCGATTTGATCCTGCACCGCACCGTCGCTACTCCAGCCACCTGCCATGATGCACTCCTGTTAATCCGGCTCCAAACCCAAGCATAGGGAATTAACGCGCAGCCTACATCAATCTATAAGTTGTATAAAGGATGTATGTCATTTTCGAATCGGTTAAACAGGGAACAAAGCATCCACACTGGCTAACCAGATCGTGTGTCTTGTACCCTTCTTACCATGCGCAAAAACGGTGACTTCATCGACCATGAATCCACATCGCCTGAGCCTGTCGTGAAAAGCCTGGTCCGGGTCCGCTGACCAATACGCCAGGATACCTGCAGGACTCAGTGCATCCTGGGCGGCAGCAATACCGGACATCGAATAAAGCCAGTCATTTGCACTGTTTGTCAGGCCTGCAGGACCGTTATCAACATCCAGTGCAATGACGTCAAAGCAAGCACGGCTTTTACGTAACAGTTTCGCCACATCGCCGACATGAATCCGTGTACGTGGGTCATCCAGCGGCCTGCCACTGAAGTCACCCAAAGGACCACGGTTCCAGTCAACGACCTCGGGTATCAACTCCGCCACGGTCACCTCGGCTTCTGGCCCCAGCTTCAGCCAGCACCGCGGCCAGGGTGAAGCCCATGCCGAGACCACCAATCAATACCCGTGCTGATTCAGCCTGCTTGAGCCGCTTGCAAGGCAGGCTGCCCAATGCATCCTCGGAACCGTGTTTACGGGTACTCATCAATTCGAACCCACCCGAGATCTTGATGGAGAAATCATCCTTACCCCGGTACAGAAGAAGGGTCTTGTCTGTGCCCGGGATAGGTGCTTCGCCGAGTTGAGTCCAGTGCCGCATAGTTTGTCCGTCTCGTCAGGGTGCCCTTTATAAGCCGTGCCGTGTTCGCTGTCCATCGAATATGTGTGATCTTATGATGAGCTAACACGACTTCAAGCAGATTGTGCGTTAACCTATACAGATGCGACCCAGAAAACCCAAAAGACGAAACCCCGACCCCGGCAGAGCCAAACCAAAGGCTCAAATCGGAGAGTGCGCCTTATTGAAAGCGGTGACCGTGACCAAAACCGGGGCATTCATGGACTGCGGTCTCGAAAGAGACCTGCTGGTACCCATCAGCCAGCAACTCACACCGATGGTTGAAGGGCAATCCTACGTGGTTTACCTGTTTCTGGACCCGCAGAAAAACGTCATCGGCAGCACCAAGCTACATAATTTTCTCGATGAGCGTGCCAAGAACATGGCGCCGGGGGAGCAAGTGGACCTGTTGATCGTCAATGAAAGCGAACTGGGTTTCAAGGCCGTGGTCAACGGTACCCACCTTGGCTTGTTGTACAAGGGCGAGGTGTTCAGATCATTGCGGCCCGGTGTCAAAACCAAGGGCTATATCAAGGCGATTCGTGACGACAGGAAAATCGACCTGACCCTGCAAAAACAAAACCAGCAGACACGGGACGAATTAACCGACCGTATCCTGGCCTTTCTTGAAGCCAACGGGGGCTCTTCGACGCTGACCGACTACAGTCCGCCCGATGCGATTTACAAACAGTATGGTGTCAGCAAAGGTAATTATAAAAATGCGCTGGGTAAACTTTACAAACAACGTCGTATCAGCCTGGCAAAAGACCGGATTACCCTGTTGAAAGCCTGAACCTATCCTAAGTAGAAAAATACATTGGATACGAACCCGGCAGCCAGGAGTGCTGACCGGACACCTGTTACCACACGATATACCGGCCACGAACAAGGTCTTATGGTTGTTCGTCGGTGGCGGTATCGCAATTGTTATCGGGTGAAGGGCTCGTCACATTAAGGGAGTGGTTGATCAACACCTTCTTTCTGACTTTGCTCAGCCCAATAAATGCATCGCTCGCCTATACCTTTGACTGGTCTCCCAATCAAATGGTCCATCGCCTGCGGATGAGACCATCAGAAATGAAGCCGGTCAGAATTAATTAATCCCTATCCTCATCGGGTGGACCATCGGGAGAACTCGGATCATTCCCGCCGATATAAATCGTATTTCGTTGACTTTGATCAATCATCGTGTCTTCTCCATAATTATGGTGGTGTGAATATTGAGCATAGTTCGTCCGGTCACAAAATGCTATGCACGATTTGCCCATCAATGTGAAATCAACCGCAACAGGATTGCAGTCAAGTTAATCAAACGTCATTCAGCTATACTGCGTACGTAAATGTTCCTTACAATAACAAAATACACGGAACCAAAACCTTCTGAAATCAGTGAAAACACATAACGATAACAGTTACTTGGCAGCTGGCAGGCGACACCTATGTCATTTATTTCAGAACTAAAACGCCGCAATGTTTTCCGTGCCGGTTTTGCCTATGCCGTGGTGTGGTGGTTGCTGGTACAAATTGCCGGATTGCTACTGGATGCATTCAGTGCACCTGAATGGATTTTCAGATTCATTATTGTCCTGCTGGCCGTTGGTTTCCCAATCGCGCTGATCGTTTCCTGGTTTTTTGAGTTGACAACGGAAGGGCTGATCAAAAGTGCTGACCTGGCACAGCACGAGGAGGAGTTACTTAGGTTCAGGCGCTACTTGAACCCCATTATCATCAGCATGTTAAGTGCCGCCGTCATTCTGTTCAGCCTGGATAAAATGGGGTGGATCGGCACCCCACTCCAAATTGAAACCGTCGCGGAAAACAATTCGGTTTCCGGCCAATACTCGTTGGCAGTTTTGCCTTTTACGAATCGTAGCAACCAGGCAGAAAACGCCTATTTTGTGGATGGCATTCATGATGATCTACTCACCATGCTGGCCAGGTTCAATTCGTTCAGCGTGACATCCCGCACCTCGGTTTTGCGCTACCAGGACAGCAAAAAGAGTATTCCCGAAATCAGCGCTGAACTCGGCGTGAGTCATATTCTGGAGGGTGCAGTACAACGTGACGGAGACCATATCCGGGTCAATGCACAGTTGATCAATGCCGGACGCGACGATCACCTGTGGGCCGAAACCTTTGATCGCGAACTCTCAACTGCCAACCTCTTTGAGATCCAAAGTAGCATCGCACGTGCGATTGCCGCCGCACTCAATACCAAGCTTTCCAACGCAGATGAGCACCGTCTGGATAGTATCCCGACCGATAGCCTGGAGGCTTACGATGCCTATCTGCTGGGTAAACAAAGTTTGTTGGGTAATAGTGTGAATGCCTACGAGGCTGCTTTGGTCCATTTCGGGAATGCACTTGCTCTGGACGATTCTTTCGCAGGTGCTTATGCGGGTGTGTGCGAGGCACAACTGGGTATGTACGGAAAGAGCGGTGATTCAACCCATTTCAAGGCTGCGGAATCAGCATGCGAACAGGCACTCGCCATTGATTCCGATCGTACAGAAGTCCATATCGCGCTGGGGACACTTTTCCTCCGCCACGGAGACTTTCAACGTGCTGAGGATGAACAGAGAAAGGCCCTGGCTTCAGAGCCCAAAAATATTGAAGCGATGGTCGAGTTGGGTTTGACGTTGGCAGAGCAGGGGAAAATTCGCGAAGCCGAAACCGTTTTATTGGAGGCTGAATCCCTGCAACCCGATCACTGGCCTGTACAGGATGCCCTATTCTCTTTTTATCGAAGGAACGATGATCAACCGGATCGTTATGAACGCGCAGTCAAACATGCGATGCGGGTTGTTGAGTTGAGCCCAAAAAGCTCTGCAGCGTGGAACAACCTCGGCACGGCCTATCACAGCCTGCAGCAATTTGATGCTGCCAAAAGCGCCTGGGATAGTGCTCTAAAGTTACAACCCACACGCACAGCGTATACCAACCGTGGGTTGGGATATTACTCAGAAGGCCGTTATGCCGAATCCGCAGAAATGCAGCTAAAGGCGATCGAACTGGCACCCACCGATCATCGTGCCTGGGGTCGCCTGGCTGAATCCTATCGTGCCATGGGCGAAAATGAAGACGCCGAGAGAGATGCCTATGCCGCCGCCATACCGCTGGCTGAGTCAAGATTGGAAATCAACGATCAGGATTGGCGAACAATAGCAATGCTGGGTACTTATTATGCGCACAGCGACCGGCAGGACGACGCCCGTAGCCAAATTGAATCTGCCCTGACCATTTCAAAACGCAACCCGGAGGCTTTGCTCTATGCTGCCTTGGCATTCAATGCTTTGGGTGAAGAGGAGACTACCTTAACCTACCTCGAAGAAATGGTCGAACGTGATGATTCATACCGCAATTTTGTAATCGAGGAACCGGACTTACAGGTATTACGTGGAAACGAACGTTTTGAACGATTGATCTATCCCTGAATACTTCAACGAACTTTGCATGACATCCTTATCATGTATACGGTTTTTCAAAAGCAGGTATGGGCGTTCGTGATCCGCTCTGATGAGATTATCTTGCAATGGGCCTGTGTCCGTCACTGGTGAAATGCCCCGAACTGAGGCAAACTATCCGCCAATCATGACCGGATAACCGGCATAGTAGTCAGCCAGGAGAGGAAGCTTGCGTATTGATAAAACAATGACGTTGATTTTTGCGATTCTGCTTGGATCAACGCTTTCCATGTTGATTCATGCTGCTGATTTCGCCGGTCTCAAGGGCAGCCCGAATTTACGCTCGGCATCAGCGCTGATCATCAACTCTGAAGGCGAGGTGATCTATGGCAAGGACATCGACACGGTCCGCCCGATCGCTTCCATTTCCAAGCTGATGACCGCCATGGTGATTCTTGATTCCGGTCTCGATCTGAACGAAAAAATCACCGTTACCAGGGAAGACCGTGACCTGGTTCAATTGACCGGCTCCCGTCTTGAGTATGGTGCCACCCTGTCCCGTCGCGAAATGATCCTGTTGGCGATTATGTCATCCGAAAACCGGGCCGCTACCGCACTGGGCAGAAGCTTCCCGGGTGGTAAAACGGCATTTGTTGCAGCGATGAATAAAAAGGCGGTGAAAATCGGTATGACCCATAGTCACTTTGCCGACCCTGCCGGTCTGAGCGCTGAAAACCAATCCACTGCCCGGGACCTCATAAAAATGGTCACAGCCGCCCAGGCTTACCCATTGATCAAAAAGGCCAGTACAACGACACGTATCGAAGTACGCCCCTACAAGAAACGTGGGCCGCTGGTATACGGCAATACCAATCGTTTATTGAAAAACAAATCCTGGGATATCGCCCTGAGTAAAACCGGTTACATCAACGAATCGGGTCGTTGCCTGGTAATGCAGGCCACCATAGAGGGTGAACGGGTCTCCATCGTTTTATTGAACTCATTTGGCAAGCTCACGCCATTTGGTGATTCCAACCGGCTGCGCAAATGGATGCTGGCCAGTAGCTAAGCACAAGAGACCAAAAAAATGAACCTGCAAAATTTGCAACTACGCTCCCTGGTTAAGGAAAACAATACACTCGAACTGTCGCTTCTCGAAACCGGTGTGCCGGAACCCGGCCCCGATGATGTAATCGTCAGGGTTGAAGCGACACCGCTTAACCCATCCGACCTGGCACTCCTTCTTGGTCCTGCGGTTGTCAGTAGCGCACGGGTCAGTGGCAGCCCGGCGCGGCCGGTGGTGACCGCTGACATCCCTGCCGGGTTCATGAAGATGGTCAGCGCACGCGCTGGGGCAGTCCCTGGCCGTGGGTAACGAGGGTGCGGGTACCGTGATTGCGGCCGGCTCTTCAGAGACCGCACAGGCATTGCTGGGCAAAACCGTTGGCATCGCCGGCGGGGAAATGTACGCCCGCTACCGTTGCATGAATGCCATGATGTGTATGGAAGTGCCCGAAGACACCAGCGCCGCCGAGGCTGCGTCTTGTTATGTGAACCCGATGACAGCCCTGGGGATGGTTGAAACCATGCGTGCTGAAGGCCACACCGCCCTGGTACACACTGCGGCAGCTTCAAACCTCGGCCAGATGCTCAACCGCCTTTGTATCGAGGAAAATATAGACCTTGTCAATATCGTCCGTAAGCCGGAGCAGGAAAAAACCCTGAGGGACCTGGGTGCCAGGTATGTATGCGATTCCAGTTCGGATTCGTTCTTAAAGGATCTGACTGCCGCGTTAGTAACAACCGGCGCCACGCTGGCATTCGATGCCACCGGCGGTGGCACACTCGCCACCACCATTCTCAGCTGCATGGAAACTGCCGCGGCGCGGACCATGACCGAGTACAACCGCTACGGCTCCGATGTGTACAAACAGGTATACGTTTATGGTTTTCTCGACAGAAACCCCACGAACTTGCGCATCAACTACGGGTTTTCATGGGGGCTTGGCGGTTGGTTGTTAACCCACTTTCTGCAAAAAGCCGGCACGTCAAAAATGCTGGAAATGCGTGCCAGGGTTGCCGCCGGACTGAAGACGACCTTTGCCAGTCACTATAGCCGGGAAATTTCCCTGACGGAGGCATTGGATTTGCAGACCATGGCCGAATACAGCCAACAGGCAACGGGTAAAAAGTTTCTGATTAATCCGCAGCGGTGATCATCTACTCATGAATTTGAATTAAGCACAACTGATGCAGACATGCAAACCTGTTTCAATGCAGTTTTTCACATCGTCATTCGCTGCTGTCGTAGTGATACCAGTCCACGTTCCGGGTCAGGAACATCAGAGCGGAAATTGCCATCAGCAAGGCACAGTGAGCCCAGTAACAGTGCAAGGTGCTGCGCACTTACCAGTACATAAAGTAAAGCATAGGTTAATCCCATCATTGTGCCGACAAGATAACCCCGACTGCGCCCACCCAGAACAGCACCGGTGTAGGGCGTGATGATCAGCACCAGTAAACCGGCTGCAATCACGAATGAGTCGGAAAAAGAAAGGTATTCAGAAAGCGCCAGCAGAACCAGGTAGAACACGGCCAACGCCGCACCGGTCAAAATGTATGGGACGGGATGGAGTGGCCGGCCGGTCAGAACCTCAATAAGAAACAGGGTGAAGAATGTCAATGTGATAAATAGAAAACCGTATTTAACAGAACGCTCGCTACGCTGGTATCCATCCACGGGGGTCTCCAGGCGCAAACCAAAACCAGCAGCATTCAACTGCTGGTCAGACATCTCGGACATCAGCCAATGATCCCCATAAGACCGGTTCAGACTGGTGAGTTGCCAGACTGGCCTGGAATCCATCGTCATCGATGTTCCGCTCAGCAGGTAGAAACTGTCCAATGAATTCCGGATCCGGCCAGTCGGCCTCGAGACTCACCCGGGTGCTGTCAGCCAGTGGCAGGAACTGCAATGAATGACTCCCGGCCAGGCTGATTTCCAGGCTATAGGTTTCCTCAAGCCGGTCTCGCTCCGCGGCAGGCAGCGTGAACTGCAGCCCGCTGTATTTGTCTGCCATCACGGTCATCGGCCTGGCCGGAATCTCAAGGGTTCCAAGCTTAAGCGGGGATACCTCCCTTACGCCCCGCACGTCTCCAACAGGCAGCCATAACAACAGGTCGCCTTCAGGTTGCAGACTGTCGAGCTTTGCGCGGTCGATGCGACCATCGATCCGCAGCCGTGTTGTGTAAACCGGCACCTGGTAAATACCCAGGTAACGCCATTCGGTGCTTAGATCCGCTGAAATTGATAAATCGGAAAGCACATTTGCGCGCCATAACCAGCGTGTCTCGATCGACCGCGTATCCGTGTGCACCGCCGGTGAATTCACAATGGCAACAAGCCCGCTGATGGTCTGAGAACCACCCCAGCGTTCGGTAATGGTCTGTTCTGCCGAAAGCTGCAGGTCTTGCCGTTCTGAAATGATGGAGCGTACAAACAACAAAGGGATCGACATCGCAAGGCTCAGCATGCCTACAAACAGGAGTTTCAGTGTTGCGCGGTTATGCTTGAATATGTTGGGAACGTTCATTGATCCATCCATTGGTTTGATGAACCCATTGAACCCTTGTTTTCTGGTGATGGCAGGTAGCTGATAGGGCAAAATTCTGACAGCGCCAGGTCAATGAGTTTGACGCACGGGTATGCAGCATTACAGTGCATGACCGCATCCGAATGATGCACCCACCGATTCATTTACATCGAGGATAGTTCTATCTGACTGTAATATATGAATATTTCAACGTGGCTTTATTCTTGCATTAAACAACACCATGGCAGGCATCTCAAACCTGAGTTCCGCCTTTTTTCAATACAATGGAGAGGAAAAATGTTAAGAAAAACGATGGGAGCCGTGGTGGTTTTATTGGGTGCATTGCATATTCAAAACGCAGTGGCACAGGATTGGTCGGCCAACCTTGGCTTCAACAGCGAGTACATTTACCGGGGTATCCCGCAAAAATCCTCATCCGCCTTCGGTGGTGTGGATTTCGCTGCTGGCGGTTTTTCCGCCGGTGCCTGGACTGCTGATGTTGGCGATGGCCTCGAAGTTGATCTCTACGGCGCGTATGGGATTGAAGCGGGCGACTGGGGTTTCTCCCTGGGTGGCACCTGGTACACCTACACCGGTGATTTTGATGATGACTATCTCGAAGCCAATGTCGGCGTCTCGTGGAAATTTCTTTCCTTTGATGCAGCCTTTGGCAGGTATGACAGCGACCCGAGCCAGGACTATCAGTTTTATTCGGTTACTGCCAGCCACAATGGGTTTTACGGCAAGGTCGGAACATTTGCAGGTGACTTTGATGGCACTTACTACGAGGCGGGTTACGGTAACGATCTGACCGTCAAGGAAACCTATTTGTTCGACTATGGGATCGCCATTGTCTACAGCAATGCAACACTGCTTGGAGGCGATTCCGATACCAACCTGAACTTTTCAATACAAAGAAACTTCTCTTTCTAAGTCGAAATCCGACAAAGTGAAAGGGGTGGGGTGGAATTAAATCTCCCGATTTAGTTCCACCCCACCCCTTTTATTGGCCCTTTAATTCGTTGACCCGGGTCAATTTGGCGACACGACAGGCATGCTAGAGTCGCGTCATGGAAAAATTGACCGGCAGGCTGAAGGCTGAACACGAGACACTGGTGAGCATGACCGCCATCTATTGTGAAGACCACCATGGTCAACAGGCGGATGGCTTATGCGAAAGCTGTGCTGAGCTGATGAGCTATTCAGAACAGCGCCTGGCCAAATGCCCCTACGGCCAGGCCAAGCCAACCTGCAATAACTGCCCCATTCATTGCTATAAAAAAGAGCAGCGCGAACATGTTCGCGAGGTGATGCGCTATGCCGGTCCGCGAATGCCCTTGCGCCACCCGTGGCGGGCTCTGACACATGTATTCGACAAGTTACGGCGCGTTGTTCACCCGAGGGAACTACGCCGCGCGCGTAACCGAAATAAAGGGCCCGGAGAATAGTTTCAACCAGCGTTTTGCTACCCCCCTGTTGCTCCATTGGTTTGCCTGCTCAGCTCAGTGGCCGGTGTCCGGGAACGCTGGCAGTCAGCGGTAGTCGGCTACCTATTGCGTTTTGTGACCTTCCAGGTGGTTTCGGTGTTACCCTTCTTATTGCCTTGGCTGTCGTACTCGGTGTACGTCACCTTGTACTCCTCGAAGTTATTGGCAATCGTGACCGTTGGAGGCGATTCGTCGTTGCCCGAAGCGTTGACATCAAATGCGGTGACCTGCACGTTCTTCAACTCGTACTTCAAATAGGTCGCGCGTGAACCGCCAAAATTGGCAGTCTGCTCGATTTCGACCTTCGGAATCACCTCGCCCTTATTCAACTTTTCCAACAACTTTGGAGTGGACTTTTCATATTCCATCGTCAGCCGCATGTCCTCGACGATTACGCTACCGCGCCGCCGCGACTGTCCAGTCGCCCCGCCACCGGGCTTTGCCGATCCCCAATCGATCGACAATACATCAATCCACTTGTCGTGGTTGGCATCGGTAGATTCGCCATCGACACCGTCATACTTTGCAAATATAGCCATGATTACCGCTCCTTAAAAATGTGGTACATAAGAAGGATAGACGACCTTTTCCTAAAATCCAATAATACTGCACAGCCGTTTACGCGGGTATTGAGCTCACTGTCGCCACTGCATGTTGCTGTGAAAAGGTGGCAGAGCCCTTTTTCTGATAACGAACTGACGTTGTCTGATACGGGTGAAAATCGTTAAAGGGCTCTGACCCCTTTACGCACCCATAACTTCACAGAGCCGCGAGTTTTTTTAAAGTATCCGGGTGGGCTTCAATTAGCTTTAGCAAAGTAGCACTACCCTGGTCAGGCTTACCTTTATTCTGTTCCCATCGCTCCAGAGTGCGTGGGCTTGTACGAATCATTCTGGCAAAAACAGGTCGTGATACATGCAGGGTCTCGCGTAGTTGAACAATCTCTTTGGCAGTAATTACTGGCCGTGGTTTATCTTCTAACATTGCTGTTTTAAGGGTGACTTTGCCAGTACGTTCCAGCTTAAGGTCTTCGACACCTTGCATTAATTCGTCGAACAAATTGCGCTTAGTCATGATGATTGCCTCGCATTAATCTCTTTTTCCAAAGCCATCTTAAAGGCCTTTTTCTGTTTACTATCCAAATCTGTCATTTCGTCTTTATCATAGATCAGAAATAACCAAAACTGATCCCCGTGGCCATAAAAATAATAGATGATCCGTGTTCCGCCGCGCTTGCCCTTGCCTCGTTTCTTGTCGGCCCAACGTATTTTTCTCAGGCCACCAGTACCACTGATAGTGTCACCTTTTCTGGGGTTAGCTAATAGCTCCAACTGCAAATCTCTGAAACTCTCATCACTTAAGTAATCCGCACGGTACTTTGAGAATGTGGTCATTTCTACAAAAGTGGCTTTCACTGACTAAGTGTACGCATATTGCGTATACATGTAAAGTGAATTAACTTCCCAACTGAACAATCCTCGCTCAGTAATTGGTCAGCATCAATATGTAGCACCACATGGTAGTGGTTACTCATCACGGCATAGGCGCATACGTCTACCGAAAAAATGGATGCCAGAAGATTGATGCGATCGACAATCCACTGACGGCGATGTTCAAAGCTAAACCCGCTGTGCGGATCCTGGCCACATAGAAAGGCCCGACGCACACAGCGGGCGATGCAATGGTAATAAGGCGTTGCGTCTAAGGAGACCAGGCGTTTTCTTGGTTTAGGCATGTGCTTATCGTGGAGCAGTTGCCTTTGGGCCGATAGAGGCGATCACCGCTGCAGATTGTAGGAAATCGGATTTTGTGTGGATGTCCTGTATTTTTCCTGTATTTTCTGTGTATTTTCTGTTTTTTGGACAGTGAGAAACCGCCTCAGCGCAAGACGAGACCCCCACCGGATTGGGGATCTCTTTGCAGCGACCTGTTGTTCCGTTTTCGAGAAACGGGGCTGCGCCGGGCAGTCTCAATACGGAGCGTCAAGGCGAGACAGAGACACAGATCACGCTGGCCAGCAAATTCGCGGTTGGTAAAGGACTTATTGTGTCCCATGCTGAGACCAACCAATTTGTTCCATTGGTGGAAAAACTATTAATGATTACGACTCCTTGTGCTATAGCAGCATTAGAGAAGCCTCCGCCAACAGCTTTCTTACCAGGTGGGCAATTTACTATGAGATTGTAAGCATTATTGTTTTCAAGCGGCACCAGCACATATCCAGTACTAACCAATTCATACCCCGAAGTACCCGGCACGCCCTCCCATGTGGGTACACCTTCAACTAAGGTTAGCACATGTGGTGTGGTATATGCTTCAACCGGAGGCGCCGGCGTTAAATTCCATACTAATCCATCCCAGTATAGAATATCACCAGGATCTGCCCCTTCCGGCAAGGAGGCATCGCTGCCATCAGTACCGTCCATTCCATCGGCACCGTCATCACCGGTTAGACCTTGAATGCCTTGAATGCCTTGAATGCCTTGAATACCCTGATTACCCTGGGCACCGGTATCTCCTGTTAAACCCGAATGCCCTGATCACCCTGGGCACCGGCATCTCCGGTTAGACCCTGAATGCCTTGATCACCCTGCGCACCGGTATCTCCTGTTAGACCCTGAATACCCTGATCACCCTGGGCACCGGTATCTCCGGTTAAACCCTGAATGCCTTGATCACCCTGGGCACCGGTAGCACCGGTTAAACCCTGAATGCCCTGATCACCTTGCGGTCCGATAGAACCGGTCAATCCCTGAATACCTTGATTACCCTGCGCACCGGTATCTCCGGTTAAACCCTGAGTACCTTGATCACCCTGCGGACCGGCGACCACACTGTCAGCCCCTGCTGGACCCTGCTCGGCCCTGCGGCCCGGGAACCGGATCGGTGGCTTCGAGATTGGCGACACGGACGGTTAAGTCCGTAACCGAGGATTCTTCAATCACCACCAACGGAATGGACCCAACATCGTCCGGATGAGAAACGCGGGCGACTTCCATACCATCCTCGCTCACGTAACGAACGTAGAATTGTCCCGCGACAGTATTTTGGGGAATCGCGAGAATGACCGAACCGGAGGTGCTATTTCCCTTTTTTTGGCCCCTGCCAGGCTATCGTCATCAAGGTTTTAAGTTCCAGCTTGTCTTTTTTACCCAGCACGCTCTGGCTGTCCAGGGTTACGTCGAAGTTAACCTCAACATCTTCACCCGCCACGACAATGACTTCACCACTGACCCCGGTCGCATTCAGAATCTGTAGCTCCACTGTCGGGTCTGCGTACGCAATGCCCGCAAATAAAAGACTGCCTGCGAGCATTATCAACGCGGTCAGTCTCGATCGATCCGCTGCATAGAACGAGCGGTTTCGTAGTCTTGATGTCACATAATTCATGGAATCTCCCACCAGCTATTCAGCCAGTTTTTAACTTGATTAATTGCTTTGTTTTGCCAAAAAACACCAATCAGGATTTCTGTGGAAGCAAATAGAGTTGGGCAAACAGATTGATCATACCTAGCGCAAACTCACCCCGCACATGGGGGCGCTCCCCCATTTTAGGGGTGGGGGAATCCCCCATGGCAGCCAATACGACTACCCGGAATCGAGCCCGGCCCTCAGCTTCGGACTCACGTAGGTCTCCCCGTCGAGCACGCAGCGAATCGCGATCAGCAGCGTCTCGCCGATTTCCTGTTTGCTGACGTAGCCATTGGCGCCGGCGTTCAAGGCGCGCCGGACGTAGTGAGGGGCAGCGTGCATCGAGAGCACCAGCACCGGCAGGTCCACGTGGCTTGCGCGGATCTCCTCGATCATCCCAAACCCATCGGTTTCCTCCAGCCACAGATCGGTGATGACCAGGTCGGGACGGGCGGTGCCTATGCTCTTGAAGCCTTCGCCGTGCGTGGCTGCGGCACAAACCATGAGATCGGGCTCGTTATCGATCAGCGCACCCAGGCCGCGCCGCACCAGCGGATGGTCGTCGATGATCAGGATGCGCTGCCTGACCTGCGTTGCATGTGGAGTGGCGGTGCTGTCCATGACCTACCATAATGGCCTATAAGCGCAGTCAGGCGATACCTATTTATGGCACGGGGGAAAGCCCCATAGTGCAGGCGAATGATTGATTTGTCAGGGGGCGGGCCTAACCCGGCAGCGCGTATTAGGTATCGCCGCTTTCGGCTTCAACCCACTGGATGGCGCGTTGGGCGAGTTCGACAGAGGATGCGAGCGTCAGTTTCTGCTTGATGTGTTCAAGGTGGGATTCGATCGTCTTGACACTCAGGTTAACGAGCTCTGCGATCTGACGCGTGCTATGGCCTTCACCGATGAGTCGAAACACTTGCAGTTCGCGGTCGCTGAGCGCTTCCAGGGACGCGTCCGTTTCCAGCGTTTCTCCGCCCAGGTATTTCATCGCAAGCCGCGCCTCGAGCTTTTCGCTTAAGTACGTCTCACCGTCAAGCACCCGACGTAAGGCAAGCAGCAATGTCTCGTCGAGTTGCTGCTTGGTGACATAGCCCTTGGCGCCGGCCCGCAGGGAACGCTCGGCATACACCGACTCATCGTGCATCGAGAGCACCAGTGCAGGAATCTTCGGGTGGTGTTTTTTCATGGTCTTGACCAGGTCCAGGCCGTCATCGCCTCCGAGCAAGAGATCGACGATCACCAGGTCGGGCCGGGTCTTGCGGATAAGCTTGAGCGCGGCCGCGCGGGTGGCGGCTTCCCCGCACACGGTGAGGTCGGGCTCGGACTCGATCAGGGCGGCCAGCCCGCGGCGCAGAACGGGGTGATCGTCGACGATGAGAATCGCCTTGCTGGGCGGGTGGCCGGGTTCAGGTGTCGTCGCGTTCATGTTCCGGGTCCTCATCCCTGTGGTGCGTCCCCGGAATGGGAAACGCGCAGCTGACCACCGTGCCACGCAGGCTGCGGCGTCGCACTGCCAGGGATCCGCCGATTATACGGGACCGGTAGGCCATCGTATGCATACCGACACCGTCTGCAGCGCCCGCCTCCTCTGATACGCCCACGCCATCGTCCCGGATGCACAGGAGGCCCTCCCCGTCCTTCATGCCCAGGCTGATCTCGATCCGCTGTGCGCATCCGTGAACCATGGCATTGTTCACCGCCTCCTGCGCGATGCGATAAAGGTGCGCCTCGGCGTCGTGGTGAAGCCGCCCGATGGGCCAGTCACACGCGAGCGTGCAGGAGACACGAAAGCGGTCGTTAATATTGAGTGCCAGGGTCTGCGAGCAGCGCTTCGAGACCGACTGCGTGCAGGGCCAGCGGGCCGAGACTGTGGGCCAGGTTGCGGGCCTCGACGATGGCCTCGTTCAGCAGGGTGCTGATCTCGCGGGCGTCAGCCGAGGCGGCGGAGTCGGAGTCTCGGTCCAGCCTTATGGCTAGCGTTGAGCTCAAGGCCGCAATACCGGCCAGCGTTTGGCACAACCATCATGCAGCTCCCGACCCAACCGGTCCTTTTCCTGATCTGCGATTTCGAGGATCTCCCTCTCCAGCCGCTTTTGGCCAGTGACATCGCGTGCGCTGGCAAAGATCCGCTGGCTTTCCGGCACCAAGCGCGCGTTCCATCGCAACCAGCGATAGGAGCCGTTCTTGTGACGATAGCGATTCTCGAACAGGATGGTTTCTGAACCTTTGCTCAGCGCGTCCATTTGCGCCAGCGTGGCCTGAAGGTCGTCGGGGTGGATGAAATCGAGGAAGGGCCTGACCGCCAATTCCTCCAGGCTTCTTCCCAATTGGGTAGCCCACGGCGGGTTCATGCGCTTGAAGTATCCATCAAGACCGGCCACGCACAGCAGCTCAAGCGACTGGTCGAAGAAACGGGCGTACTCCTCCTCGGCCTGCTCCGTCCGTGCGGACATGAGTTTCAGGTTCTCGTTCTCTTGGCGGAGGGCGACCAGTTCCTTGGTGAGCCCAGCCCCGGTGGTTTGTTCTTGTGCCATCTTAAAAGTGAACCTTGTTTATCATCAGGTAGGTAAATGGATCGATGACAAACAGATTACATCATAAAATTAACAACATACATATAAGAACCTGTTACGAGTTGTTTCGTGGTGAATCCCCGCTGAGGCACCCTGAGGTGCCTCATCTTTGCTCAAAGCGAGCAGGTCATATCCTGTCCGCAACACAGCGGCGATTTAATCTTGCCATGACCATTCGGGCATTCGGAAACCTGGACTTCGGTGTTCTCATCGATCTTAAGCATGTTATTTTCCAGTGGTGCATCACATTTACCACAGGTTGCATTAACGCTCATACCGCAAACTTTACATTCATAGGTAGCCATACTAGTTCCTCATCGATTGGGTGGTAGAAAGTGTCTTTAGTATACCCCGAAATTGAGCGGATAAGAACGCAGGCCCCACCGGTTAAGGACGTAGTCAGGTTGGAATTAAACCTGAAGACTTAATTCATCCTGATCCCCTTGGCCGTTTGGTCTATAATCCCCGGCCACCATCGCTTCAGGATTTCTTCAATGTTTCGAAATTTACGTTTTTATCGTGTGACCAGTCCCTGGCCTGATAGCGAGGAAAAACTGTCGGAGATACTTTCGGAAAACGCTTTTACACCTTGTGGTTCTTTCGCGGAACGCAGCGCCGGCTGGGAAGCGCCGGGCGGCAATGAAAACGATCCCTTGTGCCGTCGTCTGAACGGTGCGGACCTGTTTCAGCTTCGAACCCAAAGCCGGGTACTGCCGGTCGCCGCGATCAATGAAGCCCTTGAAGAAAGAGTGGCCGAGTTTCGTACACGTATGGAACTGGAACCCACACGAGCTGAAGTACGCCGGCTTAAAGGAGGAAACCAGGGACAAACTTTTACCGACATCACTGGTGAAATCAGAACGAAACCGTGCCTGTTTTATCCATTCCGAGTCATTACTCGTCATCGATGTCGGCACCGTGACCAAGGCCGAATGGGTGATTGACCAGTTAAGGGCCTGTTTTGATGAGTTCTATTGCACGCCGCTGACATTCAATAATTCACCTGGTGATCTTTTGACAGGTATTTTCATGGGCGACTCGCCACTGGGCTTTTCGCTGGGCCGCGAGTGCCGTATGCAGGACGTAAAGGACATGAAATCGATCGTCACCTGGCGTGATTTTGAATTGTCGGACCACTCCATACGTCAACACGTCGTTGAGGGCATGCGGGTCACGCACCTGGGTGTTGGTTTTGACGAGGTGATGACCTGTGTCATCGATCAGGAAGCTGTGATCAGCAAGGTCAAGTTTATCGAAGGTGAAGTCGTTGACCAGTGGGGTGAAGACCCGCTGGCAAAAATGGATGCTGATTTTGTGTTGTTAACCGGCGCTGTCCGACGCCTGGTCGAAGACCTGAAAAAACTACTCGGTGGTTACGCGCACAGCGAGTAACCACTGTATGGGTTTAGGCTACGGCGCGTTGCAGCCCAGGCTCTTCGATACCCTGGCTTCGCAGATACTCATCGTAGCTACCCTTGAAATCGATCACGCCATCAGCGGTGATTTCAATGATACGGGTCGCCAGTGAAGAGATAAACTCACGGTCGTGACTGACAAAAAACAAGGTGCCGGGGTAATTATCCAGGGCCAGGTTGAGTGACTCGATGGATTCCATATCCAGGTGGTTGGTCGGCTCATCCATCAGCATGATATTGGGTCTTTGCAGCATCAGTCTGCCGAACAACATACGGCCCTGTTCGCCACCCGAGATAACTTTTACCGACTTGTCGATCTCATGCGAAGAGAACAATAAACGCCCCAGTGTGCCGCGAATCACCTGCTCGTCATCGGTTGGCTGCGCGCAATGTGCCATCCACGTGTAAAGGTCTACATCCTCAACAAAATCTGCGGAATGATCCTGTGCGTAATAACCGATTTCGGCGTTTTCAGACCACTTGTGGCTACCGCTGTCGGCTTCCATTTCACCGAGCAGGGTTCGCAGCAAAGTGGTCTTGCCGATACCGCTTGAACCGATGATGGCCACCCTCTCACCGACTTCAATCTGCAGGTCCAGATCACTGAATACAGGTTCAGCGCCATAACCCTTGGTCAAACCCTCAACTTCGAGCGCCTGGCGATAGAGCTTTTTATCCTGGCTGA
The DNA here is from genome assembly GCA_963749115.1 of uncultured Gammaproteobacteria bacterium. GTDB lineage: Bacteria > Pseudomonadota > Gammaproteobacteria > Xanthomonadales > SZUA-36 > SZUA-36. The sequence continues at coordinate 173,707 of CAVVLP010000001.1, forward strand.
AACGGATGTAGGGGCTCACCCGGCTTGAGGGCTTGACCTCTTCCAACTGGATCTTGTCGATCTGGCGTGCCCTTGAGGTTGCCTGCTTCGCCTTTGATGCATTCGCACTAAAGCGGCTGACAAAAGCCTGTAACTCGTTAATCTGTGTCTTCTTTTTGGCATTGTCGGACAACAAGCGCTCACGCACCTGTGTGGATGCGGTCATGTATTGATCGTAATTGCCCGGATAAATACGCAATTCGCCAAAATCAAGATCCGCCATGTGGGTGCAGACACTGTTTAAAAAGTGACGATCATGCGAAATGATGATCATGGTGCTGTTGCGGGCGTTAAGCAGTTCTTCCAGCCAGCGGATCGTATTGATATCCAGGTTATTGGTGGGCTCATCGAGCAACAGGATATCGGGGTCGCCAAACAGGGCCTGGGCCAGCAATACACGTAACTTCCAGCCGGGCGCCACCTCACGACATCGGTCCAAAGTGCTGGGATTCGGGAATACCCAGGCCCAACAGCAACTCCCCGGCCCGTGCCTCGGCGCTATAACCATCAAGCTCCGCAAACTCGACCTCGAGTTCAGCGACCTTCATACCATCGTCTTCGGACATCTCGGCCAGGGAATAGATGCGGTCACGCTCCTGCTTAACCGCCCAAAGTTGCTCATAGCCCATGATGACCGTATCGATAACCGAATAATCCTCAAAGGCAAACTGGTCCTGGCGCAACTTGCCCAGCCGTTCACCAACATCTACCTTGACGTGCCCGACGGTAGGCTCAAGCTCCCCGCCCAGGATTTTCATCAGGGTCGATTTTCCGCTGCCGTTGGCACCAATGAGACCATAGCGATTGCCATTGCCAAACTTGGCACAGATATTTTCAAACAGCGGCTTTTCGCCAAATTGCATGGTGATGTTAGCGGTGGTTATCACAATAATTTTCCGGTCATATAAACATCTATCGGCCCGAAGCCGGAAAGACTGGGTACAAGGGAGATGGCCGAAACCACCTGGGCATTCGGCTATCAGAATAGTCAATTAAAAAGGCCACAGACGGACCGTCCGGGCCATTCATGATGCAAGCTGGTTTCAACTGGCCGTGCGCATTTTAGGGAAAACAGGCTGAGTGTTCAAGCAAAGAAGACTGGAAAGGGGTCAGATTGCCAATCAGGCCAATACGAAACTGACAATAAATGGCAATAACGCAAACGCCATCAGCGTAGATATAACCACCATGCCTGCCACTTCTCCAGGTTCGCGTTGGTAACGCAGTGCCAGCAGGTAATTGAACACCGCGACCGGCATGGACATTTGCAGGACAAGCACACCACGCTCATCGCCTTGAAGACCAAACCAACCGGCCACCAAAATGGCCAGCCCGAAACCGCCGAGTACGCGTATCAGGCTGAACAACAGGCTGTGTTTCCACTCGGCAACTTTCAGTTGAGCCAGTGAAACACCCAGGGTGATTAACATCAGTGGAATGGTTGCGCCACCCAGTATGCCGGTCGTGTTATCCAGCCAGACAGGCAAAGACCTGCCGGTGCTGACCAGTACCACCGCGATGGCAGTTGCCCACAGCACCGGTTGTTTCAGCAAGCCGGCCAGGTTGCCACGTCCAGCCACCAGCACAATACCAAGCGACATCTGTAGCGTGAAAATCACCAGAAATACGGTCAGCCCAAGTGCCAGGCCGGTTTCACCAAAAGCAAACAGACACAGCGGCAGACCCATATTGCCGATATTGGGAAAGATCAGCGAGGGCAAAAAAGTGCTGATCTCAAGCCGCATCATGCGGATCAATAAACCACCCAGTACCAGCATGATCAAAAGGACGACCGCAGCCGCGGCAGAAACCTCTGCCATCTTGCCGATGTCGATACCCGCCTTGCTGAAGGATGAAACGATCAGGCATGGCGCTCCGATATTCATCACCAGTCGCGTCACGAAATCGACCGGATAATCGAGCCCCTTCCTGGCCCAGGCATAGCCCAAGCCGGAGCAGATCAGGATGGGTGCAATAACGGCAAACAGTTCGTTAAACATTTGCGAATGATAGGTTATTCAACTACACAAAAGCTGTCATTGCAAACCAGCGGGTTCACTAGACACGTCTGCCAGGAAATGGCGTTGAAAAAAAAGGGATCAGGTTGATTGCTTTGCCTTGTCTATCTCGGCAAGCGAATTGCGATAGTCAAGGTAATCGTGTGGGATAAATTCATATCGTGAATTCTGTTCAAGAACCAGTGCGGGAAAACTCCTGACCATCAGTTTATCGCGCAGCAATAACTGACGATGCAACTCGGCCTCGGTTTGTACCGAGCCCAAATCCGCCAGAAACAGGGCCCGGTCCAGACCCAATTCAACGGCCAACTCAACAAGAACCGGGATATCGGACGGGTTCATCGCCCGCAGATAATAGGCCTTCTGAATGCTCTCGATCATCTCCTCTTCCGCACCTTGACGTGAGGCCGCAATGACTGCGCGGCAAGCTTTGTAGGTATCGCGGCGTGGTTGGTTTTTGGTCCAGAAATCGAAATTGAATTGTGTACCGAGACTGGATTCAATCTGCCGCCAGTGGCCCTGCACCATCAACCGCGTTTGCTCCGGCATTGGCTGATCACTATCAGGTGCAAGACCACCCAGCACGTTCTGCCATTTGACCGAAGCGGGCAGGTTTTCACGCAATTGCAACAGGGTGGGCCGATATGCCCAGCACCAGCTGCACATGGGATCATGGACGTAATAAAGCGTGGCTGAAGATTGTGGCACGAGATGTTCTACAGCATCATCTCGTATTGCAAGGCGTCTACGCCATATATGTGGATTAGCGGACCCTTGCTCATACCCAGTTTTTCCGCGACCCGGATCGATGCAATATTCTCAGGAATGATCAACGCGATCAGTTTCTCTATTTTGAGGTCCTCCCTGGCAAATTCGACACAGGCCCTGGCTGCCTCGGTACCAATACCCCTGCCCCAGTATTCCTTCAGATAACGATACCCGACTTCCGGCAAGTCGATTTCAGGCAGGTATTTGATTCCGCAAAAACCGATAACTTTACCCGTTTCTTTCCATTCAACCGCAAAACGACCATAACCGTACTTCTCATAATCGGATAAAGGACCCTTTTCCAGACGTTGCCTGGTTTCATCGATATCCCTGACAGGGTCATCTGCATACTTGATGACGTCCGGGTCCGTATTCAATTGGTGCATGACCTGCAGGTCATCGTGGGTAAATAACCGGAGCCTTAATCTCGTTGTTTCCAGGTGCGTGCGGATCATTTCTTTGTACACTCTTCGAGGCAGATTTCATCTCCATTTAATTGGATCTTTCCGGTCTTGTCAAAAATGCCGGCCAAATCGATGCATTGCCTACGTCCGTCAGTGTGGAATTAATCGCCGAGTTTGCAGTATCGCCTGATTTTGTTCAATTTAAACAAATAGCCGAAGGTATATTTTGAGGAGGCGATTTCAGCCTTTCTTTCTTGGCGGGTTTTTCAAGTTACGTTCCAGTTCATCAGCGATCATACGGAGCTTTTGAATCAAATGATTTACTTCATATTGACCCCGCAATTTGCCCAGGTCATGGGCAATGCGTCGGATGTGGTCCGGGTAGGATTCTGATTTCAACTTCATTTCTTTCTCCACCAATGAGTATACCAAAACCCGGTAATACATCCGGTCTGGTGCGCAAGTGCATATCGCTGAGCACCTGACAACGAAATTTCCTGGTTCTGAAAATCAACTTGCGGGCGATGGTTTGACTTCCCTTATAATGAAGCCTGTCAATTCAATGGACCAGCAAGGATGACTAACCCCGGTGCTTCACCAAAAATCGGCCTGGCGCTGGGCAGCGGTGCCTCCCGTGGTTGGTCGCATATCGGTATCATCAAGGCCCTGTTACGGGAAGGCATAGAACCTGACATCGTCTGCGGCACCTCGGTGGGCGCCATGATCGGCGCATCCTACCTGACCGGAAATCTGGCCAAGCTTGAAGACTGGGTTCTCGGCTCAACCCGAACAGATGTGCTGAAGTTTTTCAACGTCAAACTCACCCAGTCCGGCTTTGTAGACAGCGACAGAATGAAGCGGTTTCTGTACCGGTTTGTCGGCGGTGAAAACCTTCTGATAGAACAACTGCCAAAACGATTTGCGGCGATATCAACCGATCTTCAAACCGGCCGGGAAGTCTGGTTTCAGGAAGGTGGGCTCGCAGATGCGGTCAGGGCCTCCATGGCCCTGCCGGGTTTGTTTCCGGCGGTTCGCCACGAACATCGCTGGCTGGTCGATGGAGGTCTGGTCAACCCCGTCCCTGTCACGACCTGCCGTGCACTGGGAGCAGATATCGTGATTGCGGTTAATCTGAATTCAGACGTTATCGGTCGTCATAACCAAAAAAAGCCTGACCCTGACACCCTTAAGAAAAAGGGTGTGTTGCACAACTTGAAGCAAACCACCCTTGAGTATTCCAGTTCAATGTTTCCGAACCCCGGCAAGCAGGAAGATGCACCCGGTCTTTTTGCTTCGATCACCAACTCGATCAATATCGTTCAGGATCGAATCACCCGCAGTCGACTGGCGGGAGACCCGGCCGAGGTGGTGATCTCACCGAGGTTGGCGCATATCGGGTTGCTGGAGTTTCAGCGGGCTGCCGAAGCAATTGCAGAAGGTGAGAACTGCGTAAAAAGCGCAATGGAAGACATACGAAAAGTAACGGGGAAAACTCTGAAAACCTTAAACCGGTTTTACACGGGATAGGGCCCGTCTTTGAACACCTGGTCATGGTAACCCTTTGAACCGACCTGTTCTGATATACGGCTTTTTGGAGAGTTGCCCGTCTTTCAACTGCTCCAGGATATATGCAAAATCGTATTTCGGCCGCCAACCCAGATCTTCCCTGGCCGCATCATTGACGTAAACCCGGTCGATCTTCTCGAACATACTCCAGCCGAGCCGCTCGTAAACTTCACTGTATTCAGGGTAGCATCGAAGCACAACGGCCGGTGCATTGGTGTTCAGGTCGAGTAAATCTTCCGGCTGAAATGGTGTGGTAGCACTGATGATGTACCTGCCAAAACCCAATTTGGAAGCACGCTCCGCCCGCTGCAATATGGGCGCCAACGACATCCTCAAGTTCGACACGGCGAAACAGAAACTCATTGGCCTTGGCATTGTCACCGCTGTATTTATCACGTTTCAGCTTGTCATCATCCTCCTCCGGGAAGAACCGGGAGGTACGCAGGATGATGCAATTGAGGTGGTGTTTTCGGTGAAATAATAAACACAGGTCTTCAGCGGCTGTTTTGGTGACACCGTAGATGTTCTTCGGAACAGGTCTGACATCCTCGGTCACCCAGGCGGCGGGTGTTCCTGCGGGTGGCCTCAGGGCATCACCGAACACGCTGGTGGTGCTGGTGAAAATGAAGGCCTTTACACCGTCAGCCTTTGCTGCCTGCAAAAGCGTCAGCGTGCCGGACACATTCGTATCGACAAAATCCTGCATCGAGTGGGTCGCAACATGCGGTTTGTGCAGCGTTGCCGTGTGGTAAACGACCTGTACACCCTGCATACAAGCGCTTACAGAATCACGGTCATCAACGGAACCAACCACATCTGTGAACGCAGATTCCTTGATATCCAAACCCAAAACTTCATGACCGCTTTCACGCAGGCTACGAACCATCGCCTCACCCAGGTGACCGGAACTGCCTGTAACCAGAATCTTCATGGCTGGGCAATTTAATAGTGATTAGTCTTAAAAGCAATTGTTCATGAACGATTTTTGAAATACTTGCTGTGCTTGAGATACCTTTGTCCCAATTGAATGATTTTCAGATTTACTTTTCAGGTGGGACGGACGCTGGGGTGGGAGTATTGCCTTCCAGGACTCGCTAGTCACATCCATGTGGCGCTCGGACTCGGCTTCCTGCCTCGTACGGTCCTGGAAGGCAATACTCCCACCCCAGCTTCAACCGAAACCGAGTGCATCTATCAGAAACCACTGTCCTTTGATTACGCACAGTGCCGAGGGTGTTATGTTCAGGATGAACGGTATATCGCGATAGAGCACAGGGATGTGCGGCGCGATTGCGGCAGTTTTGCACGGCACCTGAAGATGAACGGTTTGTCGTGACAGAACCCACAGGACGTGCTTGAGCGTGTCCTGACGTAAGGTACTGCATGGCCTCAGCTACCCGACTGATCAGCAGCCCAATTTCCTGGGTTCATTTATTTCAAAGTTCATTCTGAAAATGTACAAAACGCTCCCCAATATGGCGTATGATTCACCACTGAATGCATCAAAAGCATGTAGTTCCACCCAAAGAAATCTTAATAATGGAGAGCACATGAATAAGAAACCATTAACACTTGCGGCGATCGTCGCAACTGCAATCTCAGTTTTAACCAGCCCTTCGCTTTTGGCACAAACTACCGATGAAGATGAAAACAGCCTTCTGGAGGAGGTCATCGTAACGGCCACCAAGCGCGAAGAGAGTATTTACGAAGTCCCCATTGCCATCACGGCCTTTACGCAGGCCGGCATCGAGCGCCAGGGCATTACGGACCTGACCGATATCGGCAAGTTCGTACCCAACCTGAATGTCACCGGTTTTTCTGCCGGTCACACGTCATCGGTTAACCCCTTTATCCGCGGCATTGGTTTGCAGGATCACCTGATCACAACGGACCCGGGTGTTGGAGTCTACGTTGATGGTGTATATCTTGGCCGCCAGGTCGGACAGAACTGGTCGCTGGCCAATATCGAGCGTGTAGAAGTGCTGCGTGGTCCGCAGGGTACGCTGTATGGACGTAACTCTATCGGCGGCGCAATCAACATTATCACCCGCCAACCGGGTGACGAAAACGGCGGCCGGGTGAAACTGTATGGCGGTACCCGTGGCCGGTTATACGGTGATGCCTATTACAATGCGAAGCTGGGTGAGCAATTTGCCGCTTCGGCCACAGGTTCCTGGACTCATCGCGACGGCGTGGGTGACTTCGTGAACCTGGATACTTCTAAAGACGTGGGTGAGTTGCAGGACTGGTCAGTACGGGTCGCCGCCAAGTGGATGCCGACCGAAGACTTTTCCATCCTGGCAGCCTATGACAAGGCCAAGGGTAAAGGGGGCTTAAGACCCTACACCACCCTGATCGATGAAGTGCCTTCGGGTCTCCTGTATCAGTTGGGGGCAAGAAACAGCGATGTTTCCGACGACCCTTACGATAATAATGGCGGTTTTTACCTTGATGCCGACGGTAACGTCGTTGCATCCAATATCGTATCCAACGATGCGGACGGCTGGTCGGTTACCGCCGATTGGGATATGAACGAAGAGCTTGCCTGGAAGTTTATCTACGCGGACCGCAGCTCCGAGTACACGTCAGGCCTGGATGATGACAGCGTTGCATCCACCTTGTTCACCTATCCGGAGACGGGCTATGCCGATCAAAAGTCAGCCGAGCTTCAGTTTTTCGGGGATTTCGGCAGCTGGGATTTTGTCACCGGTCTTTACTGGTTCAAGGAAAAAGGCGCCAACAGGCAGGACCCCAACTTCTTCGCCGGTGGTCCGGGTACATTTGAGCTGGGACAGAAGGCCAAGAGCAAGGCGATCTACGCCAATGTCGGATTCCAGGCCACCGAAACCCTGCGCCTGTCGGGCGGTTTGCGTTACACCAAGGATGACAAGGACGCCTGGGTCAACATCAATGACAGTCTGATCGAGGAATCCAACAGCCGCGACTGGAATGAAACCAGTTGGGAAATCGCCGCGGTCTGGGACATGAACGAACGTCTGAACCTGTACGGTACCATCCAGAACGGCTACCAGTCCGGCCAGTTTCCACCCCGGCCCTATTGCCTGTTTGGTAACCTCGATTTCACCCAACCAGGCAATGTCAGCCGGCCGAACTGTTTCGAAGCCAATGACAACGTAACGGCGACCAACTACGAAATCGGTCTGAAAGGCACACTCACCGATACATTCCAGATGAGCATAGCCGCGTTTTACACCAATTATTCCGACCTGCCCTACCAGGTCAGTGAATCCAGCGGTGGTGGATTCAATACCGTTAATATCATCGTCGATCAGACCTCCAAGGGCTTGGAGTGGGAAAGCACATGGGCGCCAACCGATGCCTTTGCCCTTTACACCACCCTGGGTTATCTCGATGCAGACGTGGATAGTGACAATCCCTTCGCGGTCGCACCTCTCGCACCCAAGTGGACAGCGTCCATCAGCCCGCAGTACACCATGGATCTTGAGAATGGCGGCGAGTTGTTGTTTAGAGGTGACTGGTCCTACCGTGCCAAGATGTACGGCGAGCCCAGTAGCGACCCTGCAAGATTCACCCGGATCAGCAGTCGCGACCTGTTTAATTTCGATGTGACCTACACCGAGCCGAATGGCCGCTGGTCGCTGTCCCTGTATGGCCGCAACGTGACCAATGAGAAATACGACAACGCCCGTCTTCTGCCTACCGATTACGTGCTGATCATTCTCAATAATGACCTGAGTGAGTTCGGTCTTCGTTGGGTGTACAACTTCGGCGGATAACCAGCAACTTCGAAAGAAAAACCGGCGGCACTCTGCCGCCGGTTTTTAATATACGACCAAAGGTGACGTTGACAACCATGTTGTTTCGGACAATAGTTGTTATGGGTATATAGACGCATTATAAAGCGCTGGCCCGGGTTCACAGACCCGCGCGATAAAGACCCTCTGCACTCAAGGAAAAAATGAAATGAAACAGCTAAAGCACTCCATGAAACTGCTTTCCGGCCTGTTGGCCCTGGTTGCCTTCATCAGCCTGCCAGCCTGTGGCGAAAAACAGCAGGCGGCAACACCTGAAGGCCAAAAAGCAGAAAAGGAAACCATTGTCTGGAAACTGGCCCAGACCTGGGGAACGGGTTTCCCCATTTTTGGCGATGCGGTTATCAGGATGGCCGACCTGGTCAAGGTCATGTCCAATGGCGAAATGGAAATTCGAATTGATTCGGCCAACAAACACAAGGCTGCCTTTGGTATCCTCGATATGGTCAAGGCCGGTCAGTATGAAATGGGTCATTCAGCCTCCTACTACTGGAAGGGTAAAGACGCCAACACCATGTTTTTCACCACCATGCCCTTCGGCATGATCGCGCCCGAGCAGTACGCCTGGTTCTATTACGGCGGTGGTATGGAACTGATGAAAAAAGTCTATGACAAACATGGTGTATATTCCTTCCCCGGCGGCAACACCGGCAACCAGATGGGTGGCTGGTTCCGTAAAGAAATCAATACCCTGGATGACTTGCAAGGTCTCAAAATGCGTATCCCCGGTTTTGCGGGTGAAGTCCTCTCCAAGCTCGGTGTGGTGGTAACCAATATCGCTCCGGGCGAACTCTACACGGCACTCGATCGCGGCACCATCGATGCACTCGAGTGGGTCGGTCCATCCCTCGATCTCAATATGGGCTTCCAGAAGATTGCGCCCTACTACTACACCGGTTGGCACGAGCCGGCAACCGAACTGCAATTCATGGTCAACCAGGAAAAGTTTGATGCACTGCCCGAACACCTGCAGCAGATTCTGACCATCGCGATGCAATATGCAGCCTATGACATGTATGCCCGCTCCTACCACGAGAGTGCAGTCAACTGGGCTTCAATTGAACAAGAATACCCGGAAGTTCAGATTCGCACTTTCTCACCCGAGATTATCAGCGCCATGAAGCAGGCCAATGATGAGTTGCTGGCAGCCAGTGCCGCCAGCTGACCCGACTTTTAAAGAGATTCTCGATTCACAGAAAAGCCTATATGAAAATGGCCCGTAAATGGACCGAGATTTCTGACTACGCTTACCTCAAAGATAATATTGAGTAATCCCAATCAGACTCCCGGCTACGACCGGGAGTCTCCCTTTGGGTAAAGGCGTTCAATGCTGCTGAGGCTGGAAAAATTCTTCGACCGCTTCTCCGACCTGATGGGCTGGATTGCCGGTCTGTCTGAACCTGCTCATGCTGATCAACGTGTTCTACGATTCCATCATGCGCTATTTCTTCAACAGCGGTTCCATTGCCTTGCAGGAAATGGAATGGCACCTGTTCGCCATGGTCTTCCTGTTTGGTATTGCCTACGCGCTCAAGGAAGACGGTCATGTGCGTGTTGATATCCTTTACGACCGCTTCTCTCCGCGCTGGAAAGCCGTCGTCAATATCGGCGGTATCTTGCTGTTATTGCTGCCACTCAGCGTTCTGGTCATCGAGGGCTCCATCTGGTACGTGACCGAGGCCTTCACCTCCGGTGAGATCAGTGGTGACCCGGGTGGCTTGACCCAGCGCTGGCTGATCAAGCTGGTGATCCCGGCTTCCTTTGTGTTTCTGATCGTCTCGGCCACCGGGTTTGTTATTCATAACATCAATATTTTCAGAGGTCTGGAAGCGCCGCCGGTACGGAGTATCGAGAATGAAATTCTGTAGCCGCGCAGACCTTAAGCCGGTGCTTGGCTAAATGAGATTCTTCGTTGTGAGTATTGACCCGTTGCAAAAAGGCATACGTACGTGACCGGTCTCATCATGTTTGCCGTGGCCCTGTTGATGTTGCTGGTCGGTTTTCCGGTGGCTTTTACATTCGGCGGTGTGGCCGTCTTTTTTGGCCTGCTGACCGAGGGCCCGGAGATGTTCTCCCTGATGCCGCACCGCATCTGGTCGATCATGAACAACACCATCCTGATGGCCATTCCGTTGTTCATATTCATGGGTATCGTTCTGCAGAAGTCCAAACTGGCCGAACGTCTGCTCGAATCGATGGGTTTTCTGTTCGGTGAAGTCCGCGGTGGTATCGCCATATCAACGATCCTGGTGGGTGCGCTGTTAGCAGCATCCACCGGCGTGGTCGGTGCCAGCGTGGTCGCCATGGGCGTCATCTCCCTGCCCGTCATGCTCAAGTACAACTACGACAAACGCCTTGCCACCGGTACGATCTGCGCTGCGGGTACGCTCGGACAGATCATCCCGCCGTCTATCATCCTGATCATCCTCGGCGATGTCTTCCAGGAACCGGTCGGTGACCTGTTCAAGGCCGCACTCTGGCCGGGACTGTCGCTGGTTGCTTTCTACATTGTCTATATCGTCATCATCACGCTGATGAACAAGGACCTGGCCCCACCCATCAAGCTGGAGTAAATGACGGGGTACAAAAAGACAACAGGTTTTCCAGGCGCTCAAGGCAGTCATCCCACCATTGGTGCTGATCATCCTGGTGCTCGGTTCAATATTGACCGGTGTTGCAACACCCACGGAATCCTCATCGGTCGGTGGTGTCGGCGCGATTCTGCTGGCCACCCTGTATGGACGCTTCTCGATCAAAATGATCTGGGAGAGTTCGCTGGAGACGGTCAAGATCACTGCCATGGTGTTCGCCATCCTGATCGGCGCCACCGCTTTTTCGATGGTTTTTACCTACACCGGTGGTGACTATATCGTCGAGGAATTCATGCTGGGTCTGCCCGGTGAAAAATGGGGCTTCCTGATCCTTTCCATGGCCATCATCATGGCACTGGGCTTCTTTATCGATTTTGTCGAAATTTCCTACATCGTGGTGCCGATCCTGGCACCGATCGCCGCCAGCCTCGGTATCAATCCGGTCTGGTACGCAATCCTGGTTGCGATGAACCTGCAGACCTCATTCTTAACACCGCCGTTCGGTTTCAGCCTGTTTTACCTGAAAGGGGTCGCGCCACCCGAGGTGCGAACGACGGATATCTATCATGGCGTACTGCCGTTTATAATTTTGCAGATGATCGTGCTGGGTATCCTGGTGCTGTTTCCGGAGTGGTTTGGCTTGTCAGCACATTAAGGATTATCCCGATGCACTCTTCCGTCCAGCACTTACTGCTCAGTTGCCTGATCGCGTCATTGGGTATTAACGCTTAGGACAATAGGCTCACGCTGGATTGATTCTGAACCGGAACTTTATGGAACTCACTGACATGAATATTACAAAACCATTGACTTACGCTTCTATTACCCTGTTGCTCAGTGCAGGTTTATCTGTCACCGGGGTTCATGCATCGGATGTTACCACGGCGGATAAAGCGGTCATTCAAGCCAAGGCACCAGGTGAGTTATACCTTCCATCCGAGGACTCGATGGCCCACCTCAATGCAGGTTTTGATGCTGCACGGGAAAGCAACAAGCTTGCATTGGTTGTTATGGGTGCCAACTGGTGTCATGACAGCCGCGCGCTGGCTGCACGGATTTATGAGGAGCCACTGAGTACGACCATCGATGAACAATATGAAATCATTTTTATCGATGTGGGTTACCTTGACAAAGGCAAGGACGTTATTACAAGCCTGGGCATTCCCGCTTATTACGCGACACCCACCGTGTTGATTGTTGATCCGGTCAGCGGCCAGGTGGTCAATGCTGGAAACCGGCACCAGTGGGCTAACGCCGCCAATATCAGCATGGAAGAATCGGTCGCATACTTTGGGCAGTTTACAATCACTGACCTGGCCACGTTGCAAAGCGACGAGGTAATAGATGAAGACCTGCAGCACCTGCTGATGGAAATCGATGCTTTCGAACAGATCCAGACCGAGCGTTTATACCAGGCTTATGCGGTGCTTGCTCCGATGTTGAAAGCATACAAGGAAGGCGATAAGAACGCGTTTTCAGATGCAACCTGGAATGAAGTACGTGATTACAGGTACAAGATTCCCATAGATGTTGAAGCATTGCAGGCCGAAGCCCGCACACGGGTGGCTGCAGGTGAGACCGATATCAAACTGGCCTACCCGGTTTATCCGTCATTTTCATGGGATTAGCGTGATGTGAAAACTATTTTTTACGACGCATGGCAATCGTGCTGGGTAGTGGCGTCGGAACTGCAATTGGAGGGCGCGAATCAGGGTGTTTTTCCCGCCAATAGGGGCGGCCTGGCCAGTACATTGCTGGTGGTGTGTTTATTGTGGTGTACTGGTTATTAATTACCGTGGTGTTTTTGACACGATTGCGGGATTTTTCTCGAATCGCTTTTTTTTCGGCCAGCTGGGTCTTGGTTTCATCGCTGATTCCAACCAGACCGGAAGAATCTGAAAGCTCAACGTTGGTTGCATCTGGCCCGCATTTCCAATCTGTATATACCGGACCATCCGGACCATTACATTTATAAATATCGGCTGCGGCTATTGGTGCAATAGCGAGGGTGATCAGGGCAACTAAAATGGTTCTGCATCTATTCATGATGTGTGCTTTCCAACTGCTGGTGCCTGGAGTCATCCTCCCATGAACTGCATTATCTAGTCCTTCAAATCTCAATCCCGACGCTTTTTGACTGGCTTTGCCAGCGGTTTTTGACCCAGGGCTGGATCGCCTTTCAGGAGCCGATCAGGATCACCTTCCCAATCCCCCGCCTGTCCTGAGATAACCGTTTTGTTGCCGGTTACATTTTCGACAGCACCACGCTTGTTAGTGCTGACTTCTTCGCGTTCCGATTTTTTTACAGCCAGTTCGGTTTTGGCTTCGTCAGAGACTCCACTCAGACCGGAAGTTTCAGAAACCTCAACGTTTGTGGCACTCGGTCCGCATTCCTTATCTGAATATATCGGACCGTCCGGACCGTCACATTTATAAATCTCGGCTGTTGCCATTGGTGTGATGGTCACGGTTATCAGGACGACCAGGATTTTTCCGTATCTATTCATAATCTGCACATTCCAGCTGATAGTTACTAATAATACGCACCCGTCAGCCCTAATATCCAGTCCTTTTTCCTGGCTAAAGGCACTAAAGGTCTGCATGGTCGCTTTCATCACATTAACCCCGGCATGCCCGAACCAGCATAACCAGGTTCATTGCGTATAGTCCGTCACCTGCCTGGTACGGGAGAGATTTAGCGCTTGAGCTTAATTCCCGCGATTGCTTTCTTTCCAGCGCATCTGCAATACGACGAAGGTTTCAAAATGCGAAGTAGCTGGAAATAAATCCAGTAACTGTATGGATTTAAAACGGAATTTTGTACCCAGGCCACGTAAATCGCGAGCCAGGCTGGCGGGGTTGCAACTGACATAAAGCACATGACGGGGTTTGATTTTCTTAACCCAGCGATCCAGCCCGGGGAATCCGCGGCGTGGCGGGTCGATCAATAAAGTATCAAAATCAGTGCCGCCAACCCTGCGTATAAAATTCGGCAGGGTCTGATCCTTATACAGATCCATTTGATAATATTTTTCGGGATTGGCAGACCCGGCAGGATCGCTGTAGTTGTCGATCATAAGCCTGTCGCCGCCTGATGAAGCAAAGGCATTGGAAAGGTTGCCGCTGCCCGAGAAAATATCCAGAAGACGACTGACCTCGAGCTTTTCAAGTTGTGTTTGCACCCGGCTCTGTAATTCCTGGTTCATCTCCTCATACACCTGGGAAAAACCGCCATGGGCGTAACTTTCATCCCAACGCAGGCTGACCTCACCTGATTTGAAATAGAGCTCACAATGACCGTGACCCGGGTGCTCGCCGGTCCAGTCACCCTGGTATAGCTGATCAAAGGCCGCTTGTAGTTCCGGATGCATTATCTTGCATTGCGGTACTTCCAGGACCTCGTTGCTGACGGTATCAAGCATACCGATATATTGATGCCTGTAATGCAGTTGTACGCGATTGCGATACCCAAGACGGCGTGGTGCAGGAACCACGTCGATGTTTTCGCCGGCTACGCCCAGGGCTCCCAGGTAATGTTCCAGGGTGGCCTTTTTGTAGCCTAATTCGCTTACGTAATCGGTATGTAAAAACTGACAACCGGGACACTGGTCAAAATGTGGACATTCAGGTTCAACGCGGTTGTCAGCGGTCTTGTGTAAAGCCTCCAAACGTGCAAACCGGACACCCTTGGAGCGTTTGTATACCGTGGCAACACCGCTTTCACCCGGCAGTGTGCCGGCCACAAAGGTAATGCTTCCGTCCCTCTTGGAAACACCCTGCCCCAGCGGATCGATGCTCTCAATTTCAAAATTGACCTTGTGCGGCTGGGTAGTTGGTCTGTTGGGTCGGCGCTTCATTCCTCAATTATGTGGTAGTTTAATAATGAATATATGTATTTATTTGCAAATAAGTAGCAATATATGATGGTTTCAACACTTGTCGGGAGCGCACCACATGTCCAAAGAACAGAAAAGTAATAAAGAAGCTAAAAAGAAAGCCGCTTTGTCACCAAAAGAGAAAAGAGCTGCAAAGAAAGCCAAGAAAAAGTCCTAGCCCATATCTGGCATCCGCCAGTCTTACTGGGTTATTCTGGAATAATGAACTCCAGAATAACCATGCCCTTCGATAACAGCTACGCACGGCTCGGGGAGCAATTCTTCACGCGCCAGCTGCCCGTGCCGGTAAGCAGTCCGGCACTGATTCGTGTTAACCATCCATTGGCCATGCACCTTGGGCTGGATCCCGGGTGGTTGGAATCCGATCAGGGTGTTGAGTTTATCGCCGGCAATTTTATTGCCGAAGGTGCCGACCCGTTAGCAACGGTTTACGCTGGTCACCAGTTTGGCGGCTGGAACCCACAACTGGGCGATGGCCGTGCAATCCTGTTGGGTGAAGTGATCGGCAAAGATGGCGTCCGGTACGATATCCAACTCAAAGGTTCCGGACGCACGCCCTACTCCCGTGGCGGTGATGGACGCGCACCGTTGGGTCCCGTATTACGCGAGTACATAGTCAGTGAAGCGATGTCGGTATTGGGTGTACCGACCAGCCGTGCTCTCGGTGCGGTGACAAGCGGTGAATGGGTGATGCGCGAGGGCCGATTGCCCGGTGCATTGCTGGCCCGTGTCGCGCAAAGCCATATCCGTATCGGCACCTTCCAGTTTTTTGCCGCGCGACAGGATCTGGGTGCCCTTAAAACCCTGATCGACCATGTCATTGAGCGTCACTACCCGCAAGTGGCGCAGGCTGCAAACCCGGTACGTTCGATGCTCGATGAGGTCGTCGCGCGTCAGGCCAGCCTGGTTGCACGCTGGCAATCACTGGGTTTCATTCACGGTGTCATGAATACCGACAATATGCTGCTATCGGGCGAAACCATCGACTATGGACCCTGCGCATTCATGGATGAGTTTGAACCCGGCAAGGTATTCAGCTCCATCGACCATGGGGGTCGGTATGCCTATGGAAACCAGCCTCACATCGCACACTGGAACCTGAGTGTTCTGACCCAGGCCCTGTTGCCGTTTCTCGATGAGGATCCGGAAAAGTCGCTGGTTTCAGGCCAGGCTGCAATTGATGCATTCCCCGACCTGTACCAGCGCGCATATATCGACAACATGCTGAGTAAACTGGGGCTGACGAAACAGGTGGCTGATGATGTGGAACTCACCCAGGACCTGCTTAAGCTGATGCATGAAAGTCAAACAGATTTCACCCTGACATTCCGTTATCTGTCCGACCTTGTTGATCCACAAGGTGTACGGGGTGAGAGCATTCGCTCGTTATTTGAGCTGCCGGAAGCATTCACCCCCTGGCTGGAGCGCTGGCAACAAAGACTGCGTCTCGAGCCACTGGATGCCAGCATACGCCAGCAGGCCATGTATGCCGTCAACCCGGTCTACATTCCGCGCAATCACCTGGTCGAGGAAGCGATCTCTGCCGCCGAAAAGCATCAGGATTTTGGGCCGTTTAACTCACTCGTTGATATTCTCGCAAAACCCTTCGAATTCAGTCAGGCCAACGCCCGCTACGCGACCCCGCCACGACCTGGGCAGGTGGTAAGACAAACTTTTTGCGGAACCTGAGATCTCCCCCGGTCAACGCTTAAACGTCAGGTCAAATAGCTGACGTTCCGGGGTCGAAGTCCATCGAAAATCAGTCTGCTATAATCACCCGGGACAAGACAAGAACATGAGAAGTTTCAGTGAACAATAAAGCGATAATTCAGGGGCTCTATCAGAGCTTCGCATCTGGTGACATTCAAGCCGTAACGGCAGCGTTCGCTGATGATATTGAGTGGACCGAGGCTGACGGTTTTCCGTTAGCAGGCACTTACATTGGTCCTCAGTCTGTGGTTGAAAATGTCTTTATGCGCCTAAGCGAATTTAGCGAGAATTGGGGGGTCGCCATCAATCGGTACATTGCAGGTGGGAATACTGTTGTCGCGGACGGCAAGTACACTTGGAACCACAAAGAGACCGGCAAACCGTGCGAGGTTAGGATGGCACATGTGTGGACACTGGCAGACGGTAAAGCCATCTCATTCCTGCAGCACGTCGATACTGCGAAGGTTCGCGAACTGATCGGGTAAGCACGAAACACCTCTGCTAATCGGTGATACTCCCAGGTTCGATATCCCGTGGGCGGTTAGATAAATCCTCGATAATTGTTGGAAAGTCTGAAAAGATAGTTGATACTCTTTAGCGGGGTTCAATTACTGCCAGAGTGTGTTGAAACGTGGCCCACATGACGCTCAAAACAAGTTACTCTGCTTTAGCCGACAGGTTAAACCGTTTTCCGCAGGGCGCACCTCCATCCAACCTCTTGTTTAAAATTTTGTCGATGCTGTTCAGTGAGGACGAAGCCGGCCTGGTTTCGCTGATGCCCATCAAGCCATTTACCGCAAAAAAAGCCAGCCGTATTTGGAAGAAAAACCTCACCGAAACACAACACATACTGGATGAGTTGGCCAATAGGGCCATTCTTGTGGATTTCGAGCAAGACGGTGAGGCAGTTTACGTACTGCCGCCACCAATGGCCGGTTTTTTCGAATTTTCGCTTATGCGCGTGCGTGATGATATTGATCAAAAGGTTTTAAGCGAACTTTTTTATCAGTATATGAATGTAGAGGAGGATTTTATTCGGCAGCTATTTACCCGCGGTGACACCCAGTTGGGGCGAGCCTTTGTTCATGAACCTGCTTTATCCAATGAAAATGCACTGCATGTGCTGGATTATGAACGGGCCAGCGAAGTGATTGAAACAGCCAGCCACATTGGTGTGGGGCGCTGTTACTGCCGGCACAAAATGGAGCACATGGGTAAAGCCTGCTCTGCACCGCAGGATATTTGTATGACTTTCAATACCACTGCGTCCTCGCTTACAAGGCATGGCAGTGCACGTGCGGTTGACAAGCAGGAAGGTCATGACTTACTGCAGCAAGCCTACGAGCACAACCTGGTGCAGTTTGGTGAGAATGTTCGTGAGCAGGTCAGTTTTATTTGTAATTGCTGTGGCTGCTGTTGTGAGGCAATGATTGCCGCACGCCGTTTTGCAATTCTCAACCCTGTGCATACCACCAGTTTTATACCGGTTATAGATGAAGAAACTTGTAATGGTTGCGGCAAATGCGTCAATGTCTGTCCGGTCGAAGCGATGACCCTGGTTTCAGCCAATAATCCGAACAAGCCCAAAATGAAAATGGCCCGGTTGGATGATGAGCTTTGCCTGGGTTGCGGTGTGTGTATACGCAGCTGTAATAAAAAAATGAGTTTGTCTTTGGAATCGCGTCCCAAGCGAGTTCTTACTCCATTAAACGGAACGCACCGGGCAGTGGTAATGGCCATTGAGCGCGGCAAATTACAGAACCTGATTTTTGATAATCGGGTCTTATGGAGCCATCGTGCTATGGCCGGGGTATTGGGTGTGATTCTGAAGCTGCCGCCAATCAAGCAGGTTCTGGCGAGTAAACAGCTCAAATCCCGCTACTTGGAAATGCTTATTAGTAATACAAAGCATTAGCGTGCATGCCGTCATCAAGAGCCCGGACAGCTATAACCCTCTCCGGTTTGGCCAGTCGTCCGGAATGCCGCATTGATGCCCTTTTTTTATTCAATTCAAGGCAAAAAAAACCCCGCCGATGGGCGGGGCCTTCTGGTAGATCAGAGCGCTAGCGCTCAGGCTTCAGCAACGTTAGTTGCCTGTGGGCCTTTGTCACCGGAGGTTACGTCAAAACTGACGCGCTGTCCTTCGGCGAGGGATTTGAAGCCACCAGCCTGGATGGAAGAAAAATGCACGAAGACATCTTTCTCGCCACTTTCAGGCGTGATAAATCCGAAACCTTTCGCGTCGTTGAACCACTTAACTGTACCTGTATTCATATTAATATTCCTTTGATTTATGTGAAAAAAATACGGACTAACCACGAACTTCAAAAGAATCAATAACAGGAGGAACCGAAGTTGTACAACTGAGAAGACTTAGTGAGAGGGCGATGAATCTGCAACCTGTCTGAATCCGACCAAGCACAATTACGAGGCGAAAATCTGACAAGCCGACGCACAGTACGCTGATCCCACCCTAAACACAAGAGTTTTCTTTTATAGTATTTATTCTGCCCGGTCGCAACTGAAACTCGCCTCGTCCCGCGTATCACCTATTACAAATTGGCGACACCCACCCGGCATTGCCTTGTGGGACAGGCTACCCGGTGCGGGTCAGATATCGCCGCGACGCGCAGCTCTTGCGATGTGCTCAGCGGCCCGGAATGCCAGTGCCTGGATGGTCATGGTGGGCTGCCCACGGCCGGACGTGACCAGGCTGCTGCCGTCACAGATGAACAGGTTGGGTCCATCATGTGAGCGGTGGAATTTATCGATCACCGAATATTCCGGATCATTTCCCATGCGGCAGGTACCCAATAGGTGTGATGACGGTGACGGCCCATTCTCTGCTGTGGCGCCCCAGGTCCGGGTGGCTCCCGCGGCTTCCTTCAGATCCTCCGAATGGTCCTCGAAGAAACTGACAGTCTCCAGGTCGTGAGAAGATAAAATTCAAGACACCCACATCTCTTAAAATATCCTACAAGACATCGGGATTTTTTGCCCTACTCGTCTAATGATGCATGGACTAATCTGGTCTCACTCAGCCGATGAGGCCCGATTACTCTTAATGTTGAAGGACTCCTTCCGGCCTATTCTGTTGAAAAACTCCTTTTATTCGGTTGTCGGACGTTTCCGCGGAAACGTGTCTGAATAAAAACAATGAGTTACATTCACTCAACTTGACGAAATTGATCGAATAAACGAGAGAACCGAGTTTTTCAACAGAATAGGCCAACTGCAGTCATTACTAAATAATGTACCCGGCCCCTTTACTCGCAATTATGCTTTGTCTCCTTCCATATAGATGGCTCTGCCGGGAAGTGCAAAGGAAGCACCCGCAGACTTAACGATTTCCATGATCTGGATATTGATGTCCTCTGCAATGGCGAGAAACACGGCGTAATCAGTCGTTTTTATGAAAGAGTGGACCTTGATTAAAATAGCGTCATTATCAAAGTCAGTGAATCGCACACGTAAAGGATCTTCATAAACCTGTTCGTTTTGCTCGAGTGATTCTGTAATCCTGTCCCTGATGGTCCGCACCTGTACCGGTGTCGTGTCGTAGCGTAAACGCAGCGTTGGCCAGTAACGTATTTTTGTCCGGTAGGACAGGTTTTCGACCTCTTCCGACGCGATACGCGCATTGGGTACTGACACCACGGTGTTCGTCAGCGTGCGTAGCCGGGTGGTTCTTAAACCGATGTCTTCAACGACACCCATTTCCGTGCCATAACGACAGAAATCCCCCACCCGCAGTGATGCCTGGGAAAAAATGCTCAAGGCACCCATCATGTCTTCGATAGGTTTCTGCAGGGCCAGCGCGACGGCCAGGCCGCCGACACCGAGACCGGCCAGTACGGCTGTAATATTAACGCCGATGTTGTTTAGCCAGAAAAGCAGGCCGAAAACAAAAATCAAAATTTTGACGAGGGTTGTCAGCGGTTGCAGCAGTTTTGCAGCCCCCGGCCGGCCCAGCTTGGTCAGTTTTTCCTGTTGGTAAGACTTGACCAGGTTGATGACAGACCATAGCACCCAGACGAGGGCGAGAGTAAACAGTGTTTTCGCTTGCATAACCTGTTGCGCGTATGCGCCGAGGCCTAATCGTTCTGAGGTAATACCTGTAGTGAACAGGATGCCAATAAGCACCGCCGGTCCGGTGAAAATATTCCTGACGAGTGGATACATATCATCTTCGGGTGAACTGAATAACCGTGTCAATAAAAGTCCGATAAGGTAAAAAACCGGCCAGCTAACCAGTGCAACAACAATGATAATGAACCATTTAAAGGCCTCCAGCCCCAGGAAGGAAACGTCATCTGGAAACCAGCCCCGGACTTTTTCTATCGGTGCCGGGTAACTGTACAAATCATATAGTTCAGGGATTCGTGCGACCGAGCGGTTGGACAACTTCCATATCATGACTCCATCGACTCGCGGGACTTGTTGCATCCAGATCGGGATTTCACCATCCTCCCCGGGGATCCTCATAAGTTCATCTCGATAGGCCGGCAGATCGTCACCCTGCAAGCCCTGGGGACTGTCGCTGACACTGAGTTGATCCAGCCACACTGAACGTGACACAACATGATTGAATTGCCTGGCCAGTTCGGGCCCGCCAACTTCCTGGATATCAGGCGGCAGATTGCGAAGGTCAAGATATTCTGCGGCCTTCTCCCAATTGAACTCGGACGCAGTGGTCAGGTAACCAACGATGCTACTTCTCGGGTTTCCCCTGTCTAGCGCATCTTCCGGGCCCTTATCCACGGTAATGGGTACAACTACCGTGGTTTCGGTTGCTTGCTCCTGCGCTTGCACGGGCAGGCAGTTGACCAAAAAGAAGGCTATAAACGCCAACACACATAACTTCCGCAGATTAATTTTCATTTGCTATTACCTAGGGCCAATGTAAGTGCCAAGGGGTACTCTACCCCCCCTTGGCTACGATGAAAACAGCATTTCAGGAGCCGTGTCGGTTAGGTGGGGCCCCATGTTGCCGGATAATCCGCTGTCGGCGCAAGCAGGCTCGAGGCGATCACGGGGATTTAAGCAGGTCCGACATGCCTACGCCCCAGTGGGCAATGACTTCGCTGGCCTCGCCAACATTGGCGTTCAGCCGGGTTACCTGCTCGCCGGGCACGATTTTCACCGCGCCGGTAAACCCTGCCGGGGCCAGGGGCACCAGGAGGGTCAGCTTGCCGTCGGCGTGTTCCTCGATGATATAGACCAGCTCCGAGGTGCCGTCTTTGCCGTGCAGAAGCCCGCTTTTGAATGCGCGCCCGGTCCCGGCACCGGTCAGGCCCTGACTCAGACGCTTTACCGCGTTGTATAGCGGCAGGCGCATCAACGTCGTGCGTTCAATCCAGTTCCCGGCCCGGGTCAACGTCCGCGACCGCAATGCAAGCCCGAAGACGAACGAAGTGACCAGCAACAGCGGGATTGCAACGAACATCGGGTCGCTGAGTTTGGCGAAGGTCTCGTCGGGGAAAAGACCGGCGATCGGGGTCGCCAGCGCGACGATGACATCGATGAGTTCGGAAGACAGTAGATAAAAGATAAGCAGGGGCAACAATACGAACATGCCGCCGAGCAGGCAGGTTTTAATAAATTCGAAGATTGCTTTCATGTCGACACTCCAGTCATGTTGGTTCGCCTCAATGCACCAGCGCACGGTTCCGTAACAGTTTACAGGTCTTGGGGCGATAGGTTCGATCCTAGGAGCCTGTCCGAAAATAGAAGCCGTAGCGAGGGGAAGCCATTTTGAGTCCATTTTTTTGATCCTTTGAGGCGAATAGTTACTCATATTTAACGAAAATGAGCGGAAAAATGGGCCAAAATGGCTTTTACCCCAGGGCACCTTCTCTTGATGCTGCGCATCAATTCACCTTGTCCGCAGTAGGGTCTCTATTCTCGGACAGGCTCCTAGCAGCTTGATCTGCGACGTTAGCGCGATAATGTTGCCGACCGCCGTCCATTCTCCGAAAGGATAGATAATTTATTGTTATAATCCGTGTCTGGCGATAGACAGCAAAAAGAACTCTCAGGCGATTTTGTAGCCAGGATTCAGCAACATCAATTCACTGAAGGAATGGTAATGACAGAAACTGTAGTCAGCATTCAGAGCGCCCAGTTTCCAGATCAGTATTCTCTGATTTTGCTGTTGGTCTTAACGGTGGCGGTGTTAATTTTATTTATTGAAATCGGTTTTCGACTGGGCAGTTGGCGTCATGGCAAAGTAGTCAAGGCACAGGCATCGCAAGCGCGGGCTGTCATGGGCGCCACGCTTGGACTGCTCGCTTTCATGCTCGCCTTCACCTTTGCGACGGCCCAGACACATTTCGAAACACGCGTGGCCAATCTTGCGGAGGAAGCGAGGCTGGCCCACAACGCATTTCTCCATGCCGAGTTTCTCGGGCAAGCCGATCACAAACGGGCCCGGGAACTGTTGCGGGAATATGTAGCCATCAGGCTTTCCCTGGAAGAGCTAAACGAGCATGATCAGTGGAGTGAAGTGCTCGCCCTTGTAGAAGAGTCCGAATCCATACAGCGCGCATTGTGGAAACTGGCAATTGCAGACGGGAAAAACAAACTCGGGCCAGAGCAGAGTAGTTTGCGAAACAGTCCTTTCATGGTTTCTGTTGTCGGTTTGATCGACATACACAATATGCGACTGCAAGCTGAACTGGCTAACCGGATTTCACGGATCGTTTGGGCTACTCTTTACCTGACCGCGCTGTTGGGAATGCTGGTCATGGGTTACCAGGCGGGATTGATTGGACGCCGCAGCCCGATTGCGACCTTTACGCTGGCCATCTCGTTTTCGGCTGTGATGATGTTGATCACTGACCTGGACCGGCCCATGACCAGCATGTTCGACATGAGTAGCCAGAGCCTGGTCATCCTTTCAGAAAATATGGATGAAATGCTGAAGAATGAGTGAGGTCGCTCAAACTAGCACTCCTGAACACAAAAGTTGAATGCAAGGTCAGAAATGTCATTGCTAACGTGGTGTCTTACGTGTTTCAATTAAAGTACATCAACAAATGTATTTCCCGGAGGATGATATTGTGAAAGCTACAAAACTTATTGCATTACCTGTCGGCCTGCTAATGTTGGCCTTTTGCTCGACATTAGCCGCGGCTGATAAGCCAAACATCCTGGTTTTATGGGGTGATGATATTGGCATGGAAAATATCAGCCATAACACTCGCGGCATGATGGGTTATATGACGCCC
This sequence comes from uncultured Gammaproteobacteria bacterium, assembly GCA_963749115.1. Classification (GTDB taxonomy): domain Bacteria; phylum Pseudomonadota; class Gammaproteobacteria; order Xanthomonadales; family SZUA-36; genus SZUA-36. The sequence goes on from CAVVLP010000001.1 coordinate 197,722, forward strand.
AACATTGACACCATTGCCAAAGAAGGCATAGGTTTCACTGACTATTA
>CAVVLP010000002.1:0-834259 GCA_963749115.1 uncultured Gammaproteobacteria bacterium
AATGACAGTGGAATCCTTATCCATCATGACGTCGAGGGCGGACCTGACGGCCTGTATCATGGTCATCTGGCTCATTCCGAAAGCCCTCTTAAAGCCAGCAATTGTTGTCGCTGACGCTCCAGGTGTGGCGGAACCTCTGCATAGACATCGTCGAACATGACACGCACGTCCAGTTTTGGTCCTTCGGTCATCGTTCCATAGCTGATGGCTTCCTTCCAGGCCTCATTCACAAACGCTTTGAGCTCTTCGTGCAGGGCAGCATGTTGTTCATCTGACCAATCTCCATTTTTAACCAGGTGTTGCTTTAGCCGCTTGACCGGATCGCCCAAAGGGAAAGCCTCCCACTCGTTTTTTGGGCGGTAACGTGAAGGGTCATCACTGGTGGAGTGGGCGCCTCCACGATAGGTCACGTGCTCGATCAGTGTTGGGCCACCACCCTGGCGGGCGCGTTTTGCCGCCCACTGCGTGACGGCGTAAACAGCCAATAGATCGTTGCCATCCACACGCACGCCGGGTATGCCCAGTCCCAGCCCACGGGCTGCGAAAGACCGTCTTTCACCACCGGCAAAACCCTGGAATGTGGAAATCGCCCACTGGTTATTGACCACGTTCAGGATCACCGGTGCCTGGTAAACGGCGGCGAAAGTCAACGCGTAGTGAAAATCCGCCTCGGCGGTGCTGCCGTCACCCACCCACGTGGATGCAATGTGTTCTTCGCCCTTGATGGCGGAAGCCATGGCCCAACCAACGGCATGTGGATACTGTGTACCCAGGTTGCCGGAAACGGAAAACAGGTTGGCCTTTTTATTGTGATACATGATGGGCATCTGACGGCCCTTGCACATATCCCTCGTATTGGACAGGCACTGGCACATCAGATCAACGAGGCTGGTGCCGCGCATGATAAACAGACCCTGGTTGCGATACGAGGGAAACATCATGTCGCCTGCTTCCAGGGCCATACCCTGGGCAATTGAAATTGCCTCCTCACCAAGTGATTGCATATAGAAAGATATTTTTCCCTGACGCTGTGCGCGCTGCATGCGCTCATCGTACTGCCGGGTTAACAGCATCAGGCGCAGGGCCTCACGCAGTTGATCCGGCGTCAGGTCGGGCACCCATTCACCCTTTGCCACACCATTATCATCCAGGACCCGTACCAGTTCGCTGGCCAGGTTTTCGATTTTGCTGGCAGGGGCATTACTGTCAGGACGCGCAACTGCGCCGGCCTCGGACAAGGAAAGGTAACTGAAATCAGGTGCTTCCCCGGGTCGTGCGGAGGGGTGAGGTATATGCAAGCGTGATTTCGGTGTCATTGTGTTTAATTCCTTGTTGTTACTGGTGTTAACCAAGCAGTGTAGCCGCTCAGGCAGCAGCGGCGACGATGGCTTCTGCCATTGAATCCGCAATCACGTTGGTGGGTGTCTGTTGCTTGTCTGAAGCCGCAAATATGTCTGTCAGACGCCCCGGGATCAAGGCGATTTGAGCACGTACATCCGCTTCGGTCTTGTTTCCCATGTACTCCAGGGAAACGCTGGTGATACCGCCGCCATTGATGACATAGTCTGGAGCATACAATATGTTTCTGTCGAACAGACGGTTACCGTCACCTTCAGTGGCCAGTTGATTGTTGGCGGCACCACCGATAACAGATGCCTTTATATCCGGAATGCTGCTGGCATTGAGAACCGCACCGAGTGCGCATGGTGCCAAAACATCAACGTCCTCCAAAAGTATTTTATCGCACTCAACAACACGTGCTCCAAAGTCTGCCCGGGCACGTGCGAGGTTCTGTTCATTGACATCACTGATGACCAGGCTGGCACCTGCCGCATGTAGCTGCCGGCACAGATCGTAGCCGACCTTACCAACACCCTGAACTGCGACACGCAGCTTATCCATGGAATCGACACCAAGGCGGTGTTTTACCGCCGCGCGCAATCCCAGGAAAACACCATCAGCCGTCCACGGTGAAGGATCACCACCAGCCGAACCCTCTTCGGGTGGGAGACCCGCAGCGAATTTTGTGACCTGTTTGACCGATCTCATGTTCTCGACGGAAATCCCGACGTCTTCAGCAGTGATATAGCGACCGCCGAGCGAGTCGACAAAACGGCCAAAGGCCCGGAACAGCTCATCTGACGGCTGTGAATCGGGGTTTGCCAGGATAACGGCTTTACCGCCGCCCAGCGGCAGACCCGCCATCGCGTTTTTATAAGTCATACCCCGGGATAAACGCAGGGCGTCCCTGGTAGCGTCCGCTTCATTGTCGTAGTGCCACATCCGACAGCCGCCGGCCGCAGGCCCCAGTGCGGTTGAATGGATAGCGATAATCGCTTTCAGCCCCGTTTTAGAATCAAAAAAATGATGTATGGATTCATGTCCCCGGTTTTCAGAATTTTCGAAAAATGTCATGGTCGCTCTCACTTTCCAGAATTAGTGACGAAATTCTCTAAGTTAAATATAGCAATATCATGCAGAAATTGTATTGCAAAGTAGCTGAGTACAGGACAATATGCACATATAATATTCAAAAAAGATACCTTATGGGAATTAAAAATGCAAAAAATCAAAATAGACAACTTGGATCGCAAAATTCTGAGACTATTACAGTCTGATTCAAGTCTTTCGGCCGCAAGCATTGGAGAGAAGGTTGGCTTGTCACAATCACCCTGTTGGCGACGTATACAACGTTTCAAAGATGCGGGTCTGATCAGGGAGCAGGGCATGGTATTTGATCGCAAAAAACTGGGGTTCGATACGATGGTATTTGCACACGTCAAGCTGACGGCGCATGGAAGAAGCAAGGTAGCGGAGTTTGGCGATACCATCCGGCAGTTCCCTGAAGTGATGGAATGTCACCTGTTGCTGGGTCAGGTCGATTTCCTGTTACGAATCGTCACGCCGGACCTGGAAGCTTACGAGAGATTCTTTTTTGAGCGATTGTCGCAATTGCCTGACGTGCAGGAAGTGACTTCAAGTATCGCGCTGACGGAGGTCAAGCACACGACCGAATTGCCAATTTAGCTGAAAGCTTCCTCATTTACTTGACCTGAAAACAACATCGGTGTAACTTGCTTGTTACTAACAAGTATGTGGTTCGAATGGTCAATCCAGTTGAGAAAACCGCTGTTCCGGCGCTGCGCCCCACGCAAGCGGAGCGGACAGCGTTGGCAGAGGAAAAAATGATCAATGCGACCATTGATCTGCTCAACACGGTCGGTCTGGCTGGTACAACCCTGATCGCGATCGGTGAGTCTGCAGGTTATAGCCGGGGGCTCGCCAGTCATCATTTCGGCTCCAAGTCAGGTCTGTTTCGCAAGGTGTTGAGACATATCACCGCGGTCTGGACAGAGGAACTGGAGAACAATCTGGATGGTAAGCAGGGTCTGGACGCTTTGCAGGCCGCCCTCGACGCCCATCGTGATCACCTGTTGCATTTCCCCCATCACGCGCGGGCCATGTACATATTGTGGTCTGCCTCGTTTGATCCGGCCTCCGAGTTCAAACCCAACGTGATCGAGTTTCACCGCCTGCAAAGAGCTACTGCGGCAGCCTGGGTACTCAATGGACAGGAAACCGGCGAAATCAGATCTGATGTCGATCCAGTGAGGTTTGCCGAACAGTTTTACGCATCACTGCTGGGACTCAACTTCCAGTGGCTGGTTAACCCGGATATTGATTTGAAAGCCTCATTCGAAACTCTCAAACAAAACATCGTCGCCTTACTCGAGGCGAATCAACCTTTGAAAAAGGAAACAAAATGACTGAAGCATATATTTACGACCATGTCAGGTCGCCGCGCGGACGCGGTAAATCCGATGGTTCTTTACATGCGATCACACCGATCAACCTGGCCAGCCAGGTACTTGGCGCTTTGCGTGACCGCAACTAACCTGGATACCTCGTTGTTGGATGATGTGATCCTGGGTTGTGTTGCACCGGTAGGTGAGCAGGGCGCGGATATTGCGCGAATTGCAGTACTGGAAGCAGACTATGCAGAAAGTGTGCCTGGTAAACAGCTCAATCGTTTTTGTGCATCGGGTCTTGAGGCGGTCAATACCGCAGCCGCACAGGTCATGTCCGGCCAGTCAGACCTGGCCATTGGCGGTGGTGTCGAATCCATGTCGCGGGTACCGATGATGTCTGACGGTGGTGCCTGGGCAACGGATCCGCAGGTTGCCTACAAGACCTATTTCGTACCCCAGGGTATCAGTGCTGACCTGATTGCTACCAAGTACGGCATCACACGCCAGGACCTGGATGAGTACTCAGCAGAGAGTCAGAAGCGGGCGGCGCACGCATGGAAACAGGGCTGGTTCGATGGTTCAATTGTACCGATCAAAGATCACATCGGACGTGTGGCTCTGGCTCATGATGAACATATGCGCCCGGGTACAACCGCCGAAGATCTTGGTGGTCTTAAACCTGCATTTGTTATTCCTGGTGAACAGGGTGGTTTTGATGCGGTCATCCTGCAAAAGTATCCCGAAATCGAGTCGGTCAAACACGTGCACACCGGGGGTAATTCCAGTGGTATCGTAGATGGTGCTGCCGCCGTACTGGTCGGCCACGAAGAAGCAGGACAACGCATGGGTCTGAAGCCCCGCGCACGGATTCGTTCCTTTGCGTCTATTGGCAGTGAACCCAGCATCATGCTTACAGGACCCGCACCCGCGACTGAAAAAGTACTCAAACGTGCCGGTATGAGCACCTCGGATATCGATCTGTTTGAGTTGAACGAAGCCTTCGCTGCGGTGGTGTTGCACTACATGAATCAACTGAACATCCCGCATGACAAGATCAACGTCAACGGCGGTGCGATCGCAATGGGCCATCCCCTGGGTGCAACCGGTGCCATGATCCTCGGGACCGCGCTGGATGAACTCGAACGACGTGGTCTTTCGACCGCACTGGTGACACTGTGTATCGGTGGCGGTATGGGCACGGCGACCATTATTGAGCGGGTCTGATTACAGGCTGACCAACGAACAACAGATTATGGATACAAACAAATGAACAACACGATTCAATACACCGTTGATAGCGACGGAATCGCAACCCTGAAGATCGACCTTCCGGGTAAAAGCATGAATGTTCTATGTGATGAACTGATTTCAGATTTGTCCGGGTGCATCGAGAAAGTGGCAGCGGATGAATCCGTTAAAGGCGCCATCATCGCCTCCGGCAAAGCCGCCTTTGTGGCGGGTGCCGACCTGACAGAACTGGTCACAGCTTATGATCGGGGTGTGACCACTCAACAGGGTTACGAATGGAGCCAGGCCCTGACGGGTGTGTTCCGCAGAATGGAAACCTGTGGCAAGCCGTTTGCTGTTGCCATTAACGGACTGGCGCTTGGCGGAGGTCTTGAGCTTTGCCTTGCCTGTCATTACCGGGTGATGTCGGACCATCCCAAGGCGCAACTGGGTTTACCGGAAGTCACTATTGGTTTGCTGCCAGGCGCGGGGGGCACACAGCGTTTGCCGCGACTGATAGGCACTGAAAAGGCTTTGCAGGTTATTTTGCAGGGCAAAAAACTAAATCCACAGATGGCACTTGAGCTCGGCGTCGTGCACGAGATCGCACCAGTCGATGAGTTGCTGGACCGTGCACGTACCTGGTTAATGGAAACACCCAATCCGGTCGCACCCTGGGACGTTAAGGGTTTCCGGTTTCCCGGTGGTGCCGGTGCCATGACACCCAAAAATGCGCAGACGTTCATGGTTGGCACGTCATTGATAGCGGGAATGACACACCACAATTACCCCGCACCGATTGGCGCACTGTCCGCAGTATACGAAGGTTGTATTACACCGATCGACACCGGTCTGGATATCGAATCACAATATTTTGGCGAACTCGTGTCCGGTGTGGTCGCACGCAACATGATGCGCAGTCTGTTTGTGAACAAGGGCGCAGCAGACAAGCTGGTACGTCGTCCCGCGGGTATTGAGAAATCCAAAGTGACGAAACTGGGTGTTCTCGGCGCCGGTATGATGGGTGCGGGTATTGCTTATGTCTCTGCCAAGGCAGGTATGCAGGTGGTCTTGCTTGATACCGAACTTGAAGGCGCCAAACGCGGCAAGGCCTATTCTGAAGGTCTGCTCAACAAGGCCATTGGGCGGGGGTATTCTTCGCAGGAAAAGGCCGATGCCCTGTTGAGCCTGATCCATCCGACCACGGATTACGCCGACCTGGAGGGTTGCGAACTTATCATCGAAGCTGTTTTCGAAAACCGCGAAATCAAGGCAGCTGTAACCGCCAAGACCGAAGCAGTCATTCCTGAGAGCGCGATTTTTGCGAGCAACACATCGACTTTGCCGATCACGGGTCTGGCCGAGGCTTCAAAACGACCGGAAAGCTTCATAGGTCTCCATTTCTTCTCACCGGTGGACAAAATGCCGCTGGTTGAATTGATCAAAGGTGAAAAAAGCTCGGATGAAGCGATTGCACGTGGCCTCGACTACATCCAGCAGATACGCAAGACACCCATTGTCGTCAACGATAGCCCGGGTTTTTACACCAGTCGTTGTTTCAGCACCTCGACCAACGAGGGCATGACGATGCTGGCCGAGGGTATCAATCCGGCCCTGATAGAAAATGCTGCGAAGCTGGCCAGTCTGCCGGTAGGTCCGCTGGCCGTGATGGACGAAGTCACGCTAGATCTCGGTTACAAAATCACGATGCAAAATGCCAGTGACCAGGGTGATTCCTACGTTTTTGATTCCGGATTCCCGGTCATACGCAAGTTTGTCGAGGAACTGGACCGCAAAGGCAAGCGCTTCGGTAAGGGTTTCTACGAATACCCGGAAGGTGAAAAGAAATATCTGTGGCCCGGTCTGGCAGAGCTTTACCCGGTAAAGGACGAGCAACCGCCCGTGCAGGAGGTCATTGACAGATTACTCTACCGACAGGCGCTTGAAACGGCACGCTGTTTTGAAGAAGGTGTTTTGGATCATCCTGCCGATGCGGATGTCGGTTCCATTTTCGGCTGGGGCTTCCCACCATGGACCGGTGGCACACTGTCGTTTATCGATACCGTTGGTATCAAACATTTCGTTGCCGAATGTGACCGCATGGCCGAAGCATATGGGCCGAGGTTTGCCGTTTCAGACTGGTTACGAGAGCGTGCCGGGCGGGGTGAGTCTTTTCATCAAGTTTAATAAATCGTAGGTAGTTCGGCCCTCGTTGAATTAACAGAAGGGGCGCTGGGGTGGCGGTATTGCCTACCAGGACTCGCTAGTCACATCCCTGTGGCGCTCGGACTCGGCTTTGGCCCAGGCCACCCTCTCGACCGGTTCCCGGTCTCACCTTGCCTGCCTCGTACGGTCCTGGTAGGCAATTCCACCACCCCAGCTTCGGCCACACGTAGTTCATCTTTCAGAGACCAGTGCTCCATGATCTCGCACATAGCAGAGGGTGTGCGGTACCTTACTTCAGGACCGTGAGCGACATGGATGTCGCGACCGAGCGCCACAGGGATGTGACTAGCGAGTCCGGAAGTAAGGTACCGCATGGCCTCGGCTACCCTGTCGAAGCATTCGAGCCCTGAAGTAAGATACCGTGCGTCCTCGGTTCCCACGCCGAATCAAACGTAGGTGCTCTGGCTCAGTACCAACTCTCATCATATTCTTTATGAAGCAACAATTGCCCCCCCCTCCATATTTCAAATAAATTCCGCAAAAATAATACCCTTGTCCATGCCAAGGTATTACTATCAATGCATCAATAAACCCTGCATCCGGGAAAGCTCTAATGCGCAGAAATATCGATAAAATCCTCGTCGCCAACCGCGGTGAAATTGCCATACGCATCCTGAGGGCAGCGTCCGAGCTTGGTATTCGCACCATCAGTGTGTATACCCATGAGGATCGTTTTTCACCGCATCGTTACAAGGCCGATGAGGCTTACCAGATTGGCGAGGATGATGACCCGCTCAAACCCTACCTTGATATTGACGCGATCATTGAGGTTGCCAGGCTGAACCAGGTAGATGCAATCCACCCCGGCTACGGTTTCCTGTCCGAAAATGTCGATTTTGCCAGTCGTTGCCGGCAGGAAGGGATAATTTTCGTAGGGCCGACTCCCGAGGCCATGGCGATGTTGGGTGACAAGGTACAGGCCAAAACCAACGCGATCGCAGCCGGTATTCCTGTCATTGAAGACAGCCATGAGAAACTGGATAGCGTTGAAATAGCAAGATCCGAGGCCGGTCGCATCGGTTATCCGGTGATGTTAAAAGCAACCGCCGGTGGCGGTGGGCGTGGTATGCGCGTGATTCGCAGCGAAGCTGAGCTTCAAACTGCCTATACCGATGCCCGTAGCGAGGCGGCCAAGGCCTTTGGTAATGATACGGTTTTTCTTGAGAAATACATCGAATCGCCGAAGCACATTGAGGTCCAGATACTCGGTGATAATGACGGTAACCTGGTGCATTTATTTGAGCGGGATTGTTCGGTTCAGCGTCGTTTCCAGAAAGTGGTGGAAGTTGCGCCCAGTTTTGCGTTGCGCGAGGAAACCCGGCAGAAATTATTCGAATATGCGCTGGCGATCACGCGGCATGTAAATTACAGCAATGCCGGCACCGTGGAGTTCCTGGTCGATGAGCAGGAAAACATCTACTTTATCGAGGTCAATCCACGTATCCAGGTAGAGCACACCATTACCGAGCAGATAACCGGTATCGATATCGTCCGCAGCCAGATTCAGATTGCACGTGGTTGTCTCCTGAGCGATCCGGAAATCAGGATCAAGACGCAGGATGATGTTGAGTGCCGCGGATATTCCATTCAATGCCGGATAACGACGGAAGATCCAGCCAACGGCTTTCAACCTGACTATGGCACATTGATCGCCTACCGTAGTGCTGCCGGTTTCGGTATCCGTCTTGATGTTGGTGCAGCCTATACCGGTGCCAGGGTCTCACCGTTTTTCGATTCGATGCTGGTCAAGGTAACTTCATGGGGGCGAACATTGAGCGGTGCGATCGCACGCAACCATCGCGCGCTTCGTGAATTCCGCATACGTGGTGTTAAAACCAATATCGGTTTCCTGCAAAATGTTCTGCGTCATCCGACCTTTGCTTCCGGCGAAGCCACGGTGTCGTTCATTGATAATCATCCTGAATTATTTGAAATATCGGAACGTTTTGATCGGGCAACCAAGACCTTGCGCTATATCGCCAACCTGACGGTTAATGGTAACCCGGACATAGGTACCATTGATTCAAAACGGGTTTTTCGCAAAGCAGTTGTTCCGCATGTTGCCCGTCTAGCAGAATACCCCACGGGAACCAAGAACAAGCTTGATGAAATGGGTCCAGAGGCATTTTGCAGTTGGGTCAGACAACAAAAAAACATCATGTATACCGATACCACCTTGCGTGATGCGCATCAGTCGCTGTTGGCAACCAGGTTACGTACGCTGGATATGCTGGCGGTTGCCGAGGGTTTCGCCAAGGCCAACCCGCAGGTGTTTTCACTGGAAATGTGGGGCGGAGCAACCTTCGATGTCTCGCTGCGTTTTTTGCGTGAATGCCCGTGGCAGCGATTACAACAAATACGGCAGGCGGTGCCCAACATACTCCTGCAAATGTTGTTCCGGGGTTCTAACGCAGTGGGTTATAAGGCTTACCCGGATAACGTGATTGAAAAATTTATCGAAAAATCCTGGGAAAACGGCATCGATGTCTTCCGTATCTTTGACTCACTGAACTGGATTGAGGGAATGAAGCGCTCGATACAGATCGTGCGTGAAAGGACGGGTGGCATCGCTGAGGCAACGATCTGCTATACCGGTGATGTGCTGAATACCGATCCGGGCAATCGCTACAACATGCAGTATTACCTCGACATGGCACGGCGCCTGGAAGACGAGGGTGCACACATGCTGGCCTTGAAGGACATGGCCGGCTTGCTAAAACCCTATGCAGCTCAAAAGTTGATCCCGGCGTTACGCGCGGCCGTCGGTATCCCGATCCACCTGCATACACATGACACCTCATCCATGCAAAGTGCCACGCTGCTCAAAGCCATAGAGGCAGATGTGGATATCGTGGATGTCTGTCTGAGCTCAATGTCCGGTCTGACATCCCAGGTCAATATGAATTCCCTGATCGCGGTTATGCAGGGCCACGAGCGGGAACAGCCATTCAACCTGACCTCTTTGAACCAATACTCCAATTACTGGGAAGCCGTTCGGGAATACTACTACCCATTTGAATCCGGTCTGAAAGCCGGAACGGCGGAAGTATACGAGCACGAGATTCCTGGTGGCCAGTATTCCAATTTAAGACCACAGGCCATCGCGCTGGGTCTCGAACACCGTTTCGAAACCATCAAGAAAAACTATGCCGCGGTCAACCGGATGTTTGGCGATATTGTAAAAGTGACCCCGTCTTCCAAGGTGGTCGGTGACATGGCGATGTTTATGACCGCCAATGGGCTGGATGAGAAAGACGTGATGGCACAGGGCGACACGCTGGCCTTTCCCGATTCGGTCATCGACTTGTTTTCGGGCAAGTTGGGTCAAATGGAGGGCGGGTTCCCCGCCGAACTTTCCGCCCTGGTGTTGAAGGGCCGGAAACCGCTGGATGGCCCACCGGGTGCGGCATTGGATCCGGTTGATTTCGAGAAGGAATTTGCTGCTTTCAAAGAACAGTTCGATGACAGCCTGACGGAACTCGATTTTCTGTCCTATGAAATGTACCCGGATGTCTTTCGAGGTTTTTACGAACATCAGAAAGAGTTTGGTGATGTCCATTACCTGCCCACACACACCTTTTTTTATGGTTTGAAACAGGGCGACGAAATCCTGGTCAAGTTACAACGTGGCAAAACCATTGTTATCCGTTATGTCTACCGTTCACATACCGACGAAAACGGCTTTTGCCGTGTCACATTTGATCTGAACGGCCAGGCACGCAGTGTGCAGATACGTGATGAAACGGTCGTACCCAAGACCGCTGCCAATCGCAAAGCCGTGGAACGTAACGAAATCGGCTCACCGCTGATGGGCAAACTGGCCACGGTTCTGGTTGAAACCGGAGATGAGGTGAGTAAGGACACACCCGTGTTCATCATTGAGGCGATGAAAATGGAGACGACCATCACCGCCCCGTTTGAGAGCACGATCAAGGCCGTTCATCTGAAGGCGGGTGAACTGGTAGCGCAGGGCGACCTGGTTATTGAGTTGGTGTGATCGGGGTTGCCAGGGCTGCTCACCGGTTGAACGAGTTATACACGGTATTTGAGGCTTGTCGTGATGCGTATCACTTTGTTGTTGCTCCTGATATTGACACTGCTTGCTGGCTTAGCACATCTATGGATCAAATCATTATTCGAAAGATATGTTGAAAGCTTGTTTGCAGGCATCCTCAACCGGCCAGCCAAGCCCAACCGGTCCACTGTCGATCTTGAAGCACTTCCCGGCCTGATTCGAGATCTTGCAGAGCGATCCGGTGCAGATCCAAACCAGGCCGTCCATGCTATCAGCTTTAACCAGTCAGCCGAGTTAAGGATGGCGCCTGGCAAGGCATGGCAGACGCTTAAAACCGAACAGGTAACAAGGGCAACAGAGCCCGGTTTTGTCTGGTTTGCCGAGCAAAAATCCGGACCATTTACCATCCTGCAAGTCGTGGATGCATATATGGTGCATGAGGGCTTTCTCAAAGCCCGTTTGTTCGGTTCGATCCCGGTTGCGAATGTTAGCGGACAGGCTGTCTCACACAGTGAACTCCTGCGATATCTTGCCGAACTTGCCTGGGTTCCTGATGCCATTTACTTCAATCCCCATCTCCGGTGGAAGGACCTGGGAAATAGCACGGTACAAGTCGAGGCTGACAGTGCGCGTGGACCCGCATATGTTCGTTTATATTTTGACAGGCAAGGAGACCTCGTAGAGATCCAGGCGGATGAAAGAGAGGCGATCGAGGCTGGCAAAATCATCCGGCGTCCCTGGAGAGGATTATTTTCAGATTACAGGCAGATTGGTGGCCGTCGAATACCGGCTAAATGTGAAGTTGGATACATTTATAAAGACGGTTACGCCGCATATTTTCGCGGAGGAGTTGTAGAATACAAAGTGATAACACCATAGTGTTTCCACAGATTTTGCGTGCCTGACCATCCGTTGGAAGACAGCCCTATGGGTTTGAGCGAATTCCGGATACAGGCTTTACAGGGAGGAGATAAGAGGGATATGAGTACGTTAACCTGGATCGTTGGAAGCAGTCTTTTGATGTGCGCCATTGCCCTGGTTGGAAGTGTAACTCTTATCCTGAAAGAAGAGACCCTTGAGCGGATAATATTGCCACTTGTTGCGTTTGCTGCGGGTTCGTTGATCGGGGGCGCTTTCTTTCACATGATACCCGCCGGGATCGCCCAATCCGGCAATACCACAGCGTTCTATGTCTGGATTCTAGCAGGATTCAGTGCCTTCTTCGCCTTGGAACAATTACTCAATTGGCGCCATTGCCACCGGGCATCCACCAATCATAAAAGACCGTTGACCTACCTGATTCTCATTGGCGATGGATTGCACAATTTCATTGGGGGTCTCGCTATCGCAGGGATTTTCATAATTGATATCAGGTTGGGCATCATGGCATGGCTCGCCGCTGCCGCACACGAGATTCCACAGGAGCTAGGTGATTTCGGCGTTCTGGTGCATGGCGGCTGGGAAAAGCGTAAAGCGTTGATGTATAACGCCCTTTCAGCGCTAAGTTTTCTGGTGGGTGGTCTGTTAGCGTATGCTCTGTCTTTCAACATCGATATCTCGTTTCTCATTCCATTTGCAGCCGGCAACTTTATCTATATCGGCGCCTCCGACCTTGTACCTGAAGTAAAGGAAAACGAAAGTCTTGACGTCAACATTCTGAACTTTCTGGCATTCATATCCGGTCTTGCACTAATGTTGGTTATTAAGGTGACTCTTGGGTCTTAATGCTCCACAAGCTGTGACATCGCCGGCGTTATGATCCATATCATCAAAAGCTCATCTTTTGCGCCCAATTTTCCGGTATCAATGGAATTTACCCGGCTGAGCTGCTTAAATTAAGGTAGATACAGACTCTTTCGTAAGGCCCTGGGCGAAAGAAGGAGTTTTTACAGATGGGCATGTTGTTCCACGCTTCGGTCAAGATGCAGAAAGCTCTGATTTGCTTCCTGTTGGCCGTCCTCATGCCCGCATTCGGCACCGCTCAAGATCAGCAAGCTACATCACCTGAAGAAGAGAACCTGGCTGGAACCGTTGACCGGCGGGCCATCCTGCTTGATGTGCAAGGTCCGATCGGGCCGGCTACCGCCGAATACCTGATCAATGCACTGGAAAAATCCACAGAGCGCAACGCCGAACTGGTGATCATTCGAATGGATACACCGGGTGGTCTGGATGCGTCCACGCGGGATATCATCAAGGCCATTCTTAATTCACCGGTTCCGGTGGCGACATTTGTCACACCCGGTGGCTGCACGTGCAGCCAGCGCCGGTATGTACATCCTCTATGCCAGCCACATCGCCGCAATGAGCCCCGCGACCAATGTCGGGGCAGCCACGCCGGTTTCCATTATCGGCGGTGAACAGCCGGGCCCAAAGCAGGCACCCGGTGAAAACGATGAAGATGCCGAAACGGAAACCGATACGGGCGATACGATGACGCGCAAGGCGGTTAATGACGCCGTGGCCTACGCGCGTGGCCTGGCAAACAAACACGGCCGAAATGCAGACTGGGCGGAACTGGCGGTGCGGGAAGCGGCAAGCATTACCGCTGAAATGGCATTGGAGACCGGTGTGATCGATCTGATCGCAACCGATATCGGGGACCTGCTGAAACAGATAGACGGCAGAACCATCGAAGTGCGGGGCCGGGATTGGGTTCTCGACACCGCGTCATTGCAGATCGAGCAACTTGAACCGAACTGGAAAGCCGAATTGCTGGGTGTCATTACCAGCCCGACGGTTGCTTACCTGCTTTTGTTGATCGGTATTTACGGGCTGTTCTTTGAGGGCTATAACCCCGGTGCCGTATTTCCCGGTGTGATCGGGGCTATCTGCCTGCTCATCGCACTTTATGCATTCCAGATGCTGCCCGTGAATTATGCAGGGTTTGCACTTCTGGCACTCGGTATCATCCTGATAATCGGCGAGGCGGTGGTCCCCAGTTTTGGTGTTCTCGGCATCGGTGGAATTATTTCACTGGTCATTGGTTCAATCATCCTGATCGATACCGATGTACCGGGTTTTGCGGTCTCGAGGCCGTTGATCGGTGCGCTGGCGCTGGTCGGTTCGCTTGGCCTGATGGGTATTGTTGGTATTGCATTAAAGGCCAGGCTCAGACCCGTGGTTTCCGGGCGGGAACAACTCATCGGTGCTTCAGGTACCGCACTGACGGATGTTTATCACGAGGGAGAGGTATTTGTTCACAGCGAACGCTGGAGTGCCGTAAGCGACTCACCATTAAGCAAGGGACAGACTGTCGTGGTGACAGGTATCGATGGTCTCACGCTGAACGTTCGTCCCGCTGATGAGTGAGTGCCGGTCTTTGAATTGATGAAGGAGTAGGGACATGTTCGAATATACAGTTGGCCTCGTCTTGTTCGTCGTCTTTGGTCTTGATCTTTAGCGCGATCAGGATTTTACGTGAATACGAGCGTGGTGTGGTTTTTCAGCTTGGTCGTTTCTGGAAGGTCAAGGGTCCGGGCTTGGTCATCATCATTCCGATAGTTCAGCAAATGGTGCGGGTTGACCTGAGGGTTATCGTGATGGACGTACCCACACAGGATGTCATCTCACGCGACAATGTTTCGGTAAAGGTCAACGCGGTGGTTTACTTTCGGGTCATCGATCCGGAGAAAGCGATTATCCAGGTGGAAAAGTACCTGGATGCCGTCAGCCAGTTGGCGCAGACGACCCTTCGCTCGGTGCTGGGGCAGCACGAACTGGATGAAATGCTGGCTGAGCGCGACACGCTGAACCGGGACATCCAGGCAATCCTCGACCGTCAGACCGATGCCTGGGGTATCAAGGTCGCCAATGTCGAGATCAAGCATGTTGATCTGGATGAGAGCATGATTCGCGCCATCGCCGCGCAGGCCGAGGCAGAGCGGCAGCGGCGTGCCAAGGTCATTCATGCCACCGGTGAGAAGCAGGCCGCGTTTGAACTGGTGGAGGCGGCAAAAACGCTCAGTGCTGAACCCAACGCCATCCAGTTACGTTACCTGCAAACCCTGACAGAAATCGCCGGCGACAAGAGCTCGACCATCGTGTTTCCGCTGGATTTGATCAAGAAACTCGGAGGCACTTCCGGTAGCGATTGAAACTACTTAGCCACCCATCGACTCAAAGTAATAAGGAATGTGCTTGAGTGGCTCAGGTGAGGAGACCCACCCGACAGGAGCCAACTATTATGAAAAAGATGTGGATTTTAGTTGCAAACCAGGCAGAGGCGCAGATTTATTCGAGCGACCGGCTTCCGAAAAACCTCATACTGGTCGATGTATTGGCAAACAACGAGGGGACGGCTCATCCGCGAGACCTGGTTTCGGATGCACCGGGCAGGGCGTTTGACAGCATCGGCTCGGGCCGGCATGCAATGGCGCCGAATACCGGTGTAAAAGAGGAGCAACGAAGACGATTTGTAAAACAGATGGTCGAACGGCTTCAGACCGCGCATTTTAAAGGGGAATTTGATGCATTGGTTTTATTGGCTGGTCCTGGCGTGCTGGGTGTCATACGCAAAACCTTGACACCCGATCTCGCGAAAATCGTGATCAAGGCGATACCCAAAGACGTGATTGGTCAGAGTATTGAAAAGATTCAGTCCCAACTGGCGCGCGCGTTCGCCCTGCGCTAAGCTACTGTCGGTGATTAAGGCCCTCATCGTTCTATCTGCTCGCGCGGCGTCCCCCACCACCATGTAGCGTTGTTGCGGATTGGCATCAAACAGGGCATGTTCAACCTTGACAACAATGTCTTCAGGCCCATTATCATGGATAGATCACGGTCAAACCCGGTTGTTTTACGTCCTTGTTCAATGAATCGTCAATATTCAATCCCTGACTTTATCCGGTAATACTTGATCCCGAGTGCGGGAATCAGGTAAGGGGTTCGTTGACGCCGCTATCGAAATGCCTGACCAGGCAAATGGGGCACTCGAGTTGTTTGAGTAGTGATCCCAGTGACTCGGTTTTCAACAGTTCTTCTGAAGCTCCTAGTACAAGCATATCAGCGCGTTCTGCCAGCACTGCTGCGATCAGGTGCTGTACCCCATGGTCTGGTAAGAACAGCAGGCGTTTTGGACCGGCCGGCAACAAATCACTGATCATGTTATCCATCGCCTCCAGTTCGGGCGGGGTTTCGGCTCTCAGCAGTATCGAAATCCTGTGTATCTCACTTTCCGCCAGCAAAGCGGCAATGAGCAGGGCTTCGTCGCCTGTTTCTACATCATCAATCACAACGACAATACGCCGGGGGGAGCGCCCGCCATGCACGGACTGCCTGATGGCCGGCGCTGCGAGTTTACGTAATGGTTCAAAAACCGTGATATCAGATGAATGCACCGCTTCCCGCAATAAACTGATGGTGGAGCCCTGGGCTTCGCGAAACGTATGAGGCACACCCATACGCCGGGCGAGTTCTTCAACCGCGCTACGGGCCGTGCGCATACGCAATGCAATGGTACGATCAAACCGGGTGTTGTGAATTTCACGGACGCTCAGCGTAAGCCGGCACAACTCTTTAACAAATGGCAGCGCCGCCGCCCGCTGCAATTCATCATCCTCGATGAATACGCCATGCAATTCCGTTCCCGTATCCTTGCCCAGTAGCCGCCGCAAAATATTCAGCAACGGCTGACCTGAGCCGCTGGTACCCAGGATCACGGCAATCTGTTGTGTAACAGTATCAGGTGTTTTTGCCAGCATTGGTGCTATCTTCCGTGGTCTTCCCGGCTTTGCTGAATGCCTGCAACTGGTTTGCGAAACCGAGCAGCCGTTCGCGTATCTTGTGATTCACGCTGCCGTCCGGAAACTCACCTTTTTCATCGCGCTCACCGGCCGGGATACCAGTGAGAATCTCAAGGCACTCATCGACATGTGCAACCGGGTAGACGTGAAACTGCCCACGCTCGACCGCTTCGATGACATCACCACGCAACATCAGGTGCCTGACGTTGGCAAGCGGTATCAAAACACCCTGATCACCGCTCAAACCGCGTTTGCTGCAAATATCGAAGAAGCCTTCTATTTTCTCGTTGACACCGCCGATCGCCTGGATTTTGCCGTGCTGATTTAACGAACCTGTGATCGCCAGGGATTGCCTGATCGGGACCTCCGCCAATGCTGAGGCGAGCACGCAAAGTTCTGCAGCAGAAGCGCTGTCTCCATCAACGCCGCCGTAGGATTGTTCAAACACGAGACTGGCCGATAGCGACAGGGGGCGGTCCGTGACGTAGTGTGACCTCAGAAATCCACTCAGGATGAGGACACCCTTGGAATGCAGTGGTCCACCCAGTTCCACCTCGCGTTCGATATCAATGACCTTGCCCGAACCGAGAGAAACCGTTGCCGTGATACGCTGCGGACGCCCGAAGGCAAATCCGCCAAGCTGCATGACGGCCAGTCCGTTGACCTGGCCGATGCTGGCGCCCGAGGTATCGATCATAAACGTTTCGCGCAGGATACCATCCTGCATTTGGTCGCGATAACGGCTTGCGCGGTGGATGCGGGCATCAATCGCCTGTTGCACTTCCGTGGCGCCGATTGTGTTATTGCCATTATGGCTTGCCCGGTAATGAGCCTCTCGCAGGATATCTGTCGACTGCCGGATATCAGCCGACAGCCATTCGTTGTCACCGGCATGCCGTGCGCTCTCTTCTACCAGGCGTGCCACACCGCTGCGATCCAGGTGTTTGAGGTTTTCCTGGCGTACCACGGTCGCGAGCATACGCGCCCGGTACTCGACATTCTGTTTGTTGCGGTCAATCCGGTCTTCGAAATCCGCTGCTACCTTGAAAAGTTCCGCAAATTCGGGGTCGTAGCGATCCAGCAA
The DNA here is from genome assembly GCA_963749115.1 of uncultured Gammaproteobacteria bacterium. Taxonomy (GTDB): domain Bacteria; phylum Pseudomonadota; class Gammaproteobacteria; order Xanthomonadales; family SZUA-36; genus SZUA-36. The sequence goes on from CAVVLP010000002.1 coordinate 18,046, forward strand.
ATAGTAGTGCATACGTTCACCGATCAGGATTACCTTCAGTTCCAGTGGAATCGGTTGTGGTTCGAGCGAAACCGTGCTGACCAGGCCGATGTCATCACCGATTGAACGCACCTGCAATTGACGGGATTTGACCGCGCGTTTCAGCCCTTCCCAGGCAAGCGGGTAAGACAACACCTTGGCCGCGTCAAGCACCAGGTAGCCACCGTTGGCACGGTGTAGTGCGCCCGCCCGGATCAGGCTGAAATTTGTAACCAGTGAACCGAATTCCGCCTCGTATTCGATCTTGCCGATCAACTCAGAAAAACTGGGTTTGTCTTCGAACACCACCGGTGCCCCTTTGCACTCACTCCGGTCGACCAGCAGATTGACCGCATAACGCCGGATCGCGGCAGATTCCTTCGAGCGCAGCATTTCCCGCATCTGGGCGGGTAGTCCCTGTCCATCGGGAGGTTTCAGGAAGAGACTGACGTTATCAATAATATCGGCCTGCATGCCTGCCAGGTGTTCTACAACGGAGGGGACGTCTTTGTATTTTTGCCGGAGTTCATCGATCAGACCGGTTACAGCGAGACCTGTGACATCATTTTCGAGCTGCCGAAGTTTTTGCCGCATTTCACGGGCGTGCTTGGGTGCAGAGCGCATCACGCGTTGCAGTTGTCCGGTCAGTTCCTCTATGTCTTTGTGGATTTTTTCTTTCTTTTCCTCGGGAAGTTTTTCGAATTCCTCGGGCTTGATGACCTCTTTGCCCTGCATCGGGATGAAGGCGATACCGTTGGGTGTCTGGATCAGGTTGATGTCACGCTCGTGTGCCATTTTCTCAATGGCCATGAATGCTTTTTCCTGCTGTTCCTTGAACTCGTCGGTAATGGCGTCGTTCTGGAGTTGGAAATCCTCGCTCTCAAAAGCGGCGGGAATCGCCGTCTGGGCGTCCTCGATGGCATTCGCTACATCAACGCGAAGGTCTTTGCCGACCCCTGCGGGCAGTCGCAGTGTTTTGGGTTGTCGTGGATCATCGAAATTATAGACATAGCACCAGTCTGAAGGCGTGGGGCGGCCGGCAGCTATTTTTTCAAGAAAATGCCGCACAAACGTATGACGTCCGGCACCGGGTGGGCCGAGTACAAACACGTTGTGCCCGTCGACATCGATCCCGGTAGCAAAGTGAAAGGCCTCGACGGCCCGTTCCTGGCCGGGAATCTCGTTGAGATCCTCGAGGCTCTCCGTCGTTTCAAAGCTCAGCTGCCCGGGCTCGCAAAAACGATAAAGCATCTGCGCGGGCAATGGTTTTCCCGATTTTATATCCATCTCTGTCCAGCCTTCTTCACCTGCCAATACGAAAAATGCATTAAGAGTTCATGATTCATCATCGCATGTGTAAGCACCTAAATAAACGGCTAAATACACAAATGATGACCTAAATCACTTTCCACCAGACCCCGTGCAAATACTGTCATAATGTCGACACGATGAGCGATCAATTCTGGAAAACCAAGACGCTGGAGCAGATGAGCAGCGCCGAGTGGGAATCACTCTGCGATGGATGTGCCCTGTGCTGTATGAACAAGATAGAGGATGAGGATAGCGGCGAGATTTTCTATACGAATAGCGCATGTGAGTTACTGGATTTGTCATCCTGCCGTTGTTCCGATTATCAGAACCGTCTACGCAAGGTCCCTGACTGTCTGCAATTGACAGTGACTAACATTGATTCATATGACTGGTTACCGACTAGCTGTGCCTATCGGCGTCTTGCGAACGGAGAGGACCTGGCAGACTGGCACCCACTGATCAGCGGACGCCCTGAATCAGTCCATGAGGCAGGTATATCGATGCTCGGTCAGATGGTCCCGGATGAGGATCACGAGGATTTTAATATTTTTCAGTTACTGTTGAAGGTCGGATGAAGGGTCAATTCAGTCGATCTGTAACTTCCGCAATACTTCATCCGCAAGTTCTACCGCTGAACGGTCACCTGCATCGAGGTGAATATCGGCTTTTTCGGGTGGTTCATAAGGCGAACTGATACCGGTGAAGTTGGGGATTTCTCCCCTGCGTGCCCTGGCATACATGCCTTTCGGATCGCGTGCTTCGCAAACTTCAAGCGGTGTATCGACAAACACTTCTATGAAATCGATATCACCGGCAATTTCCCTGGCCATCCTGCGTTCGCGCCGGAACGGGGAGATAAAGGCAGTCATCACGATCAGACCGGAATCGGCCATCAGGCGGGCGACCTCTGCAACCCGGCGGATGTTTTCCACGCGGTCGGCATCGGTGAAGCCCAGGTCCTTGTTGAGTCCATGTCGGAAATTATCACCATCCAGCAAATAGGTGTGCCGGTTTTGCGCAGCAAGCTTTTGTTCAACGATATCGGCGATGGAAGATTTTCCTGACGCCGACAGACCCGTGAACCAGATCACGACCGGTTTCTGGCTTTTCATTTTTGCACGTGATTCACGATTGATTTCAAAGGACTGCCAGGACAGGTTTTGTCCACGGTGCAGACCGAAGTCAATCATACCTGCGCCAACCGTGTTGTTACCGATACGGTCGATCAATATGAATGCACCCATTTCCGGGTTGTCGGCGTAGGGATCAAATGCGATCGCTTGCGCACTGGCGAAATTACATACCGCAATACCGTTCAAATCGATCTTGGTTGCCGGCAGGTGCTCGGAGGTATTGATGTTGATGGCATATTTCAGATCGGTGACCTGCACCGGGGTGGTCTGTGTACCGATTTTCATCAGGTAACTACGTTCGGGTAACATCGGGTCTTCGTGCATCCAGATCAGGTGAGCCTGGAACTGGTTGCTGCGTTCGGGTGGCTCACCGGGTCGATGCAATACATCACCCTGGGAAATATCAATTTCATCTTCCAGTGTAAGGGTTACTGCATCGCCCTTTATCGCGCGCGGCAGGTCGCCATCCATCGTTACGATAGATTTGACGCGACTGCGTTTCAAGGAGGCGGCCACCATCACTTCATCACCCACCGCTATCTCACCGCCTGCCAGGGTACCTGCATAACCGCGAAAATCCAGGTCTGGCCGTGTGACACGCTGAACGGGGTAGCGGAACAGTTTTGAATCGTCCCTTTGTGGATCCAGGTTTTCCAGGTAAGTCACCAGCGGCTGACCGGTAAACCAGGGCATGCGTTCACTCAGGCTGGTGATGTTATCGCCCTTCAGGGCTGATATCGGAATAGCGTAAGCACTGCTAAAGCCAAGGTCTTTGGAAAACTCGTCAAAATCCGCACAGATATCTTCAAACAACTGTTGTGAATAGTCCTTCAAATCAATCTTGTTAACCGCCAGTACAATATGTTTGACACCCACGAGTGAAAGAATATAGGCGTGACGACGGGTTTGGGTGGAGACACCCAGGCGGGCATCGATCAACAACACCGCAGCCTCTGCAGTGGATGCACCGGTGGCCATGTTGCGTGTGTATTGCTCGTGGCCGGGTGTGTCGGCGACGATGAACTTACGTTTTGTGGTTGAAAAGAAACGATAGGCAACATCGATGGTAATACCCTGCTCGCGTTCTGCTGAGAGACCATCGACCAGTAATGAAAAATCGATGTCATCTTCAGTGGAAAGACGGCCTTTGCTATCACGTTTCAGCTCTTCCAGCTGATCTTCATAGAGTAATTGGGAATCATAGAGCAGGCGACCGATGAGTGTGCTCTTGCCGTCATCCACGCTGCCGCAAGTGATGAATTTGAGCATGCTTTTCGAGCTTTCCATCTCGATAAACTGCTGCATGTCGAGTTTTGCTTTGTTGGCTGCAGACATCAGAAGTACCCTTCCTTTTTCTTTTTTTCCATCGAGGCGGACTGGTCTTTGTCGATCAACCTGCCTGAGCGTTCGGAGGAGTGTGTGGAACGCATTTCAATGATGACTTCGGCGAGCGTGCTGGCCGTGGACTCTATGGCTGCTGTCAGTGGATAACATCCCAGGGTTCGAAAGCGGATAGAACGCATTTGCGGTTTTTCACCTTCATTCAGCGGGAAACGATCATCATCCAGCATAAACAGGGCACCGTCACGTTCAACCACCGGGCGTTCGGCCGCCAGGTACAGATTGGACATCGGGATATCCTGCATATAGATATACGCCCAGATATCCGTTTCGGTCCAGTTGGATAGAGGAAAAACACGCATGCTTTCGTCCGGGTTGATACGGGTGTTATACAGTGACCAGAGTTCCGGTCGCTGATTTTTCGGATCCCAGACGTGGCCTTTTGAACGATGCGAGAATATTCGTTCCTTGGCGCGTGATTTTTCCTCGTCCCGGCGCGCACCACCAATGGCTGCATCATATTTTCCGTCATCCAACGCCTGTTTGAGCGCCTCGGTTTTCATGATATCGGTGTAACGTGAGCTGCCATGTGTGAACGGGTTGGTATTGGCCGCCAGTCCTTCCGGGTTGGTGTATACAATCAATTCCAGACCGAGTCGTTTTACAGTGGCATCCCTGAAGGCGATCATTTCCTTGAACTTCCAGGTGGTATCAACATGCAGTAACGGAAAAGGGGGTTTGGCAGGGTAAAAGGCTTTCATAGCCAGGTGCAATAACACGGACGAATCCTTGCCAACGGAGTAAAGCAGGACCGGCCGTTCAAAGTCGGTCGCGACCTGTCGCATAATGCGAATGCTTTCCGCTTCCAGTCGTTGCAGGTGAATATGAGACGCTGTTGACATAGAAGTCCAAAATTGCAAATACGCTATTGTCGGGTCAGATGGCCGCCGTGACAATAGTTGATGACCTGTAAAATAACAAAACCCGCCCCCAATTAATGAAAAGCAGTGAATATTTTGAAAAATGGAATTGAATGATTGAACCCCGGCATGGCTTACGGCACAATTCCGTTCCCGCAGATTTGAGTATACAAGTCTGCGGTTCAGTGGTGGCCCCTGTCGGCCTCCCCGCGACGATATGTTGTGAACCCCGTCAGGCCCGGAAGGGAGCAGCGGCAGCAGCAGACTCGGGTGCCGGGGAACGGTGGGCAGGGGTTACCATCATTTCTTCTGCTATTATCACCATTGGAACAAAAAAGCTGGACCACTTAGGTTCAAGGCAATCACCCCGGAGTGGTTCGGAGAAACCCGTATGACGTATCAGGTGTTGGCCCGAAAATGGCGGCCACATACATTTAAAGACCTGGTTGGTCAGGAACACGTGGTGCAGGCGTTGGTCAATGGTCTTGACCAGGATCGCGTCCACCATGCCTTCCTGCTGACCGGAACCCGCGGTGTTGGCAAAACGACCATCGCGCGAATACTGGCCAAGTGTCTGAATTGCGAAAAGGGGGTGTCCTCGACGCCATGTGGTGAATGTGGGAGCTGCATCGATGTGGACGAAGGCCGCTTTGTGGATATGCTGGAAATTGATGCGGCCTCAAAAACCAAGGTGGACGATACCCGTGAGCTACTTGAGACGGTTCAGTACACCCCGAGCCGGGGACGTTACAAAGTTTATATCATCGATGAAGTCCACATGTTATCCGGCCACAGTTTCAATGCCCTGCTCAAGACCCTGGAAGAACCGCCACCACATGTGAAATTCGTGCTGGCGACGACCGATCCGCAAAAACTGCCGATTACGATTCTGTCACGTTGTTTACGATTCAGCCTGACCCGGCTTTTGCCGGAACAGATCAGCGGGCACCTCGGTCAAATTCTGACCGCTGAAGCAATTGATGCGGAAGAGTCCGCTATTATGCGTATCGCCCGCGCTGCCGATGGCAGTATGCGTGACGGTCTCAGTCTGCTGGACCAGGCGATCGCGTATGGCGGGGGCAGTCTGAAGGATACCGATGTGGCGAGTATGTTGGGTAGTATTGACCACGCGCATATTTCCGCGATTATTGACGCCTTATCACGTTCAGATGCAACCGCCTTAATGGATATTGTCAATGAGCTTGTTATGCAGTCGCGAAACCTGGAAACCGCATTGGATGAATTGGCAGAAGCCATGCACCGGATTGCACTGATTCAAGCCGCTCCAGGCTTCCGTGACCCGCTAAGAGATGACTGGGACTCACTGGTGGAGCGTGCCTCACAGATGTCACGGGAAGATGCCCAACTTTACTACCAGATTGCCATCACAGGTCGCAGGGACCTGGGTTTGGCACCTGATCCGCGTACTGGTCTGGAAATGACCTTGTTACGGATGTTGGCATTCAGACCGGCAGATGCCGGTTTCGGTGGAACACATCCCGCTCCGAAAACAGTAGTCGCAGGCAGCGGTGCCGACGGCCTGCCACAAACCGCACAGGCCTCGCAAAAAAAATCCGTCAGTGGTGGTAAGGATGCCGCAAAAGCAACGCGGGCGGCATTTGATGAACTGCAAAAACCAAAACCGTCAAACATACCAAGATCACCGGAACCTCAATTCCAGGCTGAACCGGAGCTTGAAATCCAGGCTGAACCGGAGCTTGAATTCGGGATTCGGCCTGAACTCGAAACCAGGGCAGACACGGTGAGCAGGAGCAGTGATCCTTCACAGGATTGGTCCAGCTTGCAAACCAATCTTGAGTTGAGCGGCGCCGCGCGGGAGTTTGCCAGGAATATTCAACTCGAATCTGTTGATAAGGATCACTGGAGATTCCTGGTGCCCGATACCTTGCATGACCTCGGTTCCGCCAGCGTGGTTCGGAGTCTGCAATCAGCCTTGTCCAGCCGTCTCGGCTACCAGGTTAAGCTGGACCTGCATAAGGCTTCCAAGCCTGTTAAATCGGTGGCTGCAGCCGCACAACGCGCCGAGGTTAACCGTATGAGCGAAGCAGAACGGGCGATTGACGACGACTCAACGGTACAGGAGATTAAACAGAAATTCGGTGCAAAAATTGTGCCCGATTCAATTCAACCACTTCAATAAATCGGAGCGCCATACGCTCCAGCAGGAACCATGAGGAAATCAGTATGAAAGGCAATATCGCAGGACTGATGCAACAGGCTCAGAAAATGCAACAGGAAATGCAGAAAGCACAGGAAGAACTGGCGCAGATGGAAGTAACCGGCCAGTCCGGCGGTGGTATGGTCAGCGTGGTCATGAACGGTCAGCACGCAGTCAAGCGGGTCAGTATTGACCCCGGTCTGACTGATGACCTTGAAATGCTTGAAGATCTTGTTACGGCCGCTGTGAATGATGCAGTCAACCGGATCAAACAGGCCTCGGAGCAGCAAATGTCCGGTTTGACCGATGGTATGAAATTGCCGCCTGGGTTCAAATTACCTTTTTAGCCAATGTGTTAACCCATCCGGATTTGCAATGACATCTGAACCACTATTAACTCAATTGATTGAGTCTTTGCGCTGTTTGCCCGGCGTTGGACCGAAGACGGCCCAGCGAATGGCCTTGCATCTGCTGGAGCGTAACCGTGAAGGTGGCGTACGACTGTCTACAGTGCTCGTTGATGCCATGCAAAGAATCGGTCGCTGCAAACTGTGTCGTGATCTCACCGAGTTGGAGGTTTGTACCATTTGTGCAAACCCGCGGCGTGATCAGTCGAAGTTATGTATCGTGGAATCCCCCGTTGATGTTCTGGCTATTGAGCAGGCGACGGCCTACAAAGGTCGTTACTTTGTCCTGTTGGGGAGATTATCACCCCTCGATGGCATTGGTCCGGCTGAACTGGGGCTGGATCAACTGGCTGAGAGACTTGAGACCGATGCGCCGGAAGAGATGATCGTTGCGACCAACCCGACGGTAGAAGGTGAAGCCACTTCTTATTATCTGCAGAGAATGGCAAAAACACATAATATCCGGGTCACCCGTATCGCCCATGGTGTTCCTTTGGGCGGCGAACTCGAATACACAGACCAGTCAACCCTGGCACACGCCTTCGGCAGTCGTTTACTGGTTGATTGAAGCAGACCGGGCGACGGGATCGCCCGGCTTGTTTCAAGCCATGGTGGCTTACTTGCTGGCGGCGAGTTTGCTGTTTTCCAACAGGATATATTCACGGTTGATGTCTACCGTGCGTATACCGATACCCTTGACATTAACCAGTTCATCAACGTGTTTGAATTCACCATTCTCACTCCGGTAGCTGACAATAGCTTCCGCCTTGCTCAGCCCGACACCTTTGAGTGACTCGGCGATTTCCTCGGCGCTGGCACTGTTCACATTAACCGGTTGTGCAGCCCAGGCCCAGATGGAAAACAATCCCATTGCCAGACACGTGACCAGTGATTTAATAGTTATCGATTTCATATGTACCCCTTATTGTGTGTGAAGACCAAAATTGGTTTTGGTTGACCCGCCAATGCGGGACGTCTACAGGCTACGTTCTGAGGCAGGAGATAAATAGAGGTGAAATGCCAGATGTCTTGTAGGCATTTGTGATTTGTGAAAAATTCTGTTGCCGTCTCTCATGATTTGAGAATCGTCTTTGTTTTAATGACACTCAACAAACAGGAGATACCAGCATGGATACAGATTTTCAGTTGATAGGCAAGACGATTACTGGTGTCGTGGCGACACCCGGTAAAGACAATGATCCCCGCAGAATCTGGATGTTGCAGTTTTCCGACGGTACCCATGTGGAGTTTGTTTCACCATCGGCCAGGCGTCGTTTAAACCGGGTTACTGGAGGCCATCAACGGCCTATGGATGTCTTTGCGCAGCCCGAAAGAAAGAGGCTTAATGCGGCTTAGTCAGTTATCCACAAATGCTGTGGATAACTCTGTTAGTAAGCTTGCCCGTGTATAGCCAGTACAGGCTGACCTCAGAATTGCGCAAAAATTAATCAATATTGTAATTGCTTATAAAATACAACAACCTACAGATATCAGTATGACGTCGTCAGGTGAAAATTTGATGTCACATAAGTGTCATACGAACAATCAGCGACTTGTGTATAAATAATTCGAATTGAATCGAGAAAGGGCTGTTAAGTCATTGATTTGGGGTTTTGGCCTACAGATAATCGGCATTACAGACATCCTTTCCCCAGGCTTCGAGTTGATCCAGAATGTTCAAGCTGTGCTTGTCTGCCGCATGTGACAGCCTGGCAGCCGATATTTCCAGCCTGAAGGTTTCAGGGGTGAGTTGCCGGTCATCAGCAGGCCGCTCCAGTCTTTCGAGTTTTTGCATTTGCCACAATCGACTCTCATCCAGACTCAATGTATCGGGGTAATTTCGTGCCCGGTAGCGAAACAGCATCTCCTCCAATCTCGAATCTTTGAATGGCCAGGAGAGTTGGGCCAAGCTGTCCGGTGTGGTGCTACGAATTTTATCCATGAGCCTGCGATCCTGACCTGAAAAAAAACCACCTGAATAGATCATATGATCCGGGTCGGTGCCGGTACCCGGTGGGTAGGGTTTGAAGACCTCCATCACCTTGTTACGTATCTGCGGCAGAACCCGCATGAGTTTTTCAGCGTTGTCGAAACAACGTTCAGGATCGAGACCGATACGTTTGCAATCGACATTTTTCAGCGTCGACGCCGGCGCAACCATCGGTACGTGATTGGTGCGAATGGCTTTTAACGGGATACGTTCAACGCCCTCGGGCAGGTCACACGCCGGCGTAAACAACCGGTCGGAGATATCGCCGGCATCAAGACCCAACAGGGGCTCGGGATCGGTCATCAGGTCGTAAACTATGACCGATTTTTTCTGATCCGGATAGATTGACAGGGGCAAGATCAGCGTGGTGCAGCCACGCGTGGCCGGGATGCGTGAAGAGGTGTGCAATAGGGTCTGTGGACTGGCCGGGTTCAGCATCTGCATTAAATAATGCTGATCCCGCATTTTCAGCGCCCATTCAAACAATCTTGGTTGCCGGCTACGAATGAGCTGTGCAAGCCCAATGGTTGCCATCACATCAGACAAGGCCTCATGTGCACCCATGTGTTCGATATGGTTGGCTGCACTCAGGTGTTCAAGCTTGAAGCTTGGCTTGCCGGGTTCATGTTCCGGCCACGCGATACCCGCCGGTCGCAGTGCATAACACATCCTCGCCAGGTCAATCAGGTCCCAGCGCGAGTTTCCATTTTTGTATTCGCGTTCGTAGGGATCATAAAAATTCCGGTAAAACAGGTTTCGGCTGAATTCGTCGTCAAAGTGAATGCTGTTGTAACCGGCCCCACAGGTGCCGGGCTCCATCATTTCCGCGTGAATTTTTGCTGCGAACTCTGCCTCTATAAGTCCTTTTTTTAATGCTTCCTGTGGCGTGATGCCGGTAATCAGGCAGGCAATAGGGTGTGGTAGTACATCCCTGGCCGGTTGACAGTACCAGTTGATCGGTTCACCGATTGGTTCGAGTGAGGCATTGGTGCGGATGGCGGCAAACTGTGCCGGCCGGTCCAGTTGCGGGTAGGCACCGAAGGTTTCATAGTCGTGCCAGAGAAATGTCTGTTCAGAATTCATCCTGGTCCATCCTGCCTGCATGGAATAGATTCCTTACCATTGTGGCACAGTGCAGCCATTGTGTTTATATCCCTGGAACCCAATCTGGTATTTTCACTGAGTCATCTTGCGGCTGGTGAGATAGACTGATCAACCAGTCGACCAAAACAGAACATATTGGAAAATGGCCTACTCAAATAACACGATAGAAGAATTGCTGCAGTTGATGGAACTGGAGTCTCTCGAAGTCAATCTTTTCCGGGGTGAAAGCCGGGACATTGGTACTTCCCGGGTATTCGGTGGCCAGGTGCTGGCGCAGTCGATCATTGCGGCCAGTCGCACCGTGGATGATGGAAAGATCCATTCGCTACACTCCTATTTTCTGCGTGCCGGCGATGCACAGGCTCCGATCGTTTACAACGTGGAACGTAACAGGGATGGCCGTAGCTTTAAATCGCGCCGGGTTGTTGCGATCCAGCATGGCCGGCCGATATTCACGCTGGCCGCATCGTTCCAGTTGGAGCAGGAAGGTTTGGAGCATCAGTTTGAAATGCCGGATGTTCCGATGCCGGAGGATTTGTCATCGGAAAGTAATGTTCCGGAAGATCGTCTCGAGCAGGTTTCACCGCTTTTGCGTCGCTGGTTCACACGCACCGGCCCGTTTGATTTTCGACCAACACTCAAGCGCGATGTCTTCAAGCCGCAACCGCAGGCTCCGTATTCAAATATATGGTTTCGTTTGAGCGAAAAGATTGATGTACCCGATGAGATGCACCGCGCGTTGATGGCCTATGCATCTGATTTCCACCTGGTGGGGACTGCAACCCTGCCACACGGGATTTCTTTTATTAAGGATGATCTGCTAATGGCGAGTCTTGATCATGGTATGTGGTTTCATCGCCCGGCGCGTGTCGATGACTGGTTACTGTATTCCTGCGACAGCCCAAGCAGCAGTGGCGGCAGAGGTCTGGCGAGGGGTTTAATATATGATCGCAATGGCAGGTTGATTGCAAGTACGATCCAGGAAGGTATGATTCGGGTTGGAAAACGTCCTGGCAGCAGAGGTAAATCATGAGCAGTGAAATTGAACTCGCCACTTTCGGCGCCGGTTGTTTCTGGAGTGTGGAAGCGCGTTTTCGCGCAGTGGAAGGTGTGCTGGAGGCTACATCCGGTTATATGGGTGGACAACCCGAACCCAACTACAAGATGGTCTGTACCGGAACGACAGGTCACGCGGAAGTCGTCCAGGTCCAATACGACCCGCAACAGGTCAGTTTTGAAACCCTGTTGGCCCTGTTTTTCGAAATGCACAATCCGACCACGATTAACCGGCAAGGTCCTGATATTGGCAGCCAGTATCGTTCGGTCGTCTTTTTTCATAGCAGTGACCAGGAAAAATCAGCCTTAAAGGCGATCGAGGCACTGGATCAGTCCGGCCGCTGGCCACAACCGGTGGTCACGCAGGTACGGGAGGCGATGACTTTTTGGCCTGCGGAAGAGTATCATCAGCGTTACCTGGAAAAGCACGGCATGGGATTTTGCTCGCTATAGTCCACTCCTGCCGCGACCCGGGGGATAGATTCTTCGTGGCGCCCGTGTCCGAATTGACAAGTCTCCGGTCGCCGATGGTGGACTTTTTCAGAACTGGCAGGTAGTCTTTGCACGTGTCAGATCGAGTCGCCAACTGTGCTGACGTAATTAAAGGGGAACAATTCAAGATAAGGTTCAATTGACCGCATATTGCTGAGAGGATTCGGCAAGGTGGTTAACTTGTAACTTTATACAGGTTTGTCCGTATGAGGTCTGAAACCCGCAAAAAATCATTCTTCCGGCAAGTCCGGGACGATGTTGTTGTGCGGAGTTTTCTGCTGGTGTTTATCCTGCTTCATGTCCCTTATCTTCTTCCGGGTGCAACATCGTTAAATATAGAGACCTATGGCCTGGTAATGTCATGTGTATTTCTGTTGCCAGTTACGGTGTTGATTCTCTGGCCCCGCCAACGAGAAGATTTCCCCGATAAAGAGGTTTTCTTCTGGAAAATGCTTTCCATCGCATTTGGCATGTGGTGGTTGGTCAACATGATGTATCTATTGTGGCCAATGGACGCCTGGAGCACATCGGTTGATGTGATTACAGACGCTATATTTCTTGCTTTCTACTGCAGTTGGTTAGTCGCAGCAAGCGCAATGCCTCATATTGTGCGCGACCGGAATGCAGGCCATTTCTCCCGCAGGTTCTTCGTCGCGGTTGGTGTGCTCACGCTTTGCCTGTTCTTCTACTTTGTTTTGATTCCAAGCAGGATGACACCCGATACTTACGACTCGTGGGTTCCATCGCTTCTATTTTTCTCCGGTATAGATTTCATTCTCGCCGTGGTGTTTGTGCACCTGGCAATTATGGCCAAATCGGTGCGCTGGAAGGTGCTTTACGGTGTGTTGGGGACCGCAAACATTGCATTTGCTGCACTTGATTTAATGGAGTCGTTGAATTACACGCAGGTTTACTCCTGGGGAGGTAGTGCCACCAGCGATATTTTGTGGAGTCTGCCGTACCTGTTGATTATCGTTGCTGGAAGAGCCCGTGATTATGAGTATCCGGAGACAGCCAACATTGCGCCGACTACTGAGATCGGTGTCAAAGACGTTCTGGTGGCGAACGTCAGCCCAATCATCATGGTGTCTTTTATCCTGCCCGTGATGCATATATGGCTGGATCAATCCGGTTTCATTAGAGATGAAATGAGATCCGCCCTCGCTACCGTGGTATTGGCTAGTCTGGCCGTATTCTGGGTTCTGGCCATATTGGAGAATATTTCTCTGCGTATGATCATGGTTAAAGCCAAAGAGCAATCCAAAGAATTGGAAGAGCTCCGGATCAAACAGGTGGTCGCCGAACGATCGGAGAAAGAAAAAAGCCGGTTCCTGGCGAACGTCAGTCATGAGATCAGAACACCGATGAACGGTATTCTCGGTATGTCTGAAATTCTGCTTTGTGACAATCTTAACGACGAGCAGCAACAGCATGCACGGCTACTCAAACTATCAGCACAGGAAATGATCAAGGTCGTTGACGACATACTTGACTACTCAAAGAGCGAGTCAGGGGAGTTGTCACTCACACTGGAGCCATTCCGGCTGGACCGGTTAGCGGAGCAGGTACTTGATCTGTTTGGTGTCGCTGATAAAACGAGAAAATGTTGAATTGAACCTGGAGTTTGAGGCTGATGTGCCATTTGAACTTGAGGGTGATGCTTCCAGGTTGCGGCAGGTGATGGTAAATCTGATTTCAAATGCCATCAAGTTTACAGGTGAAGGTAAGATCAGTATGAGGTTCTCTGCGTTCGACAGGTCGGATTCTAACGTACGCATACTTTGCGAGGTCAGCGATACTGGTGTTGGTATCAATATGGGTGAAGTGGATGAATTGTTTCTACCCTTCTCGCAAGGTGATGACAGTGCCTCGCGTAAATACGGCGGCACAGGTTTGGGCCTGGCAATCTCAAAACAGATTGTCGAGACACATGGCGGCAAAATTGGTGCACGTAGCAATCCGGGTGGAGGTTCAGTTTTCTGGTTTGAAGTACCTTTCAAGCTCGCAAATATGGTGTCTAAAAAACCTGAAAATATAGCCGGTACGGCCTCCAACCAAGGCGCCTCTAAAAAAATACTCCTGGCCGAGGATAACCAGATCAACCAGTTGGTCGTGATGAAACAGCTTGAATTGCTCGGTTACCACGCGGATGTGGTGAACAATGGCAACGAGGCGCTAACGGCAATCAGGCAAGACAACTACGAACTCATTCTAATGGATTGCCAGATGCCAGAGCTTGACGGTTTACAGGCAACTCGTCTTATCCGACAAAATGGCTTCTCCCAGTCGGGATTACCGATCGTCGCGCTGACGGCCAATGTATTTGATGATGATCGTGAAGCCTGTTTCGAATCTGGAATGAACGACTTTATTGGAAAACCAGTCATGCTTGAGAATCTTCGCTCTGTGTTGGCGAAGTGGCTCTGAAGGCCCATTTGCAGTCCGGTCCGGCAATATAAAGGTGAATCGGCGCTCGTGCAGCGGGTACGATCTTCGTGCTGAGGTGGCAATGTTCGGACAAGGGGTAAGCATGAGTTTAATGCGCCATCGCAGAAGATAAGCTGTTTATGCCATAATCTGCCTGGATACGGCTTATGGACTGTGATGAAATACGGACTTTACAAAGTGATGCAGGTAGCTGGCATTATTGCTTATTGCAAACCTGTCTGCAGTGCAGTCGGTTTGCGCCGAGGTCTACAAATTTACCGACAAGGATGGCATTGTCCACTACACCAATATCCGGCCTGTCGGCCAGCAAAAAGTCAAAACGTTTTCCTTTCCCTGTTACGCGTCTGACCCCAGTTGCAACCAGCTGGATTGGGAAAAAATACCCCTGAACCGGGGAGCTTTCAGTGAAGCCATTCAATTCGCTGCTGAGGAATATGCCGTTGATGATGCGCTGATCCGAGCCATCATTCACGCAGAGTCCGCGTACCAGCCGGAAGCACTTTCACCGAAAGGTGCACAGGGGCTTAATGCAATTGATGCCTGCAACCCAGGCGGAATTACAGATTGTCGATGTGTTTGACCCGGTCAGTAATATTGAAGGTGGCACCCAGTACCTTTCCCGTCTTTTGGAGCAATTCGATCAGAGTGTGGAACTGGCCGCGGCCGCATACAACGCCGGTCCGGGTGCGGTGCGTGAGTATGGTGGTATTCCGCCTTACAAGGAAACCAGGGAATACGTGCGCCGGGTCAAGATCCTGTACCGGCGTTATCGCTCAGCTGAAAGCTGAATTGCTACTCAGTAACGAAATCCTGCCTGTTTGACCGCCTCCAGTTCATTCAACGCCGCGATCAGTTCCTCGCAGGGTTTAACGGCCCAGTCATTTCCCAGTTCAAACGTGACCCGTGCACGCTGGTTCCGGTAATGGAGATAAACCGGTGATGAACCTTCCTGGTAAGGGCGGAAGGTAGCTGCCAGCGTCCGGCACAAATCGTCATCAGGTCCGGAAACAGAGATATTGACACCCTTGGCAAAACGCGCCTTGGCATCCGCCAGGGACATAATATGGTTAACCGTGATTTTGTAACCACCGGTGAAATCATCAGCGGCCACGTTGCCCTCAAGCAGAATAATTGAGTCTTTTATCATCAGGTCAGCGTAAGTAGCATAGGTTTCGTTTGACAAAAATGCATCAACCCGGCCGCTGTGATCATCGACCGCGATGAAATGTCCGCGCGGGGTGCGGCGCTGTAATGAGGTCACCAGCGCCACCAGGGTCATCGGAACACCGCGCCGGTTCTTACTCTCTTTTGGTATCCGCTGACGCACCTCTGCAAGCGTGCAGGTGGTGAAATTCCTGATGTCCCTGAAATGAACTTTGACCGGGTGACCGGTCAGGTATAAGCCGAGAGAGTCTTTTTCTGCCTGCAGTCTTTGCAGTTCATGCCAGGCTTTTACGTCGGACAGTTCCGGTGTGTCGTCGATGGTTGTGGGTTGCAGTGTTCCAAACAGGTCGGTCTGGCCGGCTTCCTGATCGTGTTGTGTCTGCTCGGCAGCGTGAATGCAACGGGGCAGGTCATGTAGGAGTCGTGCCCTGTTGTGTTCGGGATCAAGTACATCCATCGCGCCGGAACGAACCAGGGTTTCCATCGCGCGTTTATTGGCCTTTTTCAGATCCATGCGGTTACAGAAGTCGTCCAGGTTTGCATAGGGGCCATTTGCGGCCCGGTCTTCTTCGATATAAGCAATGGCGGCATTGCCGATGCCCTTGATTGCACCGAGGCCATAGCTGATAGAGTGCTGGTCTGTCATCTTGAAAGAATAGGAGGAATGGTTGATGTCCGGCGGCAGAATGTCCAGTCCCATCTTTCTGCATTCGCTGATCAAGCCAGCGATTTTATCCGTGGTATCCATGTCCGCCGACAGGACTGCCGCCATGAAGGCTGCCGGGTAGTGGGCTTTTAGCCAGGCTGTCTGGTAGGCGATCAGGGCATAGGCGGCAGAGTGGGATTTGTTGAAACCGTAACCGGCAAAGGTTTCCATCTGGTCAAAAATATAATTGGCAAGTTCGTCACTGACCCCGCGATGAGAGGCACCATCTACAAATACGAGACGTTGTTTGGCCATCTCGGATGCCTTTTTCTTACCCATCGCGCGACGCAGGATATCGGCATCACCGAGTGAGTAGCCGGCCAGTACCTGGGCGATCTGCATGACCTGTTCCTGGTAAAGGATGACACCATAGGTGGGTTTCAGAATGTGTTCGAGATCGTCATGCGGATAACTGACAATCGCGCGGCCGTGTTTGCGATCCACGTAATCACCCACCATACCTGATTCCAGCGGACCGGGCCGGTAGAGGGCCACCAGTGCAATGATCTCGTTGAAACTGTCGGGTTGCAGTTTGCCGATCAGGTCTTTGATGCCACTTGATTCGAGCTGAAAAACCGCGGTCGTCTTGCAATCCTGCAATAACCGGAATGTCTGGGGGTCGTCGAGTGGCAGATCTTCGAGTACAACCGGTTCTTTGCCCTCATCAAGATGTTGCTTATTGATGGCTTTCAAGGCCCAGTCAATAATGGTCAGGGTTTTCAGACCGAGGAAATCGAATTTGACCAGGCCGATGGTTTCAACATCATCCTTGTCAAATTGCGTAACCACACCGCCACCACCGGGTTCGCTGAATAACGGTGCAAAATTGGTCAGTGCGGATGGCCCAATCACCACACCACCCGCATGCTTGCCGGCGTTGCGGGTCAACCCCTCCAGCGACATGGCCAGGTCCAGCAAAGCCCGCGTCTCCTCCTCTTCTTCATAACGTTTTTTGAGATCGGGCTCCTGATCCAGCGCCTTCTTGATCGTGATGCCCAATTCCAGGGGCACCAGCTTGGCGATACCATCTACAAAATTGTAGCCATGGCCCAGTACCCGGCCGCAGTCCCGCACGGCAGCCTTGGCTGCCATGGTTCCGAAGGTGATGATCTGGCTGACCTGGTCCCGGCCATAGGTTTCGGCGACATAGTCAATCACGAGGTCGCGCTTTTCCATGCAGAAATCAACATCGAAGTCAGGCATGGAAATACGTTCCGGGTTGAGGAAACGTTCAAACAGCAAATCGTATTGCAGCGGATCAATATCGGTGATGTCGAGTGCGTAGGCGACCAGTGAACCGGCACCGGACCCGCGTCCAGGGCCAACCGGAATATCATTCTTTTTTGCCCAGCGGATAAAGTCTGCCACGATCAGGAAGTAACCTGGAAAACCCATGCCGTTTATAACCTGGAGTTCAAGTTCCAGGCGGTCACGATAATCATCATCGCTGAAATCGTGCGCAGGTCCATGTTTGTTCAGGCGATTGGCAAGGCCATGCAGGGAGGCCTTTTTCAGAAAATCCTCGACGCTCTCGCCATCCGGCGTTGGAAAGTCGGGTAGAAAATAGGTGCCGAACTGAAGTTCCAGGTTACATCGTTTTGCCAGTTCAGATGCGTTCTCCAATGCTTCCGGAAGGTCGGCGAACAGGCTTTCCATTTCCTCCGGACTCTTCAGGTATTGTTCCTCTGAATAGCGAAGTTCCCTGCGTTTGTCGGAAAGTTGGCGGCCATCATGGATACAAACACGGGCTTCATGCGCTGAGAAGTCCTTGCGATCAAGAAATCGAACATCATTACTGGCAACCACCGGCAGTTCCAGTTCAGCGGCAAGTTGCAGGGCATGGCGCTCATAGCGCGACTCCTGTTCGCGCCCCGTACGCTGAATTTCAAGATAAAAACGACCGGGGAAATCTTTAATCCAGCCCTGTGCAAGCTGTCGTGCCTTGTTGGGGTGTTGATTGAGCAGGGCCTGGCCTATATCACCTTCACGGCCACCGGATAACGCGATAAGTCCGGGTGAATGATCGGTAACCCAATCACGCCGCAGAAAGGGTACTCCCAGGTGCTGGCCATCCTGATAGCCCTTGCTGAGTAAACGGCAGAGGTTCAGATAACCTTCATTATTCTGACACAACAGCACCAGCCTGCTGGCGTGCTCAGGGTCTTGGGTATGGCTGACCAGTACATCCGCGCCGGTAATTGGCTTGATGCCTGCAGCCACCGCAGCCTGGTAAAACTTAACCAGACCAAACATGTTGAATTGGTCGGTGATAGCCACTGCCGGCATACCCAGTTCCTTCGCACGTTCGACGAGCTGCTTTATACGCAGCGTACTGTCTACCAGTGAAAATTCAGAATGCAGGTGTAAATGGACGAAGGGTTGGGGCATAAACTTTTCTGATTACAGTGGCTGATTTTACTCAGCTCATTATGACCATGTGAGGGTCTTGCTGAAAGATTTTTTTGGCTTCGACTGGCTGAATTGTCGATTCATGTCAGGTATGTCGGTCACAGTTGATCAGTTCGGAAGCCGAGGCTATGCGGTAGCTTCCTTCTGGGCTCATAGGACGAAAACAATTGATCAGTCGGGAAGCCGAGGCCATGCAGTAGCTTATGCCGGGACACGCCGCGAGTACGTCCATGCAGGCTCTGTCGCGACATGGCCCAGGCCACCCTCTCGACCGGTTCCCGGTCTCACCTTGTCCCTGTCGCTCAAGGTCCTGACAGTAAGGTACTGCACCTCCTCGGCTTTGTGCGAATGCAGGGGGCAATGGTTTCTGATAGATTCAGGTATGCTTGCTTCTGAACTCCGGACTCACGTTTTACGAAACGCATGAGTTGACTGATTTCTGAAAGATGCACGTCGTTTGATGCAAAAGCTGGGGTGGGTAGTTGGTCTTACCAGGACCGTACGAGACAGGAAGTCGAGGCCGAGCGCCACAAGGATGTGACTGAGCGAGTCCTGGTAAGACAACTACCCGTCCCAGCGTCCCCACTGTGCAGCATACGGAACAAACAAGCTATGCAGATTTCTCACGGTGCAAGAGATCTGCTCAACAATGTCCTTCTCGCCAGCGCAGCCGGAAACGCCATGTTACTTTCAGCGATGAATGAAGGCTAAATAGTTGAGAAGAGTGTCCTGTGTATGGTATCTTGCGCGCCCCTGATGAGTGCTTGTCGGGTTTGGTTTTTATGGGGGCGCGTAGCTCAGCGGTAGAGCACTGCCTTGACATGGCAGTGGTCACTGGTTCGATCCCAGTCGTGCCCACCATCCTTTCCCTTGTGTTTTACCACCTTTTCAAATCAAAAGAGTAGGATACGTTGGCATTCACGCGTACAATAGCGCGATGAATTTGCAGGAACGAACTACCTCCTGAGGTAAAGGAAACATGCAGAGTGCACCTGAAGGGACGCTTTGCGTCCCTTGTTCGTTTTGAGTCGATGATGTTTGAGAGATAGATATGCCTTTAATTACGCTTCCGGATGGTAGCCAAAGACAATTTGAACAGGCTGTCACGGTAATGGACGTAGCCTCTGATATCGGCCCCGGTCTTGCCAAGGCAACATTGGCGGGTGAGGTCGATGGTCAACTGGTAGATGCTTCTTTTGAAATGACCGATGACTCTACCTTACGCATTATCACCGCCAAAGATGAAGAAGGCCTGGAAATTATTCGGCACTCCACCGCGCATTTGCTTGCCATGGCGGTAGAGCGCGTATTCCCTGAATCACAGTACACCATCGGGCCTGTCATCGAGAATGGCTTTTATTATGATTTTTCCTACCCGGCGGGTTTCAAACCGGAGGACCTGGATAAGATTGCCGCTGAAATGCGACGCCTGGTCAAAGACGCGATACCGGTCAAACGATTCCTGATGGGGCGTGGTGAGGCCGTTCAGTTTTTCCGTCAAAAAGATGAGGAATACAAAGCGCAGATTATCGAATCTATCCCTTCAGACGAACCGCTATCGCTTTACCAGCAAGGTGAGTTTGTCGATTTGTGTCGCGGCCCCCATGTTCCCAACACATCCCATCTTGGCCAGTTCAAACTGACCAAACTGGCCGGCGCCTACTGGCGTGGTGACAGCAATAACGAGATGCTTCAGCGTATTTATGGTACGGCCTGGCGGACAAAGAAAGAACTGAGCACCTACCTGCACAATCTCGAAGAAGCAGAAAAACGCGATCACCGCCGTATTGCACGCCAACTGGATCTGTTCCATTTCCAGGAAGAGGCACCGGGTATGGTGTTCTGGCATGACCATGGCTGGACTATTTATACACAGGTTAAAAATTACATACGCCAGCGTTTACGCAAGGCCGGTTACCAGGAGGTCAACACCCCCGAGATCGTTGACATCAGCCTGTGGGAGAAATCAGGGCACGCAGAAAAGTTTATTGAAAACATGTTCCTGACCGATTGTGAAGATCGTCACTTCGCCATCAAACCGATGAACTGTCCCTGCCATATCCAGATATATAATAACGGCCTGCACAGTTATCGCGATCTGCCCATGCGTATGGCCGAGTTTGGTTCCTGTCACCGTAATGAAGCATCCGGTGCATTGCATGGCCTGATGCGGGTTCGGGCATTCACACAGGATGATGCACATATCTTCTGTACACCCGAGCAGGTTCAGAGCGAGACCGATTCCTTTTTGAAATTGCTTTACAGTGTTTATCGTGATTTCGGTTTTGAAGAAGTGATGGTGGAATTATCCACCCGTCCGGAAAAACGAATCGGTGATGATGGCTTGTGGGATAAGGCGGAAGCCGCACTTGCAGCCGCACTTGATGAAAGTGGTGTCGAATACAAGTTGAATCCGGGTGACGGTGCATTCTATGGTCCGAAAATCGACTTCAGTCTGAGAGATTCGATTGGCCGTATCTGGCAATGCGGTACCTTACAGCTTGATTTCAATATGCCTGAGCGTCTGGGTGCAGAGTATGTAACCGAAGATGGCTCCAAGCAGACGCCGGTGATGTTGCACCGCGCAATCCTCGGTTCGCTGGAGCGTTTCATAGGAATACTGATTGAAAACTACGCCGGAAAGATGCCTGTTTGGTTGGCACCGGTACAGGCCGTTGTGCTCAATATTACCGACCGTCAGGACGAAAGATGTAAGGAAATTGCCGAATCCCTTGAAAATCAAGGCTTCCGAGTCGATTTAGACTTGAGAAATGAGAAGATCGGCTTTAAAATCCGCGCTCACACTTTAGGTAGGGTTCCTTTTCTGCTTGTAGTGGGTGATCGAGAGGTCGAAGAGGGAACTGTCGCCGTGCGAACCCGGGAAGGTGAGAACCTGGGAAGCATGGAAATGGATGCCTTTGTCATGCACCTTAAAAGTGCAATAGACCGGCGAGGCAAAATTGATAACTAGCAGGAGAATTTAACATCGCATCCAAAAAAGAAACGCGGCGCAACGGGGATATAATCGCGCCGCAGATCAGGTTAATTGATCAGGAAGGTGAACAAGCAGGTGTCATGACGGTTCCGCAGGCAATCGAATTGGCCGTAGCACAGGGAATGGATCTCGTTGAGATTGCCCCAAATGCCGAACCTCCAGTTTGCCGTATCATGGATTTTGGCAAGTACCGGTTTGAATTGGCCAAGAAAGGGCAGGCGTCCAAGAAGAAACAGAAGATCACGCATGTCAAGGAAGTAAAATTCCGGCCCGGAACCGAGGTAGCCGATTACGAGGTCAAGATGCGAAACGTACGCCGTTTTCTGGAAGCAGGCGATAAGGTCAAGGTCACGCTGCGGTTCAGGGGTCGCGAAATGGCACATCAGGAACTCGGCGCAGAAATGCTGAAACGGGTTCGCGATGACCTGGTTGAAGAGGCCGTTGTTGAGCAAATGCCAAAAATGGAAGGTCGTCAGATGACGATGATGATCAACGCCAAGAAGACGTGATCAAATAGTTTTATAGCGTGATCGCAATAATGCGGTCACTTTTTGAAGAAGTGTTACCGAGCAAATGGTAAAGAGCTGGAAAAACTTCCCCAGCCGCTTGAGTAGCGCATATTACAGGCCGGTAAAGGCCACCAGGAGTAAACCATGCCCAAGATGAAAACCAATCGGGGTGCGGCCAAACGTTTTAAGAAAACCGCTTCAGGTAATTTTAAACGTGGGTTCGCATTCAAAAGTCATATTCTGACCAAGATGAGTACCAAGCGTAAACGCAACTTGCGTGGTACGGACTCAATTAATTCCGCCGACAAGAAAGCCGTCAAACGCTTACTGCCGTACGCATAACAGGAGACTCGGAAAATGGCTAGAGTAAAACGTGGTGTTGTCGCCCATGCGCGGCATAAAAAAGTATTAAAGCAGGCTAAAGGTTATTACGGTGCCCGTCGCAAGGTTTATCGTGTTGCCAAACAGGCTGTAATCAAGGCAGGTCAATACGCATACCGTGACCGTCGCACCCGCAAGCGGATGTTCCGCCAGTTGTGGATTGTCCGTATCAATGCTGCTGCACGTCAGTTTGATATGTCTTACAGTCGCTTTATGGATGGCCTGAACAAGGCTGGTATCGAAGTTGACCGCAAGGTGCTGGCGGATCTCGCGGTTCATGATATCGCTGCTTTCGGCGCACTTGTCGAAAAATCCAAAGCCAGCCTCGTCTGATATATAAAAAGGGCAACCTGACGGGTTGCCCTTTTTCGTAGGAAAACAATAAGGGAAGGGCAGGGCTCTTCTGATTGGGATTGTATCGGTGGAATCAGTTAAGCAAATTCTTGGGCAGGCACTGGCAGATATCAAATCCAGTGATCAACTGTCCGTGCTGGATGATCTGCGTGTTCGTTACCTGGGTAAGAAGGGTGAAATTACAGCCCTGCTTAAATCCCTCGGCGGCATGCAGCATGAAGAGCGAAAAGCATTTGGACAGGCGGTCAACCAGGCAAAGGTCCAGGTGGCAGAAGCGGTTTCCGCGCGTAAACAGGTGCTGGAAGACGCAGCCCTGAACACACGGCTGGCAAGCGAAAAAATTGATGTCACATTGCCCGGTCGAGGCCGGCAACGTGGTGGTTTGCACCCGGTAACACATACCCTGCAAAGGATGACTGATATCTTCTGCAGGCTCGGCTATGACGTGGCTACCGGCCCCGAGGTTGAAGACGACTTCTACAATTTCGAAGCACTGAACTTCCCGCCCCATCATCCTGCACGTGCGATGCACGATACCTTTTACTTTGGTGACGGTCGTCTGTTGCGAACACACACATCACCGGTACAAATCCGCGAGATGAAGAAGAAAGGTGCACCGATTCGTATCATCGCACCGGGTAAGGTTTTCCGTAGCGACTCCGACCAGACCCATACACCCATGTTTCACCAGATCGAAGGCCTGCTCGTTGGTGAAACGGTGACCATGGCGGATCTGAAAGGTGTACTGCAGACTTTTGTAAATTTGTTTTTCGAAACTTCGTTGGAAATGCGTTTCCGGCCGTCCTACTTTCCATTCACCGAGCCTTCAGCTGAAGTGGATATTGCGTGGGACAAGGGCGATGGCAAAGAACCCGGTTGGCTGGAAATTCTCGGTTGCGGTATGGTACACCCCAATGTTCTCAAGGCCTGTGACGTAGACAGTGAGAAATACGTCGGTTATGCCTTTGGTATGGGTGTGGAGCGGATGGCCATGCTGCGTTATGGCGTGACCGATTTGCGTCAGTTTTTTGAAAATGATGTGCGCTTTTTGCGCCAGTTTCACTGAGGACCTGTCGATATGTTGTTCAGTGTTAACTGGCTAAAAAAATGGGTGGACTTTGACCTGCCGATCGATGAGCTATCGGGCAAACTCACGGCGTCCGGTCTGGAAGTGGATACGGTCGAGCCTGTTGCTGCGCCTTTTTCAGGTGTGGTCGTTGCCACGATTACAAGTTGCGGACCCCATCCTGATGCTGACAAGCTTAAAGTTTGTTCGATAGATTTCGGTGGTCCGGAACCTGTTCAGGTTGTTTGCGGCGCACCGAACGCGCGTGCCGGAATCAGGATACCGCTGGCAAAGGTGGGTGCGGTACTCGGTGATGATTTCAAGATTCGCAAGGCCAAACTGCGTGGGGTAGAGTCATTTGGCATGGCTTGCTCGGCGCGTGAACTGGGCTTGTCGAACGATCATTCCGGTTTGATGGAACTGCCGCCGGATGCTCCTTTGGGTATGGATATTCGCGACTTTCTTGAATTGGATGATTACGCCATTGAGGTTGAACTGACACCCAACCGTGCTGACTGCCTGAGTATTCGCGGTATGGCGCAGGATGTGTCGGCCAGTTGCAGTGTCCCATTGACAGTTCCCGAGATCAAACCGGTTCCTGCCAGTATTAGCGACACCATCGAAGTAACACTTGACGCTCCTGAGGATTGTCCGCGTTATGTCGGCCGGATAATACGCGGTATCGACCCCACTGCGGCGACGCCATTGTGGATGGTTGAGGCTTTGAGACGCAGTGGCATCCGTAGCATCAGCGCGACTGTCGATGCTACCAATTTCGTATTGATGGAGCTTGGTCAGCCCATGCACGCATTCGATCTTGATCGTTTGCAGGGCGGTGTCAGTGTGCGTCGTGGCCGTCAAGGGGAGACCCTTGTATTGCTGGATGGCAAGCAGGTGGATGTTGATGACAGTTTGCTGGCTATCTGTGATGAAGCGGGCCCTGTTGCGCTTGCCGGTATCATGGGTGGACTGGACACTGGTGTCACCGATGCCACGAAAAATATTCTGCTCGAGAGCGCCTATTTCAAACCCTCCATCATTTCCGGTAAAGCACGTGATATGGGGCTGCATACGGACGCCTCACACCGCTTTGAGCGAGGCGTAGACCCACAGGGCCAGGTAAGAGCAATAGAACGTATTACAGCGCTGATGCTGGACATTGCAGGTGGTCAAGCCGGGCCATTGATCCATGCCAGTTCCGAGGCGTTTTTACCGGTACAAAACCAGGTCAGTTTGCGCCATGCGCGTTTGAATCGTGTATTGGGTGTTGAGTTGGATGAAGGTACGGTTAGCACTATTCTTAAAGATTTACGTATGGTGCCCGAGCTTAATAAAGGCGTTTGGAGAGTAACGGCACCTTCAGATCGTTTTGATATAGAAATAGAAGAGGATCTGATCGAGGAAGTCGCCCGGATATTTGGTTATAACAATATCCCGGCCGCACTACCTGCCGGTGAACTGAATCCCGGGATCATTAGCGAAGGACAGTTATCGCTACAGAGCATACAGCAGCTCTTATGTGCGGTTGGCTACACCGAAGCAATCAATTACAGTTTTACCAGCCGTGATCTTCTCGGCCGCTTCTCAATGGATAAGCACGTTTTGCCACTGGCCAATGCGCTGACCTCAGACCTGGAAGTGATGCGCACCGCGCTGTTACCCGGTCTGATGGCAACCCTTTCAAGCAATCTGCGCCGGCAGCAGGACCGTGTACGGTTATTTGAAACCGGAACGGTCTTTGAGCAAAACGGAAGCATGAAGGAGTCACTACATGTTGCCGCTGTCGCCTGTGGCAGTTTTGCTCCTGAGCAGTGGGGCTACACCAGTAAAGCCATTGATTTTTTTGACCTTAAGGGTGATCTGGAGTTGTTGTTGTCATTACGTGGCGAAAAAGGCGATGTTGAGTTCCGTAATTCTGAGCTTCCCTGGTTACATCCCGGGCAGTCGGCTCTGGTCTCAATTGATGGTGTTGATATTGGCTGGGCCGGGAGTGTTCATCCAACCGTCCTGAAACAACTGGAGATCAAAGGTCCGGTCATGGCTTTTGAGCTGGACGTTAATATACTTTCTAAACGTGAAATTCCATGCACGAAAGAAATTTCGCGCTTTCCATCAATCAGACGGGATTTGGCGTTACTTGTTCCTGAAAAAATCAGTTATGCTGAAATTAGGCGGAATGTAATTGATTTATCAGGCGATTTACTGATTAATTTGGTATTATTCGATCTGTATTCCGGCCATAATGTTGAAAAAGGTTATAAAAGTTTAGCTATTGGCTTGATTTTACAGAATGTTTCTTGCACTCTTACAGATGAAGTCGTGGATTCCCTGATCCGGAACGTAGTTCAGGGTCTGGAACAGCGACTGGATGCACAGCTTAGAGGTTAATGATGTCACTGACTAAGGCAGATATAGCAGATCGCCTGTTCAACGAAGTAGGTTTGAACAAGCGCGAAGCAAAAGAATTTGTGGACGCGTATTTCGAAGTAATCCGGGCAGCCCTGGAAAGCGGAGAGAACGTAAAACTATCAGGGTTTGGTAACTTTCAGCTGCGCCTAAAAAACCAACGTCCGGGACGAAATCCAAAAACGGGGGAGGAGATTCCAATTTCCGCCCGCCGTGTTGTGACCTTCCGACCAGGACAAAAGCTACGTGCAAGGGTCGAAGCTTATGTTGAACCCGGGGATTGACAAAGACCTACCCCCCATTCCAGCCAAGCGTTATTTTACGATTGGTGAAGTGAGTGAATTATGCGGTGTCAAGCCGCACGTGCTGCGTTATTGGGAACAGGAGTTTGAACAACTCAAGCCTGTAAAACGACGTGGCAACCGCCGCTACTACCAGCGTGGTGACGTGATCATGATTCGTCAGATACGTAGCCTGTTGTATGAACAGGGCTTCACCATCGGTGGTGCCCGTCAGCAACTTGAGGGCGACAGCGCCCAGGATGACGTCAGCCGTAGCCACCAGATAATCCGCCAGGTGCGGATGGAACTGGAACAGGTGCTACAGGTTCTGAAACGCTGATTCGAGGTTTCATACTGATCTGAAAAAAAGCGCCAATGGGCGCTTTTTTTATTTCCACCTGTGTAAACCTGACAGTACAGTGGTTTCTGAGTATTTGTGCGGATAAATGCTTGGAGCCCTTTTCCCATCAGCCCTTTTCATGTAACATGCCGCGGCCTTCCTTCTATATATTTTCGGGAAGGTCAGAGTCGGGGCGTGGCGCAGTCTGGTAGCGCACTACAATGGGGTTGTAGGGGTCGAAGGTTCGAATCCTTTCGCCCCGACCAATATACGAAAAAACCGCCCTTGGGCGGTTTTTTTAATGTTTGTCTGATCTAAAGCTTTGGTGCAATATGCCGGCTAATCAAGGATAATTAGCCTCTTATTTTACTCAGAGACACTTGAAATCAGGTGTTTGGAAACACATTTAGTAGCATTCGTTTTAAAGAATCAGGCCCAAGAAATCAGATTATGAAACCATTCGAAAATGTATTACGTGATATGCCGGACATCGCCAACGAGGAGCTTGCCTCTGTAGCCGGCAAACTCGAATGGGTTGGCATGAATGATATCGAATTGCCGGTACGTATCGAAGATGACCAGGGCAATCTGATTCAATCGACCGCCCGTGTGACCGCCTATGTCAACCTGAAGGATCCGGATGTCCGCGGGATTCACATGTCCCGTTTGTATCTGCACCTGGACCAGGCTTTTGGGGAAAGACCGCTGACACCGAGTACCCTGCGTCAATTACTGCGATCTTTTCTTGATTCGCACGAGGGTTTGAGTGACCGTGCCCTGGTCAGGGTTGATTTTGATTACGTCATCCGTCGCAAGGCCCTGATCAGTGACAATGTCGGCTGGCGTCGTTACCCGGTTTCCATGATCGGTATCCTTGAAGGGCAGGAGTTCGCCCTCGAAATGGGTCTCGAGGTACTTTACTCAAGCACCTGCCCATGTTCCGCGGCACTGGCGCGTCAACTGATCCAGGAGCAATTCAGAAAGGATTTCGAATCAGCCGAAACAATCGATTTCGACAAGGTCCACGAATGGCTGGGAACGGAAGAGGGTATCCTGGCCACACCGCACAGCCAACGCAGCGCAGCGGAGCTCAGGATGCGCCTGACACCGACTTTCCAGATGTTCCCGATTATCGAGCTGATCGATGAGGTGGAGAACTCGCTGAAAACCCCGGTCCAGGCAACCGTCAAACGTGAGGACGAACAGGCCTTTGCCCTGCTCAACGGTCGCAACCTGATGTTTTGTGAAGATGCCGGCAGACGCATACAGACGGCCTTGAATAACGATGATCGAATCCTGGATTTCTGGGCACGTTGCACCCACTATGAAAGCCTGCATCCGCACAATGCGGTTTCGGTGATCACCAAGGGTGTCAAGGGTGGTTATGTCGCGGGCGCGGGTGCACCGGTTCGTCTGGGGCACTCAGCGGGCTAGTCTGCGAATCAGCTCAAGGTTGCGCGCTCGCCTGTTCATGTAGTTCCAGGTTGGTTTGAAACCAGTCCAGGTTTAAATTCAGACGTTCAGTATCAGGATTGAACCATTGGTAGGCCTGGGTCAGACCGCTTTCCAGATCTATGACCGACACTTGGTAATAGGGCATCTCGCCTTCAAACCGGTGCAGTCTCGACAGTTGTAAACCAAAACCCATGGAAACCATTTGCTGGTCGTAAAGATGGCTTATTCGTCCATCATCCCTGATGCTGAAAACCTGGGACAGTGACCACATAGCCGGTTGATCCTGTTGCTGACCTGCATCGAGGCGGGTGCTGGCCCAGCCTAGAAATATCCGGTGTTTCTGTAGCTGGAGCAGTGTTTCATCACTTGCCTGTGACCCGATTGCACTCTTCAGTCCGGTCTTTATTATCACTGTATCCTTGTTGATGGACAGACTTCGGCTAAGCCTTGTTTCGCCTTGTAATGGGTGCTTAAACCGGCACGTATCGGGATTGGTCTGACCATTAAACTGATCCCCGGCCCTGCTCATTTTTACAACACAACCGGGCTCAACGCGTTGCCATGCGATCGACAGGATGTCCTGCAACGGAAGGGAAAGTTCATCTTCCCTGAGAGGCGTAAAATATAATTCTGCCTGGCCTGTCTGCTGGTTGGGTTTCAACCAGTAAATTTCCTGGCTTGATGAATCCAGGCCACGTAACTCGCTTTCGTATAGAAACACCAGGTCAGCGCCTGTTTTCAGCTGACGGATATTGATATCTGTTACCGGGCTGTCCGGGCCCTTGTCATAGGCCTGTGCGAAGTTACTGTACGCGCCCGGTAGCAGGTCCCGTAAGGCCTTAATATCAGCCTCACCGGTATTATCGAAAGGGGTGTGTCCGGGATGCGGGCCTGTTTGTGCAATCGCATAGAATGGCGACGAAAAACAATAGTGCCAGCTTACGGGAGACGTTCATCCCGGTCTCATTCAGAGACAGGTTCGTTGCTTGCCGGTAACAGCGGTTGCGGGTTTACCCGGCGGTCCAGCCAGTTCATACGCCAGTCAAGGTGTGGGCCGCTCGCACGTCCGGTTGCACCGATGCGCGCAATCAGATCACCTTGTTTCACGAAGGTACCGGCTTCCACCAATATTTTGCTTAGATGCAAAAAGGTCGATGAAAGCCCCTGGCCGTGATCGAGGATAATCGGTGCCGCCGGAGAGCAGCATGTCCGGATGGGTCAGGGTGATCAGTCCATCCGCAGGTGCAAATACGTCGGTACCTTCGGGCGCTGCGATGTCCAGACCGAAATGCGGGTTGCGCGGCTTACCATTGAGGACTCTCTGGCTGCCGTAAACACCGCTAATTCTTCCTTTGGCCGGCCAACTGAAGCCGCTGGTATAGTACGCGTGCTTATCGCGGTGCTGGCGCGCTGTGGCGACCATCCGTGCTTCTTCCCTGATTCTCGCAGTTGCTGCGGGGTCGGGAGTTACGGTTGACGGGGGCAGACCGTCAACACGTTCAATGTCATACTGACTCTTCTGTACGTCGATGCTTCTATTGAATACCTTACCATCGGGTGGATAATACCCGCAGTTCGCGTTTGCCCGTCTCGTCCCGGCCGAAGCCGATGACAAACCGTCCGTCTGAAGAAATCACGACCCCTTTACCATCCAGTAAAACACGGCTGCCGGGTTCGGCCTGACCGAAACAGCAGACCGCCCTGTACAGTGGTGCCGGTTAATTCAACCGCGTAGGCAGCGCCATAAAAAAAGACCAGGGCTGAAGCCAGCACGAATCGCATGGAATCAGGGTGTGCTCACAGGTTGATCTTGATGGATTGTCCCGGTTGGATGACCGCGTTTCTGCTCAGGTCGTTCCAGCGCATCAGGTCACTGACCCTGACATTGTAATGCCTGGCGATACTCCATAATGAGTCGCCCCTGCGCACGGTGTGCTTGATGGTGCCGCTCCTGGCCTTTGCCGGCTTTGGGGGCAGGGCTTTGGAACAGTGTCAGGGTCTTGGCCGGCACGCAATTTACGCGGGTCGGAAATATTGTTCCAGGTCTGCAGTTCTCTGACCGAGACCTTGTAACGTCTTGCAATCACGGACAGGCTCTCACCCGAGCGTACCTTGTGTGTGACACGTTCGGAAGCGATCAGGCCTGATTGAAGTTTCTGCAACTCGTTGGCCGCCGCCACGTACAGGGGATCAACAAGCAATTGCTCATCACGTGGCAAACGGAGTTTCTGGCCAACCCGGATCATGTCACTGTTCAGGTTATTGGTGCTGCGTAAAACGGATACAGGTACATGGTGACGGGCGGCCAGGGACGACAGCGTATCACCGTTTTCAACCAGGACCTGGTCCCATTTCATCAGGGTGGGTGTCGGGTCAGACTGCAAATGTTGCTGCAGCTTTTCCGCACCTTCAATGGGCAGAATAATACGCCAGGGGCCTTCGGGAGAGGTTGCCCAGCGGCTGAAGCCGGGGTTCAGGCCGAAAAGTACGTCAATGCTTACTTCGCTAAACTGTGATATCAGCACCAGGTCGCTTTGCTGCTTCCATTTCAACGACAGCGATGACCGGCTTGTTGGGCGCTTCGGGAAATTCAAACCCGTAGCTTTCCGGGTTCTGAAACAGACAGGTCAGGCCAAGCAGCTTGGGTACATAACCCTTGGTTTCCTTCGGAAGACGGATATTCCAGAAATCTGCCGGTTTGCCTTTTTTCAGATTCTTTTTGACCTCACGTGCGACCCGGTATTCACCGGAGTTATAACCCGCAAGGGCGAGCAGCCAGTCACCGTCAAACTTCTTGTTGAGGTGCTCAAGGTAGTCCAGTGCCGCGTGGGTTGAAGACCAGACATCCCGGCGTCCGTCATACCACCAGTCCTGTCTCAGGCCATACTGCTTGCCGGTAGAGGCAATAAATTGCCAGGTGCCGAGCGCCATGCCACTGGAGTAGGCAAATGGGTCATAGGCGGATTCAACAATGGGTAACAGGGCGAGTTCGCCCGGCATATCGCGGGCTTCCAGTTCTTCGGCGATAAAATATATCCACGGCTGTGCCCGTTTCATGACACGGGCCATGTACTCCCCATGGTCTGCATACCACCTGGCCCAAACGAGGGATTCCTCGTGGTCGTCGCAATTGGGCAGACTGAAGTTACTGACCAGCCTCGCCCAGACATTGTCAAACTCCGGTATTGGTTCGCTGGTTACATCAGTTACGGTTTCAACAGGTTCTGGAACAAACAGGTGTTCATCAATAGAATCGCCCGTCACCCTTGGGAAGATCCGCCTGGGTGGTTTCAGGGATCTCCGCAGCGGGTTCCGGACTGGTGCTTTTTGTCGTGGCGCAGCTGGCAAGAAACAGACACAGCAAAGGCAAAAAAAGGCGTGAAGTCACGAAGGGCTCCGTTAAATTAGGTAAACGCCCGTTATTATGCGGTTTGCTGACGCAGGGTCAAGTAAAAAGCCCATTAAAACCGGTCTTTCCATGCCCGAATAATCGCCATGGTCGCTATTCCGGCTGTGGCTTCAGGGTCGATTTTACGGGCCATATTAACCACGCTGTCTGCCCGGGTGCGCAAGAAAGGATTGGTTGCCAGTTCATCACCCAGACGGGTTGGCAGGGTGATTTTGTCTTCAGCCCTCAAACTGTCTATTTCCAGGGAGCGCGCCTGTAAAGCGGGGTTTCCCGGTTCAACCGCGAGCGCGAATGCACAGTTGGCCTGGGTGTACTCATGCGCACAGTAAACTAGTGTATCCGCCGGCAGCGCTGCCAGTTTATCCAGGGATTTTTGCATATCGGTTGCAGTACCTTCAAAAAAACGGCCACAACCCAGGCTGAACAGGGTATCACCGCAGAACAGTACCTTGTCCGCAAAAAAGGCGATGTGACTGCGGGTGTGCGCCGGGACCTCCAGCACATGAAATTTTGTCTTCAGATCAGGCAGTTGAATCTCATCACCCTCCCTGCAAACCTGCTCCACAAAGGGAATCCTTTCATCGTGCCGGGCCAAATACTTTAGCCTTGTACTTTTCAAGCAGTGCGGAAACACCGCCCACGTGATCGTAATGGTGGTGGGTTAACAGGATGTAGGAAAGTTCCAGCCCCCGTTGCTCCAGTACTTCCAGCACCGGCTCTGCGTCACCGGGGTCCACTACTGCACAGGCTTTTCCGCCTGCAGTGAGCAACCAGATATAGTTATCGTCAAAAGCCGGGATGGCGGATATTTTGAGCTCGTTTGCCAGCATATGAATTTCCTTAAATTGATAGTTGAATCACCCTTGATATAACCCTTATGCTTACGCCTGTTTATCGCCAGGTCAATTCTGTCGCAATGGAAGTTGATTATACTCAGGATCAATCGTCACGTTCAGCTCAACAAAAGTTGGCTGCGCAGCTATTGAAACCACTTCTTGCGAGGCGGAGACCTGCGCGGATATTGGTGATGAAACACGCCGGTGCAGACGACCCGCCACTGGAGTTGGTGAATCCTGCACAGGTGATACGGCTCAGTAGCCGATGAATTTTCCGCCAACGCCCGGCTGCGATGCAGGATTTCGGCATTACCATTTGAGGAAGCTGCATTTGACCTGGTTATCCTGCATCACCTGGTCGCAGACGGTGGTGAAAGGTTATATGGCCGAGGCACTGCGGGCACTGGCTGCGGGTGGTGATATCGTCATCAGTGGCTTGAATTCGTCCGGTTTGCGCAATCAAATCATCAACCGGAGAAAGAAGGTGCCGGCACTTAAACTTGACAGGGTATGTAAATTTTTGAAATCACAATCATTCAATATCGAGCAGTGCCTGTTGATGGGTCTGGGCGGGTTTTCACGACCGGCCCCCAAGGCCACCTGGCATGGTCTGGGTTTGCCATTTGCCGACCGGGTGGTCATACATGGTCACCATCAGTCCAATATTACAAACGCCCGTGTTCTGCGTTTCAGGCAAATAAAGTCGACAGGCCGGACATCAGCGGCGCTTGACGGCTGTAGTAGCCGTGAGGCTGCTTCGTGAACGATGTCGTGATGTATACCGATGGCGCCTGTAGCGGCAACCCGGGTCCGGGTGGCTGGGGCACGGTCATGATGTCGGGCAAACACCGTAAAGAACTGTTTGGTGGTGAGCGTGAGACCACCAACAACCGCATGGAGATGATGGCGATTATCCGCGGTGCAGAGGCCCTTAAGAAGGGTTGTAGTGTCGATATCTATACCGATTCGACCTATGTCATGAAGGGTATGACCGAATGGCTGGAAGGCTGGAAGGCACGTGGCTGGCGGACAGCATCAAAACAACCGGTTAAAAACGTGGATTTGTGGCAGCGTCTCGAGAAGGCGCTTAATCGTCATGAAGTGAAGTGGTTCTGGGTTAAGGGTCATTCAGGTGTGCCTGAAAATGAGCGTGCGGATGAATTGGCACGCAAAGGAATCCCGTAGGGTGCGTAATCTTATTACGCACCGTTATTTTCAAACTGAACGGTGCGTCACAAAATTACACACCCGACATAGAAGGTATTGTATGCGACAAATAGTTCTGGATACTGAAACCACCGGTCTTGATCCAAGGCAGGGTCACCGCATCATTGAAATCGGTGCGCTGGAGTTGATTGACCGGCAACTGACCGGCCGGCAGTATCATGTCTACCTCAATCCGGAGCGGGAAATAGAGCAGGGTGCCCTCGAAGTTCACGGCATTACCGAAGAATTCCTGCGTGATAAGCCGCGTTTTGCAGAGATTGCCGATGACTTGCTGGCATTTGCTGATGGTGCGGAACTGGTTATCCACAATGCACCGTTTGATATCGGTTTTATCGATAACGAGCTCTCACTGGTCGGCCACCAACACGCTTCCATTACAGAAATAGCGACGGTGCTCGACACACTGGAGATTGGCCAGGGATCTGCATCCGGGGCAACGCAATAACCTCGATGCATTGTGTAAACGTTACGAGGTGGATAACAGCAGTCGTAGCCTGCACGGTGCCCTGCTCGAT
The DNA here is from genome assembly GCA_963749115.1 of uncultured Gammaproteobacteria bacterium. Lineage (GTDB taxonomy): Bacteria > Pseudomonadota > Gammaproteobacteria > Xanthomonadales > SZUA-36 > SZUA-36. Next base: position 52,498 of record CAVVLP010000002.1, read on the forward strand.
GCGGAAATTCTGACCGATGTTTTCCTGGCCATGACGGGCGGGCAGGTCGACCTTGGTCTGAGTCTGGAAAGTACGTCAGTTTCGGGATGATGATGACGGGCTATCAACATAGCGGGCATCCGGCCTTGTTTGTGTTAAAGGCCAACGATGAAGAACTGGCTCAGCATGAAATGCGTCTGAATGATATTGAAAAACAGTCCGGGGTTTGCTTGTACAGGGAAGATAAGACGGCGTAGTTTTAGCGGGGTTTATAATTGCGTTATCAGCATCGGGTGCGCGCGGGTATCCATCCACACCAGGGTATCGAAGTAGCTGCGGATATTGTCGACGTATTGCCGGGCCTCATAACCGCGAGCATAACCGTAACGGGTTTCGCGGTACCATTTTTCCTGGGCTAACAGGGGCAGGCGCTCATTGACATCCTGCCAGCGATCTGCGTTTCCACCCTGTTTCTGGGTCAGTCTGCGTGCATCGCGGAGGTGCCCCATACCCATGTTATAGGCCGCCAGCGCCATCCAGCTACGATCGGGTTCAGGTATACGCTTGGGAATGCGATTGCGCATCTGCAGGAAATAACGTGCGCCACCCTCGATGCTCTGTTCAGGATCCAGCCGGTCTTTAACACCCAGTTGAGCCGCTGTGCGCTGGGTGAGCATCATGATGCCACGTACGCCGGTCACTGATGTGGCCTCAGGATCCCAATGCGACTCCTGGTAACCCATGGCGGCCAGGAGACGCCAATCCAGATCGTGTACAGCAGCCACTTCCTGGAATAGGGGCAGCAGGGGTGGCAGGCGGTTTCGAACCTGTTTCATAAATTGAAACATGCCGACACGGTCAAGATCATTGCCGTTTTCGTTATAGCGGTTTTGTATCGCGGCCAGACTTCCATTTTCATCGATAAGTTTGAAAAATGAGCGGGCTTTCTGCACCAGCGAATCATCATCACCCGGTTGGAACGCCCAGGCCTGGTGCTGATGGTCGGCAAATGTGAATCCGGCTTTCAGGCCAGGGTAAAACTGGCTGTTGATCTTGAGTATATTTGAATCCACCAGGGTTGCATCCAGTTCACCGTCAGCGATGGCCAGCAGTAATCCTTCCATACCCATGTTTTTTTCCGATACCCACTGCAAGCCGGGTATTTCCTTCTGTGCATTTTCGAGCAGGCCCTCGTAACTTGAACCGGCAATGACTGACAACCGCATTCCGAGCAGGTCAGCAAGTTCACGTGGTCGTTTTTTGCCGCGTTTGTAGACCACGACCGTTGTTGTGTCGGCATAGTCGGGGCCGAAATTGAATAACTTTTCACGTGCGGGTGTACGGGTCAGATTCGCCGCGATCAGTTCACCCTGCCCACTTTTCAGCAATGAGCCGAGATCGTTGAATTCATCGGCTATTTTAACTTCCAGTGCGATTCCAAGGTAGTCGGCAAATGCCGCGACGATATCGTATTCCGGACCTGTGCCGCCGTCCGGGCCGATAAAATAACTGCTCGCACCATTGCGGGTGAGCAGGGTCAGGTTGCCACGTTGATACGCTTTTTCCAGCAGGGAAAGGTCGTCGTCACCGGAATAGAGGAAGGGCAAAACAGCCACTGCGATTAGTACCGCAAGGGCCTGCTGTTTCCATTTTCTGACCGTTTGAATTCTGCAAAGCCAAAGCCCGTTGCCGTTCACAGAATTATATCAGTTCGTGTTATTGGCTGGTTTTTCATCAGTATGACTATCGTGAGACAGCTGTTGATTTCGCTGGTATCGTTCGCGCGGAGTTGAAAGGTTTACCGTTTTATCGTTGGCACTGGAGGACTAGCGGTTCCAGCATCTTGCATCGGCATAGGTGCCGGTGTGATTCGGTCCATCCTGGTTAATGGCAAAGGTTCCGCAACTGTCGGCCGACTGGCCGGACCCGGGTGTTGCAGTCGCCAGGAAGGTCGTGGCATTGGGTGTGCCTACAAAGGCTATGGTGTAATGGTTTTCCATCGAGGCTCCGCCGGCATAGTCGACTGCGGCCAGCGTGGTGGCGTAGCTTGCGTGATTGGCGCGCCATTGAGACTGGTTGATGCGAAGGTCCTGCAGACTGTTTATCGCATCCGCCCTGCGTGCTTTCCTAACACTATTGATCCATGAGGGGTACGCCAGCGTGGCGAGAATCGCTACAACGGCAATAACGACCATGAGTTCTATAAGTGTGAATCCCTTCTTTTTTTTGAAATCCATTTGTTTGTCCGTGAATAAAAACAATTCAAAAACTGCTATTTACTGCATTTCATCATAGCCAGCACACTCACGTGATACCAGCGGAATCGGTGAATTGCGTGTCGAATAATGATAAAAGGTAGAAACTAGCGGATGGACGGTACTTTAATTTAACCGGAGACACTACTGACTAGGCTATAATGACACTGGGGAATAGCTATAATTCTAGTCAAGCCAAAGAGGACATAGGCTTTTAAATGGGGACGATACAACGCCAGGATGGCTTTACACTCACCGAGTTGATAATTGCTATCGCGGTCTTAGCGATCGTTGTTGCTGCTGCGACACCTTCATTCTTCAAGATGATTGAGAAGGAGCGGCTCGAACTCACCGTAGAAACAGTCATCGCCGATTTCAATTTTTTCCGCCAGGAAGGCCTCAAACGGCGTGTACCCGATTTTGCATTTAATGTCAGTGATGGCACCAACTGGTGTTATGGCATCGCTGTAGGTACCTGCAGTTGCACCACTGTCAATAGCTGCACAGTTCGCCAGGTGACGGGTAGTGACTTCAATGGCATTGCCACGGTAAGCTCAAGCGCAGCCAAATACTCCTATGATTGGGTGCGCGGTACAGTGACCGCAGGCACCATCACATTCAATACAGCGGGTGGATATGATTTGCGCATTGTTATCAATGGCCTGGGCCGTGCGAGTATCTGCTCCCCTTCAGACAATGTCCCTGCGTACCAGTCATGTTAAACGGCTCACAAGGGTTTACACTCGTTGAACTATTGGTCGGTTTGGCCATTGGTTTGATAGTTACAACGGGTGCAATATCCCTGTTTTCGAGTATGACCCGGTCCACCTCGGTCATAGTGCAAACAAACCGGATGCAGCAGGAAGTTCGTGAAATTGGTTTGGTGATGACGCGTGATATACGACGTGCCGGATACTCCGGTGTTGTGCCTGGTGAAGATTTCAATGGCGACGGTTTTCCAAATAATACACAGACAAATTTTGCTGTAATCATGGATGCTGTCAGGGCTGATCTGTTGTTCAACCCACACTTGTCGTCTTCGGCTGATATCAGGATTTACGATGCAGTTGGCAGCGATGATTGTATCCTTTTTTCCTACAATATTGACGGTGACCGGCCTGTATCGGGTACGGCTGCTGTTGTCGAGAACGATGAGTGGTATGGCTACAGGCGGCAGGTGGTCAATGGCAGGGGCGTTCTGCAAATGAAAACAGCCGGAGCCTCGCCGGCGAATTGCACCACCGGAACCTGGGTACCTGTTTCATCCGATGAATTTGATGTAACTGCCCTGACATTTGCGATGACAACCACAGAGATAGAGATCGAAAACCTTTCCGGGGCAACGCTTGGTGTCTGTGAACAAAACGATTCATGTCAGTGTGCACGATTGGTTGATGTGGATATGGCCGTGCGTTTGAACAGTGGCAACGACATATCCACAGTCATGTCAGATTCGGTAAGAGTCAGAAATGACAAGATTGTGCAGCTTCGTTCCGGCAATACGCACTGCCATGATTAATACGGAATCGATGACTATGATGAACACGCATAAAGTAAATGGTACCTTTTCCAGGCAACGGGGTGCGGTAACGGTTTTCGTCGCTTTGGTGCTGATGATGGTGATGACCATAATGGCCCTGACCGTAAGCAAGATCGCTTATGTTGAACAGGAGACTACAGGTGCAGACTACCGGGCCGGGGAAGCATCAGAAGCGACCTCAGCCGGTCTGGAATATGCACTGGCGTGGCTTGATGATGATAATCATTGCGACAATTGTGTCAGTGGAGTTGCATTGAATCTGGAAGGCGCATCCGCCGCCAGTGTCAGCATACCCGATATCGACTACGACGGAGGTGATCAAGACCCTGCAACCGGAACAGGTTACAACTATAAGCCCACCGTCACACTGACCAAAGGCAATAACTTTGCAGATGCTTTTATGCTGGTGGAATCGACGCTGGATACCCTTGACGATACCGGCGCGGAAAGCTACACGGAATCCGGTGTCACTATCACCGGCTCCGAGCAGGTTTACGTCACCCAGTGGAATCAATACCTCACTATTGCGGGCCGGAATGCGCCACCTGTCGTGGTCAATGGTTGTTTCAAAGACATAACCGGTAACCCTTCGGTATACCCGACCGCTGACGGACCTGCTGTTCTGACTGTTGGGCCCGACCCGCTCCTGCCCCACGACTGGAGAAACGCGGACGCACCAGACAATTTCTGTCTCGATCCCGGACACATGGGTGTTCAGTTGTGTGGTGGCGCCACGTGTTTGGTCGGGGAAACAGGGGGTAATATTACCGGCTCCGATCTTGAGGACTATTTGACCATCGAGGATCTCTCGGTAATGCCTGAACCACGGGCGTGGAATCATTTATTTGAGATATCACTTCCCGCCGCCAAGGCAATGGCTGCCGCGGCAGGTCAGACGACCAGCAATAAGAACAACGTTACGCATTTACAACCCGTAGACAGTGACTACGTACCTTTTATTGTTTATACGGGGAGCAACCCGCTTCAGGGAGACTTTGGTACAGCTGATTATCCGGTCGTCTTAATAATGTCCCATGAAGATTGCCCGCAATTTAACGGTGGCGCCACGATTTACGGGATGCTTTATTACGAAGACCCATTGGACAAATGCAATGGCATGGGTGGAGCGACAGTGATCGGATCCGGTGTCTTTGAAGGCGATGCCGAAAAATTGAATGCCAACACCGAATTTTATAGTTCCTCCGCCGGTGGTGGACCCCTTGGAGGAGGACCTTTGTATACCGAGAAAGTAGCACGTATTCCAGGCACCTGGCGTGACTGGTAGGGGAAATGAGGAGAAGATTGTGACGAAATTGATAAAATTTAAAAATGTAAAGGGATTTACAATTGTAGAGGCACTTATCGCCTTCGTTGTCTTTTCCGTGGGGGCTATGCTAATAGCTGTTTTCCTGAGCCGTTCTCTTGAAATGAATGCAGATTCCGAGGCCAGGACCGAGGCCTTGCATTTGGCCAAGAAGTCGATCGCGGGTTTCCGAAATTTTGCGACCCGGGATGAAGTCGTGGCTTACACAACTGATGCCACCGGCAATACCGTAGTCGGCAATAACGCGACCTTTACACGTACCTGGACGGTTGCGGACGTTGTCGGAAACGACAATGCGGTCATGCTAACAGTAGACGTTGACTGGACGGGTGTTAACGGTGCGCAAAATGTATCGCTGGAATCGAAAATTGCCAAGTTGAAGCCGGAGAGGACCGGTGGCTTTATGTTGGCGAAAAGCGTCAAAGCGGTGGGTGTCCCCAGTTTACCTGATGATACAGACCCACCAGCAGATACAGATCCACCAGCGGATACAGACCCACCAGCGGATACAGATCCACCCGCGGATACAGATCACCAGCGGATACAGATCCACCGGTAGATACGGACCCATTGCCAATAACCTACACCTGCGAATGTGTCTGGGCGGCGACCAACAGTGGGTTTTGTGAATCCGTTCAGAGCGTTACCAGTTCGCCGGCAGAGCCTGCCAGTTGCTGTTCAGCAAGTACCTGTGGTCTTGCTCAACCCAGCGCCAAGATCTGTAAGAAAAAGACTGCAACCGTTTACACCAGTTGTCTTGGATCGCAATAATCCAGGACCGAACGGTATCGATGTGTTGAATCCTGACCCCGGGTGACTAACCCGGGGTGTTGATCATTGCGGTGTGTTTTGCGACCCGGATGCAAGGTACAATGATCGTTTTGCATCACTAGAAAAGCAGAGATCACCCGCATGACCATCCGAACCCGCTTCGCCCCCAGTCCCACCGGTTTTTTACACGTAGGCGGCGCACGCACGGCGCTGTTTGCCTGGCTACAGGCGCGCGCCAACCAGGGTGTATTCATATTACGCATCGAAGATACCGATCTTGAACGTTCCACACCGGAGTCGGTACAGGCGATCCTGGATGGGATGGAATGGCTGGGGCTTGATGCAGATGAAGGTCCTGTTTACCAGACCGACCGTTTTGACCGTTACGCCGAAGTGGTTCAGCAATTGCTTGACGAGGACAAGGCCTACCATTGCTATTGCAGCAAAGACAGGCTGGAAGCCTTACGTGAGCAACAGATGAAAGACGGTATCAAACCCCGTTACGATGGCAAATGCCGGCACCTCGATGTTGCACCTGCAGACATCAAGCCGGTGGTTCGTTTCCGCAACCCGCAGTCTGGCAACGTGGTATTTGACGATCTGGTACGCGGCACCATCAATATTTCGAATGATGAACTGGATGACCTGGTCATCGCGCGGCCGGATGGCTCACCGACCTATAACTTCACCGTGGTGGTCGATGATATGGATATGCGGGTCAGCCACGTGATCCGTGGTGATGACCATATCAATAACACACCCCGGCAGATCAATATCTACCATGCCCTCGGGGCAGAGCCACCGCTGTTTGCCCACGTACCGATGATATTGGGGGCTGATGGCGCCAGGCTCTCCAAACGCCACGGCGCGGTTGGTGTCATGCAATACCGCGACGATGGCTACCTGCCGCAGGCATTGCTCAATTACCTGGTGCGGCTTGGCTGGTCACATGGTGACCAGGAGGTCTTCAGTGTTGAAGAGATGGTCGAGTTGTTTGATATCAAGGATGTTAACCGCAAGGCTTCGGCATTCAATACCGATAAACTTGATTGGCTGAACCAGTACTATATGAAAGAACTGCCGGCACCAGAGGTCGCAAAGCACCTGGCCTGGCACTTTACGGACCAGGGCATCGATACCCAAAACGGCCCGTCACTTGCTGACATCGTCTCGGTGCAGGCGGAGCGTGTTAAAACCCTGAAAGAGATGACGACGCAAAGCCGCATGTTCTTTGAAGGCTATGATGAGCTTGATCCAAACGCAGCAAAAAAACACCTGCGGCCTGTTGCCGCTGAGCCGCTACGCCTGATGAAGGAAAACCTGCACTCACTCGAAGACTGGTCTCCGGTGGCACTGCATGACGTGATCGACAAAGTTGCTGCGGAGCTTGAAGTGGGTATGGGTAAGGTTGCGCAGCCATTGCGTGTGGCATTGACCGGTGCCGGTATTTCACCTTCGATTGACAAGACCCTGTGGCTGATGGGTAAGCAACGCAGCCTGGAGGGCATTACAAAGGCGCTGGCGTTTATCGAGGCGCGTATCGCAGCCAGTGGATAGATAGGAAAGCAGAGCATGTCCAAAGTCGAGCGCTTGTACCACCTGCATAATATTCTCAGTCAGCGTCGCACACCAATTTCGCGGCAGGACCTGATGGAACGCCTGGAATGTTCACAGGCCACGCTTTACCGGCTGATTGCAGAATTGCGTGATTTTCTTGGTGCGCCACTTGAACAGGATGACGATAACCGCGGTTTCTATTATGACCGCAGCTATGACCAGCCTTTTGAATTACCCGGAATCTGGATCAGTCCGGCGGAGTTACAGGCACTGTTGACCGCGCGCCAGGTGCTGGGCAACGTACAGCCCGGGTTGCTTGAAGGTGAACTGGAGTCACTGCAGGGACGTATTTCCTCGCTGCTGCAACAAAAAGGTGTTGATGCAAAGGAGAGCCAGTCGCGTATCCATATCCAGTCGGTGGCTGGCAGGTCGGTACCTGAACACCTGTTTCAGGATGTGATGGGCGCCCTGATCGGCCGTCAGCAGTTGCATATTTCCTACCATGGCAGACGCAAGGACGATATCAGCGAACGGCATATATCACCACAGCGGTTGACGCAGTACCGCAACTCCTGGTATCTCGATGCCTGGTGTCACAAGGCCGAGGGCCTGCGCAGCTTTTCACTGGAGCGTATCAAGGACCAGAAACTGCTGGACGAAGAAGCCAAGGAGGTTTCTTCCGAAGAACTTGGTGGTCATTTTGACAGTGCTTACGGCATCTTTTCCGGCCCTGCCGAACATACGGCAAAGCTGAAATTCACACCGGAAATGTCGCGTTGGATTGCAGAAGAGCAATGGCACCCGGATCAGAAAGGCAGTTACGACAATGCGGGTGCCTGGTTACTGGAGTTACCCTTTAGCAGTGCCCGCGAGCTGATTATGGATATCCTCAGGTACGGCCCGGAAGTGGAAGTGCTATCGCCCGACTTCCTGCGCGATGCGGTCGCCAAGTCCGCCCGCAAGGCCGCAGCTATCTACGACTGATATTTTTCGCAATAAGCGCATCCCGCACATTGCTGTCTCACTTAATTCCCCCGCCCCGTCTTCGTAGTTCATCCATCTGAAACCATTGGCCTATGACTGCGCACAAAGCCGAGGGGGTGTGGTGTCTTGTTTCAGGACCGTGAGCGACAGGACGTCGCGATCGAGTCCCCAGGGAGGGGTTCACGACGTGTCCTGAAACAAGACACCACATCACCTTGGCTTCCCGACTGATCAAGAGCACCCAGATTGCCAGTCTTGAAGTTAGCTACTGTGCGACCTTGGCGCCCACACGGATAATGAATCAAAGTCCAAACGTACCTTTCATCCGGCAATCCGGTGAGGGGCTTTAACTTGAGGATGGGAATTTAAAATAAGTGGGACAGCAGTGCATTCCGCACCAGATGAAAACAATCAAGCAAGCCCTTCTCATGAAATGAGAACACCCTGTGGTCTCCTGTATGCCCAAATCAGGAGAACGGCTATGCAACGTGCACTTTTTCAGCAGGCAGGGATTACAAAGATTCACACACAGGCAAGCCGTGAGCTACCGGGTCATGGAACCGGTGCGCAGGAGCAGGCAATCAATGATGATGTTTATCATGATGAAAACACGATGTTGTGGATGGTGTTTTCAGTGCTGGGAAATGTGATTGGAGGTGCGTTGTTACTTTCCTGTATGTTCGTTTTGCCACACCTTGTTGCAGGTTTTTTGGGTTAAAACCACCGTGGGTATCCGCGGCCAGGCTTGCCTCTCCTGGCCTGTCCGCGGTTTTTTAACCCGCAACATGTGAGTCAAACGTGCTTACCACCGGTCCAGCCACCGCTGGATAAAACATTTTCACCCATTTCACGTGGCGCAGCCTCGAGGTCAGTGGCCATTGAATCATTCCAGCGGTTGAGAAAACCATACAGGCAAACTGCACCCAGGATCTGGACGATCTGTTCCTCATCCCAGTGTTGCCGCATCCGTGCAAACAATTCTGCATCGACCGCGTTGGGAACCGAACCCGCAGCCAGTGCGAAATCCAGTGCCACACGTTCGGCTTCGGAATAAAGTGGGCTGGTCTGGTAGTCCCAGATCGCATCCAGTTTTTGCTGTGGTATATCGTGAATTTTTGCAGCGACCAGCGAATGGGCTTCGCAGTACTGGCAACCGGCGGCGCGGCTTGAGAAGTGTGCAATAAGACGCATCAGACCCAGGTCAACTGCGCCCTCCGGGTCCATCACACCCTTGGTTAGCTCACCGAATCCCTTTACCATCTTCGGCCGCCGTTGCATGGTCAACAGGCTGTTGGGGACAAACCCAAGGATTTTGTCAAAAATATCAAAATCACCCCGAAGTTCCGGGGTGGTTTCGGGTGGCAAGGGCTTCATATGTGCCATGTTATTTCTCTGCCTTGTTTTTTACAGCGAAACGCGTGTTATGCCGCTTCGCTGGTAGCTTTAGCCACTTTGACAGGCCCATTCACAATGGCATCACGGGTGGCTTCGACGATCAGGTCTACACCCGCACTGGTGATATCGAACGGTGGTGTAAAGCGCAATGCATTGATGCCACCATGAATCACGTTGATACCATGCTTGCGCATATATTCCTCGCTGGAGTTGGCACCATAATTTTTGAAATGAACAGGGTCAAGTTCAGCACTGGTCAAAAGACCGGTGCCCTGCACCTTGGTGATAGAACCGCCCAGCTCACTCTTCAATGCGGTCAGCTTGTCGAACAGTTCAAGCCCCCGATCGCGGATGTTTTGCCGTAATTCCGGTGTGATGCTGTTCAGAACTGCAACGGCGATATCCAGCGCCCTCGGGTTGGTGGTCATGGTATTGCCATAGACACCGGCACGATAAAGACCGGATGTGGCGGGGTTCAGGGCCAGCACTGACAGTGGATATTGACCGCCATTCATCGCTTTGGAATAGGTTTCCATATCCGGGGCATCAAGGTTTTCGAAACCCGGGTAATCACAGATGGACAATACGCCCTGCGCACGCAGACCTGCCTGGATTGAATCAATCAGGAGCAATGTGCCATTTTCCCTGGTCAATTCCCTGGCGCGGGTGTAAAACTCGGGCGTAATCGCCTGACCCGGATTGCCTTCGCCCATGACCGGCTCCATGAAGAAGGCTTCAATGAACAATTGTTGTTTTTCAGCGTACTCAAATACCTGTTCCAGCTGGCTGATATTGTTGGGCTCAACCGTAAGCAGGTTGTCGTAATCGCGGAAGCTGGCAAGGTACTTGCAGCAGGCCGAACGTGTGGAATCTGAAAAACGCGCAGGCCGGTCGGTGCGTCCGTGAAATGAGCCCTTCAAACTGAGGATACGGATGGACTTGCTGGCGTGTCTGCCACCCGGGTCCGTCATTATCCTGGTATTGATATCTGCAATGCGCGCAGCGAGGGTGACCGCTTCCGAACCACTGTTCAGACAGAAGAACCGATCAAAAGGGCACTCGCCACGGGTCTGACCGATTTCTTTTCGCAGCGCATCCACCAGGCGTTTCTGGCTGAAAGATGGTGTCATCACATTGGCCATAATATGTGGTTTGTTCATGGCCTTGAGCGCGGCCTCCGGTGCATGACCCAGGCCAAGCATGCCGTAACCGCCACATTCAAAAAGTACTGCGCCACGTGAGGTAATGATCCATGGACCAGAGCCGGCCAGCGCAACGTATGGGTTGATTGCATCTACCGGGTAGAAATTGACAAAACCCTGTTGCACCCGGGTGGTCAGTTCCACTTCCGGAAGGGCCATCAGTTCAGGTTCTTCTTCAAGCAAGGCGAGGAAATCGGTATAGGCGGCATCTACGGCAGTACCGAGTCTTTCGTCCTGTTGTGCAAATCGTCAGTACGGTTTCATCATCCAGGCCGTGAGTTTGAATCGCACCACCATGACCGCGCATTGCATTGAGTTTTTCAAGCATTTTCATTGAATGATTTCCTTAATTCCGGAGTCAAAAAATTCGATTCGGACAAGAATATCACACACCCGATGGGGGCCGTAACCCCCGCCCAGTGAAACTGTTAAGTGAGCGTTTATGGCAAAAATAAAATAGGCATGAAATACAATATGCTATGGGCGATAGTTGTGGCGATTAAGCGCCCACGCAACGTGCTCGCGAACCATTTCAGAGTCGTACTGCAAGCGGCTTTGAAGCGCCTTGATGATGGCAGCGGATGTCGGTGCATTTCCCAGTGCAACTGCAATATTGCGTAACCAGCATTCAAAACCGATACGGCGGATTGCGCTGCCCTCGGTACGTTGCAGGAACTGTTCTTCGTTCCATTCAAACAGCACGATCAGTTGCGGGGCATCAAGTCCATGGCGTGGCGCAAAATCGGCTTCCCGGGTGGGTTGGGCAAAACGGTTCCATGGGCATACCAGTTGGCAGTCGTCGCAACCATAGATACGGTTGCCCATCAGCGCACGGAACTCTTCGGGAATACTGCCACGGAGCTCGATGGTCAGGTAGGAAATACAACGCCTCGCATCTACCGTAAAGGGGGCGACAATGGCCTGGGTAGGGCAGATGTCGATGCATTTCGTACAGGCACCACAATGTTCGTCAGCGGGTGTATCGACAGGCAATGGCAAATCGGTGTAGATTTCTCCAAGGAAAAACCAGCTACCTGCGTGTTTGTTGATCAGGTTGGTATGTTTGCCTATCCAACCCAGACCGGCCTTTTCAGCCAATGCTTTTTCCAACACCGGTGCCGAGTCCACGAACACCCGGTAACCGAATGGACCGATGTGCGCTTCGATTTGTCGAGCCAGTTTTTGCAGACGTTTGCGCATCAGTTTATGGTAATCGCGACCGACAGCGTAGCGTGACACAACACCTTTGGAGGCATCTGCAAGCAAAGTCTCTATGTCCGCAGCAGATTGAGGCAGATAGTCCAGACGCACGGAGATGACCCGCAGGGTACCGGGCTCCAGTTCATCCGGCCGGCTGCGGCGTGTACCGTGACGTTGCATGTACTGCATGTCGCCATGAAAACCCTGCGACAACCAGTTATTGAGATGGATTTCGTGATCTCCCAGTTCAATATCACTAAAACCCACCTGCTGGAACCCCAGTTCCTGGCCCCAGCGGCGAATGTGCTCTGCCAGCTCAATCATGTCAGCATCAGGCACCTGTGCCTCATCGGTATTTTTAGGTTTAATGGGGAGGTTCACTGATCGATTCACCGTTATAATGGGGCCATGTCTGATGCCAGTTACAAATTGTATACCGCGGCAGCGGTTCGTGGGATTGATTATGCCGCTATTCATGATTTAGGCATCCCCGGTTATGAACTGATGTGCCGGGCAGGCCGCGCGGTGGTTGATGTCGCACGCGAAAGTTTTCCCGATGCCAGGCGCTGGCTGATTATGTGTGGCCCCGGTAATAACGGTGGTGACGGCTACGTGGTGGCGAGACTGGCTGTTGAAGCCCGTATTGATGTCACGATTGTGTTCAATGGTCGATCCGCGGCAACTCAAGGGGGATGCAGCCCAGGCCTACTCGGACTGGCAGGCGGGCGGTGGTGAAGTTGCCCTCTGGCCTCTGTCAGGAAATGATTCGTATGACCTGGCGCTGGATGCCCTGCTTGGTACGGGTATTGATCGTGTGGTGGGTGGTGAATTCCGCGCTGCAATTGCCTACCTGAATCAACTGGACTGCCCGAAACTGGCCATCGACATTCCATCCGGTTTGAATGCGGACACGGGTTGTCTGATGGGCTGCGCCGTCCAGGCCCGGAACACGGTCACTTTCGTAGGACGTAAACGCGGGATGTATACAGCAGACGGGCCCGATTACTGTGGCGCTATCAGTTTCGATGATCTGGCGATACCTGCTGAAGCAACCCTGCAACAAGCCGAAGGAGCGGGTAGTCTGCTGATGCCGGGTTACCTGGTTGACGTTCTAAAACCACGACCGCGAAACTCACATAAGGGTAGCTTCGGGCATGTTCTCGCTGTGGGTGGTATCAAGGGTATGGGTGGCGCTATCCGTTTGTGTGGTGAGGCGGCATTGCGTAGTGGTGCAGGCAAGGTAACACTGGCAACCGACCCGGCACATGCCGGTTTGATCAACCTTGTCCGCCCCGAACTGATGGTCAAAGCCGTTGGCTCAGGGGCTGAGTTACTCTCCCTGCTTGGCAGGGATTTTGTCGTTGCCCTCGGGCCCGGCCTGGGTACGAGTGACTGGTCTATGTCACTTTTAAAAACCTGTCTTGAATCAGAAGCGCCGCTGGTAGTCGACGCGGATGGCCTGAATCTGTTGGCACAGCAGTCGCAGCAAGACCCACTCAAACGTGACAATTGGATTCTCACACCACACCCCGCTGAAGCGGCGCGTTTACTGGCGTGTGAAGTTTCAGATATCCAGCAGGATCGCGTCCAGTCGGCAACGGCTATTGCCCGGCGCTTTGGTGCCTGCGTGGTTTTGAAAGGCTGTGGCACCGTTGTAGTTGATGCTTCCGGTGAATATTCAATATGTCCAGCGGGTAATCCTGGAATGGCCACTGCCGGCAGTGGCGACGTGCTGACGGGTATTGTCGCCGCCTTGCTGGCCCAGGGTTTGTCCTGCCTCGACGCGGCCCGGATCGGGGTGCTGGTGCATGCACTGGCAGGAGACCATGCGGTGGACAAGCGGGGTGAGATGGCATTGATTGCAGGCGATATAACCGCCGCTTTGCCAACTGTGTGGCAGTCGGCCGGTTTATGAATGAGCCATCATCAGCAAACGTTGCAGGTGATGTGGTATTCCCCAATGAACGTGACCTTCAACATTTCGCGAATAAATTTTCGTGTAATATACCCCGGCCACTGGTCATTTGGCTTGAGGGTGATCTCGGCGCCGGCAAAACAGCATTCGCCAGGGCCTTGATTCATGCCCTGGGTTACAAAGGTCGTGTCAAGAGTCCGACTTACGGTTTGCTGGAACATTACCCACTCGATACACTGCAGGTCCTGCACATGGATCTTTACAGGATAGGTGATCCGGGTGAGCTTGAATTTCTGGGTATAGAAGATTTGCTGGATGATAAAACCATCCTGCTGGTTGAGTGGCCGGACAGGGGCGGGCTTTGGCTTCCGAAGCCTGACTTCATATTCAGATTTGCTTACGCAAAACAGGGTCGTGACCTTCATTGGACGGCCTGTACGCAGCGGGCAAAAATATTCGCTGTGACCATGCTAGATACCTAATTAGCTTCCTTAGCTAGTTCTGATATCTTGCGGTTTTTAATAAGAAACTGTTGCTTTTTCACGAAAAGCAATTCATCATTATATTTACGATGAGGAGGTGTAATTGTGAGGTTTGGGAGCCAATGCGCAAACGCTTACTGCTAGTAATCCTGCTTTTGCTGGGCTCACTGCCGGTTATGGCTGCCGAAGTGAGTGGCTTTCGTGTCTGGGCGGATCCCGTCAAAACCCGTGCAGTACTTGACCTTGACCGTAAAACGGCCTACAAGATTTTTACCCTGAAAAACCCGCATCGGGTGGTCGTTGATTTACAGGGCTCCTCCATTGATATCCCCGTCGAACTGGATGAAGAGCACGCTGGCATCATTGCAAGTGTGCGCTACGGTCAGCCGGATACGAGTACCCTTCGCGTGGTTTTTGATCTTAGCGAGAGCGCTGAATTAAAGAGCTTCCTGTTGGAACCGACCGCGCAATACAGCCATCGACTGGTGATTGACCTTTTCTCGAGGTCGAGTCGTCAGACATCTTCAATGGTTAAATATGTATCCGATATCAGTAAACCCGACCGGGAAGTGGTCATTGCCGTTGATGCGGGTCATGGTGGCGAAGACCCAGGTGCCATAGGCAAGAAAAAAACACGGGAAAAAGACGTCGTTCTGCGCATCGCCAGGGAGCTTAAAAAGGCCATTGACGCCGAGCCTGGTATGCGGGCAGTACTGACCCGTGATGGTGATTACTATATTCCGTTACGTGGGCGTTACGAAAAAGCACGCAAGGCACGTGCTGACCTGTTTATATCCATTCACGCCGACGCCTTTATCAAGAGCAGCGTCAGGGGAAGTTCGGTTTTTGTATTATCAGCACGCGGCGCGAGTAGTGAATTCGCACGTCTGCTGGCTGACAGTGAAAATGCTTCCGACCTGGTGGGCGGTGTAACACTTAACGATAAGGATGACATGCTGGCCTCGGTTTTACTGGATCTTTCTCAAAGTGCAACACGTGAAGCCAGCAATAAAGTCGCCAGAGACATACTGGCTGCGATGAAACGCACCGGTAAGGTTCACAAGCCTCACGTGGGGCGCGCCAACTTCATGGTACTTAAATCGCCGGATGTACCCTCGGTACTGGTTGAAACGGCTTTTATCAGTAATCCCGGCGAGGAAAAACGCCTGACCGAAAAAGAATTTCAGCAGCGCATGGCAAGAACCATCACCCGCGGTATCAAGGATTATTTCTACGCGAGTCCACCACCCGGTACCTGGATTGCTGCAAATCGGGATGGTTTGAAATACATCGTCGCCCGCGGTGATACTCTTGGTGGTATCGCTAACCGGTATAGCGTCAGTCTGAACCGTCTTCGTACTGCAAATAATATACGTGGTGATGTGATCCACGTCGGCCGGGAATTGCTTATCCCTACCAGTTAGCGTAATGCATCGTAATTAACGGTACTTTCGGCCAGGCGAAAAGCGGTTAGCCGCACCAGGAGTAGGCGCTTGAGGCGAGGCAAGTTTCCGCGGCGGTACCTTTCCTATCCTGCTTTGACCGGTTTATCTGAACGTTTTACACCTACTTCTTTTTCCCAATCTGTGTAAGCTGTGGTGTTTCCGCTCTTGAAATGAATCCGCAGAACGGCTAAAAGAGTGCGCATGCCTATTCACCAGTTACCAGAACTTCTGATCAATCAAATCGCCGCCGGTGAAGTGGTTGAAAGACCTTCGTCTGTAGTCAAGGAGTTGATCGAAAACAGCCTGGATGCTGGCGCACAGTCCATTCAGGTTGCACTTGAGCAGGGTGGCAAGCGCCTGGTTCGGGTCGTTGATGATGGCTGCGGTATACCGGTGGAAGAATTGCCCCTGGCACTGGCGCGTCACGCGACCAGCAAGATCAGCTCGCTGCCGGACTTGGAAGAAGTCGCTACCATGGGTTTCAGAGGTGAAGCACTACCCAGCATGTCCTCGGTTAGCAGGATGAGTATTACTTCCCGAATCGCTGAGGCAGAGCATGCGTGGCAGGTCAAAACGGCAAGTGGTGAAATTGAAACTGCAGTTCCAGCGCCCGGCGCACCCGGCACACAGGTTGAATTACGTGATCTGTTTTACAACGTTCCTGCACGCAGGAAGTTCATGCGTACGGATCAGACCGAGTTCAAACATGTGGACGAATTGTTGAAACGATTCGCACTCGCGCGTCCTGATGTCGGTTTTCAGCTACAGCACAACAATCGCATGGTTCGCCAGTTCTCGCCGGTGCGCACCGATGAGGATATGCTTTCCAGGCTGGAAGCGGTGATCGGTCCGGAATTTGTAGAACATGCATTGAGCATTGATGAGCAGCGTGGCTCCTTTGGTTTGCGTGGCTGGGTGGCCGAACCCCGTTATAACCGGCCACAGGCAGACCGGCAGTTCTTTTTTGTAAATGGCCGGGTGATTCGGGATCGACTGGTCGCGCACGCCATTCGGCAGAGTTTTCGGGATGTAATGTTCCACGGCCGTCATCCCGCATTTGTGTTGTTCCTTGAATTGCCCTATACCGGTGTGGATGTGAATGTCCATCCGCAGAAACACGAAGTACGTTTCAGAGATTCCCGTGCAGTTCACGATTTCATTTTTTCCACTCTCAACCGGAGCCTGGCCTCTGCCGGTGTCGGTGGCGGTGCGCTACGACCCGGTAGCGAAGTGCGCGATCCCGCCCACAGCGCCCAGGACGGTGCTCAAGGCGGTGCCCAAACCGGTAACTGGGCCGCACGGCAACCGGCGATGCCGATTAACGTTGCTGAGCAGATACAGAGTTACGCTCAACTGGTTTCTGCTCCACGGACGGGCATGGCTGGCGCGGGAAGCGGGACAGATTATCTGGTGGGGCAGGAAAGTGATGAATTTCCGCCGCTGGGTTTCGCGCTGGCACAATTGCATGGCATATATATCCTCGCGCAGAATCGGCATGGCCTGGTGCTGGTGGATATGCATGCTGCACATGAACGCATCACTTATGAACGTTTCAAGGCAGGACTGGCGCAGGATGGAATACGCAGCCAGAATCTATTGGTGCCGGTGACCGTACATGTCAGTGAACGAGAGGCGGATATGGTAGAAGAGCACTCAGCCAGTCTCGAGTCACTCGGTATCAGTTGCGACCGTTCAGGGCCGCAAACCGTGGTGGTCCGGAAAGTACCAACCCTGCTACAACAAGCCGATATGAGCCGTTTGCTGCAGGATGTGCTTTCAGAGCTGGTCTCAGACGGCAAAAGCCTGAAAATTGAGTCAGAAATGGATGAGGTGCTTTCTTCGATGGCGTGCCATGGTTCGGTACGGGCCAACCGTCAGCTCAATATTGCCGAGATGAATGCCTTACTGCGTGACATGGAAAGAACCGAACGGGCAGCGCAGTGTAATCATGGCCGGCCAACCTGGGTGCAACTGGATATGCAAAGTCTTGACCGTCTTTTTCTGCGCGGACGCTAGGTGTCTGCCAGCAGGGTCATGAAACCTTCTAAATTGCCAGCAGCCGTTTTTCTGATGGGACCGACCGCTTCCGGAAAAACCGGCCTGGCAGTTGATTTGTGCCAGCGTTTTCCACTGGAAATTATCAGTGTTGATTCAGCATTGGTTTACCGAGGCATGGATATCGGCACTGCCAAACCTGACCAGGCAACCCTTGAGTTGGCGCCACATCGCCTGATCGATATACGCGATCCGGCGGAAAGTTATTCGGCGGCGGAATTCTGTGCTGATGCCTTACGGGAAATGGCGTCGATCACGGCCAGCCGGTAAAGTACCGTTACTGGTTGGTGGGACCATGCTTTATTTCCGTGCACTCGAACACGGCCTTTCGGTGTTGCCGCCGGCCGATGCGGAGGTTCGTAAACGTTTGGAGCAGCAGGCGGCTGAGATAGGCTGGTCTGCCATGCACGAGATTCTGCGGCAAAGAGACCCGCAGGCTGCATCACGCATACACCCGAATGATCCGCAACGAATTCAGCGGGCACTTGAGGTTATCTCACTCAGCGGTCGGAGCATGAGCGAGCTTTATGAAAAAACGGCAGACTATACACTGGGTTACCAACTCCACAAAATTGTCATATCACCGGAGCCACGCAGTGTCTTGCATAGACGAATCGAGCAACGCTTTGACTTGATGATCGATGCCGGGTTCATCGATGAAATGAAAGGGCTTTTTGCACGGTCTGATCTTAATGCCGATCTGCCTTCCATGCGCGCCGTGGGTTATCGCCAGGGATGGGAATGGCTGCAGGGTAAATACACGTTCGAAGAGATGCGTGAAAGAGCGATCATAGCGACCCGGCAACTTGCCAAAAGACAGTTAACCTGGTTAAGGCGGGAAAGTGCATCTGTATGGTATGATTTGCAGACAGATCGGGTGAAGCAGGAAGTTATCGAAGTGCTTGGGGGGTTCCTTGAAGCTTAGAACTTCCGCACCCATGTAGTCTGTTCCGTAAACAGTCGGACATTAATAATAAATTCAGGAGAAACAGCCATGCCCAAGGGTCAATCATTACAAGAACCATTCTTGAACGCATTGCGTCGTGAACGTGTGCCGGTTGCGATCTATCTCGTTAACGGAATCAAGCTGCAGGGTCAGGTCGAGTCATTCGATCAGTTTGTGGTTTTGCTTAAAAACTCAGTGAGTCAAATGATCTACAAACATGCCATCTCAACCGTCGTTCCCGCCAGGAACGTCAGTGTTTTTGATGAGGAGGACGAAGGCTAGATAGAGGCCTCCTGGTTTGTTTGAACGGGCAGAGCGGGGTACCCGCGCGATTTTATTACATCCGCTTTTTGCGGATACGGGTCCGGAACAACTTGATGAGTTTCAGGAACTGTGCCGGTCGGCCGGCGTAAAAATTACCGCCGCATTAAAAGCACCGCGCGCCCGGCCGGACGCGCGGTTTTTTGTTGGCAGCGGAAAAATCGATGAAGTGGCCGAACAGGTCGCAGCGACCGATGCCGATCTGATAGTGGTCAGTCAACCGCTGTCTGCCATCCAGGAACGTAATATTGAAAAACGCTGTAAGTGCCGTGTCCTCGACCGCACCACGCTGATACTGGATATTTTTGCGCAACGTGCGCGTTCCCATGAAGGAAAGCTACAGGTTGAACTTGCACAACTGCGTCACATTTCAACCCGCCTGGTCAGAGGCTGGACCCATCTTGAACGTCAGAAAGGCGGGATCGGTCTGAGAGGGCCTGGTGAGACCCAGCTTGAAACCGACCGTCGTCTTATCGGGCAGCGTATCAAGTACCTTAAGAGGAGACTCGACCGGGTTCGTCAACAGCGTTCACAAAGCCGTCGCAAGCGGGAGCGCGCGCACGTGTTTACCGTTGCCCTTGTCGGCTATACCAATGCGGGTAAGTCGACACTTTTCAATGCACTGACCGACTCAAAGGTAGGCACACAGGACATGCAGTTTGCGACCCTGGATCCGACGGTCAGCCAGCTACCCGATATCCCAACCGGAAACGTGTTGCTGGTTGATACCGTGGGGTTTGTCAGCGATCTGCCGCACGAACTGGTGGCCGCCTTTCATGCCACGCTGCAGGAAACACGCGAGGCTGACCTGTTATTACACGTCATCGATGCATCGGATCCTTTTCACCAGCAGCGTGAACACGATGTTGAAGATGTTCTCAAAAACGTTGACGCCAGCCACATCCCTACGTTGCGTCTATTCAACAAAATTGACCTGGTTGAACGCCAGGCATCGACGCACCTGAATGCTGACGGCGAGGTGGACAGGATCGATGTGTCCGCCTTGACCGGGACGGGTCTGGATGAATTGAAGGAAACCATTGCGCTGAGGCTTAAGGGCAAAAGAATCCAGACCTGGATCAGTCTCGGAGGCCGGTATGCGAAATTGCGTTCACAATTGTTTGATCTCGGTGCTGTGGAAGAAGAGAAAGTGACGGATGAAGGTCAGTGGTTAATGCATATCAACCTGTCACAACAGGACGCGGAGCGGCTTGGTCGGATGCCGGGTGCTGAAGGTCTGTTGGTGCGCGATAGCATATTGTCACTTTCAGCACTTGTAGCGCAGCAGGGCGAGCCCTAAAATACCTGTATTGAAAACTTGTCATCGGATTTGTAACCCGCCTGATTAATACCTGTTTATAGTTGATTTGAGACGCGGCATCGCGTCGGTTACTGGAGAATTTAATGCCCTGGAAAGAACCTGGAAAGGGAGACAAAGATCCCTGGAAGTCAGGTGGCCAACAGCCGCCTGATCTGGAAGAAATATTTGGTAATGTGAGCAAGCGTCTGCAATCCCTGTTTGGGGGCGGCGGCAAGGGTTCCGGTTCCGAAGGCAGTGAAGGTAGTGGAAAGAGCGGGCTCGGTGGCGCCTTTTCCCTCGTGCTGTTATTGATTGTCTTCTGGGTTGGCTGGGATTCGTTTCATGTGATCGATGAAGCCGAGAACGGCGTGGTTCTTCGTTTCGGCAAGTATTCGCGTACCTTGCAACCGGGTTTCAACCTGACATTGCCACGACCGTTTGAAACACTCTACAAGGTCAACATCAACAATGTAAGGGTCACTGAAGACCGGGGTCACATGTTGACCGAAGATGAGAACCTGGTGGAATTTGTCTACAAGGTTCAATACCGGATCAACAATGCACAGCATTTTCTTTTCAATGTCCGGGACCCTGAAATGACTCTTCGCCAGGCCGCAGAAAGTGCGCTCAGGGAGTCGGTCGGTACCAACTCGCTGGACGCCATCCTTGAAGGTAACGCCAGGACCAAGGTACGTATTGAAACTCAACGTGTACTGCAGGAAACCCTCGATTTTTATCAGGCTGGTTTACAGGTCACGGAGTTCAACCTGGTTGATGTGAATGTACCCATGCAGGTCAGGGAAGCCTATTCCGATGTTATCCGTGCGCGTGAGGATCGCGAACGGTTCACCGAGGAAGCCCGGGTACATGCCAACAGTGTTATCCCGGAAGCCCGTGGTACCGCGGCACGTATTGAACAGGAAGCCGCAGGTTATATGGCATCCACGATTGCACTTGCCGAAGGTGAGGCCAGCCGTTTTTCACAGGTTCTCACCCAATACCAGCTGGCACCGGAGATTACCCGGAAACGTCTCTATCTGGAGACCATGGAGCAGGTATTTTCCAGGAACAGGAAGGTCTTCCTCGATGTGGATTCAAGTGGAAATATTCTGTATCTGCCCATCGATCAACCGGGTAATGGCGTTAACCCTGCAACCATCATGCCGCCAATCAAGGGCACCAGTGCCATCGGTGTTGATAGCCCCGAAGACAGTGCCAAATCGCGTAGCAAAGCCAGGGAGGCAAGACGATGAACAGACCAATATTGCTTATCTTACTGGTGGTTCTGGGTGGACTGGGTCTGGCCGGTATATTCACGGTTAATGAAACCGAATACGCAATTCGCTTTCAATTGGGCCGTATTGTCAAAGTGGATTATCAGCCTGGTTTGAATTTCAAATGGCCGTTCGTGAATAACATCCGCAAGTTTGACAAACGCATCCTGACGCTGGATACCGATCCCGAACTGATGCTGACCTCGGAACAGAAATACGTCAATGTAGATTCTTTCGTTAAGTGGCGGATCGTCGATGTTGCACGTTTCTATACCTCTACCCAGGGTAATGAAGCCATCGCACTGAACCGCTTGCACGGCATCGTCAGTGACCGCATCCGCAATCAGATCGCCAGCCGTACGCTGGTAGAAGTTGTGTCGGAGCAGCGTGTTACCACCATGAAGGCAATAGCCGAAGCCGCCAACCGGGCAGCCGAAGAGTTTGGAATTGAGGTTGTCGATGTCCGCATCAAGAGTATTGAATTGCCTGATGATGTCCGCGAATCCGTATTCCGCCGGATGGCTGCTGACAGGCAGAAAGCGGCTAACCTTTACCGTTTCGAGGGCAGGGAGGCAGCAGAAAGAATTCGCTCCGATGCCGACAGGCAGGTGCAGGTGCTTCTCGCTGAAGCCGAGCGCGAAGGACAGAAAGTACGTGGTGAAGGTGATGCGATCGCAACCCGCACCTATGCACAGGCCTTTGGACAGGATGAGGAGTTCTACCGGTTCTACCGAAGCCTGGAAGCTTATCGCACGGCATTTGGCGGAAGCAGGGATACGATTGTAATCGACCCGGGTTCCGAGTTTTTCGACTATTTCGGGCAGGACGGTCGCGAATAGAAGCGAACCTGGTGGAGCTCAAATTCAAGCCGCGAAGTTACAATGGGTAGCGACCTTCTTACCGCACTGGCACTGGTGCTGATCATAGAAGGCCTGCTACCGGGTATTGCACCCTCGACCTGGTTAAAAGTGATGCGTGATGCGGCCAGGCTGGGTCCGCAGGGTATCCGGATTGCCGGCGTAATCAGTATGTTATCGGGCGCGCTTTTATTATTTATTCTTACATGATTCCATTAAACGAAGATTACCGTTGAAATGACAAAAAGCATAGTTGTGTTGGGCACCCAGTGGGGTGATGAGGGAAAAGGCAAGATAGTTGATCTGCTGGCCAGGGACGTGGATGCCGTCGTGCGATTCCAGGGAGGGCATAACGCGGGTCATACGCTGGTGATTGACGGTCACAAGACGGTGTTACACCTGATTCCCTCGGGGATTTTGAACGAAGGTGCGCAATGCCTGATTGGCAATGGCGTGGTGGTTTCACTCGAGGCTCTCAAAGCTGAAACCGAGGCACTGGAAGCATGGGGTGTTGATGTCCGTTCCCGCCTGGGGATATCACCGGCCTGTCCGGTCATCATGCCCTACCATGAATTACTTGATAAGGCGCGTGAGAAGGCAAGGGGTGTTAACGCCATTGGCACCACGGGCCGGGGTATTGGCCCTGCCTATGAAGACAAGGTTTCACGCCGGGGTATCCGGGTTTCTGATTTGTACAATCCCGTTCTTTTAGCCGAAAAGCTTGAAGAAGCCATGGATTACCATAATTTTGTCCTGGAAAAATATTTCGATATGCAGCCTATGGCCTATGACCGGGTGCTGGATGATGCATTACAACTCGGAGCCTGTTTTTCAGAGCTGGTCATGGATGTAAGCGGGGAATTACACCGCTTGAGGACAGAGGGTAAGCGCATCCTGTACGAAGGTGCACAGGGCAGTTTGCTGGATATAGACCACGGCACTTACCCCTTCGTCACTTCGTCGAATACGACCATCGGCGCAGTATGCACGGGTGCCGGTGTTGGCCCCAGTGCAATCGACTACGTACTGGGTATCACCAAGGCCTATACAACACGTGTCGGTTCAGGGCCGTTTCCGACGGAGTTGTTCGATGATGTCGGCGCCGGTATTGCCGAGCGCGGTGCTGAGTTCGGTGCTACCACGGGTCGGCCGCGCCGTTGTGGATGGCTGGATGCCGTGGCATTGCGCAGAGCCTCACACACCAATGGTGTCAGCGGTTTTTGTGTCACCAAGCTGGATGTTCTTGACGGCGTCGAAACCATCAAGGTGGGTATCGCCTATCGTCTCGATGGTGAGTTGCTTGACGTGCCGCCACAAAACGCCGAAGCCTGGGATGACCTGGAAGTTGAATATGAGTCCTTCCCGGGTTGGAGCGAAAGTACCAGGGGGGTCACCAATTTTGAAGAACTGCCCGCGAATGCCAAAACCTATTTAGCTGCGATAGAGGCACTTTGCGGGGCACCGGTACACATGATTTCAACCGGACCGGAACGGAAAGAGAACATTATCATCCAGCATCCGATGGGATAGTCATCACCGCTTAGAGGGAAAGCGTCAGGCAAAAACAACGTCAGGGTGACAGCTAAAGACCTGTGCCAAAAAAACCCGCCATCAGGCGGGTTTTGATTGTTCAGGTGGTGCCGAGAAGAGGACTTGAACCTCCACGAGCTAATGCTCACTGACACCTGAAGCCAGCGCGTCTACCAATTCCGCCACCTCGGCAATGGGCTGTGGAAAGGGGATCCACAGCCCGGCGGCTCAGAAGTAAAGGGGGAACTCCCAAACCGCAGCGGACTCTACCGATTTCGCCCCGAACTGTCAATAGAATTTCACCCCTTGGCCATGTCCCATTCGTTTACAATGAGACCTGTAACAAACCAATGAGAGCGATAAGTTGACAAAATTCAATACGGGTGGAAAAAACCGGCCTGAAAGCAGGGAAATCAATGCCACGGCCCCCGAACGCAATGAAATAATTGCATTGCTGGAAAAGCACGGGCAGCCAATGCAGCGCAAGGAGGTCGTTAGCGCACTCAAGGTGGTATCGGATGATAGCCGTGAAATCCTGAGGCGTCGCCTGCGTGCCATGGTCCGCGACGGCCAGTTGGTGCAAAACCGTCGCAAGGCCTATGGTCTGCCGGCCCGGATGGACCTGGTAAAAGGTCGCATCAGTGCCCATCGTGATGGTTTCGGATTTCTGATCCCCGATGATGGTGGTTCCGATCTGTATATTTCCTCACGTGAAATGCGCAAGGTGCTGAATGGTGACAGGGTATTGGCCGCTGTCACGGGTACCGATCGACAGGGTCGCCGTGAAGGCATGATCGCGGATGTGCTCGAACGTGCCAATGACAGTATTGTCGGTCGCTATGTTGAAGAAAATGGAATCGCCCTGGTGGTGCCGGATGACCCGCGTATCAATCAGGATGTGATGATACCTTTAAACGACACGCTCGGTGCCCGTCCGGGGCAGGTTGTGGTGGCGAAGATCGTAATTGAGCCAACCAAGCGTCAGTCACCGGTTGGCAAAATCACCGAGATACTCGGTCAGTCCGGTGCACCGGGCATGGCGACGGAGATTGCCATCCGCAGTCATGGTTTACCCTTTGAATGGCCTGATGGTGTTGAGGCCGCCGCGGAGGCCTTTGGTGAATCGGTACCGGAGGATATGAAAACCGGCCGCAAGGATTTACGCGACTTGCCGCTGGTGACCATTGACGGTGCCGATGCGCGTGATTTCGATGATGCCGTTTTTGCCAGGAAGCAGGCCAAGGGCTGGCGTTTAATCGTCGCCATAGCCGAGGTGTCAGCCTACGTAAAACCCGGTAGTGTTTTGGACAACGAGGCGGTTCAGCGTTCAACATCCGTCTATTTCCCCAGCCGGGTTATCCCCATGTTGCCGGAGGCACTATCGAATGGACTGTGTTCACTCAAACCCGCGGTAGACCGGTTGTGTCTCGCCTGTGAAATGACCGTTTCTGACAATGGCAGTGTTCAACGTTCCCGGTTTGTTGCCGCAGTCATGAATTCTTCTGCGCGCCTGACCTATCAACAGGTCGCCGATTATTATCAGAACGGCGAGCTGAAACATCATGACGACCTGGCCGATGTAAAAAGCAGTCTTGATGATTTGCTGTCTCTCTACAAGGTTCTGTACGCGGCGCGTCTCAAACGGGGGGCCATTGGCTTTGAGAGTACCGAGTACGGATTTCAGTTTGATCAGCGTGGAGCGGTTGTCGGCCTGATTCCACAGGAGCGAAATGATGCACACAAGCTGATTGAAGAGTGCATGATCCTCGCCAACGTGGAAGCTGCAAAGTATTTGCTCAGTCAAAAGTTACCGGCTCCCTTCAGGGTTCATGCCTCACCGCCGGAAGGAAAGCTGGAGGCTTTGAGCCAGTTTTTACGCGGACAGGGCATTAGCGTCCCGTGGCGGGACAATCCGCAGCCAAAAGATTTCGAAATGGTCGTCAACCAGGCCAAGGGTCGCATCGATGAGCACCTGATCATGGCGGTTCTGTTACGATCGCAAAGCCTTGCGGCCTACCAGACCGGTAATGAAGGTCATTTCGGACTGGCACTGGAGGCCTACACGCACTTCACCTCACCGATCAGACGTTACCCTGACCTGCTGGTGCATCGTGCCATTCACCATTTGCTGCAACGTGGCGGTGCATCGGACTACCCGTACACCGATGCCTTGATGTCCGAACTGTGCGCACGCTGTTCATTTAATTCACGTCGTGCGGAAGAAGCGGAGCGGGATGTGGTTGACCGGCTCAAATGTGCCTACCTGGAAACCCGTATTGGTGAGGAATTCGAGGGTCTGGTCAGTGGTGTCACTTCTTTCGGGTTGTTCGTCGAGTTGGACTACGGTCGTATCAGCGGTCTGGTTCATGTGACCGGACTGCCAAATGATTACTACCACTTCGACCCCGTCGCGCACCGGATGAAGGGCGAGCGCAGGGGGCGGGTCTTCCAGTTGGCCGACCGGGTTAAGGTGCGCGTTCTTGCGGTCAATTTGGATGAGCGAAAAATTGATTTTGAACTGGCTGAGTAAGTGACGTCTTCTGAAGAACAGTTGCTCATCGGCATCCATGCTGTCACCTCTGCCTTGAAAACGGCTGCCGGGGATGTTGAATGGCTGCGTATGCTTGCCGATAGTCACAACAAGCGCTTGCTCGAGATTGAATCACGCGCACACGGGTCGGGTATTAAAGTCATCAAGTCACCACTTTCTGAACTGGATAAGCTATCCGGCCAGCAACGGCACCAGGGTGTTATTGCAGGGTTTCGAGGCAGCAACGTAGCACCCGAAGGCGGTTTGGAAGCCATATTGGATGCAATTGAGGGGACACCGTTGATCCTGGTGCTCGATGGTATTCAGGATCCACATAATCTCGGTGCCTGTCTGCGTACCGCGGATGCTGCCGGTGTACACCTCGTGGTGATTTGTAAAGACCGCTCCGTGGGTATCACACCGGTTGTACGCAGGGCAGCCAGTGGGGCAGCCGAGACTCTGAAGGTCATCCAGGCCACCAACCTGGCAAGGGTGCTGCGCACACTGAAAAAACATGGTGTCTGGCTGGCTGGTACCAGTGATGAAGCCACCGACAGCCTGTACGCAACCGACCTGACGGGGCCATTGGCGCTGGTCATGGGTAATGAGGGTAGCGGCCTGCGTCGCCTGACCACCGAAATCTGTGATTACCTGGTCAGAATACCCATGGCCGGGCAGGTGGAGAGTCTCAATGTTTCGGTGGCCACCGGTGTATGTCTGTATGAAATAAACCGGCAACGACAGACCAGCTAGCATAAATCGACTAGACTTGGATCATGGTAATCAGCAGTCACTGTAGTTTTGAACTTCCCGCCTGGGTCGAATCCTTTTCTGATCGACTGGCAGCAGCCCCTGTCTTCAATAGACCAGCGTATGCAACTTGCTATTGCACTTTCAAAAGAATAGCGTTCTACAGAATACCGGTGGCCCTTTTGGTGCCGTGGTGGTCAATGATCAGACAGGTGAACTGGTATCGGTTGGGATAAACCTCGTGACAACGGCGGGTTTGTCCATAGCACATGCCGAAATGGTTGCATTGTCGCTGGCACAATTGTCCGTGGGGCAATGGAACCTGTCGCATTCGGGGCCCCTTCAATTGGTTACCAGTTGCGAACCCTGCGCCATGTGTTTCGGTGCACTACCGTGGTCGGGGATCAAAAGCCTTGTCTGCGGCGCACGAAAAGAGGATGCGGAAGCAGCCGGTTTTGACGAAGGTGACAAGCCGGAGAACTGGGTCAAATCACTTCAGCAAAGAGGTATCGAAGTACAACGCGGAGTTTTAGGGTCGGAAGCGGCCTCGGTACTGGCATACTATCGTGACAATGGCGGCCCGATTTACAATGCAAGCCACGGCCACGACGGGGGTTAAACATGCCCGATTCAGAAAGTATACGGGTTTCCCTGGCACAAATTTCACCCCATTGGCTTAACCGGGCCGCAACCCTGGATAAGGTCCTGGACTTTACCCGGCAGGCAGCGGAGCAGGGTAGTCAACTGGTTGCGTTCGGAGAAGGGCTGGTGCCCGGTTACCCGTTCTGGCCTGAGCTGACCAACGGCGCACAGTTTGATTCCGGCCTGCAAAAAGACCTGTTCGCTTTCTATTCATCGCAGGCCGTGGATATCGATGCGGGCGATCTTAAGGCGCTGTGTGAAATAGCCGAAGACGATTCGATTGCTGTCTATCTTGGTTGTATTGAACGGGCCGCTGACCGGGGTGGGCAGAGTCTGTATGCGAGCCTGGTTTATATCAACACTAGTGGGCAGATAGGCTCGGTTCACCGCAAACTTTGCCCGACCTATGAAGAACGGCTGGTGTGGTCTGCTGGCGATGGCCATGGCTTAAGGGTCCATGATTTACACGGCTTCCGGGTCGGTGGACTCAATTGCTGGGAGAACTGGATGCCGTTGCCCAGGGCCTCGCTGTACGCACAGGGTGAAAATGTACACGTGGCGGTTTGGCCGGGAAACGTCAGGAACACCCAGGACATAACCCGTTTCATTGCCCGTGAATCCCGTTCCTATGTACTCTCAGTATCCAGCCTGATGCATGCCGACTGGATTACCGATGCTTTTCCACACGCGGCCAGCGTGAAACAGGCTGCGTCGGGCTGGATGGCGGATGGTGGTTCATGTATCGCGGCACCGGACGGGCAATGGTTGCTTGAGCCACAGACCGGGGTCGAAGGTTTATTCAGTGCTGATCTGGACATGAATATGATTCGAAGAGAGCGGCAGAACTTTGACCCCGCCGGTCACTACTCAAGACCGGATGTCACCCGTCTCGTGGTTGATCGTACCCGGCAATCTACCGCCGAATTCAAGGATTAATATAGGGCGTGTAAATGATACGCACCCACTGCTGTTCCACTTAATTTAAATCCGCGTTCAAGCAAGGCTTTTCGACCAAGGTTCTTGGGCCTTGATACTTCCGGGAGGGGCGCTGAGGCGGGGGTATCTGACTACCAGGACACGCCACAAGTACGTCCTGTGGCTCTTTCTCGACTTCCTGTCTCGTCACGGTCCTGGTAGTCAAGTACCCCCACCCCAGCTTCAACCTGACCGAAGTTACAGCCATCTGAAACCATGACCTATGATGTACGCACGAAGTCGAGGCTGGTGCTGGAGTTATGTTCAGGATGAACGGTACGTCGCGGGCGCAGGGATGCGCAGGAGCGACGGGTGTCAGGCTTGCACAGCGTATGCAGACTTACACGGACGTTGAGTCCGAGCCTACAGGACGTACTTGTGGCGTGTCCTGAAGTCAAGGTACCGTGCGACCTTGGCGCCTCTCACAGGTAATGAATCAAAGTCCAAACGTCCTTTCATCCAGCAATCCGGTGAGGGCTCTAAATGAGGATGGGAATATAAATTAAGTGGGACAGCAATGATAAGCACCCCATTTGGGGTTAAGGTAGCTTGTGTGTGTCGTTACCCGCCTAGGGGTTGATGGCCGATTTCCGAACCCAGTTGTTCCAGGAATTCCTTCATATAGTCGGTTCGCTTAATCGCTTCAGCTTTACCCGCTTCCGTTTTCATGGTGTCCGCCAATCCCAGCAACTTGCAATAAAAATGGTCCAGCGTATAGCGGCGGTCATCGAGATCACGGCTCCCGGCAAACGGGTCGGATGGCTCATACAGGGGCGTGCCCATGCTGCCACCGGTCAAAAAACAGCGCGCAATTCCGATGGCACCCACCGCTTCGAGCCGGTCGGCATCCTGTACGATGCGGGCTTCCAGGGTTTCAGTTGGTATATTGGCAGAGAAGCTATGCGCTTCAATCGCATGATAAATCTGTGCCGATAAATCCGGGGGATAATTGATGGATTCGAGAAAACGTATGGCCTCATCAGCCGCCAGTTTTGAAGCCTGTTTGCGGTATGGCGAATCCTTGGCTACCGAGACGCAGTCATGCAACCAGGCAGCAGGTACGCTTATGGCAGCGTTGCCGTCTTCGGCCTCTGTCAGTTTGAGGGTATTTTGCACCACGCGTTCGACATGGGTAATGTCATGCGCGGGATCAGCGTCCATGACATCCTTCAGGTAATCAAGACACAGGTCCTGTAGTTGATCGTAGTGTCATTTCGCGTCAAACGTTCTTGTAGCGTGTTGATTTCTTGCGTGACCCTGTCTTCTTAAAGGTCGAACGTTGATCCGATTCCCGTTCGACTTTTACCGGTTTCAAGGCAAGTTGCACAGGTATTGGTCCAAGCCCCACATCTTCTCTCAATGTCTGGTGGTCTATGGTCGAAAGCTCCGACCAGTCACCCATACGCAAACGCTTTGGCAGGAAAACTGCACCATAACGGACGCGTTTCAGACGGCTGACTATGACGTCCTGTGAAGCCCACAGCCGCCTGACTTCCCGGTTACGGCCTTCAAGCAGGGTGACGTGGTACCACTGGTTGCTCTCATCTCCCCCCGCCGCCTGGATATCGCTGAATTGAGCCAGGCCATCTTCCAGCATCACACCTTTTCTCAGGTTGGCAAGTTTATCAGCGTCAACTTCGCCAAAAATTCGGCAGGCGTACTCGCGGTCAACCTGATTTGACGGGTGCATCATTGCATTGGCCAGTTCGCCATCCGTGGTCATTAGCAATAGACCGCTGGTATTGAGATCAAGCCTGCCAACGGCGATCCACCTGGCACCCTGAAGCGTTGGCAACTTGTCAAATACCGTGGGCCGGCCCTGCGGGTCTGAACGGGTTGTCATCTCACCGGTTGGTTTGTTGTAAACCAGGCTACGTTGAGCAGTGGCCACGTCGACCACATTCCATTCCTTGCCGTCATAGCTGATCTGATCGCCAGCATTGGCGTTCTGACCAATCGTTGCTGGCTTGTTATTGACAAAAACTTTGCCACTTTTGATCTGTTTTTCAAGCATCCTTCTGGAGCCGAGACCGGCAGTGGCCATAATTTTTTGCAAACGTTGGGGTTTTTGTTCCGACTTCTGCCGCAGTTCCTGAACCGGTTTGCGTCCGGGTTTCTGTTCCGGTTTTTCCACCGGGGATGCTTTCCTGTGCTGCGGGGGGGTAGGCTGATTCATTGTCGTATGGTATCAGGCCCGGTTTCCCGGGCTTCATCTTCTTCTATCACCTGGTTCGTCAGCCGGGTTTTTGTCCGGGCCAGTGTCCGTGTCCTCGCTGATGTCTTCCAATGCCTTAGACGGAACGCGGTGCTTCGAGTTGCAATTCGGGCTCAAGGTTTTCCATGTCACGGATTTCAGCCAGGGTTGGCAAATCGTCCAGGTTTTGCAGGCCAAACGAATCCAGAAATGTATTTGTGGTACCGAACAATGCCGGTTTACCCGGAACATCACGGTGACCGACGACCCGGATCCACTCACGCTCCTGCAAGGTACGAATGATATTGGTACTAACCGATACACCGCGCACAGATTCGATTTCCCCACGGGTTATAGGTTGCCGGTAGGCAATCAGGGCAATCGTTTCAAGTAAAGCACGCGAGTAACGTGGTGGCCGTTCTTTCCAGAGACGGGAGACCCACTCGTTAAATTCCTGCTTGACCTGCAGACGATAACCACTGGCGACTTTTTTTAGCTCCACGCCACGTTTGGCGCAATCAACCCTCAACTGCTCCAGCGCCCTGCTGATCTCACCTTTGGGCGGACGCTCTTCGTCGCTGAATAAGGTTCCAAGTTGGACGGGCGACAATGGCTGCCCTGCAGCCAGCAAGGCAGCTTCAAGGATCTGTTGAAGCCGCTCGCCTTTAATAATCTGGTCTATTGTCATATCGTCTTGTTCAGTCATAGTGGTCTTTGTTGGTTTCAAAGGCGGTTTGCCTTGTACCGGATGTGATACGGGTAAGTCATTCAGGTGCTTTTACATAAATTTGACCGAATGGTTCATTTTGAACCAGATCCACCAGTTGTTCACGGGATAATTCCAGCAGGGCGAGGAAACTGACGACCACACCCATGCGGCCTTCCTCGGGATCGAACAAGCGATGGAATTCCATATAGGGGTTTTCGCGCAATGCACTGAGGATAAGGGACATTCGTTCACGTATCGAAAGCGGTTCGGAGGATATCTGGTGGCTACTGAATAATTCAGCGCGTCCCATGACATCTTTGAGTGCCGCAAGAATCTCACGCAATTCCACCTTCGGTGGCACGCGTACAACGGTTTTGTCCTCTACAAAAGCTTCCGCCGTCGTAAAGTCCCGGCCATCCCTGGGTAATTCATCCAGGTCCTCTGCCGCCTGTTTAAAACGCTCGTACTCCTGCAGACGTCTGACCAACTCTGCCCGGGGGTCAGACTCTTCGTTGTCATCAAGGGCAGGTCGGGGCAATAGCATTCTTGACTTGATCTCTGCCAGTATCGCAGCCATGACGAGGTATTCAGCAGCCAGTTCAAACTGCATATCCTGAAGCATCTCGATATATTCAATATACTGACGGGTTATCTCGGTAATAGGTATATCGAGAATATCCAGGTTCTGTCGCCGGATCAGGTAAAGCAAAAGATCCAGCGGGCCTTCAAAAGCATCCAGTATGACTTCAAGCGCATCCGGAGGGATGTACAGATCATGCGGGACTTCACTGACAGGAAGCCCCTGGACCAAAGCAAAGGGCATTTCTTTCTGATCGCCTTCCCTGTCCGCAGAGAAGGTGGGTTTATGTTTTTCCGGTTCCATTCTAGAGGAAGTCTATCACGCCGCGTCCACGGCGCAGGATTACGGGGTGGCCGCTGCTCAGGTCTATCAGGGTTGTTGGTTCAAGCGGGCAGTAACCAGCATCTACGAACAGGTCGATTTGCCCGTATATTTCGTCATACAGGTCCTCTGTGTCCAATATTTTGCCATCCGGATCCGGAAGTATAAGGGACGAACTCAACAGTGGTTCATCGAGCACATCCAGCAGTCCCTGGACCAGTGAATGGTCGGGGATACGGACGCCGACGGTGCGGATTTTGTCCAGTTGCGCATTCCGGGAGACATTTTTGGTCGATGGCAAAATGAAGGTATAAGGCCCCGGCGTCAGTTGCCGTATGAGGCGGTGGTCGGCATTTTGCACTTTGACCAGCTTTCCGATTTCGGAAAGACTGCGGCAGCAGTAGCTGAAGTGATGATGACGGTCCAGTCCTCGTAGCCGGATAACCCGATCACGGGCCTTACGATTATTTGAGCGCCAGCCCAGCGCATAACCGGAATCCGTAGGGTAGGCGATCAAACCGCCACGAACCAAAACACCGACAATATGGTCAAGTTGGCGCGAACTGGCACCAAAAGGTTTTATTTCGATTCGCTCACTCATAACCCGCATATTTTACCTGTCTCGAAGCAATCCGCTCAATGTATTCGCTAATAAAGGCAGAAATTCGATTGTTGAGCTTGAGCAATTGGTTTAGTCAGGTACACTTCCAATAAATACAAGGGATTTTTTTATGTGGTATGTCATCCACGCGTCCGATCGTGAGGATAGCCTTGAAGCACGCAAGGCTGCCCGGCCCGCGCATCTGGAACGTGTTCAGAAATTGATCGGGCAGGGACGATTGCTGGTCGCGGGGCCCATGCCCAATATTGATTCACCTGATCCCGGTCCGGCCGGTTTCAGTGGCTCTACAATTATTGCTGAGTTCGATTCACTGGAGGATGCACGGCAATGGGCTGCAGATGACCCCTACGTGGAGGCAGGTGTTTATGAATACGTGGATGTCAGGCCGTTTATAAGGGCTTTGCCATGAGGAAACTGAATTGAACACGCGACGTGTTGACCGTATCCGTTTGCTGCTTGAAACAGCCTTTGAACCGGAATCATTGGACGTGGAAGACGATAGCCACAAGCATGCAGGTCACGAAGGTGCGAAAAGTGGCCTCGGCCATTTTAACGTCTCTATCATCAGTTCACATTTCAATGGAATGAAAATGCTGGCCCGTCACCGGGCGGTTTATGCCGCCCTGGATGATATGATGAAGACTGATATTCATGCCCTGGCAATCGAAGCCATCGCCAGCGATGAAATTTAAACCAGCTTATGGTAAATCTACACAAACGGGTGGATGCCAGCTTTCGGCCCTGTGTTCTGCTACCACCGTGGTACCGATGCCGCCACGTACATTGAAAACCGCGCTCAGACGCATAAAGCGGGGATGGGTGGCTTTGACCAGGTCGTCCAGAATCTCATTGGTGACCGCCTCATGAAATGCACCTTCATTCCTGAAGCTCCAGACATACAGTTTGAGAGATTTGAGTTCAACACATTGCCGGTCCGGAATATACTCAAGCGTCAGCGTGGCAAAATCCGGCTGGCCGGTCTTCGGACACAAACAAGTAAACTCCGGAATATCAATTCGAATGGTATAATCCCGTGCTGGCTGGGGGTTAGGAAACAGTTCCAGTTCCCTACTGGGCTGGGTCGTCATAATTTCACTCCGGAAAATAACTATAATTGGATGGGCACTTTACTCATCTCTGACCACAGATTCAATCTATGCGACTGACTGCAATCAAGCTTGCTGGTTTCAAATCCTTTGTTGATGCGACCACTTTCACTGCGCCGACCAACCTGACCGGTATTGTCGGGCCCAACGGCTGTGGAAAATCCAATATTATCGACGCTGTGCGCTGGGTCATGGGTGAGGGCTCTGCGAAAGTATTGCGCGGTGACTCGATGGCGGATGTGATTTTTTCGGGATCCAGCAGCCGTAAGCCGGTAGGTATCGCCAGTGTCGAATTGATATTTGATAACTCGAGTGGACGGATCGCGGGTGAGTTTGCGGCCTTTAACGAAATTTCAGTCAAACGCACGATCGGCCGGGATGGCGTTTCTCAATACGCACTGAATGGCACCCGTTGCCGGCGTAAAGATGTTCGTGACCTTTTTCTGGGTACCGGTCTTGGTTCAAAAAGTTACTCGATTATCGAGCAGGGCATGATTTCCCAGGTGGTGGATGCCGGCCCCGAAGAAATTCGTTCACACCTCGAGGAGGCGGCCGGAATTTCCCGTTACAAGGAACGTCGCAGGGAGACCGAGCGACGTATCAAGCATACCCGGGAAAACCTCGACCGGCTGACTGACTTGCGGGATGAAATTGCCAGTCATTTGAGCCGTTTGAAAAGACAGGCCAATGCAGCCGAACGTTATAAAAAACTAAAGGTCGAGCAACGGGAACTCGAATCAAACTTGCTTGCCTTGCAGTGGTTGTCCCTGCGGAATGACGCCGAGCTTGGTCGTTCGGGGCTATCGGTGCAGGAAACCGCGATGCAGGAGCAACTCGCCGAGCAACGCGCCGCAGAGTCCCGCATGGAGGCTATTCACCAGGAACAGGCGGTTGCCAGTGAAGCGTTTAATACGATTCAGGGCGAACTGTACTCCGTAAGCAGTGATATAGCCCGGCTCGAACAGGTCGTTGCAGCATAGTCGTGAATTGCAGGACCGGCAAAAGAAAGAGCACCAGGAAACTTCCAGCGCTCTGCAGGATGTGGAAAAGCACATGGTACTGGACCGGGCCCAGGTGGAGGACCTGACAAGCAAGCTGGCAGAGGCCGAACCTTCGTTGGAAAAGGCTCAACAGGAAGAGGCCGCCGCGGATACCGAACTGCAGGCCGCAGAGGCAGAAGTGGCGAGTTGGCAGGAGCGCCTGGAAAAACATCATGTCAAGAATAATGATCTGAACCGTAAGGCTGAGAGCCAGCGCGCGTTGATTACCACGCTGGACGGTCGTATGCAGGATGCGTCTATTCGTCTTCAGAAATTGGCCGGTGAAACCGAAGGTACGGATACCGGAGTCCTGAGCCGGGATGTTGTCGAGCTTGAGAAACAGGTCGGTGCGGCAGCAAAAATACTGATCGGGCAACAACAACAGCTGGAGTCAAACCGGAAAGAGTTGGAGACCCGGCGCCAGGTTTTACGTGATGCCATTGCGCGACAGCATGACTTAAAAGGTGAAATAAACCGGCGTGAAGGCCGTCTTGAATCACTCAAGGCGCTGCAGCAGGCCGCCCGGGCTGGTGACAAGGGTATTGCATGGCTTGAATCCAACGGTCTCAAATCTGCCCCGCGTCTGGTCGAACAGCTTGATGTTGCAAAGGGCTGGGAAGCGGCAGTCGAGACCGTAATGGGTTTTTGGCTGGATTCGGTGTTGGTAGACGACCCGGCGGCCCTTTCGTCCCCGTTGGGCCGCCTGGCTACAGGTGATAGTAGCGACGTTGAATTGACCATTCTTGAGAAACGGTCTTCCGGTCTGAAAACGGTTCCAGGTAGCCTGGCGGAGAAAGTGACAGCGCCTGATGCCATCGTCGCACAGCTTAACCGTGTGCAAATTGCCGATTCACTGGAGTCGGCCTTCAAAGCCATTTCGGACCAACCGGATGGCTCATCGGCCATCACGGCCGAGGGCCAGTGGATCGGGCAGGGATGGGTAAGGGTCGCCGGAAGCCAATCCGGGAAGGCCGGTATGCTGGCCCGTAAACAGGAAATAAAGGCCCTGCAGGCTGAACTCGCTGATCTACAGAGACAATGGTCTGTCCTGAACGAGTCAAACCAGGTAGAGCGCGATGTATTGCCGGTTACCGAAAAGGCCGCCAGCGAATTACAACAACAGGTCAATGACCTGCATCGGAAGAGCTCAGATCTGGACAGTCGATTACATGCCGGTCGCGCAAGAATCGAAGACCTCGAAGGGCGTCAAAAACAAATTGCTGAGGAATCCACCACTTTGCAAAAACGACAAAGTGATGATCAGGCACAGATAAAGACCTTGCGTGTGGACCTGGCTGCTTTACTGGATGAAATGGCCGCAACTGAAAAGGAACGTGCGGCGCTGGACTTGCAACGCCAGTCCCTGCTGGAACGCAGGGACCAGGCCCGTGCACGTGCCCGGGAAACACGCAACCAGCGCCATGAACTGGCATTGAAGACGGGCTCACGCCGTGCGAGCCTGGATTCACTACACAACTCCCTGCAGCGCATGGACACACAATTCAGCCAGTTGCAGCAGCGATTTCTGCAGCTGAGTGAACAAATTGCGCAAAATGAGGACCCGCAAGATAAGCATCGCGGCACCATGGATGGTCTGTTACAAACCCGGGTGGATGTGGAACAGCGCCTGACGGCAGCCAGGGTAAAAATGCAGCAACTCGAAGAGGATTACCGCAAGCTGGATGCGGTCCGGCAAACCAGTGTCAGGCAGGTCGAGGAAATTCGCAGTTCATTGGAACAGGCACGTCTGCAACAACAGGAACTGGAGTTGACGGCCCGCAACCTGCAACGGCAGGTTGAGCAAATAGGTCACGAGGTAACAGAATTGGCACAAGCTCTGCCCGAGGATGCTGACCCTGAGGTATGGCAGCTGGAGTTTGAGCGTCTGGGAGAGCGTATCTCGCGTCTGGAGCCAGTCAACCTGGCAGCTATCTCAGAATACGAGGAAGAACACAAGCGCAAGGAATACATGGACGCTCAACACGAGGACCTGGTCAGCGCTCTGGAAACACTTGAGAATGCGATCAAGAAAATTGACCGCAAGACCCGCACGCGCTTCAAAGATACATTTGAAAGCGTCAACAAGGGTGTCCAGGAACTATTTCCAAAACTATTTGGCGGTGGGCATGCCTATCTTGAATTGACCGGTGATGATTTGTTAACCACGGGTGTGTCGATTATGGCGCGACCACCGGGTAAACGAATCAGCAGTATTAACCTGATGTCCGGTGGCGAAAAGGCACTAACGGCCGTGGCTTTCGTTTTTGCCATATTCCGCTTGAATCCGGCACCGTTTTGTCTGCTGGATGAAGTCGATGCGCCGCTGGATGATGCCAATGTCGGGCGCTTTACTGCGATGGTTAGGGAAATGTCTGAAACCGTGCAGTTTATCGTCGTCACCCATAATAAGATTACCATGGAAATGGTGCATCAACTTAGCGGTGTCACCATGCGTGAGCCAGGGGTCTCGCGGCTGGTGCAGGTCGATATTGATGAAGCTGCCAAATACGTAGGCAATTAGT
Organism: uncultured Gammaproteobacteria bacterium; assembly: GCA_963749115.1. GTDB lineage: Bacteria > Pseudomonadota > Gammaproteobacteria > Xanthomonadales > SZUA-36 > SZUA-36. Next base: position 90,821 of record CAVVLP010000002.1, read on the forward strand.
GGTACAGATATGGATAGTTTAACTTTCAGATGGATTTTAGTCATAGCTGGAATTGCGATCATCGCAGGCATTTTCCTGTTTGGTAATCCCGACAGGAAACGTAAGCCACGTGCTTCACGCAAACGCGTCCATGCGCAACGGTTGCGTCGTGAACCGGCCCTCGATTCGGAACGCGGCGAGGCAGACGTATATGAGGACGACCACGATGCCAGGCAAAGTGAGTTGGCAATCGGTCTGCCTTCGGAAGACGGGCGCGGTGCTGCTAGCCATGTGGAGCGACGGATTGAACCAAGGCTGGACAATAAGCCAAAAGCACCTGCTGCACCGCTTCCGGATAAAATCGTCACACTGTTTATACAGGCCCGCGACAACCACACCATCACCGGGATTGACCTGCTTGATACCTCATTGAAGTCAGGACTCGTATTTGGTAAACATGACATTTTTCATCGTATCCATGAGGAAGATGTAGAGCCGGTGTTTAGCATGGCCAATCTGACCAAACCGGGCTCTTTTGACAAAAGTGCCTGGAATACCATGGAAATCCATGGGGTGACCATGTTTATGACACTGCCCGGACCAAGAAATGCGCTGGATGCCTGGGATTCGATGTTGGCAACAAGCCGCAGACTCGCTGAACTGTTACACGCGGATTTGCTGGACGATCAGCACCAGGTGTTCACGCGGCAGCGCTCCATGCTGATCAAGGAAGAATTGCGCGAATACGAACGGCAGAAAAACCCGGAATCATGACGCAGACACAGGCACAAAAACGTGCTGATGAACTGCGACGTTTGATCGAACATCACAATTACAGCTATTACGTACTGGACGACCCGGAAGTCCCCGACGCAGAATATGACCGCCTGATGCGGGAACTTGAGGGTATTGAATCCCGCTACCCGGAATTGCTTACACCCGACTCACCGACACAGCGTGTCAGCGGCACACCGCAGGAAGGTTTCCGGACCGTACGCCACCGCGTGCCAATGTTGTCATTGGGTAATGCGTTTTCTGATGAGGAAGTTGCTGATTTTCATCGCCGTGTTGAACAGGGGCTTGAACGTGGCGATATCATTTTCGCGGCGGAACCCAAGCTCGATGGTGTGGCCATTTCGCTCACCTATGAGGGTGGCCTTCTGACCACTGCGGCAACCCGTGGAGATGGTGAACGGGGTGAAGACGTCACTGCCAATGTCAGGACAATTCGCGCCATACCTCTCAGACTTCGCGGCGAAGGCTGGCCGTCATTGCTGGAAGTACGCGGGGAAATTTATATGCCGCGGGCCGGTTTTGAAGCTTTTAACCGTAAAGCACTGGAGAAAGGCGAGAAACCCCTGGTTAACCCGCGTAACGGTGCCGCCGGCAGTCTGAGACAACTTGATTCACAACTGACAGCCAGGCGTCCGCTCGCTTTTTTTGCATATGGCACAGCGACCCGCGATAAGCTGCCCGACACACAGTTCGAAGCTTTGGCACGTTTGCGGGACTGGGGGTTTCCCGTCAACCCTGAGATCAGACGGGTCGAGGGCTTAAACGGATGTCTCCAATACCACGAGCGCATGGCAGCCCTGCGGCCTTCCCTGGGATATGACATTGATGGAGTTGTTTACAAGGTCGACCGTTTCGATCAGCAGGGCTTTCTTGGTTTTATCAGCAAGGCACCACGCTGGGCACTGGCGCATAAATTTCCAGCCGAGGAAGAATTGACCCGTTTGCTGGACATAGACATCCAGGTGGGCCGTACCGGTGCACTGACACCGGTAGCGAGGTTGGAACCGGTTTTTGTCGGTGGCGTGACGGTGACAAACGCCACGCTGCATAACGAGGATGAGATTCGCCGCAAGGACGTAAGGGTGGGGGATTGGGTTGTTGTGAGAAGGGCGGGAGATGTCATTCCCGAGGTGGCGCGTGCTATTCATCAAAGACGTGAAACCGATTTGCCGGAATTTCAAATGCCCGAAACCTGCCCGGAGTGCGGTTCAGCAGTTGAGCGGGTAGAGGGTGAGGCGGTCGCCCGCTGTACCGGTGCCCTGATTTGTCCAGCCCAGATAAAACACGGCATTCGTCATTTTGCCACGCGCAAGGCCATGGATATCGAGGGCTTGGGTGACAAGTTGGTTGATCAATTGGTCGAGCAGGGCCTGGTGCACACGGTGGCCGATCTCTATCACCTCGACCATCAGCAGCTCGCCTCAATGGAGCGTATGGGTGGCAAGTCGGCTGAGAATCTACTGAAGGCCCTTGAAGGCAGCAAAAAGCCCGGTCTGGACCGCTTGCTCTATGCGCTCGGTATCCGGGAGGTAGGGGAAGTGACGGCGCGCTCGCTGGCAGCTCATTTTGGTTCGATGCAAGCATTGCAGGAGGCCAGTGAAGAGGCTCTTACCGAGGTCAGTGATGTGGGACCGGTTGTTGCAAGTCACGTCGCGGCTTTTTTTCAGCAGGAAAAAAATATCCGGGTCATCCAGGCCTTGAAAGACGCCGGGGTCGACTGGCAGCCACTTGAAGAGATAGGCGGGGCACAACCGCTGGCCGGCGAGACCTGGGTGCTGACCGGCGCCTTGTCGATGCCCCGTATACAGGCTAAAAACCTGCTTGAGTCGCTGGGTGCGAAAGTAAGCGGTAGTGTATCGGCCAAAACCAGCACCTTGCTGGCCGGTGAAGCAGCAGGCTCGAAACTCACCAAAGCTCAAAAACTCGGTGTAAAAATCATCTCGGAATCTGACTTTGTTGCATATCTTGAAAGCCAGGGCATTGATGTCTCTTAAGTGCACAATAAACAGGTCCCGGTTATTGTCGTTGTAAAAAATAGCTACACAGACCACATCGGTCAGTGCAGTTTATTCCCTATTGTTTTCATCATCCGTAAATTCAAAACGAAACACCGGGGCAGGTTGTTTTTCAGTGGTCACGTAGATTGCCTTGCCGTCAACAGAATAACTGATTGCTTCATTTTGTGGGGAGGGAGGGCCGACCACTTCTTCCGGTTCTTTTTGCAGTGCGCTTAACCAGTCCTCACCGGGGTCGCGTCGAAAACGATACAGGCTGCGGTAAGTGATGATAACGGCTTCAGTGCCATCGGCCGAAATATCGAAACCGGTCGGCTGAGAAATATAGTCCGTTCTTCCGCCCCAGTGAAAACGGTCAGTTGAAGTTGGTGGCCGCAATTTTGCTATGCTACCCACAAATTTCAGTTCTGCGTGCGCCTGCGTTAACGCTGTTTCAAGATCTACAGAATATAAACGGGCGGGTTTGTCGCGTTTGGTCAGCAGCAGGATCTGTTTGCCAACCGGGTCATAAGCCATTGATTCACAATCGCGCGGGCCATCGGGGTATTGCAGAGTCAATGCGTGTTTCAAATCCTGCCTTCCGGTATAACGGTCGTGTTCACCGGTTTTGGGCTCTTCGGCAAAATACAGTTTGATGGACTTTCGCTTTGCCCTGTTATCACCGATATCACCTGCCACGATCCAATGGCCTCCGTCAACGGGTACCGAGGTGATATCTTCCCAATCCTTGTTCTTGGCGGGCACAATGGCAATAGAACCAAGATCAGCGCCGCTCTCATCAATGGCATGGAGAACCGGTTCGCCCTCATCGTTATGTACGAAAAAATCGCCCTCGCGTGAAAAACTGGCCTGCATACCACTGGCTTCCATCAGGTCATCGGATTTCAACCAGCCTGTACGTTCCATGGTAACCGGCACTGAACCGGCTTCGTCAGTCTGTTGACCGGCTTTTTGTTCACAGGCAGTGAGTACGAGTAATGCCAATACAAGCGGGCTTGGAAATTTATTGAAGTGCATGGTGCATTGTAAAGTGCAAACTCTTTGCGGTGAAGTTTGAAGTGCATAAATAACACCAGTGACATAACTGAATGCAGTCGTATCAGCCTGGAAAATATTGATAAAGGATTAGCTGCAGGTGTATTTGTGCTGATAGTATGGGTATGTTGGTAACAGAGGTCTGATATCCGGATGGACTTCCCGCACGTGCCCAACCTGCATGCACTGGTCATGTTGTTGATGACCGGTTTAGCCCTGTTCCTGTTTTCCCGTGAGAGAATTCACCTTGAATCATCCAGTCTCGCCATTCTTGTAATGGTGGTGGTTGGTTTCCAGTTATTTCCGTTTGAAGGCGCCCGCGGGACGATTGAACCGATGACCTTTTTTTACGGTTTTGGCCACGAAGCGCTTATTGCGGTCTGTGCCTTGATGATTGCAGGCGAAGCACTGGTCAGGACCGGTGCACTTGAACCGGTCGCCAGGCGACTTGCCCGGCTTTGGAAATGGAGTCCAAAATTTGCACTGCTGCTGACGCTGGTGATTGCGGCCTTCCTCAGTGCGTTCATGAATAACACACCTATCGTGGTACTGATGCTGCCAATGCTGATCGGGGCCGCGGTACGCAGTAAACGATCATCATCCGGTGTGCTGCTACCGATGGGTTTTGCAACCTTGCTTGGCGGTATGGGAACGACTATTGGAACGTCAACGAACCTGCTGGTCGTTTCGGTGGCGGCGGATATGGGCATGGAACGTTTCGCAATGTTTGATTTCATGGTGCCCGTTGTCATTGCCGCGAGTATCGCAATCATTTATCTGTGGTTGGTGGCACCCCGTATGATCCCGAAACGTACACCGCCCATGGATGACCTGTCCAACCGGGAGTTCGAAGCGCATTTGTTGATTCCCGATGGCAATGCCCTGGTCGGTAAGCCACTGGCGAAACTGATTCACAAGGCCGGGGATGGCATTCGTGTCAAGCGGGTTTTCAGGGATGAGCATCTGTTTATTTCGCCGTTACCGGATGTTGAGATCAAGGCCGGTGACAAGATCCAGGTTTCGGCCACTGTCGATATGCTCAAAGAATACCAGGCACTGTTGGGTGCCAGGTTAACGGTAGGACCCGACCCGTCTTTCGTACCGCATGACGGTCATTTTCAGCTTGCCGAAGTCGTCGTGACAGGTGGTTCGCAATTGCGCGGTCTCAAGGTAGCTGATGCCCGTCTGGAAGAGCGCTATGGACTGGATTTGTTGGCTGTTCATTGTGGTGGGGACGTCGTTAGCGCCAGTACAGCCGAGCTGAATCAACGCCAGCTTCGGGCCAGTGATGTTTTGTTGGTGCAGGGCAGGTCTGAAAACATTCGTACTTTGAAGGTGGGTGGTGAATTACTGGTTCTCGACAACACGGCAGATCTGCCGCATACAAGCAAGGCACCACTTGCTCTAATTATCATGATAGTGATCGTGGCATTGGCTGCTCTTGGTATCATGCCTATCGCCATGAGCGCCATGTTAGGTTGTTTTGCACTCATTGGCACCGGTTGTATCAGGTGGCAGCAAGCGAGTCAGGCGCTAAGCGCTCAGGTCATACTGATTATCGTTGCCTCGCTGGCACTGGGTTCCGCACTGATGAAAACCGGCGGGGCCGAATACCTCGCGCAGGTTTTTCTGTATCTGTCGACCGGGCTTTCACCCGCATGGATACTGGCATTTCTGATGCTGCTGATGGCCATCCTGACCAATGTCGTGTCCAATAATGCAGCGGCTGTCGTTGGTACACCGATTGCCATCAGTATCGCCCAGGAACTCGGTATGCCACTGGAACCGTTTGTGCTGGCAGTCCTGTTCGGTGCAAACCTGAGTTTCATTACACCCATGGCTTACAAAACCAACCTGCTGGTCATGAATGCAGGTGGCTATCAATTCAATGATTTTGTCAGGGTAGGGACACCACTGACCTTGCTGATGTGGGTGGTATTGTCGGCGGTGCTTACCTTTGCCTATCAGCTTTAGGAGTGACGAAATATTTCGTCACTCACCCATCATGACCTCCCGACTGCAGTAGCGAGGGTGCTTGCTACTTGGCGTTGTATTCAAACTTTTGCCCACCCACGGATGCTTCAAGCATCAAACCGCCGTCTGCGAGGGTGAATACCGCCACTCCACTGTCATATCTTGCATCGGCTGATGCGCCCAGGGTGACGGCGACTGCGGATACTTGTGCACCCATTTCAAAATTACCACGGGTAAAATGTTCAAATGCCGTTTGGTCCTTGAACATGATGTATTGCGCATAAACCTGGCCGCCTATCTGTGCACCAATCGTGACCTGTGACAGAGAGGTATAGCCCATGGTGGTATCACCACGTATGACCAGGCCTTTACCGCCCGCGCCACCGACAATAAAACCACCTTTTCCAACCCTTGGAAATACCGCATAGGCGTATGCCGTTTCAAACCACATCGTCAGGGTCGGGTCGCTTTCATTGGCTTTAATAATGGCCTGAGCAACGGAAAGTTCCAGCTTGTCATTAACATTGGGTTTCCAAACCTGTGCATAAGTACTTGTTGAAAGCAGGCTCAAGGTGATCAGGATGGCGAATAGTGTTTTCATAGTTTTCCCGGGTGGAATATCAGGCGTGAATATATCCGATGTGCCAGTCAGTTACAAAGCTTGATTTTCTCCGGCAACCGGTGTTTTGAACATTATCGACTCTAAGCTTCCGGGATGTAAAAAAAGACCTGTTAAAAGAAACCGGCTTGCTTATCTGCTTTACCAAAAGTCACCACCAATGCTATTTTGCGTAAGAAACTCAGAAAGCCCATCCGGAGAATGCAGTCAACAAAAAAGTGAGGAATTCAAGCTGCTTTTGTCTGAATATGGTCTGCAGGTTAGTCAAACGGTAAGGTTCTCCTGATAAACGGTATGTTTGTATCTGACAGTATGAATAGGCATCCATTATACTTAGTTCAGAACATGCAAACTTGATTCAAGCATCACGATTAAATCAAGTTTTAAGTATTAACGGACATTTTTATAACATTTCCATGGATGGAAAGGAGGGTTGTGTCATGAACTCAATTTCCCATTCTACCTATCGACGTCAACAGTGTGGTTTCACACTGATTGAACTAATGATCGTGTTGGTTATCTCGGCTGTGTTGATGTCCACTTTCGCACCGAATTTACGTGGCGCACTGGCTCGCAACCAACTGATGGGCCAGGCACATGAATTGGCGGGCGCCATGTCCAACGCCCGAAGTGAAGCCATTACACGTGGAACCCAGGCTGGCGTCTGCGCCAGCGCCAACGGCACTTCCTGTAGCGGTTCAGTCGATGACTGGGGAAAGTTCATCCTTGTGTTTATTGATACGGACCTGGGTTCAGACTTCGATAATACCGAGCCATTGCTTAAATCCTTCACTGCACACAATCAGGTTGATCAAAGCGCTTCTGTTGCGGCGATATTTTTTACTCCTTCGGGGTTCAGCACCCTGAATGCTACCTCCAATATTGATGTTTGCCATACCGATTCGAGTGAGTCTTCAATGTGTCGAAGAGTGAGTGTCGGACCCAGCGGCAATGTTTCCGTTACCACGATTACGGTAAGTTAGTTAGACTTTAAGGTTATATAGGGGAAGATTTCATGCGAGTTGTAACACGACGGCAATCAAGGCGCTACGGCGGTCGTTTCTATTCTGCCGGGTACAATCTCATCGAAGCACTTGTCGCACTGTTGGTTCTGTCGTTGGGAATGGTCGGCGTTGCCTCTTTACTGGTTAATGGCATGGCGGCATCCGGGACTGCCAACCTCGGTAGTATTGCCGTAACCCATACGCAGACTGGCGTGGAAATGATGCGCTCCAATCTGCTGGCGTACACCAGTGGTTGGTATGATGGCAGCAACACCAGTTCCAGCGCGACAACAGCCATAACTTGTACCGGTAACAGTGGTTGTACCATTGCGGAACAGGCCTCCAATGATTTTGCTTCCTGGCGGGAACGCATCGCCAGTGGTCTTCCTGCAGGTGTCGGGTTTATCTGCATGGACAGCAGTCCCGATGACGGACAACCCGCCTCACTCGCCTGCGATGGTAATGGATATAACGTAATCAAAATCTTTTGGCGCAATGCCCGTGATGCTGAATCATTGGATGTTGGCGCCTCTTTTCATCGGTATGCTGTGGTGGTAAGCCCATGAATACATTAAATTACAAAAGACTATCGCAAAATAAGCAGCGCGGTGTATCCCTGATTGAATTGATGGTGGCCCTGGTCATTGTTTCGTTTCTGATCGTTGCAATGGTTGTCATTTTTCTTTCCGGTCGGGCCAGTTTTCTTGGTCAGGAGCAACTCGGCCGTTTACAGGAGAACGGTCGTTACGCGTTCAATCTGATGACCAAGGAAATCCAGCGCGCGGGTTACAGGACCGTAGTCTGGGAGCCGCCAAGGCTGGGTTTTGCTTTTACCAATAACAGCGTCAATGGAACGGGTTCCGGTTCTGATGTCATCGAATTGCAGTATGAGTTCGATAAGGATTGTTTCGGCGCCTATAACACCGCGACTGTGCCCGTCACACTTCCCGATGGGACAATCGTCAATGTGCCCCGGTTTGACCAAAGGCTGATTAGCTTTGGCGTCGTTAATAATCAACTCATTTACAATTGTAGCTACGGTCCGGTCAATGGAGCGTTGGCGGTACAGATTAATTCGGCGGTGGCCGATGGTGTAGAGAACCTGCAAATTCAATACGGCGAAGATTTGACTAATGATCTTAGCGTTAACCGATGGGTCAATGCCGGTGGCTGGAACAATCTTTTTGATGTAGTCGCAGTGCGAATAGCAATGGCAGTGCGCACACCGGAACAGATCCGGCTTGACGCCGATACCCGTACGCTTGACCTTTACGGCCTTACCACTGCTGCCGCCGGTGACCAGCGGATCAGGCGGGTCTATTCGGGTCAGGTCAGTATTCGTAACCTCACGCTTTGAGTAGTGATTGGAATTATAGGATCAATCAATGAATCAAAAAATTTCCAGACGCACCACGCTTCCGAGTCGCCAAAACCAGGCAGGCTACGTGTTGTTGTTAGGTGTTGTTTTTATCCTTATCATGACCGTTTTTGGTTTGTATGCCATGAATGGTTCAATACTGCAGCTGCGAATGTCGGGCAATTATCGTGATGCCAAGATCGCTTCGGAAGCTGCTGAAATGACCTTGCGCTGGGGCGAGTCCTACCTACAAAGCCGCAGTCCTTTGACGAGGCCATTCCCCTGCCAGACCCTGACGGTCAACAATGCGACCCAGAATTGTAATAATCCGCGCCAGATACTGGATGCTAACCTGGTTACTTATAATGTTGAGGATCTTGATGCCTGGGGAATCAACGATACCTGGAATAATGCCCGGTCATACGGGATCGACCCGTCCACGGGCCTGGTAACGACTCCGGCATTCAGTATTGCAGGTGTCAGCAGACAACCCCGCTTCCTGTTGGAGCAGAGCTTTGTTGATAGAGACGATCTTGCCGGACGGCCACAGCAGGGCCGGGTATTTTACCGCGTCATCGCGGCCGCTAACGGGGCCAGAATATCCACGCTTTCTGTACTAGAGAGCCGTGTAGCCAAACGCTATGAATAATATGCACAACTGGGGTAACGTATGAATCGTTCACAAATATTGATAACTTTCTCAAGCAGCCTGCTTGCGATACTGGCCGGTACATTTCCTGGTCAGGCCGTGGCAGCACCTTACACTCTGCCCGAGGTCCCTTTGATCGTATCCGTCGAGTCAACACCTAATGTATTCATGCAAATGGATGACTCCGGTTCGATGAACTGGGAAATCCTCGCGCCTCAGCACTTTACGCTTTGCGCCTATGATGGTTTTGCTTCGAACCGGTCATATTTTACCGGCAATGATACCAGCGGAGACGTCAAGAGTTACTGCGCATACCGACGGCAGCGATGACCGCCCGGCAGGTGATGCCCGCATGCTGACCTGGTTTTACAGAGAAGCTTCCAACAACCCTAACAAACCACGAATACGCAAAGATACAAACGCTATTTTTTATTTTGGCACCAGCAGCAATTGTAACAATGCAACAATGTTGAGCGTTGCGAAGACAAGATGGACACGCGACCGGTGATGCCGACACAAAAGATATGGACATGGACTGGCGAATTCGCTCTTCTTCACTGAACGTCGTCTATTTTAATCCCACATCTGAATATGAACCCTGGGTTGGCGGTTCAACCACCTACAATGATTCCGATTGGGATAAATCACGCTCATGGCCCGACAGCAACGAAGGCGATTACAATCAATGGAGAGACCTGGGTGCAGATGGCGGGTTTACTTACAATATCTGGATCGATGACAAGGGTTATTCAGGTACGCGACCGAACCGTACCGATATGACCGTGGGCGGAAACGGTGAGGTTGATTTGTGGGACACCCATGTACGTGTCACGGTGACCAATACGGCGATAATCTGCGATGACAGTTTTCCATTACCAGTGCAGGTACGAACGGTATGGATGCGAAGAAGACAAGTATAACCTGTACCGACGCACACACCGGCGGACAAAGCCTTGCTGAACTCCAGCAGAACATCGCAAATTGGTTCGAGTATGCCCGTCGCCGTGTACATGTTGCGAATTATGCATTGGGTAAGGTTCTGACGGAACTGCCCGATTATCGTTATGGCCTTGGGTTCATCAATAATGGTGGTGTCGAAATTCAAATGCCTGACGCCGCTGTGACTGACTATTCAGCACATATCACCTCCATACTGGACAATGCTTACCGGGACAAGGAGGGCTGCAGGCCAAACACCTTTACGTGGCGGTCTGGATACAGCGGGGAAATATTACGCTGACCTTCTCAATAACGTTGATTCGCCAATTATTAACTCGTGCCAGAAAAACTTCACCGTATTGTTCACGGATGGTTACTGGGATGACGACACCGGAATGATGATGATGCAGATTTAACTCCGGATCTCCGATGAAGTGGCGATGGCGATGGTGCACAGATTTATGGCAACAATAATTTGCAGTCCACGATGCTTGTCCGATGTGGCCAGCTACTATTACGAGAATGACCTGCGCACCGACCTTCTGGATGCTGTACCTACAGATTCCTTCGACAGTGCTTCCCATCAACACATGGTCACCTTTACGATCAATTTTGGCAGTGCCGGTCTGTTATCCGATACTGATAACGATGGTTGGCCGGGTTCCGGAACGGTGCCTGATAACTTTGACTGGTATTCCAATGCGAATACCAGTACTACGTTGGCCTCATATTGGGATCCGCGCAAGGCTGACGATATGTGGCATGCAGCCTGGAACAGTAAGGGTACTTACGTTGCAGCCGGTTCCCCCCAGGGATTGGTCGAATCATTCAGGGACGCGCTGGAAAATATAGGGTCACGTATCGGTGGAGCGGCCTCTGCTGCAGCTAACTCAGGTTCCATTTCTTCAACCTCAAGGATATTTCAAGCCAAATTCGACACCGATGACTGGCATGGAGAGTTACTGGCGTTCCCGGTCAATAGTGACGGCACACTGGGTGGTTCCCCCATTTGGAATGCTAATACCCTGTTGAGTGCTAAAAGTAACGCACAGCTCAGTTCCAATGCCGGTGGCCGGGATGTCTGGACCTGGAATAATGATAGCAATTACACCGACGGGTACGGCTTTTGAGTGGAGTTCCATTTCCACAGGATCAACAAGCCTGTTAAACACTGATGCCAATGGCGTCACGGACAACCTGGGTACCGATCGACTGAGATATGTGCGTGGTGATTCCAGCCAGGAGGAGTCAAGTGGAGCGGGGGTTTCCGTAACCGTACCCATAAGATGGGCGACGTTGTCAATTCAGACCCTGTATACGTGGGCTATCCACCTTTTTTCTATTCCTTTGATAATTATCAAAACTTTTTCAACAGTTATGTCGGCAGAACCGGGGTCATCTACTTCGGCGCCAATGACGGCATGCTGCATGCCATACGGGAGTCGGATGGTGAAGAGTTATTTGCCTACGTTCCGGACAAGGTGATCGCAAATCTGCCTCAATTGACTGATCCTGATTATTCTCATGGTTTTTATGTTGACGGGAAGCCTGAATACGGTGATGTTTATTTCAACGGCAGTTGGAAATCTGTGGTGGCTTCAACCTTGCGCGCCGGTGGTCAGGGACTATTCGCGCTGGATGTGACAACTCCGGAGACCTTCGATGCCAACGATGTGCTGTGGGAGTTCACCGACGAGGTCGATGCAGACCTGGGATACACGTATAGCCAGCCGCAGATACGACGCATGGCAAACGGTAAGTGGGCTGTTATCATTGGCAACGGAATCAATAACACTGAAGCTGATGGTCACGCATCCACCACGGGTACCGGCGCCCTGTTTATTATCTACATCGAGGAAGGTATCAACGGTTGGAGTAGCACTGACTATGTGAAGATCACCGTTCCGGGTGGAAGTTTGGCGGATCCAAATGCACTGTTTACACCGGCTGCCGCCGATATTGATGGTGACAACAAGGTGGATACTATTTATGCGGGTGACCGCAATGGCAAGATGTGGAAATTCGACGTCTCCAGTACCAATTCTAACCAGTGGGCACTGGATTTCAGTGGCAGTGCGTTATTTGATGCGGGTAGTGGCCATCCCATAACAGACCGTCCGGCCATCGCTGCCCACCCAATGGGTGCAGGTTTCGGTCAGTTGGTTATTTTTGGTACCGGGCAATATATTCAAAATGCTGACAATACCGACGTCGGGCAACCGACACAGACATTGTATGCAATCTGGGATCTGAGCCCCGCGCTGGTAGCCGCCAATCATAAGGCGTTTGGCTACGCCCGTAATGAACTGTCCTCCAATAGCTTCTCGGTCCAAAGCTGCGGTACGGGTTATTGATTCAGGCAACACTGCGAACTGGCTTGACAATAACAACGCCCCGGATGATCGTGGTTGGTATATTGATTTACCAACAGCCGGTGAGCGTATTGTTCGTCGCCCTGTGATACGTGACAACATCATTTTCTTCGTGTCGTTGATTCCGGATGATGACCCGTGTTCAGCCGGTGGAACGGGCTGGCTCATGGTGATGGACACACTCACCGGTGGGGCTCCTGCCTACCCGGTCTTTGATATAGATGGCGATCTTGATGTCACCCGGGTTGGCGATATGTTGGACCCGAATACACCGAATGATCCGAGTGATGACAAGACTCCAGCAGGTGTGTTCTCGCCAAGTATCCCGAACCTGCCGGCAATCATTTATGACGACAGGCCTGGTTTCAATGCCTCCTATAGCGAATTTCCGCCAGTGCCTAATTCGGCACGGGGGTGTGATGCTGGCAGTGCCAGGGCCTATACGTTCACGACGGGTTCAAACGGTTCCATTCTGACCATTGAAACTGCCGCCGAACAGCTCAGTTGCGGCAGGCAAAGTTGGAATAGTGAGAAATGACCGGTTTTGGTTTGCACGTGTTGTCAGACCGGGTGAAACTCAAAAGGGGGAATGAAGTGAAAAGAGTTTTAAAACGGGCCTTTGGGTTTTCATTGATAGAACTGATGACCGTTATCGCTGTGGTAGCCATCCTGACAACTTTGGCGGTACCCAGTTACCGGCAATATGTTTTGCGAACCAATCGTATGGAGGCCATCAATGTTCTGCTTGAGGTTGCCTCCTGCCAGGAGAGGATTTACGTTAGATTTAACCAGTATGACGCCAACCGCTGCGGTGCGGCTGCGACCACCGCCAATGGTCTCTACACGGTAAGTATGACAACGTCCAACGCCAATCAGAATTACACACTGACAGCAACAGCCCAGGGTGGCCAGGCCAATGATACCTGTGTCAATCTCTCACTTACTGATCAGGGTATTCGCGGTACTTCGGCCAGCAATGTTGCCACCGATATTGCCAAGTGTTGGAAAGGCAAAAAAATATAGTGCCGTTTAAGTAAATCGTTCGAATAGAAAACCCGCCGGAAGGCGGGTTTCTTATTTGAACCCACGGTACGGAGACCGACCACTTGATTTCGAATCAAGCCCATTCGACCACCCTGGCACCTCTCCGTTTCAATTACCGTATTATAGTGGGGTCATTCTCTATACGACAGCCGTGAAATGCCGGTAGCTTTTATTTCTCTTAAATTCCAGTCACTTACGCTTGGCTATCCGTGTTGTTCAACTTGTTGTATATTATGACCCATAAACAAAAACAGGAACTCAGCATTTCTGCCAAGTTCCTGTATTTGTTCTTTAATATGGCTCCCCGGGATGGACTCGAACCAACGACCTAGTGATTAACAGTCACCCGCTCTAACCAACTGAGCTACCGGGGAATCTCTTAAGGCGCGGTATTTTCCGCGCTTTGGTGGAGTGAGTCAAGGACAATTTTCGGTCGGTTCGATACCATTCCTTTGCATACGGATTCTGCCGCTATTGGATACGGTAATCTTGCCAGCCTCAGCGGCGCCACGCTGATCACAGAAGACGATAGAAGCGTTGCTTCCCGGTGCGCTGCCATTGGGATAGAAGCGCAAATTGCGACGTGAATTGGAACTACTGATATTCAGCAGGTCCACACTCCCGTTGTGTTTTAGCAGGGGCTCTCCTTCCTGTTTATGACGGTCACCGTTGAGGTCGCTAAATACAATCCAGCCTGCCTGCCATGCCGATTGTCCGGAACAATCACTACCGTCGGTCGCTGGGCAGATAATTGTCTGGATGTTATGGCTGATCGCACGACCACGCGCCAGGTTCAGGTCTGTTTGCAGAACGTCCATCGCAGTTTTCATACGCAGGTTCCAACTGTAATTCTTGAAAGCGGGGACACCCGTGGTTAAAAGAATCGCTACGATGGCCATGGTGATAATTAATTCAAGTGCCGTGAAGCCTTTCAGTTGCCCTTGTTTCATAAGGTGAAATTTATCGAACAATGGTGTGGCGGGTAATAGCAAAGTCCGGTTCACTGGCGTGAGAGCGGGACTTAATACTTGTAGGGGATACACGCCTCATCTGGAAAAAGACGCTGATCCTGGTGGATAAAAGTCTCTAATTCAGAGACTCAATCGCGTCGCTGATGCGTTGGACACAGGCCTGTAGATTTTCCATGCTGGTGGCATAGGACAGACGCAGGTGTCCCGGTGCACCAAAAGCGGTTCCCGGTACCATGGCCACGCCAGCGTGCTCAAGCATCCAGGCGGCCAGTTCTACATCATCACGGATCTCCGGCATACGATCGATGATGGGTTTGAATGAAGGGAACGCATAAAAGGCGCCATCGCAGTCCTCGCATTCAATCCCTTCGATGCCGTTAAGCGCATCAAGCAGGTACTCATATCTGCGTTTATATTCAGTCCGCATTGCTGCGATGCAGTCCTGTGGGCCCTCAAGCGCGGCTGTTGCCGCCGCCTGGGAGATTGAGCAGGCACCGGAGGTGCTTTGACTCTGGACTTTGAGCATTGCGCTTATCATTTCCTGTGGACCTGCTGCGTATCCAATCCGCCATCCGGTCATTGCATAGGCTTTGGACACACCGTTGACGATCACGGTGCGTTCGTTCAGTTCAGGACAGACATTCAACAGTGTCCGATAGGGCTTTTCACCCCAGTAAATATGTTCATAAATATCGTCGCAGACGATCATGATCTTGGGGTATTCAAGCAGCACTTCCGCCAGTTCACGGTAATCATCCTCGCTGTAGACCTTGCCGGTGGGGTTGGAGGGTGAATTGATGATCAGCAGCCGGGTTTTGTCGGTTATGGATGATTCCAGTTGCTTGGCGGAGATTTTGAAGTCATTTTCAGCAGTCGCGTTCAAAATTACCGGCTGACCTTCAGCCAATTTGATCATGTCCGGGTAGGAAACCCAGTACGGGGCAGGCAGGATGACTTCATCACCCGGATTGAGCAACGAGGTCAACAAATTGAACAGGCTCTGTTTGGCCCCGTTGGAAACGATGACTTGTTTGGCTTCGTATTCGAGCTGGTTTTCTGTTCGTAGCTTGGTGACGATAGCGTTTTTCAGTTCTTTCGTGCCATCCACCGGCGGATATTTTGTTTTGCCCTGCCAGATGGCATCAATCGCTGCCTTTTTAATGTGTTCAGGGGTGTCGAAGTCCGGTTCGCCAAAACCCAGTGAAATAATGTCCCGGCCCTGGGCACGGAGTTCGATGGCTTTCATGCTGACCATAATCGTCGCGGCCGGCTTGATTTGGCTGACGCGGTTGGATATTTTAAACGACACGTGTATAAATTCCCCGATCTGACAAAGCAAATGGGTGCGTCTGCATCACGCACCACCCTGAATATGAAACATGATGTGTAAGGAGTCAGACGCTCCTGAATCGTGAATATGATAACAACATTTTTGCAACAGGGACGAGAAACCTCATCCCTGTTGTTCTTCACCTGGTTTGCTTTTCGCCTACTCGGGCTAACGGTATCTCTGCTGCCAGTTGCAGATCGATGGCAGCGTCCAGTTTATTTTCAATCTGGATGACACGCATGACCTTTGTTGCCGGCATGAACTTGTTGATGTTCCTGGGAGAATTTCTGTTGTATCACAAGGTTTTGCATCTCTATTGAAAAATGGTCAGTCATGATTTCATTGGCTTTTTGATCGGTCATGTTCTCGTAGTTCGCTGCAAAATTTTTGATCAGAGCCAGCGTTCTGTCGCCATTGGCGGCCGCCGCCGCCCGGTATTCATTCCATGCCGGCCAGAACTGCGCGCTTTCATCGGCTGTGAAGGTCATATTGCCCATGATGATGATCTTGCGATCCGTGTGGGCTGACTGGCGCGTCAGTGCTATCTGCTCGTCGAGTGCGGTCTGTGCGGAGACAGTGGATGAAATTGACAGGAGCAGGATTAAGGAAATTAGGTATTTCATGGTTTCTCCAGGGAGCTAAAAATTAAATAGGGGCGCTATAATAACAAGTTTGGCCGCTTACGAAGAAACTAACTTTGCGAAACAAACCTTTCAAACTTACCAGTGAATATCAGCCGACCGGTGACCAGCCGCAAGCCATACGTGCTTTGACGTCTGGATTACGTGGTGGCATGAAAGACATGACATTGCTTGGCGTGACCGGATCGGGTAAGACTTTTACCATGGCCAATGTCATCCAGGATCTGCAGCGACCCACCCTGGTTATGGCACCCAACAAGACACTGGCGGCACAACTTTATGGTGATTTTCGTAGTTATTTTCCTGAAAACGCGGTTGAATATTTTGTTTCCTATTACGATTACTATCAACCTGAAGCCTATGTGCCTTCGTCAGACACCTATATTGAGAAGGACGCATCCATCAACGAACATATTGAACAAATGCGTCTGTCGGCCACCAAGGCCCTGTTGCAACGGCGTGACACGATTATCGTCTCGACGGTTTCCGCTATTTACGGTCTCGGCGACCCGACCCAGTACCTGAGCATGGTGCTGCATTTGTCCGTTGGTGAGATCATCAATCAACGCAGTATCCTGCGGCGTTTGGCCGAGATGCAGTACAGTCGCAATGACCTGGAGCTCCGCCGGGGAACCTACCGTGTACGTGGTGAGGTTATTGATATATTTCCCGGTGATGAGGAAACCAGCGCGATACGTATCGAGTTGTTCGATGAGGAAATTGAATCCATTTCCCAGTTTGACCCGCTGACCGGTGAAGTGGTGAACAAGATGCAACGGGTGACGGTTTTTCCGAAGTCACACTACGTAACACCAAGGCAAACGGTGATCGACGCGGTTGCCGCGATCAGTGCCGAGCTGAAAGAGCGGCTGGCCTATCAACGGGAAAACCAGCAATTGGTTGAAGCCCAACGCCTGGAGCAACGCACGCTCTATGATATGGAAATGATGCTGGAGTTGGGCTACTGCAATGGCGTTGAAAACTATTCGCGGCACCTGACCGGGCGTGGGGCAGGGCGAGGCACCACCAACCTTGTTTGACTATCTCGGCGGATGATGCCTTGCTGATTCTCGATGAAAGTCACGTCATGGTTCCGCAATTGGGTGGTATGTATAAAGGCGACAGGTCACGAAAGGAAAATCTCGTCACCTATGGTTTCAGGTTACCTTCCGCGTTGGATAACCGGCCGCTCAGGTTTGATGAATGGGAGCAAAGGGCGGGTCAGACTGTTTTTGTATCAGCCACGCCACGGCCCTATGAGCTGGAACGTTCAGGTGAAATCGTTGAGCAGGTTGTGCGTCCGACCGGTCTGATTGACCCGGAAGTCGAAATACGTCCGGTAGCCGGCCAGGTCGATGATGTGCTATCCGAAATTACACGACGGACTGCCGTCGGTGACCGGGTGCTGATTACGACCCTGACCAAACGAATGGCCGAGAATCTGACCGAATACCTGGCTGATCATGGTGTGAAGGTGAGGTATCTGCATTCTGACGTGGAAACCGTAGAGCGTGTAGAAATCATTCGCGATCTGCGTTTGGGTGAGTTTGACGTACTGGTGGGTATTAACCTGCTCCGGGAGGGGCTGGATATGCCGGAAGTGTCGCTGGTCGCGATACTGGATGCTGATCGCGAGGGCTTTTTACGATCAGAATCTTCGCTTATCCAGACGATCGGCCGGGCTGCCCGTAATATCAAGGGCAAAGCCATTCTCTATGCCGACAAGGTGACCGGTTCCATGCAACGTGCTATCGCCGAGACGGACCGTCGCCGCAACAAACAACGTGAATATAACAAGGAGCATGGAATTACCCCGAAAAGCATCGTCAAGGCAGTCAGCGACATCATGGAGGATGCACGTTCGTTAACACCTGCGGAACGGGATCAGCAGCGAAAAGTGGCAGAGACCGCCGCGCAGTATCAGCATATGCGCCCGGCGGAACTGGGCAAATCGATCGCGGAAATGGAAAAGCAGATGATCCACCACGCCCAGATGCTGGAATTTGAGGAAGCGGCGGAAATAAGGGATCAGATCAAGCGGGTGAGAGAGCAGGTTTTAAGATAGGCTTTGCACCGGAGAGTCGGGCAACTGCTGCAGCGGGCGTATGATTGATTATAGGGCAGCTGTTAGATGGTGGCAAACATTTACCCCTACAGTTCAATGTCCAGCCATACCAGGTGGTGGTCAGAGACATCGGTCAGATCATGTCCGGGCTGGTTTGAAGCCGGCCAGAACACGCCGCATCCGATCACTTTCAGTGTTGCTGAGGGTAATACGTAATCAATACGCATATTGCCGGTATATTTATCATTGAAATCTCCGGTGTCCGACGCCGGATTACCCTGGTGTTGCAGGTTTTTTCCGCCTTGTTCACGGCTTGCTTCCTCGCTACCCTCGCTTAGCGGCACGCAGCTGGCATCGATTTTCGGGTGCTCCAGTAACTGTAGAATGGCCCGGGCACTGGAATCGCCATCGACCGGGTCGGCATTCAGATCGCCGGCGATGATGAATTTCGAGCCGTCCGGCAAGCCACCATTGATACCGGTATCGTCGTAGATATACGCTGAACGCTGCGGATCCACGTAATCGGCCCACAACCTGATTTCATCGTGGTTACGCGCACCGTTGCGGTCTTCCGGGCCGTCAAATACCGGTGGCGTCGGGTGACTGACAAGAAAGTGAACCGACTGGTCGTTTATTTTCACTTCGATATCCCAGTGGTTTTTGGAACTGAGACGGAGTTCTTTGCGGATCGCATCCGGGTACCAGTCAGAACCATCAGGGTTTAATGGCATCATCGCGTCCGGCATATCACTCCATTTGAACAAGCGGAAACTTCGTTGCAAATGCAGCGGAAAACGGGACAGAACCATCATCCCGTACTGACCCGGAAACCTGCCGAAACCCCAGGCGTCTCCAGGTTCTCCCAAAACACCATTACCGTTCAGATCCAGACCGCTATCCTCCCCGGTATTGACCGCACCATTCAAGGCGTGGGCGTAACTGATGGCTTCATTTCCAAACTGTGGTGTGTCGAGGTAGTTGTTTATGAAAAGAAGGGCCGAATCGAGTTCAAAATAATCGAATTCGTTGAGCAACAGTACATCCGGTCTGACCTTCTGGATAACGGCCGCGACTTTCTTGAGCGCCTCATCTTCTCCCGACTTCAGACGTTGATACAACTCACCTTCCGACTCAAGCCCCATGGCAATGTTAAAGGTCGCAAAACGGATTTGCTGACGAGCTGTCATCAACAGCCAGGGCAGGGTGAGAAAGTGCCAGGCTGCAAAGCAACAGGAAAAGTGAATGAGTCAGGCGCATAGGATTTATTTGGTTTGAAAGTCGGTATGATAGTACAAACAGGCGAACGGCATTGAGTGCGCCAGGCTCACTCTCAGGTGAGATTATTGAGTTTGCAGGATCGGATTGTCGCTTCTGAATGTGAAGGATTTTGACGCACCGGAAGGAGGAACAGGATTCATGGCATTTATAAACGTGATTGAACCCGGCCAGGCGAGTGGTCGTCTGCAAAGGATATATCAACGTGTCACAGGCACCGGACGGGCAGGTGGACAACGTGCTGCAGATACACAGTTTGCGACCGCACACGCTCGAAGGCCACATGGCAATTTACAAGGCGGTTTTACATCACAGCAGTAACCGTTTGCCGGAGTGGTACCTGGAGGCGATCGGTGTTCTGGTAAGCCGGCTCAACGGCTGTACCTATTGTGCGACTCATCACGCCGAGGGTTTGAAACGATTGCTGAAAGCGGAATCTCTGGATTTTAATGCTTATGTCCTGTCCCTTGAACGCAATGAACCCGGTGAACCATTTACACCACGTGAGCAATTGGGCCTGGCTTATGCGCGTAAGCTGACTCAAATACCGGGTCAGGTTGAGAAAGCGGATATTGACGGCCTGCGCAATGCGGGTTTTGATGACGGCGAAATCCTGGAAATAAACCAGGTGACCGCCTACTTTCGCCTACGCCAACCGCACGGTTTCAGGCTTGGGGGTTAATACCGAAGGTGAAGTACTGGGTCAGTCACCCGAGACAGGCGACGATGACAGTGGCTGGTCACACTCCGGTGGCAGCACGGCACCGCTCAAATCATAATTATCCGGTCCCAGTACCTGCTGAATTTGGCGTAAGGCATCATCAATGGCATTCCACTGGGCGATCAGCCTGATCAGGGTTGAACTCCCTGACATTCTGATCTTCACCGGTATAGCGCCAGGCATGCACCGGAATATTCAACGCGGAAAAAGTCTCTTTTACCGCATCCAGGTTTTTCTGCTTGTCATCGGCCATAACGATAACGCCAGGCAGTGCGGGTGCCGGTTTTCTCCAATAGGGCATACAGCATTTGACCCTTATGTTGTCCGGCGGTTAGAAATACACCATCTTCATAGAGTGAAAGACGCCCGTTTTCCACCGGCATAAAAGGCTCGTCATAACCACCTGCAGGGCCAATGGCAGAATAGCTGAAGTTAAAATTATTGCGTCGCAGTTCGCGAAATGTCTGTAGTTGATAATCCATTCCGCGTGATGTCAATGCAATCACTGCCACACCCTGGTCCTGGATTGCCCTGACCTGGGCTGCCCCGTCTTCCTGGGTGGGTCGCATGGCACTGGCAAAATACAAGGCACCCTGCACCGCAAAACGATCACCGACGTTGTGCGGGTTGCATTGATCTTCCTTGCTGAGATGCGTTTGCCAGTCATACCACTGGTCGGAGCCCAGACCCTGTTCCATGGCCAGAAGGGTATTGTCAATATCAAATACCACGAGTATGTTTTTTTTATCAGTCTTTTCAGTAAGATTCAGGGTGTCGGTTTTAACCTCGGCAAGGTCGGCGGTTTCCCTGTCCAGGGACTGAATTAGCTTGTCGGGCGGCTGTGTATGCTGGTTGGCGGTACAGGCGGCCAGAAGAAGTACTGCGAGCAGGCTTAGTAACCCGGAAGTGGTGAGTTTGTTTTGCATGGTGAATATATTACGACATTCGGGTCAGGGCCCGCTATGCGCAGGTTTGAGTTTAGCTAATTTATTTACTGTAGTTAAGGAGGTGCTGCTTCAATGGTGGTTGCAAAATAAAGCCCCTGATTAAAGGGGCTATATTTCAATGTCTTACGACGTTATTTGGCGGAGAGAGAGGGATTCGAACCCTCGATACGCTATAAACGTATACACACTTTCCAGGCGTGCTCCTTCAGCCACTCGGACACCTCTCCGGATTCATTCACCAGTTTATCAGCTAACCCCGTGTTAATCCCGCATGTTGGAAATGAGCAGGTGGGTGCGCATGAAAAAAGGCAGCGGATTATCTGTTTAGTGCAGGTTCCATGTCAACAGGCTGAGGACCAATTAATTAAGTGGAGCACAGCCACCCCCAGGAATAAGGGTGGCAAAAACTCCATACCAGAACCTATAAAAAAGCTGAATGTCTAGTTTTGATTGTTGGCGTCCCGTGCTTCATCAAGTCCATTGCGAAGTGCTTCCGCCCAGGGCTTCATCATGCGTTTTGCTGCTGTGTAATTGGCCACCTTTGTTTGCCACTGCATAAATCCCTGTATCACGGTCAGCCTTGGGGTCCAGTGCTTTTGCCAGCAGGTCATCGGTTTCAGAGTCATATAACTCAAGATAAAGTGTCATCGATCCAGCCGAGGTTGTAAATGTTTCGACCCTGCCGGCAGAACGGACATCCGGTGCTTTGACATTGAGGTCAATAATTGCGGGTTTAACTATCAGTACGTCTTCGGCTCGCTCATTTGCAAGGGTGTAACCACCTTTCTGTCAGTTCCTCGGTAAATACTTCCATAAATAATTCTGAAACATTTTTCTTGATGCGTTCCATGTCACTGCTGCTGACTCTCAGTGATCCGCGATTTTGTTCCCGCTTCCAGTTTTTCTTAAAGGCCACGTAGGGCTCAGTCAGGTAAACGCGATCATACTGAGAAAGGTCTGCACCTGGTTCGGCCCAGACCAGGGCTATGTTCTTGGTGTTGGGTACCAGTTTGAGGCCTTCCACGGTATATTCCGGGATCTCTTTTTTGTTCTTTGCGATGGTGGCTACAGGGGCTGAACTGAGAATTATTATGGATAACATCAGTAGAAATATTTTCATTTAATTCGCTCTCTTAAGGTCAAGGGATGTAAGGAAAATTGATTACTCATTAGTATATACCGGATGGAAACCGGTTTTCATTCAACGGGTGTTCGCGATGATCGGACAAAATGATGTGAAATGAGCTGCGGCAACGGTTGACAATTAAGAGTCTCGCACGGATAATTCGCACCCCTCGCGAAGCGTAGTGTTACGCGAGGGAACACAGCGCGCCCGTAGCTCAGCTGGATAGAGTACCCGGCTACGAACCGGGCGGTCGGGAGTTCGACAAATTCGCCGGGAGCGAATTTGAATGAGACTGCGCTTGCGCAGCGAACCCGAAGGGTGGAGGGCAGGATGCCCGGAATAATCTCTCCGGATGTGGAAGAATGATACAGTGTTAAAACAGCGCGCCCGTAGCTCAGCTGGATAGAGTACCCGGCTACGAACCGGGCGGTCGGGAGTTCGAATCTCTCCGGGCGCGCCAATTTTTGGCACCACATTTCGAGGCCATCCAAATACAGGGTGGCCTTTTGAATTTATTGGGTTTTTAGTTGCCCAAAACGATGGAAATGGATTGACGCAAATTAGCAGAGTCCGTAACATCGACAGGTTAACCGGTTTCGGGGTGTAGCGCAGCCTGGTAGCGCAACTGCTTTGGGAGCAGTGGGTCGGGAGTTCGAATCTCTCCACCCCGACCATTTTATAAAAGACGATGCGCCTGTAGCTCAATCGGATAGAGCATCAGCCTTCTAAGCTGAGGGTTGCAGGTTCGAGTCCTGCCGGGCGCGCCATGCGAATGGTTCGGGCACCAACCTCTAATTTACGAGGGTTGCAGGTTCGAGTCCATTGCACATGGATGTGCAGGTGCCGTGTAGGCCAGGATGGCCGGGAACGGCCTGCCGGGCGCGCCATGCGAATGGTAGCCATGCGAATGGTATAGTAGGACGGCAGACAGAAACAATGGTGGGCGTAGCTCAGTTGGTAGAGCTCCGGATTGTGATTCCGGCGGTCGTGGGTTCGAGCCCCATCGTCCACCCCATTTTTTTTAAAGGCAGATCATGGAATCTGCTTTGGCTAAAAGGGCCATTAGCTCAACTGGCAGAGCAGTCAGACTCTTAATCCGCAGGTTGTAGGTTCGATTCCTACATGGCCCACCAATAATCATAGGCTCCTGAACGGGATATCAGTTCGGAATACGTTTAGCGAAAGTGGCGGAATTGGTAGACGCGCTGGATTTAGGATCCAGTGGGGCAACCCGTGGGAGTTCGAGTCTCCCCTTTCGCACCATATTGCCCGCCACGGTCGGCACGACGAGACATTACCAAGAGGTTGACACTATTCATGCAAGTCTCAGTTGAAAATATCAGCACAGTAGAAACGCGGCTGAAAATCCAGGTTCCCGCAGAAGAAGTTAAAAAGCAGATTGACGCACGCTTGCGCGAAATCGGTAAGCAGGTCAGGCTCAAAGGCTTCCGCCCCGGTCGTATTCCATTCAGTGTTCTGAACCAGCGCTACGGCCCCCAGGCGAAACAGGAAGTTATCCAGCAAACCGCACAATCGGCCTTACAACAGGCAGTTGAGCAGGAGTCACTGCGTATTGCGGCTAACCCAAGGGTGGAGAGCGAACCGGTACTGGATGAGTCGGGTCTGCAGATCGACGCGATCATCGAAACCTATCCGGAACTGGCTTCGATTGATGTTAGTGATATCGCCATTGAACGGCCGGATGTAAGTGTCGTTGATGATGATGTTGCGGAGATGTTGGAAACGCTGAAAAAACAACGGATCAAGTGGAACGATGTCGACCGCAAACCGGTGGATGCTGACCAGGTTCTGGTCGAGTACACGGCAACAGCCGATGAAGAGACGATACCTGAAGAAGGTACTCTCCGGTTGGCGATCATTTTGGGAGAGTCCGGGTTTGAGGCGCTTGAGAAGGCGCTCCGGAAAATGTCCCCGGGTGATGAAAAGAAACTCAAGCTGGAGTTCCCGGCCGATTTCCGTGAGCCTGCATTGGCCGGCAAAAAAGCCGATGTAGCCCTTACAGTGAGCAAGGTCCAGGAAAGTGAAGTACCTGAGGTCGATGAGGAGTTTACCAGGTCGTTCGGCGTTGACAGTGGCGATGTTGAAGAGCTTAAGACAGAAATTCGCAAAAACCTTGAACGTGAATTGGGTCAGGCAGTCAGCACCCAGCTCAAGGCGCAACTGGCTGACCGTTTGCTGGAAATGCACCCGGACCTTGAGGTGCCAGCCAGTATCGTCACCAATGAAGCCCACAACATGTTGCAGCAGATGTTACGCGGGGCCAAGCTTGACATAACCAGCGAAATGCTTGACCACTTCAAAGAACCCGCGACAAAACGGGTTCGAAGCGGTCTTTTGCTTGCTGAAATCGCCCAGCAGAATAAGATCAAAATTGATGGTCCCAAGGTGCGTGAGGCCATTGAGTTAATCGCCCAGACCTACGAAGAGCCACAGGAAGTTGTGAAGATGTATTACAGCGATCAGCGCTTGTTGCAGTCTGTGGAAAACTCGGTGTTGGAGGACCAGGTGGTTGACTGGGTCGTGAATAACGCTAAAGTGACGGATAAATCGATGAGTTTTCAGGAAGTCATCAATGCAGCAACACAGGCGGCGGGTCAGTAAAATGAATAATGAAACACGTGCATTGAATCTTGTGCCCATGGTGGTTGAGCAGACTTCCACGTGGCGAACGTGCGTATGACATTTATTCCCGCTTGCTAAAGGAGCGGGTGGTTTTTCTGGTTGGGCCGGTTGACGACCACACTGCAAATGTCATTGTGGCCCAGTTTTTGTTCCTGGAATCCGAAAATCCGGACAAGGATATTAACTTGTATATCAACAGCCCCGGTGGCTCAGTCAGCGCGGGTCTGGCTATTTACGACACCATGCAATTTATCAAACCTGATGTCAGCACCATGTGTGTCGGGCAGGCTGCCAGTATGGGCGCTTTGTTGCTCACCGCCGGTGCCAAGGGCAAGCGGTATTGTCTGCCGCACTCGCGGGTGATGATTCATCAGCCACTGGGTGGTTACCAGGGGCAGGCAACCGATATCGAAATTCATACCCGTGAAATTCTCAAGATACGTTCGCAGTTGAATGACCTCCTGGCGTTCCACACGGGGCAGTCTGTTGAGACAATTGCGACCGATACCGAGCGTGATAATTTCATGGGTCCCGCTGAGGCCAAGGAGTACGGACTGATCGATGAATTAATCGAAAGTCGAAAGGATGACTCCGGAAGCAAAAAATAGTAGTATTTTCCGCAGGATGCAGGGAAAATTGAAATGAACGATCAAAAACACACAAACAACGACGGCAAAATTCTCTATTGTTCGTTCTGTGGTAAAAGCCAACATGAGGTTCGCAAGTTGATTGCAGGACCCAGTGTTTACATCTGTGACGAGTGTGTTGAGCTATGTAATGACATCATCCGTGAAGAGTTGGATGAAGCCGGTTCAGATAAACGTGAAAAACTTCCCACACCCAAAGACATTCACGCGTTCCTTGATGATTATGTCATTGGTCAGCAACACGCGAAGAAGATTCTTTCTGTCGCTGTTTACAATCATTACAAGCGTCTTGAGCCAAAACGTTCAAAAGATGACATAGAACTGTCCAAGAGCAATATCCTCCTGATCGGGCCAACGGGTTCCGGAAAGACCCTGCTGGCTGAGACACTGGCCAGGATGCTTAACGTTCCGTTTACCATTGCCGATGCAACAACGCTGACTGAAGCTGGTTATGTCGGTGAAGATGTTGAAAATATTATTCAGAAACTGTTACAGAAATGTGACTATGATGTTGACAAGGCACAGACCGGCATCGTTTATATTGACGAAATTGACAAGGTCTCACGCAAGGCAGAAAACCCCTCCATCACCCGTGACGTTTCCGGTGAAGGCGTACAGCAGGCACTGTTAAAACTCATTGAAGGCACCATTGCCTCGGTACCTCCACAGGGTGGTCGTAAACACCCGCAGCAGGAGTTTTTGCAGGTTGATACCGGTCAGATATTGTTTATTTGCGGTGGTGCATTTTCCGGTTTGGAAAAAGTGATTCAGTCACGCTCCTCAGCATCCGGTATTGGTTTTGCAGCAGAAGTGCGTAGTCATGAAGACGAAAAAGACATCGGGAAACTGCTGCTGGATGTGGAACCGGAAGATCTGGTCAAGTACGGTTTGATTCCGGAGTTTGTCGGTCGTTTACCCGTTGTTGCCACGCTTGAGGAGCTGGACGAAACCGCCCTGGTACGAATATTGGTCGAACCTAAGAACGCCCTGGTTAAACAGTATCAGCAGTTGTTTGATATGGAAGGCGCTCAACTGGACATCCGGGAAGAAGCATTGCAGGCCATCGCCCGGCGTGCCATGGCCCGCAAGACGGGTGCCCGTGGTTTACGCACCATCATGGAGAGTACATTGCTCAACAGCATGTATGAATTACCGTCATTGGAGAATGTTTCCAAGGTCGTGGTCGATGAAAGTGTCATCGATGGTGAGTCAGAACCATTTATTGTTTATGAGAATTTGCCTTCCAGTGCAGTTTCGGGCGAATAGCCGTAGTTTTTGACCTGCAATTCAAGTCAGAATAAGGGCATCAGCCAGCAGGCTTGCTTGCCTGGCCTATAAGCATTTCGTTTAATTTTCACGACTATGTTCCCACGTCGCTGACACGCAGTTATGTCTACGCAAATGTGAACATGAGTCCATATAATTGTAAGTCCCGCTGACTTTAGTATTGATTTTTCCAATCCCGAGCCCATATTTGCCCTGAATAACTTGAAGGGCGCTTCGCCCTGAATTACATTTGTTTGACAGGCCGGTTTTCGACACTCGACAAGCGGCATGATTGATAAGGAATATGATGGCAAAGTCCGAAACAACAAAACCTGAAACAGTGAGCCCAGATTCACCTTCACTTGAGCAGAAAGGTAGTATGCAACCCACGCCGGTGCTGTCGCTGCGCGATGTGGTGGTTTATCCCCATATGGTCATTCCACTGTTTGTTGGACGTGACCGTTCGATCCTGGCGCTTGACCAGTCCATGAATATCGACAAGCGTATCATACTGGTTACGCAGCGAAGCGCAGAAATTGATGATCCGGCCGAAACCGACCTGTTTGAAGTAGGCACACTGGCAACCGTTTTACAGTTACTGAAATTACCGGACGGTACCACCAAGGTGCTGGTTGAGGGTGGTGAAAGAGTCAGAATCAATAAATTTATTGATGAGAATGGTTATTTTGAAGCCTGGTGGGACCTGCTTCCTGTTGATGAGAGCCGTACTCCCCAGGAACTCGATGTGGCCATGCGTTCGTTGGTATCCGTGTTTGAACAATACGTCAAACTGAACCGGAAGATTCCACCTGAATTGCTTACCACGTTGGCTGGTATTGAGGATCCAAGTCGTCTTGCAGACACCGTGGCTGCGCATCTGAGCATCCGGCTTGAAGAAAAGCAGGAATTGCTCGAAATGGGCAGTGTTGCTGAGCGCATGGAAAAACTCATGGCCCTGGTTGATGGTGAGATCGAGGTGCTGCAGTTGGAGAAACGTATCCGTGGCCGGGTTAAAACCCAAATGGAGAAAAGCCAGCGGGAATACTATCTGAACGAACAAATGAAGGCGATTCAGAAAGAACTGGGTGATATGGATGACGCGCCTAACGATATGGATGACCTGACACGCCGGGTTGAAGAAGCCGGCATGAGTGCCGAGGCCAAAAAGAAGGCTACATCAGAGCTCAACAAGCTGAAAATGATGTCACCGATGTCGGCCGAGGCAACCGTGGTCAGAAATTATATTGACTGGATGTTGAATGTGCCGTGGAAAAAAAGCAGTCGCATTCGCAAAAACCTCGCAGACGCTGAGGCAATACTTGAAGCCGACCACTATGGGTTGGAGAAGGTCAAGGAACGGATTCTTGAATACCTTGCCGTACAACAAAGGGTAAAAGTCATAAAAGGGCCTATTTTGTGCCTGGTCGGACCACCGGGTGTGGGCAAGACCAGCCTGGGACGTTCCATTGCCAGGGCAACCGGTCGCAAGTTTGTACGTATGTCACTGGGCGGAGTACGTGATGAGGCGGAAATCCGCGGTCACAGGCGTACTTATATCGGTTCCATGCCAGGCCGCGTACTGCAAAACATGGCCAAGGTGGGTACACGTAATCCGTTGTTCATGCTCGATGAGTTGGACAAGATGTCCATGGATTTCAGGGGTGATCCTTCCTCAGCACTTCTGGAGGTTCTGGATCCGGAACAGAATCACACGTTCAATGACCATTACCTTGAAGTGGATTTTGATCTATCCGACGTGATGTTCGTGGCGACTGCCAATACGCTGAATATCCCCAGTCCGCTTCTGGATCGTATGGAGGTTATTCGTATCCCCGGCTATACAGAAGATGAGAAGTTGCATATCGCGAGTAAGTATTTGTTACCCAAACAAATGGAACAACATGGTTTGCGGGAGACCGAAATGCAGATCAGCGACCAGGTATTGGTTGATATTGTCCGTTATTACACACGTGAGTCCGGTGTACGTAGCATGGAGCGGGAGATCGCCAAGATTTGTCGTAAAGCGGTTAAGAAACTGGCACTTGATAAAAAGCTCGGCAAGGTATCCTGTTTCGGCACGTAACCTGCAGTCCTACCTGGGCGTGCGACAGTTTCGTTATGGTCTTGCTGAAGAAAATAATGCCGTTGGCCAGGTGACTGGTCTCGCCTGGACACAGGTGGGTGGAGAGCTACTGCAGATTGAAGCAATGTTGATGCCGGGTAAAGGTAAACTGGAGCAGACCGGTCAGCTTGGTGATGTAATGAAAGAATCGATCCAGGCCGCCATGACGGTGGTCAGGAGCGGGGCGGAGGATCTCGGTCTGGATCCGGATTTCTATCAGAAGTTTGATTTACATGTGCATGTTCCGGAAGGTGCTACACCCAAGGATGGCCCAAGTGCGGGTGTTGGTATGTGTACAGCGCTGGTGTCGGCTTTAACCAAAATTCCGGTGCGCGCTACGGTTGCCAT
This sequence comes from uncultured Gammaproteobacteria bacterium, assembly GCA_963749115.1. Taxonomy (GTDB): domain Bacteria; phylum Pseudomonadota; class Gammaproteobacteria; order Xanthomonadales; family SZUA-36; genus SZUA-36. Next base: position 120,705 of record CAVVLP010000002.1, read on the forward strand.
GACTGGAGAAATTACACTTCGCGGTACGGTACTGCCGATTGGTGGTTTGAAAGAGAAACTCCTGGCAGCACACCGAGGTGGTATCGAAACCGTTATTATTCCATCTGAAAATGAGAAGGATCTGGCAGATATTCCAAAAAACATCCTGCGTAAACTGGATATCCAACCTGTCTCAACCATCGATGAAGTACTTGCGATCGCGTTGGTTGAATTACCCAAGCCGTCATCCGGGGCCGTCGGACCGAAAACTTCGCTTACAGAAGTTGCCAAGACAGAAACCAGACCACATTGACAATTTACCCTGCGGTAAAACGCGGGGTAATGTTTTTGAGACCCGAAATTCTTCACAAAACATTTCAACCAACAGGTGATTGGCTGAAATATTGACAGAATTATTTTTTTTCTTTCAATCGTCAAAAATCAGTCTTCTTAGTTATATGAGTCAGTTGGACGTCGATATTAATGCAAAAAGTTGAGTTATTGCTTAATACCTGTTGCGTCGTGACAGAGTCGTGTATTAACATGGCTGTTCGGCTTGCAGGCCTTTATTTGTAAGGCCTTGCGGGAGTTTAGTCAACTTTCGTAATCAGCGGATTTTTCAGTGGGGGTTAGACGCTGAAGATCATGTTCAAGTCTTCACCATACACAATCGAAACTTAAAAAAATGGAGTGCATAAATGAATAAATCTGATTTAGTAGATGCAATTGCGGCCGATTCCGGTCTGAGTAAAGCGGATGCCGGTCGGGCTCTCGACGGTTTTACAACTGCTGTAACCAAAGCGCTGAAAAAGAAAGATTCCGTATCCCTGGTTGGCTTCGGTACTTTTTCTGTTAAACATCGTGAAGCACGTGCTGGTCGTAACCCGCGCACCGGTGAAACCATCAGAATCAAAGCGTCAAATAATCCTTCATTTAAGGCTGGTAAAGCCCTTAAGGATGCCGTAAACTAGCGCGCCTTCGGGCGGGGGTGCTTAGCTCAGCTGGGAGAGCATCGCCCTTACAAGGCGAGGGTCGGGGGTTCGATCCCCTCAGCACCCACCATCGTACGAGGAGTGGTAGTTCAGTTGGTTAGAATATCGGCCTGTCACGCCGAGGGTCGCGGGTTCGAGTCCCGTCCACTCCGCCATATGAAAGACAAAGGCGCCTTCAAGGCGCCTTTTTCTTATGAGAATTTTGAATTGGAAAGGTTGTTAAAGCATGGTTCTTCAATCGATTCGTGAAAGACTGACCGGGGTTCTCGCGTTTGCGATCCTGGGCATACTGATCGTTCCGTTTGCCTTGGTGGGTGTAAACGAATACTTCACTTCCAGTAGCGGAAATATCGTTGCCAGGGTCAATGAAACTGAAATCTCAACCAATGATTTCAACCAGAGTTTCTCTAATTACCGCAGACGGATGCAGTCCATTATGGGCGCTGCATATGACCCGGTACAGTTCGACCAGCTGGTCATTCGTCGTCAGCATCTGGACAGTCTGATTGACCAGGAACTGATTACCCAGGCCGCGCAGTCCATGGGGCTTGATGTCGATGATGCCACGCTGGCTGAAGAGATTCGTCAGATACCGGCCTTCCAGGTAGATGGTCAATTCAATGCTGACGTGTATCAGAGCAGATTGCTCTCACAGGGAATGACCCCTAAACAATTTCAATCAGAGATGCGTTCGCAATTTGTGATTACCGAGTTGCCCAAAAACATTGCTGAGAGCAGCATCGCGACGTCTTCTGAGGTTAAGGAGTTTGTGGGTTTGCTTGATCAAAAACGGACATTCAACGCAGTTTTGGTGCCCGCTGACATGGCAGAGCCGCCTGCGGAGTTCAGTGAAGCTGATATTGCTGCCTGGTATGACACACACGCTGAAGATTACCAATCTGCGGAACAGGTTATTATCGAGTATGTCGAATTGGATGCGGCTTCTTTGCCGGTCGGACCACCACCGGAGGAGGATATCCTGCGTGACCAGTTTGAAGCACAAAAGGCGCGTTTTATAAGCCCCGAGCAACGGCAGGTATCACATATTCTGATACAAGTAGCAGCTGATGCGAGCGAGGCTGAAATTGAAACGGCCCGGCAGACTGCCGAAGATCTTTCCATACGTGCACGGGAAGGTGAAGACTTCGCCACACTGGCAATTGAAAACTCACAGGACTCGGGTTCTGCAGCATCAGGTGGTGATCTGGGCTGGGTAGAGTCGGGCGTGATGGTACAGGCTTTCGAGAATGCCATGTATGAATTGTCGATGGAAGCACCAATTTCCGAGCCGGTGCAGACGGGTTTTGGCTGGCATGTGATACAGTTGAAAGACATACGTGAATCAACCGGTATGAGTTTTGAAGAAGCCCGGGCCACACTGGTCAGGGAATATGAAGAAGAAAATGCGGCCCGCGCATTTCTCGAGCAGGCGGACCGGCTTGTAGACCTCATTTATGAAGACCCGACAACGCTGGAGAGCGCTGCCCTGGTTTTGGGGCTGCCGGTAAATGTTGCCGGTCCTTTCACGCGCGCCGGTGGTGAGGGAGTTGCCGCCAGTCCTGAGGTTGTCGAGGCAGCTTTTTCTGATTTGGTGTTACTGCAAGCATCGGTCAGTGACCCGATTAACCTGGATGAGAACCGCCTGGTCATGATCAGGCTCAAAGAGCACCTGCCGGTTGCCTTGAAGCCAATAGAAGAAGTGCGTGATGAAATTATCGCAACACTGGCTGACAACCTGGCCCGTGATACGGCGAATGCCAAGGCCAATGAATTGCTGGCAGCTTTACAGAGCGGCGATAACGGACTCGAAGCTTTAGCTGGCGAAGCCGGCTTGGTTTATGGACGTCACGAGGCGGTCAAACGCAGTTCAATTGAACCTGATGCCTTGCTGGTTAAAGAGGTTTTCCGTTTACCGAAACCTGTTGAAGGTGTAGCCGTTGAGGCCGTTTTGCCAACCAGCAACGGATTTGCAATTGTCCAGTTGGATTCGGTTGTACAAGGTGAACTGGACGATGGGCCGGCGCTGGCTCTGCAGCAGTACGAAAGGGTCATCGCCAACGGTAGCGCAAGCATGGAAACTGCCGCATTGATGCGTCAGTTGCGGGCATCTGCAGATGTTGAGGTGTTTGAAGACCGGATCAAATAATGCGGTTCTGAGTTTCGATGTTCCGGCACCTGCCGGGTTGAACAATTAAAAAAGGGTGCGTAGTAATTACGCACCCTTTTTTATTCGGATAGTGGATCTTGCTATTCTTCCTGTACGGCGTCTCTTCCGAGTTCAGCCATACCCAGGATGTTATAACCCGCATCCACATAGGTAATCTCGCCGGTGATTCCTCCTGCAAGGTCAGAGCACAGGAAGGCTGCCGCGTTGCCCACGTCTTCTATGGTGACAGTGCGTCTCATGGGGGCAGTTCCCTTTACATGATCAAGCATCTTTCTGAACTGTGAAATACCGGCAGCCGCCAGTGTCTTGATCGGCCCGGCTGAAATTGCGTTGACCCGGTGTCCTTCAGGACCAAGGCTCTGCGCCATATAGCGCGTGTTTGCCTCCAGGCTGGCCTTGGCGAGGCCCATGACGTTATAACTCGGCATAGCCCTTACAGAGCCCATGTAGGTCAGGGTTAACAATGCACCATTGCGCCCACTCATCATGCTGCGACCGGCCTGGGCCAGTGCAACGAAGCTATACGAACTGATGTCATGGGCAATTTGGAAACCTTCGCGGGTTACCGCATCCATGTAATCGCCGACCAATTGCTCACGTGGCGCGAAACCGACGGCATGGACAAGGATGTCATAGTAATCCCAGTGCTTGCGGAGTTCGGTGAAGGCACCTTCGATCTGTTCATCATATGCCACATCGCAGGGAATAATGATGTTTGAATCACAGGCTTCGGCAACCTGTTCAACACGTGATTTGAGTTTTTCAGTCTGATAGGTGAAAGCCAGTTCGGCACCTTCACGATGCATGGCCTCGGCAATACCCCAGGCAATTGAACGTTTACTGGCGACACCGACGATCAGCGCGCGTTTTCCTTGCAGAAATCCCATGGATGTTTCTCTCCTGATGAATAGATTTTATTAGAGGAATGGCAGGTTAACAGCAGATTTCCTTTTTAGCAAAACGCTGTCTCAGCGTTTCGCGTGATTGAACTGCAAGCGTTGGGCGGCACCGTGCTCAATTACCTGCGTACCATCGAAGGCAAGTGCGCCATTGACCCACACTGCATCGATACTGCTTCGGAAACTACGGCCTTCAAAAGGGGACCAACCACAGCGTGACAATACACGCTCACGGGTCACATCTGTCGTACCACCCATATCCACTAAAACCAGGTCTGCATGATAACCCTCACGGATAAAACCACGTTCCACGACACTGAAACGTCTGGCCGGATTGTGGGTGATGCCACGCACGACCGTGTGTAAATCAAGCTTGCCATCGTGTACAAGTTCCAGCGTGGCTACCAACACATCCTGTACCAGGGGCAGACCGGAAGGTGCGGTCAGGTAGTTGTCCTCGGCCTTTTCTGCCGAGGTATGTGGCGCATGGTCGGTCGCGATGATATCCAGCCGGCCATCACTGATTGCCGCAATCAGGGCAGCCTGGTCTGCCGCGCTTTTAATCGCAGGATTACACTTGATCAGGTTGCCGTATTGCCCGTATTGCGAGTCGTCAAAATGCAGGAAATGGACACAGGCCTCGGCGGTAATGTTTTTACCGGTTACAGGTCCCGGTTCGAACAGGTCCAGCTCCCGTGCGGTGGAAATATGTAGTACGTGCAACTGGGCCTGGTATTTGTTCGCCAAGGCGACAGCCAGTTCACTGGATGCCAGGCAGGCTTCGGCACTGCGAATATTGGCATGTTCGGTTACCGGAATGTTTTTTCCATATTTTTCCGCAGCTTGCTTGATGTTGGCCATGATCATCGGCGTCGATTCACAATGGGTAGCAATTAGTACCGGAGAATCGCGGAAGATCGCCGCCAGGGTTGATTCGTCATCAACCAGCATGTTGCCGGTGGATGCACCCATAAATACCTTCACACCACAGGTCGTTGACGGATCTATCGCCCTGATGTTTTCGATATTGTCATTGGTCGCGCCGAAATAGAATGCGTAGTTGGCGGCTGATGTTTCAGCAGCACGGGCGTACTTCCATTCCAATTGCTCCACATTGGTGGTGGGTGGTTTTGAATTGGGCATTTCCATGTAACTGGTCACACCACCGGCGATGGCGGCACGTGATTCAGAATAGAAATCGCCCTTGTGGGTCAGACCCGGTTCACGGAAATGCACCTGGTCATCGATCATGCCCGGCAACAGGTGACGGCCATTGGCATCAACGACATCAGCACCAGCAGGCGCTTGCAGATCTTTTGCGATTTTTTCGATCCGGCCGTTTTTCAACAGGACATCGGATTCGGTTACCTGGCCTTCGTTGACCAATCGGGCATTGCGGATGACGGTGGATTTGTTCATTGGTTTCGCTATTTGATGTTGGGTGGATTTCTTACTGAATATTGTAGCCTATTTCAAACTTTGTACTTCGCTATTACGAAGTATGCCGTTTCACAGCAAACGGATTCTTCCAAAACACTATCAATACTCACAATAGGCACCGTCATACCACTGTTTTCCCACTTAGTTCACTGCTCAAGTAAGTTTTCCGAGTTTCCGGCTTCGCTTTCACAGGGGTGCGCTGGGGCGGGTAGTTCGTACCAGGACTCACTCAAGCACATCCTGTGTCGTTCGATACTCGGCTTTAGCCCAGGCCACCCTCTCGACCGGTTCCCGGTCTCACCTTGCCTGCCTCGTACGGTCCTGGAACTAACTACCCGCCCCAGCTTAAGCAGCAAACGAAGTGCCTCCGTCAGAAACCACTGGCTTATGATTGCGCACGTAGCAGAGGGTGTGCGGTACCTTACTTCAGGACCTTGAGCGACATGGATGTCGCGACAGAGCCTACAGGACGTACTTGTGGCGTGTCCTGAAGTAAGGTACCGCGCGACCTCTGCTACCCTGACGAAGCACCAGCAAGTTTCCAAAAGTGGACAACATCCAGCAAAAGACCTTCTCTCGAGGATGGAGATTCAGATTAAGAGGGATAGCAGTGTTATCGTCCCCGCTTTCGTTGGAATGATACTGCAAAGAAAACTGATTTCCTTTCTACTTAACAGATCCGGGGCAGGGGGTCGTCCTCGAGTTCTTCGAGGAATCGTTCACCACCGAGAGAGGTTTGTAATATCACCTGTGAAAGACCGCTATCAACATTACCGATGATGGCAGCATCTTTGCCATCGGGTAATGACCGCCATTTTGCCAGCACCAGCGAAGCCTGGTCCGGGTCAACGATGGCGACGACCCTGCCTTCGCAGGCCAGGAACAGGGGGTCGTACCCCAGCATGTCACAGACCGACTGAACCGGATCGTTGATGGGTATGTCCGCCTGCTGGATGCGGATACCCATTTGGGTGGTGCGTACCAGTTCATGACAGACAGTTGCCAGCCCGCCACGTGTTGGATCACGCATAAATCGAAGCCCGTCAATTCCCGTGAGCGCCTGTTGTCAGGGGTAAAACGCTTGCAGAATCGGATTTAAGGTCACCACGTAAACCAAACTGTTCGCGGGCCAGTAGCACCGAGATGCCATGGTCGCCAACTGAACCACTCACCAGTATTGCATCACCATCACGAATCTGGTCCAGGCCAAGCTTGAAGCCCGGGTTCCTGATTCCGATACCGGTTGTGGCGAGGTACAGACCGCCACCTTCACCTCTTCTCAACACCTTGGTGTCACCCGCCACAACTTTAACACCGGCCTGGCTGGCGGCTTTTGCAAGACTGATGATGATGCGTTCCAATTGTAAAATCTCCAGTCCTTCTTCGATGAACGCATTCAGGGCCAGGTACTTTGGAGTGGCTCCTGCAACGGCAAGGTCATTAACGGTGCCATGCACGGCCAGTGAGCCTATGTCGCCGCCCGGGAACTCGAGAGGCTGCACGGTAAAACCATCGGTGGTAAAAATCACATCGCGGGATTCCAGCAACAGGCTGGCTGCATCAACCCGGACATCGAGCCGGTCGTTTGCCAGGTGCCTGGCAAATATCTCTTCGATAAGCTCGCGCATGTAACGGCCACCATTGCCATGTGCCAGTGTGATATGTGTGTCTTGCATAGTTCTTATCTTCTGTTGTAGCCGTATTCGACAATTTGCCCGAAACTGATAGCGGCGTCATTGACCGGCATAGTTAAGGGTAGTGTTACTTCAAAACCATTTTTGTTTAACAGTTCGATGCATTTTTCAGTTAACACGCGATTCTGGAAAACACCACCGGCCAGGCCAACCCTGTTTATGGCGGTGTCCACGCGTATCAATTTTGCCTGTTGCAACAGCGAATCAGCCATTGATAAGTGAAAATGTGCTGCACGTTCTGTAACCGGGTCTGACTCGTTCATCAGCATGGGTATCAATGGTGCCCAGTCTACACTGTACACATCATCGATCTTTGAAATTCCCAACGCGGTTGGCCGGCAGTTTTCAAAGTTGCCATGTTTTGCTGCCAACGCTTCCAGCTGCATGGGTCCCTGACCCTCGAAACTGGCCAGCGTGCAGACACCGCAAAGTGCCGATGCGGCATCGAATAAGCGTCCGGCAGCGGTGGTGAATGGTGCATTTTTTCCCTGCTGCCAGAAGCTGAAAAGTAATGGATCAGAAGCCTCGTCCAACGGGCAGTCCTGCCCGGATTCCCAACAAAGCGCTGCCGCGCTTCGCCACGGTTCACGTCCGGCACGCTCACCGCCAGGTAATTTGAAAGGCCGGAATGCTTGCGACACGTCGCCATCGCCGTGGTTTGCCCGCCAATGCCTCTCCACCCCAAAGTGTGCCATCCGGTCCGAGCCCGACGCCATCCCAGGTAAATACAAGCATGTCATCCAAAGCGCTATTGTTTAACATTGCTTCGGCATAGACAGCCGACGCGTGTGCGTGGTGGTGGTAAACATCCGAGACCGGCAAACTTTGCCGTTGTGCCCAGCGTGTTGACGTATAGCCTGGATGTGCATCGCAGACGATATGTTCCGCTTTAACCTGGTACAGCGCCTGAAGGTCGGAGATACACTGCTCAAATGTCTGCAAACTGCGCAGGCTGTCCATTTCACCGATGTGCGGTGAAACCACAACGCGCTCACCCCATGCCAGTGCAATGCTGTTCTTCATTTGGGTACCAACGGCCAGCACGGTTTTGTCCAGCCTGAATGGCAGGTCGAGTTCAACCGGCGCAAGACCACGACCCTGGCGGATCGGCGCAGGCCTGGAGTTGATAACGCGGTATACCGGGTCATCCGCAGGTCTTACGATGGGCCGGTCATGATGCAGGAAAGCATTGGCCACGTGTGCCAGTCGTTGTTCGATGTCCTCGTTTTCAGTCAGTACAGGCTCACCACTGATATTGGCAGAACTTGCCACCAGGGGCGCTCCAAAATCGTTTAGCAGGGTATGATGGAGCGGGCTGTATGGCAACATCGCGCCCACTTCATTCAGACCGGGTGCTATGCCATCAGACAGCTTGCTTACGGGCTGTTTCTGCACCAGGACGATAGGGCGGGCAGGTGATTTCAGTAGTTCTGTTTCGACATCATCCGCCAGCAGGTACTGCCTGAGAGTCGCAAGCTCATCACCCGGGGTCGCCGGAAACATGACTGCCAATGGCTTGTGCGGACGCGGTTTGGTTCTGCGCAGTTGGTCGACAGCATCATCGTTGCAGGCATCACAGACCAGGTGATAGCCACCGATGCCCTTTATTGCCAGTACTTTCCCTGCAGCTCAGTGCTGCAAGAGCGGCACTCAATGCGCTTTCATTGCCCGCCTGTTTCACCTTGCCGGTTTCACTGTAGGTCAGTTCGGGTCCACATTCTGCGCATGCGACCGGCTCGGCATGATAGCGCCGGTCAAGCGGGTTGGTGTATTCGGCATGGCAGGCTTCACAAAGAGGAAAACCGGACATGCTGGTATTGGGCCGGTCATATGGCAAGGCTTCGATCAGCGTATAACGTGGTCCGCATTGTGTACAGTTGATAAAAGGATAGCGGTAGCGGCGGTTGCCCGGATCATTCAATTCCCGCAGGCAATCGTCACAGGTGAACAGGTCCGCCGGCAGGTGTATATCTGCATCGGCATCAGCCTGGCTTGGAAGTATCAAAAACTCACCGGTGTCTGAACAGGACGTTTCACAAATTGACTCAAGTACGGGCCGGGACAGGTCAGGTGCACTGTCGAGAAGCGTACTTGTAAACTCATCCAGGTTTTGCAGATCACCCTGAACATGCACTTCGACACGACCCGATGAATTTCGTGTCCACCCGTGCAGTTTATGTGTGTGCGCATGACGGTAGATGAAGGGTCTGAAGCCAACACCCTGGACGATACCGCTCAGGATGATTTTCCTGGCTTGCTTTGACTTTGAAGCATTCATGAACAGTCGGGCATGGTCAGGACGCCTTGCTGTCCACCCGTTTCCTTTTTGCATCGGCGGTTTCACGCAAGCCACTGGCCCACCAGATTCGACAGGCCCCTTCATCCGATACCATGCACGGTCCTACCGGGTTGCGTGGCACACAGGCCTTGCCATACAGACGGCACTGGTTGGGGTATATCTTGCCAAGCACTACGCTTGCGCAGTCACAGCCCGGCGGCATTTCACCGGCCCGCTTGCGTGCCTCACTGGCGTAGGCCGGGAAGTGCAGGTGTGCATCATGCTGCTTGTATTGGTTGGCCAGGACATAACCGGAATCGGCTATGTTGCCGACACCGCGCCAGTTGGCATCCCTGACATCAAATGCTGTTTGTAACTGTCTTCTGGCAGATGGGTTGCCGCCTTCCCTTACCAGTTCCGGGTAGCAGTTATCCAGGAAAAAACGCGCATCGATATGCTGGCGTATAACCGAGTACATGGCAGCCAGCAGGCTTTCTGTGTTAAAACCTGCAATGGCAGCCGGCATACCGTGCCGGTCTACCACGAACTGCCACTCTTCAGGTCCCATCACGGTTGCCACATGACCGGGTGCGATCAATGCATCAAAACCGGCCTCGCCTGAATCCAGCAACATGGCCACGGCCGGCCAGGTCAGGCGTCCTGATAACAATACAAACAGGTTGTCCGGTACGCCTTCGACCAGCATCGCTGCGACCGGTGCGGCGGTTGTCTCAAAACCGGCGGCAAAGAAAACCACCGGCAATTCGGGATTTTCTTTTGCTACCTTTACCGCCTCGTTTGGAGAGGCAATCGGACGAATATCGGCGCCCTGTGCTTTTGCCTCGGCCAGTGTTCGCACCTGGCCCTTTTTAACATTCACCGGCACCCGTAGCATGTCACCGAAGGCGACCAGGATAATGTCTTCATTCAGGGCCAGTTGGATGGCCTCAAACACATCCTCTTCAGGACAGATACAGACCGGACAACCGGGACCGGGTATCAATTCGATATTCGCGGGCAGGGCGCTGCGCAGCCCGGCCATCGTGATCGATCGCTCATGACCACCACAGACATTCATGATTTTGAGCTTGTGCCCAAGCGACAGTGAGCGAATACGATCAAGCCACTGGTTGGCAGTTAATGTCATGGACGCTGCGGTCAGGAATGTTCTGATGCGTGATGTGGATCATGAACATGGTGATGGTGGTGCTTTTGCACTTGTGGAGCAGCCTTTATGGCAAGCCGGACCTCATCGACCGATTCACGTAACCATTGCAACCAGGTTTCCAGACCCTCACCCGATTTGGCCGATGTATGTATCAACGGGGCCGGGCTGGCCAGGTTACGCAAATAGGTTTCGGCGCGTTCCGGGTTAAAATCATCCAGCACCGGTAACAGGTCGGCCTTGCTGAGCATGACCATGTCCGCAGTGCGAAACATCACCGGGTACTTCGCCGGCTTGTCATCGCCTTCCGGTATGGATAACAACACGATATTTTTATGTTGCCCGAGATCAAAGCTTGCGGGACAAACCAGGTTGCCGACATTTTCGATGAAGACAATATCGAAACTTGAAAGGTCAAGTTGGTGGACGGCGTCGTGCACCATGTGTGCGTCCAGATGGCAGGCACTACCGGTCGTGATCTGGATCGCGGTCACGCCGTGGCTGCGAATGCGCTCGGCATCGTTTTCGGTTTCGAGATCGCCTTCAATCACTGCAATACGAAACTCATTACCCAGGGCCTTGATGGTCGCTTCCAGCAATGATGTCTTGCCGGCACCCGGTGATGACATCAGGTTGATGGCAACCACCTCATGGGCGTTGAAATGTTCGCGGTTGTGCAAGGCGGTATGATCATTTTCGTGCAGCAGGTCATGCAACACGGTAATCGCTTCACGTCCACTATCGGTTTTTTCAAGTTTGCCGCCGGTTGAAATCAGGTGTTCGTTTCCCGGGGTTATATTGCATCCGCAAGTATCACACATCGTCAGCTCCAAAAATCATGGTCGTGTTTAACATAAGCAATTGCGTGCATCAGCTACTTACTCAGCGGCAAGCATTTGATCGTAGAGTTCCCACGCGGTTTGTGCTTCCTGCGGTGTGATCTTCTGAATCGCATAACCAACGTGCACAACGACGAAGTCACTCACTTCCAGCGGTTCATCCTGCAGCATAAACAGGCTGACGTCGCGAAATACACCCTTGGCTTCGCAGTTTGCTACAAAGCCGTTGATCTCGCGAATCTGCATGGGTATTCCTAGGCACATATAACTTCTGTCCTGCTAAAAACCAGATGATTAAGTTACCCTAATACATATGTCCGTGGCGACCCTTGATCTGAATCAACCTGGTGTCGAATCAGCATCAACCATATATTAGTATTCTTTAACATATATTGATCTGCGTCAATTTGCCGCACCTCCAGCTGACCTAATATTAGCCTAGGGAAAAATGAGCGACAGGTGTGAATTCTACCAATACACTTATGCTTGGTATCGGCAATACCCTTCTGAGCGACGAAGGTGTGGGGGTTCATGCGCTCAATTTACTGCAGTCATCTCACCCTGAATTACCCAATCTCACTTATATCGATGGCGGTACGCTCAGTTTTACGCTGGCCGCGTATATTGAAGATAGCGACAACCTGATAGTTTTTGATGCCGCTGAACTAAAGGCACCACCCGGAACGGTAAGAACCATGGCAGGTGGAGAAATGGATGCATTTCTGGGTGCAGCCAGACGCAGTCCACACGAGGTTGGCCTGCTTGATCTGTTTGATATTGCTCGTTTAACGGGGTGCTTGCCTGATAATCGCGCATTGATCGGTATTCAACCCATGAGTATCGAATGGGGTATGTTCCCGACTCCCCTGGTTGCAAAGGCCCTTCCGATTGCAGTTGAACAGGCGGTTAGCCTGCTGAGGCAATGGACCCTGGCCGAAGAGCAGATTGCCAACAGTGGTTTCGATGCTTTCGATAAGCTCGCCCATGCCCATTTGAAGGCCGGTGAGGTTGGCTAAAGCAGATGAGTACTTCGGCATTCAATATTCAGACCAGCAACGAGCTTACCCGGAACGTGCGGCCGATACTGTTCGAGGTCCGGCATGCCCTGGATGCACTGCTGGACAAAGGCGAGACCAGCATCATAGACCTTCGCAGTATTCCCCTGGCGCCGGGGGAAGAAGAAACAATACTCAAGACACTTGGACAAGGCGAGGTCCATGCACGTCTTAACGCGCTCGGCCCGAGTGAGATATATGAAACCCGATATGCAGGCGTCTGGTTAATAACGCATTACAACGAAGATGAAGCCATGGTCAGTCGATTCATCGAAATTACAAGGTTGCCGGACATCCTCAAATCACAGACTGAGGACATGTCGAAGGCGTTAACTGAACTTACACAAGCATTAGGGACACAAGACACATAAATACTCGCGGAGACGACACATGAAGAAGGATTTATCGATGAAAGATGGAACCTCAAAAAAAGGGACCCTGGGCGAAGTTTTACACAGCCAGGGAGTTTCCCGTCGCAGTTTTATGAAGTTTTGTGCAACAACGGCATCGATGATGGCCTTGCCGCCAGCGATGATACCCATGATTGCAAAGGCACTGGAGAACGCCAGGCGACCTTCGGTGATCTGGTTGTCGTTCCAGGAGTGCACGGGTTGTACGGAATCGCTGACGCGTGCGCACACTCCAAGCCTTGAGAGTCTGATCTTTGAGTCAATCTCACTGGATTACCATCACACCTTGCAGGCTGCCTCAGGTGAAGCTGCTGAAGCCGCCCGCGAGGCCGCGATGGAGGAAAATTTCGGAAATTACCTGTTGGTCGTAGACGGCTCAATTCCATTGGATAACCCGGGTTATTCAACCATCGCCGGTATCAGTAACCTTGAAATGTTGACCGAGAGCGCGAAGGGAGCCGCCGCGATCATTGCAGTCGGTACCTGCGCCACATACGGAGGCATCCCGCACGCCAATCCAAACCCGACCGGTGCGGTATCGGTTAAAGATATCATCAAGGACAAACCCATCATTAACGTTCCGGGTTGTCCACCGATCCCCGTTGTCATCACCGGTGTTCTGGCCCATTACCTGACATTTGGTTCCATACCGGAGCTGGATCATATTGGCAGGCCCAAGGTATTTTATGGCCAGAGTATTCATGACCGATGCTACCGGCGGCCTTTTTATGACAAGGGTCATTTTGCCGAGACCTTTGATGATGAAGGTGCGAAGAAGGGCTGGTGTCTGTTCAAGCTTGGCTGCCGGGGTCCGACAACCTACAACGCCTGTGCAACCACCAAGTGGAATAACGGAACCAGCTTTCCGATCGAGTCCGGTCATCCCTGCCTTGGATGTTCAGAGCCTGACTTCTGGGATGGTGGCGGTTTCTACAAAGCACTGTCTATGCCCACGGAAGACATTTCAAAAACCGCCGTATATGCCGCCGCGGGTGCAGCAGCAGCGGGTGCTGCGATAGGTGCTTTGAACCGGGGCAAGAAAAATACCAGCAACAAGATTCACATCAAGACCACTATCGAAGACCTGAGAAAGTAAATACCGGTAGTGATGCTTTTTGAGACAGGAAACATGAGGAACAGACTATGACCGAAATCGAGCTTTTGAGTTGGGCACGTGGCCCCGGCTTGCAGATTGCAACCATCATCTTTGTCGCCGGTGTCGTAATTCGGGTCTTCGAAATACTGATGTTGGGCAGAAAGGCCAACCTTGCTGAAGCCAAGGGCACGGAGATGTCCAGTGGTCTGAGAACGATGATCACCCGGACAGTGCCGGACCGGACTACCTTCAAACGTTCCAGCGTAACCATCGTATTAGGGTATATCTTTCATATTGGCCTGTTTGTAGTCTGTTTTTTTTCCGCCCCACATATCCTGTTTCTCAAAGATATCATCGGCTTTGGCTGGCCTGCGTTGCCAACGCCGATGATCGATGCCTTCGCCGTGGTCACAATCATCGCCTTACTGGCTACGCTGGTTAACAGGTTGACCAACAAGGTCATGCGTTACCTGACCAACTTCGAAGATCTGTTGACCTGGTTTTTGACCTTTCTACCAGTGGTTACCGGTTACATTGCTTTTCACCGAATTGGCCTGACAGCGCCGAGCTTGCTGGCGATGCACATATTGAGTGTTGAGTTGCTGCTGATCGTCTTTCCGTTTACCAAGTTGATGCACGCATTCACCTTGTTCATCGCACGCTGGTATAACGGCGCGATTTCCGGTTACAGGGGGGTTGCATCATGAGCGCATCCATCGAAAAAGGTATCAATGCCCTTAAACGCCAGGTTGATTCTACCGTTGCAGCGTTTTTCAGTAGTTGCGTCCATTGCGGATTATGCGCGGAAGCCTGTCTGTTCTATACCGAAACAGGTGACCCGAAACGCACTCCAATCAACAAGACCGAGCCATTGCGGCGCATCTGGAAATCCGAGTACACATTGATGGGCCGGGTTGGAAAAATGCTGGGTCTGACCAAGAAGGTCGATGACAAACTGTTGGAAGAGTGGCAGGAGCTGGTCTATGACAGTTGTACGCTGTGTGGACGTTGTTCGATGGTCTGTCCGGTTGGTAATGATATCGCATTGATGATTCGCAAGACACGCGAAGGTATGGCGGCGGCAGGGCAGGCACCCGAGGGATTAATTGGTGCAACCAACCGTGCAGTCACGATTGGTAGCCCGATGGGTGTGAAATGGCCTGCACTGCGTGCCCAGATCAAACATGTTGAAGAAGATACCGGTTTGAAAGTGCCGGTTGATGTAGAGGATGTCGAATACATGTTGCTTCTGTCATCGATGGAAATCATGAATTTCCCCGAGTTTATCGAGGCCGTCGCAAAAATATTTGATAAAGCTGGAGTCACCTGGACAATATCATCGGAGGCTTTTGAGGCAACCAATAGCGGGATCCAGATTGGTGTTTCAGATATAGCAGCTGAACTGGTGCAACGGATTGTGGATGTTGCGGACAAACTCAGGGTCAAAACTGTCATCAGTCCGGAATGCGGTCACGCTTACATGGCGATACGTTGGGATGGCCCTAACCTCGTTGGCAAACCATTTAACTTCAAAGTGCGGCACATACTCGAGGTCATGGACGACCTGCGAAAAGAAGATCGTCTGAAGATTGGCAGCAAGGAAACACAGAAACTCACCTATCACGACCCTTGCCAGATATCCCGTCGCGGTGGTGTCATTGATGAACCCCGCAGGCTGATCGACATGATCGCGGATGATTTTGTCGAAATGCCTGATGGCGGAAAGATGAACTGGTGTTGTGGGGCAGGTGGTGGCGTGAGTGCAAATGAGCGTGCTGACGAAATACGTTTGAAGGTATTCGAGCGCAAAAAGGCCCAGCTTGATGAGGTCAAGCCGGATGCCATCATCAGTGCATGTTCAAATTGCCGGATTCACCTCGAAGACGGACTAGAGGAATACAACATGGATATTCCCCTGTTAAGTCTGACCGAGACCATCGCAGAACATCTGGCGGAAGATTGATTGCGCAGGAGCAAGATGAAATGAGTGACATAAAAAATGAAGCGGATTTCAAACGCGAGCTTGAGGCCCTGGATGACTTGCAACAGAGGCAGGTTGCAGCATTATTCGTCAAGCATGTTCTTCCTCTGAGTGCGGACAAACGTCTTGAGCGTGTGCTTAAAACAGCAACAGACGAGGATGCCACTGAGGAGGAACTGGCAGCTGCACTGAAGTTGGCCCATGCCGTAACCTTTGACAGTCATGCGCGCTGCGGGGCAGAGGGACACTGGTCTGATCAGGCGGGTTACTTTGTTGCCCGTGCGGCCGTTGCCGCCGTCACACCGCCGTCACATTCAAGGGCAGGGGGACCTGCCTGGCAGGCGGCTATGAGTGCGAGAATGGCCTATACCAGTATGCTTATTGATGACGTTACCGAGCAGCATTCGGCGCATACGGAATGTGAATGGCAGCATCAGTGCCTGTCTGAGTATTTAAACGCATAAGTAGAGAGAAAATAACATGAGCGAGCGAATCGTAGTTGATCCGATCACCCGAATCGAAGGCCATTTGCGTATCGAGGCACAAATGGAAGGCGATAGAATCGTCAGTGCATACTCATCCGGAACCATGGTGCGTGGCATCGAAGTGATTCTGAAGGATCGTGACCCCCGCGACGCATGGGCGTTTGCACAACGCATTTGTGGTGTTTGTACACTGGTCCATGGTATTGCTTCAATTCGCTCGGTAGAAAATGCACTCAGTTACCCGGTACCAAGGAATGCAGATCTGATACGCAATCTGATGGCGGGTGCACAATACATTCATGATCACGTCATGCACTTCTATCATTTGCATGCGCTGGACTGGGTGGACGTTGTTTCGGCCCTGGGTGCCGATCCGAAAGCGACCTCGGAACTGGCGCAATCTCTGAGTAGTTATCCGAAATCATCCCCCGGTTATTTTTCTGACATGCAGAAAAAGCTGAAAGGGTTTGTAGAAGCCGGTCAATTGGGAATTTTTGCCAAGGCCTATTGGGGTCATCCAGCGTACAAACTTCCCCCTGAAGCCAACCTGATGGCAGTGTCACACTATCTTGAAGCGCTTTCGTGGCAACGTGATGTCGCGCGCTTGCATACCATATTTGGTGGCAAGAACCCGCACCCGAACTTCGTTGTTGGCGGTGTGCCTTGTGCGATAGACCTGAATTCGGATTCCGCGATCAATGCGAAAAAACTTTCACAGGTGCAGGACATCATCAACCAGATGAAAGTCTTTGTGGAGCAGGTCTACGTTCCGGACACACTGGCTATTGCGAGTTTCTATAAAGATTGGGGTAGCCGTGGTGAAGGTCTGGGGAATTTCCTGACCTATGGTGATTTTCCGTCAAATGGTATGGATGATCCAGCAGGGTTCATGATACCTGCCGGAGCCATCCTGAATCGTGACCTCAGCACCATTCATGATGTTGATATGAACGCGGCGGATGAAATCCAGGAGTACATCTCACATTCGTGGTATGACTATAAAGATGGCAAGGATGCCGGTTTACATCCCTACGATGGAGAAACAAACCTGAATTACACCGGTCCGGAACCACCTTACGAACATCTTGACGTGGAGCAGTCGTATTCGTGGATGAAATCACCACGCTGGAAAGGACATGCGATGGAAGTCGGGCCACTGGCACGGGTACTGATGCTCTACGCAAGCGGACATGAGCAGACCAGGGAACTGGTGAATATGACCTTGAGCACACTGGATATTCCCGTGGAGGCCTTATTCTCAACACTGGGACGCACGGCGGCACGCACACTGGAGACCAAGATCTTTGCAGATGCCATGCAGGGCTGGTTCGATGACCTGATCGTCAACGTCAAGGCAGGTGACACCAGGACGTTCAATGAAGTCGCTTTGGGAGCCGTCCTCATGGCCCAAACAGGCCCAGGGCGTCGGTTTTATGGAAGCACCCCGCGGAGGTCTTGCTCACTGGATCGTAATTGAAGATAAGACCATCAAAAACTACCAGGCAGTTGTACCCAGTACCTGGAATGCAGGTCCGCGCGATGCCAATGGCCAGGCGGGTGCGTATGAGGCTGCGCTGGAAGACAATCACCAATTGTATGACGTAAATCAACCGATAGAAATTCTGCGAACCATCCATAGTTTTGATCCCTGTATCGCTTGTGCGGTACACTTGATCAGATGAGGAAGGGGAAGAGATTATCAAGGTCAAAGTTCGTTAGTCAGGAACTAAATTCAACGGGTAGATAAAACATGCGAGCAAGAATGTTTCTCACAATTATGAGTGTACTGTCACTCCTGTTTTCGACTTCGGCACTGGCACATATCACTGAACCCGGCGGGGTTCTGCCACACATTTTTACAGGTGAACATCTGTTGATTCTGGTTGTTGTGGGCGTATGTGTTGCAGGTGTCAGCAAATTCTACCGTCGCTTCCGGTAATTAAAGTCTATCTGCGGATGCGGGAGGGTTTGAGATAAAACAGGTTCCGGAACCGTATTGAATCACGGGACCGGGTCATGTCCGCCTTCACAGAAAGGCTGGCAGCGAATTATTCTCTTAAAACCCAACCAGCTACCCTTGGCTGCGCCATACTTTTGAATCGCTTCTTGCGTATATTGGGAGCAACTCGGCGTAAAGCGGCAATGTTGACCCAAAAACGGACTCAAAACGAGTTGGTAAGCGCGGATGATGGCGAGAATTATCTTTTGCATTCTTAATGATTTCTGGGCAAATTCCGGTTGTGGATAAAAAAAACTTGCTGTCTCTTCCCAGTTGGGATATAACACTGCACCTTGATCGCGTCTACCAATGATCCGATTTTTATAAAAATATATAATAATCAGGAGATTACATTATATATGCTCAGATTTTCAAGGAGTTATGAGACCTATATGACTGCTAAAACGGTAAAATTGCCCAAAGGGTATAAGCCTTCCCCAAAAGAAGAGTACATGAATCCCAAGCAAATTGAGTACTTCAGGCAAAAATTGATGACCTGGAGAGACGATTTGGTTGAAGAGTCTCGTGAAACCATCAGTAATCTGCAGTCTGAGGTCAGGGATGTAGGAGACGAAGCAGAGCGGGCTACCCGGGAAACTGAAAACAGTCTTGAACTACGCACCCGTGACCGGTACCGCAAGTTGATCAACAAGATCACCAAGACACTGGCGCGTATCGATGATGGTGAGTATGGATATTGCGAGGAAACCGGCGAGGAGATCGGTCTCCAACGTCTGGAAGCACGTCCGATAGCGACCTTGTGCCTGGATGCACAGGAGCGGTGGGAAATACGTCAGAAGCAAATGGGTGACTCCGCCTAGCAAGAGTCCCGTATATTTTTCCAGAATAGTCTTAAAACTCACTTATCTCCCGCATAATTCACTTGCGGCTTTGTTGATGGCCTGCAGCATAGCGTGCAGGCCATTGGCACGTGTAGCTGACAGATGTTGCTGCAGACCGATGGCGGTAATGAATTCCGGTCGGGTATTGAGGATCTGTGCAGCAGAGGCACCGGAATAAACCCGTATTAAAAGGGCGATAAGACCGGAAACAATGGCCGCATCACTATTGGCACGTATTTTAACTTCATCCGCATTCCCTTCGATTATCAACCAGACTCTTGACTGACAGCCATGTAATAGGATGTCATCTGTTTTTTCCGAATCATCCAAGGGCTTGAGAGTTTTACCCAGGTCAATCAGGTACTGGTAGCGATCCAGCCAGTTATCAAACAGGCTGAAATCACTGATGATCTCATCTTGAGCCTTTTGCGGGTCATGCATTGCTGTGTTCCTAATAATATCGGACAGGTTCTAGTTGCCGCTGCGACGCCAGCGTGTGCCATCCGCAACATCTTCAAGGCTTATACCCATGTTCTGAAGCTGATCCCTGATTTCATCGGCACGGGCGAAATTCTTTTGCTTTCGTGAGGTATTACGTTCCTCGATCAACTGATCAATCAAGGCATCATCCAGACCTTCGGTATCACCGGCCAGCCAGCTTACCGGATCCTGTTGGAACAGGCCGATCAAGGCGCTTGCTGCCATGAATTTTCCTGCGGAGACACTGGCCGATTTTGCATCATCCGCATTGGCCAGGCGACGTGCTTCGCTATTGAGTTCGGCCAGGGCTTCCGGTGTGTTGAGATCGTCCAGAAGAGCCGACATAAATATTTCTGAGGGTTGTTCCGCTGGCTGAAACGGACCGAATTTCGCATTTGCATCACGCAGAACGCCATAGATACGATCGAGCGTACGCTGGACGCGGGCCAGGGTTTCTTCCGACCAGTCCAGGGGTTGACGATAATGTGCACTGAGCAGCAGGTAACGCAGAACTTCACCCTTTGTCTGTTGCAACAAGTCATGGATGACCAGCGTGTTGCCCAGCGATTTGGACATTTTGCTTCTGTTGACGGTTACAAAACCGTTGTGCATCCAGTAATGGGCAAAAGTTTTTCCGCCATGCGCGCAAACACTTTGTGCGATCTCGTTTTCATGGTGCGGGAAAACCAGGTCCTGCCCACCGCCATGGATATCGATGGTCTCACCGAGGTGAAACTCGGACATCACCGAGCACTCGAGGTGCCAGCCGGGGCGACCCCAGCCCCATGGGCTTTCCCAGCCGGGTTGTGGCTCTACCGAAGGTTTCCACAGGACGAAATCACCCGGATGCCGTTTGAAATCGGCAACCTCGATCCTGGCGCCGGCGATCATTTCAGCGACATCCCGACCGGACAAGGCGCCGTAATCAGCAAACGACTCAACTGCAAACAGCACGTGGCCTTCCGCCTCGTAGGCATGACCGCTGTTGATCAGACGTTGAATCATATCGATCATTTGTGGAATGTGATCGGTCGCACGTGGTTCTATACTCGGTGTACCGACACCGAGCGCAGCCATGTCTTTATGATAAATTTCGGTGTAAGTGTTTGGATATGACATCAATCGAAACCTTTTGCTCGGCTGCCGCTGCATTGATTTTGTCGTCCACATCGGTGATATTGCGTGCATAGACGACCTCAGCGTAGCGGGTTGATAATACCCTGTACAAAAGGTCGAAAATGACCGCTGGTCTTGCGTTACCAATGTGTGCATAGCTGTAAACGGTTGGACCACAGACATACAGGGTTACACGCCCGGGATCCTGTGGTACAAAGACCTGTTTTTCGCGTTTTAGTGTGTTGTACAGTAGCAACGGTTCAATTTCAGTCATAATTTTAATCTGGATTATTTTTTGACGGATAAGAACTTAACATTTTAACAAGATTATTGATCAAAGAGGCAATCACGATGAGTGCACGTAAAATCATTTCAGAAGGCTACAAAGACCACGTCGAAGAGTTACAGTTGCGTTGGGAAAAAGCACTTCAGGCCGAGGGCTATGATGCCGTGCTGATCCATGCCGGCAGCAAGCTGGCCAGTTTCCTTGATGACTATGAATACCCGTTCCGTTGCAACCCCCATTTGCTGTGGTGGTTGCCCCTGACCCATCACCACGACAGTGCCCTGTTGATCCGTCCCGGGCAACGGCCAAAACTGTTTTACTATCAACCGGATGATTACTGGCATATGCCACCTGCAGACCCGGAATCCTGGTGGGCAGATGAATTTGATGTTGTAGCGGTACGCGATGCTGACGCCTGGAAGCAGGCCGGAACCAATGAACTTACCGCCTATATAGGCGATTCGCCTGCGCTTGCAGAAGCTGTTAAGCACGAGCACCTGAACCCGGTACGTCTGCTCAACCGGATACACCTCGAGAGAACACACAAGACGGCTTATGAAATAGCCTGCATGGCAGAAGCGGCGCGACTGGGTGCTGTTGCACATAGCGCTGCAGAGCAGGCATTCAGGGAAGGACTGAGTGAATATGACATTCACCAACGCTATTGCATGTCAATACAAATGGTCGATGCCGAGTTACCTTATGGCAACATTATTGCACTCAATGAGCACAGTGCAGTATTGCATTACCAGACACAGGAGCAACAGGCGCCGGCCAGCATTCGATCATTTCTGATTGATGCCGGTGCGACGGTACACGGTTATGCCTGTGATATTACACGTACCTATGCGGCGCAAGCAGGTGAGTTTGCAGATCTGATTTCAGCGATGGACACAATGCAGCGACGGCTGTGCGCAGCAGTTGTTGAGGGTCTTGACTACCGGGATCTGCATTTGCGTGCTCACTTGGATATTGCCGGGATATTGAAGGACTTCGAAATTATCAGGCCGACAGCTCAAGACGCTGTTGCTACCGGCCTGAGTGCAGTGTTCTATCCTCACGGACTGGGTCACTACCTGGGACTGCAGACGCATGATGTTGCCGGCTTGATTGCCGATGCCGATGGAACACCTATCCCGCGCCCCGAAGGCCATCCTTTCCTGCGTTTAACCCGTACACTGGAAGCAGGCAATGTGCTGACCATCGAACCGGGTTTGTATTTTATTGAACCCTTACTACGCAAATGGCGTGAAAATGGTGAAGTTAACGCTATAAATTGGGACAAGGTCGAGACCCTGGCACCGTACGGCGGTATTCGGATTGAGGACAATATGGTCGTTACCAAGGGCGCGCCGTTGAATTTGACCAGGGACGCCTTTGCAACGTTGCAGCCTGGCTAATTCTACGGGTCCGGGGTCAGGCCCAGACCCTTTAACTGGCTTACCGGTAACTGGCTCACCGGACCGTGGTTCCATATGGTTGCCTGGCTGTCGAGTAATTGCTGTTTTTCGGGACTGGCGAGCCATTTGACAGCTTCCTCAACCTTGGCTTCTGCAATCGCTTTGCCGACCAGTTCGTCCAGTTCGCTGGTATAGGGTTCACCAATGATTTTGCGCATGATTTTATTGGCAGCGGTCAGGTCGTCAGGGAATAAATGTTTTCCGGATTGCATCCGGTAAAGGTCCGACAGTGTTTGCAGCGACAACAAAGAGCAATATGCATCGTCCAACAGTCCAAAGATACCCAGGCTGTCCGGAATAACGTCATCATCTTCTATCCAGTAGGATTCAACCATTTTCAGAATGCTGGTGACTTCGGTTTCCAGTCCCACATTTCTGGCTGAAGTCCAGGCGACGGTCAGCAGGTAGGGCACCTGCTCCAGGTAGTTGTAAATAAAGCTTGAGCCATGGGCTAAATCCATTGCATTTGGTTGTGCACCCTGCCGGTCAGCGACCACTTTGAGTAGCTTTTGCAGATCCAGCACCGATTGCGGGTCGGCGAACTGCCTGGAGATAATATTTTGGATTTGGGCGGTATCCATACTTCCTTAAATCAATGGCTTATGCTTGTGTCCCGGGTCTGAATGACATTTTGTGACCGCTAGTTTAGCAATTTGCCGTGATTGCGGGCAGCCCCCTGTAATTTTCGGACGAAATTAGCACGTGTAATTCAGACGTTTGTCCATTAAGGTTGCCGCTTTCCGTTCTACGTTGGGATTGATAAGTGTTACTTTTGTCCATTGTTTCATTGTTCATCGGACCGATACTGTACCAGTGGATGCGGCGGGGCGGTTTTGTCGCCAAGGCATTTGATTCGCTGATCATAACAGTACTCATTTTGTTGATGGCATTCTTTTTGATTCCCGAGTCCTGGGCCGAGCTTGGCTATTGGTCAGTGGGCTCTGATTCTGGCCGGATACCTGGCACCGGGTCTGCTGGAACAGCTGATCAAGAAAGCCGCGCATACCCTGCACCTGCTCAGCCTGTTGCTGGCACTGGCAGGGCTGGCCCTGCATGCCATGCTGGATGGTGCTGCATTGAACGCTGGCAATGGGGAGATGTCCAATAACCTGTCACTGGCCATCGTTATACACCGCTTTGGTGTGGGCATGATGATTTGGATGATGGTGCAGCCTTTGTTTGGCAGAAAAGTTGCCTTTGGCTTGCTTGGTTTTGTTTCACTGGCGACTATCGGGGGATACCTGCTTTCCGAGAAGTTGCTGGGATTGGAAGGTGATTACTCAATGTCAGTGATCCAGGCTTTAATTATCGGTATGATTGTTCACAGTCTTGTGCATCGCAGTCACGGTGCCAGTCACCACCACTAAGTCACGGAGGTTCGTATTGGATATGCGAATATCACCGCTTAGCACATATCTTTTGGTAATTTATGCGACTTAATCGTTTTCTCCAATTAGTGGGCATCTGCCTGGCGATGTTTAGCCTGGTGGCCCACGCTGATAAAATTGAATATGCGGTATCCGGTGTGGATGAACCCATGCTGACCAATGTACGCGATCACGTGACGGCTTTCCGGATAGGAGGCGGCGCCCGGGTTAATGCCAGGCTGCGACGCAAACTGACGGAGGATGCAATTAACGCAACGAAAGCCGCAATGCGTCCTTACGGATACTTTAACCCGGTCATCGATGTTGATATTGCTCCAAAGGCAGAAGGAACCTGGTTAATTACCGTCGATGTGCAGCCTGGCCCCCCGGTGTTAGTGAAGGGTCTGCATCTTGAGTTGACCGGACCGGGTAAGGAACTCAAGTCGCTTAACGACTGGTATGCCGGTTTTCCCCTTGCACAAGAGCAGGTACTCAATCAACAGGTATGGGACAAAGCCAAACTCGACGCGATGGACCTGTTGGAAGAATCGGGTTATCTGCAGGCAGGCTTCAGTAGCCATGTAATTCGGGTTGACCCCGTGGCAAATACTGCTCATCTGGAATTGATCGTGGATACCGGTCCACGGGCCGTTATGGGTGCGGTCACATTCAACCAGGAAATCGTCAATGATGATGTGCTGGCCAGTCTGCAACGGTTTAAGCAAGGCGATGCCTACCATACTTTTTTATTGGAAAAGTTCCGGCTGGACCTGTGGCGTTCGGGTTTTTTTGAAGATATCGAGGTGGTGGAGCGTCGTGTATTAACGGCAAGCCCGCCACGGGTTGATTTTGAAGTCAATTTTACACCCCGTAAGAAGAATACATTCCAGGGCACCATCGGCTATGGCACCGATACGCTTGCCCGCCTCCAGTTCTTTTACGGTCGCCACCTGTTAAGTCCCCGTGGTGATAATTTTGATATAGGTATCGGCTGGCAACAGAAAGATAACCAGCTCGGCTTGCAGGCTAATTACCGGTTGCCACGTAAAACTGAAAGCCAGCAATTCTGGATTGCCTCCGTCGGGCTTCAGACGGAAAATCAGCAATTCAAAGTATCTGCAGACGATGACATTGATAATCGCGTGGATGTTGCGAAGGGATCAATAAATGATTATTGGTTGAGACTGGGTAAAACCCGTGTGCGGAACATACGTGACGGATTCGAGCAGTTATTCGAAACGGTATTTGTCCAGTACCTGAATGAGAAGCAGGATTTTCAACCGACCGATATCGTGGAGCCGAAAGCTCAAGACATCCCCCCACCGGTTGGTTTTGATGATTTCCTGAACAACACCAACAACACCCTGGCAATTGGTTTGGACTGGGACTGGCCGGAAATTCGCGGTAACGGTTTTCAGACCATTGGCCACCACGAGCGGGCCTGGGTGTTTACCTCTAACGATGCCTGGGGTTCAGATCTTGATTTCACCCAGGTTTACCTGTCCAGTCGCTGGAATTTTTTGGCCACGGACCGGTTGAAAATATTGTTGCGGGCGGAGGCGGGCTACAGTCATGCGACCAATGTCGATGTGACAGTGCCCACACAGGGATCGGACGTCAATGTTGCCGTTACTGAATTACCCAACCTGTACCGCTTCAAGGCGGGTGGTAACCAAAGCGTACGGGGTTACGCATTTGAGAGCCTGGACAACAACGGCGTTGGCTCCAACAATGTTTTCACCGCAAGCGCTGAAGCCGAGTTTCATTTTCATGAAAACTGGAGTGTCGCGGCATTTGTTGATGTTGGTAATGCTTTTAATAATTGGAGTAAGCCCGATCTGAAGTTGGGTACCGGGCTTGGAATACGCTGGTACTCGGTAATCGGTGCGCTACGCCTGGATGTAGCACAAGGCTGGGCTCTTGAAGGCAACCCGTGGCGAATCCACCTGAGTATTGGAACGAACCTGTTATGAGTCGCCTCAAGTCTTTTTCGATTAGAAAAGTCATCCTGGTGGGACTTCCCGTCATATTGATAATGTTGTTATCGGGTTCTGTTTACTGGTTATTAAATACTGCATCCGGTGCCGCGTGGATGTGGAGCAGGCTTGAAGGGCTTACAGAAGGTGATGTGCGTGCCTCGCAGGTGGCGGGTGACCTGGCCTCCGGTTTCGTTGTCCGGGACATGGAGTATCGGTCTGAAAGTCTGGATGTTTTGGTTCAGCACGCAGAGATTAATGCTGGTTTCAGTTGGTGGCCGTTGTCCATCCGGGTTGGCAGGCTGTCGTCGCAGGATGTGGAATTAATTATCCGCTCATCCGGGGGGGCTGGGGAAAGTGCGCCAGAAGACCAGGATATCCGAACCACGCTCGAAGGACTCAACTTACCGGTGCCATTGGTATTGGACGATGTTGCCCTGACCAATATTACTCTCCAGCATGATGATGAACCTCCTGTCACCCTGTTTGAATCTGTCAGGTTCCAGGCAACACTGGATGAGCGGCTGGTCGTGGATTACCTTGACATACTGGCAACAGGTCTGGAGACAAGACTGGAAGGGTATTTGAACCTTGCACCTCCGTTCGAGTTGGTTGCAGTTGCCCAGGGCCGGTTTGAAAAATCCTGGGAAGCAGATCAACCGGGTTTAGAAATGCCTTTCAAACTGGAGAGTTCCGGTAACCTGGAACAACTACAGTTAAGCCTGAGCAGTGATAAATTCGGGCTGCAACTGGATGGTGAGATAACTGAACCTTTATCCGACATCTCATGGAACATCAAGGCAGTGCTTGATCACCTGGTTTGGCCGGAATCGCCTTCAGAGCAGAAATTGGCACTGTCTGGCTTCAACCTGACCAGCCAGGGCAGTATCGATGATTGGTCATTTTTGCTGAATTCAGATCTGCAAGCGGATCAATTACATGACGCCCGTTTCGCTATCAGCGGTACTGGCTCAGCAACCGGCGTTCAAATCGCTGCTGCTACGGTGATCGGGCCCGGGGTCGATTTGGAGTTCAATGGAGGACTGGACTGGGCCACGGAAACCGCGGCCGGGTTAAAAGCAGTTATCAGGCAACTGGATTTATCACCCTGGCTATCAGCCTGGCCAGGTGGCGAACATTTGGCGGGTGATCTGGAATTGAACTGGTCAGGTAGCGGGCTGGAAATTCCCGCAAGCCATCTGACGGTGACCGGGACCGGTTTGGAGGTGAATGCCGAGGCCGACATAAATCTCGATACCAGTATTGTCAATGCCAGGCTCGGATGGCGCAATATCCGTTGGCCGCTTAACAGTGCCACTATTGACTTCGCCAGCGAATCGGGATGGTTGGAGCTCAACGGTATTGCTGATGACTGGCTCGCCACCGGGCAGCTGAATGTGCGAGTGGGCGATTACCCAGAGGGCCGGTTTGATATCCGGGGTGGCGGCAATCGGACTTCCACCCGTTTGGTGATACCCGGTGGCGCAATACTGGGGGGTACTTTAAGTGGTGGGGCGGACGTTGACTGGACCGGGGATTTGAATTGGAATGCCGCAATCCAGGCGCAGGGAATCGACCCGGAACCCCTTCTATCCGGGTGGCCCGGGCAGTTGGATACTGAGATTGAAATCAGTTCACAAAGTGAACCGGAACAGATTCACATCAAGTTGATCGCGTTACAGGGTCTTCTGCGCGATGAGTCCATTTCTGCGCGTGGCGGCCTGCTGGTCACCGATGCCAATCTGGCATTCGAATCCTTTGAAGTTCACACCGACGAGGCCGTGCTGGAACTGAACGGGGCGATCGCGGACCCGGCTGGTGTAAATGTAAGGTTTAGTGGTTCTTTGCCACCCGGGCTTTTACGCGGAGCCAGGGGCAGCCTGGAGCTTGATGGCCGATATTCGAGTGATACCAGCCAACCATTGCTGGAAGTTCAGTTGCAGGCGCTTGATCTTGCCTGGAATGGATATAGTGTCAGGGAACTGGCCGTCAGCACTCCCAGGGCTCAAACTCCTGGGCCTTTACCGATGCTTCAAGTGGATGCAGCTGGAATAGTCTGGGAGGATCTGCTCCTGGACGAGTTGTCTTTAACTCTTAGCCCTTCTGGTGACAGTCATGAACTGAAAGTAAACCTGTTGGGTGAAGAATTTGCCCTTAATAGCGAGATGAGCCTCGCACCTGAAAACATCGATGATCCTTTTGGTGGATCCTGGCAGGGCCAACTTGCATCGTTAGAATTGGCGGTTGGTCCAGCCTACATTTTTGAACTGACTGAGCCGGCTGCCTTTGCATGGTCATCCGGCGCCGCTTTAATTAAGCCAGTGTGCCTGTCCGAAAACAAGGGTGGATCCATGTGTCTTGGCCTCGACTATAAAAGCAATGGTGACTGGTCGCTGGTTGCGGATACCAAGGCAGTTCCATTTGACTATTTACGGGATATATTGGAACTGGATATACACTTTGAACAGTTGTTTGAGGGTCACATGGAGTGGCACCAGCCACATGACGGCCCGCCGACCGGCGGAGGGGATTTTCGTATTACGGCAGGACGGGTACTGGATCTGCTGGATGATGAAGTCCTGACTGAAAGCAATGAAGGCAGGTTTGCATTTAGCCTGCAAAATGGCAACCTCGAATCCGGTGTCCTTGATATTGAATTTCCCGGTACCGGGTTTATTGATGTTGATTTCGATGTTATCGATATCGTTGTCTGACGGTGAGCAAAAAGTGCAGGGGCGGGCCATTGCCCAATTGGATCATTTCAAACTGCTTGGACAGATGGCCTTACCCGGTGTGGATGCGGTAGATGGTCAGTTCGAGTCAAATATTCAGCTCGGAGGAAGCCTGTCGGACCCTGAGTTTGACGGTGCATTCAAGTTATCAAACGGGTTTATCCACTATGCCCCCATCGGGCTGAAACTGGAAGACATTGAGTTTGAAGGCCGGGTGACACAGCGCGACCGGGGCAATTTTAAGGGTCGGTTCCGTGCCGGGGAGGGTATTGCATCATTGGACGGGGGATTTCTTTTTGAAGATATGGAACACGTGAAACTGGAAATTGCTTTAGCCGGTGAACAGTTGTTGCTGGTTAACACCAATGAGTTGAAAATTCTTACCGATACCGAGCTGGAAATCGGGCTGAGTCCACAGCGTATGGATATCAACGGCCAGATCACGGTGCCCAGTGCGAGTTTGACACCGGCTAATCTTCTGCTTGGGGAGGTCAGGGACAGTGAAGACCTGGTAATCGAAACCCCGGGGGGCGCTGCAGAACCGGTTGCATCTGAAGCATCTGCCAAACTCCAGGTTTATGGTCAGTTGGAGGTGGCTTTCGGAGATGATGTACTCATCAACCTACCGGGAATAGAAACCAGTATCAGTGGCAGCACAATGTACAAATGGAGTGGTGAAACCATCCCCATGGCCGATGGTGCCTACACCTTGAAAGGCAAGGTCAATGTCTATGGGCCGGTGCTGCAGATCAATAACGGGAGCATCAGCTTTCCCGGGGTTCCTGCAGATAACCCCTTATTGAATATCAGGGCCGGACGAAATATTTACGGTAATACCCAGATTCGTCGCGCCGGTGTTCAGGTCATTGGCAGCCTCAAACGCCCTGTACTGGAGGCCTATACGGTTCCCGTTACCAATGAGGACCGCGCCTGGGCCCTGCTGATTACCGGTACGGATTTTGACCAGGGGCAGGGTGTCAATGGTTTTGATGTTGGCACTTATATCGCACCAAAATTGTATGTCAGTTACGGTATCAGCCTGTTCGATGATGAGAATGTCGTCAGTGCCCGGTATGATCTCAAAAAGGGCTTCGGTGTGAAAGTAACATCCGGTCAACGGGAAACCGGTCTGGATATTTCCTATACCATCGACAAATAGAGGCCTGTTTCATGTAATGATACTTAAATCCTGTCCCTGGCGTGTCCAGCTGTGACAGTAGTGGGGTTTCATCGACTTTCATCTGCCATAAAAAAACGGACCTCCAGAAAGGTCCGTCTTTTTAATCCGGTCGGAATGACCGTGTCTGCGGGTTATCAGAAAGCGTACTTAGCCGAGAACTGGAAGCGGTTCAGAGCACCTTCGTCACCACTTTCAACCTTCCGGTTTGCATGCATGAACTCCATGCCCAGATCAAGTTTGGGAACAGGGCTGTAGATCAGGTTGACATGCACACTGGAGGCATTCTTGGTTACACCCATTCCCGTCAGGTCGGTATCATTGTCAATCCCCAGGTAACCCAGCGTCAGGTTACTGCGCCACGTTGCACTCCACAGGTGACGGTAGGAACCAAATACACCCCAGGATTTGATGGCGTTCAAGTTACCCATGTCGTCAAGAACTGCGCCATTTGCCGTGTTCAGACCGATATACCGGCCAAGGCCTTTGCCGGCGCTGGCCATCCAACGGAAGTCATCCTGGTTGGCAAAAATGAATTTACCGGAAACGCTAAGACCGTAACTGTTCTCTTTGTCTGAATTCCCGGCGGGATTTTCGTAACGTAGTTGCCGCAACAGACCTGCGACTGTAAACGAACCCCAATCTCCTTTCAGGTTATAACGGGCCACCATATCGGGAACTTTGTTGTCATCCGCTACGATACGGCCACCGCCACCGTACGGTGTGATCGTGGTTTCCGGGTTTTCCAGGGCAAACTGCCAGGGGCCATTGGTATAACGAATCATGGCCTGGCGACCGAAGATCGTGGATTCAGCCGGACCGACGAAATCGAGGTTCTCGGGTAATGCGCCGACATTGAAGAAGGTCATCCATGTCTGGCCGAATAACCAGTTGTTATAGGTGAGGAAGGCGTGCCTGAGACGCGGGGAATACGAACCGGAAACCCGTTCGTCACCCTGGCCGGACAGCAGGAAGTCCATTTCGATAAATGTACCAAGCTTGTCGCCATTATCCAGTATGTGTGTGCTGCGGAAGTTGATCCGTGATTCCTTGGCATGAAAATCCAGGTAAGTCTCGCCGTCCCGGTTTTCCGGTCCCCAACGGGAATCGTTCCGGGAATATAAAAATCCCTGCCGGCACCGCTGGAAGATCCCTCGGTGTAATTGCTGACGATCGTGTCCAGTTTGACATAACCGCCGAATTTGTAGCTGTGCTTTGTGGACTGCTTCTGCCTGCCGCTTCGTTGTTCACTCAGCATGGCGGTCACCTTTGGCTTCAGCGGCCTCTTCTGCTTTTGCTTCGAGTGCTGCCGTATCGACGGTCGCTGCAGGTGCCTGTTGGTTTTGCAGTAATTGATGAACCAGGGCTTCAAGTTCTGTAATGCGTGCTTCAAGCGCCTCGACGTTGTCCCCGTCTGCGAAAAGCGCTTCCAGACCAGCTACAGCCAATAACTGCTGCAATCGACAAGCTCAGAATGGTTTTTCTTAAAGATTTTTGGGCCATGATAGCCTCTCCTTTAATCTAATTGATGTGTGCGCCTGCAATGATGCGTAAGTTCAGAGCAAGGGAGTATTAGTCTTTGGTCTAATGGCCGTGTATCCCGATGGGTCCATTTACTCTGATTGGTGACTGCTGGCACGGTTTCGACCAATGTCTAATGGGTGTCGAGACCGTTTGAATGCGACAATCAAGAGCCAGCCAGGGGTAGGTGCGTCGTATGGGTAAAGTTTCTCAGGTAGTTGACGATGTCACGATTTTGCGTCAATTCAATAGTGCATCCCAAATAATGCGCTGGCGTATTGACACGAATAGAGGATTCCGGTCAGAGTGAAACACTAATGGCAAACCGATTGATTGCATTGCAGGCTGAAAAGGTGATCGTTGCCGATGATCACCCGTTGTTTCGTACCGCGATCAAGGAAGCACTGCAGGCCAGCCAGGGTGAAACGACGTTTTTGGAAGCGAATTCGTTCGAAACCTTACAGGTACTGGTCGATGAAAATCAGGATGTTGACCTGGTGCTGCTGGATTTGCATATGCCCGGTGTCAGCGGTTTTGCTGGCCTGGTTTACCTGTGCAAACGTTACCCCAGCGTTCCGGTTGTCATTATTTCCGCAAATGAGGACCCGGTTGTCATCGAACGGGCACTGAACCATGGCGCTGCCGGTTTCATCCCCAAGTCTTCAGATATCAAGACGATCACCAGTGCGATTAACGACATCCTGATGGGTGAAATATGGGCGCCGGTCTCGACGCAGGCAAATTTGCCGGGGAAAAATGTATCTGAACTGGTCCTGGCAGAGAGAATGGCGAAATTAACACCGCAGCAGTTCAAGGTGTTG
Source organism: uncultured Gammaproteobacteria bacterium (assembly GCA_963749115.1). GTDB lineage: Bacteria > Pseudomonadota > Gammaproteobacteria > Xanthomonadales > SZUA-36 > SZUA-36. Next base: position 152,962 of record CAVVLP010000002.1, read on the forward strand.
ATGATGGTTTCGCAGGGTATGCTGAATAAACAGATTGCCTACGACATGGGTATTTCAGAGGCCACGGTCAAAGCCCACGTAACCGCAATCATGAATAAACTTGGAGTGAGTAACAGAACCCAGGCAGTGCTGGCGGCGAGTAAACTGCACGTTTCAGCACCGTAGATTCAGGGTCGGAACCCCCCTGGTTAACTCACTAGGGTTTGGTCTTCATCATGTTGCTCATAAGAGCCCGCAAGGCTGCCGGTCTTATCGGTTTGCGTAGCAGTCCGTAACCTCTCGCCTTAACGGTTTCCCCCAGTTCACTTGACCGGTCAGCCGTGATAACGATTGCCGGTAGTTTGGTTCCAAGAATTTTATCGAGATGTTGCATCACCCCAAGACCATCACTTTGGTCGTTTAGCTGGTAATCCACCAGTACAAAATCGGGTGCCCCGTGCATGAGCACCTGTTGCGCGGCCTGGGCCTGGGTTTCAGCCAACAAAACGGTAGAACAACCCCAACGGTCGAGAAGAAGGTTCATGGCTTCAAGTATGTCCGGTTCGTTGTCCACACACAGCACCACCAGGTCTTTCAGACCGATGGAATCGGTGAGGACGGCAACCGGGGTTTCGGATGGTGACGGGTCGGATTCCGATGCCAGTTGCACCGTGACCGAGAAACAGCTACCGCGACCCGGTCTTGAACTGACATCGATGGTGTGATTTAACATCCGCGCGATCCGTTCACAGATTGCGAGTCCCAGACCCAGCCCCTTTTCATCCAGACGGCGGGCATATTCCAGGCGGTGGAACTCCTGGAAAATGGCCTTCACTTCCTGCTTCTGCTATACCGATGCCTGTGTCCCAAATACTGATACGTAACTTGTCACCCCGCATTCTGCATCCAAGCAGCACACCTCCGGTTTCTGTGTAGTGAATTGCGTTGGCGAGAAAGTTCTGCAATATTCGATATAGCAGGTTCCGATCACTGAAAATGACGCAATCCATCGGACGGACCCGTAAGACAAGATTGTGGTTGGCGGCGAGGGCCTTGAAACGTCTGCGTAGTTGCTCGAAGAGCTCGGGTACACGTATGGATTCCGGTTCCGGGTCATACATGCCGGAGTCAAGCTTGGATATGTCCAACAAGGCACTCAGTAATTGTTCCGAGGCTTTCAGGCTGCGGTCAATGCGTTTAACCAGTTGTGATTGTTCATCATCCGTACCCTCTTGTTGCTGGCGCAGTATGGAAACGAACAGGCTGGCGGCATTCATTGGTTGCAGCAGGTCATGGCTTGCGGCGGCCAGGAAGCGGGTCTTGCTGAGGTTGGCTTCTTCGGCGACCTGCCTGGCTTGCTCCAGTTCGGTAATGGCCTCCCTCAGTTCGACAGTTCGTTGTTGAACACGTTGCTCCAGTGTTTCGTTGACCAGTTGCAATTCGTGTTCGATATCCTTGAAATGAGTTATATCCGTGAACGTCGTGACATAACCCCCCCCCGATAAGGGATTGCCCTGAATTTCAAGTACCTTTTTACCCAGCCATTTTCGTTCATAGCGGTACTCTTCTCCACTACGCAAGCGCGTCAGTCGTTTTTGAATTTCACTCTTCTGGTCCCCAATCAGGCCCCGTTTTGCATTCAGTTGTATCAGGTCGACAATGGGTCTCCCTATATACAGGGTCCCTTCCGGGTATTGCATCAATTCCACGTAACGCCGGTTCCAGCCTACCAGGCGCATTCCCTGGTCAACAACGCTGACACCCTGCGACATGTTATCAAGGGTCGATTCCAGTAATTCGCGATTGAATTGCACGGCCTGTGATGTGCGATCCAACAGTTCCATAACAGCCTCAGGCCCCAGTCCCTGGTGGTGCAAGGCGGTACTCAGCACGGTTCTTGCAGATGCGGAGCCAATGGCGCCGGCCAGCAGGCGTTCACCAAACTGGATGGTCTCCGGTGTCGCCAATGCACCGGGTTTGAACCTGGGTAATCCCATGTGAGTGCTAAGCGCTTTCCGGGTTTTATTCATACCCAGGAAACGACCGATAGTGTTCTCCAGTTCTTCAACGGTGATCAAACCACTGGTGCTTTCAAGCTGTGCAGCGGCTATCGAGGAAGGTTCTCTGTCCGGCTTGAGCAGGGACATCAAAATGACGGCGGAAGTATTGAGCAACAGTGAGAACAACGCACCCTGGTTAAAGGTCATTGAAGGAATAATGCTGAACAGGCCCTCTCCATGGCCGATGGCGGTGACAGACGGCAACAGCAACCAGATGACCCAACTGGTGACTCCAAGTGAAAGCCCCCAGATGGCACCGGTTTTGCTGGCACCCCGCCAATAGATACCGATCAACATGGCTGGCGCGAACTGTGCGGCCGCCGAGAAGGATAGCAGGCCAATTGAAGCAAGCGGGACACCGGCTTCGATGGCCTCGTAATAGGCAACGGCTGCCAGTGCAAGCAACAGCATAGATATCCTGCGGACCCGTAACAGGGTTTGTGAAAGATCATTCTGGCCACGGCTCTTGGTCATACCGGTACGCAGCAACAACGGCATCACGATGTCGTTGCTGATCATGATTGCCAGCGCGACGGTAGAGACAATGACCATACCGGTGGCGGCAGAAAAACCACCGATGAAGGCCAGCAAAGTTAGCACGGGTCGGTCAAAGGCCAATGGCAGAGATAATACGTAGCTATCGGGGTTGACCTGCTGACCGGAAAACTGCGTCAATCCGGCCAGGGCGATGGGTATGACCAGCGCAGCGAATATGAATCAGGTACACAGGAAAGATCCAGCGCGCAACACGCAGGTCGGTTGTATCCCTGAACTCGACAATGCCAACATGGAACTGGCGTGGCAGACACAGGATAGCCACCATGCCCAGGACCAATTGGATTCCAAAACCCTCCGGTAGCCTCCACGGGGTGAATAATTGCTGGTATTCGGCGTTTTCACGCATGGTTTCTGCAATGCTGCCGAGACCGTCAAATATACCGAATATTGCAAACAGGCCAATGGCAATGAAGGCCAGTAACTTGACCATCGATTCGAATGCGATGGCCCACATCAAGCCCCGGTGATGTTCGCTGGCATCCATGTTGCGGGTACCGAACATCATCGCAAATACCGCCAGTGTCAGGGCGAGGTACAAGGGTAGTTGATCGGGTAAAACAGAAGCATTACCGGTGGCCCTGGTAATCACATCAATACCGGTGGTGATACCCTTGAGTTGCAGTGCGATATACGGCACCGACCCGATAACCGCTGCACAGGTGACCAGCACGGCAATCGTGTGGCTGCGACCATAACGATAGGCAATGAAATCGGCAATGGAAGTGATGCGCTGGTCCCTGCTGGTTTCGGCAATGCGGCGGATAATGTCGAAGCCGAACACCATCATCAGCACCGGACCAAGGTAGATGGGCAGAAACCCCCAACCGGTTGAAGCCGCACTTCCCACGGCCCCGTAAAACGTCCATGACGTGCAGTAAACCGCCAGCGAAAGCGAGTAAATAATGGCCTTGAACTTGCGGTGGTCACGCCCGATCCGTTGCTTGTCACCGTACCAGGCAATCGCGAATAAAAGACCCATATAGGCCAGTACTATCAGGCTGAGTTTCCAGGGATTAAGCATATGTCACGAAGTTTTATCAGTATTTTTCAACGGACTATCTAAAATTTGAACGCCCTCTACGACTAAAGTAGGAGCGTTATGCTTGTGATCTCAACGTAACATAGCGATCGGGAATTTACCATCTACAGAGAGGCTACCCGCATGAGTCAACCAACACAAAGACAAGCTTATTGGACGGCAAACCTGAAACTGGTGGCAGGGTGTCTTGCCGTCTGGTTCGTCGTATCGTACCTATTTGGAATCATCCTGGTCGACCAGCTCAACGTCATCAAGATCGGCGGCTATAGGCTGGGTTTCTGGTTTGCCCAACAGGGTTCAATGTACATTTTCGTGGTGCTGATTTTTTTCTACGCTTACCGCATGAGAAAACTCGACCAGAAATTCAACGTAGAAGAAGACTAACGGAGAAAAATAATGGATCTTAAAACACTTACTTTTTTAGTCGTCGGTGCTACGTTTGCTTTGTATATTGGCATCGCTATCTGGGCCCGGGCCGGGACCACAAAGGAGTTCTATGTAGCGGGTACCGGTGTACACCCGGTTGCCAATGGTATGGCAACTGCCGCTGACTGGATGTCTGCCGCATCTTTCATATCCATGGCGGGCCTGATCGCCTTCATGGGTTACGATGCCTCGGTTTACCTGATGGGCTGGACGGGCGGATACGTTCTGCTGGCGCTGTTGTTAGCGCCTTACCTGCGTAAATTCGGCAAGTTCACGGTGTCTGAGTTTATCGGCGAACGTTACTACTCCAAGGCTGCACGAATGGTGGCTGTTTTATGCCTGATCGTGGCATCGGTTACCTACGTAATCGGCCAGATGAAAGGTGTCGGTGTCGCGTTCTCACGTTTCCTGGAAGTTGACTTCCATACAGGTGTATTTGTCGGTATGGCCATCGTCTTCGTCTACGCGGTAATGGGCGGCATGAAAGGTATTACCTACACCCAGATCGCGCAATACTGTGTGCTGATTTTTGCCTACACGGTACCTGCCATCTTCATTTCGCTGAACCTGACGGGAAACCCGATTCCCCAATTAGGCCTGGGTAGTGACATGGTTGGCACAAGTGTTTCCTTGCTTGACAAGCTGGACATGATCGTGAATGACCTCGGCTTCGCCGCGTACACGGCGCAGAAGAAGTCGACGCTGGACATGTTCCTGCTTACCCTGTCGCTGATGATCGGAACGGCTGGCCTGCCACACGTTATCATGCGGTTCTTCACGGTACCAAAGGTGGCGGATGCACGTTCTTCCGCCGGTTGGGCATTGGTGTTTATTGCTATCCTCTATACCACGGCACCAGCTGTTGGAGCGATGGCTCGCCTGAACCTGATGGAGACCATTCAGACAGGTCCGGTTGGTTCCGCAGACGGTAACCTGGTTTACGCAGACCGGCCCGAATGGTTCAAGAACTGGGAAACCACCGGCTTGTTGAAGTTCGAAGACAAGAACGGTGACGGTCGAATCCAGTACTACGATGACAAGAGCGCAACGTTTGCAGATAAGGCTGCGAGCTTTGGCTGGAAGGGCAACGAGATGGTCACTGTTGATCGCGACATCATGGTGTTGGCCAACCCTGAAATTGCCAATCTGCCCAACTGGGTGATTGCCCTGGTGGCCGCCGGTGGCCTGGCGGCTGCGCTTTCAACCGCTGCCGGCTTGTTATTGGCCATATCCACAGCCATTTCACATGATGTGATCAAGGGTATGATCTCTCCGGGTATTTCTGAGCAGAAGGAGCTGTTGGCAAGCCGTCTTGCGATGGCGGGAGCCATTGTTGTGGCAGGCTACCTGGGTATGAACCCGCCCGGATTTGCGGCACAGGTGGTTGCCCTGGCCTTTGGCCTGGCGGCATCTTCGATATTCCCTGCCCTGATGATGGGTATCTTTAACAAGAATATGGACAACATCGGTGCGATCGTCGGTATGTTAGTGGGTCTATTATCTACACTGATATACATTTTCTGGTTCAAGGGATGGTTCTTTATCCCAGGGACGGAGATGGCGGCCAACACGGCGGATAACTGGTTCCTGGGTATTTCACCCGAGTCATTTGGTGCAGTAGGAGCGATGCTTAATTTTGCATCCGCTTACGTCGTATCCAAGATCACACCTCCACCACCGGAGCACATCCAGCACCTGGTGGAAGATATCCGTGTCCCAATGGGTGCCGCGAAAGCAGCCGCCCACCACTAGGATAGACGGTCAGGCGAAAAGGGCCAGCTTCAGTGCTGGCCCTTTTCTTTTGTAACAGAAGTTTTAGAATGAGCCGATGAACAAAACCTTTAACGATGTAACTTTCGCAGCCGAATTTCTGCACACGGTGCAACCCTTCAATTCTTTGGCAGGGGAGGACCTGCAAGGGCTCGCCCGGAAACTGGAAGCCAACTATTATCCACAGGGAAAAGCCATTTTTGCGTCCCGGCCGTCACCCGGGCTGGCCATCATACGCAAAGGTGCGGCCAGGTTAATGGATAAGGACCACAGATTTCTGGATAAACGTTCAGAAGGAGAGCTTTTCGGTCATGAAATCTATTTTCATGGTGAGTTAAAGGACTATTTTGCCGAAGCTGAAGAAGATTGCCTCTTGTGGCATCTGAGCCCGGAGGATTTCCAGGAACTCCGTACCAAGCACCCGCTGATCGGTGAGTACTTCAGTAGCCATCTGAAGTCCCGTTTGACTGCGGCGATCCAGGTAAAACACACGGTCACACAAGTTCGGGATCTTTTGAGTCGTGAACCGGTGCAGGTCGACAGTGAGGTCAGTATCCGTGAGGCTGCACGGGAGATGAGTAAAGAAAATGTATCCAGTATCCTGATTGTAAAAAACGGCGAGCTTTGTGGGATCGTGACAGACAAGGATCTGCGTCAGAGGGTGCTGGTAGATGGGCTGGATTCAAGTTTGCCCATCAAAACTGTAATGACCGCGAACCCGATGAGTATTCCGGCTGAGGCAGATGTGGACTCAGCCTTGCTGATAATGATGCGGAAAAATTATCACCACCTGCCGATCGTCGACGGTACCAAACCGCTTGGACTCGTGACCGCCGGTGATATTCTGCGCGCCCAGTCTGAACACCCCCTGAGACTGGTGCGTGATATTTATAAAAAGAACAGCCTGAAAGAATTGCTGGTACTGAGTGAGCGATTACCTTCCCTGTATGAGCGTATGGTCAATCTTGGTCGTGGTGTCGGGCAGATCGGGCGAATGGTCACCCACGTTACCGATGCGTTCACGGTCAGGTTGATTCAGTTGGCTGAGCAAAAATTAGGACCGCCTCCGATGGCTTTTGCCTGGGTCGTTTTTGGCTCGCAGGCCCGTGAGGAACAAACAGCCAGGACCGATCAGGATAACGGGATTGTACTTGAGCGTGATGCTGACGAGGAAGAAGGCCGGTACTTTGCAAAACTTTCCGAAATGGTTTGTGATGGTTTAGATCAACTTGGATATGTCTATTGTCCGGGTGAGGTCATGGCCCTTAACGTAAAGTGGCGGGTTTCGCTGCCAAAATGGAAGCGCTATTTTGATCATTGGGTCGACGAACCGAACCCGAAGTCGGTGATGCACAGCAGTATATTTTTTGATATTCGCTGCGTGCATGGCGAGTCTGGTTTGGTGGATGGTCTTCAGGAGCACGTCAGTACAATCACCAGGGACAACAAGATATTTCTGCGTTTCATGGCAGCCAATGCTCTGAGTCACCGACCACCACTGGGGTTTTTCCGCCGCTTTGTACAGGAGGACGATGGCACTCAGAGTGAGGGATTGAATCTGAAGCACCGGGGCATTGTGCCGATAATCGACCTGGTCAGGATACGCGCCCTGGAAGCGGGGATTCGTGAGGCCAACACGTTCAGACGGATCGAATGCGCCATAGCGGCCGGGGTGATGAATAAAAAGGACGCCGGTAGTTTGCGGGATGCCCTGATACTGATTAACCGTATTCGTATATCTCACCAGTCGGCGCAGATGACGGCGGGTGAAAAACCTACCAACTTCGTGCCGCCGGAACAGCTTTCACCGTTGATGAGACGTAACCTGAAGGCGGCCTTCATGTTGGTCGTGGAGGCTCAGAATGCACTGGAACTCAGGTACCAGGTTCACTGATGTTAAGGCAATGGCGCCTGCGCAGACGCTGCAAGGTACTTGCCAGCCAGTGCAGGCAAGCCAGCTTGTCGTCTTATATCGAAGCATGTACCGGTCAGCATCCAGATAGACTCACCAATACACCCCTGATCTCGGTTGACCTTGAATTGACCGGTCTTGACGCCAGGCAAAACCAGATCATCGCCATTGGCTGGACGCAGGTTGATCATGGGCGTATCCGTTTTTGTTCCAACCGGCATATCATGGTCAACGCCGAGCAATCGGTGGGACACAGTGCCGCGATACACGAATTAATGGACAGCGACGTGGCCATGGGTGTGCCATTGGAAACGGGTTTGCAGGCACTGTTCGAGGCGGCCGTCGGCCGTGTCTGGTTATTTCACCACGCCGGTCTTGACGTGGCTTTCCTGCAGCAGGCCTGTCTCGCCTGGGCAGGCGTTGCACCGCCCTTTGCCGTTTTGGATACCCTGCATATGGAGCTGGCAATGAGAAAACGGCGTGATCAGCCGGTTAAACCGGGTGACTTACAGTTAACAACGCTGCGTTCCAGTTACAACCTGCCACGTTACACGGCACACAATGCCCTGATTGATGCCTGTGCAACAGCGGAGCTGATGCTGGCAATCGGGTCGAGGATGGACCCATCCGGATCACTGGGGCTTAAGCCACATATCAGGTACTTTTAAGACACCCCTCACTAAAGTCGAATATTTTTTTCCTGATACCAGGCCATAGAATAGTCTTTACTTTTAGCGTAACTACAGAGGACGGGTTGATGACGGATTACCGGACACTTTATCGGAACTCAATGGAAAACCCGGAAGAGTTTTGGGCCAAAACTGCAGCCGAACTGGTTTGGACGAAACCCTGGGACAAGGTGATTGATGACTCGGATGCACCTTATTACGAGTGGTTTGCAGGCGGTGAGATCAATACCTGTTACAACGCACTTGACCGGCATTGCGAGCAGGGCAGGGCAGAGCAGGACGCCTTGATTTACGACAGTCCGGTTACCGGTCAGGTACGTAAATACACTTATGCTGAGCTGCGTGACGAAGTGGCAGTGTTTGCCGGTGTTTTGCAAAACAATGGCGTTGAAAAGGGTGACCGCGTCATTGTCTACATGCCCATGATCCCCGAAGCGGTTATCGCTGTTCTGGCCTGCGCCAGGATCGGCGCGATCCACTCGGTCGTATTTGGCGGGTTTGCCGCAAAGGAACTGGCTACGAGGGTAGTGGATGCCAGTCCGAAGCTGGTGATCAGTGCAAGCTGTGGTATCGAGGGCAAAAAAATTATTCCCTATCTTCCCTTGCTGGATGAGGCACTGAAACTCGCCGGGGTCGAAAACCTGACACGCATCCTGGTCTCACGTCCGCAGTTACCGATTGAAGACCCGCATCCGTCAGCCGTACTCTGGCACGAAGCGGTAGCACAAGCGCATGCGGTGGACTGTGTTCCTGTAGGTGCAACTGACCCGCTGTACATCCTCTACACATCCGGAACGACCGGTGAGCCCAAAGGCGTGGTCAGACCCAACGGCGGACACGCCGTCGCACTCAAGTGGAGTATGAAAAACATCTACAATGTTGAGCCCGGTGATGTTTACTGGGCAGCCTCGGATATCGGCTGGGTCGTCGGGCATTCCTATATTATTTACGCTCCACTACTGCATGGCTGTACCACTATCCTGTATGAAGGCAAGCCGGTGGGAACACCCGACGCGGGTGCTTTTTGGCGTGTCATCGAAGATCACAAGGTGAACTGCCTGTTTACCGCACCAACGGCTTTCCGTGCCATTCGCCGCGAAGACCCGACCGGTGAGCTACTCGACCAGCACGATATCAGCAGCCTCAAAGCCCTCTACCTGGCGGGTGAACGCTGTGACCCGGACACCTTGCATTGGGCGGAGAATCAGCTCAGGCTGCCGGTGATTGACCATTGGTGGCAAACGGAAAGCGGCTGGCCGATGGCGGCCAACCCGATGGGAGTGGAGCATCTGCCGGTCAAGGCCGGTTCGCCCACGGTTGCTGTACCGGGTTATGACATCAGGGTGCTTGATGACGAGGGCAATGAAGTGCCCCGGGGAACATCCGGCTATATCATGGTCAAGCTTCCTTTGCCGCCCGGGTGTCTGAATACGTTGTGGGGTAACCGTAAGCGATATCACGATGCCTACCTGTCCCGTTTTGAGGGCTATTACCTGACCGGTGATGCTGGTGTGATGGACGAGGAGGGCTACCTTTGGGTGATGAGCCGGATTGACGATGTGATCAATGTTGCCGGTCACCGCCTCTCAACCGGGGCACTGGAAGAAGCGCTGGCATCCCACCCGGATGTTGCCGAGTGCGCTGTCATTGGTGTTGAAGACAAGCTCAAAGGTGAAATGCCGTTGGGGTTCGTTGTGCTCAACAGCGGTACGGATATTGATGCGGCCGAATTGAAGAAGAGCCTGGTGGCCACGGTTCGCTCGCTGGTGGGACCGATCGCCACACCCAGGGATATTTACGTTGTACCGCGTTTGCCAAAGACCCGTTCGGGCAAGATTCTCAGGGGTACGATGCGCAGCATAGCTGACGGTAAGCAGTACAAGACACCGGCTACTATTGATGATCCCCAGGTTCTGAGTGAAATTGCATCTGCCCTGGGTCTTGAAAAACAGCTTGAATGAATAGAGTCAGTGCGCGCTTATTGAAACATCACCCGGGAAGTGATGTTTTGATAACATGGTCGGGATGGCGAGATTTACTCGGCGCATCCCTGCGCCTCTCCCTGCGGGCTCCTCGCTACGCTCGTCATTCGAAATTCACTCCCGGTGAATTTGTGAATCACGGGTGAATTCCAATCTGGGTCGCCCAATTGATATTAAAAAAAGCCGTATCAGCTTGAGTGAATACGGCTTTTTTTAATATCAATTGGTCGGGATGGCGAGATTTGAACTCACGACCCCCACGTCCCGAACGTGGTGCTCTACCAGGCTGAGCTACACCCCGACTAAGGCGCGTATTTTAACCAAGCAGACCGTGTATTGAAAGACTCGGTTTAATGATTCGCCGAGCCTTTTCATTTTTTTTTAGAGTGCTAAATAGGGAAAACAGACCAGTCAACAATCACATACAGAATTAAACTACAATTCGCTGCACCTCCAATCAAGAAAATATCTTCAATTGTTAAGATTTTGTAATAAATCCTTGCTACAATCGCTTCGATCATTACGCAAGTAATGTGAAGGAGGCAGTGTTCGCAGGGGCGTGATCATTTGTGCAGATGGAACATTTTTTGGTTCCAATGCAACTAAAACAAATCAACCTCTTCCTGACTCCCAGAAAGTCAACATTTCCTTGATGATTTACAGGTGGACAACTCAATGTATAAAAGAACCCGAAATTCATTTGCTTTCCTGATATTTCTTCTTTTTCTGATAATACCCTTGGCTGGTCTTGCACAGCAGACTACTTCCTCGATGCGCGTGAATGTTGCAACGCCGAATGGAATGCCATCGACTGACGCAACGATAACGGTCACAGATACACGTACTGGCAGTGCCCGCTCTGCATCTGTTACGTCGGCCGGTTCAGCCACTTTTTCCGGCTTGCGTATTGGCGGACCCTACACGGTCAGAGCCAATGCAATGGGTTACTCAGACCAGACGGTGACCGACGTTTTCGTCCGCCTGGGTGACACCTTCGTGCTACCGATGACGCTCGGTGAGAGTGATATGGAAGAGGTTATTGTCACTTCTGCGGCCGTCATGACCCAGCAGGTTGCTTTAGGCCCCGCGTCTACCTTCAATATCGAGGATCTCCAGGACTATCCGACCATCAATCGCGATCTCCGCGACGTGATCCGGTTTGATCCGCGTATCTACCAGGATGCGGCCTTTGTTGGCGCCATCCAGTGTGCGGGCGCGAATGCACGTTTCAACAGCCTGACGGTTGATGGTGTGAGAATGAACGATAACTTTGGCTTGAACAGCAATGGTTACCCGACCACCAGACAGCCATTCCCCTACGATGCCATTCAACAGGTGTCGGTCGAACTGGCACCGTTTGACGTACAGTATGGTGGTTTTACCGGTTGTAACATCAATGCGGTAACAAAATCCGGCGGTAACGAGTTCTTCGGATCGTTTTTCTATGACTATACAAACGATTCCATGAAAGGCGACAAGCTGGAAGGCGATGATATCGATAACGGCGATTTTTCTGAAAAACGCTATGGTGCCTCTATCGGCGGTCCGATCATTAAAGACAAGTTGTTCTTCTTCCTGGCCTACGAAAAGCTGGATGGTGTACAGCAGTTTAACCGCGGCGGCGCCGATTCGGGCGCGGGCGATGTGGTCAATGGTGTCAGCGTAGCGCAATTGAACGAGATCGCTTCGATCGCACAAAGTGTCTACGGTTATGATGTTGGCGGCTTCCCGACAACACTGCCGGTTGATGATGAAAAACTGGTCGTAAAACTCGACTGGCAGATCAATGACAACCACCGCGCAGCATTTACCTATAACTACAATGACGGCTTCAGCCTGTCAGAAAGTGACGGTGGCTCTTCAAGACTTTCATTTTCCAACCACTACTACGAGCGTGGTGCCAAACTGAAAGCTTACACCGTGCATTTGTTCTCCGACTGGAATGATCAATTCTCCACTGAAGTACGCGGTGGTCACTTCAAACTTGATAACCGCCAGTTAAATATTGGTGAACCGGGTTTTGGTGAAGTACAGATTCGTACCTATAACGCAGGCAGCAGCGCGACCGTTTACCTGGGTGTAGATGATTCACGCCAGTCCAATAAGCTGAACTACGAGACCAATAATTACAAGTTTGCCGGTAAATACGTCACCGGCAATCACGTGATTACCGGTGGTTATGAGCGTGACGAGCTGGAAATTTTCAACCTGTTCATCCAGGAAACCGAAGGCGAATACCGTTTTGACGGCAATTGTGGCAACGACAACCCCAACGGTTGTATTGATAATTTCAGAAATGGCTTCCTGAGCCCTTCCGACGATATCATTTATGAAAATGCCCGTCCGACCAATAATCCGGACGATGGTGCAGCTGTATGGGCCTATGACATCAATACGCTTTATGCCCAGGACGAGATAACCTTTGGCGGCGGTGACATGGTCCTCATAGCTGGCTTGCGTTACGAGTGGTACACCAGTAATGACCTGCCACGGGAAAACGCAAATTTCTTTGATCGGAACGGCTTCACCAATGCAAGCAACTTCGATGGCATGGACCTGATTCAACCGCGTATCGGGTTTAACTGGGATGTTAATGACCGTACCAGTGTGCGCGCAGGTGTCGGTCTTTACGCCGGTGGTAATCCGAACGTCTGGTTGTCAAATAACTACTCAAACGACGGTGCGACCCTGGTCGAGGTTCGTGAGCGGGAAATAGACAATAACAATGGTGGTAGTGGAAATTGGGACTTCGATTCCATCGCATGGACCGGTGACGGACGTCCGATCTGGGATGTGCCGCAGGACATGTATGACGCCGTTGCCTCCGGTTCAACCGATGGTAATGTTGACGCCATTGATCCGAAATTCAAATTGCCAAGCAACTGGAAGATGAATATTGGCGTGACCTATGACCTTGATCTCGGCAAGCTGGGTGATGGTTATATCCTGAACAGTGACCTGCTCTATACCAAGGCGAATGATTCAGCCATTGTTGTTCGTTACAACCTGGTACAGGTAGGAACTGCACCGGATGGCCGACCGATCTATGACAATACCCGCGGGTTCCTGAATGATACGATCTTAACCAACGTCAAAGGCAAGGATGCAACGTCACTCAACTGGTCCATTGGTTTGAATAAATCCTATGAAAACGGTTGGGACTGGTCATTGGGGTATTCCTATACCAAGGCCAAGGACGTGAACCCGATGACGAGTTCCACATCCGGTTCGAATTATGGCAATGTTGCGGTATCTGACCCGAATAACCCGGGTCTGGCAATTTCCAACTATTCGATCCCGCATCGTTTCACAATGCGTCTTTCCTACGAAGCATTCTGGTGGGGTGATAACCGCACTAAAATTTCCTTGTTCGGTTCAGCGAACCAGGGCCGTCCTTACTCCTATGTATTTAGCCGTGATGATGGTGATACGTTTGGGGACGAAGTTGACTTCCGTCATCTGCTTTATGTGCCTGATGGCGCCAATGACCCGAACGTTGTCTACGGAGATGGATTCAACCAGCAAGCCTTCTTTGATTTCATTGACAAAGCAGGTCTGAAGCCAGGTATTCAAAAACGTAATGACCACCAGAGTAATTGGTGGGGAAGCCTGGATCTGCGTCTTGAACAGGAAATTCCCAGGATTCTTTGGCAAGGACAAGTTTTCCGCTTTCCTTGTTATCAGGAACTTCTGTAACATGCTCAACGATGACTGGTGTGTGCTGAAGGAAGCGGGTTTCCCACGTACGGATGACGTAGTGGATATGACCATTGAGGATGGCAAGTACCTGTACCAGTCATTTGTCAACCCAGGTGGACAAAGCCGTGCTACCGACGCGTCCCTGTGGGAAATGCGTATCGGTCTGAAGTATACCTTCTGACCTGATTAACACTTGGGGGAGTGACCGGGAGGCCAGCTTTTAGCTGGCCTCTCTTTTTCTGTTATTGCCTCGGGTGTGAACCCGCGGTACCGTGTCTTTTCCGGCGCAAAGCCGGAGTGATGATTGTCTTGCAAGAATAAGGAGTTTGCGTTGTCTGCTGAACCTATTAGTGCGCGGATTTATCCGGCTGGAATTTTGACCATGCTGAGCCGCATGGAAGTCGAACGTCTGCATGACGCCAGTCGTGGCGATTTAAGCGAATTATTGCGCCGCTGTTCCCTGGCTGTTCTCAATAGCGGCAATGAAAGCGATGATGCCGAAGAGTTGCTGCAGCAGCACAAAGACTTCCAGATTGAAATACAACAGGTCAACCGCGGTATTCGACTGGAACTGAGTAATGCCCCCGGTTCCGCTTTTGTCGACGGCATCATGGTCCAGGGTGTACGCGAATTACTGTCCGCGGTGATCCGGGACCTGGTCTACTACGATACGGAGATCAGTGGCCGATCTTCCACCGACCTGCAAAGCCAGGAAGGTATCACCAACACGGTTTTTGAAATTTTGCGTAATGCAAAAACCATGAATCCGGCACGGGAACCGAATTTGGTTGTATTTTGGGGAGGGCATTCGATCGAGCGTCTTGAATACGATTACACCAAGAAAGTGGGCTATGAAACCGGCTTGCGCAAGCTGAACATATGCACGGGTTGTGGACCGGGAGCGATGAAGGGTCCGATGAAAGGGGCTGCCATTGCCCACGCCAAGCAGCGCGTCACTGGTAGCTCCTATATCGGCATTTCCGAACCCGGTATCATTGCCGCCGAGTCGCCAAATCCCATCGTGAATCAACTCATCATCATGCCGGATATTGAAAAGCGCCTCGAAGCCTTTGTGCGCCTGGGTCATGGCTTTGTTGTGTTCCCCGGTGGAGTTGGAACCGCAGAGGAAATACTTTTCCTGTTGGGTGTATTACTCAATCCAGCCAATGAGGGGATGCCGTTTCCATTTGTACTCACCGGACCAGCTGAATCAGCCGCATATTTTGAACAGATTGATGCCTTTATCGGATTGACGCTTGGTGAGGAGGCACGGGCAAAGTACCAGATCATCATCAACGATCCTGAAAAAGTAGCCCAGACCATGACGTCAGGCCTGATACAGGTCAGAAACTACCGCAAGGAGTACAAGGACGCATTTTATTTCAACTGGTTGTTGCAAATTCAACCTGAATTTCAACAACCATTTGACCCCAGTCATGAAAATATGGCGGCCCTGCAACTGCATCGGGACCAGCCCAAACATTTATTGGCAGCGAGTTTGCGTCGTGCGTTCTCGGGTATTGTTGCAGGTAATGTAAAACCCGAGACGATCATCTCTGTGAGACGAGAGGGTCCCTTCGAGATCAATGGCGAGAAAGAAATCATGCTGGCACTGGATCGCTTGTTGGCATCGTTTATCGAACAACGCCGTATGAAATTGCCTGGTACGATCTATAGTCCCTGTTACAGGGTGATTTCATAAAAACCCGCCTCTTTAGGGATACGAGCTGATCAGTTTGAAAATGGCGACCGGATACAAAAAAACAACCGGCTCCGCCTCCAGGCTGAATTTGAACAAGGATCCTGCCATGTTTAAGATAATCAAGCGTTTTCCGGCAGTGTTATTGGCATTGCTGCTTTTCGCCTGTGACCAGGCGGATAATTCGACAGTCATCCAGCCGGTAAGTACAGGAGAACCAATCCCGAAAGATGCCGTTGAGTTTATTGCATGGTCCGAAGAGCAATTAGCTGATCTGTTAACGGAAAACGAGCATATGGCCTGGGTATACAGTAATTTCATCACCCCGGATACCGAGATGCTGGCCGCGCTGAGCAACAAAAAATTTACTGCAAAGCAAGTGGAATTGGCTGTCGAGGCCGCCAGGTATAACCAAATTGCGGGTCTGGACCGTGACACCCGGCGTAAGCTGGATATTCTGCGTAGCGGGATCACCATTCCGGCACCCCGTGATGCTGCCAAAACGGCTGAACAGTCTGAAATTGGAGCCAAGCTGGGTGGAATGTATGGCAAGGGCGAATATTGCTATGACAGCGGTGAATGCCTTGATCTTGGGCACCTGAGTGACATCATGGCTGAGTCCCGGGATCCCGGTGTTTTACTCGAAGCCTGGAATGGGTGGCGGGAGATATCACCGCCAATGAAAGCCCTTTACGCGCGCCAGGTTGAGTTAGCCAATGAAGGTGCAGCTGAGCTGGGTTTTTCGGACCTCGGCACAATGTGGCGCTCGTCATACGATATGCCGCCGGAAGATTTTCCAGCGGAACTGGACCGCCTGTGGGGTGAGGTTAAACCCCTCTATGAAGCGCTGCATTGCCATGCACGCGCGAAACTGGGTGAACAGTACGGAACAGACCTGGTGCCACAGGATGGCCCGATCCCTGCACATTTGCTGGGTAATATGTGGGCGCAGGACTGGAGTAACATTTACCCGCTGGTTGCACCGCCCGGGGAGGTGTCGTCCTACGATCTGACAACGATTCTGAGGGAAAGAGGGTTTGACGCCATCAGCATGGTCAAGACCGGTGAAAACTTTTTCAGCTCACTGGGTTTTGACCGGTTACCGGCGACATTTTGGGAGCGCTCCCTGTTTGTTAAGCCCGAGGACCGGGAGGTGGTTTGCCATGCTTCGGCCTGGAATGTGGACGAGAAGGACGATCTTCGAATAAAAATGTGCATAAAGGTCAATTCCGAAGATTTCAAAACCATTCACCATGAACTCGGACATAACTATTACCAGCGGGCTTACAACAAGGAAGATTACTTTTATCGCTCCGGAGCCAACGACGGTTTTCACGAAGCCGTAGGCGACACGATCGCACTTTCCATTACACCCGAATACCTGCAAAAAATAGGTCTTCTCGAGAACGTACCCGATGCCTCCGGTGATATTGCTTTGCTTATGAAACGGGCATTGGAAGGCATCGCCTTCCTGCCCTTTGGCCTGATGGTGGACCAATGGCGCTGGCAGGTATTCGCCGGTCAGGCCGGTCCTGAAGACTATAACGATTTATGGTGGCAGCTACGTGAAAAATACCAGGGCGTTAAAGCACCCAATGACCGACCCGCTGACGCATTCGATGCGGGTGCCAAGTATCACGTGCCGGGAAATACACCTTACACACGGTATTTTCTCGCGCGATTCTTACAGTTCCAGTTCCATCGTTCCCTGTGTGAAATCGCCGGTGATGAAGGTCCCATTCACCGATGTTCTATTTACGGTAACAAGCAGGCGGGAAAACGTCTGAATGCGATGCTGGAAATGGGTCGAAGCCAGCCCTGGCCGGACGAACTGGAAGCCCTGACTGGTCAGAGGGAAATGGACGCGAGCGCGATGATTGATTATTTTGCACCGCTTAAAACCTGGCTGGATGAACAGAATCAGGGGCGGCAGTGCGGTTGGTAATTGTTGGGTGCTCTTGGAAACTGATGGGTGCTTCGACAGGGTAGCCGAGGTCGCACGGTACCTTAGTTCAGGACTCGCTGTAAATACATCCCTGTACGCTCTGGCGCGACATGGCCCAGGCCACCCTCTCGACCGGTTCCCGGTCTCACCTTGTCCATGTCGCTCAAGGTCCTGAAATAAGGTACCGCACACCCTCTGCTATGTGCGTAATCATGGGCCATTGGTTTCTGATAGATGTACTCGGTTCCGGCTGAAGTTGGGGTTATGTTCAGGATGAACGGTATGGATGCGCGATAGAGCACATGGAAGTGCGGCGCGATTTTATCAGGTTTGCACAGTGCGTCATTTCGATATGCAGAGCAAAGCGATACACGGCTGTGCTTGAGACGTGTCCTGGTAAGACAATCACATCGGCGCCCCACCTTCAAACAGAGGGCAAACCGGGAACGGAAAACACCATCAGAGACACACCGCGATCAGTTGGTGTAGTCTCTCAAATAACCCCTAATTTCTGCCCAAGTTTAACCGCATCACCCGCGCCAAGACTTTCAAGGCTCTTCAAAGCACCTGGTGGCATCAACAAGATCACCGTGGAACCCATATTAAAGCGGCCCATCTCTTCACCCTTTGCAAGCGTGATCTCTTCACCTGGGTATTCTTTTACAGTGACTTCCTTGTTTTTCGTCGGTGTAACTTCACCAGCCCATACGGTTTCGGTGCTGGAAACCAGCATCGCACCTACCAGCACCATCGCCAATGGTCCGGCATCGGTGTCGAAAATGGATATTACGCGTTCATTGCGTGCAAATAGGCGCGGAACCTGTTGAACCGTGTAGGGCGCGACTGAAAACAATCTGCCGGGTACATGGATCATGCGCTGTAGACGACCGCCGATGGGCATGTGGATGCGGTGATAGTCCTTGGGGGAAAGGTAAATGGTAGAAAAATACCCACCAACGAGTTGCTGGCAAACGGGGTCGTTGGCGAGCAGGTCCTGCAGTGAATAATCCTTACCCTTGGCCTGCAGGATACGGTTTTCCTGAAGTGGCCCCGTTTCGCTGATCCTGCCGTCACAGGGTGAAAGGAATGCCTTCGGGTCGGGGTCAAATGTCCTCACGCCGGGCTTGAGTTCGCGTGTGAACCAGGCATTGAAGCTGACATAGTCTGCCGGGTCGGGCGACAGGGCTTCGTCGTAGTTGATGCCGGCAACACGACTGATCAGGGCAATCTGCAGGTTTTTGAGCCAGGTGATTTCACTTCGCATCAGGGCGTAAACGATGCGGGAGAGGAAATGCTGTGGCAGGATATACTGGAAGCCTGCAAGTATGCGCTCGATGACTGATTTCATTCTGCAAACCTATGTGTGCGAAGAACCTTACGACCTTAATGACAGTCAACTATAATGCCTGTCGGATTGTATAGTGTAGTGCATATATTGCACCTTGGATTAACAGAATCAACAGGACTTTTATGCAAACTGCCGAAAGCTGGCTTGAGTATTGCGCCGGTGAAATGAATCGTGCCGGTCTGTTCTTCGGTCATGGCACCGACAATGCACATGATGAAGCTGCCTGGATGCTTTTGCATATTCTTGAGGCTCCACTGGATGGCAGTTTCGCGGATTGGAATGTAGCGCTGACCAAGGCACAGCAGGATGAACTTCAGTGCCTGCTGGCGCGCAGGATAAATGAGCGTTGTCCCCTGGCCTACCTGACAGGTGAAGCGCGGTTTTGCGGGCTGGATTTTATTGTCAGTCCACAGGTGCTGGTTCCACGCTCGCCACTTGCAGAGTTGATACCTGAGCAATTCTCCCCCTGGCTGAGTTTGCATGAGGGAGGCGAAATTCTGGACATGTGTACCGGTGGCGGTTGTATCGCCATTGCGATGGCTGTGTTTATGCCGGAGTGCACGGTTGATGCAGTTGATATTTCGGCTGAAGCACTTAAGATTGCTTCCCAGAATGTCGAACGTCATGCAGTGGGTGACCGTGTCCGGCTGATCCACTCGGATCTCTTTTCTGCACTCGATGGAACCACATATGACCTGATTGTAAGCAATCCACCCTATGTATCTGCGGATGTATTTGAACAATTACCGGCAGAATACCGGGCTGAACCTTCCGGGGGACTGGTTTGTGGCGAAGACGGACTGGATATTGTGTTGAAAATAATGGATGCTGCACCGGGATATTTGAAACAACAGGGTATCCTGGTAGTGGAGGTCGGTGAAAGTGCGGAGGCGTTGTTGGAATTGTTGCCTCTTGTGCCATTTTTCTGGCTGGAATTTAATCAAGGCGGAGACGGGATATTCATGCTGGAGTATGATCAACTAATTGCATGTCAGCCTGATGTGCAAGCTATTCTGGAGCAACGAAAAAATGTCTGATAATACCTTCGGGCGCTTGTTCAGAATGACGACCTTCGGTGAAAGCCATGGACCGGCCATTGGTTGCATCGTCGATGGCTGCCCGCCGGGCCTGGAAATCGATGCCGCCTACATTCAACATGAATTGACGCGTCGTGCCACCGGTAAAACCAGGCATACTTCACAACGCAAAGAAAAAGACGAGGTACAGATACTTTCGGGTGTTTTTGAAGGGCGAACCACCGGTACTTCAATTGCGCTGGTTATTGAAAACACCGATGCCCGTTCAAAGGACTACACCGATATAGCAGAGAAATTCCGGCCCGGTCACGCGGATTTTACCTACTGGAAAAAATACGGCTTCCGTGACTACCGCGGTGGCGGGCGTTCTTCCGCCCGTGAGACCACGATGCGGGTCGCGGCGGGTGCCATTGCCAGAAAGTACCTGTTTGAGAAACTGGGTGTTGAGATACAGGGCTGGTTGGCCCAACTCGGACCCATTCGCACCGATAATGTCATGGATATGGATAGCATAGAAAACAATCCATTTTTCAGTCCTGATACGAGTGTTCTCGAACAACTTGAAAATTACATGGATAGTCTGCGAAAGTCTGGAGACTCCGTTGGTGCAAGGATATCGGCAGTGGCACGTAATGTCCCGGCCGGTCTTGGTGAACCCGTTTACGGCAAGCTGGATGCAGACCTGGCTACGGCGATGATGAGTATCAATGCGGCCAAGGCCGTGGAAATCGGGGCTGGCTTTGATTGTGTAGAACAGTTGGGGACCGAACACAGGGACGAGATCACGCCCGATGGTTTTCTGAGTAATCATGCCGGGGGTATCCTGGGTGGAATATCAAGTGGCCAGGATGTGCGGGTCAGTGTGGCCTTCAAGCCGACATCCAGCCTGCGTATTCCATGCCGAAGCGTGGATATACATGGAAAAGCCGTAGAGGTGATCACCAAGGGCCGTCACGACCCCTGTGTGGGCATCAGGGCAACGCCAATCGTCGAGGCCATGCTGGCGCTCGTATTGATGGATCATGTGCTCAGACAACGGGCACAGAACGGATGATGTAAAGGGTTTAGATTAATTATGAGCACAAAACTAAAAATAGCCGTCGTCGGTGCAACCGGTGCCGTGGGTGAGGCCATGTTATCCATCCTGGCTGAATACGGTTTCAGGGATGCTGACGTGCATGCACTTGCCAGTGAGAAGTCACTCGGTAAAACAGTTGATTTCGGTCATCGGACACTGCCAGTGGAAGTTCTCGATGATTATGACTTCAGCGGAACTGATTTTGGATTATTTTCGGCTGGCGCCGGCATAAGTCTTGCACACGCACCCAGGGCAGCAAAGGCAGGTTGCACGGTTATTGACAATACTTCTGCATTCCGGCTCGATGATGAAATTCCATTGGTTGTACCGGAAATAAATGGCGATCTGCTTGAAAATCTGGACACCGGCAGCATCATAGCCAATCCCAACTGTTCAACCATCCAGATGCTGATTGCCATTGCCCCGATACATGCAATCGCCGGTATCGACCGTATCAATGTTGCGACTTACCAGTCGGTTTCAGGTGCCGGCAGTGAAGGCCTGGAAGAACTGGCTCGTCAGACCATGGACCGGCTGAGTTTCAAGGAGGTCAAGCCATCCGTATTCGCGCTACCGATCGCTTTCAATTGCATACCGGTGATCGACACCATGCAGGACAATGATTACACGCGTGAAGAAATGAAACTGCATTGGGAAACACGTAAAATTCTGCGTGACGACTCGATCGCGGTAAACGCAACGGCGGTGCGTGTACCGGTGTTTTATGGGCACTCCGAGGCGGTACATCTGGAAACTGCCCGGGATATCAGCATGGAGGCAGTGCGTGAGGCCATGCACAAGGCACCGGGCCTGGTGTTGATTGATGATACCGATGCGAAAGCACAGGTAACCGCGGTTACACATGGCGCAGGAAAAGATGAAACTTTTGTTAGCAGGTTGCGTCGCGATTACACACATCCACGGGGAATAAACATGTGGGTGGTGAGTGATAATGTCAGGAAAGGAGCCGCTTTAAACGCGGTGCAGATACTAAAAATGATGGTCACAGGCAAAATGCCAGTGGAAACATGAGGTCAGCAAAAGTACACTCTGGAGCGATGGTGTTGCATACATGAAGTTGATAGTCAGGGAGTGTCAGGGAAACCATGAATAGAAGAATAAAATGGACAGTGCTCGTTGTTCTGAGTGTTTTCAGCCCGGCCTTGCTGGCTTTGGGTCTTGGCGGGGCAGTTGTTGAGTCGTACCTGAATCAGCCACTGAATGTCAGGGTTGAGCTTATAAGTCAGTCCGACGAGGAGTTACAGAGCATTACCGCCGGTCTTGCATCCGCTGAAGACTTTCAATTGCTCGGTCTGAGCCGTACTGCTATCTCGGTGCCACTGGAATTCGAGGTGATCACGGATGCAGACCGACCCTATGTTCGTATCACAAGTGATCTGAATATCAACGAGCCTGTCGTCCAGGTGCTTGTGGAAGTTGTCTGGGCCAGCGGAAGAATGTTGCGTGAATACACACTATTCCTGGATCCGCCTACGATCGATTCAATGGCACCGCCGGTTGTAGTTAAACCCGCGCCGGTCAAAGCGCCACCTGTGGAACCCAGGACTCCACCCGTCACCGTCATTCAGAAAACACCGGAACCCAAGGTAGAAAAAGTTGTAACACCAGAGATCGTACCTGAATCACCCGAGCCCGAAACAGAACTGCCCGCGGATGAGGTAGCTGAAACAATATCAGACGCGGAACAGCAACCAGAGCAGGAAGCGGCACAGGAACCAGAGCAGGAACCAGAGCAGGAAGCGGCACAGGAACGACAGGAACCCGAACAGGAACCAGAACAGGAACCAGAACAGGAACCAGAACAGGAAGTGGTATCTGAGCAGTATTCAGATGACGAGGTCTATGGTCCGGTCGCTCGTGGCGAAACACTCTGGGGCATCGCCCGTGAGTACGCCAGGGGTAGCGGTTACTCGATTAACCAGGCCATGCTCGCCCTGCAACGCAAAAACCCGGAAGCCTTTATCAAGGACAATATCAATTTGCTCAAACAAGGTGCCATTCTCCGGTTACCGGCGTTCACTGAAATGGCTGAGTTGACCTCAAGGGAGGCATTACTTGAGGCCCTGCGGCAGGAAGAGGAAATCCGTACCGGGGTCCGTTCGGTTGCTCCAGATTTCAGTGCACCGACGGTAGCGGACAGTGGTGATTACCAGGCGACAGTCACCGAAGAAGTTGTCGAACCTGAGATTTCAGAGGATGAAGGTCATCTTGAACTGGTGCCACCAGCAGAAGAAGAAACGGGTTCACAGACCTCCGAACCAATGCCTGAGCAGGGTGCTGATGTTGAGTCTCTGCAGGAAGAACTGTCCCGGACCGAGGAGGAACTGGTAAATGCACGGCAGGAAAATACCTATTTAGCCGATCGCATCAAGGAGCTTGAAGAAGCGGCCAGGGCTCGGGAAGAGCAGGCAGTTGCAGTCGAGGATTCAAGTCTCGCAAATATGGAGTCCAGCCTTTCCCAGGAGCGCGCTGCCGGTCAGGATGAACCACCATTGGCAATTACACCGGGTGGTGAAAAACAAGCCTGGTATGCCGGCAAGACCCCCTGGGTTGTCGCAATTGCGGTCGTTTTAGTCGCATTTGTCGTGTGGGGTCTGCGACGCAGAAGTACCGGTCTGCCTGACACACAATCGTCGTTGGATGCCGATGCCGCACAAGATATTTCGCAAACCCGGGTAGCGAAGAAAATGAGGGCGACACGGTAGTGCAAGCCATAGCCGAGCCGGAACCTGAACCCGAACCCGAACCCGAACCTGAACCCGAACCTGAACCTGAACCCGAACCTGAAGCCTGAACCCGAACCTGAGCCGGAACCGGAACCAGAGCCGGAACCAGAGCCGGAAGAACAACCGCAAGCTCCGGGCCTGGAAGAAGACGCAGGACCGGCAGTCGTTCCTTTGACGCCCTCAACGACCGCTGATTTCGATGAGGAAGATGAAGATGAAGATGAAGGTGAAGACCAGAACAAGGATGATCCTGAGATCAAGCTGGATCTGGCACGTGCCTACTTGTCACTCGGTGATAAAGAGGCGTCAAAATCGATGCTTGACGAGGTCTTGAAGAGCGGCAACGAGGCTCAGATAGCGGAAGCCCGGCAAATGCTGGAAGAGCTCTGAGTGAAACCGTTTCAGAGCGTCAATACGCAGAGTACTTGAGCCTGGCATTACGCGGTCTCTATCCAAAGCAGGTTTAATGCATGCGTTATGCACTCGGAATCGAATACGATGGTGCCGGATTTTATGGCTGGCAGCGGCAGAGTCATGCACCATCGGTTCAACAAAGCGTTGAAAAAGCAATTGAAGTTGTTGCCAACCATCCAGTGACCGTCATCTGTGCGGGTCGCACAGATACCGGTGTACATGCACGTGGCCAGGTGGCTCATTTTGATACGTCGTCCGAACGCTCGGACCGGCAATGGATGCTTGGAATCAATTCAAACCTGCCGGATAAGGTTCGTGTTCTATGGATACGTGAAGTGGATGAAAGTTTTCACGCACGCTTTGGCGCACTTTCCAGAAGCTATCAATACAGCATACTAAATCGCTGGGTGACGACCGGCTATCGGTGTTTCCTATTATGGCTGGTGCCGGGATAAGCTTGATGTGGCGCGCATGCATGAAGTTGCCCAGGTTTTGCACGGCAGACACGATTTCAGTGCGTTTCGCTCGGCAGGATGTTCTGCCCAGCATGCGATTCGTGAGGTGACCGCAATCAGCGTCAACCGGCAGGAAGATGTCGTAAAAATTGATATTACAGCCAACGCATTTCTCTACCATATGGTGCGAAATATCGTGGGCAGTCTTATCACGGTGGGTAAGGGAGAAAAACCGGGCCAATGGTTTACGGACGTTTTTAACGGTCAGGATCGTAAGCTTGCCGGTGTAACAGCAGAGCCACAGGGGCTTTGTTTGATGAATGTACGTTATGACCCAAAATACAAGGTTCCGGATAGCGTGGAGTCCTTTCCATTTTTATGAGCAGGGTAAAAATAAAAATCTGCGGTCTGACACGCGCTGAAGATGTTCAAGCCGCGGTTAAGGCCGGTGCCGATGCCGTCGGTTTTGTGTTCACCGCCAGTCCACGGCGTATCACGATTAACGATGCTATTCGCCTGTGCTAGCTATGTTCCCGACGGGGTTTTGCGTGTAGGCTTGTTCCTTGATCAGGACAGGTCTGAAATTGAGCGGGTGATCAGTTCTGTACAGCTTGATCTATTGCAGTTCCATGGCAATGAAACTGAGCAGGAATGCAGTGTTTTCAGGTTGCCGTGGCTGAAAGCGGTGGCGATGGAAAATGCTGACTCCATAAAGCGGGCTGAGCGTGATTTCCCTGGTGCAGCGGGCTTGCTGCTTGACAGTCATTCGAACGGAAAACGTGGCGGCAGTGGCAAGCTGTTTGACTGGTCATTATCGAGCCCGGTAGCCAAGCCTGTCTGGCTTGCCGGTGGCTTGAATGCGGATAATGTTGGACAGGCCATACGTGTCCTCAGACCGTTCGCCGTGGACGTTTCCAGTGGCGTGGAAGCGGAGCCCGGTATCAAGGATGCGACCAGGATGAACGCCTTTGTCAAGGCGGTCAGAGAAGCCGAAAATCAACTACTGATGGAAAGGAATAATGATTGAAGAGCAGCAGGTATGGCCCAATGGGCGAGGCTATTTTGGTGAATTTGGTGGACGTTTTGTCTCCGAAACACTGATTCATGCGCTGGATGAATTACGTGACGCTTATGGTCGCTGGCGGAAAGACGAAGAGTTTGTGCGAAGAATGGATGAGGACCTGGCCAATTATGTCGGCCGTCCGTCCCCCATTTATTACGCACAGCGGTATTCGGAGGCTGCGGGTGGTGCAAGAATCTACCTGAAACGAGAAGACCTGAATCATACCGGCGCGCACAAGATCAACAATACCATGGGGCAGGGCCTGTTAGCCCACTACATGGGAAAGAAACGGGTTATAGCCGAAACAGGTGCCGGGCAGCATGGTGTTGCCACCGCTACGGTGGCGGCCAGGCTAAACCAGTCATGCCGGGTTTATATGGGCAATGTGGATATCCAGCGGCAGGCGATCAATGTATTCCGGATGCGTTTGCTCGGTGCCGAGGTGTGTGGTGTTTCATCCGGTTCTGCAACACTCAAAGACGCTCTCAATGAAGCCATGCGCGATTGGGTAACCAATGTTGATGACACATTTTACATTATCGGCACCGTCGCGGGGCCGCATCCGTATCCCGAAATGGTGCGGGATTTTAACGCGATCGTCGGTCGTGAGGCACGCCGTCAGATGCTGAAGCTATGCGACAGTCTGCCGGATGCACTGGTTGCCTGTGTCGGTGGCGGATCCAATGCCATCGGTCTGTTTCACCCGTTTATCCAGGATGAAAATGTGAAAATGTTCGGTGTGGAAGCAGCCGGACGTGGTCTTGCAACAGGTGAGCATGCCGCCTCGTTGTGTGCGGGCAAACCTGGCGTTTTGCATGGTTGTCGTACCTATCTGCTGGATGACGATGCGGGCCAGATCCGACATACGCATTCGGTCTCTGCCGGTCTTGATTACCCGGGTGTTGGACCCGAGCACGCCTGGTTAAAAGATATCGGCCGGGCAGATTATGTCAGTGTCACCGACGAGGAGGCTTTGACGGCCTTTCACCAGCTAACCCGTCTCGAAGGCATCATGCCGGCGCTGGAAAGCAGTCATGCCCTGGCTTATGGTTTCAAACTTGCCGCTGGCATGCGTCCGGATCAACGGGTTCTGATCAATCTGTCGGGTAGGGGAGACAAGGATGTACAGACGGTTGCAGAGCTGGAAGGGCTTAGCTTATGAGCCAGAGAATATCAGATTGTTTCACGGCTGCTAAACTGGCCGGTCGCAAAGTGTTGATACCTTTTATGACTGCCGGAGACCCCCACCCGGATTGGAGTGTTGCCGTGATGCATGCACTGGTAGACGGCGGCGCTGACCTGATTGAACTGGGTGTGCCATTCTCCGATCCGATGGCTGATGGTACAGTTATCCAGTTGGCAAGCGAAAGAGCCATAGAAAAACAGGTTTCCCTCAGCAGGGTTTTACAAATGGTGGAGGCGTTTCGCAAAACCAATAGCCGTACACCGGTTGTGTTGATGGGTTATATGAACCCGGTAGAGCATTATGGACGGACACGTTTTCCAGCTGATGCAACAGCGGCGGGTGTCGACGGTCTGCTACTGGTTGATTGCCCCCCGGAAGAGCGTGATGACCTGGGCATTGCAATGCTTGAGACGGGCCTGGACGGTATCTGCCTGATAGCCCCGACGACTACCCGGGACCGGGTCAAGGATATATGCAGTGTTGCCAGCGGTTTTATTTACTATGTTTCGCTCAAGGGTATCACCGGTACAGGACAGCTGAATTCATCCGGGTTAGCCGAGCCGGTACATCAGATCAGGGAGTTCAGTGACCTGCCGGTGGCAGTGGGTTTTGGTATCAAGAACGCCGAAATGGCCGTCCGGGTTGCTGAACATGCCGATGCGGTTGTGATTGGCAGTGCCCTGGTTGAAGCGCTTTCTGAAGCGAAAAACAAGGAGGAAGCCTGTTCAGTGGCAAAGGCATTTGTTGCGCCGGTGCGTAAGTCATTGGACAATATAGCTTGACCGCATATAAACACACCGACGCACACAGGACTAAGTAGACTGATATGAGCTGGTTCCAGAAATTCAGACCGTCGAGAATTCGTACTGAAGGCGGCAAAAAGCGCAATGTGCCTGAAGGCCTGTGGACTACCTGTTCCGTATGTACGGCAGTTTTGTATCGCCCGGAATTGGAAAGAAACTTGCAGGTTTGCCCGAAGTGCAGTCACCACATGCGTATCGGTGCCCGCAACCGTCTGGAGCAGTTTCTGGATCCGGGTGTGCACCGCGAAATCGCAGCGAAGCTTGAATCGGTGGATGCATTACGCTTCAAAGACAGCAAAAAATACAAAGACCGGATTTCTGCCTCACAAAAGAAAACCGGTGAAACCGATGCATTGATCGTTTTGGCAGGGCAGCTAAAGGGTGCAGACCTCGTAGCATGTGCATTTGAGTTTGGCTTCATGGGCGGCTCGATGGGTTCGGTGGTGGGCGAAAAATTTGCCCGTGCAGGACTGGAAAGCCTGCGGCTCAAAGCACCGTTGGTGTGTTTTTCCGCGAGTGGCGGAGCGCGTATGCAGGAAGGTCTTTTATCCTTGATGCAAATGGCTAAAACCAGCGTCGTGCTGGCCAGGTTAAGTGAGCATGGCCTCCCATTCATATCTGTTTTAGCCCACCCTACTACGGGAGGTGTTTCCGCCAGCCTGGGCATGCTGGGTGATATCAATGTAGCAGAGCCCATGGCACAAATCGGTTTCGCCGGACCCAGGGTTATCGAGCAAACTGTGCGTGAGAAGCTGCCTGAGGGTTTCCAGCGCAGCGAGTTCCTAATGCAAAAAGGCGCTGTAGACATGATCGTTGACCGGCGCAATATGCGTGACGAAATTGCTGCTTTGCTTGCGCTTTTAAGCTCGGGCAGGCTACCGCGACCGGTCAGTGGCGAATTAGTGAAAAGTTGATTTTCAACGGAAATTATCAACTTAAACAAAAGTATACGTGATGAATCTCGACAGGTGGCTGGGTTTGCTTGAACAACGCCATCCGCAGGTGATCGAACTTGGGCTTGGGCGTTGTGGCACAGTTTATAAACGGATGGGTTCACCCAGGCCGGCAACCAGGGTATTTACCGTGGCCGGTACCAACGGTAAGGGTTCAACGGTCGCTTATCTTGCAGCGATGAGTGGCAGTCTTGGTCAGCGATACGGTGCTTTCACTTCACCCCATATTTTTCGTTTCAATGAACGCATCAGCGTCATGGGTGAACCGGTATCCGATAACTGCCTGGTGCGGGCCTTTGAACAGGTTGAAGCGGCGCGTGATGAAGTTTCGCTGACCTATTTTGAGTTTACTACACTGGCCGCACTGTTGATTCTGAACCAGTCTAAACTTGATTGCGCTGTCCTTGAGGTGGGTCTGGGTGGCCTTCTGGATACGGTTAACCTCGTCGATGCTGATTGCACGGTTATTACCCCGATCGGTCTGGATCACCAGGAATATCTGGGTCCGGATCTGTACTCCATAGCAACCGAGAAAGCGGGGATTATGCGCCCAGCTACACCGGTTGTTTGTACGGAAACTGATCCACCCCTGCCGATACTGGAAATTGCGGCAGACCTGCAAGCGCCGGTTTATCGGCGTGGCGTTGACTTCGATCTGATCCAGCACCATGGCTTGGATCCTGGCTTGCTTCAGTTTTCGCTGGGTGATCAATCAATGGCCGTGTCAACGCCACCCATGGGTGGAAAACACCAACTCGATAACCTTGCGGCGGCATTGGCTGCACTGGTTGTAATGAACCCTGACTGCACGGTGAAAGCCAATGAAATTTCAGCTGCAATTCAAGGTTGCCGGGTGCCTGGCCGGCTTCAGAAAGTACTTTCCTCGCCTGAAATACTGCTGGATGTGGGGCACAACGAACTCGCTGCCGAGGCCCTGGCCGTTTTTCTTGAAGGCAGTCAGCGATCAAATACGACCTGTCTACTGGCGATGTTGGCCGATAAGTCAGCCGAGGCGGTTGCACACGCCATGGCTCATGTCTGCAAACGCTGGTTGTGCGCTGATTCATCGGGTCCCAGGGGACAGTCCGGAGAGCAACTGGCCCGGCGAATTCGTACTGCGCTACCGACAGCGAAGGTCAGCGCTTTTGGCCCACTGGATGACGCCATGCAAGAAGCGCTGTCCAGCGCAGGAAAGAATGAAACGATCCTGGTCTTCGGTTCTTTTACGACCGTTTCAGCCGCTGCCCACTGGCTGCAAAACAGCTTGCGGCACGACAGGCATGATGCTGATAGAATCAGCGGGGACGAATCTGGAAACGGTCCTTGAGAAAAACCAAATGGATAAAGCACTAAAACAAAGACTGGTCGGCGCAAGCGTATTGATTATTCTTGCCGTTATCGTATTACCCATGTTGCTCAGCGGGCGCTCCGACAGGCTCAAACACGAATCCAGCCTGATCGAATTACCCCCCAGGCCCGATGAATTGTCCATTGAAACGCGACGTTTCCCGGTCGGAATTCCAAATAAGCCTTCGCCAGGCGCAGAGCAGGTGGCCGACGATAACCAGGGCCAAACGCAAACCAAAGAGATTGATTTGGCATCTGCCAATATCCAAACACAGGTTCCTAACCCGCAACAGGAAACTGGCATTGCCGAAGATCAGGTGCCGGTACCGGATGTCGACGATATACAGGCGCCAGGGAGTGAGTCTGTTGAAGAACAAACGCCGCTGGATACCGGGGAAGCGGCACAGACGGTAACCTCCATTACTTTGACTTCTGGCAAGGAAAAGTCACTTGAACTCCCCGAGGCTGTTGAAAGTTCGGAAGATACGCCACGTTACCTGGTACAGGTGGCAAGCTTCAGTAATGAGAAAAACGCGAATGCGTTGGCCGGTTTGCTGAAGGCAGAAGACTTACCGGTACTTATGGATGTGGTGGACCGGCCGGCCGGCCGTATGTACCGGGTCCGTGTTGGTCCGTACGCCAAACGGCCTGATGCCGATGCACTTGTCTCCAGCCTCGGTATGAAAATGACCGATTTAAACCCGCGGGTGCTGGATTTGAGACCGGATGAGAGCGCGCCGGTTTCGAGTCCCTCTGATCCGCTGGTACGATGGGTCGTGCAGGTCGGTAGTTTCAGCAAATCAAAAAGTGCCGAAGACCTGGTGGCCAGGTTGCGTCTTGCAGGTCTGAGCGCATTTTCAGAGAAGATAAGCTCGCCGTCCGGCACGGTTTACAAGGTTCGCATTGGTCCTGAGCTTGACCGTGACCGGGCGGCGGAACTGGCACGTAAAGTCAAAACCGAACACCAGCTCGATGCTTTTGTAACAACCCAGGAATAGCCGGACGCACGATGCAGTATGCTGATTACGTTGTACTTGCCATCATCACAATATCGATATTGGTGGGTTCAATCAGGGGCTTTGTAAAGGAGGCATTTTCACTGGCTGTCTGGGCCGCGGCCTTTCTGATTGCGTTTCAGTATTCCGGCGCGTTGGCCCTGCAACTGGAAAACCACATTGAACTACCATCGGTACGCACGTCACTGGCATTTGCCGGTCTTTTTATTTCGGTATTACTGGTGGGTGGCCTGTTGACTTTCCTGGTAGGAAAACTGGTTGAAAAAACAGGGCTCAGTGGCACCGACCGTTTATTGGGTGGAGTTTTTGGAGGAGTCAGGGGTGTGGCGCTGGTGCTTGCTATCATACTTTTCGCCGGGATGACGCCGGTGCCACAGGACCCATGGTGGCAGCAATCGAGAACGATACAGAGCCTGATGCCGCTGGCTGAGTGGTCGGCGCAATTCCTGCCTGACTACATCCTGGAACATATGGAATTGAACATAGACAAACAAGCGGCCAAACAAGTCGCGGTCGCTGGCCTGTAGCATGGTAGAATGCGCGCGCGACCAGCCCGTTGAGGCAAGGATATTCTGAATGTGTGGAATCATTGGTATTGTCGGTAAGCAGGCAGTCACGCCCTCAATTTATGACGCTTTGACCATATTGCAACATCGCGGGCAGGATGCTGCGGGTATTGCCACGCTGGACGGTCACAAGATTCGGTTGTTCAAAGGCAATGGCCTGGTCGCCGACGTATTTCCGCATTCCGAGTTGGCAAAATTAAAAGGTAATGTGGGTATCGGGCATGTCAGGTACCCGACAGCAGGATCTTCCAACCTCGATGAAGCCCAGCCGTTTTATGTCAATTCCCCTTACGGTATCGTGCTTGGACATAATGGCAACCTGATTAACGCCTCAGCGGTGAAGCAGGAGTTGTTCGACAGCGATCGCCGCCATCTCAATACCGAGTCGGATTCAGAAGTTTTACTGAATGTGTTTGCACATGAATTGCATCGTCTTGGCCCGGCCGGTATGCAGCCAAAAGATGTTTTCGAGGCAGTTGATGGTATGCATCAACGCTGCAAAGGAGCCTATTCCGTTATCGCGATGATCAGCGGCAAGGGCGTCCTGGGGTTTCGTGATCCGCATGGAATTCGCCCCGTCGTGTTGGGGTATAAAGATACGGACAAGGGCAGGGAGTACGCGATTGCTTCAGAGAGCGTAGCCCTGGACACACTGGATTTCACCCTGATGCGTGATTTGGAACCGGGTGAATCCGTGTTTATAACCCTCGGTGGTGAGTTGCACACCCATGTAAGCCAGTATGCTGAGACCGCCAGTCCATGCATTTTTGAGTACGTCTACTTTGCCCGTCCCGACTCCATGCTGGATAAAATCTCGGTCTACAAGGCCCGTTTGCGTATGGGGCAGGCACTGGCCAGAAAGATTTTGAACGAATGGCCAGATCATGATATCGATGTGGTTATACCGATTCCGGATACAAGCCGTACCGCAGCCTTGCCGCTGGCCTACGATTTGAACGTCAAATATCGTGAGGGTTTTATCAAGAACCGTTACATTGGCCGGACATTCATCATGCCGGGACAGGAGCAACGCAAGCGCTCGGTCAAGCATAAACTGAATGCCGTGAGCCTGGAGTTCCGTGGCAAAAATGTTCTGCTGGTGGATGATTCTATCGTCAGGGGGACGACGTCACGTCAGATTATTCAGATGGCCCGCGATGCAGGTGCCAGAAAGGTTTATTTTGCCTCAGCCTCTCCGCCCGTGCGTTACCCTAATGTTTATGGTATCGATATGCCAGCGCCATCCGAACTGATCGCCAGTGGCCGTAATGAAAAACAAATTGAAGAGGAATTGGGCGCTGACCGTCTCATTTACCAGGAACTGGCTGATTTGATTGAAGCCTGTCGGGAGGGCAATCCGGGGATCACGCGGTTTGATACGTCCTGCTTCTCAGGTGAATATGTCACAGGTGTGGAAGACGGGTACCTGGAAGACCTACAGAACAGACGATCCGATCAGGCCAAGCTGGAAAATAGTCATAAAGCAAGGGCGCGATTGACTGGCTGATTCTTTTTCGCTATGGCAGACAGGCTCTACAGGCCTTATCATGCAGTGACTGGACAGACTTTCTGACGAGGGGTTTAATCAAATGACACGAATTTTCAATTTTTGTGCCGGACCGGCGACTTTACCCCTGCCGGTTCTCGAAAAAGCCCGGGACGAACTGCTGGACTATCACGGTCTGGGTATGTCGGTCATGGAAATTTCTCACCGCAGTGCCGCTTTCGATGAATTGGCAGACTCAACAGAGGCCTGTCTAAGACGGTTGCTATCCATATCGGATGATTATGCTGTTTTGTTTCTCGCCGGCGGTGCGACCATGCAGTTCGCCCAGGTTCCGCTGAATCTGGCGAGCCCGGACCGGCCGGGGGCCTATATCGTTGATGGCAGTTGGAGCAAAAAGGCATTCAGTATCGCCCGGCGCATGGGTCTCGCCCGGCTTGCCGCCAGCTCCGAAGATACCGGGTTCAAATCGATTCCGTCACAAAGTGAATGGAACCTCGAAGGCAAGCCTGCCTACCTTCACTACGCGAGCAATGAAACCATATCCGGTGTGCAATTCAGGCAGCCACCTGAAAGTGACTTGCCGCTGGTCTCTGATATGTCATCCGACATCCTTTCCAGACCTGTAGATGTCGGAAAATTTGGTGTCATTTATGCCGGTGCGCAAAAAAATATTGGCCAGGCCGGCCTGGCCCTGGTGATCGTCAGAAAAGACCTGTTGCAGGATCTTCCCGCTGAACAGCCTGATTTGCAGTCATGGAAAATTCAGTATCGGCAAGGATCACGTCTGAACACGCCACCGACCTATGCCTGGTATATTGCCGGTCTGGTATTTGATTGGGTAGAAGCAAGTGGTGGCGTAGAACGAATGGCACAACTCAATCAGATCAAGGCGGATACTTTTTACCAATTCCTCGATCAAAGTGCGTTTTATCTGAACGACATTCCGCCGCAGTTCCGCTCGCATATGAACATTCCTTTCCAGATAGTGGATGAATCCCTGCATGGGCGGTTTGTTGCCGAAGCTGAGGCAGCGGGTCTGAGCAGCCTGAAAGGTCATCGGTCAGTGGGTGGCATGAGGGCAAGTATTTACAACGCAATGCCCATTGAAGGTGTTGAGGCTTTGATAAGTTTCATGAAGGAATTTGAGAGCAAAGCAGGTTGATGGAAAACAAAAAACAAGAGACGGACGGCAGGGATCAGGCAACACTGGATGAAGTGCGGCAGGAAATCGATGTCACTTGATTCACAAATTCAGGCGCTGATCAGTGCTCGCGCCCGCCTGGCACAGGCAGTGCGTGAATCGAAGGGCGAACTCGACAATGCTGTTGATTATTACCGTCCGGAGCGTGAAGCCCAGGTTCTCAGGGGTGTTCTGGAACGCAATGACGGTCCGATCAGTGATGCCGAGATGTTGCGATTGTTTCGGGAAATCATGTCAGTCTGCATGGCTCAACAGGAACCGCTGAAAATCGCTTTTCTCGGTCCCGAGGGCACTTTTACGCAACAGGCGGTTAACCAGCATTTCGGACATTCGGTACAGGCGCTTGGACTTACCGGTATTGATGATGTTTTTTCCCAGGTGGAATCCGCCGAGGCAGATTTTGGCGTGGTGCCGGTAGAGAACTCTAACCAGGGGATTGTCAGCCATACACTCGACAGGTTTGTAGATTCTGATTTGAAAGTTTGCGGTGAGATAGAAATGGCCATTCACCATAATTTGCTGAGCCAGGCTAAGAGCCTGTCGCAAATTGAACGAATTTATTCCCATCAGCAATCATTATCCCAGTGCAAGAACTGGATTCGTCAGCACCTGCCCACAGCAGAGTGCATTGCGGTCAGCAGTAATGCTGAAGCTGCAAGACGTGTCCGGCATTCACCGGACGCAGCAGCGATATCCAGTCGGTCCGCGGCTGAAATTTATGGTGTACCTATATTGTTTGCCCGTATTGAGGATCGGGCGGATAACGCTACCCGTTTTCTGGTTATTGGCCGGCAGTTGCTGATACCATCAGGTGATGACAAAACCTCCTTGATGCTGGCAGGTGATGAGGGTCCCGGTGCTTTGCATTCATTGCTTTCACCGCTGGCACGGCATTCCTTGAATATGAGTCGGATTGAATCACGTCCAGCCAGGACCGGTCGTTGGTCATATGTGTTTTTTATTGATGTGGATGGTCATGCCGAAGTAGAACCATTGAAATCCGCTTTGGCCGAAATGCAAAACCAGGCCAGCCTCACGCGTGTGCTTGGGTCTTATCCCAAGGCTGTGAGCAGTCAGCTTTCAACAATCATCATAGACGATGATTGATGCAATGGGCGGGTGCGAAACACCGGTTTTACGGGTAGTTGTATGATTCTGACGGTTGAACCGGCGAACTCCGGGTTACAGGGTAAGATAACACCGCCGGGTGATAAGTCCATAAGTCACCGGGCGTTGATATTTTCCAGTCTGGCAATGGGGCGATCCGAACTGAGCGGTCTGCTTGAAAGCGAAGACACACTGGCCACAATGCGGGCCTGCGAACAGTTGGGAGCAGTTGTGGAACGCAGTCCGGACAGGGTTTTTGTCACCGGCACCGGTGGTTCATTCAAACCACCATCCAACGGGTTTCTGGATATGGGGAATTCCGGCACCGCAATGCGTCTGCTCGCGGGTGTATTGAGTGGCCAGGATTTCGATAGTACATTGAGTGGCGATGAATCTCTGAATAAGCGGCCGATGCAGCGCATTGTTGTGCCCCTCACGCAGATGGGCGCGGACATTACCGCGTCGCCAGACGGTACGCCGCCACTGGTTATTCGCGCCTGTCGCGGATTGCATGGTATTGATTATGTCTCTCCCGTGGCCAGTGCACAGATTAAATCCTGCGTGTTGTTGGCCGGATTATTTGCTTCCGGTACCACCCGGGTAGAGGAACCCCGCCTGAGCAGGGACCACACCGAACGGATGTTGCCAATATTTGGGGTCAAGCTGCCTTCTCCATGCAGTGTCGAGGGCGGCTCCAGGTTAAAAGCAAGCCGGTTTGCGGTTCCGGCTGATATTTCATCCGCTGTATTTGCATTGGCCGCCGCAGCCATGACTCCGGGTTCGGACGTCACGGTGAGCCAGGTTGGGCTGAATCCCACGCGCACCGGTTTTCTGCGTTGCCTGGAGGCGATGGGTGCCGATGTCAGCATCACTAATCAGTCTGCTCAAAGTACCGAGCCGGTCGGTGATGTTCGGCTGCTCTTCAATGACAGCCTGAAGGCAATTGATGTCCCTGAATCCCTGGTGCCGGACATGATTGACGAATTGCCCTTATTGATGGCACTGGCTGTAACCGCCTCTGGTGTAACAAGGATAAGGGGTGCGGCAGAGCTCAGGGTAAAAGAAAGCGATCGTATCGCAGGTCATGGCAGCCGGTCTTGCGAAAGCTGGGGGTTGAGCTTCAGGAATATCCGGATGGCATTGATATTAAGGGTGGAAAGGTTTCCGGGGGTTCTGTTCAAAGCGCAGGTGATCACCGCTGTGCCATGTCTTTCGCGGTACTGGGCCTGGTTGCATCAGAGCCGGTCCTGATTGAGGACGCGGAGTTTATTGCGACCTCGTATCCGGGTTTCACCGATGACATGGCGCGTCTTGGTGCAACTATGCAGGTGGTAGAGAATCTGTGAGCAACGCAGGCACGGTAACTTCCGATGTCCCGGTTATTGCGGTTGATGGTCCCGGTGGTTCCGGCAAAGGTACCATAACGACCCGCCTGGCCAATCATCTTGGCTGGCATTTCCTGGACAGTGGTGCACTTTACCGCCTGACAGCATTGGCGGTGATGAAAAAACAGGTACCATTGGAGGATGAGCCTGCACTGGGTGAGCTTGCAGCCAATCTTGATATTCGCTTTGAAACAAGTGGGGCGGAAGTGATTACCTGGCTTGACGGGGAAAATGTCAGTGAGCAACTACGCTATGAGGACACCGGTGTTATGGCATCCAAAATAGCTGCAATACCTGCCGTCAGGTC
Source organism: uncultured Gammaproteobacteria bacterium (assembly GCA_963749115.1). Lineage (GTDB taxonomy): Bacteria > Pseudomonadota > Gammaproteobacteria > Xanthomonadales > SZUA-36 > SZUA-36. Next base: position 190,240 of record CAVVLP010000002.1, read on the forward strand.
AGCATTGACCGGACGGCAAAGACGTTTCCGCCAGGCACCGGGACTGGTAGCCGATGGCCGGGATATGGGAACCGTGATTTTTCCGGATGCAGAACTTAAGATATTTCTCACCGCAAGCGCAGATATTCGTGCCCAACGACGGTATAAGCAGTTGAAAGAAAAAGGGGAAAGTGTTAATCTCACGCGCCTTTTCAAAGAGATCAAAGCTCGTGATTTACGCGATCAGTCGCGTAGCGTCGCACCGCTAAGACCTGCTGAAGATGCAGTGATCATTGATTCAACTGAATTGAGCATTGATGAGGTGTTCAACAAGATTGTTTCATTGATTTAATACTGCATTTCAAGCTACTGTTTGTAAAAGATAAATACGGCCTTCGCCCATGTTGGGTGGTGGTTTTTTTAACCGGCACAATCATGTGCCCCATAACCAGGTGGACATTTTGTTATTAAACAGAATGTTTGTTGAGATTAAACCAATGACTGAAAGTTTCGCTGAATTATTTGAACAAAGCCTCGCGTCACAAAGCCTGACGCCAGGAGCTATTATTACCGGTACGGTAGTAGAAATCAGAGACGATGTAGTTGTCGTCAACGCCGGATTAAAATCAGAGGGCATTGTGCCCATCTACCAGTTCCGTTCTTTGGACGGGGAACTGGAAGTAGAAGTTGGAGATAGTGTAGAGGTTGCTCTCGAAGCCATTGAAGATGGCTACGGTGAAACCCGGCTATCCCGGGAAAAAGCCAAACGTGCCATGGTTTGGGACAAGCTTGAAAATGCATTCACAGGCGAAGAAACCATCCAGGGCAAGATCAGCGGAAAAGTCAAAGGCGGCTTTACGGTCGACATCAACGATATTCGCGCATTCCTGCCGGGATCACTGGTGGATGTACGTCCGGTTCGTGACCCAGTTTATCTTGAAGGTAAGGATCTGGACTTCAAGATCATCAAGCTTGATCGTAAACGCAATAATGTTGTCGTATCCCGTCGCGCTGTGGTTGAACTTGAGTTCAGCGCAGAGCGTGAGCAGTTACTGGAAGGTCTGGAAGAGGGCGCCAAGGTAATGGGCGTGGTCAAGAACCTCACCGACTATGGTGCGTTTATTGATCTGGGTGGTATCGATGGCCTGTTGCATATTACCGACATGGCCTGGAAGCGTGTACGTCACCCCTCTGAGGTTGTCAATGTAGGTGATGAACTGGAAGTACGGGTACTGCGTTTCGACCGCGAACGTAACCGTGTGTCACTTGGCCTGAAACAGTTGGGTGATGATCCATGGAGCGATCTGGCTCGCCGTTATCCGGTTGGTTCACGTCTGTTCGGTCATGTTTCCAATATTACCGATTATGGTTGTTTTGTTGAAATTGAAGATGGTGTTGAAGGTTTGGTGCATGTCTCTGAAATGGACTGGACCAACAAGAACATCAACCCGGCCAAGGTTGTTCAAACCGGTGATGAAACTGAAGTAATGGTGCTCGAGATCGATGAAGAGCGTCGTCGTATCTCACTGGGAATGAAGCAGTGTGCATCCAACCCATGGGAAACTTTCGCAGCTACCCATAACAAGGGTGACCGTGTTTCCGGAGCCATCAAGTCCATTACAGATTTTGGTATCTTTATCGGTCTGGATGGTGGTATCGACGGTCTGGTTCACCTGTCTGACATCTCATGGCTCACACCGGGTGACGAATCTGTTCGCAACTTCGCCAAGGGCGAAGAAGTTGAAGCTGTTGTTTTGGCAGTGGATCCTGAGCGTGAACGCATCTCGCTGGGTCTCAAACAACTGGACCAGGATCCATTTGCAACCTTCATGGCGGAGAATCCACGTGGAAGCCAGGTGAAAGGTATTGTCAAAGAGGTAGATGCCCGTGGCGCGGTTATCGAATTGATGGACGGGGTAGAAGGCTATCTGCGCGCCTCTGACATCAAGAAAGAACGTGTTGAAGATGCTTCCAAGGTACTTAGTGTTGGTGATGAAGTTGAGGCCAAGTTTATCAGCCTTGACCGTAAAAACCGCACTCTGGCCCTTTCTATCAGGGCGTTGGAAGATGATGAGCTTGCTGAAGCACTTGAAGATTATCATTCGCAAAATGCTGCCAGTGGTACAACTTCACTGGGTGAATTGCTTAAAGAGCAACTTGATCAGGATAGCTGATTCGGGAAACGGGCGGTTCAATCTGAACCGCCCGCTTTTTGTCTGGGTCTAAATATTAAAAATAGGAACGTGAAAAGCCAATGACTAAATCAGAATTGATTGACCGTCTGTCAGATGTACAACAACATCTGGCGCATCTGGATGTCGAGCTTGGTGTTAAATCCATTCTTGAGCAAATGAGTGGTTCACTGTCTAACGGTGAACGTATCGAAATCAGGGGTTTCGGAAGTTTCTCATTGCATCATCGTGCACCAAGAATGGGTCGTAATCCAAAGACCGGTGAAGCTGTTGCATTGCCAGGTAAACATGTGCCGCATTTCAAACCAGGTAAAGCACTGCGTGACCGGGTAGACAATAAAGCCTGAATGGTTTGAATAGGTAGAGTTTATCGTGAAAAAACTGGGCTTTATCCTGATGGCCGTTGCAGCCATTGTGCTTGGGCTGTTGGTGGGTACTCTGAATTCCAGTCCGGTTCAACTGGACCTGCTTTGGATACAATTTGAACTTCCACTTGGCCTGGCGATTTTGCTGGGCTTCTCACTGGGTGTATTGCTGGGCTTGAGCGCGATCTATCTTGCACGTGTCCTGCCATTGCGGCTTCAGTTACGCAAAGCGCGGGCCGCACTGGTTAAACAAGATACTTCTAACTTAAGCCCGCCTGATGATTGAAATCCTGTTGTTGGCTTTGATTCCGGCGGCCGCCTGGGGCGGTTGGATTCTGGCCAGGAGTACAACACGTCGCGGTGAAGTTAAGCGAAACCGCAATTTCAGCAGTCGGTATTTTCAGGGCCTCAATTATCTGCTGGATGAACAGCCTGACAAAGCCATCGCTGTTTTTATCGAAATGGCCGAGGTGACCGCTGATACCATTGAAACCCACCTTGCACTTGGTAGCCTGTTCAGGCGGCGGGGCGAGGTTGAGCGGGCGATAAGGATTCACCAGAATATAATTTCAAAACCCGGTCTGGATGAACGCCAGAAAACCCGCGCATTACTTGAGCTGGGTGAAGATTACATGCGTGCAGGTCTGTTTGATCGTGCGGAAAACCTGTTCACGGAACTCATTGAGCGTGACTCACAGGCACCTTCCGCGCTGCGTCATCTTCTGGATATCTACCAGCAGGAAAAAGATTGGGAAAAGGCGCTGCAGCAGGCGCAAAAACTTGAGGCCGTGACGGATGAGAAGATGGGCCTGGTGATGGCGCATTTTTGCTGTGAAATGGCGGAAGTTGATCTGACCGCAAATAAGCCGGCCGCCGCCAGAAAGCAACTGCGACAGGCCAGGCGGTATTTCCCGGAAAGCATTCGTGCGAGACTTATACTCGCAAAAATTGCCCGGCAGCAGGAAATGTTTTCTGAAGCTCTTGATGTTTATGAGGAAATTGCAGAAATGGATATGGCGTATATCCATGATATTCTGGACGCCTATCTGACCTGTGCACAAAAAGCTGAAGAGTTCCCAAGGGCACTTGCGAGTATGCAAAAATGGTCTGGAGATTATGATGGAATCAGCCTCTTGATGTCCCTGACAAAGGTGATTCGAGAAGAACAGGGTCTGGGGGAAGCCACCCGCTACCTGGCGGATGCGCTGACCCGTCGCCCGTCGGTCAAAGGGCTGGATTACCTGATCCAGTTAAAACTTGAAGGTGGGCCGGAAACAGAGTCCGGTGATGAAATTCTCCGTGCCGTGGCGCAAAAACTGCTTGCCAGGCAGCCTTCGTTTCGCTGTACCCATTGTGGTTATGCAGGCCACAGTCATCATTGGCAATGTCCCAGTTGCAAAAACTGGAGTACCACGCACATCATTCGCGGTGTCCTGGGCGAATAAATGATGAGTCTGTTTGCCCCGCACTGGCAAGCCTTTTACAGCTGGGTCGCGGTGAGCCTGTTCGCCGGTGTCCTGAGTTACTTCGGTTGTGTCAGGGTACTCGCCCTGGCCAAAAAATCAGGCATGATCGCGCTTCCGGGTGAGCGCCAAAGTCATCAGCGCGCGACACCAACGGGCGGTGGTCTCGGGCTAATACTCAGCATTGTAGTGACAACGCTTTGTTTGGAATTAATGCTTTCTTTACCTGATTTCTGGTGGCAAAACATACTTCCGGGTGTACTGTTGTTGGCCATGGTTGGGTGGCGCGATGACAAGTATCCAGTTTCTTCACTGCTGCGTCTGTTTATTCAGCTTGCGGTCAGTATCTGGCTGATAGGCTTTGGCTGGATGGAGTTTTCACTGAAGGATATTGTCTATTTGGGCGGCGTAATCCTGGCAATGGTCTGGCTGATGAACGTGTACAACTTCATGGATGGAAGTAATGGTATGGCTGGTTTTCAAGGAGTGTTCGCAGGTCTGATGATGGCGGTTCTTTTCCAGCTCGGTGGTGAGTTTACGATGGCCCTGATCGCCCTGGCTGTAGCGGCTGCCTGTGCCGGTTTTCTACCGTTGAATTTCCCGAATGCACAGGTGTTTATGGGTGATGTGTCCAGTGTGCCCCTCGGTTTTATATTTGCGTCATTTGCGGTTTACGGAATACACACCGGTAGCCTGAGCCTGGTCCTTTCAATTCTGATCATGTCGGTGTTTCTTGTCGATGCAACACTGACCTTGCTTTCAAGGGTATTCCGTGGGGAGCGGTGGTATACTGCGCACGCCCAACACGTTTACCAACGGTTGATCGCCAAGGGCTGGTCGCACCGCCGGGTTTTGGTGGTTTATCAAGCCATTAACGTGTTTTTGGTGCTGCCGGCGTTGGTGCTGGCAAAAATATATCCGCAATACGCAATTGCAACGGTGGGGCTTACCTTGTTATTACTCGGGACATGCTGGCACGTTGTAAATTGGAGGCTAGGCATGACTGCCGAGGTTCAGTTGATATGAAACGAATTCTCGATATTGTTCGCCACCCGCGCGCTGCTGTTGTCATACATGATTTATGTATGGTTGTGGTTGCATGGTTAGTGGCTGCCTGGTTGATAGAAAGCACCACAGCGATGACTTTTGGAAATAACCTGTCGAACCTGATGAGTCTGTGCATCGTTCTTGTGCTGCAGGGAAGCGTGTTGTGGGCAACGGGTCTGTACAAGGGTCTGTGGCGCTTTGCCAGTTTTCCGGATATGTGGAATATTGCCCGTGCCAGTACCTTTGGTGCGGTTGCAATTGTAGTCGTACTGGCACTGGTGACGGGTCCGGCTATCAGCCATTGGTTACCGACAGTCCTGATTTATCCCGCGCTGTTGTTCGTGTTGTTGGGTCTGCCGAGAATGTGTTTTCGGTTTTGGAAAGACTCGCAAACAGCAATCGTGGCATCCGGAGAAGGCTTCAAACGGGTCCTGATAATTGGTGCAGGTCGTTCTGCTGCCATGCTCGAAAAAGAACTGCGTCGCCGGGGCGGGTTCAATGTGATCGGTTTTCTGGATGATAACGAGCGATTACGCGGCGCACAGGTTCATGGGATACCAGTGCTGGGAGCCATCGACAGTCTATCGGCGATTGGCGCATCATATCAGGCCGATCTGGCCATCATTGCAATGCCTTCGGCGACCAATCAACAGATGCAACGCATCGTCGGTATTTGCGAACTTAGCGAAATTGAATTCCGCACCTTGCCGACATTACAGGATCTCGGATCTCAGGCAACAAGTATTGGTGATTTGAAACGGGTTGTCATTGATGACCTTCTGGGTCGTGACCCGGTATCCCTGGAATGGGAATCCATTCGTGTCGGTCTGGTCGGTAAACGCGTCATGATTACCGGCGGTGGAGGTTCAATTGGGTCCGAGTTGTGCCGTCAGATTGCACGGCTGAACCCGGTTGAATTGATCGTCGTTGATCACAGCGAATATTCGTTGTACCGGATTGATCACGAGTTACGCAGTGAACATCATGACCTCCTGTTTCACTCGGTGCTCGGGGATATTTGTGATCCCGCTACGGTTGAAAAGGTCATTGGAGACTATAAGCCGGATGTCGTGTTTCACGCCGCTGCGTATAAGCATCTGCCCATTTTGCAGACTCAGGTCCGCGAAGCATTCCGCAATAATGTATTTGGAACCATGCGTGTCGCCGAAGCAGCAGAGCGTCATGGTGTCGGCACCTTCGTACTGATTTCCACCGATAAGGCGGTCAATCCGGCAAATATTATGGGTGCAACCAAGCGTGTCGCCGAAATGTATTGTCAAAATATGAATGCGCGCTCACAGATGCGCTTCATTACGGTCCGCTTTGGTAATGTTCTGAATTCAAACGGTAGCGTGGTGCCCCTGTTCCAGGAGCAAATTGCCAAAGGGGGTCCGGTCACTGTCACTCATCCGGAGATTTCCCGGTACTTTATGACAATTGCTGAAGCCAGCCAGTTGATCATGCAGGCTGCTGTACTCGGTAGTGGTGGTGAAATTTTTGTACTGGATATGGGTGAACCGGTCAATATTACCTATCTCGCAGAACATTTGATTCGTCTGGCCGGCAAGGAGCCTGGACGTGATATCGAAATCATCTACACCGGTCTGCGCCCCGGTGAAAAGTTGTTTGAGCAGTTGTTTCACGAACTTGAACCCTATGAAAGAACCAGCCATGAAAAAATCCTGTTGGCCCATCCGCGTGTGGCTGACTGGGGTGAGTTACGTGCGGAACTGAAAAGTTCCGAGCTGGCCGTCAGGCGCTACGATACCAAGTATCTCCAACAGGCGCTGGTGCGCCTGGTGCCGGAACTGGCCAAGTCCGGTTTTAATACTGAGCCTGCAAAGGTTATCCCAATCTATAAGAGCAAGTAAAACTCATGACTGATTTTCCATCCATCAGGAAGGCTGTGTTTCCTGTCGCCGGTCTTGGAACCCGGTTTCTGCCGGCTACCAAGTCGATTCCGAAAGAAATGTTACCGATCGTAGACAAACCTCTGATCCAATACGCAGTGGAGGAGGCCGTCGAGGCCGGTATTGATACGATAATTTTTGTAACCAGCCATAAAAAGGGCGCAATTCTCGATCACTTCGACCCCGATGCGGAATTGGAATCTCTTTTACTGGCGCAAGGTAACGAGGAACTTTGTGCACGGATACACAATATCATCCCTGATCATGTTTCAACACAGTACGTGATTCAGGAAAAGGCCCTGGGCCTGGGACATGCGGTTTGGTGTGCAAGGAAACTGGTAGGTAACGAGCCCTTTGCAGTATTGCTGGCGGATGATTTGATTCGCAGCCCTGGCAACGGCTGTCTTAAACAAATGGTGGCTGAATATCAGGCAACCGGTGCAGGTAGTCTTGGTGTCGAAGAAATTCCAGTTTCGATGACCGGTCGCTATGGCATGGTGGCGGTGGAGAAAGACGCTACGGGGCGAAATTATATCCGGCAGATCGTAGAAAAGCCCGCGCCGGAGAAGGCACCATCGAACCTCGGTGTGGTGGGTCGATATATCCTGCCCGCAGAGATATTCACACTGCTTGAATCAGTACGTGCCGGGGTGGGTGGTGAGATTCAGTTGACCGATGCAATTTCCAGGCAACTCGAGAGTAAACCATTGCTGGCACATGCCTTTGATGGTGTGCGATATGACTGTGGCAGTCGTCATGGTTTTATCCGGGCCACTGTTGATTTTGCACTTGAACACGCTGATTTACGTGATGATTTGCTGAGCTATTTTGAGACGGTAAGAAAATCACCAGGCTGATGGAAGTACGACCACAATCCAAATGGCCCCAGGGTGAAATTGTCTGTTTCAGACACCATTCGGATGTGCTGCGGGACAATATCTGGTCGGATCCGTCGGAGCGGGATTTCAATGTGTATTTACCCCCGGGTTATTCCGAGTCGGGCGGGGCGTTTGTTGCACTTTGGGATTTTGCTGCATTCACCAATGCGGGTCCCGGTCATCTGAGCTGGAAAAACCAGGGTGAAAATCTGCCGCAACGACTGGATCGGCTGATTGGCAGCGGTGATATGCCACCCGTGGTTGTGCCCATGCCGGATTGTTATAGTTCCCTGGGGGGTAATCAATATGTGAATTCGCCGGCAGTGGGCCGATATGCCGACTATGTCGTTGATGAGTTGGTTCCTTTTCTGTCCAGCCATGTCAACGTCATTGATCACCGTGACGGTCGTGGCGTATTCGGTAAATCATCAGGTGGCTATGGCGCACTGGTTCATGCCATGTATTACCCGGAGACCTGGGGCGGACTGGCCACGCATGCCGGTGATATTGGTTTTGAATGGGTTTACCGACCGGAGTTTCCACGGGCAGCAGCAGTGCTTTCAGCTTTCAACGGTGATCACTATCGTTTCCTGAAAAAATTCTGGCGTAACAAGTACCCGGGCTCACCTGACTACTCAACCTTGATGACCTTGGCTATGGCCGCCAGTTATGATCCCGGTGATAGCCTGGAAACCGCTATCCAGCTGCCATTCGATCTGCACACCTGTGAACTGGACGCGAACCGTTGGAATCAGTGGTTGGCGCATGACCCGTTGAATCTGTTTGAAGCGTACGCAGAGGAACTTAGCTTCGCTACAAATGCTCTACATCGATGTTGGCAGTCGTGATCAGTACAACATCCAGTATGGCACCCGCGCCTTTATCAGACGCCTTGAAAAGTTCGGTATCGGGCACCATTTTGAGGAGTTCGACGGCACCCATTCTGGTATGGACTGGCGTCTGGATATTTCATTGCCCATGTTGGCAAAAGCCTTGTACACGGCCTGTGAGGCCGGTGAACCTGTTGATAAATGACACTGTTGATAATTGGAATATAAATGATTGAGATTACAAAAAGCGCCCAGGAATATTTTGGAAGATTGATTGCACAGCAGGAAATGGATGATGTCGGTCTTCATCTGACAGTGCTCAATCCGGGGACACCGGTCGCTGCCTGTGACCTGCAGTTCCATGTCGCGGGTCAGTCCGGAGAAAAAGAAGTCGAGTTCAGCTATGACGGGTTTAAACTGTATGTCCCGGCAGGATAGTGAACGTTGGCTTGAACAGGCAAAAATCGATTTCGAAAAGTCGGATGCCGGTGGTCAGTTGACGATCAAAGCGCCTGGTATCAAGGGTGACAAACCGGATGACTCGGAAAGCCTGGAAGCGAAGATCGCCTGGATTTTGCAATCGGAGATCAATCCCGGACTGGCATCTCACGGTGGCCAGGTTTCGTTGGAGATGATAACCCCCGAAAATGAAGTGGTATTGCGTTTTGGTGGTGGTTGTCACGGTTGCGGATATGGTCAGTGTGACCTTGCAGGACGGTATTGAAAAGACCCTTAAGGAATACTTCCCCGAAATAACGGCGGTTGTTGATGCCACCGATCATGCTACTGGTAGCAATCCGTACTATAAATAAACTGAATTTTTAAAGATTGTAAATCAGGGCATCTGAACGATGCCCTGACACGGGTAAGACGGTGCCGGTTTCTACTTGTCTTTTATCTCAGTGAGACCTTGCTGGCTTGCATACCAGGCTGTTATGTCTTCAATATCCGTATCGCTGAGGTTGGCTGCAAAACCATTCATGATGGCATTCTGACGGCTTCCGTCACGGTAGCCCTGCAATGTCATAATCAGGTAGTCCTGATGTTGTCCACCCAGGTTGGGATATATTGGTTGCACGGCCTGTCCGGTTGGGCCATGACAGGCATGACATACCGCTGACTTGCTTTTACCTGCTGCGGCGTTGCCGGCAGCAAATGCGATCGCTGGAATAAATGAAAGCAGGGTAACAGTGAGTGTAGATTGGATTTTATTCATTTTATTCTGCATCCGGGTTATTTGTTTGTGCTGCAAGATATACGGCAATATCTTCAATGTCCTGCTCGGAAAGAGCTTCAGCCTGCAGGTTCATTGTTTTGTGTTTACGTTCACCCGATTTAAACTCCTGTAATGCAATGACCAGGTATTCCTTGTTTTGTCCACCAATACGGGGCACATGGTAATTCGGATAGGTGTTTTTATAGTTGGCAATCCCGTGACAACCTGAACAGGTATAGGCCTTAATCTTTCCCGCTTCGTAGTCGCCGGTCGCAAAAGCGCTAATTGATACCAGGCACAACAGAGTTGTAATTAGAATTTTTCGAATAAGCATAAAGAGTTACCAAAGTAGATGTTTAATAATAGCGGCGATTATAACCGCAGATTAAATGCAAACCAATTACCCATGTAACAACCGAATGCGATTATGTTCAGGTGAACGGATATCGCGATCGATCAATGGACCGAAGCGAGCAGGAGCGAGAGCACATGGTCAAGGTAGCCGGAACGGTCGAGAGGGTCCTGGCCTGGCGGCGCATTGTATGCAGCTGCGTCGGAGCTCGTCACAATTCACCACATAGTTCGGGCAAATGGGTAAAGTTTTTCAACGCAGACAAGGTAGCCGGAGCCTGTTCACCTATATAAACGGAGAGTGAATTGAATCACCACGTCCGGTATGACATAACGAGCAATGAACTCGACCGTCAGGTTGCCATGACCTGGTTCGGTCTTCAAAGCTGGAAAGTATCGTATCGACGGAACCCCGGTTGGGGTTCAATACCCTTACCCTGGGTACAAGAGCCTGCAATGTTTTCTCAAACTGATTTGCCTGGTAGCCATAGTGGGTGCAACCCAGGAATGCCACCAAATTTTGAGGGATGCTGTCGAACTGCTCCAGGGCAGCGGGCACAAATTTACCCAGTAGTTTAAGGGCAAGCTTGCCACTGCCATCATTCGAAATGGCATCCGGCAGACCGGGACAGGCCTGCTCGATGATCTGGCTGGCTGGAACGCCGTGTTCACGCAGTGCTTTACCATAAACACCTTCTTCGATCGTGGTCGGTGTCGCAAATACGATAAAAGAAATGTCATTTTCATGTGCAAATGCAGTCAGCATTTCGCGGCTGCCGGATTTGACAATACCCTCGATGGACCTATGCCTGTGATGATCAAAATAGCTATCCCCGTATAAAACACTGAGTGTATTGCAGGCTATGAACAGCAGGTCCGGTTGGTATTTCTCATGAACGCTATCTAAAAAGCGCTCAAAAGCCTGCAGCTTGGTTTGACGGTCCGGCATGGAGTTGTAGGAATAATCATCTTCGATTGCCGCATTCAGATAGATGACTTCGATGTCTTGCTGTACAGGTGACTGACGCAGCCTGGCCTCCAGTTCTGCGCAAACTGAAAGACCGCCAACACCGGAATCTGTAATCCCGATCCTCAATTCAATCCAGTCCTGATTCGTACTCGCCGGTTATAAGCTCAAAGAGTACCGGTGTATGGGACGCGATCATGTCGACAAGGGGTTCGGAAGGAAGCTCCCAGGTGATGATGTTGATGTCCTGCTCGGCCGACCAGGTCCCGAAAGAACCCGGTGTGGCGTAACCCACATCCGGTACCAGTGGCAGGTTTACCCGCTTTGCGATCCAGTTCGCCAGGGGAGTTGCCTGGGGGTCTTCAACACAGGCCAGCGGTGCATGAAGCGAAATAACCGTCCGCGGTCGCAACATCTGCACAAGACTCAGCAATGCCTGCGTCTCCGCCTCCGACCCGGGGGATGTACCCGGACTCAGACCGATGTCCTGCACCGTTCCGCCATGATCCTTATGGTAGACGGGGTCGGGTGACCAGTTGGCCGTTGGCCAGTTGCGGTTCAGGTCGACACCACGTGCATTACTGCGCGTACCTTGCAGGGCACCGTCCGGGTTGGTGCTGAGGATGACCGGGTTCTTGATTCCACCCACCGGAATGCGACGCAGGGCTTCGGAAAGAATCACGGTGGTTTCATTTTCATCGCCATGCATGGCTGCTATCAGCAGGATATCGACGGGACCGGTACGCGGGCCGTAGAGATTCAATGACGTGTTTTGTTCAGATTTCCCGTACTGCCAGGGCGCGTGACGGAGGATTCCACGTTCGGGGCGTGGAATCATCGTGGTTTTGGTGTTGTTTTTCATTGGCGCAAAATAACATTGACCTCAGGGTGATGCCAGTCTTGAGGGGTTTAAACAGAATTATGAGCTTGGATTTCTGTGTTCGATGAGCCTTGGTATGCCGATGTCACGCGGTTCCTTACTTCAGGATTCAGAGAAAAAACAATTGATCATTGGGGAAGCCAAGGCTATGCAGTACCTCTCTTCAGGACTCGTTTATGTTCAGGATGAACGGTATGCCGCGGGCGCATGGATGCGCAGGAGTGGCCTGTTTCAGTTTTGCACGGCACATCTAATGACGCAGTGTGCAAAACTGACACAATCGCGCCGCACATCCGTGTGCTCTATCGCGATATACCGTTCATCCTGAACATAACATCCTCGGCTTTGTGCGAATGCGGGGGTCAATTGTTTCTGATAGGTACAAGTCACTTGATTCTGAACTCGATACTCTCAGCTCTTTGCGAACGCACGGGTCAATGAGTTCCTGATAGATGCACGTCGTTTGATGCTGAGCTGGGGTGGGTATTGTCTTACCAGGACCTTACGAGACAGGAGTCGAGTATGAGCGCCACAAGGACGTGCTTGAGCGAGTCCTGGTAAGACAATACCCACCCCAGCGCCCCCCACCTACCTGAGTATGTGATCAACAATCTCAAGTGCTTTGACTTCTTTCCAGTCATCAGCAAAAATCCCGCGAACGGGTTTTCAAGCCCTTTGCCAGTGCATCAAAATCATGCAACTGCCGGGCAATCAGGTGATAGACCTCGCCATCGCTTTCCATTACACCATCCACGGCGATCAGCGATGAATTAAGCACGATGCTGCGCTGGCGTTCCCATAGGCGTTGCCACACCACCACGTTGACGTAACCGGTTTCATCCTCCAGTGTCAGGAAGATGGTGCCATTGGCGGTCATGGGGCGTTGTCGCATGGTAATCAGGCCGCAGGCACGTGCGTAGCTGCCGTGTTTCAGTTTCAATAGCTGTTGTGCCGTCCTGACCCTGCGTTGGCGTAAAATTTTACGTATCAGTGCAACGGGGTGGCGTCCCAGGGTCAGACCCGTGGCGGCATAATCCGCACGCAGATCATCCGTTTCTGAGGCAGGCCGGATGGCGGTGGAATCATCCGGCCGGGTGATGCCCTGGAGTAAATCGGCGGGTTGCTTTTCTACTGCCGCTACTTCCCAGCGGGCACGATGACGGTGGCCTGCAATGCCTTTGAGTGCTGCGGCTTCTGCCAGTGCAGCCAGTTCGCGCCGGTTCAGCTGTGCGCGGATACAAAGATCCTGTACCCCGTTAAAAGGCATGTTGCTGCGGGCGCTGGTAATATTTTTGGCAGCCTGTTGCCCGAGGCCCTTGACCAGACGCAGGCCCAGACGAAGAACAGGGCATGCCTTCATCGTCACGTTCAAGTGCACAATCCCAGTCGCTGTAACGGATATCCACCGGCAATACCGTGACACCATGCCGGCGGGCGTCCTGTACCAGTTGTGAAGGTTGATAAAACCCCATGGGTTGTGAATTGAGCAGGGCGCAGGTGAATGCTGCGGGGTGGTGGCGTTTTAACCACGCGGATACGTAGACCAGCAAGGCAAAACTGGCGGCGTGTGATTCCGGGAAGCCGTATTCTCCGAAACCCTTGATCTGATCAAATATCTGTTCTGCGAAGCTGCGTTGATAGCCCCGTTCCAGCATACCGTTGATCAAGTCGCGTACGCATATGCTCCATACCGCCACGCCGTGCCCATGCAGCCATTGAACGACGTAAGGCATCAGCTTCCGAGCCGCTGAAGCCGGCAGCGACCATGGCGATCTGCATGACCTGTTCCTGGAAAATCGGTACACCCAGTGTACGCTGCAGCACCTTGCGCAGGGCGTCCGACGGGTATATCACCGGTTCCAGTCCGCGACGTCGCTGCAGGTAGGGATGGACCATGTTGCCCTGTATGGGGCCGGGCCTGACAATGGCCACCTCGATGACCAGGTCATAAAAACAGGCGGGTTTTAAGCGTGGCAACATGGCCATTTGTGCACGTGACTCGATCTGGAAGACACCGATGGTGTCGGCCTTCTGGATCATGTTGTAGGTTTCAGGGTCTTCGGCCGGCACATCGGCAAGCCCCATATCGGTTGCATGAAAATCATTCACCAGGTCCAGGCAGCGATGAATGGCGGTCAGCATACCCAGCGCCAGGCAGTCGACTTTAAGCAAGCCCAGGGTCTCCAGGTCATCCTTGTCCCACTGGATGACGGTGCGGTCTGCCATCGAGGCATTTTCTACAGGCACCAGCGAGGCCAGCGTGTTTTCAGAAATGACAAAACCACCCACGTGCTGGGACAGGTGTCGCGGGAAACCGATCAGGTTTTGCACCAGGTACAGCAGTTGCCGGACTTTCAGGTTGTCTGCTGCAAATCCCTGTTCGGCCAGCCGCTGGGTAAAACGCTCCGGTTCATCCCACCATGACATATTGCGGGCCAACTGGTCGACCTGGCCGGGGCTGAAGCCCAGTGCCTTGCCAACATCGCGGATGGCACTGCGTGGCCGGTAGCTGATGACGGTGGCTGCCAGTGCCGCCCGTTCGCGGCCGTATTTCCGGTAGATATACTGGATTACCTCCTCGCGGCGTTCATGCTCGAAATCAACATCGATATCCGGTGGTTCATCACGTTCGCGGGAGATGAAACGCTCGAACAGCATATTCATTCGTGCCGGGTCGACCTCGGTGATACCCAGGCAATAACAGACCGCAGAATTGGCAGCCGAGCCACGCCCCTGGCAAAGGATGTCCTGGCTACGGGCAAACTGGACAATGTCGTGTACCGTCAGGAAATAGGATTCATAACGCAGGTCTGAAATCAGGCCCAGTTCGTGTTCGATCTGTTGCCGCAGTTCTGCATTGATTCCGTCCGGCCAGCGCTGCCTGATACCTGCTTCTGTCAGGTCACGCAAATGGGCGGCACTGCTCATACCCCGGGGTACCACTTCACGCGGGTAGCGGTAGCGCAATTGATCCAGGCTGAAATGACAGCGTTGAGCGATACGAATGGATTCATCCAGCAGCTGCTGACGATACAACGTGGCCAGGCGTTGCCGGCTTACGCAGATGTCGTTCACCGCAGGGCAGGGCACGGTAACCCAGCTCCGGCAAGGTGCAGCCAAGCCGGATGGCTGCCAGTACATCGTGCAACATACGCCGTGAGCGGCTATGCATTTGCACATCACCACAGGCCGTTACCGGCAAACCTGCGGCTTCTGCAGTGTCAACCAGGCGCGCCAGTCGTGATACGTCGTCAAAACCCAGGCAGAGACTGACCGCCAGCCAGCTTCGCCCGGGAAAGTGTGAGGCCACCCAGTGCGCGGTCAGTCGATCAGACTCCGACCCGTCTACTTCAGGTCGATTGATCCGGGGTTCCGGTAGCCACAGGGCCAGGCAATGGTCGAGATTGTTCTCAAAAGCCCTGTCCGGTAATTGATAACGGCCCTTGGGCGCATTACGCCGTCCACGTGTGATCAACGTACACAGTTGCGCATAACCGGTGCTGTCCTGGGCCAGTAATACCAACCGTGAGCCATTTTCCAGCCTGAACAGGCTGCCGGCTTATGAGCTTGATATCCAGTCCGTTTTTTTTGCAGCGGCGGGTTTCTTCAAAGGCACGTACGATACCGGCCAGCGAGCACTCGTCAGTCAGTGCAATGGCGTAATAGCCCAGTTCAGCCGCGCGTGCAACCAGTTCCTGCGGGTGTGAAGCACCGTTGAGGAAGGTGAAGTTGCTGGTGCAGACCAGTTCTGCGTAGCCGATGGACGTATTTGATGAACTCATACTGTATATATATACAGTATTTAAATTAAAAACAAGTCCATGCACATCTTCAGTTTTATCCCGCAGGAGCAAAGCGGGTATTGATCAGGTCACATCGCGCAAAGTATTGTGAGCCTGTTCCCCATCGGTTTAGTTGAAAAGGTACTTAAAAATGATGGAAGAGAAACCATTTGCCCCGGGAGTGATCGGCGGTCTAAGCCTGAAAAACCGGATGCGCTTTCCTTGAAAGGTAATCGAGGCAGTCAGGCAGGCAGTTAAGTCTGTATTCAGTCAACCAAAGATAGAATGATGCAACATAACCACCATCGAATCTGGAACAAACGGGAACTAACCATGAAGAGAGTGCTAAAAATTATTCTCGTCTTAGCCGCGCTGTCCAACACCTGCATTGGCAGTGCTGCCGAAGGTCCTTGTACACCACCTACGACCAATCTTTACTCCAACATACCCCAGGGTTGGATCGTGCCAGGGGACTACAAACTCTGGAATACAGATTGTGCTCATTATATTTTTAACTACATCAACCGCCCAGTAGATGCTTCCTATTACAATCCCGACACCGGAAGATTTTTCAACTATGGCTTTGCTACCAACACGATCACGCAGCTTGAAACAGATCAATACAATTCTACGGTCGCGGCTCAGATTAACGGTTGGTCGCTGGTTCGGTCCGGTGTACACAATTTGTTTGGTGCAGCAATTGAGACGGTAAACACCCCGGAAGGGGATGCATTGACAACCATGGTTGCGAGCGAGAGCCAGGTGAATTCACGTAACAGTGAAAACCATGCTCCCAAAGTCGGTATCGACACGGTCTTGTATACGGCGCATGGCGATGATGAATCCGGTATTGGATCGGATAAATACAACGTGAATAGCCGTGCTCACTTTATTTCGGCGACTCCACCCAGGAAGGGTGAACACAGTGGCTGGGAAACGGGTATATACGTTTCACGCTACGGACTCGGTACGTCGGTTGATCGCAACTTCAAAACCCTGATCGATCTTGAGCAGGTGCCGGATAGCGTTTGCCTGATGACGTTCACCCGCAACAACGGAAAAACAGGCTGTTTACGCTACAACATAGAACTGGACCAGATGGAAATCGTCGGGGACATACATAACAACAGCGATGTAAAAGTTTTTCAGACATTTACAGAATAGGTACAAAGACCAGTACCAATCATCAGTTACTTGCGCAAACTCTTGCTTGCGTAAAACTTCTGGACGATTTCCCGTTAACCTTCCCCGGTTGTCTGGCTGGTTTGAAGTTGGTCCAACCGGGTGCGGATGAAGTACAATGGGTACGCTGCTTTGCGAAATCCGGTATAAACGAATCGACCTGATATAGGCGGTTACCATTCCGGGAGGACCAGGCAACAGGGCTAAGCCAGCATTGCTGGTATGTAAAAAACAGGACTTGATCCCCGGAGGACAGGTACCACTATGATTAACTACGCTATTGTTGGTGGCGGCAGACTTGCGCACCACTTTTCAGAGTATTTCCGTCTTTTGGAAATCCCCCACAGTTGCTGGACACGTGACCGTTGGTCACCATTCAATACACTTAATTTAGCTGATGCTGAACAGCGCTTGAAAGAGACCGTTGGCGACGCGGATCGCGTTTTATTGCTGGTCCCGGACAATGCCATCATTGCCGTGCTGAAAGAGTATCCATTTCTGCATGAGAAGCAGTTGATCCACTGCAGTGGGTCCGTGACCATTCCCGGTGTTGCCGGCGCCCATCCGTTGATGACTTTCGCGGACCGCTTGTACGAACTCGATACCTATCAAAAGGTACCATTCATAGTCGAAACGGGTCCCGGTTTTGCACAACTATTTCCCGCTCTGCCAAACCCGCATTTTGAGATGAATGCTGAAGACAAGAGTCGTTATCATGCGATGTGTGTGATGGCAGGTAACTTTTCGCAGTTATTGTGGAAAGCTGTTTCGGATCGGTTTGAACAGCAGTTTGATCTGCCTTCGGAAACATTGCACCCCTACCTGAAACAGGTGGCAGAGAATTTTATTCAAACCCCGGCATCAGCCTTGACCGGACCACTGACGCGCAACGACCAGCAAACCATTGATCGAAACTTAAGCTCCCTTGATGGTGATCCGCTGCAGGATGTGTACGCCGCTTTTGTTGATTTTTATCAACATGAGAAAGAGCAGACACTAAAACCGGAACCGGTTCAGATGGAGCAGGTGATATGAACGTACTCGATTTCCAGGCGTGCAAGGAACGCCACGAAAAAATAGTCATGTTGACCTGTTATGACTATACCTCGGCCTGCATCGTGCAGGACTCGGATGTAGACGTCATCCTGGTAGGCGACAGTGCTGCAATGGTCATGCATGGTTTTGCCACGACCATTCCAGCCGATATTGAAATGATGTGCCGGCATATCGAGAGTGTGTCCCGTGGTACAAGCAACAAATTTATCGTGGGTGATATGCCATTTTTGTCATTCAGACAGTCCCGCACGGATAACATGCGTGCTGTTGCCAGTGTCATGAAAGCAGGTGCACATGCCGTCAAACTGGAAGGTATCGAAGGCAATGCTGAAACCATCGCCCACATTGTCAAATCAGGTGTGCCGGTGATGGGGCACCTGGGTTTAACACCGCAATCTGTCAATCAGTTAGGTGGTTTTAAGGTGCAGGGTCGCGGTGAAAAAGCGGCGGATATGCTCAGGAATGAAGCCCTGGCTTGTGAGCAGGCCGGTTGCTTTGCCCTCGTGCTCGAATGTGTTCCAAAAGACCTGGCAGCTGAAATTACCCAGTCACTGACTATACCAACGATTGGTATAGGTGCAGGTGCACACACGGATGGACAGGTGCTGGTGATGCAGGATCTGCTGGGCTTATCCAGTGATTTCAAACCAAAGTTCGTGCGCAAGTACCTGGATGGCAAACGCCTATGGCAGGATGCTTTCAATGCCTATGCCAGCGATGTAAAAAGTGGTCAATTTCCGGCTGCTGATGAGAGTTATAAGCAATGAAAGTACTCACATCCATTGCCGACTGGCAAAACTATCGGAGTGTGCTCAAGGAAGGCCCGCTGGGCTTTGTACCGACCATGGGTGCCTTACATGAGGGGCATTTGTCGCTGGTAAAAGCAAGCAGGCAACAGGATGCTTTAACCATTGTCAGTGTGTTCATTAATCCAACACAATTTGATGACAAAAACGACTTCGAAAAGTACCCCGCAGACTCCCGTTCAGACATCGAGCAACTCGAGCGTGCCGGGGTCGATGTCGTGTTATTTCCGGATAAGGAACAAATCTACAAGGATGATTATCGATTCAAGGTCACAGAAAGTGACTTCAGCCGCCAGTTGTGTGGCGCCCACCGGCCGGGTCATTTTGATGGTGTACTTACCGTGGTGATGCGTCTTTTAAACCTGGTGCGGCCCGACAATGCCTATTTCGGTGAGAAGGACTATCAACAGCTGCAATTAATCAGCGACATGGTCAGCGCATTTTTCATGCCGGTGAATATCGTTGCCTGTGCAACGATGCGCGAGGCGGATGGTCTGGCCATGAGTTCGCGTAATAAGCATTTGGATGTGGGTAACCGGGCAAAGGCTGCGGCCTTGTTTGCCGCCTTGAAAAACAGCGACACAGCAGCGGAGGCAAGGCAAACACTGGCGGAACAGGGCTTTGATGTTGATTATGTCGAAGATCTTGCAAACCGGCGACTGGCGGCAGCGCGACTGGGAAGCACGAGGCTGATCGACAATGTTGAAATCTGAAGTTAACGGGGTTCCTCCGGCGGAACTCAGTGGCAAGGGTGCCAACATCCTGTTGTTGATGTCCGGTTCGATAGCATGCGCCAAGGCATCTTCACTGATTTCCGAATGGTCAAAACAGGGTCACAAGGTACGGGTTGCCTGTACCCGCAGCGTGGCAGAGTTTGTCGGCCCTGCCACTTTGCAGGGTCTGGGTGCCGAGACGGTGTTTGATAATGTTTTTGCGCAGGGTAGTGCCATGGAGCATATTTCGCTTGGCAAGTGGGCAGATATCATCATTGCGGCACCTGCTACTTCCAACCTGATCAACAAGTTGGCGACCGGTATCGCAGATGATGCCGTCACGACACTGTGGCAGGCCGCCTATGGTCAGGGAAAACCCATGTTGATCGTGCCGGCCATGAACACCCGTATGTGGCGTTACCCGGCAACGCAGGAAAGCATCGGTCGACTGAAGCAATGGGGCATCCATGTTTTACCGGTCGGCACAGGGGAACTTGCCTGTGGAGAGCAGGGTGAGGGCCGTATGCTTGAACCACGTGAGGTTTTGCAGACTATGAAGAGACTGATGGCCGTTGACCGCAAGGCTCGCGGCCAGCGCATCCTGGTTACGGCGGGAGGTACCCGCGAACCCATTGATTCAGTGCGTTATATCGGCAATGTAAGCAGTGGCCGGACGGCATCGCGCCTGGCGGATGAGCTAACCACTGCCGGACACGAGGTAAGCTGGCTGGGTGCCGACAGCGCAATGACACCCGGCCTGCCTTGTGACATATCGCGATTTTGTAGCTTTGATGACCTGGCATCGCAGTTACAGCGTCTGCTGGCTGCAAATGATTACGATGTGGTGATTCATGCCGCAGCGGTCAGTGATTTCAGCGTGGCTTCTGTTCAGGGCAAGGACGGAGACCCGCAGGATAGCCCGTCGGGCAAACTGTCATCCGGTTCGGAGTTATTATTACGACTGAAGCCCAACCCAAAGCTGCTCGACCGGATCAGGGCATGGTCAAAAAATCCGCGGGTACGTGTCATCGGCTTCAAGCTGACCGATACTGAAGACCCGCAACAAAGAGTTTCAGCGGTCAAAAAACAGTTCGATAATTCAAAAGTTGATGCCGTGGTGCATAATGACCTGACGGATATCAGTGACAAAGCACACCCGTTCTGCTTGTATACATCGACGCAGGCACAGGTTTCATGTGAGGATGTTGGAGCACTGGCCAAAACAATTAATAATTTAGTGGAGACAGTCTCATGAAATTATGTCTGGATGTGGGAAATAGCCATATTTACGGTGGTGCTTATGAATCGCGCCGTGTTTTACTGACGTTCCGCCGGGGCACGAAATCAGGTTCATCTTCAGATGAGTATGGTCTGTTTTTTCGAGGCGTTTTAAGAGAAAACGGTATCGATCCAAACCAGGTCGATGAAATCGCCCTGTGCAGCGTGGTGCCGGAAGCCGTCTATGCTATCTCAGCAGCCTGTCAGAAGTACTTTGATATAAAGCCGTTTATCCTGAAGGCTGGTGTTAAAACCGGTTTAAAAATTCAATACAGAAATCCGTTGGAAGTAGGCGCTGACCGCATTGCCAATGCCATTGCCGGTGTTGAGCTATTTCCTGAGCAGAATTTGATCATCCTGGATCTGGGTACTGCAACCACGCTATGTGCCGTTGGCAAAGACCGTTCCTACCGTGGCGGTGTCATCTTACCCGGTCTGAAAATGTCTATGCAGGCACTCGAGAGCGGAACCTCAAAACTTGGTTCGGTGGAAATCATCCGCAAGGATGTCTGCCTTGGCCGCACAACTGCTTCCAGTATCCAGTCTGGCTTGTACTTCGGTCACCTCGGTGCTTTACGGGAGATCATGCACAGAATCCAGTTGGAAGAGTTTGACGGTCAACGTCCGAAAGTTATTGCTACCGGCGGGTTTGCTACCCTGTTTGGTGGAACAGGCCTGTTTGACCAGATTGAGCAGGATCTCGTGTTACGTGGTTTGCTGGCGGTCCTGGATATGAATACCGCAAAGTCTGCGATCTGAAGAAAGTTTTTTATTGCGCGTCGCGGTTTGTCGACGGGGAAGTACCAGCCAGTGTGTTGAATTGCAAACACCAAAGTGACGGTCAAAAGTATGCTGAGAGATTTCAGAATCATGCCGGCGTCTTTTCATTGGTTGGTTCAGCAAGCTCATCAGCGTGCTTGGTGACTGCACCGGTCAGGACCAGGCGCATGGCCTGTTCAAAAGGTATGTCCAGGGGTGTCAGGCATTCGCGCGGAAGGAAAAGTGTATAGCCGCCAATCTGGTAGCTCATCGGCATATACACGGCCACCGGGTCTTCGGCTGCAGGTGTAAATGGCAGGTCGGCAAATTGCTCACGTGTAACAAAACCGATCAACTGAAATGACTGCCCCGGTAGTCGTACCAACACGACTTTACCCATTTCGCTGCCTTTTTCCGGATTCAGGTAAGCGATAAAATCCTTGATGGCGGTGTAAATGGTCTTGACCAGCGGCAAGCGATTAAAGATCGCCTCCCCCAAATTAAACAGTTTTTGAAAAATCAGGACGTGAGAAAGCAAACCGATCAGGGCGAGCATGGCGAGTCCGGATACCAGACCCATACCCGGTACATACCAGCCGTCGGGCAAGGTGAATTTTAATATCGCGCCCATTAAACGTTCTGCACCTGTGGCCATCCACCACAAAATAGCGAGTGTCAGTGCGACCGGTATGACAACGGCAAGTCCCTTCAGAAACAATTTACCCAATGCATTCATGCTGTCTTGTCTTGCCTCACTTCAATAGGGCCATTATAGATATATTCATGCGAATAAACCGTGCAAATACCAACCGGGGCTGGGTTTGTATTCATGAAACGCCCACAGGGTGCTGCCCTTCGAATCGCGCACAATGAAGTAATCCCTGCGGCAGTCCCTGCCGTCCCACCAGCCGCTTTCGATTCGTTCCGGGCCTGTCAGTATGCGGTAGTTATCGATCCGGCAGGGTTGCGGCCTGGGCAACAGCCAGACCGGTCGACCGGCTTGCGTGGTGTAGGTCGCCGGTTCATCCAGTTCCCTTAATGACCAGCTGTATTCCGGGCGGTGGTCTTCCAGACCCTTGATACCCTTGACAGAATCCTTACCCAGTCTTGCACGCAGACGCTCAATGACATGACTGCCCATGTCTGTGGAGTTCGTGACGGTTTCTTTCAATAAACTTTCCTGTAGCACCTCGCAGGGCAGGAAACGCGTTGCCTGCAGGCGGATGTGACGCGCCGGGCGTGGTAGTTGCAGACGCTCCAGGCGCTCTCGTAACAACATCATCAGGTGCTCTTCAGAGCGGGTCGCCTGCTGCAGGGTCAGACGCATGCTCTGCGTGCCTTCATCCAGTTGTAAACGAACCTGCAGAACCTGTATGCCACGGTCATGGGCACGTAATACCCCGCATAACTCCTGCACCAGTCGCTTCAACGGAAAGATAAGGCCCTGTGTGTGTTTGGTATCGGGTAAATCCATGCCGGCAGAGAAGCTATCCGGTGGGCGGAAAGTGCTGCAGGGATCAGGGCGATGACCCAACAGACGATCGAGATAATCGCTTACCGTCAAGCCCATCCGTCGCGCCAGTGCTTTGCGTGGCAGTCGCAATACCTCGGCAACGGTACGCAAACCCATTTTTTTCAAAGCCTGTATCTCGGCGGTTTTCAGGTTCAGGCTGTCGATGTTAAGCCTGCCGATGCTTTTGCGGATGTCAGCGAAGCTGCGGATGTGCAGGGCGTGGGGGGTCGACAAGTGGGCAGCTTCCGGTGTCGGTGCAATACCAGTGACAGCGCGGTAGCCAAGTTGCCCAAGCTCTGTGGTGACACGTGCTGCCAGTGTTTCAGGCCGACCGAATAAGCGCTCGCTGGCCCCAACTTCCAACAACAGGCTGTTGCGTTGCCGGTCAATACAAACCTGGCTGCTGTATTGATAACACCAACCGGCCAGGCGTTTCAGCACGACTTGTTCGGAGCGCTGGTCACGTTCCTTCACCTGTAATGAATCCAGCAGGCTTAAGGCGGCACCGACCGGCATGCCAATACGGATACCGGCGTCTTCTGCCGCCGGGTTCCGGTCAATGATGCAATGCCGGCCAGCCAAGCTGTCACTGATGGCCTGCGGAGTATCCTGGTGCTCCCGGTCCAAACCACGTCTGTGCTGGTCCAGCGCCAGGTGCGGGAAGTGCAGGGCCAGCCACTGTGGCGGTTTACTGATGTATGTGTTGGTTGCCATGGCTACAGTGTGTCAGTAACGATTCTCTATTTGCGAGAATGTAAAAGTAAGTATTCGACTGTTAACTTTAGCACAAGGAGATTGGGTTCATTCCGGTCTCACCTGATCAAACCCCAAAGCTCACGCAGTCACCATTGATCATTGGGGAAGCCAAGGCTATGCAGTACCTCTCTTCAGGACATGTTCGAGTACATCCCTGTAACACTCTTTCTCGACTCCTGTGGCCCAGGCCAGCCTCTCGACCGGTTCCCGGTCTCACCTCCTCTCGCAAGGTCCTGAAGAGAGATGCTGCACATCCTCGGCTTTGTGCAAAATGCGAGGGTCAAAGGTTTCTGACAGGTATATGTCACTTAACTCTGAACTTATGAGTTCACGCATTATTCGAATATTTAGGGCCGTGCCTTTTGATAAGTGCACGTCGTTTGATATAAAGCTGGGGTGTGTATTGTCTTACCAGGACCGTACGAGGCAGGAAGCCGAGTCCGAGCGACACAAGGATGTGCTTGAGCGCGTCCTGGTAAGACAATACACACCCCAGCGCCCCCCACCGTTCATATAAGAAAAGGTGAGACCGGCCCAGGTCGAGAGTCTGAATAGACCCATTGACTTACCCCTGAACATAAATAAGCCGGGTAACGGTACCAAGGGCTGAGAGGTACGGTTACCCGGCGTGCTTAATCCCGTTTTGCCCGGGGTTCAAGCGGTACTATCAGGCATGGTCAGTGCCTGACACTACACTAGCTTTCAGTTGCGCGGCGTCTTAACCACAGGGCTGTGCCGAGGAATACTGCCGCAACGGCGAGACCGATCAGCATATGGGTGGAAAACAAGCGGTCAAAGATATTAGCGACCGTCGCTTCATGGCCAAAGGTATCGGTCAGTGGGATGCCCAGTGTGGCTATAGGCCTGTCGTCGCCATTGGTGTTGACAGAGCTGATAAACGGACTGTTGGCAAACCATTCACCAATGACACCGAACAGGTTTTTCTTCAGCGTGAAGGTTTGCAGAAATTCGATCCAGATCTGCAATACCGCAACAACCACCGGTGGCAGGATGGCAAACAACAGGGGTATGCGGGGCGCAAAAGACGACACCAGCATCAACCAGCCATACATTGGCAATGCCCAGACGGATTGCGCCAGGTAGCTCAGCAAGAGCATGCTCCAGGCTTTGAAGGGGCTGCCAATACCCAGGAACAGCGTCCATGGGTTTTCACCCAAAGACAGCACCACAACCGAGAAAATCAGCATGATGACGATGTAGGTCAGAACATAAATGACCCAGAAGATAACGGGTGCGACCACCATCGCTGAAAGCAGTTTTGAGCCCAGTGTCAGTGTGTCGGAAGCCGGTAGAGATTTCCAGAACAGTATGCTGCGATCCTTGCGATCATCGTATAAGGAACCCAACAGGTAGAAAAATACGACAAAGGACAGGACTATGTTGAACAAAGCCGGAAGAGCGGCAATATTGGCCCCATAGATGATGTCGCCGCGAAGACCGACATCTGTCTGGGACATCCAGCGAGCGAGTTCTTTCAATGACTGGAATTCGTTATCAAAGTGATTGAAAGTGATGAGGAACATCAAGGTCAATACGATATAGATTCCTCCGATAACCAACGGTGTCGTGCGGAAAGCGCCTTTGTTTTCCCAGAACTCACGTTTTACCAGGGCCATTAAGCGGTTCATGCGGCACCTCCACTCATGGTTGCGACAAACAGGTCGGCGACACTCGGTGTATGCAGTTCGCCCAGTTCCTTGAGTTGCTGCCGGTTTGCGTTTTCATAGAGAAAGATGTGTCGTCCGAATAACTCTCGTTCATAAAGGGGTTTCAATTCGCGGGCAGCGGGCGCAAAGTCAGGTGCAACGATCAGTTCAATGTAGTTTTCCTGTACTTTATCCATGCTGCAATCGAGTGCGATACGGCCATCCTGGATGAAGATCAGGTCGCTCAGGATATGCTCGATCTCCTCGACCTGGTGGGTGGTTATGATGATCGTGCGTTCCTCATCAAAGTAATCATTTAACAGGTTGGTATAGAACTGTTTGCGGAAAAGAATATCCAGGCCCAGCGTAGGTTCATCCAGCACCAGCAGTTTCACATCGATTGCCATTACGATGGCCAGGTGCAACTGGACCACCATACCCTTGGATAATTGCTTGACCCTGTGATCGAGGGTGATCTTGGTTGACTTAAGGTATTCCAGGCATTTTTCGCGAGAAAATTTCGAGTGTATGTTTTCGGTCAGTTCGATCAGTTGCCAAACCCGGATCCAGCGGGGCAGGACGGCGACGTCGGCGATAAAACACACGTCCTCCATCAGGGCGGCCCGGTCCCTGGAAGGATTTTTGCCAAGAACACTTAGCTCTCCCTCGTAATTGGCCAGACCGAGGATGGCCTTTAATGCCGTGGTTTTTCCGGCGCCATTCGGACCGATCAGACCGACAATCCTGCCGGCGGGAATTTGCAGGTCGATATTATCAACCGCCACGGTACCTTTGTAGCGTTTGGTTAAGCCCCGCGCTTCAATGACATTGCTCATCAGGAGTCGCCTTCTTTTTGTGTTATGGATTGGAGTAGTTTATTAATATCAAGACCCAGTTGGTGGATACGTGTGACCATCGCAGGCCACTCTTCGCTGAGAAATTTCTCTCGTTCACTTTCCGTCAGTTTTTGCCGTGCGCCCTCACACACAAACATGCCCAGTCCGCGGCGCTTCTCGACAAGCTCTTCATCCACAAGTGCCTGGTAGGATTTGGAAACCGTGATCGGGTTCAGCTGGAAATCAGCTGCAACCGTACGCACTGAGGGCAGGGCACCGCCTTCTTCAAGCGTACCATCCAGGATCATGGCAATGGTGCGTTCTTTCAATTGCCAGTAGATCGGTTGGCTGTCGTTCCATTGGGTTGTCATGTTAGTCCCTGGTCAGCTTATCCACGGCGAAATAAAAGTAAACCAAGATTAAGTCCACCGGACCTGGTTTTGGTCGCAGTATCAAGATCGTCATTTCCGGAGTCTTCAGCTGTTGCTGAAATGATGGTGTCCTGACCGGAAGAAACTTCTTCCTGCTTGGTTTCAAAATTTGCGACAGCACTGATGAGTAAAAACAGTAAGGCAAAAATTGCCAGGCTGTTGGGGATCTGAATTCTGTGGGTTGGTCGTAAATTCATCATTTTGTTTCTCACTGATGTGATGATTCTCTAGTAGTGTTGTAGTGAAGTATAACACTATAATTCTGGAATGCAATGAGATTGATTGTCTTTTTGTCTATTTTTTGTGTTCTGGATTTAACCTGAAGGGCGAATTACTTTTCTTACTCCCCCACCATGCCAATCCCAGCGCGACCAGCATTGGGATGTAGCGTTCGACGATATCGCCGGGCGTATCGGTGGTCCAGTTGAGGATGACGGTGAGGGCGAAGCCGGAGGTCATGGCGGCGATGCGCCATTTGGGGTGCACGGGGCCGCGCCAGAGGGTAATGATGAGTAAGGGGCCGAAGGCGGCGGCCAGGGCTTGCCAGGCGAACAGGACGCGGCTGAAGATGGCTTCAGGGGAGAATATTGCCAGCAGGATGGCGGCCGTGCCAATCGATAGTACGACCCAGCGTGATTGTTTGAGGCTTTCGTGGGTGGCCATCTTGCCGTTGCGTAAATCGTGGCTGACACTGGATGCTGCTACCAGTAGCTGGCTGTCGGCGGTGGACATGATGGCGGATAGTATCGCGGATACCATGATACCGGCCAGGACCGACGGAAGGAGCAGGGTGGCGAGCGCAAATAACACCTGCTCACCGTCGCCAAGCGCCGATACAAGCAGACGTCCACACCAGCCAAGAATAACCATACCGGTGTAAATGATCACGGCCCATACGATAGCGATCAGGCGCGCCGTCGGGATGTCCTTGCTGTTCTCCATTGCCATGAAACGGTTAACGACATGAGGCTGGCCAGGATAGCCAAGGCCGATTCCGGCAAGGCCTATGACAAAGCCGACCCCGGCAGCGAGACTCTCCTGACGTGTCCACAACGTGATTGAGGAAATGTCTTCAACATCAAGACTGGCCAGTAAAGCACCGGGACCACCCACAGCGATCAACGCGGCTATGGGCAAAACGACGGCGCTACCGGCCATCAGAATACCCTGGATGCTATCGGTGACGCTGGCGGCCCAGAAGCCTCCGAGCATGACGTACACCAGCACAATGGCAGCACCGAGTGCAATAGCGAGGGTCGGGTCCATGTTCATGGCACCCGCAAAGGTATTGCCGGCTGCCTGAAACTGTGCGGCTATATAAAAAGTGAACGAAAAGAGGATTACCCCTGCACCGATCCTCATGATGGTTTTACGTGCAGGGTCACCGTGGGGGCCGGCAAGGAATTCTGTCAGGGTCAAAGCGTTATGTTCCCGGCTTTGCCGCCACATTCTCGGTGCGACCCAGTACCAGTTGATGAAAAAACCAAGCAGGGTCGATGGGATCAACCAGATAGCTGGCAAGCCCCAGGCGTAAGCCGCGCCGGAAACACCCAGCAAGCTCCAGGCAGATGACGAACTGGCCGAGGCGCTGAGGGCGGCAACCGCAGCACCCAGCTTACGACCGCCGAGGTAGAAATCTTCATTGTCCGATGTTCGTCTGCTGGCCCACCAACCGATAAAAAGTAACAACAGTTGATATAGAATCAGGGTCGTAATAAGTATCGTCATGGTGGAAAGCATAACCCAGCTTAAAGAATGAAACATTTTGTTTGCGCATGGGGTCGGATATGTGGACAATTCGCACACTGTTTACTAGGAGTTAGCACAAGATGAACACATTAAAGCGTTGCGGTCTGGTTTTGGCCGTGTTGATTTTCACAACAAATACATGGGCAATTGAATTGGATACGGAACAGAAAAAACTGGGTTACATCATTGGTATGGACATTGGCAAATCGCTGCGGGATCAAGGTACAGATGTAGATCTTAATTCCCTGATTGCTGCCATACGTGCAACCTACAATAATCAGGAATTGGCCATGACGGTTGAGGAAGCCGGGCAGGTTCGTAAGGAATACATAGAAAAAATGCAAGCCGAGAAACAGGCAGAGGCCGCGGCTGCAGGTCAGACTAATCTTGTCGCAGGCCAGAAATTTCTCGCAGAAAACGCGACAAAAGAAGGCGTACAGACAACGGCATCCGGTTTACAGTACAAGGTTGTAACCATGGGTACAGGTGCAAAGCCTGCTGCTACGAATACCGTCAAAGTTCACTACCGCGGCACACTGCTTGATGGTACCGAGTTTGACAGTTCCTATGCCCGTAACGAGCCAATATCCTTTGCTCTGAACCGTGTCATTCCGGGTTGGACTGAAGGTGTGCAACTGATGCCTGTAGGTAGCAAATTCATGTTTTACATCGCTCCGGATTTGGCCTATGGCGAAGGCGGTGGCGGTCCTATTCCTCCCAATTCGACGCTGGTATTTGAAGTTGAATTGCTGGATATAGAGGCATCTGAATAGTTTCAGGTCAGCGGTGTACAAATAATTAAGTGCGTTAGATAACATGGTGGCGCGGCCAGTGTTTCAGGTGTTGATTTCTTGTAATCAGTCCCGGGATGAAAAAACCTGGCCGCGCTTCGTTTTCCTGCCTCTTATGGTCATCCCTGCACCATCTCTGAACATCGTAATTAAAGCAACATGAGTAACAGTCTTAAAGATCAACTATTGGCTCTCGGGCTGGCTCCGAAGAAGCCCAAACCTGAGCCCGGGAAATATCACAAGGCTAAACCCAAAGCGGGGAAGTCCGGGAAAAGCAACACCGAGATTTCTCTTGACCGGGCCTACAGTATTCGCAATAGGGAAGAGCGCTTACAAAAGGAAAAGGCGATCGAACTCAAACGCGAGCAAGAGCGCCAACGCCGTCAGACCAATCAAAAAATCAAGGCCTTGGTTAAAGAAAATGCGATCCGTGATCCCGCCGCTGAAAACAAGAGAAGTTTTCTCTACAAGGGGCGAATTCGCAGCGTTCTGGCAACACGTGAACAGATCAGCGAAATCAATACGGGTTCCATTGGTATTGTTTATCTGAGTGGTAGTTATCACCTGATGCCGGCGGACAAAATTGAAGAAATACGTCAATTTGCACCCGACCATATCCCCGACTTAAGCGGTGCCGAGCACGCAGACGAAGAGGAAAACCCGGTACCGGATGATCTGATCTGGTAGCGCAGGTACGAAACCTGTAAACACAGCTGCACTGATTCCCCGGGCTACCTACAATACAATATTGGCCACCAGTAACCTGCGTGCCTGATCCGGGCTGATATTCTTACGCTTTGCATAATCCAGTAACTGGTCTTCCAGGATGTTACCGAGCACAAAGTAACTGCTCTGCGGGTGAGCAAAGTAATAACCGCTGACTGAAGACGCCGGTAACATGGCATAACCACTGGTCAGTTCCATTTTGGAGTTGGTTTCTGCGTCCAATAGCTCAAAAATCTTTTCTTTCTCACTGTGGTCCGGGCAAGCGGGGTACCCCGGGGCCGGACGTATTCCACGATATTTTTCATTGATCAGGGACTTGTTGTCCAGTGACTCTCCGGGGTCATAAGCCCACAGTGTCCGGCGCACTCTAAGGTGTGTATGTTCGGCCAGTGCCTCGGCCAGTCGATCCGCCAGTGCTTTGAGCATGATGGAAGCATAATCATCATGGGTCTTTTCGTATTCGGCCAGTTTTACTTCAATCCCAAGACCTGCAGTCACGGCAAACAGACCGATGTGATCAGGCAATCCTGAAGTTACAGGGGCGATGTAGTCAGACAAACACCGGTTGTGACGGCCCCTGGCTTTCGGCTTTTGTTGACGCAGGAAGTTGAGGCGCTGGTGTTCAACCTGACGGGTATCATCGGTGTAGAGCACAACATCATCACCATCTGCGGCCGCGGGGAATATGCCGACCGTGGCACGCGCCTTAAGCCAGTTCTCGTCAACGATCTGCTTCAGCATGATTTGCGCATCAGCAAACAGGCTGCGTGCAGCTTCACCTTTGTTTGCATCGTCCAGTATTTCGGGGTAACGCCCTTGCAGTTCCCAGGTCTGGAAAAATGGTGTCCAGTCAATCATGGGTACCAGTTCTGCCAGCTCAACGTCATCAAAGACATGTAAGCCGGGGCTGGCAGGTTGTGCAATATCCTCGGTCGACCATGCGGGTGAAAATGCGTTTTGACGCGCCTCAAACAGGCTGACAGGTGGTTTGCGGGAACTGCCTGCGGCTCTCCGTTCGCGCATGTTGGTGTAGTCCTGTGCCACGCTGGCGGTCAATTTTTTGCGCTCTTCAACATCGCAGAGTTTTCTGGCCACACCAACGGCCCGTGAGGCGTC
Organism: uncultured Gammaproteobacteria bacterium; assembly: GCA_963749115.1. Taxonomy (GTDB): domain Bacteria; phylum Pseudomonadota; class Gammaproteobacteria; order Xanthomonadales; family SZUA-36; genus SZUA-36. The sequence goes on from CAVVLP010000002.1 coordinate 221,479, forward strand.
TTTAACCCAGAACACACCGTTGGCGTATTCAGGGTCGATACGAAGTGCCGTATGCAATGGCGAGGTGGTTGCACCTCCAATCATCAGGGGTTGTTGCAAACCACGACGTTGCATTTCACTGGCAACATGCCGCATTTCTTCCAGCGAAGGTGTGATAAGACCGGATAATCCGATGATATCGACGTTTTCCCTGATTGCCGTTTCGAGTATGTTTTCAGCGGATACCATAACGCCAAGGTCAATGACCTCGTAGTGGTTACAGCTCAGAACCACACCTACGATATTTTTACCGATATCATGGACGTCACCCTTGACGGTTGCCATCAGGATGCGGGTCAGATTTTCCTGGCTGGTGCCGGCCCGGCGTTTTTCCTCTTCGATATAGGGGACCAGAACGGCCACGGCCTGCTTCATGACACGAGCGCTCTTGACCACTTGCGGTAAAAACATCCGCCCGTCTCCAAACAGGTCACCGACGACATTCATACCGTCCATCAATGGCCCTTCGATGACATCCAAAGCGCGTGCTGATTCCTGTCGCGCTTCTTCGGTGTCCTCTTTGATGTATGTGTTGATCCCCTTAACCAGGGCGTGTTTGAGCCGCTCCTCAACCGGTTCCTTTCGCCAGGCTTCGTCAACCTGTTCGGTCTTGCTGACACCCTGGAACTCCTGTGCCATCTCGAGCAGGCGGTCGGTTGCATCCGCGCGACGGTTCAGCACGACATCTTCAACCGCTTCACGCAGGGCAGGGGCGATCTCATCATAAATCTCAAGTTGTCCTGCGTTGACGATCCCCATGTCCATGCCGGCCCGTACCGCGTGATACAGGAACACACTGTGAATGGCTTCACGTATCCTGTCCTGACCCCTGAATGAAAATGAGATATTGCTGACGCCACCGGATATCAGTGCACCCGGGCAGCGTTTTTTAATCTGCCGGGTAGCCTCAATAAAATCAAGGCCGTAGCTGTTGTGCGCTTCTATCCCGGTGGCTACGGCAAAAATGTTGGGGTCAAAAATAATATCTTCAGGCGGGAAACCAACCTCTTGTGTGAGCAGTTTCCATGCTCTTTCACAAAACGCGACACGGTCTTCCAGGCTGTCGGCCTGGCCTTTTTCATCGAAGGCCATGACGATAACGGCTGCACCAAAACGTAAAATGGTACGTGCCTGGTCCATAAATACGTCTTCACCTTCTTTGAGGCTGATCGAATTGACCACGCCTTTGCCCTGCAAACAGGCCAGCCCGGCTTCCAGTACTTCCCAGCGGGATGAGTCCAGCATGACCGGCACGCGTGCTATATCGGGCTCTGAAGCGATCTGATTCAGAAAGCGGGTCATGACGGCCACACCATCGAGCAGGCCCTCATCCATGTTGATATCAATTATTTGTGCACCGTTTTCAATCTGTTGCCGGGCAACCTCCACGGCGGCTTCAAAGTCATCTGCCTGGATCAGGCGGCGGAATATGGCCGACCCGGTTACATTGGTGCGCTCACCGACATTTACAAAGTTCAGTTCGGGCGTCAGGGTAAATGGTTCAAGGCCAGCGAGACGGCAATAGGGTACGGGCTTCGGCGGGGTTCTTGTTTTCTTGTGACTGAGCGCATCGCCAATAGCCTTGATATGCTCCGGTCTTGTCCCGCAGCAACCACCTGCCATGTTGATCAGTCCGGCGGATGCAAATTCGGCGATCACGGCGGCCATGTTCTCGGGTGTGTCGTCATAGCCACCCAACTCGTTTGGCAGGCCAGCATTGGGATGAACGCTGACAGGGCATTCAGCAACTTGCGACAACTCCTGCAACCATGGACGCAGCTCAGTTGCTCCCAATGCACAATTGAGACCGATACAGGCGGGTTTTGCGTGTCTCACCGAATTCCAGAAAGCAGCGACGGTCTGTCCCGACAAGTGTGCGGCCACTGGCATCGGTAATCGTACCGGAGATCATCACGGGCACCCGGTATCCAAGTTCGGTGAATACGTCATCTATGGCGACCAGCGCGGCCTTGCAGTTGAGTGTGTCAAAAACCGTTTCTACCATCAGGACGTCGGAGCCACCCTCAATCAAGCCGAGCGCCGCTTCCGCATAGGTCTCACGTAACTCCGCAAAGCTGACATTACGAAAATCCGGACGGTTTACATCGGGAGATAATGAAGCGGTGCGGTTGGTTGGTCCAATTGAGCCTACGACAAAACGGGGTTTCCCGGGGTCCCGGGTCGAAAAATGACTCGCTTCAACACTTGCCAGTTGGGCAGCCGCAAAGTTCAATTCCCTGACCAGGTGCTCCATTCCATAATCGGCTTGGGAAATACCGGTGCTGTTGAAAGTATTGGTTTCAATCAGGTCTGCGCCAGCCTGCAAAAAGGCACGGTGAATACTGGCTATTTTCTCCGGCTGGGTCAGTGTCAGCAGATCGTTATTGCCACGCAGGGGCAGGCTGTGATCCTTGAATCGCTGGCCGCGAAAATCGTCCTCATCCAGTTCGAATCCCTGGATCATCGTTCCCATTGCGCCATCGAGAATCAGGATTTTTTCGGACAATAGTTTGTTGAACTGCGCGGTACGTTGCGGATCTTTATAGGGTTGCGAATACATATTTTCTTCCGGTTGTTTTGCAAAGGAGACGGATGATTAGCCGGGCTTGCCAGCCATTAGCGTCAGCACTTCAAAATTGGGAGTACGTTTTTCGACAGCCGAAATCCGGATGTCTTGCGGTTCGAGACCTGACTGGATGCAAAATTTACGCAAAGCCGATTTTGTGAATCCCAGGTTGAGGTGGTTGTATGCCAATACCGCATTCTTGTGTGGATGTTTTTGCAGCGTTGCCGCCAGCAAGCGCCCACCCGGACGCAGTACCCGGCTGGCCTCATGAAAGACATTTTGCGGTTCGTTGGTATAGGTTAGTGCGTGCATCAGCAATACGGTGTCAAAAGAGGCATCTGCAACCGGCAGATCATGCATGTCTCCCGCGGCAAAACTGACATTGGGATAGCTGCGCAAACGTCTTTTACCCGCATCCACTACTCTCTGACTGATGTCCAGGCAGTGTATGCTGCGCGCCCTGGGTGCCAGCAACTCAGCGAGTACACCGTCACCTGAAGCTATGTCCAGAACATCTCCAAGTTCGAGCAATTGCACGATGGTACGTGTGGTGACTTCCCAGGTCCGGCCCGGTGAGTAATGGCGTTCCATGTCGCCTGCGACGCTGTCAGCCCAGCTTGAATTGCCGCCGCGTGCGTTTAATACCTGTGGAATGCGATCTGAATCCTGTTGTATTAACGGGTCGGAGGTGCTGGTACGCAGCAACTCCCACAAGGCACGAAGACCTGGTTCAGCGATGGTAGCAGCCATACGGTAATACACGGACACACCTTCGCGGCGGTCATTGACCAGCCCGGCCTCTTTCAGTTTCGCCAGGTGAGTCGAGACACGTGGTTGTGCCAACTGTGTAATGGCCGACAGTTCTGCAACACTCAGTTCTTCCTTGTCAACCAGCATCAGCAGGCGCAAACGGGTGCTGTCGGACAGTAGCCGAAAATGTTGCGAGGCATGTGACAGATCCATCTTTGAATCCATATATCTTTCTATCCTGATTTAAAGATATATAGAGGTTAACCAGTCAGGTTCAGCAGGTCAACCAGTAGCAACGGTTGAGCATAATTTTACCCCTTGGAGTTAAATCCGTGAAGAGTGACTGCCGGCCTATAAAATAATGTTTCTGTTAGGTAAAGCCTTTATAATTCCGCTCTACTCCAGGTCCGGTTTTTTAAGGTGCCGGACATACGAATTCATCAAATGGGTGGGCTCAGTCGATGACAGCCAACAACGAAAAAAGCAAACGGTTATTGATCAAAAAGATCAAGACAGAATTAACCAAAAAATTGGTGGCAAAGGCGGCAAATCAGGCTGCTTTGTTTTGTGATGTGTTTTTTAAGCGGGTGCCTTTAACCGAGTTGAATCATGAAGCACCGGAAACAATCGCCGCCATGGTGATCAACCAAATTGAGTTTTTGCAAAATAGAAAAAAAGGTCGAATTGTCGCTCCGGGTGTTCAACCCCGAAAAAAAACGTGATGGCTGGGACTGCCAACATACCGTTGTAGAACTGTGTAACGACGATATGCCGTTCCTGGTGGACACTTCCAGCATGGTCATGCAGGAACTGAACCTGGGAGCGCACCTGACGGTTCACCCGGTATTGAATGTTGACCGGGACACAAAGGGTAAGCTGAAATCTTTTCACCCCAAATCTACCCGGAACTCCATTAAAGAATCATTTATCCATATACACATCGACAAGCAGACTGACCCGACCGTACTTGCGTCCATAGAGTCGCAGCTCAAAGCCAGAATGGCCTTGATTCGTACAACCGTTGCGGACTGGCAGCCCATGAAGGAAAGCCTTGCGCGGGCAATTGCCGAGTTCGGGGAAAATGCGCCGGACTTACCCAGCAAGGTCCGTAAAGAGTGTGTGGATTTTCTGAAGTGGATTGATGATGACCATTTCATGTTTATTGGCTCGCGTACCTATGACGTCGTCCAGAAAGGCAATATCGCCTCGCTGAAAGTGGTGAATGGTACGGGTCTGGGTCTGTTGCGTGAAGACGGTAAAACCGTGTTGAGTCGCCCGATAGCCAGTGTCGGTGATGAGTCGCGTTTTAACCCGAATGCGCCATTGATCATTACCAAGGCCAATTCGCGTTCACCGGTGCATCGAAGTGGATACATGGACTATATCGGCGTATTGCGATTCGATGAAAGTGGCAAGATTGTGGGTGAATATCGACTTATCGGTCTGTTTACCTCGCTGGCATACCAGGAACGGATCGCGGATACACCCCTGGTCGCGATGAAGGTTAAGACGGTGTTGGAAAACTCCGGTTTGCGGGAAAACATGCATGCATGGAAATCACTGCTGCATATACTGGAAACCCTGCCAAGGGATGAAGTATTCCAGGCAAGTAGCACCGAATTGCTGACCATCGCGATGGGTGTGCTCGATTTACAGGAGCGTCAAACGGTTCGCCTGTTTATCCGCAGGGAGCGTTTCGGGCGGTTTTTCTCGTGCCTGGTATATATCCCGAGAGACCACTGGAATACCGAAAACAGGGAAAAAATCCAGGTCATACTCAAGCGGGCACTGAAGGGTGACAAGCTGGATTACATGATTCAGCTTTCGGATTCAGCCCTGGCGCGTCTGCATGTGATCATCCGGCCAAAAGCCGGTGCAGAGCCACAACCCGATGTCCGTGAGCTTGAAGGTAAGATCATCGCCGCCCTGCGGTCGTGGAATGATGAACTGACCAATATCCTGGTCCAGACTCACGGTGAAGAAGACGGTCTGAAGCTGGCCAGAAAGTATGCAAAAGCCTTTCCTGCGGCCTATAAGGAAGACATCTCCCCGCAGGTCGGTTCGTATGACATTGCAAAAATTGACCTTTTGAAAGAAGAGAATGATTTACAGCTAAGCCTCTACCGCCCAAGAGTAAAAGATGCGGGGTCAGAAAGTGATGATAAGGGAATTATTCGCTTTAAAATTTTCAAAAAACATCATCCCATTCCGTTGTCGACTGTTTTGCCTATGCTCGAGGACATGGGTTTGCACATCGTCAGTGAAAGGCCTTACAAGCTAAAATTCGAAAACAAGGAGTGTATCTGGGCTCAGGATTTTGACATGGTGTACGGTCATGGCAAAGGCCTTGATATCGAAGTCGTTCGCGAGAGATTTCAACAGGCGTTTGAGAACACCTGGCGCGGAATCACGGTCAGTGACGGTTTTAACGGTTTGATTCTCGCCTGTCAGCTTCACTGGCGACAGGTCAAGGGTATTCGTGCTTACTGCAAGTACCTGTTGCAGACGGGGATTCCTTATTCGCAGGCTTACATGGAAGAGACCCTGTCGAAGCATCCGCTGATGGCACGTCTGCTGGTGGAACTGTTTGATGCCATGTTCAACCCGGCGCGCGACAGCGAAAGTGACTATCGTAAAGAACTGGCGGCCAAGAATCTGCGCAGGATATTTCAAAGCCTGTCAACTTTGAAGTATTGCGACGACAAGGTGCTACTGGAGTTATTGGAATCCATTGTTTCTGCGCGCAGGAAAAAACGTGACGTCCAGGTAGCCACGATCAAGAAAGTGTTCAGACTTGCCCTGTCCCGGATTAGCAGCATTGATGAGGACAGCATCCTGTTTTCATTTTACGAAGCCATCAAGGGCACCTTGAGAACCAACTTTTACCAACTGGGGGAAGATGGTGATTTACATGAATACATGAGTTTCAAGCTCGACTCTTCCAAAATGCCCCAGCTTCCGAAACCATTGCCCTTCAGGGAAATCTGGGTGTTTTCATCTGCGGTGGAAGGTATCCACCTGCGCGGTGGCAAGGTTGCCCGTGGCGGTCTGAGATGGTCTGATCGCAAAGAGGATTTCAGAACTGAGGTGTTGGGTTTGATGAAAGCCCAGAACGTCAAAAATACCATTATTGTGCCGGTAGGCGCGAAAGGTGGTTTTGTTGTTAAACACCTGCCGGAGAATGGAAGTCGTGATCAGGTCATGGCTGAAGTTGTCAGGTGTTATAAGATATTTATCAATGCTTTAATGGATGTTACTGATAACTTAGATCAAGATACGGTCATTCCGGCAGCCGGGTTGATTCGCTACGATGAAGATGATCCTTACCTGGTCGTGGCCGCCGATAAAGGCACTGCTACATTTTCAGATACCGCCAATGAAATATCATTGGAGCGAGGTTTCTGGATGGGTGATGCCTTTGCTTCAGGTGGCTCGGTTGGCTATGACCACAAGGCCATGGCCATCACTGCGCGGGGCGCCTGGGAAGGGGTTAAACGGCACTTCCGTGAAATGGGCAAGAACATTCAGAAAGAGCCTTTTAGCGTCGTGGGTATCGGTGATATGTCGGGTGACGTTTTCGGTAACGGGATGTTGCTGTCCAGCCAGATTCAACTAAAGGCCGCTTTTAACCACATGCATATTTTTCTGGACCCTGATCCGGATATAAAGGCGAGTTTCAAAGAGCGCAAACGTTTATTCAAGCTACCGAGGTCAGGTTGGGAAGATTACAATCAAAAACTCATTTCAAAGGGCGGCGGCATTTATTCCCGGCTCGAAAAGAGTATTCCGATCAGCCGTGAAGTACGTGCCTGGCTGGGTGCCGAAGAAAATCAATTGTCACCAAATGACCTGATTCGGCTGCTGTTAAAAGCCGAAGTGGAGCTCTTGTGGAATGGCGGTATTGGCACCTATGTCAAGGCATCGTCCGAAGGCAATGCCGAGGTCGGTGATGCACAGAATAACTGGTTGCGTGTCGATGGGCATGAGTTGCGCTGCAAGGTCGTTGGTGAAGGTGGAAACCTTGGTTTAACCCAGCTCGGCCGTATCGAGTATGCACAGACCGGTGGCCGTATTAACACCGACTTTATCGATAATTCTGCGGGTGTGGATTGCTCGGATCACGAGGTCAATATCAAGATACTGCTGAACCAGGTCATACGTGCGGGCAAATTGTCTCAGGCTAACAGGAACAAACTGTTAGCGGATATGACCAATGAAATTGCAGCGCTGGTTTTGCGCAATAATTACCTGCAAACACAGGCAATATCCATGATGGAAACCCTGACCGGCGCACGACTGGGTGCCAAGCAGCACTTTATTTCCGTCTTGGAAAGCGAAGGTATTCTGGATCGCGACCTGGAGAACTTACCGCATGATGAGGAACTGACGAGGCGTCGTGGTATCGGTCTGGGAATGTACCGACCGGAACTGTCTGTCTTATTGTCATACAGCAAGATCATGCTTTATCGTCAATTACTGGATTCGGATGTGCCTGAAGACCCATGGTTATCGCAGGAATTGCAACGCTATTTCCCGAAACCCCTGCAGGAAAAATATAGCACTTACATGGATGGGCACCGTCTGAAGCGCGAGATTATCGCAACCCAGGTTACCAACAGCCTCGTTAACCGCATGGGTGCTTCGTTTGCATTGCGTATGCATGAAGACACCGGAGCCACCGCCGCCGAAGTGGCCAGGGCATTTACAATTGCCCGGGAAATCTTCAATGCACGTGATTTCTGGGGCCGGATCGAGGCCCTGGACAACAAGGTGCCGCCTGAGTCACAAATCATTGCAACTTTGGCGATGTGGAACCTGCTGCGTCAGACCACCCGTTGGATCCTTAACCAGTCAGGTGACAAACTGGACATCCACGAGAGCATCGAAAGGCTGACACCCGGCATGGAAGTGTTGGGAAAGAAAATCAGCCGTTCACTCAATGACACTGAAAAGGAACAGGTTCAAAAACGGGCAGAGCCCCTGATTGCGGATGGAATGCCCAGGACCCTGGCTATTCAGGCAGCCAGCCTGCATTTGCTATATCCCGCCCTGGATGTGGTTGAAACAGCCGCCAGAAGAAAAGATGACGTGCTCAGTGTCGCCGACGGTTTATTTCGGTCTGGGTGACCGCCTTGGTTTGAAGTGGTTACGCGAAAGCGTGGAGAAATTACCGGTTGCCGGTCAATGGCATGCGCACGCACGTGGCAGCCTGCGAGACGAACTGTACTCACAACACCGCAGGCTGGCAGGTCAGGTCCTGGAAGCATTTCCGGATGAGAAAGATCCGGTCAAAAGTTGGGCAGGGGCGAATGCTGAAACGGTAGAGCAAATTTCCCATATGCTTAGCGATATGCAGAACCTGCCGTCCATGGATTATGCAACCGTATCGGTGGCAGTTCGCTCCCTGGAGAGCCTGTTAACGGATACGGGTGCGACATGACCAGTGAACGCATTCATTTTGTAGCAAGCCGGGTTGATTCCGCTGGAGAAGCTACTGCGTTGATGAAAAAGCGCTATGGCCAAACCCCGTTGGAGGAAGCAGAGGTGATCGTCGCACTGGGCGGCGATGGTTTTATGTTACGCACCTTGCACCGTGTTATTTCAAAGAACCTGCCCGTGTTCGGGATGAAGATTGGTAATGTCGGCTTTCTGATGAACCGCTACAGCGAAGACGACCTGGTGGAAAGGCTCGATACTGCCAGGCTGGTGAGCCTGAACCCGCTGCGAATGGTGGCCCTGACTGAGTCCGGCACTGAGACCAGCGCCCTGGCCATCAACGAAATATCACTTTTGCGCCAGACCAACCAGGCTGCCCACATTCGTATCCTCGTTAATGACATGGTAAAAGTCGAAGAAATGGTTTGTGACGGGGTTTTATTGGCAACGGCCGCCGGCAGTACCGCTTATAACTTTTCGGTGCGGGGGCCTATTTTACCGCTGGGTACCGACGCCCTGGCGCTGACACCCATCAGTCCGTTCAGACCCAGACGCTGGAATGGCGCGATACTGCCAAGTTCCGCCCGTGTGAGCTTTGAGGTGCTTGACCATTACAAGCGGGCAGTCAGTGCAACAGCAGATGCATACGAGGTGCGGGATATCGTCAGGGTAGATGCATTTGAAGACAAAGATGTTGAATTAAAACTATTATTTGATCCCGCCCACTCGCTGGAAGAAAGGATACTGAACGAGCAGTTTCTGTGACGGGTTTCTGATGTTCTCATGTTCTGATACTGGCCCTGTTAAACTGTAAACATGACAGGTACCAACAACCGGGAACAAAACCCACAGACGTGGGAAAACACCAAGCCGCTGGTTGTGGCAATATCTTCACGTGCACTGTTCAACCTGGATGAAAGCCACGCGGTGTTTGAATCGCAGGGCTTGGAAGCCTACGCCGAATATCAGATCAGTCGGGAAAATGAATTCCTGATGCCCGGTGAAGCCTTTCAGTTGGTCAAAAAGCTGTTGGCATTGAATGCGGATGAAACCAATCATCAGGGTGTCGAGGTCATTCTCGTTTCACGCAACAGCGCGGATTCCGGTCTGCGGATTTTCAATAGTATTGAACACCATGGCCTGGACATTGAACGGGCGGTGTTTACCAACGGCGAGAGTCGTTTCCGATACATGAAAGCCATCGGTACCGACCTGTTTTTATCGGGTCACGCAGAAGATGTACGTAAGGCCCTGGGTGCGGGTTTCGCATCGGCGATGATCCTTCCGGGCGCGCAGAACAAACAGCATCGTGACCAGTTGCGTGTTGCCTTTGACGGTGATGCCGTATTATTTAGCGATGAAGCTGAAAAAGTGTATCAGGCCGAGGGCCTCGAGGCGTTTTCTGCACGGGAAAAGCAACATGCCGAGACCCCCCTGCCGGATGGTCCGTTCAGACCATTGATGCAGGCCCTGCAAAATATTCAGTCGGCTTACCCGATTGAAAACAACCCGATCCGCACCGCATTGGTGACGGCAAGGTCAGCACCTGCCCACAAACGGGTCATCCTGACCTTGCGAAAATGGGGGATTCGTGTTGATGAGGCCCTGTTTCTCGGTGGTAAACCGAAAGGACCTTTCCTGGCGGCTTTCGGGGCGGATATCTTTTTCGACGACCAGCAAATCCATTGTGATTCGGCGAGAGAGCATGTTGCGACCGGTCATGTTCCCAGTGGCGTACGCAACACTTAGTCTGCCGATCTGTTCGTCGCGATAATTGGCAACTTCTAAACCTGTGATAGCTCGTGACTGTAGTGGCCGGGCAAATTAGAATAGCGGTATCTGAATTAACCAATAACAACAGCCCCGGAGTTCCCATGGCCACACTGAATCCCACCGATTTATTCGATGTCCGAAGCCTGCTGACCGAAGAAGAGCAGATGATCCAGGACACCGTTGCCCGCTTTGTTGATGAGCGCGCCTTACCGTTGATGGCAGATGCCTTTGACAAGGCGCAATTTCCAATGGAACTGATACCGGAGATGGCCGATCTGGGTCTGTTGGGGTCAAGCATCGAGGGTTATGGCTGCGCGGGTCTGAATGGTGTGTCCTACGGGTTGATCTGCCAGGAGCTTGAGCGTGGTGATTCCGGTCTGCGCAGCTTTGCATCGGTTCAATCGAGCCTGTGTATGCATCCGATTTATGCTTACGGTTCCGAGGAGCAGAAGCAACGCTGGTTGCCGGACATGGCGGCAGGCAAGGTCATTGGTTGTTTTGGACTGACCGAGGCGCATGGCGGTTCGGATCCAGCCAATATGAAAACCAATGCCCGGCGCGATGGCGATGACTGGATCATCAATGGTTCAAAAATGTGGATCACCAATGGCAATATCGCCGATATCGCGATTGTCTGGGCGAACACAGAAGACGGGATCATGGGCTTCGTGCTTGAAAAGGGTATGCCCGGTTTTGATGCGCAGGAAATTCACGGCAAGATGTCATTGAGGGCATCGGTAACATCCGGTCTGTTTTTTGACAATGTGCGTGTTCCTGAGGCCAATCGTTTACCCAATGTCGTCGGTTTGAAAGGCCCGCTGGGTTGCCTGACACAGGCGCGTTACGGTATTACCTGGGGTCCAATAGGTGCCGCCATTGCCTGTCTGACAGAAGCAGTGGATTACACCGCTGACCGTAAACTATTCGGCCGGCCGTTGGCCGCCAACCAGGCCATCCAGATTCGTCTTGCCGATATGGCACGCAGAATTACCACTGCTCAATTATTATCACTACAGCTTGGCCGTCTTAAAGATTCAGGCAAGATGGCACCGACACAGGTCAGCCTGGCGAAGTGGAATAATGTACGAATGGCCCTCGATATTGCCCGTGATTGCAGGGACATACTCGGTGGTGCCGGAATCACGGTGGAACATGTTGCCATTCGTCACATGCTTAACCTGGAGAGTGTAATTACCTATGAAGGCACTGAAACCGTTCACCAGTTGGTGATTGGCAGAGAGCTGACGGGTATCAACGCATTCTGATGACAGGGCGTGTGTTGACTGAACTGCTTATGGCTTGATAATTAGCGGTTCAGGCTGCAATTCAATACCAAAGCGATCCTGGACCGACCCGCGAATGGCGTTGGCGAGCGTAAGTATTTCGCGTCCTGTTGCATTGTCTTTGTTTATCAGCACAAGCGCATGCTGGTCCGAAACCGCGGCTCTACCCAGTGAACGGCCTTTCCAGCCACAGTGCTCAATCAGCCATGCCGCGCTGAGCTTGGCTTTATCACCCGCAGAATAGACAGGTAAGCCCGTAAATTCTTTTTCCAGCAAATCCGCAGTTTCGCGGCTAACCACCGGGTTTTTGAAGAAACTACCTGAGTTGCCAATGACATTCGGATCGGGAAGTTTGCGCCGGCGGATGCGTATGACCGCTTCACTGACCTGTTTGGCGGTGGGGGTATTCATACCCATCGACAAGAGCTCTTCGAGCAGACCCTTGTAAGCCAGCTTTGGAATGAATTTGCGTCGTAAACGTAAACGGATACCGGTAATCAGGTGTTTCCCGGCATCCTCTGATTTGAAGCGGCTGTTACGATAATCAAGATGACAGTCCCGTTGATTGAATACACGGGCTTGCCCGCTTTTTAGATCGAGTGCTTGCACCGAGTCGAGTACGTCCGCCAGTTCCACACCATAGGCGCCGATGTTTTGCATCGGCGCGGCACCGACCAAGCCGGGGATCAGGGAAAGGTTTTCAATACCTGATAAGCCCTGGTCCAGGGACCATAAAACCAGTTGGTGCCAGTTTTCCCCGGCGCGCGCCTCCAGCAGGACTTCATCATCGGAATCTTCAACAATTTTTTTTCCGGTAACCCGGTTCAGTATTACGGTACCTTCAACGTCACCGGCAAACAGGATATTGCTGCCACCACCGAGTATGAGATCGCGTTGGGCATCAAAACGGTATTCCGAAATGAACGTTTTTAAATCGTCTTCACATTCAAGTTCGAGTAACTGGCTGGCACGTGCCTCGACCGAGAAGCTATTGAGATGTTTTAACGAAGCGTCAGGTATTCGCTTCATACGGTACTTTGTGCTTCTATGGCTTTCAGGCAGTCCCCAACCAGGTCTGGTCCCTTATACACAAACCCGGTGTAAAACTGTACCAGGTCGGCACCCAGCCGTATTTTTTCAGCGGCATCTTCGCCCTCGGTGATACCGCCGGTACCTATCAATGCAATCTCAGCTGGCAGGTGCGCACGAAACTCTGCCAGTACATGGTTGGCCATATCCTTGACGGGTGCACCACTCAGACCACCTTGTTCATCTGCATGACGCATGCCCTTGATCGCATCGCGTGAAATTGTGGTGTTGGTTGCTATCAGACCATCGAATTCGTTTCGCGCCACGACTTCGGCCATGCCCGGTATCTGTTCATCTTCGAGGTCGGGTGCTACTTTGACCACCAGCGGAACCCGTCTATGAAACTCATCGGTCAATTCCAGTCTTTTATTGTTCAATGCGGCCAGCAAGGAATTGAGTTGTTCCACATCCTGCAGGTCACGTAAGCCACGGGTGTTTGGTGAGGATATGTTGATCGTGATGTAGTCCGCATACGGGTACACCTTTTCAAGACAGGTAATATAGTCGTCGGCAGCCTTGTCATTTGGCGTATCAAAATTTTTACCGATATTGATACCGAGTATACCCTTGAACCGGCGTTTCATTACCTGCCGTACCAGGTAATCGACACCCTTGTTATTGAAGCCAAGGCGGTTGATCATGCCAGTGGCTTTTTCAATGCGAAATATTCGTGGCTTCGGATTGCCTGGTTGTGGACGCGGCGTGACCGTACCCACTTCTATGAATCCGAAACCGAGACTGCCAAGTGCGTCGATGTACTCACCGTTCTTGTCCATACCCGCGGCCATACCCACGGGATTCGGAAATTGTAAACCCATCACCGTGACCGGCAGGCTGCGGGTTCTGCAGAGCAGATGGGTGGCGCCCACACCGTGACCCAGACGCAGACCCTCCAGGGCGAGTCCGTGGGCGGTCTCCGGATCCGCTATGAAGAGTGCTTTGCGGACCAGGGAATACATGCGCAAGTCACCTTTATGCAGGGTTACAGGTCAAACTTGATACCCTGTGCCAGCGGCAGGTCGGTACCCCAGTTGATGGTATTGGTCTGACGGCGCATATAGACCTTCCATGAATCTGAGCCGGACTCCCGGCCACCACCGGTATCCTTTTCGCCACCAAAAGCGCCACCGATTTCCGCACCGGAGGTGCCGATATTGACGTTGGCAATACCGCAATCAGAACCGATCGCTGACAGGAAACGCTCGGCATTACGCACGTTCATGGTGAATATGGCTGAGGAAAGCCCCTGGGGCACACCGTTGTGAATGGCAATGGCGTCTTCAAGGTCACTGAACGGGATGACATAAAGAATCGGTGCAAAGGTTTCATCCTGCACGATCTGCCATTCGTTCCTGGCAAGAATGATGGTGGGCTCAACGAAAAAACCTGGACGGTCCAGTCGTTTGCCACCCGTGAGAATCGTGCCGCCTTCACTTACAGCCGAGGCGATCGCTGCCTCATAGTAAGCAACCGCAGACTCATCAGTGAGCGGTCCCATGAGCGTTTTTGGGTCAAGCGGGTCGCCAATGGTTACTTGTTTGTATGCATTGACCAGTGCGTCAGTGACACGCTCCAGGATAGATTCATGGACAATCAAACGGCGGGTGGATGTGCAACGTTGTCCCGCTGTACCGACAGCTCCGAACACGATACCGGGGATACACATTTCCAGGTCAGCCGTTTCATCCATGATGATGGCGTTATTGCCACCCAGTTCCAGCAAGCTGCGACCCAGGCGGGCAGCGACCTTTGCACCGACCTGGCGGCCGATATTGGTGGAGCCTGTAAATGAAATCAGGTTGACGCGCTTGTCATTGACAAAGCGTTCGGCCAGATCATGACCGTCTTCAATAAAGCTTGTAAAGATCGAAGGATAGCCACCCTCTGCCAGTGCAGCATTGCAGATGTTTTGCACGGCAACACAGCACAAAATACCACTATGAGCGGGTTTCCAGATGGTGGTATTACCACAGATAGCAGCAAGAAAAGCATTCCACGCCCATACGGCAACCGGGAAATTAAACGCCGAAATCACGCCCACCAAACCAAGCGGATGCCACTGTTCGTACATACGGTGCATCGGACGTTCAGAATGCATGGTATAGCCATACAGCATACGTGACTGACCGACTGCAAAATCACCAATATCGATCATTTCCTGCACTTCACCGTCACCTTCAGCCTTGATCTTGCCCATCTCAAGACTGACCAGGCTACCCAGCGCGTCTTTATGTCGGCGCAAAGCCTCAGTGCATAAACGAATAGCGTTACCGCGTTCCGGTGCCGGTACCTGTCGCCAGTCTTTAAAAACTTCTTCTGAGCGCTTTATCAGTTTTTCATAATCTTCTGCAGAGGCACCGTACACACGCCCTATCACTTCACCTGTTGAGGGATTGATAGATTCTTTAACACCAGCATCCGTTGTGGTTGACCATTCACCATTGCCAAGATAGGCGCCGGGATTTAAATCTTTTATACCCAGGGATTTGAGGAATTCCATATTGCTATCTGCCTTTTCGGTATTGAACCGGTGCTTGTCGATATACTTACACCAATTCATTAATTAATCATGATTGAACCCGGTATTATCGCATTGCGCCGATCGAGATGCACATAGCTGATCGCCAGACGTAGCAATTTAACCCACGCAATCCACAAATTTTTGAGTGACCGGGAACCACCTGCCAAAGAACAGGTCATAGCGGGCAATAAATTGGCAACTCAGGATTGAATTTAGTCATGCTATGCTCAACTTTAGAGGGAAAGGGCGCATGATAACGCTCCAGTCGGCTAAAATAATTAAACCAGGTACATTACCTGCGGTTCCATCACTGGCAACGCCGCTCAGTGTGGGGCCGGTAAAAACACGTGGAGTGCAGGGCGGAGTGAGTGAAGCCAACGTCGATCAATTACTGGTAGAACGGGTACAAAAAGGTGACAAGCGCGCCTTTGACCTGTTGATTCAGAAATATCAGCACCGCATTGTCAGCCTGGTATCGCGTTATGTGTCCGATCCATCAGAAGCACAGGATGTTGCACAGGAAGCATTTATAAAGGCCTACCGCGCCATCAAGAGGTTTCGGGGCGATAGCGCTTTTTATACCTGGTTGTATCGCATTGCCATCAATACAGCCAAAAACTGGATCGTTGCGAAGAACCGGCGCCCGCCAAACAGTGATATCGACGCAGTTGATGCAGAGCAATACGCGATAGGCAGCCGGCTTAAAGAAACCAGCACACCCGAAAGCGAGTTACTGCGGGATGAAATTGAACGCACGGTGTTTGAAACCATTGCCAACCTTCCTGAAGATTTGCGCACCGCCATCATGCTCAGGGAGATGGACGGTATGTCCTATGAAGAAATCGCGGTCACCATGGAATGTCCGATCGGTACCGTTCGCTCGAGAATATTCAGGGCACGGGAAGCGATCGATGAGAAACTAAAACCCCTAATTGGTGGTCACACTAACAGTGGGGAATAATTTGTTGATATCTGAAATTGGTATCAGGCACAGGTAGTAGAGTAAATGAGTAAGGAATCTTTAGAACATCTTTCCAGCTTAATGGATGGTGAGCTGTCGCGTGACGCCGGCTTGTTCCTGACACGCAGACTGTTTTCTGACGAAGCAATGTGCGAAAAATGGGAACGTTATCACCTGATTCGTGATTGCATCCGTCAGCCCGGCAGCAAGCAGGTTGTCACCGGTCTAAGTGTAAAAATGAGCTCATCCCTGGATGCTGAAGAGGTGCCAACGGTATCCGCCTGGCGCAGTAAACGTTGGTTAAAACCGGTATCCGGTCTAGCCATTGCTGCCAGTGTTGCATTAGTGGCTATCGTGATCACCGCGCCGCAACCGGGTCAGGCCCCGGGAGATGCTGATACTGCGCTGGTGGCACCATCCAATCAGCCGTTTGTCAGTCCCAATGCCCTGGCTCGCTCACCGGCTTCACAGGCGGTCAGTTATGCACCGGCTCAGCATGCTAATTCGAATCGACTCAACGCCTATTTGCTTCGTCATAACCAGATGGCCAGAACGGCAGGTAGACAGGGTTTTGTTTCTTTTGTACCTATCGTCGCCACTCCCGTGAATTCTGTTGTAGAAGATTCCGAAGCCAATCCGGAATCTGCTCAATCCGGTTCCGGACTGGAAACTGACAAAAATAAATGAAAGTTTTACCATGTAAGGCCCTGTTGCTCCTGATTTCGATCGGCGTCAGCACAATGGCCATGGCCGGGGACTCCGAAAAGGCCCGTGACTGGTTGGAACGTATGACCGCAGCCTTGAGCCAGATGAGTTACCAGGGAACCTTTGTATATGTTCGTGATGGTGCTGTTGAAACCATGCGGATTACTCATGTGACCGACGAAACCGGTGTACGTGAGCGCTTGTACTCGATCAGCGGTCCGCGCAGGGAGGTCATTCGAGACAGGAAAGGTGTGCGTTGTGTCCTGCAGGATTCGGCATCCGTCGTGAAAGACGAGGTCATAGCCAGTTCCTATTTTCCAGAACTTCCTTTATCGATAATTGATAGTGAAACCAGTGGTTATCGTTTGGAGACCGGTGGTGAGGCGAGGATTGCCGGCCATACTGCCCGGCGCGTAACAATTTCACCCGAAGACAATTTTCGATACGGTTATGATTTCTGGCTTGAGGAACAAACCGGCTTGTTATTGAAGTGGGTATTGTTCGACGCTGAACACAAACCGATAGCCAAACTGATGTTCACGGATTTCGCATTGGGTTCTGCAGTTAACCTCGATGAGCTTGAATCAAACTCACGAGCAGAAGATTTTGTTGAAATGAAGACTTTCAGTCTGCAAAACACCGTGGTTACCCACTCCAGTCCACGTTGGCAACCGGCTAAATTGCCGCCGGGTTTTCAGCTGACCTCACACAATCATGAGACCGGTGCAGAAGGTGTCTACGAACATATGGTATATAGCGATGGTCTGGCCGCGGTATCGGTTTATATTGAGCAACAGGGGGTTGAATCTACGGTTAATTCCGGTGTGAGTCAATTGGGTACCAACAATGCCTACACCAGGAAGCAGGATGGTTTACAGATCACTGTTATTGGTGAAGTTCCGGCAATAACTGTCAAAGCCATTGCAAATGAAATGGCACTTTCCGTCTCCTCTGATTAACAGGCTCCATAACAGGCATGATTGAACAGAACGTGCAGGTTTTGCGTTGTGAAAACGAACGCATATGGGTACGTATGGGTACGCAATCCGGTTGTACAGCTTGCGACAATGGAAAGGGTTGTGGTGCAGGCCTTTTCGCCAAATTGGTACAACGTAAACCCGTCATTTTGGAACTGGCGCGGAATGACATGAAGGTAAAGGCAGGCCAAATGCTGACCCTTGCTTTTCCAGAGCAGGTATACATGAAACTGGTCTTTGCCTCTTATGGTTGGCCGTTGATAGGCGCGCTTACCGGTGCGCTCGCCGGATACAGTCTTGGTGTATGGTTACAATTCAGACCGGTGCTGATCGATGCAGTTACGCTCACCGCTGGCGTTTTGACCGCGTGGTTTGTCATGCGTTTTTTCAGGACTCGAAAAACGGTGGAGTCCATTTTTGATACGTTGGAAATGACGGTTTGTATTCCATCGAAAACACCCAATATGTGTACTGGTATTGTGAAAGAGACGGAACACCACTAGACCGATTTAATAGTTATTGATTCAGGAGCACAATGATGAAACAAAAAATTGCCTTACAGTTTACGGTACTGCTAATGCTGTTTATGAGTTTGCCGGTCACGGCAAAGGTGACCGGATTGCCGGATTTTACCGAGTTGGTTGAAAAAACAGGTCCTGCAGTTGTCAATATTCGAGTCACCAAGTTTGGTACCCGTGGTCAAAGGGAATCAGACCAGGCTGACGGACAGCCTGAGAATCATCCTGAAATACCGGAGTTTTTCAGGCGCTATTTCAATGTGCCCGGTAATCCCCGCGGTGGAGAACCCGATCGCATGGGGGCCGGTTCTGGCTTCATTTACGATGCAGAGGGTTATATTTTGACCAATCATCATGTCGTTGCAGAGGCGGATGAAATCATCATTCGCATGGCGGATCGCCGCGAGTTCGAAGCAGAGATGATTGGTTCTGACGAGGCGAGTGATATTGCTGTTCTCAAGATCAGTGCGAAAGAGGATCTGCCGTTTCTGCGACTGGGTGAATCGGAGTCTGTAAAAGCCGGCCAATGGGTTGCGGCGATCGGTTCACCATTCAATTTTGAGCAAAGCGTTACCGCAGGTATCGTCAGCGCCAAGGGCAGAACCAACCGCGCGCAACAATACGTACCTTTTATCCAGACCGATGTTGCAATCAATCGCGGTAACTCGGGCGGACCGCTGCTCAACATGGATGGCGAAGTGATCGGTATCAATTCATGGATACTCAGCTCGAGTGGTGGTTACATCGGGCTGTCATTTTCAATTCCCGTTGAGGTTGCGGTGAGCACCGCAAAACAGCTACGTGAGACGGGAAAAGTTGAACGTGGCCTGCTGGGGGTCATCGTGGGTGCGGTTACACGCGAGATGGCTGAGGCCCTTGGGCTTGACCGGCCCGTGGGCGCGTTGGTCAATGACGTTACTGCCGATGGTTCAGCAGATCGTGCCGGTATCAAACCCGGTGATGTTATCCTGGCATTCAACGATGTGCCGGTTGAAACCTGGAATGATTTGCCACCACTGGTCGGGGCAAACCCACCAGGTACGAAGGCCAGTGTCATGGTAAGCCGGGAAGGCAAGGAAAAAACATTCGACGTCACCCTCGATGCGCTGGATGGGGACAGTTCGACTGTTGTGGCCGACGATGACAGCAAACAAAAAGCCGAAAATGTGCTCGGCCTGGTAGTGGAAAACATCAATAGCGACCGTAGACGTGAACTTGGTGATCCCGAAGGTGGTGTTGTAATCACTGAGATAGAAAGTGATGATGCATGGCGCGCCGGCCTGAGACAGGGTGATGTGATCCTGATGATCAATAATCAGGATGTCGAGAACCTGGATGCATTTGAAGAAATCGTGGAAAAAATAGAACCGAATCGTGCTGTGGCACTACGTGTATGGCGTAATGGTACCGCCAGTTTTATCGCATACACACCTCGCGATAAAGATGAGGGATAACCTGTAGTCAGTTATAATTACGGGTTGGAGACAAGGAGGCCATTCGTTGTTTACAGCGAATGGCCTTTGATTGTTAAGCACTTGAAACACTTATGAAGACTCACAACTGAAGCATCATATGGATCAGAATTACATCCGGAATTTTTCCATTATTGCCCATGTAGATCACGGCAAATCGACGCTGGCTGACCGTTTCATCCAGTTGTGCGGTGCCTTGAGTGAGCGTGAAATGTCCGCGCAAGTGCTTGATACCATGGATATTGAGAGAGAGCGTGGTATTACGATCAAGGCCCAGAGCGTCACCCTGGATTTCAAATCCGAAGACGGCCATGTTTATCATCTGAATTTCATTGACACACCCGGGCACGTTGATTTTTCCTACGAGGTTTCGCGCTCACTGGCTGCTTGTGAAGGTGCTTTACTGGTGGTCGACGCGGCGCAGGGAGTGGAAGCCCAAAGCGTTGCAAATTGCTATACGGCGGTGGAACTCGGACTGGAGGTGATTCCAGTACTGAATAAAGTCGACTTGCCGTCAGCCGAACCCGAGCGGGTTAAGCAGGAAATTGAGGATATTATCGGTATAGGGGCGACCGATGCCCTTGACGTCAGCGCCAAGACCGGTGTCGGGGTATTACAGGTACTTGAGCGGTTGGTCCGCGATGTTCCCAGACCAGGTGGTAATCCGGATGCACCGCTTAAAGCACTGATCATTGATTCCTGGTTTGATAATTACCTCGGTGTTGTTTCATTGATCCGGGTAGTTGATGGTGTGGTCAGCCAGCGTGACAAGATAGAGTTAATGTCCTCGAAAAATCAGCATCAGGTGGATCAGTTGGGTGTATTTACCCCGAAACGGGAACGCCGGGATGCGCTTTCAGCGGGTGAGGTGGGTTTTCTGGTTGCCAGTATCAAGGATATCCACGGCGCGCCAGTAGGTGACACGATTACGCTGGCAAAATCGCCGGCATCTGAGCCGCTTCCGGGTTTTGCAAGAATGCAACCCAGGGTATTTGCGGGTTTGTTCCCAACCGACGCCGATGACTACCCCGATCTGCGGGAAGCGCTTGAAAAACTGCAACTGAACGATGCAGCCTTGAGTTTCGAAGCTGAAACCTCTGAAGCATTGGGTTTCGGCTTCCGTTGCGGTTTTCTTGGTCTGCTTCACATGGATATTGTCCAGGAACGTCTGGAGCGTGAATACAATGTCGACCTGATTACCACAGCACCGACGGTCATCTATGAAGTAGAGTTGACCGATGGTGAAGTTCTGACCCTCGAAAATCCCGCCAAGTTGCCGCCGGTCAATAAAATCGTTGAAATACGTGAGCCCATCATCCAGGCTGATATCCTGGTGCCGCAGACATATGTCGGTTCTGTCATTGGTCTGTGCGAGGAAAAACGTGGCAAACAGATTGGCATGCACTACCTTGGCGGGCAGGTTTCAATCCAGTATGAATTACCACTATCAGAGGTTGTATTGGATTTTTTCGACCGGCTGAAGTCCGTCAGCCGGGGTTATGCATCCTTTGATTATCATTTTCTGCGTTTCACCGAGGGACCCTTTGTACGTGTTGATGTTCTGATCAATGGTGAACGGGTTGACGCGCTTTCCCTGATCATGCACCGTGACCAGGCTCAGCGGCGTGGTCGCGAACTGGCTGTCAATATGAAGGAACTGATTCCAAGACAGATGTTCGATGTTGCGATCCAGGCTTCCGTTGGCGCACAGGTCATCGCGCGAACAACCGTCAAGGCTTTGCGTAAGAATGTCACGGCCAAATGTTATGGCGGTGACGCATCACGCAAGCGCAAGTTACTTGAAAAACAAAAAGCCGGTAAAAAACGAATGAAGCAGGTCGGTAGTGTTGAAATACCCCAGGAAGCGTTTCTGGCCGTTTTGCAACAGGATGGAAAAAAATAGGAAACCCCTGCGCGGGTCAGTCCAAAACAGGAAAACAAAATGAATATTGATTTTGCATTGGTGCTGGTGGTGTTGACGTCACTTTCCGGTTTTATCTGGCTGGTGGACAGCCTGCTGTTCAGGCAGAAACGCATGGATCGCTCGGTTCAAACGAGCATTGAACCGCCGCGTGAACCGGTTATGGTGGAATATGCCCGTTCCCTGTTTCCCGTGCTTCTCATTGTTCTGGTGTTCCGGTCTTTCCTGTTTGAGCCGTTCAAAATTCCTTCCGGGTCAATGATACCGACATTGCTGGTGGGTGATTTTATCGTGGTTAATAAGTTTTCATACGGTATCCGTTTGCCGGTGCTGAACAAAAAAATAATCGATATCGGTGAACCGGATCGTGGTGATGTCGTGGTTTTCCGGTATCCGAAAGATACCAGTGTAAATTTTATCAAGCGCGCCGTGGGCTTGCCGGGTGACACGATTACCTATCGCGACAAGCAGCTTTTTATCAATGGTGAAAAGGTGGAAGAAACCGCCGCAGGCCGGTTTGGGAGCAGTAACGTCAAATGCACGACACCGGCAGTTGATGCATCGCTATTTTGGGAGCAGTTGGGTAATGCGAATCACAATATCCTGTTACATGACCGTAGTGGCAGTCGCAATGGACAGTGGGTTGTGCCGGAAGGACACTATTTCATGATGGGTGATAACCGGGATCGCAGTAACGATAGCCGTGAGTGGGGGTTTGTACCGGAAGAGAACATATTGGGCCGGGCCGTGGGTATCTGGCTCAATTTTGATTTCGAAAAAGGCTGTGCGGATTTATCGCGGGTCGGAAATGGAATACACTAGTGTCACAGGTGCAAGACGCGATATAGTGAAAATACTAAATTAATTGACAGGATGGGGACTATGAAAATTCATAAACAAAACGGTATTACCCTGATCGGGTTTATCTTTGTACTCAGTTTTGTGATCTTTGTGTCCTTTATCGGAATGAAGATCGGACCGATTTACATGGAATACTTTGCAGTGGTCAGTGCAATGAACGCGGTGGCAGCTGAAAAGGGAAGCGCAAGAATGTCGCCTTATGATATTCGCGCAAAGATTTTGAACCAGCTGTATGTCAGTTATTCGGCAGATAATGTCAAGGAAAAACATATCAAGCTAACCCGTAGTAACGGTGTCTACACTGCGTATCGCGTATGAGGTACGCAAACCGGTGATGGGAAATCTGGACGTGGTTGCCAAGTTTGACAGAACCGTACTGACTTTCGGCTAAATAATCCCGCTTGAACAAGCTTATTCGCGTCTGAATGCTTGCGAAATGAGGGAAATTCCGGGTATACCCTATAGATTTAAAGACCCTGAATTACTGGCGTTGGCATTGTCTCATCGCAGTGTCGGACGTCTCAATAATGAACGTCTCGAGTTCCTCGGCGACAGCATCTTGAATTTTGTCGTTTCCGCACGTTTATTTGATCTGAACACCGATAGCAATGAAGGTGACCTCACACGTTTACGAGCGCGCGTGGTGCGTGGCGATACCCTCGCGCAACTGGCAACCGGTCTTAATCTGGGCGATCACCTCAGGCTGGGTGAGGGCGAGTTGAAATCCGGTGGGTTTAAGCGGAACTCAATCCTGGCAAATACCCTGGAGGCCATATTCGGCGCGATTTATCTCGATGGCGGATTCGAGTCCTGTGCGAAGGTCATACGTCATGTTTGCAACCCGTTCATTGCCCTGCTGCCTGATGCCGATGAACTAAAGGACTCAAAGACCCGTTTGCAGGAGTGGTTACAGGGGCACGGTTATTCATTGCCGGAATACAGTGTGCTTAGCGATGAAGGGCCGCCGCACAAGAAGACGTTCCTGGTGCAATGTGTCAGCCAGGCTGCAGGTATAAAGGTTACCGGCAAGAGTAGCAGCAGACGCAAAGCGGAGCAGGTTGCTGCACTGGCGGCGCTTGATTTCATTGCAAAAAACTCAAAAAAATGAGTGCTGGCAAATGACAGATAACAGTGAGTTCCAGGAAGATTTCCGGTTTGGTTATGTGTCCATCATTGGCAGGCCCAATGTTGGCAAATCCACCCTGTTGAACCAGATATTGGGTCAGAAAGTCAGTATCGTCACCGCCAAGCCCCAGACGACCCGGCAAAAGCTGGCTGGTATCAAGACAACACCGCAGGGGCAGGTCGTCTATGTTGATACACCGGGTATACATCATTCTGCCAAACGCGCTTTGAACCGTTATATGAACCGTGTTGCACAGGCATCTTTTCGCGATGTCGACCTGGTACTGTTCATGATTGAAGCAGGTAACTGGAGTCGGCAGGATGAGTTTGTCGCCAGGGCACTGCGTTCGGTCGATGTGCCCGTGATACTGGTGCTCAACAAGATTGACCTGGTTCCCGACAAGGAGTCATTGCTGACATTTATTGACAAGAATTTCAGTGATGATGATTTCGTTGACATCATGATGATTTCGGCAAAAAATGGCAGCGGTGTTGACGAGTTGGAAAAACAGGTTTTGAGTAAACTGCCTTTCTCCAGACCGTTCTACGATTCGGATCAGTTTACCGACCGCAGTGAACGCTTTCTTGCAGCGGAAATGATTCGCGAACAACTGACTTTACGTTTACATCAGGAATTACCCTACGCACTGACCGTACAGATTGAAGAATTCAAACGCACTGGAAATATGCTGACAATCGGTGCCATCATCTATGTGGAACGGGAATCCCAGAAGCAAATCACGATTGGTAAAAACGGCGTGGTACTCAAACAGGTCGGCAGCGGGGCACGTATTGTGTTGGAGGAACTATTCGGCGAAAAGATTTTCCTGCGTCTATGGGTCAAAGTCAGCAAGGACTGGTCGGATAGCGACAAATTGATTGAAAGGTATGGGTACACGGACTAGCGCTCTGTCATGAGCAGTCGTTCAAGGCGATATTGATGAGTCGTATACAACTGGAGCCTGCCTATATTTTGCACAGCCGCTCTTTTCGTGAAACCAGCCTGATCGTGGAGGCATTCACACGTGAGCACGGTCGCATCGCCGTGGTTGCCCGTGGTGTAAAGTCGCCCCGCTCGCGTTGGCGGAACGTCCTGCAACCATTCCGGCCCTTGTTACTCAGTTGGAACCAGAAAAGTGACCTGGGTACACTGACAGCGGCAGACCAGGTGGCATCACCACCTGCCTTGCAGGGCCAGGCACTGTTTTGCGGCTTGTATCTGAATGAATTATTGATGCGTCTGTTGCACCGGGGTGATCCGCATGCCGAGGTCTTCGAGCGGTACCGGCACGTACTGTCTGAATTGGCTTCGGATGCCACACCCCAGCCGCTTTTAAGGGTATTTGAAAAACATCTGTTGGAAGCTACTGGATACGCGATGTTACTGGATCGGGAATATGACAGCGGCGCTGACATCCAGCCGCAAGGCTGGTACGACTACCAACCGCTGCGTGGTCCCGTATTATGCACAGGGCCGGGGGAAAACCGTGTTTCCGGCGCTGCGTTGCTGGCCTTGCACGCTGAAATTCTACATACCGAAAATCTGCCGGAATTGCGTATGATGATGCGCAGCGTTATAGGCTATCATCTCGGTGATAAGCCACTGGCAAGCTTGTCCCTGTTTTCCGCCTGACTATGTCGGCGTATTGAGAGGTAAACCATTATGCGATCCGGGAAATTATTGTTGGGTGTCAATATCGATCACGTCGCGACTATTCGACAGGCACGGGGTGCAAATTATCCGAGTGTCCTGGAAGCTGCACGGGTTGCTGAAAGCGCGGGTGCGGATGCGATTACCGTACATTTACGGGAAGACCGGAGGCATATACAGGACCAGGAAGTGGTGGCCTTATGCAAGCAGGTAAAAACCCGTGTCAATCTTGAGATGGCCGTAACCGAGGAAATGCTGGCCATTGCAGAGCTAAATCGCCCGGCCGATGTTTGCCTGGTCCCGGAAAAACGCGAAGAACTGACAACCGAGGGTGGTTTGGATGTGCTGACCCATTTTGATGCCGTTAAATACGCCTGCAAACGACTGGCTGCAGCAGGGATCCGGGTGTCGCTGTTTATCGATCCGGATATCGCGCAACTCAATGCCGCCCTGGCTTGTGGAGCACCGGTTGTTGAATTGCATACCGGCAGTTATGCAAACGCCGAAAAAAAGGCTGTTGAGAGGGAATATCAACGTATCGTCAGTGCGGCAGAACATGGTGATTCGATCGGTTTGCAGGTCAATGCGGGGCACGGGTTGCACTATGGCAATGTAAAACCGATTGTACGTATTCCACAATTGGTGGAACTCAATATCGGCCATTCCATCGTTGCACAGGCCCTTTTTGATGGCTTACACAAAGCCATCACTGACATGCTTGTGATGATGAAATAATATTTATTAACAATCAATAAGACAGCTTTCTTCTTAAGATGTTATCTAACGAGAGGCTCAAAACGGGATATATGCACATGGGGCGTAGTCGTAAAAAGCTATCCGACCAGCCATTTGAACTGGACATTGGTTTACTTGATTCGAAGGGCTTGGGGTTGGCAGAATTTGAAGAAAAAACACTCCATGTATTTGATGGTTTGCCGGGTGAAAAAATCATCGCACGAAACCTGTTCGGACGAAAGAACAGGGGTAAAGCTGAGACCCTGGAAGTCCTGCTTCCATCCGCTGACCGGGTCGAAGCCCGTTGCCCTTCTTTTGGTATCTGCGGTGCCTGCAGTCTGCAGCATATGTCCATGGCCGCCCAATTGTCCCGAAAACAGGATGCATTGTTGAGTTGCCTGCGGCAAACCGGTATTGAACCGGAGCAGGTCTATGCACCACTGGATGCTTCACACTGGAACTATCGTCGCAAAGCACGGCTTTCAGTACGGGATGTGGCTGCTAAAGAGCGGGTGCTGGTCGGTTTTCGAGAACGTAACGGCCGCTACGTTGCGGAAATGGATGAGTGCCATGTTCTGCATACGGTCATCGCGGATGCCCTGCCAAAATTGTCACGCTTGATAGAGACACTGGAGTGCCGGTCGAGCATCCCCCAGATCGAGGTGGCTTGCGGTGATGAACGCTGCGCATTGATTATCCGTCATCTCGAGGCATTGTCGGGCGAGGATATAGAGGGCCTGAAGGCTTTCGCCCGCGACACGGGCCACGGAATTTATTTACAGTCGGCCGGTCCGGACAGTGTGAAGCTCCTGGAACCCGTTGATTTTCAGTTGGAGTATGTACTTGAGTCGCTCAATCTGCGATTCCAGTTTGAACCGCTGGATTTCATCCAGGTAAACGGTGATTTGAATTTGCGGATGGTCGAGCGCGCACTGGAGTTGCTGGACCCGCAAGCTGAAGATAGTGTCCTTGACCTTTTCTGTGGGCTTGGCAATTTTACGCTTCCGCTGGCACAGCGTGCCGGGCAGGTGACCGGCCTGGAAGGATCTGCCGAGATGGTTGAGCGCGGTCGGGTCAATGCAGCCCGCAATGGGCTGGATAATGTTGAATTTCACACCTCCGACTTATACCAGTGCGCTGATACACCGCCCTGGCCGTCGGCTGACTACAACAAGATCCTGTTAGATCCCCCACGTTCGGGTGCGCTGGAGTTGCTGCCGTGGATTGCTGCCAGCAAGGTGAACAGGGTGCTATATATTTCCTGCAACCCGGAAACGTTGGCGAAGGATGCCGCGGTTTTGGTAATGCAACACGGTTTCAGTCTCCTTGGAGCAGGAATCATGAATATGTTTCCACATACCCATCACAGCGAAGCCATCGCCCTGTTCGAGCGTAAAACTGACGGGTCATTGCCATGACCACCACTTCTTCACAATCAGCCGCTGATCAGCCATTGGGGCCGTTACTGATTGGGCTCGCCGGTCTTGAGATCAATCCCGAAGAAACCACCTGGCTGCGCCACCCGGCAGTAGGTGGTGTTGTTCTGTTCACACGTAATTACCGCGATCTTTCGCAGTTGTCTGAGCTCACCGCCTCAATTTCGAAGATAGCAGGGCGGGATTTGTTAATCTGTGTTGACCACGAGGGTGGACGTGTACAGCGGTTCAGGGACGGTTTTACACGATTGCCGCCATTGGCTGTGCTGGGAAAAATGTATACGGAATCTGCGGCAAATGCCCTGGACTTTGCCTACCGGCATGGACGTGTGATGGCCACGGAATTATTGCTCTGTGGTGTGGACCTGAGTTTTGCACCGGTACTGGACCTTGGTGACCGCAGCGTGATTATTGGTGATCGGGCATTTGCAGCGGATCCCACGGCCATTATCGCGCTTTCCGACGCCTATATTGGTGGTATGCACGATGCCGGAATGGCCGCAACTGGCAAACACTTTCCCGGTCATGGTTCGGTAGAGGCAGATTCACACACGGATGACGTTTGTGACCCGCGTCCGTTTGAGCTTATCGAGGCGGCTGATCTAAAACCGTTTGCAGCCTTGAGCGGGAAGTTGGATGCGATGATGATGGCGCATGTGCTGTATACGGCTGTTGATGAAAAACCTGCGGGCTATTCGCCATTCTGGATCAAGACCATACTTCGCGGGAAGTTAAATTATCAGGGTACGATTTTCTCTGACGATCTGGGTATGTATGCAGCGAAGGTCGCAGGCGGCTTGATGGAGCGGGTACGGGACTCCCTGCAGGCAGGTTGTGACGCGGTCCTTGTTTGCGACCCGCAAGACGTACGGCAATTATTGGTGAATAATGATCTTTCAATTGTCGACGCGGATAGGGCACTGAAAAAACTCAAGGGCCGCCTGACTGCAACACGCGATGAAATTGAGCGGGTGAGTGAATGGCGGCAATGGAAAAAAACGATTACACAATTGGAGTTGGAGCAATCAATATGGGTATGAAAAACGTCCCGGACCCACGTGCCTTGCTGGAGAATTCAACGGTTCTTTTTAACCGTGATGAGGTCAGCGCGGCAGTGCAGAAGATGGCAGATGAAATCAACGGATTTTATGGTGATGAGCCATTGATCGTGGTCTCGGTTTTGACCGGTGCAATCATCCCGGCGGCCTGGCTGATTACAAAACTGAAAATGCCGATACAGATGGATTTTGTCCACGCAACCCGTTACCGCGGAGGCCTGTACGGTGCAGAACTGGAATACCGTGTACCGCCAAGACTCGACCTTGAAGACAAGAATGTGCTGATTGTTGATGACATATTTGATGAAGGACACACGCTGGCAGCAATCAAGGGATCCGTTGAGAGTCGTAAGGCCCGCTCGGTAAAAATGGCCGCACTGGTGCGCAAAGACCATGACCGTGGCCTGTCGCGGGATTATGTTGATTTTGTCGGTCTCGATGTGCCTGATGTATACGTATTTGGCTGTGGTATGGATGCCTATGAAGAATGGCGGCATCTCGATGAAATACTGGTGTTGGGACAGTGACACCACTGATCTTGTGTTTCAGGGTTGACACTGTAGCTGGAGAGGACCAATGCGACGCCTGGGTCTGATCGGTGGTACGGGTTTTGATCATTTTGGTGAAGCAGTCAGGTCACATGACGTCAGCAGTGTCTTTGGTCAACCCTCGGCAAGGCTGGCAGAATATCAGGTCGGCGGATCACAGATACTTTTTCTGCCACGCCATGGTGAACAACACGAAATACCGCCACATGCAGTAAACTATCGGGCCAATATCGATGCGTTCAGACAGCTGGAAGTTGAGGGCATTGTTGCCGTCAATGCGGTCGGTGGTATTTCAAGCCGATATCCACCGGGATCTTTATGTATACCGGATCAATTGATTGATTACACCTGGGGCAGGGCGCACACTTTCAGTATGGTCGCGGGTGATGAGTTA
Source organism: uncultured Gammaproteobacteria bacterium (assembly GCA_963749115.1). Taxonomy (GTDB): domain Bacteria; phylum Pseudomonadota; class Gammaproteobacteria; order Xanthomonadales; family SZUA-36; genus SZUA-36. The sequence goes on from CAVVLP010000002.1 coordinate 251,298, forward strand.
CTGCACGTTGAATTTGCGCAGCCGTTTGATGGCCGCCTGCGTTTGGGATTGATCGAAGCAGCCGCCATTACGGATATCAATGTAACCGATGGCGGATGTGTCGGTGTTAGCCAGGGCCCCAGGCTTGAAACGGCTGCAGAGATCAGAAAGTTCAGGAAGGATGGCTGTGACCTCGTAGGTATGACTTCCATGCCTGAAGCGGCATTGGCAAGGGAGGCAGGGCTGGATTACGCCAGTTTGTGCATCGTTGCAAATTGGGCGGCCGGGCTTGAGCAAGAACCGGTGACCATGGCTGCCATTGAAACCACGCTCGCGTCAGCCATGCTGGATGTTCGCAAATTAATGGGTGTTTTTTTTGAGGAGTTTCCCCATGTCCACTGAGTCTCTTTTTCCCCACTTGCTGTCACCCCTTGATCTGGGTTTTACCACGCTGAGGAACCGTGTGCTTATGGGTTCCATGCATACGGGTCTTGAGGATCACAAAAAAGATTTTCCAAAACTCGCCGCCTATTTCGCCGAAAGGGCAGCAGGTGAGGTGGGTCTGATAGTAACCGGTGGTATCGCCCCCGGCTTGCGCGGATCGTTGCTGCCGACCCCCTCCGGGCTGTTCAACCGATTGCAGGTACCCAGGCATAAACTGGTGACCTCTGCAGTGCATGCGGTGGACGGCAAAATTTGTATGCAGATACTACATGGTGGGCGTTATAGTTATCACCCGTTAAGTGTGGCCCCCAGCGCGATCCAGTCGCCGATAACACCATTCAAACCCAAGGCATTGACATCCAAAGGTGTAGAAAAGCAGATTCAGAAATTTGTCCGCGCAACAAGCCTGGCTCTTGAGGCGGGTTACGACGGTGTTGAGATCATGGGTTCCGAAGGTTATTTCATCAACGAATTTACCACCTCCCACGTCAACAAACGAACGGATAAGTGGGGTGGCAGTACCCGCAATCGTTACCGGATTGCAGAAGAAATTCTCAGCAGGTGTCGTGAGGTGGCCGGTAAGGATTTCATCATCATCTATCGTCTGTCCATGCTGGATCTTTTACCCGACGGCAATAGTTGGGATGAGGTTGTGGAGCAGGCAAAAATGGCCGAGGCTTCAGGCGCCACGTTGCTCAATACCGGTATTGGCTGGCACGAGGCACGTATTCCAACCATTGCAACCATGGTTCCCCGGGGTGCTTTCAGTTGGGTAACAGCGCGGATGCGACCGGAAGTTGAAATACCGGTCATTACGACCAACCGGATCAACACCCCGCAGGTGGCCGAGGATATTCTTGCGCGCGGTGATGCTGACATGGTTTCCATGGCGAGACCGTTGCTTGCGGATGCCGAGTTCGTCAAAAAAGTGCGCCAGGGCCGCCCGGATGAAATCAATATCTGTATTGCCTGCAACCAGGCTTGCCTGGATCACACCTTTACCGGCAAGCCCTGTTCCTGCCTGGTCAATCCACGTGCCTGCCGTGAAACCGAACTGAATTACCTGCCTGCTGAGAACATAAAAGCCATTGCCGTGGTGGGTGCAGGTCCGGCTGGTCTTGCTTTTGCAACGGTTGCCGCACAACGCGGGCACCGGGTCAGCCTGTTTGATCAGTCGGGTGAAATTGGCGGACAGTTCAACATGGCCAAGAAAATACCCGGGAAGGAGGAGTTCAGTGCGAGCCTGGACTATTTCCGTGGTGAACTGGAACGCAAAGATGTCGATGTACAGCTTAATACCCGGATTTCTGCCGAAGACCTGGCGGGTTACGACGAGGTGATACTGGCCACCGGTGTGCACCCACGCAAAATTGACCTGCCGGGTATCGATAACAGCAAGGTCGTTTCTTATATCGACGTTTTAAACAAGGCTGTCAAAATAGGCCGCAGCGTAGCCATTATCGGTGCCGGTGGTATCGGTTTCGATGTTGCGGAGTTCCTGAGCCATTCTGATGATCATCATTCAGACCCTTCAGCCGATCCGTTGGAAGCGTTTGCAAAAGAGTGGGGAATCGACCGCAGCCTGAAGGCCAGGGGCGGGGTTGAAGGTATAAAAGCACAGGCACCCGAATCCTCACGTGAAATTTGGCTGTTGCAACGCAGGGCCGGCAAACCGGGCAAAACACTGGGAAAAACCACCGGCTGGATACACCGGCTAAGTCTGCGCAATCGTGGTGTCCATATGCTGGGCAATGTGAACTATGAGCGTATCGATGACCAGGGCTTGCATATCAGCATTGATGGAGAGCAACAATTACTGAAGGTTGATCATATCGTTGTGTGCGCTGGTCAGGTCAGCAACCGTGACCTGCTAGAAAAGCTTGGTGGAAGAGGCCTGTCATTGCATATCATTGGCGGTGCTCAAAAAGCTGCTGAACTGGACGCCAAGTACGCCATACGCGAAGGAAGTGAACTGGCTGCAAGACTCTGAGCCTGTCTTACTGGCTCCGATAGTGCTATCCATTGGGGTTGTCATCGGCGTGTCCAGAGCCGGGGTGGTTAGTGAATGCCAGGACCGTGAGCGACAGGGAAGTCGCGACCGAGCCGACATGGATGTCCTCGTGGCGAGTCCTGGCAATCACTAGCCACCATGGCTCCCCACCGACCACACAGTGGGTATCTCCAGCTTGTTCAATCAGCTTTTGGGAGACTCAGATGTAATACCAGCCAGCCACATAAAGCTGAAGCCAATGAGCCTGCAATAACACCGATTTTGAGCGCGGCAATGTTTGAAAAACCTCCATGTTCGAACGCGAGACTGCCAATAAACAGGCTCATGGTGAAACCCACACCGCACAGTAAAGCGATGCCATACAACATGGTCCAATTGGAGCCTTCCGGCTTTTTAGCGAATCCCAATCCAATCACCAGTGCCGTCATGCCAAAAACACCTATTTGTTTGCCAAAAAACAGACCCAGTATGATACCGATCGAAACAGTTCCGACCGCGGCGTCAATACCCACACCTGCCAGTGCCAGTCCGGCGTTGGCAAAAGCAAAAATGGGTAACACGGCATAGGCGACCCAGGGATGCAGGATGTGTTCGAGGTGTCGTAATGGCGAATCGCCATCACCGTCCTTTATCGGTATAAACATTGCTACGACGATACCTGCCAGGGTTGCGTGAACACCGGACTTGAGTACAAATAACCAGATGAAAATACCAACGATCAGGTAGGCTGCCAGGCTTTTAACACCCAGTCGGTTGAGCACAAAGAGCACGGCGATACCGGCACCTGCCGCATATAGCGAGGTTGTACTCAGGTCTGCAGAATAAAACAGCGCGATGATGACAATCGCGGCAAGATCGTCAAAAATTGCAATGGTGGTCAGGAATACCTTCAAACTGGCGGGTACCCGGCTGCCAAACAGGCTGAGTATTGCCAGCGCAAAAGCGATGTCAGTTGCAGTCGGGACTGCCCAGCCATTGATCCCCTGCGGGTTGTCGCGATTGATAAACCAGTAGATCACGGCAGGTACAACGAGTCCGCCAATTGCGGCCAGTGCTGGCAATGCGATCTGGTCCACGCTGGAAAGCTGACCTTCGACAATCTCCCGTTTCAGCTCAAGACCAACCAGCAGAAAAAAGACTGCCATCAGACCGTCATTCACCCAAAGTAACAATGGTTTGCTGACACCGAAACCTTCCACCATAACGGTCAGTTTTAACCCCAGCACCTGCCCATATAAGTGGGATAGGGGTGAGTTGGCCAGCACCAATGCAAAAATTGCAGCGAATACCAGTATCAGTCCTCCAGCAGATTCCAGTCGCAAAAATTCACGCCACGCCCCACTTACATTGTTAGCTGTTTTGTTAATCATCAGTGTTTTACTGCCATAACTTAATTTAATTAATTGATATAAAAGATTGAAGAATTGATAAACACGAAATATAATTCACGTAATACTCGCTACCTGGTAATGATTAAATGAGTAACTGGACACTCTTTAGTAATCATGGTCATGTTCTGGTCTGCCTGGCCCGCAATTCAAACGCGCGGCTACGTGATGTAGCAGCCGATGTCGGTATCACCGAGCGGGCCGTGCAAAAAATTGTACGCGATTTACAAGACGGTGGCATGATCAGTATTACAAAAATTGGTCGGCGAAACGGTTACCGTATCCACAAAAAGCAAACCCTGCGTCACAGGCTCGAAGCAAATTGCAAACTTCGCGACCTGATCAAGCTTGTCAACAAGGATCGGGAGCCAGAGCTTAACACTGAAGCTTTGGTGAATGAATCCAGACAAACCGGGAGCAGAAAGCCCGGGACACGCAAAAACGAATTAGAGACCGGTTTGGCATCAGATAGAAAGCCCGCATCCACTAAATCGGAAAAGATCAAGGCAAAGCCAGCAAAAGAAGCCGAGTCCGGGGAGTCCGAATTCTCCGACAGCATTGAAAGACAACAGGGGTCCTTGTTCTGACACACTGCGCAGATCATCACGGGACATAGTTGCTTATGAAAAAGAAATGGTTGCTTTATGGGGCGAACGGCTATACCGGGCAGTTGATTGCCAGGGAAGCCCGACAACGCGGTTTGCAGCCAATCCTTGCCGGTCGAAACGATGAAAGCATTGCAGCGATTGCTGCGGAAACAGGCTTTGACAGCCTTGTTTTTGAGTTGGAAGACAGCGTAGCGGTGAGCAAGGCGCTGCAGGGAATCTCGGTCGTGCTGCATTGCGCCGGCCCGTTTTCAGCAACCTCCCAGGCGATGATCGAAGCCTGTCTGGAAAACGGCTGTCACTATCTTGATATCACAGGTGAAATCAGTGTCTTTGCCAACGCTCACAGGCAATCCGGGGAGGCCAGGCATGCGGATATCGTTCTGATACCGGGTGTCGGTTTCGATGTCGTACCCACAGATTGCCTGGCAGCCACACTGGTGAGAGCCCTGCCTGCAGCGACAACAATCACCCTCGCATTTGAATCCGGTAGCCGTATGAGCCCCGGAACGGCGAAAACCAGTATCGAAGGCTTGGCAGGCGGTGGTTGCGTGCGACAGGATGGAAAACTGAAATGGGTACCACTGGCCTGGAAAACGCGCGAAATCAAATTCAAACACGGTAAACGCCTGGCCGTCACCATTCCATGGGGCGATGTTTTTACGGCATACATCAGTACCGGTGTACCGGATATTGAGACCTACATGGCGGCACCGCCTTCATCTATTCTGCAAATGAAGCGTATGCGTATGCTTAAACCACTGCTGTCAATGCAGTGGGTACAAAACATGATGAAACGACGTATTGAAAAATCTGTCTCCGGCCCGGAAATCAGCGAGCGCCAGGGTTCAAAAATGCAGTTATGGGGTGAAGCCACCACCGCGGATGGCCGCAGTGTTTCAGCGACAATGACAACACCCAATGGCTACGATGTCACGGTCACAGCCAGCCTGGGTATCGTTGAGCACCTGTTGGAAAACGATGTGGAAGGCGGGTTTTATACACCATCCCTATTGATGGGTGCTGACTATGCAGCAAGCCTGCCGGGTGTGTCGATCAAGATCAACTCTTGAAAATGGTCACCTGTCCACGGCAGGTATCCCGCAAACTGGAAGCCAGCTTTCCATATTCAGCTATCACGGCAGTGAATTCTAAGTGTCAGGCCATCATTGTCATAGCTCTCTTCCAGTTTTTCTGCCGCAAATTGCTCCAGTAGTCCGTGCAGGCTGGCCGCCCATTCAAATCCGGCCTTGATAATGTACTCCGACACCGGAAACAGTTCGATGACACCGGCCCTGTCCAGGCATTTCGCCGTGGTTCCCGAGTAAGCCCGAACCAGGCCCCCAACGCCAAGTTTGATACCGCCAAAGTAACGTGTCACCACGACCATGACATTTTCCAGACCACGACGCTCGATGACATTCAACATGGGTCGCCCGGCCGTACCGGAGGGTTCGCCATCATCACTGGATCGAACCTGGAAGTTGATTCGCCAGGCCCAGCAGTTGTGCGTCGCCTGGGGATCGATCACAGATTCGTAGAAATCCAGTGATTCAGCCAGTGACGTGACACAGGCTGCATGCCCGATAAACCGGCTCTTTTTGATGGTTTCTTCGAAAGTGGCCGGCTTTTTCAGTGTCAGCATTCAGGCGCCTTCAGTTTAGTAATTCTTCAGGTATAGGGTAGTCGGGGTGATCTTCCATGAACAGTTCCAGTTGCCTTGACCATGTCTCATCACCGGATTTCTTTAAATTGATGATTTCAAGCAATCTTTGCTCGATCTCAGGGTCAACTTCCGTCGGCGCTTCAAGCTCACTTACCGGGGTTATGGCGGCCGTGGCAGGGCGGGATTGCTTTGATAAAGCGTCAAGCTCCGGTGTCTCAGCTATTGAAACCGCTTCATCCAGGAGCACCTCTCCAGAAACCGGTTCATTGACTGGAGCATCCTTATCGGCACTATCGGTTTTAGCCTGCCGGTCAAGGCCCAGGCCAGCCTCTCGAGCGGTTCCCGCTCTCACCTTCTCCGGAACATACCTGGAGCGCTGGCCGGCTGCTGCCGGTTTCGCGGCCTGGTCGCCGACGGTAACTTCCACTGGCCCGCTTTGTGCCGCAGCGGAAACCGGAGCGCTCTGGAATACATCCTGACGGTTTTCGTTCTCTTCTTTCATCTCGATACCCGGATCATCAGACTGCACATCCGGAGATTGCTTCCTGGCCGCTTTCTCACGTTGCAAACCGCTAGCCTCATCCAGCCTTATCCCGTGTTCATATTCCGGTACCGGTTCACGTGTATTGAAGATCAAAGAAAGCGCCAGTACGAACACCGCAGCAGTGGTTAAGCCGTGTAACCAGCCAAATTGCATCCAATGCGGCCTATTTTCTACAGCGCGGTGAGCACTGTTCAAAATAGCCTGGTCCAGCAGTTCCGGTGGTTCTTCATGCTGCAACTGCCCGTAGGCATGACTGAGCTTATCCAAGCCGTCATCCAGCGCTTTATCATTTTCGCCATTGTTGTGAATCGTGTTCATTCCACCAGGCTCCGTTTGAGATGGTTAACCGCATAACGCAAGCGACTCTTGACTGTTTCCCTGCCGACCCCGGTCACCATGGCAATCTCCTCCATTTTAAGACCGGTTTCAAGTTGCAGCAGTAAGGTATTTCTCTGTTCCTCGGGTAATGCGGCGATACCCGTACGTAATAAATCGTTTTGCTCGCTCTCCACTGCGTCTTGTGAAGGATCATTTCGCGTGTCGGACAATGTATCGGGTTCCACGGAATCATCGGGTCGCATACGCCGGTAATGGTCAACCAGGTGGTTATGAGCAATGCGGTACATCCATACCGTGAATGGTGCTTTGGGCCGGTACTTTGCCCTCGCCTTTATGATTTTTTCCCATGCACCCTGGTAGAGGTCATTGGCGGTGGCGGAATCATTCACCTGGCGAATAAAGTAGCGGTAGAGTGGTCCCCGGTGACGGGCATAGAGTTGATCGAAAGCCTTTGCATCGCCTTTTGCGTACCGTTGCATCAGTTTTTCGTCGGTCATCTCCCGCATCAATGCAGCGTAGCTGATCTGCAGGTGTGCGCCAAGTGTGGTTGTGAAGTAAATGGGTAACAGAGATAGATGAAATGGGGCCCGGGGCCGATAATCGCTTATGAGTTCACAGTTGCTGTTTGTCTCAGAAGTCATTACCAGCCCCAGGCCCGTGTCTGGATTAATCTCCTGCCAGGTTCTGCGCAACATTGGCCGTTGGATCCAGCATTTGTGCAAGACTGACCAGTTGCATGAATTCACTGCGGTAACCGTGCGGATCATTCCCTCTCGACTGGCGTGCCAGCTCTTCAATGTCGTCGTAGCTGAAGTCTTCGAGATAGGTACCGCCACGTAGTTTCTGTCCAAAGGCGGCTACAGCGGCTGCAAAATTGAAGCTGTCACCACCGCGGGCGTTGATACCGCTGTCCATCACCGGTGACTGGATCAACTTTGAGACTGACTCATCGGGTAACTTGTAACGAATGCGAAGATGGGCAAGTTCATTGCTGAATGCAGTGTTACTGCTTTCACTGCTTATTGCGTCAGATTGATAGCGCCGGGGCGGCAGACGCTGACCGTTACTACCGGCGAGGCTTATTTCATACAAGGCAGTTACCCGGTGTCCGGCACCTATTTCGCCTGCATCCACCTTGTCATTGGCAAAGTCTTCTTCGTTGAGTACGCGGTTTTCATAACCGATCAGACGGTACTCGGATACCAGGGCCGGGTTGAACTCGATCTGAATTTTTACATCCTTGGCAATGGTCAGCAGGGTTGCCGAGAGCTCTTGCGCCAATACTTTTTTAGCTTCCTGGAGACGGTCGATATAAGCGTAGTTGCCATTGCCTTCATCGGCCAGTTGTTCCAGCAGGTGATCGTTGTAATTACCGGTGCCAAAACCCAGTGTTGTCAGCGCGATACCTGCCTTGCGTTTGCGCTGGATAAGATCAATCAACTCTTCGGTGCTGGCCAGACCGACATTGAAGTCGCCATCGGTGGCGAGGATGACACGGTTCACACCGTTTTCGATAAAGTTCTGTTGTGCCAACTGGTAGGCAAGCTGGATGCCTGCGGCACCATTGGTAGAGCCACCTGCCTGCAATTGCTGCAGGGCAGCCAGTATGTCGGCTTTGCAGTTACCGGGTGTAGGAGGAAGCACGACACCTGAAGCACCCGCATAAACAACCATGCTGATACTGTCACGTGCGTCCAGTTGTCCGACCAGCATGCCCAGTGCCTTTTGCAATAGCGGCAGTTTGTCGGGAGAGTTCATGGAGCCCGAAACATCGAGTAGAAACACGAGGTTTGAGGCTGGTAACTGGTTGCGGGGAACCTTGTAGCCCTGGATACCAATGCGAAGTAAACGTGTGTCGCTATTCCACGGTGTCGGCGCGATTTCTGTGCTGACCTGGAAGGGCACTTTCGAATTTTTCGGATACGGGTAATCGTAGTTGAAATAGTTGATAAACTCCTCAACCCTGACCGCATCTTCAGGTGGTAACTGACCCTGGTTCAGCCAGCGGCGCATATTGGAATAAGCACCGGTATCCACATCAATCGAAAATGTAGAAACCGGGTCGCTTGCAACACGAAATACATTGTGGCTCTCGAGGTGCTGATAGTTTTCGCGGTACAACGGTTCATTTGCCTGGCGGATCTGGTTCAGAACCCTACCCGTAGAAACCTGGCTGTGTTTTGCAACCATCATCCGGTCGCCGGACACTTGCTCTATCGCAGCTGCCGCATCGTATTCCTGCAGTACGGCAGGGCTGTTCCGGGATGCTGGCTGGTCAGTCTTACGTCGGTCATCCCTGAAGATCTGCTCCTTTGGTTCAGGCGTTGAAATAATTGCGTACTCGTCCTCAGCTTTTGTACCGGCTATCTCCCGGACCCTTTCTTCCACACGAAGCTGTGTTTCATTATCTACCTTGACCTGTGCGTTCTCATTTTTGTCGACCGCGCAAGCGGTGAGCGTGGTGATGCAAAGTGAGATTATTAATGACTGGTATTTCATTTTTTGCTCCTGGTTTGTTAAAAACTTCATTACGTACTGGATTAATACGCAAGCAGGAGGGGAAAGGGGTTAAGTTGGGGGTGTTCTTCTTCGTTTAATGGTGGGGCGCGCTGGGGCGGGTAGTTACTATCAGGACTCCACTCAAGCACATCCTGTGTCGTTCGATACTCGGCTTTGTGGTAGCCATATTCGAATTGATTCACGAAGCTCGTAGTGCATTCGAGGTTGATGCTTCTGAACCAATAGGGCGACATTCGAAATGGCGTTCATGCAGTCTGCGTCTTGATGTAATGATATATTCAGATGTAATCCGATGATTTCCATCTGGCTTCGAAACTTGAGTGGGGGCATGGGGTTGTCGCCTGTTGTTGTTCCTTCCGCAGGACAAAATATCCTGATTGCCTGGCACAAGGGCGTTGTTCCCTACGGCGACTTTTTTGCCTCGTACTGGAAACCTATGGTGCCTTTTGATTTTCAAAGAGGCGTGTATGTCAGCACTTTTGATATGGATGGCATTGCTCTTGGTGAGCCGATTCGAGTGGATGATCCGGAAGCCCAGGGCTGGCCCTCATATCCGATTATTGCAGCCGATGCAGCAGGTCGATTCGTGGTTGTTTGGCGACAATCGCAGTGGTCAAATCGAACAATCACGGATAACGTCATCTGGATGCGCCCATTCGACGAAAAAGGGAATCCACTTGATGACGGTATCAAACTGACAGAAGAAACGGAGATCTTTCCGTCACTGGATATGGCCGCAAATGGTGAATTTGTCATAGTCTTGGGAAAGACTAAAGGCGAGGAATCTAGGTAATTTCGAACGGGAACAACAAAGTTTTTGGCTTTTTGACGCCAATTTCCAACCCAGGCACGACACACCAATTGAGGTAGACGTTACTTTGGATGAGTCACCGTATTCTCGCATTTCAGCCGTATCTATGAACGAGCAAGGTGACCTGGCGGTGGTCTATGAGGAACAAAACATTGCGTCGTCTTGGGGTTCGAGTGCGCTGAAAGTTCGCACTTTTTCACGTAATGGCATACCCATTTCTGAGCCAATTTCGCTGGATTTCGCAATTCTCTCTGACTTGGCCATTAAGTGGTTGAACAACGATCGGTTTGTGGTCTCCTGGATGCGTGGTGACAGGTACGTGAAAGAGGATGGATATTGGCGGGAATACGGAAGAGACGGTCAACCGTTGAGTGAGAAATATCATTTGGGCAATGTTCTTGGACAGGGAGGTTTTCTGCTCATTCGTGATACGGAGTACGCGATTGTATGGGCCAAAGACTCTGGACCTGTCTTTGCTCAAACGACCCCGCAGGGGCAAATCGAACAGTTGCCGTTCGGTACTCCTGGTTCTGCAATAAAGCATGTGTCCCACATCAAAGTTGCAAAAATTACAGATTCAGAATTCACCGCTGTTACGAACAATGCCATCGGCAAGCGGGTATCGGTCCGTGCTCAAGTTTTTTCACCGGTCACAACAGGTAGCTCGGCGTCTTTAGAATCAGAGATTGCCGGGCCTTGCATTGAGGATCGAATCGCGACAGCCAAGTTGACATGGTCCTCCGACGCAGACTATGTAGAAATCTACATCGCTGGTCCACCAAATGAAAAATTATTTGCCCGTGGTAGAGGCACAGGCGAAATACTGACGGGTCCATGGGTGCAGCAGGGGATGGTCTTCCAGTTGCGTCATCATCGTACAGGCGCTGTCCTTGCCACCACAACTGTAAGTCTCAACCCGGACAGCTGCCCAATTTCTCCGGTTTTGATTGATCCTGATCCGATCGAAGTATGTGACCCGCAGGAACTATCATCGGCAGAAGTCCTGTGGGATACAACTGGGCTCAAAGGGGTTAAGTTGGGGGTGTTCTTCTTCGTTTAATAATGGGGCGCGCTGGGGCGGGTAGTTACTATCAGGACTCACTCAAGCACATCCTGTGTCGTTCGATACTCGGCTTCCTGCCTCGTACGGTCCTGATAGCAACTACCCGCCCCAGCTTAATCGGCAAACGAAGTGCATCTATCAGAAACCATTGGCGTTTGATTTCGCACATAGCGGAGGGTATGCGGTACCTTACTTCAGGACCTTGAGCGACAGGACGTCGCGACAGAGGCCCCAGGGATGGGTTAACGCCGTGTCCTGAAGTAAGGTACCGCATGGCCTCGGCTACCCCGCAAATTAAGAGGTCAGTTGGCCTAAAGATCACTTAGTGCTGAGAGTCTTGTTGTTGGTACCGTCGATTGTTGAACAAACCTGACCATCATGAAGCTGAGTGACGAGAGCCTGCTTTGTTTTCAAGCCTTTAACAGAACTGACAGTTTTTCCAGATTCCGAATCAGTCACTATGGCGTAACCTCGGGCGAGGGTTGGCAGGGGGCCTACGGCATTCAGTGTTCGTTCAAGGTTCTCAAATTTCCGCCTGCGTTCAGGGACGATGCGTTTGCCTGCTTGTAATAAGCGGCGGCCACCAAGCTCCTTCAGAAATTGTTGACGCTGGGGAACAATTCGTGCACCGGCCAGTAGCAGGCGATGACGGGTCTGTTGCAGCACTTTGCGGTTCTGTGCCAGGCGTTGTCCTGGGTGTTGTTGTTTTAGACGATGCGCCAGGTGGTCCAGTTTCTGCGACAACTGCTGAAGCATGTTCACACTTCGTTGTTGTAGGCGGCTACGGAGCACAGTGAGGTTTTGTTTAAGGACCCTCTGGTCTGGTGAAATCAATTCTGCTGCGGCAGAAGGTGTTGGTGCCCTTAAGTCGGCTACAAAATCACTGATACTAAAATCGATCTCATGGCCGACTGCCGAGACCACGGGTATCTCAGAAGCAAAAATTGCACGTGCGACCGATTCCTCGTTAAACGGCCACAGGTCTTCAAGTGAACCACCGCCACGCCCGGTTATGATGACCTGGGCCCAGTTGTGCTGGTTGGCTGCGGTCAGTGCATCGACGATGGCGGGTGCGGCCTCAACACCCTGGACCGGCACGCCATATACGCGTATTGCTGCCAGCGGCCAGCGGCGTTCCAATACATGCATGATATCCCGTAGGGCTGCCCCGGACGGGGAAGTTACAACGGCGATCCGTAACGGGTAGGCGGGCAGGGGCTTCTTTAGTGATTCAGCAAATAAACCTTCGCTGGCCAGGGTGTTTTTCAACAACTCGAATTTCGCCCGTAAAAGCCCTTCACCGGAGCGTACCAGCGAGTCTGCAATCAATTGGTAGTTACCACGTGCCTCGAACAGGCTGACACGACCTCTTGCCTGAACCAGCATGCCATTCTCGGGCTTGAAGCTCATCCCGTAGGCATTTGAACGGAAAAGCGCGCAGCTGATCTGGGCTTTTTCGTCCTTGAGAGAAAAATACATGTGACCTGAGGCGGGCCGGCTCAGGTTTGATATTTCACCCTCAACCCAGACACGGCCAAACCCGGCTTCAAGGTGCAGCCTGGCTTCGTGATTCAGTTCGCTGGGCGTATAGATGTTACCCATTTCACTATTTGGCTTATGGTCGTCAGATTGCATCCGCAGATGATAAACTCATGAAGGTCGTCTGTCCTGTTTGATTTATCCTGGAGCCACTTGTGTTTAAGAAAATCTCAATCCTGTTCACCCTGGTGCTGTGTGTATCCTGTAATGTGGAATCGCCTTCACAGGCGGAGAACACTCCAAATGTGATATCACCACCCCAGGAAACTGCCGGGCTTGCACCTGAACATGCGCAACTCGAAAAAACACTGATACACAATGCGAAAATTTATACCATGGACATCGGTTTTTCGACGGCTGATGCCATCCTGTTTGACAGTTCTGGAAGAATTCACAATGTCGGTGGTGAGCAGGCCATGCTGGAAGCATTCCCGGATGCCATGCACATCGATCTGCGTGGTAAGACAATTATCCCGGGTCTGATCGATTCACATGCCCATCTGTATGGCCTGGCAATGAGTCTCAGCCAGGCACAGTTGCGCGATACGGCTAGTGTAGAGGAAGTTATCCAACGACTGCGTGAACAGGAGCAGCATTTGGCCGAGGGAGACTGGTTGCTTGGCCGTGGCTGGGATCAGAATGACTGGCCGGTAAAGGAGTTTCCCAGCAGCGCGGATCTTGACTCGGCCTTTCCTGACCGGCCTGTCTGGCTGCGTCGTATAGATGGTCATGCCGGTTGGGCCAACAGCGCCGCGCTCGCCATGGCGGACCAGGATTTATCCGGTGACTGGCAGCCACAGGGTGGTTTTATCCATCGGGATGCAGATGGTCAGGCCAGTGGCATCCTGGTTGACGGGGCCATGGGGTTGGTCGCAAAAACTGTACCCGAAATCTCACCGGAATTGCTGCAGGCCTCGTTGAGTCTCGCAATACAGCAAATGCTCAGCCTTGGATTGACCGGTGTGCATGACATGGGTATCGACCAATCGGTGCTTGAGTTGTATCAACAGCGTATCGAGGCAGGGCAGTTCCCGACCCGTGTCTACGCATTTACCGATGGTGCGGGTGAGACCCTGGACTGGTTGTGTAAAAAAGGTGCCTACGATGGATGCTTCCGGACGCTGGTCATGCGTGCAGTCAAGCTGTATATCGATGGTGCGATGGGTAGCCGGGGTGCGGCCTTGCTGGCAGATTATTCAGATGAGAGTGGCAATACCGGTTTGCTTTTCATGCCGCCCGCCGATCTTGAGGCCAAATTCGACAAGGCCATGGCCTGTGGTTTCCAGGTCGGCGTGCACGCGATCGGTGATCGTGGCAACCGGGTGGTGCTGGATGCACTCGAATCATCGATCCGGAAATTTCCGGAAAACCCCGGCCGGCACCGTGTTGAACATGCACAGACTTTAACGGCCGCAGATATCCCGAGGTTCGCAAAACTGGATGTTATTGCTGCGATGCAACCGACCCACGCAACCAGCGATATGTACTGGGTCGAGGACCGCCTGGGCGCAGAACGCGTGTTATACGCCTATGCCTGGCGCTCTTTGCTGGATAGCGGCGCACGGCTTGCACTGGGTTCGGATTTTCCGGTTGAGCAGGTCAACCCGATGCTGGGTATTCATGCGGCGGTTACCCGCCAGGACACGAAAGGCTGGCCGCCGGGCGGTTGGTATCCACAGGAAAAACTGAGCCGTGAGGAAGCCGTGCGGGGATTTACGCTGGATGCAGCGTATGCCGGCTTCATGGAAAAGAGCGTGGGATCGCTGGAATCAGGGAAACGGGCAGATTTTATCGTCCTGGACCAAAACATATTTGAAATCGAGCCTGCCCGGATCGCCACCATCAAGGTACTGCAAACATGGCTGGATGGTGAACTTGTCTATTCCTACCCTTGATACCGGTCTGTTATTAAAGTGATGGGGTGGTTATAATCACCTGCTAACTCGCCCGGCCTGCTCCGGGCGTTGCTTTATTCCATACGGAGTGCACCTGCCATGAAAGTAATCGGTGAAGCTCTCACCTTTGATGATGTATCCCTGATTCCGTCCTACTCTGACGTCCTGCCAAAAGACGTTTCGCTTAAAACCCGTTTGACCACTGAACTGAATCTCAATATGCCGTTGATTTCAGCCGCCATGGATACGGTGACCGAAGCACGCCTGGCGATTGCCATGGCCCAGGAAGGCGGTATCGGTGTCGTACACAAGAACATGAGCCTGGAAAACCAGGCGGAGCAGGTCCGGATCGTCAAAAAATACGAGGCAGGTGTGATCAAGGATCCGATCACCGTCAACCCCAATACCACCATCAGCGAAGTGCTGGCCATTACCCACCGGCACAATATTTCCGGTGTGCCGGTCGTCGATGGTAACGAACTGGTCGGTATCGTCACTTCCCGCGATATGCGTTTTGAACGCCGTCTGGAAGATCCGGTAAGCAAAATCATGACCGGTAAAAAGGATCTCGTGACCGTAAAAGAAAATGCCAGCCAGGACGAGGTTCTGCGATTACTCCACCGGCACCGGATTGAAAAAGTGCTGGTGGTTAATGACAATTTTGAATTGCGCGGATTGATCACGGTTAAGGATATTCAGAAATCCTCCGACTTTCCGAACGCCGCCAAGGATTCCCGTGAACGTTTGCTGGTAGCCGCAGCGGTGGGTGTAGGCGGGGATACCGAAGACAGAATTGCGGCGCTGGTAGAGGCCAATGTTGATGTGGTTATCGTTGATACTGCACATGGTCATACACGTGGCGTACTGGATCGTGTCAGCTGGGTAAAACAGCAATTCCCCGGATGTGCAGGTTATCGGTGGCAATGTGACCACCGGTGAAGGTGCGCTTGGCGCTGGTGGAGGCCGGTGCCGACGGGGTCAAGATTGGCCAGGGTCCGGGTTCCATTTGCACCACGCGTATTGTCGCCGGTGTCGGTGTGCCGCAGATTACCGCGGTCAATAATGTTGCCATGGCACTGGCGGGTACCGGTGTTCCCTGTATTGCCGATGGTGGAATACGATTTTCAGGTGATGTTGCCAAGGCTGTCGCTGCGGGCGCATGGACGGTGATGATCGGTGGATTGTTTGCAGGTACCGAGGAAGCACCCGGGGAAGTCGAACTGTTCCAGGGTCGTTCCTACAAAATTTACCGTGGTATGGGGTCACTCGGCGCGATGCAGGAAGGCTCGAAAGACCGCTATTTCCAGATGGATGTTTCCGCTGACAAACTGGTACCCGAGGGTATCGAAGGCCGTGTACCTTACAAGGGGCCCCTGTCCGGCGTCATCCATCAATTGACCGGTGGTCTGCGTTCTTCGATGGGTTATATGGGTTGCAAAACAATCGAACGGTTCCGTGACGAGGCGCGCTTTGTACGTATCACCGGTGCCGGTGTGCGTGAGAGCCATGCCCATGATGTACAGATCACCAAGGAAGCACCCAACTACAAGCTCGGCTGACCTACGTCAGTCACAGGATTGATATGACACAGGATATTCATCAGCATCGAATCTTGATCCTGGATTTTGGATCCCAATACACGCAGTTGATCGCGCGCCGTATTCGTGAGATCGGTGTTTATTGTGAGATCTGGCCATGGGATGTCACTGAAAAAGAAATTGCGGAATTCAAACCGCGTGGTTTAATCCTTTCCGGTGGACCCGAATCCGCGACTACCGGATGACGGACCCAAGGCCCCGTCCATCGTCTTTGACATGCAGGTGCCGGTTCTCGGTATTTGTTACGGTCTGCACACGATGGCAGCGCAGTTGGGTGGCAGGGTAGAGCCCTCGGATGAAAAAGAATTCGGGTACGCCGAAGTTGAGTTGACGTCGTCCTCTGCACTTTTTGACGGTATATCTGACCGACAGGCGGATGATGGCAAGAACTTGCTGGATGTGTGGATGAGTCACGGTGACAAAGTCACCGGGCTTCCCGACGGTTTTAAGCTGGTAGCCCGCACCGCTTCGGCGCCGGTCTGCGCCATTGCCGATGAATCCCGTCATTTTTATGGTGTTCAGTTTCATCCCGAAGTTACCCATACCGCCAGTGGTAAAGAAATCCTGCAACGCTTCGTGTTGGATATTTGCAACTGTGATGCCTATTGGACCGCGGCCAATATTATTGAAGATGCGATTGCGCATGTACGCAGGGATGTCGGTTCCGACCATGTGCTTTTGGGTCTGTCGGGTGGTGTCGATTCAAGCGTGGTAGCGGCCTTGCTGCATGAGGCCATCGGTGACCAGCTGACCTGTATTTTTGTCGATACCGGTCTGTTGCGTTACAAGGAAGGCGACCAGGTGATGGCAACCTTTGCGCGCCATATGGGTGTGCATGTCATACGCGTGGATGCCCGTGAACGTTTTCTGGCCGGCTTGGCGGGTGTTTCCGATCCGGAACAGAAACGTAAAGTCATCGGTAACCTGTTTATCGATATTTTCGAGGAGCAGGCAAAAAACTGCACGCGCTCGGATCATCATGTCAAATGGCTTGCGCAGGGTACGATCTATCCGGATGTGATCGAATCCGCCGGTAGCCGTACCGGCAAGGCGCATGTGATCAAATCGCATCACAATGTTGGCGGTCTGCCGGATTACATGCAGATGCAACTGATCGAGCCTTTACGTGAATTGTTCAAGGACGAGGTACGCCGTATCGGTGTCAAGCTGGGTCTTGAGCCTGAAATGGTCTATCGCCATCCGTTCCCCGGTCCCGGTCTGGGTGTGCGCATCCTCGGCGAGGTGCGCGAGGAGTACCTGGAGCCATTGGCAAAAGCGGACCATATCTTCATCGAGGAGCTCCGCAATCACGGTCTCTACGACAAGGTCAGCCAGGCTTTCGCGGTTTTTTTACCGGTCAAGTCGGTTGGTGTCGTTGGTGACCAGCGTCGATATGAGTGGGTCATAGCGTTGCGCGCGGTGGAGACCATCGATTTCATGACCGCGATCTGGTCACGTCTGCCGTATGAGTTTCTTGAGAAAGTGTCATTAAGAATTATCAACGAAATATCAGGTGTATCCAGGGTGGTCTATGATATATCCGGCAAACCGCCAGCCACGATAGAGTGGGAATGAACAATCCTTCTTATTTAGGAACGCTTAAGCGTTCCTACAGGAACTGGCAGCGTAAAAGAAACCGGGTATTGGCCACTGAATTACCCGCGCCTTTTTTTCACGCCAAAGACATCAATGCCGTCAATGAGTACTTCTCGGCTTGTGGGGTTGATAACAACTCACACCTGGATTCTTTGCCCAGCCTTAGTGGTCAATGTTATATCTGTGATGAGACAGTAAATTTCAAAGTGGATTTACCAGTGGATGGAAGCCCCGTCAACTGGCGTGAGACCCTGGTTTGCCCCAAATGCGGATTGATCAACCGTTGGCGTAGCTGTTTGCATGTTTTTGATGTCTTGCTCAAGCCGGCCACAGACGATCGTATTTACCTGACAGAAACCCTGTCACCGGTTTATCAGAATCTGGCTGCGCGTTACCCCTTCCTCAGCGCCAGTGAGTATTTCCCGGATAAGCCGTTCGGTCAATTGGTCAAGACCGATTCCATGCCGGTCCGAAATGAAGACGTGACGAAACTGACCTTTGAGGATTCCAGCCTGGAAGCCGTTTTGTGTTTTGATGTATTGGAACATGTACCGGATTATCGTTCGGCATTGAAGGAGTTTTACCGTGTGCTCAATTCGGGTGGACAATTGCTTATTAGCGTGCCATTCAGCTTTACGACTCAGACCCGTGTGCGCGCCAGGCAGGACGCTGCGGGCCATATCGAGCATTTGTGCGAACCCTGTTACCACGGTGACCCGCTATCCGACCAGGGAGTGCTAAGTTATTATGATTTTGGTATGGAACTGCTGGGCGAATTGCGCGAAGCGGGCTTCCAGGAATGCTTTCTTGTTTGCTACTACTCCGAACACTGGGCTTACCTGAACGAAAACGTGGTGTTCGTCGCACGCAAACTGAAAAGCAGTGTTAACAGCCGAAGAATCGCCAAATTGATCTGGCAGAATTCAATATATCTGGCACGATATTCAGTGAACCGTTTTGCTTCGTGGATTATCGCCACAACCCGGTCTGCAAATCAACGTGTCTCTTTCTTATTGAATTCGCACTCATTTGAATACAATAAGAAAATGCAAAGTGAAAAGAGTTTCTTCAAGGAATGTACAGAAGTACATAACCTGCCGGACATCTTTCACTATTGGTCAAACAAGTTTCTTGCGCCCGATATGTGTCGCTTTGGATTCAGTAACCCGGAAGAGTTCTTTGCGCACAATATCAAGTGCTTCATGGCAGAGAGGATTCATCAGAAAATCCACATAGTGAGCATTGGATCTGGAAATTGTGACCTTGAGGTGAAAATCAGCCAGAAATTGGTGCAGTGGGGCTTTGAGAATTTTGTTTTTGAATGTGTTGATATAAATAAAGATATGCTAAAGCGGGGCAGTAAAGCAGCAAACGATGCAGGTTTAGCCGATTCTTTTCTATTCAGCCAAGGCGACTTCAATAATTGGAGACCTGCCGGGCAATATGAAATCATCATGGCAAACCAGTCCTTACACCATGTCCTGAATTTGGAAGATCTGTTTGATTCCATTAAGAAGTCATTGCAACCTGAAGGGCTTTTCCTGGTGTCCGATATGATCGGCAGAAATGGCCATATGCGCTGGCCAGAGGCGATAGAAGAGTTGCGGCCATTTTGGAATGAGTTGCCAAAAAACTATCGCCACAACCGGCTCTTGAATCGCTACGAGGAGCAATACATCAACCACGATTGTTCAACTCATGGTTTCGAGGGTATACGGGCGCAGGATATTCTGCCGCTGCTTACAGAGC
Source organism: uncultured Gammaproteobacteria bacterium (assembly GCA_963749115.1). Taxonomy (GTDB): domain Bacteria; phylum Pseudomonadota; class Gammaproteobacteria; order Xanthomonadales; family SZUA-36; genus SZUA-36. The sequence goes on from CAVVLP010000002.1 coordinate 271,045, forward strand.
ATTTCAGTTTCAAGTTTTTTTATCCATTCGGAAATCTGATTTTTGTATTTATTGACCGGCCTTTCGGTCACAGTTTTAATGCCAATGCGCAATGGGATAAGGACTTCATTGATCGTGTTCATGCTCGCGACGAGGCATGCATGATATCCGGTGAGTTAAAACCGACATCCATGCTGGCGGTGTTGACCTGCAATGAGTCAGAAACAGTATTAAGACACCCGGCACTAACGCCTCAGCATTGTTTGCGGAGCCCTGACCTGCCTGGAAGCAATGTGCCGGCCGGGACGCCGGAGCAGCGCCTGACCGGTAAAGGTTAAACCAGTATGCCAACGCAAACCTTTTCAATTGATCAGCAGGATGAGATCTGGATGAACGAGGCCCTGTTACTGGCCAGACGCGCAGGTCTTGAAGAAGAAGTACCCGTAGGGGCCGTCATTGTCAGGGCAGGGGAGATCATTGGCCGTGGCTGGAACCGGAATATCGGTCTCAACGATCCGTCAGCACACGCGGAAATCATCGCCATGCGCGATGCAGGTAAAGCGATTGGCAACCATCGTCTGCCAGGCTGTAGTCTTTACGTGACGCTGGAGCCTTGCCTGATGTGTGCCGGTGCCATGATTCACGCCCGCCTGGAGCGTATCGTGTTTGGCGCCGATGATCCCAAAACCGGTGCAGCCGGCGGAAAGTTTGATCTTTTGGCTGATCCTGCCCACAATCACGAGGTCGTGATAAGTGGTGGTTGCCTGGCCGAAGAAAGCGCTGACTTGTTGCGGAATTTTTTCAGAGAGCGTAGATGACAAGATTTTGCTACTATGCGCGCAATTACCGGGCGTGTAGGCCCGCATCAAAATTGAAGAGATGAATTCATGAAAATAATTATTACTGTTTTATTGCTGTTATTTTTCACTGATACCGAGGCTTATCTTGACCCCGGTACCGGCAGTATGTTGTTACAGGTTATCCTGGGCGGTGTAGCTGCTGTGGGGGTGGCGATCAAGCTGTACTGGCACAAGTTGAGAGTTGCGTTTGGAGTAGGCAAGAAAGAGGTTTCCGAAGACGAGCCGGTCTGAAGCTCTATGCATAACGCTAAAGCCGAGGTCAATACGGGCTCATTTCGTGACCGTGACGGGCGTGTATATCAATACCAGGGCAGGATATTCCGGGGTTTAAGTGAAGCCGCATTACAATGCTTCCGGCAACTGCAGGAGCAGCCGTTTTACACAAAACTGGTTGAATCGGGCAAAGTTGTTGGTAGTCGTGAACTTGCCGCACAAGGAGAACCCGTTACCGGACGATCTAAGACAGCAATGGGCAGGTTTTCTTGAACACGACCCTGTAACGGTCATCAGTTACCCCTACGAATGGACCTTCAGCATGCTCAGGTCTGCTGCCAGTCTGCAACTGCACCTGGTAGAGCGCGCCGTCAGCAACGGCTTCACACTGAAAGATGCAACTCCATACAACATACAGTTTGTTAATCGCAAACCGGTTTTTATCGACATTCCCTCTTTCGAACCCCTCAATGAAGGCGAACCCTGGTCGGGTTACCGCCAGTTTTGCGAGATGTTCCTGTTTCCATTGATGTTACAGGCCTATAAGGGCTGCAATTTCCAGCCATTCATGCGCTCGGCTATCGGTGGCGTGGATGTACAAACCGCAGCTGCGTTATTCGGTTTTCGTGATCGTTTTCGCAAAGGTGTGTTTAGTCATGTCTGGTTACAATCCAAGTTGGACCGGCGATTTGGTGGTTCGTCCGAGAACGTCAGGTCTAATCTGAAATCGGCGGGTTTCAACCGTGAGTTAATCCTGGTGAATGTGCGCAAGATGCAAAAGCTGGTTAAAAAACTCGAGTGGAAGGCGGCCGGCTCAGAGTGGGGTGACTACACCGAATTCCACAATTACTCAGAAGATGACCACGCGCTGAAAGAAAATTTCATCCGCGAGACCATCAGCACTGAAGCACCGCACACCGTTTGGGATATTGGCTGTAATACCGGGCAGTTTTCACGTATCGCGGCATCAGCTTGCAGGCAGGTGTTGTCCATGGATATTGACCATGTGGCAGTAGAGCGGCTTTTTCTGAATCCGGAAACGCCGGCTAATATTCTCACGTTGGTGCAAAATGTCGCAGACCCTTCACCCAACTGGGGTTGGCGTAACCTTGAACGCAGTGATTTAAAAACGCGCAGCCAGCCTGACCTGGTGTTATGCCTGGCCCTTATTCACCACGTGGTCATTACAGCCAATATCCCGTTGGCGGAATTTGTTGACTGGCTGGCCGGTTTAACGGACAAACTGGTGATTGAATACGTATCGCGCAAGGACGACAAGGTCCAAACCCTGTTGCGTAACAAGGAAGACAAATACAAGGATTACAGTCGCGAGTCGATTGAATCAAATCTTAAACGTCATTTTGAGATCCGCGCTCAACTTGATGTGAATAATGGAGATCGAAGCTTGTATCTATGTGTGAAATCCGATCACACAAATACTGCTACTGGATCAGCCTGAAACTTTTCAATTTTCCTGCGGCATGCCAGTTATCGGTTCTGTTTTCCGGAGACGCGGTCTCGCTGAATTTCAAAACAATTTGATTATTACCCTTTTTAAGCAGACCGTCGGGTATTGGTATTGTTACCAGGGTCCAGTCTTTTCCATTACCCAATGAATAATTTTCCGGCAAGATTTGATGGTTGACACTGACTGAAAATGATTGTGTCTCAGCTTTCATGAAGTCAGGCATGATCAATTCGAGCTCGATGCTTGCCGCAAGCCCCGGTTGCTCTGTGCCTACCAGGATTGTAAATTCTGAGCCACCTATCCAGGATGATTCCTCATCGGGTAAAGCACGATTTAGAGATAAGCCACGGCTTGTTTCATAAGCAGAATTGAAATTGATGGCAGGATAGCTGGCCGGTGCCAGGTGTTTGTAGAACATATCCTGAAGCGACCAGTTTTCCAGGTTCCGTACGGCTCCGTCAACCGTCCAGATATCGTTTGAAATGGCCTCTCCTGTCCAGAATTCAGCACTTGTGTAGCGGTTGAATATCCTGCTGCGCTTAAGTGTTGGATCAATAGACAGTGCAGGTTGACCGCTGTAGTCGCCTTCAAGCCCGACCAGGTCAAGGGCGGTTGGAGCGATATCAATAAGCGAAGTGGGTAAATTACTTACCTGGAAATCCCCCTGAGCCTTCAAGGGTTTTATCATCAGTGTCGGTCGTGCCGCTCCAATAATACCCGCATACAAACTGGCGTTGGCTTTTAATCCCTGGTTATCATCCGGTTCAATATTGACGCCGTGGTCTCCGCTTATGATGATGGCGGTCTCATCAAAAATGCCAAGCTCACGTAGTTTGTCTGCAAACCGGGCAATACCGGTAAGCACGCACACACTCTGGTCGTAATATTGCTTCCGTGTTCTTTCAAGATCGCGGTTGAAGACACAATCCGCATCCCAGTTGGCTGGGATATGTGTGCCAATATAGTGGTACCACTTGTAACGTGGCTGTGGTCCGGCAACTACCATATTGTCTATCCATTCGCGCAATACCGGGTCTGGCCATGGCGACGAACCATCAAGTGTCGTATCGGCAAAAAACCAGTCACCGCTGTTGTAAATTTTCTCCTTCAGAAACATCGGCAAATGTCTGAACAGCGTGAGGTCTGCCAATTGCCGGACTGCATAAGAAAAGTGCTGATCCTTGTGACGGAAATAACCGCGGGGTTTCAAATCATTAAATGACCTTATGATGCAACTGGCAGCGCCATCCAGGCAATAAGCTGATGACAGCGTGACGTAATCCAGGCGGAAGCCGTTTTCCAGCAGGCGGGCAGGGTAGGCATACAACTTCATCTCATCAATGGTGCGCTCAACACTGTAACCTGCCTCAAAATCGAAAGGACGACCCGTGAAAATTGTTGGCACGGATGGTGCCGTGCCCTGGTACATACCGAGGTGGTCGCGGAAGAGTATGAAGCCCTCCAGTCGTGCGGAAAGTTCGGGATGGTCTTCCAGTACTTCGCGTGCTATATCGCCCTGGAACCCATCCGGCAACAAGTGAACGAGGTTGAGCGCGCTCGAGAATTCAAGCACGTCCGGTTTGACTTCATCTGAAAGCCCAAGCGCGACGTTGGCCTTCTGGTTGAACAATACCGGTGCAATAAGCAGTACCGATGACAGAACCGGCACCAGGGCGAGCCACACCGGTATCTGCTTTAACCGGCTCAACAACCAGTAAAACAAGGGAAAGGCGAGAAGAAAGCCAAACCATTCCACCCAGAACTTCCAGCCATATTCACGCCAGTCGGTCAGGTTGCCATTAAAGTCACCGTAGTAGAAAAGGTCGTGTACAAAGTTGCCCTGAAGTGCAAAAACAAACGCGCAGGCGAGGCTTGCAATGGCAAGGGGTTTGGCAAATGGTGTTTTGCCGGACAAAAAACAGGAAACGGCACTCAGGGTGAGGACCAGCAATAAAGAGACGAAGGAAAACCCCGATGGGCTAAACGCCAGGTCTTCCCTGTTGGCCAGGGTAATCAGCAATGGGCTGGCAAAACCAAGACCGAAATACAATGCAAAAAAAGAGAAAAACCGACTGGCCATTTTGGGCGCAAGATACGAGTTCATGAATAGATCAGAGATTCCTTATGTGCGACTGATAGCTGTGGCGGTGGACAGTGCCCTGATTCTTGTAGCTATTTCTCAGGTACATAAACAGGTGGGGATTCTAGTGGGGATCGAGCTGGAATAAAAGACACATGGACGGATTAGCTCCGAAATATTGCCAGATCAAGATTGAACCAGGGAACCCTCCAGGTAAAAAAAAGCAGGGTGCCAACACACCCTGCACGTTTAGGAGGCCTGGTAGCCGTTCCAGGATTAAGCTTTATTGCGCGTGAACCTTATCCACAGAAGCCACTCTGCCTTCGCCATGACAGGTTCCGCAGGACTCACCAAAAAACGCGGTATTGGCATAGGCGTGTGCTGCAGAGTCATCGTCATCATGGCAACTCAGACAGGCGGCAGTATTTGGCATCATCGGGCTCCACCAGGCTTGTGGTGTCAGCGTGGAAAGCAAACCGCTGTCAACGGGTACCTGTTGTGAATTGTTGACGTGACAGCTATCGCAATTACGCAGATCGCCGGGGTATACGACATCGCTGTAGTCGTGGTTGCCTATAGAGAATCCGTACTCAAGTTCTTCGCCACGGTGGATGCTGTGGATCATGTACTTGAAGTGGATCGTTTGATCTCCATCGAAATCGAGAGATTCCGGCATATGGCAGGTGTCGCAATACTGCGGGTCATGACGACTGCCACCATGGAACGCCAGGTTTGAGTGGCAACTTTCGCAGTTGTAGTCGTCAACCACCATTCGACGGGGCGTCGCAACGACATCGGTGACTGCAAACGCGAGTAAGGGATTTTCCGCGTTGTCGCGTTCTTCTTCCACCAAGGGATCAAAGTCTATCGGAACAATGTTCCGGCCTTCGACGCTGACGGTGAAGGAGCCTTCGGCATCCAGGGGCAAAGGACTGGACAAAGGTATAGGTCCAGGTGTTGTCACCGGCCCAGACTGCAGCATTGATTGCGCTCTCCTGGGCCTGGAAGCTGTAATCATCGTTTGGCCCGGATAACAGTAAACCTGAGACGATCCAGGTGGCAGGGTCGATCGGAGCATTCTTGCTGCCCACTGAGAACGTTACGGTGGGGTTATCGCCCGGATTGGTATTGGTGACATTCCATCAACTTGACCAGTACACCCGGGAACTGTGCCGATTTGTACAATTCGAGGTGAGCACCTCTGACCGACCGGTCAAACTCATTACCTGTATACGGCAAGTGACAGTTATCACAAGTGATGTCATCAGCCATGACAAGGTTGGACTCGGAATGGCCTTCACCGGTTTCCCAGTTGATATCATCGTGACACGAACCACAGGTCTTACGGCTTGGGTGATCCATCCAGTTGGTGTGTTGAGCGCCCGCATCACCTCTGAAAGTGCCGGGCGCATTACTGACGCAACCCAGGACTGTTGCATTGACCGGAACGGACTGGAGCAATTTCTGTGTATTCGTGTCGTAAATATCAAATGAGGTTCCATCTGCTACCCATTTGCCTGTTTCCGCGGAACCTGACGGCCCGCCCGTGGCGAAAAGTCTTACCTTCGGGATTGGAGGCGGTACGAACCCTGATTTCAACGTTATCGGTATATTGCCAGTTGAGGACAACACTGCCGTGGCCGGAACTGTCACACACCAGGGCTGCGGAAGGGTTGGAACCATCGGGAAATTCTCAGTCGGTATACCACCGGTATGGCAGTCTGTACATTCGTTAATCGGGGCAGGGTAGACAACATCGTTGTAGTTATGCACGGACTGGCGGTAACCGATGATCGTGTAATCCTCGCTCAGGTTTTCACCCATGTGTATTTTGTGGATCATCAGAGGCATGTCGATTGAGTTACCGGTATCCGGATCAATATCCTGACGTGCGGTTATGGCAAAGGATGCACAGTCCGACTTCGCGGCGCGACCCGCCATGTATCGCGAGAGGGTCATGACACCTGCCATTACAGGTTTCAGTGGTAACGATGTCGCGTGGCATGGGTTCACTGCTACCGGAAGGTACGAAATGATCAAGTTCGTTGGCTACATAGGTACCCAGGTCGAACTCGGACAGGTTACGTACTGCATAGACACCCAGGGTATGGGTGGCGTCGATATCGTAGCCTTCCGGCAGTACGGTACCGAACTTGTACCTGTAGGTACCGATACTCAGTTCCGTATAGGTACCACCGGAGTCGGTGGATGCCTGTACCGCCGAATCGCCGGTAATCGGGCTGGTCTGAACACGGGTGGTATAGGCAACATATGCTTCTTCAAATGCCGGGATATATGAAAGTACGAAAGACGTGCTGACCGGGCCGGGTGTAAAAACACCGGTCCTGTCCAGTGGCAGTCCGGCAGGGTCAGTCAGTGTGAAGGTGACTTCCGGTTTGACGGTCAGCCGGAATAACAACATCAACTATTTCCAGAACCAGGCCCGGTCTGATAAACAATAGTTGTTCAGGGGTCAGGTAGAACTCGCTGTCTTTGGTCGTGTAATGACCGCTGTCAACGGCTTCTGATTTTGGCAGCCAGATTGGCTGTACCGAATAAACATAGTCAGACCGATCAATAGTGGCTGTATTAACTTCATATTCATCACTGACTCCCGATTTGTCTGTCTTTTTTCACATAATGTGATTGATGCCGCAATACTTTATTAATATTTATTATGACTTGAAATCATACCTTATTTTCTGAAAAGAAGTTCTTTCAATGATCAGCCAGAGACCATCAGCCCAGAAAATTTTCCGGGTATAAAAAAAGCAGGGTGCCGAAACACCCTGCATTTTTTCCAGGCTTGAAAGCCTGTTTAAGGTCTGGCTTTAGTGGGCGTGAACCTTGTCCACTGCAGCGTCTTTTCCTTCACCATGGCAGACCGAGCATGCCTCTCCAAACATAGCGGTGTTGGAATAGGCGTGTGCTGCTGCATCATCGCCATCATGGCAACTCAGACATGCTGCTGACTGTGGCTGCATCGGCGACCACCATGCATTGTTGGTGATCGTCGGCAGCGCGCCGTCAGGTGTCGGTAGGTTCTGAGAACCGTTGACGTGGCATGCATCACAATTACGCAGGTCACCGGTGAAATGGATATTACTGAAATCATACGTACCTCTTGAGCGTATCACAACATAGCCATTCTCAAGCTCTGCACCACGGTGAATCTTGTGGATCATCCATTTCATATGGACAGATTCAGCTGGGGTGGCTATGTCAAGCCGGTCCGGTGTGTGACACGTGCTGCAATAGGTCACGTCGTGACGGTTACCACCGTGCAGGGACAGGTTGAGGTGGCAGGCTTCACATTTGGCATCATCGACAACCTTGCGGCGTGCAACTGCATTGTCATCAGTGACCGCGAATGCCATCAATGGGTTTTCGGCGTAATCACGTTCTGTTTCCGGCTCAGCTTCACCCACGTCGACGTCTACTTCGATACGTCCTTCCATGCTGATGGTAAATGACCCTGCAGCATCGTCTGGAAGCGGTGTATCAAAGGCATAAACCCAGTTATCACCATCCTGTACAGCTGAGTCTGCGTCTTCGAGCGCGTAGAAGTAATCATAGGCCCAGTCTTCATTTGGTCCGGTGATTACAAAACTAATGCGATTCATTGAACCTGGGTCTATCGGGCCATTCTTGCCGTTCAATGAGAAAGTAACGACTGGCTTTTCACCCGGACCAGTGTTGGTGACATCAAGAAACTCAACAATCGGGTTGGGAAATTGTGCTGATTTGTAAAGAGGTAAATGAGAACCCCTGACGGAACGGTCGAACTCCGAGCCGGAAGGTTTGTGGCAATTACCACAACTGTCATCATTTTCCTGTGGAATACCACTGGCATGACCTTCACCGGTTTCCCAGTTAACCCAATCGTGACACGCGCCACAGGATTTGCGGCCTGGGTTATCCAGCCAATTGGTATGATCGGTGCCAGCTACACCTACAGATGCACCCGGAGGATTGCCAACACAACCATAGCCCGTTGCGTTAACATCAAGCTTCTGAATGGTTTCGCCAGAGGCTTTATCTACCAGCACGAAAGTGGTTCCATCGCGAACCCATTTACCGGTCATTGTCTGAGCCTGCGCCTGCCGTGCGGCAAATAACGGACCATCGGCTGTATCCATATGGATCTCGAATGCATCGAGGTCACCCCATTCCAGCAGGGTGGCACCAAAACGGGACGCATCACATACGGGTACAGGATTCGGGCTTGCCACCAATGGGAAGTTTGCGGTCGGAATGCCGCCTGTATGGCAGGATTCGCATTCGTTAATTTCGGCCGGGTATACCACGTCGCTGTAATCGTGATTCGACTGACGGTAACCAATGATGTTGTAGCCATTGGCAAGGTTCGCACCCATGTGGATTTTGTGGACCATTAACGGCATGTCAACCGAGTTGCCGGTATCCGGGTCTATATCCTGTGTCGCGTTGTGGCAAAGGATACACAGTCCGACTTCCTGACGTGCTCCACCATGTATCGCTAGCGGATCATGGCAACGGCCATTACAGGTTTCAGTGGTGACGATATCACGTGGCATCGGCATGGCGGAACCTGAAGGAACAAAGTGGTAGAGTGGGTTGGCAACATAACGATCCAGTTCAAACTCAGTCAGGTCGCGTCGTGCATAAGAACCCACGGTATGGGTTACATCCATATCGTAGCCTTCCGGCAGTACCGTCCCGAATTTGTACATGTAGGTACCGATGGCTATTTCTGTATAGGTGCCACCTGAATCGGAGGTTCCCTGTTCGGCGGAATCACCCGTAATCGGACTGGTTTGAATACGATTTGTGTAGGCATAGTATGATTCTTCACCCGCTGGGATATTTGCATGGATGAAAGAAGTGCTTACGGGGCCCGGTGTGTAGACACCGGTTCTGTCCAAGGGTAGCCCGGCAGGATCAGCAAGTGTAAAAGTGACTTCCGTTTGACGGTCAGCCGGAATAACAACGTTGGTTATTTCCATTACCAGGCCCGGTCTGATGAACAACAATTGTTCGGGCGTCAAATAAAACTCACTATCCTTGGTTGTGTAATTACCGCTATCACTATTTTCTGACTTGGCGGCCAGGTTGGTCACACTGCACATCACTGCAATGCTCACCAAGAGCGACCAGACTATTCTTCTCCTCATGACTTACTCCCGTTTGCCCGCCATTTCATCGGTTGTGAGATAGACGGATGCTGATTGCTGAAAAGGATACTTTCGTTTGTATGTATCCACGATGCAATTTGTCACATCCGGGTGTTGATTTCATTGACCTATGTCATAAACACCAGTGACTTAAATCATGTCGTAGCTTTAAGTGACCCGGGTTTATCGCGATGCCGGGTGGTAACCGCATATCACCCGTACTGAATATGGACTGAAAAAGAGGCAAAACTTTGGTGGATGTCCTTCTACACCCGGCCGAATGCAGCTAGAATGGTACACAGTTTTCAACCAAGGAATTACTCCATGAGCAAAAGTACATTGAAACCCGGTGTCGTCACCGGCAAAGGATACAAAACACTGGTCGAAGCGGCCAAGTCAGGCGGTTATGCCTTGCCTGCGGTAAACGTAACCGGCACCAACACGATCAACGCAGTGATGGAAGCGGCGGCCAAGGCGAATTCCGATATCATCATCCAGCTATCCAATAGCGGTGGTCAGTTTTATGCCGGTAAAGGATTAAAGGATGCTTTCAATGCCAAGGTGATGGGTTCGGTTGCGGCCGCCCAGCACGTCCACCTGTTGGCAGAGCATTACGGCATATGTGTTGCCATGCACACCGATCACGCCAACAAGGCGCTGATACCCTGGATCGAAGCCTTGCTTGATGAAGGTGAAAAATATTACAAACAACACGGTAAACCCCTGTTCAGTTCCCATATGCTGGATCTGTCGGCCGATCCCATCGATTTTAATCTCAGCGAATGTGCGCGGATTCTGGAGCGTATGGACAAGATCGATATGTCACTGGAAATCGAGTTGGGTGTAACGGGTGGTGAAGAAGACGGTATCGGCAGCGACTTTGAGGAAGGTGCGGATAACTCGAAACTCTATACCCAGCCTGAAGACGTGTTGCGGGCATACGAGTTGTTAAACCCGATCGGACATTTCTCCGTGGCTGCTTCATTCGGTAACGTTCACGGTGTCTACAAACCGGGTAACGTCAAATTACGTCCTGAGATTCTGAAGAACTCCCAGGCGCTGGTTCAAAAGACCTGCGGTACAGGCGATAATCCGCTTCACCTGGTATTCCACGGTGGTTCCGGTTCGGAAAAAGCCAAGATTCACGAGGCGGTTGGTTACGGTGTATTCAAGATGAACATCGATACCGATACCCAGTTTGCTTTCTCACAACCGGTTGGCAAGTTCGTCATGAACATGCCCGTGCTTTCGAATTCCAGATCGACCCGGATGATGGCACACCTTACAAGAAGCAATACGACCCGAGGGGTTATTTGCGTCTTGGTGAAGAAGGCATCGTTGCGCGTTTGCAGGAAGCCTGTGAAGATCTTGGTTCAAAAGGCAAATCCATAGCGAGTGCCTGAACGCCAGATTTAAAGTAGTATTGAGAATGACCGGGTTTAAAGACCCGGTCATTTTTTTTACCGGCCAGGAGTTACACTCTTAATATGCCTTTAGTCGAACATCTTGAATTACCCACTTTTTCGCGTCTGCGTGAGCAGGGGCACGAGGTGTTGCCACTGGATCGCGCGGTACACCAGGACATCCGCGAACTGCATATCGGTTTTCTGAATATGATGCCGGATACTGCGCTGGAAGCCACTGAAAGACAGTTCATCCGCCTGGTGGGTAATTGCAATCGCATCGCACAGTTTTACGTATACCCGTTTTCGCTGCCCGGATTACCCCGCAGTGCAAAAACACTGCAATACATTGAGCGCTATTACTCCAAATTTGAAGATCTGAAGCAGCAGGGTCTGGATGCACTGATTATCACGGGCGCAAACATCTCTAATCCAAACCTGGAACAGGAACCATTTTGGGAACCCCTGATGGAGGTTGTGCGCTGGGCAGAGGAAAATGTTGCGTCAACACTGTGCTCCTGCCTGGCCACGCATGCCTTGCTCCGTTATTTTTATGGTATTGAGCGACAGGCACTGCCGGGTAAACGCTGGGGCGTGTACAGTCATCGTGTTTCCAGTCCCGGCCACCCGTTATTAAGGGATATCAACACGCGTTTCGACGTGCCGCATTCACGATATAACGAAATTACCAGGCAGCAACTGGAAAATGCTGATCTGACCGTGCTGGTCGAAAGTGAGGCGGGCGGTGTGCACATGGCGGTCAGTCCGGACCAGTTTCGTATGATCTATTTTCAGGGTCACCCCGAGTATGACAAAAACAGCCTGCTCAAGGAATACAAGCGAGAGCTTTTGCGTTACCTGGCGGGAGAACTGGCCTCACCACCGCCTTTTCCTGAGAATTACTTTTCCCCTGATGTCGCAGTGATTGCTGAACGGTTTCTTGAACAGGCGAAACAGGGGAGGCTGAAAAGTGAGTCCTTGCCCGTATTGCTGGAAGAAGAAATTGAAGCCATGCTGGACAATACCTGGGGAGATACCGCCAAGGCCCTCGTGAATAACTGGCTTGGGCTGGTTTACAAGGTCACCAATCTCGACCGTAAAAAACTATTTATGAAAGATGTAGACCCCGATGATCCACTTGGCTTGAGAACATAAACACAGGACCGCAGAGGAAGCAAAACATGAAAGACCAGACACTCGCCATTCACGCCGGATTCAAATCCGACCCTACAACCAAGGCAACAGCAGTGCCGGTCTACCAGACAGTTGCCTACGAATTCGACAACGCCCAGCATGGGGCCGATCTATTTAACCTGGCAGTGCCAGGTAATATTTATACCCGTATCATGAACCCGACCACCGATGTGCTGGAGCAACGCTGTGCGGAGCTTGAGGGCGGCATCGCGGCCCTGTGTGTCAGCGCGGGCAGTGCGGCGATTAATTACGCGGTGCTGAATATAGCGGAGCAGGGCAACAATATCGTTTCCGTACCGCTGTTATACGGTGGTACTTACACCCTGTTTAAGCACATGTTGCCACGCCAGGGTATTGAGGTTCGCTTTGCTGCCGACGACAGCATAGAGGCCATGCAGGCTTTGATCGATGAAAAAACAACCGCCGTTTTCTGTGAGTCTATCGGTAATCCGGCAGGTAATATCGTTGATATCGAAGCGCTGGCCAACATGGCGCATGCGCATGGCGTGCCTTTGATTGTCGACAATACCGTGGCGACACCCGCATTGATCAAACCGATAAAATACGGCGCCGATATCGTGGTTGACTCGTTGACCAAGTACATGGGTGGGCATGGCAATTCACTGGGTGGCGTGATTGTCGATGGCGGAAATTTCCCGTGGGAAAAATACCCCGAAAAATTCCATATGCTGAATGAGCCCGAGGCGTCCTATCATGGTGTTGTCTACACCGAGGCCATGGGTCCTGCGGCCTATATCGCACGTGCCCGAACCGTACCCCTTCGCAATACCGGTTCGGCCCTGAGCCCGATGAACGCTTTCCTTATTCTGCAGGGCATGCAGACCTTACCTTTGCGCATGCAGCGTCATTGCGAGAACGCCCTGGCGGTGGCCAACTATCTCAAGAACCATGCAAAGGTCGACTGGGTTAATTTCGCCGGTCTTCCCGAGTCGCCCTATTATGATCTCGCACAAAAGTACACCAATGGTATGCCTTCGGCATTGCTGACTTTCGGTATCAAGGGTGGTTTTGAGGCAGGTGTAAAGTTTTATGACGCCCTGGAAATGTTCCTGCGCCTGGTGAACATCGGCGATGTGAAGTCCCTGGCGGCGCACCCTGCATCGACCACCCACCGCCAGTTAGCAGGTGCGGAATTAGAAGCTGCAGGCGTGACACCGGACATGATCCGCCTGTGTATCGGTATCGAGGATATCGAGGATATCATCGCTGATCTTGAGCAGGCTTTGGCTAAAGCCTAGAGTCAAATCTACACAGGTTATTTACGCTCGAAATACATAATGCCCTCGCGTCCTGCGAGGGCTGTGTTCTCACTGTCGTATTGTGTACCGTGCCTTACCAGGATGTGGCAGGTCAACACTCCAATCTTTCTTTTTGCTTCTGCTGCGTCATTATTGGGTACTGGCCACATATTGGAAACCTGTTGGTGCTTCGTCAGGGTAGCAGAGGTCGCGCGGTACCTTACTTCAGGACACGTCATGAGGCTTCAGAGAGGCTTCGCGTCGCACATCCATGTGCTCAATCGCGAAGTACCGTTCATCCTGAACATAAAGGTCCTGAAGTAAGGTACCGCACACCCTCTGCTATGTGCGTAAACATAGGCCAATGGTTTCTGATGGATGAACTACGGTCAGGTTGAAGCTGGGGTGGCGGTATTGCCTACCAGGACCGTACGAGGCAGGAAGCCGAGTATCGAACGACACAGGATGTGCTTGAGTGAGTCCTGGTAGGCAATACCGCCACCCCAGCGCCCTTCCCGCGAAGGCAGATCCAAGAACGATCATAGAAATCTGCTTGAATCGTGAACTAAGCGGGACAGTAGTGAGTTCGAAGATATCGAGGCAGTATTATTGCCGATCTCGAGCAGGCTTTGGCTGCCGCCTGATCAAAGCGGAGAGACGCCGGCCGAGCCAGGAGAAAAACCGTCGCGGCCAGTGCCGGATCACGTCCAGCCAGGAGTAAATGGTGGGTAACAGGACCAGGCTGACAAAAGTGGAAAATAACAAACCACCGACGATGGCGCGCGCCATCGGGTAATAGGGTGGGCCGTTGCCACCGATTTGAGTGGTGCCGATACACAGGGGCGTCAAACCCAACACGGTGGTACCGACAGTCATCAGGATAGGTCGCATTCGTTCACGACACGCCCTGAGAAGTGCCTCGTCCCGGGAGAGCCCCTGCAGACGCAGTTGGTTGACATGATCGATCAGCACAATGCCATTGTTTACCACCACGCCGATCAGTATCAGGATTCCGATCATGGCCATCAGCGTGAAGGTGGTTCCGGTCAGCAGGAAAAACCAGTAAACGCCAATCACGGAAAACATGATGGTACAGATCATACTCAGCGGATAAATCAGCGACTCAAACTGGGCAGCAAGTACGATGTAGATTATGGCGATGGCCAACAGGATATTGAACAGCATTTTCTGCATGGCTTCCTGATCACCGGTGAAACCACCGCCAAAGTGCCAGGCATAACCGCTGGGCATGGCCATCAGTTCCATGTTCTCCTCGATCAGTTCCTGGGCTTTTTCCGATGTGATACCGTCCAGTTGGGCCGTGATTGACAAACCGGTCTTGCGGTCGAGTCTGCGAATCTCGGTTGGTCCTGAACTCTCGACAAAATCGACCAGCGACATCAGGGGTATGGATACACCCTCTGAATTCCTGAGCTTGATATCACGCAGATCATCCAGTTGCTGACGGTCCTGTTCACGGAACTGTAAACGCACCGGGATTTCACTTTCCTCACCCTTGAACTCCCGCAAGTCGATACCACGAATGGCAATGGCCACGACCTGGGCAACTTCCTGGGTTGAGAAAGCCCAGCTGGTTGGCCCGTTCACGGTCGACACGGACCTGCACTTCCTGGTCACCTGCACCGGCTGCAGAGACCACGCCCGTCAAGCCCTCGACCGAAGACAGGATGCGTACCGCATCTTCTGAAAGATCGCGCAAGACCTCACTGGATGTACCGGTCAGGGTGACGCTGAGTTCTTCGCCGCCCCCGCTACGCTGAAAATCAAAACTCGGACGGCCGATTGCGATTTTCGGCATATTTTCCAGGATTTCACTGGAAATTTCCTGAGATGAGCGTTTTGAATGCTTGTCGTCGGTCAACAGTATCGTCGAAGCCGTGTTTTCAGCCTGTTCGGAGTAGTAGGAGTAAACGGCGCGAATCTCCAGGCGCTCCTTGTTGGCGTATAGGTATTCCTCAATGCGGTCAACTGACTCCTTGAGCTTGGCCAACGGGTAGTGCCCATCAAGGTGGTATGGCATGTACAACCTGCGGGTTGAATCCTGTGGAAACATGTCAGTTTCAACGATGGTCATGGGAATGGCCGCCGACAGCAGTGTCAGGATCACCATGCCTGCTGCCAGCCAGCGGTGACGCATATTCCAGTGCAGCAGACGGACGTATTGATCCCTTAAAAAATCAATTGAGGCGTTCTGTTTCTTATCTGCCGGCCGGTCAAGACGTGAGGCCGCAAGGGGAATGATCGTCTGTGCGATAAACAGGGAAATGGCCAGTGAAACCACGATGGCGGTTGCCACGTGGGTCAGAAAAATGGAAATCTGGTCCTGTTCACCAAAAATGATGGGCAGGAAAACAGCCGCACTGGTGAGGGTTCCGGCAGCCACTGCAAGCCCCACCGCACTGACGCCACGCAAGGCAGCACCCCTTGGGTCTGCGGGTGTCTTTTCGTGTTCGGTGTGGATGCTTTCACTGACCACCACCGCATTATCCACCAGCATACCGACGGCCAGCATCAGACCCATCATCGACAGGATATTCAGTGACAGACCCAGGAAATACATCACACCCAGTGTGATCGTAATCGCGACGGGGATGGCCAAAGATACCATCAGGGTGGTCGACACGCTACGCAGGAAGAAATAGAGCACAAACAGTGACAGGAATGCGCCAAGTAACCCTGCCTTGAGCAATTCGCTCAAAGAATCCGTTACGCCATCAGACTGATTTTCTAAAAAGAACAGGCTGATACCCTTCATTTCCGGGGTCTTGCCGATACGTTCGACTTCTGCCAATGCCCGTTCACCGACATCGACCAGGTTGGCACCGCTTTCCTTGAAGATGCTTATACCGATGGCGTATTTTTGGTCCAGGTGGCGGGCGTAGTCACGGCGCTTGGAGCCGTAGTTGATCTCGGCCACGTCAGACAGGCGAAGTCCATCCTTTGATATGACCAGTTGTCTGATTTCATCGATCGAACGGAATTCACCACGGGGGTTCACCCTGTAACGGGTTTCGCTATCGCGGATCAGACCGGCAGAGTCAGAGAAATTTACCTGCCTTAGCTGTGCCTGTAACCGGTTCAGGTCGATACCATGCGAGACGACCCGGTCGGCGATTAACTCGATACGGATCTCGCGTGGCTCGATACCCTGGAAATCCACCCTCGCCACACCGGGGATTCTCTCAAGCGGTCGCACCAGGTTGCGGATCAACATGTCATAGGCCGTCGACAGGTCACGTTCACTGGAAATACGCAGTGTCAGCACCGGTTGATCGGTGAAATTGAATTTCAAAACATTGATCCGGCGCAGGTCGGCAGGTAACTGGTCCCGGATCGCCTCCATCCGTTCCCTGGCTTCAACCGCCTTGACCGCCACATCGGTACCCCATTCGAATTGAATCTGAAGCCGCGACCCGTTGGATGAGGAGATGGATTCGAGTCGCTTGATACCGCTCAGCGTGGCAATGACTTCCTCTGCCGGTCGTGTAATCTCACGCTCCACTTCTTCCGGTGTCGAGCCCTGGTAGGGCATATCCAGGATAATGAACGGGATATCAACACCCGGAAAATACTCCAGTGGCAACAATCGGCTGGATACCAGCCCCACGGCGATCATCGAAACAAATATCATGATGATCGTGACAGGCCGGTCCATTGCAAAGCGGGCAGGTACCATGGATCAGGCCTCCGTCGCCGTGTCAGCGGTTTGCGCAGTCTTGATCACATCGCGACGGCGATCCAGCAGCGAGTACATCACCGGGACAACAAGAAGCGTTAACAAGGTGGAGGTCAGCAAACCACCGATAACCGTGATGGCCATGGGGGTGCGCATCTCGGCGCCCTGGCCGATCCCCAGCGCCATGGGTAACAAGCCAAGCACCGTTGTCAGCGTGGTCATCATGATCGGGCGCAAGCGCAGTTTCGCACCCTCCTTGATCGCCGCGATACGATCCATGCCACGCTCCCGCAACTGGTTGATCAGGTCGAGCAACACGATGGCGTTATTAACGACGATCCCGGCCAGCATGATCAAACCAATGAACACGATGACACTGAGCCGTGTATCGGTTATCCACAGGGCCAGTGCAACACCAACGGCGGCCAGTGGAATTGAAAAAAGAATGACGAAAGGATGCAGCAGCGACTCAAACTGGGAAGCCATTACCAGGTAAACAAGAATAACTGCCAGGCCCAGTGCAAATAGCAGGGACTTGAAAGATGCGTCCATTTCCTCGCTTTGCCCCTTGATAAACATCGTCAGGCCATACGGCAATTTCATACCGGCCAAAAGCGACTCGACCTCCAGGATCGCGCTGCCGAGGTCACCCTGGGCGAGGTTGGCCTGTACGAGTGCCAGACGCTCCTGGTCACCCCGGCGAATTTCCGCCGGGCCCTCTGCGACCCGGATTTCGGCGACGGAAGACAAGGGTACCGGAAACTCACTCTCCGGATTGATTATGAGTTGCCGCACGGCGGCGATGGACTGCCGTTCACCCTCGGAGACACGAACCAGCACGTCAACCTTGCGGTCACGCCAACTGAAGCGGGTGGCAACCCTGCCGCGTATTTTTCCAACCACCTGGTCGGATAACTGCTTCACGGTCAGCCCGAGTGCTGCGGCCCGTTCCTGGTCGAAGTAAATCTGGATCTCAGGGTGCCCGCGTTCGACGCTGGATTCCACGTCTGCAAAAGTCCTGGATGTCCTCAGGCGTCTTAAGACCTCGTCACTGGCGAGACGCAGCGAACCCAGGTCGTAACCCTGGATTTCAATTTCCAGTGGCTTGTCAAAACTCAGTAACTCGGGCGATGAAAAGTTTGCATCCAGACCGGCGATATCACCGACCCGGGTCCTGAGCTTGCCAATCACCCTTTGCTGGTCATCCATACCAGCCTCCGGTTTCATTACCACCAGCATCCGGGCGATGTTTTCTCCGCTTTCTGTCGGGTTGGCGTCGATCCGGTTACCGGAACCCGCCACACCGTAAACATAATTCACAGCGGGGTCCGCAGCCGCCATTCGTTGCAGCTCTCCCTCGATTCTGTCGGTTTCTTCCAGTGGTGTGCCCGGCGCCGCCTCGAGCGTGACGTTGAAGCGTCCCTGCTCCAGTTGGGGCACCAGTTCCGTGCCGGTACGCTGCAACAGCAACACCGACAGAAACAGCATAACGGTTGCTATAAAAAGGGTCAGGAAACGGTGAGAAAGTGCGTGGTCAAGCAGGTAGTCGTAGACGCTGGCAAACCAGAGACCCACCCGTTTGCTGATACCGGTGGCCCCCACTGATTGTTGACCGCGAACCGAAGCCATCATCGGTATCAGGGTCATCGCAACCCCGAGGGAGATGGCCAGCGCAAAAGTTACGGTCAGGGCCTGGTCACGGAAAAGCTGACCCGCGATACCTTCGACGAAGGCCAGCGGCAGAAATACGGCAATGGTGGTCAGGGTCGCGGCAATGACAGCACCGCCGACTTCGCTGGCACCTTTTATCGCCGCGCCGACCAGGCCCTCACCCGAGGCCCGGTGGCGTGAAATGTTTTCCAGGACCACTATGGCATTGTCGACCAGCAGACCGGTGGCCAGTGCAATACCGCCCAGCGACATGATATTGAGGGAGATACCGGCCTGACCCATCAGGAAGAAAGTGGCGATTATCGAAACCGGAATGGAGAGTGCAATGGTCAGGGTAAACCAGAAATTACGCAGAAAGACAAAGATGACCAATACGGCCAACAAACCGCCGAGGAGGGCTGCCTTGATCACTTCGCTGATGGCGCGGTCAATAAAAATGGATTGATCATCCACCGTCTCTATCGCCATGTCCTTCGGCAGTTCTTCTGATCAATTCCTTAACCCGTGTCTTGATGCCCTTGGCAACACTGACGGTGTTGGCATCACCCTCCTTGTAGACCGCCACTTCTACGGCCTCCTGGCCGTTCATTCGAATGATGGCTTCACGTTCGCTGAAACCTGCCCGGACCCTGGCGATATCGCGCAGGTAAATCGGGCGGGTGGTACCCGGTTTGAGAATCAGGTCGCCAAACTCCTCAACGGTGGCAAACTGGTTGATGGTCCGGACCAGGTAACGTTGAGTGCCTTCCTCCAGTCGGCCCGCTGAAACATTCACGTTTTCAGCCGCCAGTCGCATGCTCAGTTCTTCAAGTGACAGGTTGAGCTGTGCCATTTTCCGCTGGTCAATTTCGATCTGGATTTCATCTTCGAGACCGCCGCTGATTTTGACCGCCGCGACACCTTCCACCGGCTCAAGCAGTTTCTTGATCTCCTCCTCGGCAAAGCGGCGCAGCGCCTTCAGTGAGGCTTCATCCGAGACGGTAGAGGTCAGTCCGAAACGCATGATGGGATCGGTCGCTGGATTGAACCTGAGAAGCAGCGGACGGCTGGCTTCCAGCGGCAATTGCAGTACTTCGAGTTTTTCACGTACATCGAGACCCGCGCGGTCCATATCTGTACCCCACGCGAACTCGAGAATGACATCGGACTGGCCCGCGCGGGATACCGATTTAACACTGAGAACATTCTTGACAACACCGACAGACTCTTCGACCGGACGTGTCAACAGCGTTTCGATTTCTTCCGGTGCGGCACCCCGGTATTCGGTTCGAACCGTCAATGTCGGGTAGGAAAGATCGGGCAGCAGGTTGACATTCAGGTCTTTAAGGGCGATCAGCCCGAACAAAACCAGCGTGACTGCCAACATTGAAATGGCGACACGTCTGCGTGTCGCGACCTCGATCAACTTCATCGAACCGACCGCTTTTACAGGATCAGGGTTCATGTGGATGGAACCGGGTCCTTACCCACCACCTCCACGCGCGCACCATCACTCAAACTGCCTTTGCCAGCGGTGACCACGGTTTCATCAATTGATAAGCCCTCTGTGACTTCGACCCGGCCATTGGCCTCGTAACCCAAATGAATGGCGCGGCGACTAACGATCGCCCTCTTCATTGATGACGAAAACATGGCTCAGTTCATCCTCGGTAATAACCGCGTTGCGTGGAATGACCGGCACATTTTCATGCAGGTCATAAAGTATCTCAACCCTTCCAAACAGACCGGGTTTCAGCATCTGGCCATGATCCTTGATCTGGGTCGTCACGCGAAAAGTCCCGGTACTCGTATCAATGACCGGGCTGATGCGAATCACTTCACCGGCAAAGGATTCTTCAGGCCAGGCATCTACCGACATTGAGACTTGCAGGCCATTGCTCAAAACACGTAATTCACGCTCCGGAACGTGTAAAACGGCCAGCAGGGGGTCGTAGCTGGTGATGTGATACACCGGTTGATGGAGTTGAACAAGGTTTCCTGCACGTACCATGCGCTCTGAAATAAAACCCGTGATCGGCGCCTTGATGCTGGTGTATTCAAGATTGAGTTTTGCCAGTTCATAGGCTGCTTTCTGCGCCTCGTACTCCGCACTGGTACGTTCATAGTCCTCGGTGCTGACCAGTTGCTTGGAGAACAGCTCCTTCTTACGCTGATAATCGGTCTGTAAGCGTTTCAGCGAAGCGTTCGTGCGATCAACTTCAAGTGCATAACGATCTGTTTCAACCACGGCCAGGACTTGCCCGGCTTCCACGAAATCGGCTTCCTCGGCATTGATCTTCAACACAACACCGGTGATTTGCGAAACGACAACTGCCTGCTTATCCGCCTCCAGTGTTGCTGTTCCGGTGTAGAACGCCGCCATGTCACTGACTGAAACCGTGGCAGCCTCGACAGGAATCGCCAGTGCGGCCTCGGTCTCTTCCTCGTCGTCATCACCATTGAAGGCTTTATCGCACCCCTGCAGCAGCAGTGCAGATGCCATCAGCAACATGACCAGTCCCGTTGACAAGGCTCGTTTCCCCACTCGAAATTTCATCACATTCAATCCCGATTCACTATATTGACGCACTATATTAATACGACATTAACACCTCTGATAAGCATCTTCATGGGCTATTTGTCATTGTTTTGTCAGTTGTCTTTGGTATGGTTGATGCAATATGCGGGCCAGAGCGGGTGATCTTTTCGTCACTTGAATTTGGCGGGCTTCGGAAGATTCATCGTAACCGTTTCGTGGTTTTGGGTGGTGCAGACACCCAACAGTTGGCTAAATAGCAAAAAAGACGTTAGGGTCTCAACTTGCTCATGTTCCGAAGCGAACCGAAAAACGGCGCTTGACGGGGTAGGGGAACACATCGGTCAGGTCACCGGCGAGTATCGTGTCTTTCATGCTGTTCCACCACGCAGCGGTCAACAGATCTGCATGATCCTTTTTGAACAGGGCCATGTCCCCGGGGTCGGTAAAGAAAAAGGGTGCAAAGGTCTCGGGAAAAACATCGTTTTGACCAATGGAATACCAGGGTGTATCTGAAATTTCATCCTCGTAACTACGTGCCGGTGGGATACGGCGAAAATTACAATCGGTGATGTAGCAAATTTCATCGTAGTCATAAAACACCACGCGCTCGTTTCGGGTTACACCAAAATTCTTCTTGAGCATATCCCCCGGAAATATATTGGCGCCAACCAGGTCACGGATTGATTGACCGAAATCCCGAATTGCGCGACGTCGTTGTCCGCCGGAAACCTGGGCCAGGTACTGATCCAGTGGTTCCATGCGTCGTTCAATGTAGATATGTTTAATGACCAGTTTGTCACCTGTTTCCTCGATCGAACCGGCTGCGCTGGTACGCAGTTCCTTCAACAGTTCCGGATCAATCCTGTCGAGGGATATCGCGACGTTTGAATACTCCAGCGTATCTGCCAGTCTGCCCACGCGGTCGTGATACTTGACCAGTTGGTACTTTTGACGGACATCCTCTTTTGATGAGGTCTTGGGTGGATCAAAACGGTCCTTGATGAGTTTGAAAACAAACTGGAAAGACGGCAGCGTAAATACCAGCATCACCATGCCGCGTACACCGGGTGCAATCTGGAAGTTATCCTGGGAGTGACTCAGGTGGTACAGCAATTCGCGGTAGAACAGAGTCTTGGCCTGTTTTTGCAAACCCAGCATGGCGTAGAGGTCGACGGATGATTTACCGGGCATGATGGAAAGCAGGAATCTCACGTAAGCTGAGGGTACCTCCATATCGACCATGAAATAGGCGCGTGAAAAACTGAAGACGATGGTGACATCCTTGCGGCGCAGCAGCGCTGTATCCACGTATATCCGTCTCTCAGGATCCTGAAGCAGCGGGATGACCAGGGCCTGTGTACGGTCGCCATTGATGATACGGCAGACGATATAGGCCGCCTTGCTGCGGAAAAACAGGGCATTGAGTACCTGGATCTGGTAGTTGGGTTGAGCCTTCCATGATTTGCCACGGTGCTTCCGTGATCGCGATTTCAAGGCGGCGTATATCGCGTCGAAGGTTCTGAAACCTGTTACTGAGTCCAAAACCCGTTACGGTTTTAAGCAGGCAGCGGCGCAGACCCTGGCTGGGTGGATAGCAGCTATGATATGAAGGGCTTGGGCCGTGCAGGTGTTCGGTGCTGATGGCCGGACGCCAGAATATATTTTCATTATTATAGTAATTTCTATGAAGAACTCTGCAAACCACTGAATTATAGAATGTTTCAGCACACTCTGCCTGGAGATGATTCAGTAAAAGCGTGATATAGGCGGTTTTGACTTCTGGCCACAATTGGGCATTTTCACCGATATCCGGAAAACTGCGTGTTGAGGGCATTTACGGTTTCGTTTACACGTGTCTTCATAACCCAGGATACGCTCTTTTCTGCCCTCGGCAGCACGTGTCCAGTCGGCGTGTTCGAAACAGAATTTTGCCTCATATCCAAACCTTCTGAACAGGAAGTAATGCCGGTCGAATCCATCAAGTATCGTCTGTGCGACAGCCCTGGCGGAAGGTGCATCGGTATTCATCTCAACCCCTGTCTGAAACTGAGGTGACTAAGTTATCAGCTTCAAATCTTTGTGCAAGCACCGAAGCCCAATTGGCGCAAGATTCTGCTGAAGGGTGAAATCCATCCTCGCAGAACTCCTGTTCGAGCGGGTTGATCTCGGTGGGAACGTGCAGCATGCCGGACTGTCGGGAAATGATATCGGCGGCAATTGCATCCAGTGTTGCGGCGCGTTGTCCCAACGCGAAACGCAGCGGTTGCGGTGGTAATGGAAACTGCCCCATCGGCGGCAGACCGGCGAACATGACCCTGGCCTGTGGCCATTTTTCACGTCAGTTCCGAGCACCAGTTGATTGACCTGGTGACCGCCAGTGACGGGTGCTGCTCAGCCCGGTGACGTCGTTAACACCAATCGAAATCAATATCACGTCGGCCTGCTGTTCGTGCGCAAGCAGGCTTACGCTATGTCGCAGGTCCGATATGTCCGCACCATTTGCACCTTCGACCTGCCATTTCACACTAGCATCTTTTGAGGGAGGCGAGGGCCTTTGCAAATTGCACCGGTAGTGAATTCTGCATGCTGCCGGTACCCACACCGGCGATGATCGAGTCACCCAGCGCCAGCAAGTGAAGTTTCTTCACCCTCTCCACAGACGCCGGTTCTGGCACCGCTCGCCTCGGGTAGATCGCGTGGCAGTGCGCCGCAACCACAAACCCTGTACGCCGGAAAGCGGCAGAAGCAGCCAGAATCCAAGACGTTTGGAAATATTATTCATCAAGCAATATGATGCATGTACAAGGGTGCGTTTCACCTGAAGCTATAGTTCACCCAGAGACCAATGTTGCGTCCCGCGGCATCGATCCCAGAGCGCGTGCTCACGGTAGGCCTTGTCCCCCAGGTTTTCCAGTCGCAGACCCAGTTGCAGCGAATCGGTTGCCTGCCAGTCCAGCAGAATGTTCAACGTGCCCCATCCGGCCGTGCCCAGCGGATTGATACGCGGGTCTCCCACATCACGGGGGCTTAAACGGTCCTGCCTGCCGGCAAACATGACGTAGGGTTCAATACGCCAGTCTTCATTAAAGAAATACTCCACACCCAGCTGACCGTTGAGGGGTGGGATGCGGTCGGCAGGGAAGCTCATGTCATTGTCGTCGTTTTCTTCACCGTGCGTGTAATTGACAACTGCAAACAGACGCAGATCATCCTTCACGGCCCAGTAGAGACCCAGCCTCAAGACCATAAATTTTTACGTTGTTACGATTTTCGCTACGTACGATAAAGCGACCGTCTTCGGTTGTTTCACCGGTGAATACCGATGTGATCTTGTCGGAATAGTCGAGGTAAAAGGCAAATACTTCAAACTCAAGGCTATCGGTCTCCGTTTTTATGACCCAGGTCGTAGCTCCAGACGGTTTCAGGATCGAGATCTGTGTTGGCAATATTAAAGCGATTGCCGGGGCGTGGGCCGAGCGCGGCCAGGTCAAATATATTGGGCGGGCGAAAACCGTGCCCGAGGTTGGCAACCAGTTTCAGGTCTGGATTCAACGCGTAGACCGCGTGAATATCACCGGTCAGGTCGGAGGGTGTCAGCTTCACCATCGTCATAGTTTTCATTCGCCGGTAGGCGTGATGTCAAACCAGCTATAACGCAGGCCAGCGTTCAGATTGAATTTTTCCGTGTTCAGCCATTCACCCGAAAAGATAGACGGCTGCGCTGTCCATGCTCGATCCATCGGGAAAACGACTGCGTACTTCGGTTTTTGAATCCGAATCTTCAGCTTGTCTGAACCGCTTGCTGTCAACCTCGTCGGTGTAGTATTCCGCGCCCCAGACCAGCGAAATACCGGACGTCGAAATTTGAATTGACTTGAAGCGTCACACCATCCAGTGTGCTGCGGTTGTTTTCGGTGGCAATGACCGGGCTGGCATAATCCTGCGTCAGCCTGTCATCGGTGATGACCTGGCGGGCCAGGTGGGCTTCAAATTGATCAAACCAGTCACTCTGTCCATCGTAGCGAAACCGCGCGTGGATAAAACTACGCCGGTTCGGCTTGAACAGGTACTGTTCCGATGAGGGTTCGTCCTGTCCATAACCGGGCACCATTTCGTCGTAACGTGGCGTTGACGGTTGCTCCATCACCTGTGCGGCCAGCATCAGGCTGGTGCGTTCACTGCTATCGACTACAAACTTCAGATCGGCGGCCTTGGACTTATAGGCAGACGGGATCAGTTTCTCACCACTGCCCGATTTTCTTGATGAGTGATCCTGGTATGTCGCCCCGCCGGTAAAGCCCCAACCCTGCTTGCCGCCCTGTGTGCGGGCATTAAGTACCCAACCATCGTCGACACTGTCATAACTTCCGTAAAGTCTGCTCTCCTGTTGCCATTGTGATTCAGCATAACGGGGTTCAGGAGTCAGTATGTTCAATACGCCACCCATGGCGTCGGCGCCATAGAGTGTGCCCTGTGAACCACGCACAACCTCCATACGCTCGGCCGCGTAGGAATCTACCAGCCCGAGGTATTGATTCGGGGCATTGCGAAAAAAGCATTGTTCAGACGCATGCCATCGACCAGGTGCAGTACCTGTGATCCCTTCAGGCCACGGATGATCGGGAATTCCCTGGCCGGGTGTGGTCTGCTGAAAAAATGCCCCGGGCTGACCACGCAGCATCTCGGCAATCACATCGGGCGCCAGCTCAAGTATTGCTTTTTCATCGATCGCCGTGACCGCCGCTGAAATATCAATATCCCGTTTATTGGTGCGTGTAGCAGTGACCTGCACATGTTCCAGCTTATCGGTCTCGTACAAATCATCGGAAGATTCATCGTCCGCCCTAAGCGGGCTTTGAAATAGCAATAAGAGAAGGGGCAACACCAGTAGTCTCGCCCGAGAGAGATTGGTCATTTAGCTTGGTCAGACTATGATTGGAAACAGCGCGTATTCTGCCATAAAAGTACTCGTGTCGGTATGGGTAAACTGGTAGGTCTTACAAAACAGGGTTTATACTAAGTAGTTCTGTGAGATTAGGCGGGAGCCTGCCAGTGACAAATGTATCAACCATCAGGCAAGCGACAGGTACCAAAGACCGCGGTCTGGAGCGAAACCCGGGTATGAAATATACGCCGGAACTGTTCAACAGCCTGCGTATCAACCGCAGTGCCGTGGAGCGCCGTGCCTCGACTATAGCCAGGCGCCGTTCGGTCAAAAAAGACCACCAGACAGCCTGGTTACTGAAGGTCATCACCTGTATGGATCTGACCACACTCGCCGGTGATGACACACCGGGCAAGGTCAAACGTTTGTGCCAGAAAGCACGCCAACCCTTACGCAAGGATATCATCAAGGGTCTGGGTCTGGAGGATATGAAAATTCACACGGGTGCCGTGTGTGTCTATCACAACCTGATTGAAACGGCAGTTAAGGAACTGGAAGGCACGGGTATTCCGGTTGCAGCAGTATCCACGGGTTTCCCCGCCGGCCAGATTCCCCTGTCGCTGAAACTGGCACAGGTACGGGCCTCGGTGGAAGCAGGTGCATCTGAAATCGATATTGTCATCTCCCATTCCATGGTGCTGACCGGTGACTGGAAAGGGCTTTACGACGAGGTAAAGGCCTACCGCGAAGCCTGTGGCGACGCGCATATCAAGACCATCCTCGCGACCGGTGAACTGGCAACCCTGACCAACGTCGCCAAGGCCAGCTGGGTTTGCATGATGGCTGGCGCCGATTTTATTAAAACCAGTACCGGCAAGGAGAGCGTAAATGCCACCTTGCCTTTCAGCCTGGTAATGGTGCGCGCGATCCGTGAGTACCACCGTATAACCGGTTACCGGGTGGGTTACAAACCTGCCGGTGGTATCAGTAAAGCCAAGGATGCCATTGCCTACCTGATCCTGATCAAGGAGGAGTTGGGTAATGACTGGCTGGATCCGCAGTTATTCCGGTTTGGTGCCAGTAGTCTGTTGGGCGATGTAGAGCGTCAACTCGAGCATCGTTTGACAGGCAGTTATTCGGCCCAACACCGTCACCCCATGAGTTGACAAGGTAGCGAATTCGAAATGAGCATAAAGGAAATTTTCATCCGTATGGAATATGGCCAGGCGCCTGAAGACAGGGAAATGGCGGAGCTATGGTATGGCGGGCATCACAATACACTGCTGCATTACATTAACGGTGAGTGGCAGGAGCCTTCCAGTGGTGAATATTTTGAAACCAGCAACCCCGCCTGTAATGAAGTGCTGGCAAAAGTGGCGGATGGTAATGCGGAAGACACCGACAGGGCGGTGGCCGCCGCAGCTGCCGCAGCACCTGCATGGGCGGCCCTCGGTGGGCACGAACGTGCCAGATATCTTTATGCCATTGCACGCCAGGTGCAGAAACACAGCCGTTTGTTGGCAGTGCTGGAAAGCCTGGATAATGGTAAGCCGATCCGTGAGTCACGCGATATCGACATTCCTTTGGTGGCACGGCATTTCTACTATCACGCAGGCTGGGCGCAGGTGATGAAACGTGAAATGCCCGGTTTTGAACCACTGGGTGTGGTCGGTCAGATCATTCCATGGAATTTCCCCTTGCTGATGGCAGCATGGAAAGTCGCACCAGCGCTGGCGATGGGTAATACCGTGGTCCTGAAACCGGCTGAATTTACGTCATCGACCGCAGCGCTGCTTGCACAAATCTGTGATGAGGTCGGTCTGCCGGACGGCGTATTCAACCTGTTGTTGGGTGACGGCAAGGCAGGCGCGGCCCTGGTTGAACATAAGGATGTCAAAAAAATTGCCTTTACCGGTTCCACCGAAGTTGGCCGGATATTGCGCAAAGCCACCGCCGGTACCGGTAAAAAGCTGACACTGGAACTGGGTGGAAAATCGCCGTTTATCGTCTACGAAGATGCCGATCTCGATAGTGTGGTCGAAGGCGTGGTTGATGCAATCTGGTTCAACCAGGGCCAGGTTTGTTGTGCCGGTTCACGTCTGCTGGTGCAGGAGTCTATAGCTGAAACCCTGCTTGCAAAAGTCAGGCTGCGTATGTCCAAACTGGTCATCGGGGACCCACTCGATAAAAGTATAGATATCGGTGCCATTATTGATCCGGTACAACTGCAAACAATTACCGACCTGGTCAAGCTGGGTGCTGAAGAAGGCGGCAAGGTCTGGCAGGCTGATACTGACTTGCCTGAAGGTGGTTGTTTTTATCCACCAACGCTGATCACCGATGTGCAGCCTTCATCAACGCTGGCACAGGAAGAGATTTTCGGGCCGGTACTGGTGTCGATGACTTTCAGGACACCTGATGAAGCGATACAACTTGCCAATAATAGCCGCTATGGTCTGGCGGCCAGCGTCTGGACTGAGAACATCAACCTCGCCCTGGATGTCGCTCCCAAAATCAAGGCCGGATCGGTATGGATCAATTGCACCAATGTGTTTGATGCTGCGGCTGGTTTTGGTGGTTACCGGGAATCCGGTTTTGGCCGTGAGGGCGGCAAAGAGGGCTTGTACGAGTACACCCGGGAGGCGTGGGAATCCAAGCTGCATGATGAACCGGTTTACCCCTTGGTGAAAGTATCATCTACAAAGCCTGTCAATTCCGAAAATGTCGTGAAGCTTGACCGTACAGCCAAGCTTTATATCGGCGGTAAACAGGTCCGCCCCGATGGTGGTTTCAGTATCATGGCCCACGATGCATCGGGTCACGCAGTTGCGGAATTTCCACGCGGTGCACGTAAGGATATCCGGGATGCGGTTGAAGCGGCCCGCAAGGCAGAGGGATGGACCCATAGCACGGCACATGGCCGCGCACAGGTGCTTTATTATATTGCTGAGAACCTGTCTGCGCGTGGTCAGGAGTTCAGCCGTCGGATTGCGCAATTGAGTGGTAAGGATGAAGCGGCTGCGACTGCCGAACTGGAGTTATGCATCGACCGAATTTTCACCTATGCCGCGATGACCGACAAATACGACAGCGCCGTGCACTCGACACCGTTCCGTATGGTCACATTGGCCATGAAAGAGGCGTTGGGAGTCATCGCCATCGTCGCGCCGGAGGAAGCCGGTTTTATCGGTCTGATTTCAACCGTTTTACCCGCCATTGCCATGGGCAACCGGGTGGTGCTGGTTCCTTCACAACAGTACGCGTTGCTGGCGACGGATTTCTACCAGGTGCTGGATACCTCGGATTTACCGGGTGGTACGGTTAATATTGTCACCGGAGATCAACAGGTGCTCACCCAGGAACTGGCCAAACACTATGACATCGAAGGTCTTTGGTACTGGGGTACAAAAGAGGGTAGTCAGCTCGTTGAATCGGAAGCCGCAGCCACCATGAAGCGCACCTGGGTTAACCATGGCCGTTACCACGACTGGGAAGACCCGCAACAGGGCGAAGGTGAAGTATTCCTGCGCAAGGCGACTGAAATCAAGAACATCTGGATACCTTACGGAGAATAGCGGGTAGGGTACTGTTGTTTTCGAGATTGATGCTCGAAAGCTTCAAAGCATGAAACGGGCTGGTTCTCGCCCTAAACTTCACTAAATAAAGTCAATTACACCTGAAATACTTGACACATACTTGCTTTATGCATGATACTTTGCAAAATAGAGTTAAATATGCGATGAAATATCACTTTGACAAAATGATCAGCGCACCGTGTCGACTAGGCATCCTCGCCACGCTCGTGCCGGGCGATTCAGTTTCATTTAGTGAGTTAAAGTCCGCAACCAGCTTGTCTGATGGTAACCTGCACGCGCAAACGCGCAAGTTGGACGAAGTTGGTTACATAGAAATTAGTAAAACCAAGAAAGGAAAGCGATCCGTTACCGAGTTTTGTATCACTGGACTTGGACGTGAACGTCTTCAACTACATATTATGAAGTTACAGAAAATTCTTGACGCAGATACAGGCACCAAGCGGCCTGTGCAGCGTACCAGGCGACCAGATGACTCGGCGGTTTGGACATGACACACTCAAAAAGAATAGCGATTGGCGCCGATCACGGCGGTTTTGACCTGAAATCCGTGTTGGTGGCCCATTTGCGCAAGGGCGGACACCAGGTTGAAGACCTTGGTACTTCATCCCGTGAAGCAGTGGACTATCCGGTTTTTGCCCGCGCGGTAGCAGAATCCGTGTCGCAGGGTAGGGCGGATGCCGGAATCATAATTGATGGCGCTGGTATCGGTTCCTGCATGGTCGCAAACAAGGTACCGGGTGTACGTGCAGCCGTTGCAAACAACCTGTTGACCGCCCGCCATAGCCGCGAGCACAACGATGCCAACGTATTAACCCTGGGCGCAGGCCAGGTCGGAACCGGATTGGCAGAGCAGTTGGTTGACACCTGGCTGACGACTGAATGTACAGAGTCACGGCATTTAAACCGTGTTGCAATGTTCAGCCAGAAGGATGCTGATCTGAGCCTTTCCGATCAGGATCTTGAACGTGTCGTAAACAGACTGCACCAAATTATTGGTCCGATGGCGGCAACGGAACCCAGCGGTGAGGCCGTTGGCGACAATCCTGATGCTGCGCGTGAGTTTGTAAGGCTGGGTGCTACCGGTTTGACCAGCGTTGCCCCGGCAGAGCGGCCTGGAAACATACCCGGCGACCTGGCACGTTACATAGATCACACCATACTCAAACCCAATGCGACCGAGGAGCAAATACGCAATCTCTGTGCAGAGGCCCTTGAATTCAATTTTCGTTCGGTGTGTGTCAATCCAACCTGGGTGTCATTGGCGGCAAGTCTGCTGCGTGGCAGCGAGGTGCTTACATGCACGGTCGTGGGGTTCCCACTGGGAGCCAACGAACCTGAGATCAAGGCCATGGAGGCCCGGCGCGCCATTCGCAACGGTGCACGCGAAATCGACATGGTAATCAACGTGGGTGCGCTTAAAAGCGGCAACGATGAGCTCGTACTTCGTGATATAAAGTCCGTTGTCGAAGAATGTGTCGATGGTAGTGCAAAGTGTAAGGTAATTCTTGAAACCGCACTTTTGACAGATGAAGAAAAGCGGCTCGCATCGGAACTCGCGAAAAAAGCCCGCGCCAATTTCGTCAAGACATCTACTGGTTTCTCGACCGGTGGGGCTACTGCAGCCGATGTGGCACTCATGGCGTCAGTCGTGCGCGGTGCCGGTATGGAGGTCAAGGCTTCCGGCGGTATCGGTTCCTATGAAGATGCCAAGGCCATGATTGAGGCAGGTGCCACCCGCCTGGGTGCGAGTGCCAGTATTGGCATCGTACGAGAAGCAAAATTAACAAGCGTTAGTGCTTGAGGAGTATTACAAAATGGTCGATTTGAGAGCTTTCGTTTTTCTTGACTCATTACAGCCGCAATTCGCCTCTTTCCAGGCGACAATTTCCAAGGGTTACCTGCCCAAAGTGGGCCAGGCAAGCCTGTTTGTGGAAATCGCTCCTGGAATGGCGATTAACGAGATTCTTGACGTCGCACTCAAGTCAACGGACGTAACGGCGGGTATGCAGATCGTAGAGCGGCATTACGGCATGCTCGAGTTGCATTCTGAAAGCCAGGCCGATGTCCGGCAGGCCGGACAGGCGATTCTCGATTACCTCGGGTTGGAGGAAAAAGACCGCCATAAGCCACGGGTAGTGGCCAACCAGGTGGTTCGTCACCTCGAAGATACACAAACCATGCTGATCAACCGTTTTCGCCATGGGAATATGATCCTTGCCGGCCAGACGTTGTTTGTATTGGAAGTCGAACCAGCGGCCTATGCCGCACTGGCGGCCAATGAGGCCGAAAAGGCGGCGGACATCAATATTCTCGAAGTACGCGCCGTTGGCAGTTTCGGTCGTGTTTATA
This sequence comes from uncultured Gammaproteobacteria bacterium, assembly GCA_963749115.1. Lineage (GTDB taxonomy): Bacteria > Pseudomonadota > Gammaproteobacteria > Xanthomonadales > SZUA-36 > SZUA-36. Next base: position 303,370 of record CAVVLP010000002.1, read on the forward strand.
TTGGTGGTGAGGAGCAGGACGTGGTGGTTGCCCAGGAAGCGGCAACGCAGGCCATCAAGGCGGTAACCGGAAAGAAAACAAAGAAATAGTCTATTAGAACCCGGGCTTGAAGGCCCGATTAACAAGGAGCAAGTCAATGTCTGATGCATTAGGAATGATTGAATGCCGGAGTTTTCCGGCCATGGTGGAAGCGGCCGATGCAATGGTCAAAGCAGCCAAGGTCGAACTCGTTAGTTACGAAAAAACAGGCGGCGGTTATATAACCGCGGTGGTGCGGGGTGACGTGGCAGCCGTAAGGGCAGCCTGTGACGCCGGACGAACCGCGGGCGCCCGTGTCGCTGATGTCGTTGCCGTACATGTGATCGCGCGTCCTCATAACGGCGTCGATATGACGATCCCTTTGGGCCGCGGCCCGGAAACTTCGCAGAAATAGTGTCTGCAGGAAGGATGCTGCCATGAAACTCGCGAAAGTGCTCGGCTCTGTCGTTGCTACTGAAAAAGACACCAAGCTGGTTGGCTTGAGGTTCCTGATGTTAGGCCTTTGGGGTCATGACAACAAACCTGCAGGTGGTTCAGTGGTGGCGGTGGACGCCGTTGGTGCAGGGGTTGGTGAGATGGTTCTTTTCGCAAGCGGTTCCTCAGCCCGCCAAACCGAGCGTACCGACCAGAAACCGGTCGATGCCGTCGTAATGGCTATCGTGGACAGCTGGGAAATTGAAGGCGAGGAGAAATACCGCAAGGGAGAGACTGACGCATGAGCGCTCCGGGCGGGAACGCTCTCAGCGACCGGCAGGTGGATATCATCGCCACGCGCCTTGCCGAACGTCTCTCGGCGCCAACGGTTGCAAGGGCTGAAATTCCGGCTTCACGCGGTACGCCTGCCGTCGTTACCGGCGGTGTGCTGGGCGAGGGGGTTTTTGCCACGGTAGACGACGCCGTCAAGGCTGCCGCTACCGCATATCGTGAGCTGGATGGCATGTCACTCGAGGGCCGGCAAAAGATCATCGCCTCTATCCGCGAGTCGATGCTTGAGCACGCCGGGGAACTCGCACACCACGCGCATTTGGAAACCGGTCTGGGCAGAGTCGAGCACAAGGTGATCAAGAACCGCCTGGTTGCAAGTAAGACTTCCGGTACGGAGGTGCTCACAGCGCATGCTGTTACCGGCGATAACGGTCTTACGTTGACCGAATACGCGCCCTACGGCGTGATCGGTGCCATTACACCGACAACCAATCCAACCTCAACGATTATCTGCAATACGATTGCCATGCTCTCGGCAGGCAACAGTATTGTTTTCAACGTACACCCGAACGCCCGTGAGTGCTCCATGGCCAATGTTCGATTATTACATCGGGCTATCATTCGAGGCGGCGGTCCGTCCAACCTGGTAACAACCGTGGCAGAGCCAAGCATTGAGTCCGCACAGGCTTTGATGACCCATAAGGGTATTCGACTGCTCGCCGTGACCGGTGGCAGCGGTGTGGTTCGCCAGGCGATGACCAGCGGCAAGCGTGCAATTTGCGCAGGTCCCGGCAATCCACCGGTAGTTGTCGATGCGACGGCTGACCTGGAACACGCCGCGCGTAACATCATCGCTGGTGCTTCATTCGACAACAACATCGTGTGTGTCGATGAAAAGGAAGTTATCGCCGTCGAGAGTATTGTCGAAAAACTGTTGCAACAGATGAAACAGCAGGGAGCTTACCTGCTGAACGACGGTGAACTTCATAGAATAGAGCAGGCTATTTTCAGTGAGCAGCGCGGACCACGGCAGCGTGCAGTGGTAGAAAAAGACCTCATCGGCAAGAACGCGAAAGAAATTCTGTCACGGGCTGGCATTAGCTGTGCAGGTGATCCACCGTTATTGGTGGCCCGGGTGCCAAATGACCATCCACTGATCTGGACTGAGCAGATGATGCCGGTACTGCCGGTCACATCCGTACCCGATGTTGATCGTGGTATTGAACTGGCGATGGAAGCCGAACACGGATATGGGCATTCGGCCGGTATGTACTCACGCGACATTGATGCGCTGAGTAAAATGGCGCGAACCATAAATACCAGTATTTTCACCAAGAACGGACCGTTTTTCGCCGGTCTCGGTGAAGGCGGGGAAGGCCATACGAGTTTCACCATCGCCAGCCCAACCGGTGAGGGCCTCACGGGTCCGGTTGCATTCAGTCGACTACGGCGCTGCGTCCTGGTCGATCACTTCCGGATCGTTTGAGACACAGGGTGCAAAAAAAGAGACGACACGGGGCGATGGCATTACTGGAATTCAATACCATTGCTTCCGGCGTATTGGCGAGTGACCTTATGCTTAAACGCTCGCCCATCGCATTGCTGCGCTGCGGAACGATTCATCCGGGAAGGTTCCTGATCCTTATCGGAGGTAGTGTCGCGAGCACACAGGAAGCCTTTGAATCTGGAAAAGAACTGGGTGAGGCCGAGGGTTCTTTGTCTGGCAGTGTTTTCCTCGGTGATGTTCATCCAAACCTGCATGACGCGGTGCTTGGTACGCGCAGAGATCTGACAGGTGACTCATTGGCGGTGGTGGAAACACGTTCTTCGCCTGCGTTACTGGCCGCGGTTGATGCGGCTATCAAGAGCACTCCCGTTGTGCTTTCTGAGGTTCGCCTGGGTGATGACCTTGGCGGACATGCACTGGCGTTGATGAGCGGCGATCTACACGATGTCGAGGTCGCACTGGATATATGCTCCGATCGGGCCGGGGAGCAACTGCTGGCACGCACACTTTTGCCACGACTCGATGGTGGTCTCCGCTCCCTTCTTGACCAGGGTACGCGGTTTGGCTCGTGTCCTGCCTTTGAGCCTGAGGGCGCTGAATTTCCCGAGGAGGTAGCATGCTCCTGGGGCGCGTAATAGGAACCGTGGTTCCGGCAATGCTGGTAGACGAGTTGTCTGCCACGCCGCTGTTGTGGGTCCAGCCTCTTGACCGGGAAGGTCAAGCCAATGGTGAACCGCTGGTCTGCGCCGATGGCACGCGCATGGCGGGACCTGGTCAAATGATCTACTGGGTGGCCAGTCGCGAGGCTGCGCTAACCCTGGATCCGTGGTTTGTTCCAGTCGATGATGCCATTGTCGGCCTGGTTGATGAGGTCAGGAACTATTCCCCTGGGGAACTTGACGGATGATACTTGCGCGCATCACAGGTAATGTTGTGTCGACCATTCATCACCCTATCGTCGATGGCAAAAAGATGCTTCTTGCTGAGCGGCTAGACCAGGACGGTAAACCCACGGGTGGATACCTGATCGCCATGGATGCTATCGGTGCTGGTATGGGTGAGACTGTCATCATTCTTGATGAGGGCAGTGGTGCCCGCCAGATACTCGATGACGCTCAAGCACCAATCCGTTCAATCGTGGTTGGTATTGTTGATGCGGTAGAACTGGGCCAGCCTTAGTCCGGAAAACCAAGTGTCAGCTCTTCCAGTCGTTTCTCCAGTTTTCTTGCCTGTTTGGCCGGCGGGTTCCAGCGCGGTTTGATGGTGGAGATCGTGATATAGCCTTCCATGTGCGCCCGCACATCACCAGCCTCTTTATGCGGTTGTTGCGGGTCTACACCCGGATAAAACCCCGGAACCACGTGACCCGATTCAGTACAACGTTGGTATCCCATCCGGATCATGTTTCCCGCGGATATTTTAGGATGTAAAACACCCTTGATCCGGTGCTTCGGAAGTGGCGGATAATTGATATTGAGCAAAACTTCTCTGGGAAGCAGACGTCCGTTTTTGCCCACGGAAGACTGTAATGAATCAATCACGGAACATGTGAACTCAGCAGCTGCTTCAAATACTTCATGGGTGCTCGGAAACGAAGTGCCAACCTCGTCAAACCGCATGCCGGCGGATATGGCAATTGACGGATAACCGATGAGCGTCGCCATGATAGCCGCACCGATGGTACCGGACATGTGCAGCGCTGTACCCAGGTTGGGTCCGAAATTGATGCCGGAAAGAACCAGGTCGGGCGGGCTGTCTTCCAGCAAATGACGAATGGCTACCAGAACCGTATCAACGGGTTGGCCGTCGAGGTGCCATATGTCGGTTTCGAGTTGCTCCAGCGCCAGGTTACGCCGGCTGGTCACCCCCATGCCGGTTGCGCTTTGTTCGTAGCTGGGAGCGACCATGCTGACGCGATGCCCCTTTAGTTTGAGTGCACGATGCAGTGCCTGGATACCGGGAGCCTGGTGGCCGTCATCATTGGTGAGCAGTATGTGTAGTGGTTCGGGTTTTTCATGGGGTCTATTTTACCCCTCATCGCACACTTGTTGGCATACCGATCGAGGTTAAATGACGGCTAAGGGTTGATGGTCTTGCTGTGTGGACAACTTCGGTCCTCTGTTATTCAGGGCACCTCAACAACGTACAGTGAAAGAATATCTGCGACCACGGCAGGTCGCCTCCTGTCTTCAATTTCCAGTGTCACCCTGGTTTTGACCATGAACTGCCCACCGGATCTGTGCGTTGACTTTTTCGATCCTGGCCCTTGCGCGCACCCGGCTGTCGACGTTCACGGGCAGTGAAAAACGTACCTTGTCTGTGCCGTAATTAATACCCATGACAATGCCATCCGGTATCGGCATGATTTGAGCAAGAAGGTGCGGAAGTACTGACAGGCTGAGGAAACCATGTGCAATGGTGGACCCGAATGCTGTGGCAGCGGCTTTTTCGGGATCGACATGAATGAACTGGTAATCGTCGGTCGCATCGGCAAAACGGTTGATGCGTTCCTGGTCAATCAACAACCAGTCCGAAGGCCCAAGCTCGGTACCTGCGGAGTTTTTAAAATCCTCGATGGAAATATTGCTTTTTATCATTGATCAATCCTAACTCAGTTCGTGGAATCAAGTCGAAGAATTCATTACATTCTACAGCATGACAGCGCCTGACACAGTCGGTGCGATCGTTGATAGTTAGCGGACATACAACCAGGTGCGTCGGTTCTACAATTCCTTTTCGGCTTTTTCCAGTTTTTCACTGGCTTCCAGCCATTCCCACTCGAGCGTTTCCAGCGAGGATTTCAGAGTGGCCTGCTGAAGCATCAGCTCCGTCATTTCCTCTTTCCGACTGGCATCGGTATACAGCGATTCGTCAATCAGGAGTTGCTCAATCCGGGTCAAATCGGTTCGCTGCCGGATCATTTGCCTGTCGATTTTTCTAACGGCATCCATGTGCGGCTTTAGCTGTTGACGTCTCCTGGCCTCGTCCTGACGGTTTTGTTTCTTGCTGGAAACAGGGCTGGCCTGCGGACTGTTGGAGTTACTGGTGACAGAAGCCGCATCCTGATCTCTTAACCAGTTCGGGTACTCATCCAGGGGTTGCCGAAACTCGTGAAGCCGTCCGTTATGAACGATATAGAGATCATCACAGACACTGCGCAACAGGTGCCGGTCATGGGAGATGACCAGCAAAGCGCCACCGTACTCCATCAATGCCACGCTGAGTGCGTGACGCATATCCAGATCAAGGTGATTGGTCGGTTCATCGAGCAGCAACAGGTTTGGCTTTTGCAGCACCAGCAATGCCAGTACCAGGCGGGCCTTTTCACCACCGGAAAAAGGTGCAACCGGATCGGTGATGCGATCACCCTGGAAACCAAATCGCCCCAGGTGATTACGCAGTTCCTGCTCCCTGGCATCCGGTGCCTGACGTTGCATATGCCAAAGAGGGCTGCAATCCATACGCAACAATTCGAGTTGCTGTTGAGCGAAATAACCAATGTGCGTGTGCTTGTTGACAGTCCTTTCACCTGCTAGAAGGGTGCTGCCATCCACCAGCGCCTTGACCAGCGTGGACTTGCCGGCGCCATTGGAACCCAAAAGACCGATGCGGTCACCCGCGCCCAGCCTGAGACGTATTTCACTGACGATTGCGGTCTGCCCGTAACCGACGGTAACGTCCTCCAGTTGTACCAGTTGTTGCGGTTGTTTATCGGGTTCATGAAACTTGAAATGAAAGTTGGAATCAACATGCGCCGGTGCGATCTGAACCATTCGTTCCAGCATTTTCAGACGGCTCTGCGCCTGTTTTGCCTTGGTGGCCTTATAACGAAATCTTTCAACAAAGCTTTCCATGTGTTTGATTTCTTTTTGTTGTTTAACGATACATCACCTGCTGAAGCGCCAGTTGCTCTGCACGAACAGCTTCAAACTGGCTGTAATTACCGGTATAGGTTTTTACGGTCTCAAACTCGATGTGGGCGATATGGGTGCAGAGACCATCCAGGAAATCCCTGTCATGCGAAATCAAAAGCAAAATACCCTGGTAGGATTTTAGCCAACGCTCCAGCCAGACGATGGTTGGCAGGTCCAGGTGATTGGTGGGTTCATCCAGAAGCAGGATGTCCGAGCGGCACATCAATGCCTGAGCCAGGTTCAGACGCATCCGCCAGCCACCGGAGAATTCATTGACCGGTTTGTGGATTTCCGCAGCTTCAAAGCCCAGACCGTGTAAGCAGTCTCGCTGCCCTTGTTTCAGCGGCAAAACCATCGATGTTATCCATTTGCTCGTACAAACCATGAAGTCGTTCGTCATGACTGTCGAGGGCTTCCAGTTCTGCGATGCTGGCTTGCAGTTGGCGCAGACCCTTGTCACCATCCTGAACAAAATCCAGCGCCGTTTGGTCGGAGTGGGGGCTCTCCTGCGCCACGTGCGCTATGACATCCCGGGGGTGGAGTTGAAGTTGCCCTGCATCCGCTTCCAGTTGCCCGAGAATCAGCGCAAATAACGAACTCTTGCCACTGCCATTGACGCCGATAACACCCACGCGTTGCCCGGCATGGGCCTGAAGGCTGGCGTTTTCAAACAGCAGCTTGGCACCCCGGCGCAATTCAATCTGTTTGAGTTGTAGCATTTAGAGGTTCTGCCAGCGGGCTGCCTTCAAAGTGAAGCATTATATGACAGTGCGTAGACTTCTACCTCAACTGCCCAATTTTTGTGGACTTCTTGGAAAATGGCTCTTACTCTTGCCTTGCACAATTCATGGCAGGGCAGTTCAATTTGAGTATCCGGTCATCATCAGCTTAATGCGTAACTCCATCAATAAAGGATCAGCAGTGAAGACAACTTACCAAGCACGGCCAGGCGGTCGGAAGTATTATTCAGTAGCGATCACAGGCATGCTTTTGTTGGCTGTTCTGTCGGCCTGTTCATCGGGTTTGACCGTTCGGAGTGATATTGATCCTTCAGCGAATTTCAGCCAGTACAAAACCTATAACTTCTTTGAGCCCATGGGTATCGAGGGTGGTTACAACTCCCCCATTTTCGGTGAGCATTTTCGGGCATCAATCAGCAGTGAAATGCGCGGCAGAGGATACCGTGGTAGCGGACAGACCCGATTTATTGATCAACGTCACGATACGCTCGGATGACAAGATCCGTATGCGGTCTTATACCTCGCCTTATACGAGTGGTGCTTATTACAACCGCCCCGGGGGAGCTTATGGAGGTTCCGCGCTTGGTGTCGGTGTTTCAACCGGTACTCGCGCCACCAAGACCACCGAGGCCTCGGTATTTATTGATTTCGTTGATTTTGAACAGCAACGTGTTGTCTGGCAGGGCGTGGCCGTCGTTGATGTAAACGACAAGGTAGCACTGCAGTTACGTGATGCCATTTTTACATGCCGTTAATAAGGTTTTGGCGGAGTATCCACATACCGCAGGGAAGTAAGGAAAATGTTACCCAAGAGAACCTTGATGGGCCCGGGACCCTCAGATGTTTACCCGGAAGTACTCGCCGCCATGGCCAGACCTACGATCGGTCACCTGGATCCGGCGTTTGTCGATTTTATGGATGAGCTTAACGAGTTATTGCGTTATGCCTTTCAGACCAAAAATGCAGTGACCCTGCCGATCTCGGCACCGGGTTCGGCCGGTATGGAATGTGCTTTTGTCAATCTCCTTGAGCCAGGTGACAAGGTCGTGATTGCCAGCAATGGCGTTTTCGGTGGCCGTATGCTGGAAAACGCCCGTCGTTGCGGAGCAAACCCGGTTGCGGTCGAGTTTGAATGGGGTACCCCGGTTGATCCCGGCAAGGTCGAAGAGGCGCTCAAGGCCAACCCCGATGCGGTGGTACTGGCTTTTGTTCATTCCGAAACATCGACCGGTGTGCGTTCCGATGCGCAGACCTTGTGCAAGCTTGCCCATGACCATGGCTGTCTCAATATCGTTGACGCTGTGACCTCTTTGGGTGGTATTGAACTGCTCGTCGATGACTGGGGTGTAGATGCTATTTATTCCGGTACGCAAAAGTGCCTGTCTGCACCACCGGGGCTTTCACCGGTTTCATTCAACGATGCCGCCATGGCAAAAGTAAAGGCCCGCAAGACGCCGCCACAAAGCTGGTTTCTCGACTTGAATTTGCTGACCTCTTATTGGGGTCCGGGTGCCAAACGTGCCTATCACCATACTGCGCCAATCAATATGCTATATGCCTTGCATGAGGCGCTGTTGATTCTCAAAAAGGAAGGTCTTGAAAACGCCTGGAACAGACACGCCAGAAACCATCAAAAGCTACGGGCACGGTCTTGAAGCCATGGGTCTCGAGTTCTACGTCGAAGAGGAATATCGTTTGCCGCAACTCAATGCGGTGAAAGTGCCGGACGGGGTCGACGAGGCCGCTGTCAGGAGTTTCCTGCTGAACGAATACAATCTTGAAATTGGTGCGGGTCTCGGGCCATTGGCCGGTAAAATCTGGCGCATTGGTTTGATGGGTGCATCCAGTACTGAAAAACATATCGAGTTGTGTCTGGATGGTTTAAAGGCGGCGTTGGCAAAAGGCTAGGCTAGTGTTAACCCTGCTCCAATGACCGGTCGAATATTCATACTCAGTGTCATCGCGCTTGCTTACCTTGTCATCAGGGACTGGGAGAGCAAGCCAATTGAGCATCCACCCGGCATACTGGTTGCAGAAAGGCCCGTGCAGGTCGATCTGCAACCATCCTCTTTCATGCTGGAAGACTACCAACTCACGCGTAAAGCAAGCTTCGAAATACGCGCGCGGGTCCTGTCAAAAGAACCTTATTATCTTGGCCGGACTGCCGATCTCGCACCCATTGACCTGGCGCTGGGCTGGGGCGAGATGTCGGACACCGCCGTGCTCAATCAGATTGATATATCCCAGAGCGCCCGCTGGTACCGCACCAAGTACGATTTGCCGCCACCGATAGCCGATCAACAGATCATCTTCAACAGTAGCAATATGCATATGATTCCGGCCAGGAAAGATATAGAAAGGTCGTTGAAGAAGTTACGCGAGGGGGACATCGTATTAATACGCGGTTACCTGGTCGATGTGGACCATGATTCCGGCTGGTACTGGCGCTCTTCGATGTCCCGTCTGGATACCGGCAATGGTGCCTGCGAACTCGTTTACGTCGAATCCCTGAGCGTGGAGAACCCGGGATAAAGAACGTTCATATCTGCTGACAGGTTTGCCGGTCGCCTTACCCTTGCCCGGTCTGTTTGGCGACCGACACCGGAATACCGTTTAACACCGCATTGCCCGATAGCGAGTCGAGGAACTCGTCATCGGTGAGTATGTTGGTGTTCACACCCGCATGCTGCTTGCGCGATACCGAGCTTGATGCCATCCACCTGGTGCCCCCAGCCATGGGGAATACTGATCACACCGGGTTTCATCTCATCACTGATAGCGACGGGAATGCTGATGCTGCCCACCCTCGAACTGACCCTTGCCATGTCACCATCGAAGAGTTGTCGGGTTTCGGCATCCTGCGGGTGTATCAGCGCCAGGCAACGATTTTTGCCTTTTACCATTCTGTGGCTGTTGTGAAACCAGGAGTTATTGGTGCGCGGGTCTCTTCTGCCAATGAGTTGCAGGTCAAACCCGGCTTGTTCTGAACCGGCTGTATCAACAGCAAATACATCAGCGAGCTTTTTCAATTCAGATACGAACGCCTCCGGTGCGAGATTGATGGTCTTGTCAGCCGTGAACAAACGCTCCGGCAGACAGGGCTGCATTGGTCCCAGGTCAATCCCATGCGGGTTTTTCTTGAGCTTCTTCAAATCCAGACCATGTGACTTGTAATAAGGCCCCTGTTTTAATTGTTTGTTGATAATCCATTCACTGCCGAGTTGCTGTAACAGTGTCTTTTTGAACCACCCGGCGGTCTTGTTGAACCAGTTGCCACCCTGCATACGCCAACCCAGCTCGGTGAATATCTGTAAATCAGACCGTTGGTCTTTTCCGGCCTCGAAAACCGGTTGGGAGAACTTTGCAGCGTTTCGTATCGCCAGTGCCTGGAAGACCACGTCGTAATGCGGCCTTTCCAACCCGGTCAGAGGCGGCAGTATGATATTCGCGTGACGGGAGGTTTCGTTCAGGTAGATGTCTATCGAAACCATGAAATCAAGCCCGCCGAGTGCGGCATCAAGTTGATGACCGTTTGGTGTGCTCAATACCGGGTTGCCGGCATTGGTGACAAGTGCGCGCACTTGCCCTTCACCCGCCGTGGTGATTTCTTCAGCCAGCGTTGCCACCGGAAATTCACCATTGAAATCAGGTAGTTTTCTGACCCGGCTCAACCTGTCGGCAAAACCCTTTTTACCCGGCTTGCCGGCCGTGAGCACTTCGAATGCCGGTTTGCTGAACAGGGTTCCACCCGGAATATCCAGGTTGCCGGTGACAATATTGAATACGGTGATCAGCCATTGTGTAAGTGTGCCAAATTGCTGGGTGGAAACACCGATACGGCCATAACAGCTGGCGCTTTCAGCGGCACAGAACTCTCTGACCAGGGTCTTCAAAGTTTCGGGCTCAACACCGGTGAAAGGTGCGACCTTTTCCGGTGGATAATCCCGAACAATCTCTTCGATAATCTCCACACCCTTCGTGAACTGCGCAACACTGCCCAGTGTTTGAAGTTCTTCATTGAACACGACATGCAGCATCGCCAGCAGCATCAGTACATCGCTGCCGGGCTGGATAAACAGGTGTAAATCTGCAATTTCCGCAGTTTCGGTTCTGCGCGGGTCAACCACCACCAACTGGCCGCCCCGTTCACGTATGGCTTTTAGCCGTTTGGCAACCCCTGGGGCCGTCATCAGGCTGCCGTTGGATACGACCGGGTTGGCCCCAAAAATAAGGTGGAAACCGGTGCGGTCGAGGTCGGGCAGGGGGATTAACAGGCTATGTCCGAACATCAAAAGCGATACCAGTTGTTCGGGCAGCTGATCAACCGAGGTCGCGGAGTAGCGGTTTTTTGTTTTCAATGTACGGAAAAACACCGGTCCAAACAGCAGGGCCTCGAGGTTGTGCACCGTTGGGTTACCCAGGTAAACCGCCACCGCATCCTTGCCATGTTGTAGCTGGATGCGTTTCAGCTCACTGGTAACTTCGTCGTATGCCTCGGGCCAGGAAATCTCCTGCCACCCATCGGCGGTTTTCCTGATGGGTCTGCGCAGCCTGTCGGGATCATTGTAAATATCCTGCAAGGCCACTGCTTTCGGACAAATATGCCCCTTGCTGACAGGATCTTGCTTGTCGCCCCGGATGGATTTGATCTGTCCGTTTTCGAGTTTGATTTCAAGACCGCAGATGGCCTCGCAGAGGTTGCAGGCAATGTAGTGGGTTTGCGATGGTTTTTTGGTTTTCATGATTTCCGAACCAGTTTGTCCAGTTTAGTGTAGTGCATCTGGAAGCTGATTGGTGCTTCGTTGGGGTAGCCGAGGCCATGCGGTACCTTACTTCAGGACTCGCTACAAGTCACGTCCGTGTGGGCTCGGTCGCGACATCCATGTCGCTCACGGTCCTGAAGTAAGGTACCGCACACCCTCTGCTACGTGCGTAAGCATAGGTCAATGGTTTCTGATAGACGTACTCGGTTCCGGCTGAAGCTGGGGAGGGGGTATTGCCTTCCAGGACCGTACGAGGCAGGAAGCCGAGATCGAGCGACACATGGATGTGACTGAGCGCGTCCTGGAAGGCAATACCGCCGCCCCGGCGCCCCTCCTTTGCACGATAGACGGAATATAGCAAAACCAGGAAGTCGGAACGACTCAGTATTATTGTACTAGCTTATCTGCGCCAACAGGCTCATCGATGATACTTTCACAGCGGGAAAGATAGCCCGCGCCAAACAGGTTGAGATGGTTAAGCATGTGATAGAGATTGTAGAGTTCCCGACGCAGCGGGTAGCCATCGGGCAGTGGCGAGTGCGCCTTGTAGGCGGCATAAAATGCCGGGTCAAAGCCGCCGAATAACTCGGTCATTGCGATATCCGTTTCACGATCACCGTAATAACTGGCGGGGTCGAATATCACGGGTTGGCCGGCCGGTGTAAAGGCCTTGTTGCCCGCCCACAAATCGCCGTGCAGTAGCGATGCAGCAGGCTCGTGGTCCTGCAGTAGTTGATCCAGGTTTTCCAGGAGCCGTTCGCCTCTGTCAGAAAGCCGGCTACCGAAACCGGCGGCTCTGTGCCATGGCCAATTGCGGTTTCAGGCGGTAGTCACGCCAGAATTCGATCCAGTTGTCAGATTGTTGATTAAGCTGAGGCGTGATACCGATGTAGTTGTTGTGTGACCAGCCAAAGCTATCACCGGAAATCTCATGCATGGCTGCCAGTTGTTCGCCGAGTAATGCAGCCGGACCGCTGGATGTGAGTTCCAGGTATTCAAGTACCAGCCATGAAGTGTTCGTTATCAACACCCAACGCAATCGCTTCAGGCACCCGGATACATCCCGTTGCTGAAATTTTTTCCAGGGCCAGTGCTTCCGCTTCGAACATTCCTGCCGGGGCATTGCTGCGGTACTTCACAAACCAGTTTTTCTCCCCGCTGCGGACCAATGCGGCCCTGTTGATATCACCACCGCGCAGATCCCGCACCCAATGCAGGCCGGTTACTTTTCCAACCGATTCGCTGAGACCGGTCTGTATCGATTCGAGTAAAGACATATTGCTGATCATGATGTGATTTTACTCATGATGTGGTTAATCCGCACGCTTCCGGGGGAATAATTTGATTGAGCCGTGTTAATCATAATGTGGGGAAAACATATAAAAGATACAATAAAAAGGATAAATAAGGGTGGCCTTTTTTTGGCATTGTATCCCTGTGTTCGTGGATATTCTGAATGCCGGCGCGATTCGCGGTGTGGCTATCCCAAGAGTCTTATGGAGGGTCAAGAAGTGGGTGTTTCTATTGCAGACAAGCGTTTATTGAAAACAGGCGCATACATCAATGGCCAGTGGACAGCTTCGGACCAGGGAACCACGCTGGATGTTACCAACCCGGCTACGGGTGAGGTCATCGCCCGGGTTGCGAACTGCGGAACCGCCGAAACCCGGCGGGCGATTGAAGCTGCGCAGGCAGCACAGAAGGAATGGAGCCGGACCTCCATCAAGACGAGGTCCGCGATACTGCGCAAATGGTTCAACCTGATGATGGAAAACCAGGAAGACCTGGCGCAGATTCTTACCGCCGAGCAGGGTAAACCGCTGGCCGAGGCCCGTGGTGAAATCGCCTATGGAGCGAGTTATATCGAGTGGTTTGCAGAAGAGGGGAAACGGGTCTACGGTGATACCATCCCGCACGCCTCAAATGATAAACGGCTGGTGGTCATCAAGCAGCCTGTCGGTGTTGTTGCCTGTATCACACCGTGGAATTTTCCCAATGCGATGTTAACCCGCAAGATTGCCCCGGCCCTGGCCGCGGGTTGCACGGTTGTCTGCAAACCGGCCAATGCAACACCATTGTCAGCTTACGCTTTTGCAGAGCTGGCCGAACGTGCCGGTGTACCGGCGGGTGTCATCAACCTGGTCACCGGTAAAACGGCAGAAATTGGAAAGGAGCTGACATCCAATCCGATCGTACGTAAATTGACCTTTACAGGCTCTACACCGGTTGGCAAACAGTTGATGGCCGAGTGCGCGGCGACCGTCAAGCGCACTTCGATGGAGTTGGGTGGTAATGCACCCTTTATCGTATTTGATGATGCCGATCTGGATGCCGCGATTGCAGGTGCAATGGCGAGTAAATATCGCAATTCAGGTCAGACCTGTGTGTGCGCCAACCGCATCCTGATTCAGGAAGGGGTCTATGATGTCTTCACCGATAAACTCGTTGCGGCAGTAAAGGGTTTGCGGGTTGGGGACGGGACGGATGACGATGTCACCATCGGACCATTGATAAATGAAGGTGCAGCGAATGACGTGATGAGTTTCATCGATGATGCTGTCAGTAAAGGTGCGCGTGTGCAGAGCAGGTGGCCGGCGTTCCGACAGGGGTGGCAGTTTTGTTGAGCCGACCATACTCACCGGTGTCAGTGATGATATGAAGGTATTCAAAGAGGAAATATTCGGACCCGTCGCACCGCTGTTCAAGTTCAAGACAGAAGCTGAAGCGATCAGGATGGCAAACGACACCGAATTCGGCCTGGCCTGTTATTTTTATTCCCGGGACATCGGTCGAATCTGGCGGGTTGGAGAGGCTTTGGAATACGGTATAGTCGGCATCAACGAAGGCATCATCTCAAATGAAATGGCACCCTTTGGGGGTGTGAAAGAATCCGGCCAGGGCCGGGAAGGTTCAAAGTATGGCCTGGATGACTACCTGGAAATTAAATATATGTGTATGGGTGGAATTGATAAATGAGTGGTTCAGAAGAAAAGGTGACCACCTTGGAACCGGGCAATGCTGATTGGCAGTCGCGCAAGGAGGCCGCATTTGCCCGGGCGATCGGAACCCTGGCGCCGGTTTATATTGAGCATGCAAAAAATGCAGAGATGTGGGATGTAGAGGGTCAGCGATATATTGATTTTGCTACCGGTATAGCGGTGTGCTCAACAGGACACACGAACCCGAAAGTGACCGCAGCTGTCCAGCAACAGCTTCAGCGGTTCAGTCATACCTGCTTCGGTATCACACCCTATGGTTCTGCGGTGGAATTGGCAGAAAAGCTGAATGAGCTCGCACCGGGCAATACGCCAAAGAAAACAATGTTCGTGACCACCGGTGCCGAGGCGGTTGAAAACTGTGTGAAAATCGCCCGTGCGTATACCGGGCGCAGAGGTGTTATTGCATTCAATGGCGGGTTTCATGGCCGTACCATGCTGGCGATGGGGCTAACAGGCAAAGTCACGCCCTATAAAAACCTGTTCGGCCCGTTTCCCGGTGATATTTACCATGTACCTTTCCCGATTGAGTATCACGGGATAACGCTCGAACAAACCCTTGGCGCCCTGAATACACTGTTTCAAGTGAATATTGCGCCGTCTGATGTGGCCGCGATTATCGTTGAGCCCGTGCAGGGCGAGGGCGGGTTTTATCCTGCGTCGAATGAATTTCTGCAGGCCTTGCGCAAGCTGTGTGATGAACACGGTATCGTCTTGATTGCCGATGAGATTCAATCCGGTTTTGCCCGTACCGGTAAGTTTTTCTGCTGCGAATATGCAGGTGTTGAGCCGGACCTGATGACGGTTGCCAAGGGTGTGGCCGGTGGTTTTCCACTCGCGGCGGTTGTCGGTAAAGCAGCAATCATGGACGCGCCATTGCCCGGTGGACTGGGTGGAACCTATGCCGGTTCGCCGATCGGTTGTGCCGCCGCCCTTGCCGTGATTGATGTGATTGCCGGGGAAAACCTCGTTGAACGGGCCAACCAGATCGGTAGCATTATTTGCCGATAGATTATCCCAGTTACAACAGCAATACCCCGATGTGATCGGTGATATACGCGCAGATCGCGGTGCCATGATTGCCATGGAACTGGTAAAAAATGGTGACCCGGATCAGCCCGATCCGGACCTGACAAAGGCACTGGTGACAAAGGCATGGCAGAACGGACTGATCCTGTTAAGTTGTGGTATTCGCAGCAACGTTATCCGTTTCCTGCCAGCGCTTGACGATTTCAGATGAATTGATCGACGAGGGAATGAATATCGTTGAGCGTTGTCTGAATGAACTGTTGAGCTAGAAAGTATTCAGAGGGTAGTGTAACAGTCCAGACTTGCTGCAGGTTCATAACAGCGGTATCTTTGCTATAGTTAAGATCAGGGGTTTGCCGAAGTGCAGCCAATTATTGGTGGCGCTTCGTAAAGGATTGCATGCAGCAAGAATATGGAACTTGAAGAAATAATAATAATCAACAGACCCGGTGCCCCGGGCTGGCCGCAATACGCTGAGCCTGCTGAGTTTCAACATTCAGACCGGTGTTGATACGCAGGATTTTCACGAGTACGTCACCAAGAGCTGGAAACACCTGCTGCCGCTGAAGGAACGCATTTCAAACCTGAACCGTATCGCCGACCTTGTTCAATCCTATGACCTTGTCGGTTTGCAGGAAGTGGATTCCGGTAGCCTGCGTACCGGTTTTCTGGATCAGACTGAATATCTTGCACACCGGGCGCGCTTTCCATATTGGTACCGGCAGGTGAACCGTAGCCTGGGCAAAATAGCCCAGCACAGCAATGGTGTGCTTAGCCGGGTTCGTCCGCATGCGGTTGATGAACACAAATTACCCGGTCTGAGGGGGCGCGGTGCCATGCTGGTTGAACTGCCGACCAACCGGGAGTCTTTGTTGATATGTATCATGCACCTGGCCCTGGGAAAACGTGCCCGCAGACTCCAGTTGGGTTATATCAGTGAGCTGGTTAAAGAATATTCTCAACTGGTGGTGATGGGGGATTTCAATTGCGGGTCCGACTCCAGGGAGTTACTGGAGCTGGTGGACAGCACGCACCTGAAGTTGCCGGTAGAAAACCTGAAGACCTTTCCCAGCTGGCGACCCAACCGCAAGTTTGACCATATACTGATTTCAGAGTCACTGAAATTGCGGAATACCAATGTGTTGGAACACACCCACTCAGACCACCTGCCCATATGCGTGGAGATCCAGCTTCCGGAAGGAACCTTCCTGGGTGCCTGAACCGGAATTAAGACCCGGGCGGATGGTGTAGGTTAAAACTTGCAGCCTATGACCATCTTTTCGGGTTCAATGCATGAGTTCGTTGACCAGCGCGGCGCTCGCGTCTGACAAAGTGGCACGCGGTTTAGCCTGACAATAGTTATCAAGCCAGCGTGTCAGTGAAGCCTGGTCAAGACCTGTTCCCAGTTTGGAATTACCCTGTGTTTCTACATGAATGTAATTTACACCGGTGATGAAACCCTTGGCCCAATTCAGGTTGATGTAGTGCATCGAGCCATTCTTTTTCCTGTCAAGCTGATAGTCGACACAACTCTTGACCCCGGCACCCTCAACAGCATAATCACCAACCTGTGAAACTGCCGGGTCATTGGCCTCTTCTTCGTTGATAAGGGCAGGGTCCTTTAACTCAAAGTCTGCTGCGGCCAGGCCACTCAGCAGGCATAGGGCAGCGATGAAAATAGGTTGTCTCATTTCGGTCTCCGGTTAGGTCAGGCTTGTAAGAATACATCTCTACGCGATGTCTTAATAGTCGATGGAGTACCGCTGCCTGATTTCTGGTCCGAGGGCTTCCTTGAGAGAGCCCAGGTGTGACTCGTAATGACGCCACTGCTCCAGGCCTTCCTTGTAGATCGGTTGCCTGACCTGTTCAGAACTGGGGGTGCGCACGGCGCGCTCGGTTTCGTAGAAGCTCAGGCATTGCTCTTCAAATTCCAGTTCACAATAATCAAGTAACGCGCGGATCTGTGTCTCGGTGTCAGAAACCATGTCCTCATACTGCACACGGTGTACGCGACCGGGTAGGACGTTATCCCAATGATCCATCAACCTGACATAATCACGATAGTACTTACCGATGTCTTCAAGGCCGTAAGTGAAGGTCTGACCATTGGCGAACAACTGCTTATACCCCGAAAAGCAACCGCCCATCGGGTGGCGTCTCGCGTCGATTATCTTGCTGTTTGGCAATATCAGGTGAATCAGACCGATATGGCGGAAATTATTTGGCATTTTATCAATAAAAAACGGATAGTTACTGCGTTGAATGCGAGTAGTTTCGAGATAATTTTCACCCAGTTCACGAAATTGATCCGTTGTCATTTGCCTGAGAATTTCCGGGTATTTTCCTGCCGGGTTTTGCCGGGACCGGTCGCCAAGCCGTCTTGATATGGCGATGATATCCTGCAGTTCCGTGGTGCCCTCAACCTGTGAATGGCTGGCCAGTATCTGCTCCAGCAGGGTTGAACCGGCACGTGGTAAACCCACGATGAATATCGGTTCAGATGATTGACAACCCCAGCCTTTGCGCTGCTCGAAAAATGCCTTGTCCAGGGTCCTTACCTGGCGAACCGAATCCAAAACATTGATCTTGGGATTATGCCGGTGTTCGATCCGGCGAATGGAATTGCCGCGCCGGTAGAACTTGAAGGATTCGTCATACTCCCGCCGGTCTTCCAGTGCTTTGCCGAGCGCGAATGCCAGGTGCGCCTGGTCGTCAGCATCGCCGCCTTCAGCCGTGACCTGCTGACGCATGTTTTCGATATCATCATCACTGAACCTGAAGGTCTTCAGGTTGGCCAGGCTCCAGTAAGCTTCGCCGACTTCAGGGCTTAGACGGATGCATTTCCTGTAGGCTTCGATGGAATCTTCCAGTCTCCCCACGGTTTTCAGGGTATGGCCATAACTCATCTGGGCCCTGGCCTGGTTGGGATAGTTCTTCAGCACCTTTTCGTAAATCCTGATCGCCTCATCGTGATCGCCGATGCGAACCAGGATGGAAGCCCTTAAGGGTCAGGAAGTTGGGGTTGTTCGGTTCCAGCGATAGCAGTCTTTCGGCCTCATGCAATGCGGCTTCGGGTTTGTGAAGACGTATCAGCACCAGTGCGTAGCTGTGTCTTGCCGCGTGAAAATCCGGTGCCAGTTCCAGGCAACGCTCCAGCAGGTTCCGGGCGTCTTTGAGTTGTCCGACCTTGATGCCGATGTCTGCAAGAACACGAATGGCCGACACATCGGTGGGGTATTCCTTGAGCAGTTCGCGAACAATACGTTCCGCCTTGCCCAGCTTGCCCTCGCGCAACAGTTTTACGGCCTCGACCAACTCCGGGTGAGCGGTTGAAAGTGCAAAATGCTGTTCGAATGCATGCTGGCTACCCGCTTCATCACCAGCCACTTTCAACTGGTGGCCGAGGCTTTGCCATGACGGTGCATGCTTCGGATCAAGCTTGACGGCCCTGCGCAGGGCATTGATCGCATCGTCACCACGGCCCACGGCACCATAACATTGCGCGATTTCATGCAGAAAATCAGGTGAGTCGAGAAAATCGCCAAGCATGCTTGTTAGAATTTCCAGCCCTTTTTGTGGTTTTTTTTGCATACGATAGGCGCTGGCGAGTATCCGTTTTGCCTTGGGTGTATCCGGGTAAATCTTCAGAATTTCACTGGCCTGCTCCTGCGCCAGTGCAGGGTCCCGATTTAGCAGAGCAACCGCATGCCCGAGGGCCGTTTGCAGGTCGCCTTGTTCGAATTCATTGCTGTTTGACATAAACGATATTATCCACGATTAGAGTCCGTATGGGTGTGAATCCTGATCCGGTATAGGACTAAAGTTTTATCGACATTTGGTTTTTCTATTGACTTAATGGCAGGAGAGAGTAATTCTTAACGTGCGGATAGCTATACATGTATTTATAAGGCTATGATATTGCAATAAAAATATAAAACATGGTCTGTGTGGGACCGCAATCACGAATCCTAAGCAGGAGATTCAGATGAAGAAATTGCACCGAAAACCTTTAACCCAATCCATTTCCATGGCTTTGCTCGGTTCTGTTGTTGCCGCGACAATCGTGGTGCCGGCATACGCCCAGGACAATGACGAAACCGTACTGGAAGAAGTCATCGTCTCCGCCCAAAAGCGCGATCAGAATTTGCAGGATGTCGCTGTTTCAATCCAGGTGTTGGGTAACGAGCAACTGGAAAACTTGAATGTAAGGGCATTTGAGGATTTCATTAATTTCCTGCCGACCGTTTCTTATACCGCCCAGGGTGGTCCGGGAGGGCCCGGTTTCGGACAGGTGTATATGCGTGGTATTGCATCGGGTGGCGATGGCAACCACTCCGCCTCGATGCCCAGTGTCGGTTATTACCTCGATGAACAACCGGTAACGACCATCAACCAGGTGCTGGATATCTATATGTACGATATCGCCCGGGTTGAAACACTCGCCGGTCCGCAGGGTACGCTGTATGGCCAGGGCAGCCAGTCGGGCACCATCCGTATCATTACCAACAAACCGGAGCTCGGTGTATCGACAGGCGGTTACGACCTGGAACTCAATACCGTCAAGAGCGGTGATGTCGGTTACAACGCGAGTGGTTTCTGGAATATTCCGATAGGTGAGAGGGCCGCCATCAGGCTGGTGGCCTGGTATGACCAAACTGGTGGCTACATCGACCAGGTACCGACCACCATGTTCTTCCCGGGGCCACAGTCCAACCTCGTTGATAACTCCGATTTCGCCGGAAAGAATCAAAACGAGACCAAGAAAGTGGGTATGCGTGCCCTGTTGAAAATTGACCTGAATGATAACTGGTCCGTAACACCGGGTTTCATGTTCCAGAATGCAGATAACGATGGTTATTGGGATCACAATCCGGAGTTCTTTGGTGATCTGGAAACAGGCCGGCTATGGCCTGCCAGTGGCAGTGACGACTGGTACCAGGCTTCGTTAACCTTGAACGGCAGTATTGGCGATGTCGACATGGTTTACGCAGGTGCCTATCTCGACCGCGATCAGGATTACCAATATGACTACAGTGACTACACCGAGTACTGGGCCTATTACCTGACCAACCCGGATTACTATGACGCTCCGGGTTACTGTGTTTATTACAATGACGTCGGTGATTGTGCCATCGGAACACAATACGTTGACGCCAGAAATAATTTTACACGTCAAAGTCATGAGCTACGCTTTCAGTCCTCTGCGGACCAACGCTTCCGATGGGTAGGCGGCTTGTTCTATCAGAAACAGAAGCACGACTATGATTTGCAATACACCGTTCCTGATTCGGCCGTTCTTAATTCGGTGGTCGAGGGCGGTAACGTGGTATGGCAGACAAAACAGGTACGTGAAGACCGTGACAAAGCCATTTTCGGCGAGATTACCTATGACTTCACCGAGAAGTTTAGCGGTACTTTTGGTGCCAGGTACTTCAAGTACAAAAATTCGCTGTATGGTTTTAATGGTTTCCTGCGGCATTGCACCGGGCAATACATCGATGGTGAGTTTGTCGAGATTCCCGCCGATGAAGGTGGCGAGATCCAGTACCCCTGCTTTGACACGCGGATTCTCGACGACGTTGCCAAGGGCAGTGACTGGGCCTTCAAGGGTAATCTCGAATACCGGGTCAACGATGATAAGTTTTAGTTTATGCCACCTACTCTGAGGGCTTCCGGGCGGGTGGTGTCAACCGTGCAAGGGTCGAGGGCATTCCCAAATACGAACCGGATTTTGTCGATAATTACGAGCTGGGCTGGAAGACGACCCTCGCCGGTGGCTCAGTACGGTTCAACGGTGCGGTGTACCTGCTCGACTGGGATAAATTCCAGTTCGGCTTCCTTGATTTCGAGGTTTCCAACCTGACCATTGTGCAGAATGTCGGTAACGCCAGGACCAAGGGTGTGGAATGGGATTAACCTGGGCAGCCAATGAAAACAACACGATTGTCTTTTTCAGGCTCCTATAACGATGCCAAGCTGAAAACCCCGTTCTGGCGTGATCAGGATGATGAAAATGCCGGTCTCCCGCCAAACGCACCCAAAGGCACGCCGATGCCGTATGTTCCCAAATGGCAATTGACCGGTATCTGGCGGAGTAATTTTAATTATGGCTCCTTGCCCGGCTTTTTCCAGGCCGCGGTTTCCTACACCGGCGCGCGCTGGAATGACCTGGATGTCCTGAATGTTCCTGCCAGGCAGAAAATGGATGCCTACACGCTGGTGAATGTATCAACGGGTATCGATAAAAATAACTGGTCGCTTAGTTTCTTTATCAACAACCTGTTTGATGAACGGGCTGAAATCGATATCGAAGACCCGGGTTATGGCGGCTTGCCAAATCTGCAGCGTCCGCCTGGTCATAAGTGGACCACGGTCACTAACCGGCCACGCTTTTTTGGTGTTCGATTCAGCCAGAGATTCTGACATCGCCCCATAGAGAACTGCGACAACATTCGGTTGTCGCAGTTTTTTTGTTTATGCTGCTTTTATGTTTAGTCCTGCAAAATAACTTGAAGAATCATAATGAATAAAAACAACCCCTCCACCGGTCCTGGTGGGTTTCCACGGGTCTGTATTTTTTGCCGACATTTACCGGTGCATTGGCCGATATTAGCGTTGTCTATGGCATCTGGTAATTTAGTTCACGACGTTATTGTGTAAGAGTTATTATGAAAAATATTTTGCTCGCCCTGTTGGGTTCACTGATCGCCCTTTGTTTTACTGAATGTGCTTCTGCTCACGAAGAAAACAAATTAAGAATTGCGGTAATCCAATACATGCACGAAACCTGTACTTTTTGTCCGGGAGGAGATGCAGAAATTGGCGATCGAACGGGCAAAAGGCCATACGTTAAGGGAGAAGACCTGCTTAAATCAGGTGGGTTCGTGGGTGGGTTCGTACATACTGCGAGGCAATTTAGTGATGTCAAAATTATTGGCATTAATTCGCCGGACGATGTTTACGGAGGATCGTCGAGAAGTTGGAACAGCAGGGAAAGTTTCGAACACTTTATGAGCATCATCCTGGATGATTTGAAGAAAAAAATGCCGGTTCAGGCCGTCTATTTATCCTTACATGGTGCCATGGCTGTTCGGGATGTACCGCGACCGGAAGCAGAAATTGCCAAAAGAGTGCGTGAACTGGTGGGTCAAGACGTCCCCATTGCAGCCTCTTTTGACTTGCATGGCAATGAGGACGAGGAATTTCTGAAGTGGGCCAATGCTGCTTTTGTCACCAAGCGTTACCCGCATTACGATGCTTTCCTTCAGGGTGGCAGATCGGCCACATTTCTATACCGCTCAATGAAAGGTCTGTACAAATCAACGACGGCGACCCGAAAACCACCCATCCTGACAGCCACGGTATTGCAATGGACCGGGCAGGGTTCTTCCATGAAGATCATGGAGCGGGCACGTCGTTGGGAGGACCGTGAAAAAGATGCTTTTGTGAGTGTTTTTTACGGTTTCCCCTGGTCGGACGTACCGGATGCAGGTGCCACGGTACATGTGATGACCAATAACGACCAGGCATTGGCGAATTTGATTGCTGATGATATGTCCGAGTATATCTGGCGTATGCGTAAAGAGTTTGCCAATGGAAAATTTCCAATGCCTGGAGAAGCCATTAAAAGGACGATTGAGGCGATCGACCAGGGTGCGGTACCGGTGGTGCTCGGGGATTATTCGGACAGACCGGGCGATGCCACATGGATTCTGAAAGAACTTATAGACAATGAAGTTAACGGGGTACTGTATGCCGCCTTGCGCGATGAACGAGCACTTGCGGCACTTGAAAAGGACGAAGCCCAGCCTGGTGATTCTTTTGACAGGGAAGTGGGTGGTTTTACCGGAGAGCAAGCGGGCAGTCCGATAAGAATTCGAGGCAAAGTAAGGTACTTCGGCCCAGCCTGGGGATACGATAAAATTGCCATCATAGAATTTGGTATAAACAATTTGTTGATCATCACACCCACTTATGAACAGGTCAGGACGGTTAAACGGCTTGAGATCGCTGGAATCAACCCGGATGATTATGATGTGTTCGTGGTGAAATCCCGGGTTCATTTCCGACGGGGTTTTGATGAGACAGGCTATGCCAAAACAATCTTGGTCGTAGATGCTCCCGGCCCCTGGTTTGGAACTTTACGTCTGGATGCGCTTGACTATCAATTTGCACCCATTGACAAGATGTACCCGTTTGGCATTAAAGATTAGAAACGCGTAGAGCAAAATAGGGGGGCGGATCACTGCTGTCCCGCTTAATCCTGACCGAAGTACATCTATCTGAAACCATTACCCTATGCTTACGCACAAAGCCGAGGGGGTGTGGTGTCTTGTTTCAGGACCTTGAGCGACAGGACGTCGCGCCAGAGGCCCCAGGGAGGGGTTCATGCCGTGTCCTGAAACAAGACACCACACCACCTTGGCTTCCTGACTGATCAAAAGTGCACTGTTTGTAAGTCCTGAAATATGGTGCTGTACATCCTTGGTGCGCACATAGTTAATAGGTCAAAGTCTCTTACTCACTCCATTGCGGTATTGCTGCTAAATGCATCGATACGCTCGCTCACATTTTCGCGAATGTTCGACCAGTGAAGGGCGTAGTCAAGCAAGTGGTGGTTGCCCTTTCCCATGTTTGGCAGTTCGTCGTACACATCCGTTCGTATTTCGCTGACAAAGAGCATGCCGTTTTCGCATCGGGCATCGCTCACACCTGGCATCACTGCCTTGGAGGCGATCGACAACGCGCCCAGATTATCGGCGAATCCGGCCTGGGCATTATCATTGGTCCATGTCAGCGGGTTGACGCACACCAGGTTTTGCGTTGCTTGCATTGCCCGATAACCGTCACCGATGGTATTCCAGGTCACAAGACAACCGGTCTGCCTTGCTGACATGCAAACCGGTATGTCGGCCATCGACTCGGCCAGTTCATCTACACTAATTGGATAGCCTATCGGATAAGCAGCAACAAGGCGCTCACGCAACTGCGTGCCACTGATCTTGCGTTCCAGCAACCACTTTGTCAGCAGTGCACCCTGGCTGTGACCGGCCAGGATAAACGGACGCCCGTCATTGTATTCGGCCAGGTAATGCCCGAATGCTGTCTCGATATCGGAGTAAGCCAATTCCAATGCATCGTTTCCGTCATCTTCCAGGGCGAAAAACGCGTAAATCTGGGCCTGTCGATAACGTGGTGCGAACACCCTGGTTTTGCCATTAAACACACTCGCCTGTCCCGGCATCACGGCATCATTGACCCAATTGTCTGCTGGTTCATACCCCATCGGTGCGTTCCAGCCAGCGCTACTCAGATAAGTCGTCGGGTGGACAAAAAACACGTCCACCAGCGCACGGGCCTGTCCGTCGTTGACACCTTCCGGTGTGAAGTCGGCGGCGTCTTCCCGGTCCGGCAAGGCGGCCCAGTGTTCCGGCTTTTTGTAGTCTGGTGCTGCTGGCGCCACCGTTTCTGCAAAGGCTGTCGCTGGCTTCACATATGCCTGGAAAGCCTTGAGTGCCAGCAGGTCCCGATACATGTAGCCGGCAACCACCGCGACCATGATCAGACCGGCGATAATCCACATCCACTTTTTCACGTTACTTTCCCCATGGTCATCTTCGCTCTTTGCCTACGGTGCGAAAAAACGAAGCGATTATTCTCCGAGGTACTCCAGGATCTTGTCACGCCAGTCCCGTTGCATTCGTTCGGTCAGCAGGGCGCGATTGATGCCTTCACGCAGCGGGCTGTCCTGTTTCAGGATGAAGGCATAGTTCTGAGCCTCCAGTTCATTGGGCAGCACGGTCAGGGATTTGAATTTCCCTCGTTGCTTACCTTGATTGATCCGGTAGGTGAGAAAGGCTGCATCTGACACGATGGCATCGAGTCCTCCCGAGTCCAGATCGTTCACCAGGGTATCCAGATCCGGGCGGGTCTGATGCCTGATGCCGTTAGCGCTAAGGAATGCCGATGAAGTAGAGGCAACAAGGGCACCGACCTGGACACTCCTCAGGTCATCCAATGTTTGAATTTCGGTTGTCATGGCATTCAAAGTGAAGGAACTGGCCAGCACGGCGGTAATCGCCGCAATGAGAAAAGTGCTGCTCAATGTGAGAATGGTGGACAGAACGCGGGCCGTCAGCGTCTTGAAACGGTAGAAGCGAATAGGGCCGTTGGTTACGAACATCAGGCCGACGATGATCGGCTCAAGTATTCTTCCCGGGATTGTATTGTTTGAGAAAAGTTTCTTGTTGGTCCTGTGCTCGAGCAGGTAGAAAATGCCCCCGATTAGAATAGCGATGCCCAACACGATGAGTATGGCTTTAAGAACCTGGGAGCTGGTTAGGAACTCGCTGATGGCTGACCAGAGCGTCGTCTGCCGGACTGCGATGGCCGTATAGGTTTCGTAGAATGAGTGGGAGAAATCTATCAGTGCCTCCCGCTCCGCCGTCACGGAAGTGCAGGATATGCCTACGTCTGCCAGATCTGTCTGATCCTTGCTCTTTATGGTTTCGAGCAAGTCCCCCAACGGATACTCGACATATGTCCAACTGAGACCCATCTCACTGGCTATCCGCTCCCACAGGTAAACAGCAAGTCCGGACTGCCGACCGTCTTTGGAAATGACGAATGGCGGACATTCAGCGACCGCAACAGTCAGTTCTTCAGTTGTCGCCGCATCCCGTTCTGCAGCAAAAGCAGTTGAGGTAAAGGCTAAAGCGATGACAATACAAAAAAGTCGGCGTATCAAAATCGGGGGCTTCCTTTGAGCATTAAGCCAGAAATATGGGTTCCCAATGCCTTACGCAAACTCAATTGGCAGGAAGCGAGGCATAATATGCCGCGATATCAGCTATCTCCTGATCGGTGAGGTCGGCAGTATATTCCTGCATCACGTCATCTTCGCTTGACCTCTCACCCGATTTGAATTCCTTCAGGAATTTAACATGGGTAGCCGCATCAAGACCGGCGATACCGGGTATATCTTCATCACCTTTACCATCTTCCCCGTGGCAATCGGCGCATTCCACTGCAAATTCTGCACCCTTGGCAGCGTCACCCCCGGCCTGGACACCACCAGCGAGCAACATCAAAAAAAACATGACAGCGATAATTAGGTTCTTGTTTAACATTTCATGCTCCTTAAAAAAATACCGGTTCTAATGCGGTCCTCAACTTAGTTTACTCTATCTACTCATCGTCAGGAGTTTATCAGGGATTGTCTTCCTCACCAATTTGCAGGCTCATCCCTTACTCATCACCCCGCCCAAAAAAAACGATGAAAAACAGCTACCAACAACAGGTACCAAGACAGCCAAATTTGTTCGTTCCGCGGTGCTTTTTGTCACTCCTGTCGATTTACTGTCTGTATTCTGTTTAAAAACTGTTAACACTTACAGTGTTGCCACAACCCGCTTTTGCAGATCATATACCTACGGATTTCAGAAACTTAAAGGGCAAAGAATCAAGGAAGCAACTCAGGCACAAGGATGTTGCCAGAGGTAAAAGGAAGAGGCTCAAGCAAAAGGATGTTGCTTGAGGAAAAAGGGAAGAGGCTCAAGCAAAAGGATGTTGCTTGAGGAAAAAGGAAGAGACTCAGGCACCAATAGCACCTCGATAGTTTGTATCACCTAAAGGACTTGTCCTTTCTCCGTTGGCCTCCGGGAAAATCGTTTTTATTCGTCTATACTCAAAAATAGTGTTAACGCGCTGAGAGAATTCAGCCGTTCCACTCGTTTCAAGCACCTGAAATACACTATGAGATTGGAGCAAGGAGTAAAAGCATGGCACTGAATGCATACCTGAACCTTACGGGTGAAACACAGGGAAAGATCAATGGGTCTGTGACCCGGGCGGGGCGGGAGGACTCGATCAAGGTGATCGCGGTGAATCATGAAGTGGCCTCACCACGGGACGCTGCTTCCGGTCTACCCACCGGCAAACGTCAGCACAAGCCCTTTGTCATCACGAAGGAAGTCGATAAGTCGAGCCCGTTGCTGTACCAATTGCTGACCAATAACGAGAACATCACCGAATGGGATTTACGATTCTGGCGCCCCTCGCGCTCGGGCAAGGAATTTCAGTACTACACGGTGGAACTGGTCAATGCGACGATCTCGGGAATCCAATTGGAAATGCTGAACAATAAGTACCCGGAAAATATGAAGCACCGGGAACGCGAGCATGTTTCCTTCGTTTACCAGAAGATCACCTGGACCTGGGAGAATGGTGGTATCACCTCCGAGGACGACTGGGAGACGCCGGTGGTCTAGTGTTCGTCCCTGGTATTCCCGGCAATCACAATGGCAGGTCATCATCAGGGCCGATGTGTTCATGGCCAAGCTTGCTAATCAGCTGGAGCATGCGTTCATGATGAGAGCCATGCCAATAGGTTTTCCCACAGTCTCCACACTGGGTGAATTCACTGAATCGCTGGAAAACATTTGGGTCAACTCGGCCCCTGATGGCCGACTTATCTAAGCTTTGAATCCGGCCATTGCAGTCCATGCAACGTGTAAATGGCTGCACCTGGCTAAACAGATCCATTGCGCGCAGCACTTCACGTAGTTGTTGCCGGGGCGCGTGATGCCGCAACCAGTAGCCGTGCGTAACACGGTTCTGTTTCAGTATCTCCAGGCTCCGGGTAAGGATAATTCGTTTTTGCCGCAGCGATAAATCAATAAGCATGGCATTGTCGCAGTCCCGGTCGTAAGCGGCGTCGAACCCCAGCATGCGAAGATAGCGGGCGAGCTTTCCCAGGTGCACATCCAGGATGAAACGGGTGTTGCGCAATGGCCTGGGACGCAGGCGGATAACCGGACTGACATCCAGGCGTTCAAATACGGGATAGACAGCCACGCGTTCGCCGCCCCGTAGCCTGTGGGAAAAGTCCACCGATTGGCCGTCTACGAGGACGAGGTCAATCGCCGTGTGGGGCACGCCGATGGCCTGGATCAAGTCTTTAACTGACGGGGTGCCGAAAAAAGGCCAGCGAAAGCTGGTCTTGTGCTGTTCCGCAGGCAGGAAATCATTTAGCTCCTCGTAGAAACGAAACTCGGCAAAACGGGTCTTTGGGGGGTGGTCTTTAGTCTTGCCATCAGATTCAATCTTACGCGGGTTGGAAGCTACAGCGGTTTTTCAAGCAGGTCTAAACCGCGTGATACGACGGTTGGCATCGCGCGCCCCAGGATTCCGGGTGTGTCTTCAAAGACGCCGGCCACGCTGCTTCCACAGGAGCGGCAGAGCGCTTTCCCTTCGTGGACATCCAGGCCCCAGTTCGAGAGCACGTACCAGTCGCGGCCGACGAGGGTTTCGCCACATTGGTGGCAGTAGGTGCTTGAACCTTTGAAATCATGGACATTACCGGTAAAGACGTAGCGAAGCCCGTTTCCCAGTGCAATTTCCCGGGATCTCCTCAGGGTTTGAATGGGTGTCGGCGGCTTGTCCGTCATCTTCCAGTCGGGATGGAAGGCCGTGAAGTGTAGTGGCACATCGGGGCCGAGGTGCCTGAGAGATCCATTGCGTCATTTTCCCGATTTCCGATTCTGAATCGTTTTCACCCGGAATCAGCAGACAGGTAAGTTCAAACCATACATCCGTCTCATCCTTCAGATATTTAAGCGTATCGAGCACGGGTTCGAGGTGGCCGCCACAGATTTTCCAATAGAAGCGCTCGGTGAACGCTTTCAGGTCGATATTGGCAGCGTCCATGTGCCGGAAGAACTCTTCACGAGGCTCCTCTGTGATGTAGCCCGAGGTGACCGCGATGGTTCGCAAGCCCCGCTCGCGGCATGCTTGGGCGACATCGACGGCGTATTCCAGGAAGATCACCGGATCGTTATAGGTAAAAGCGACGCTGCGGCAGCCCGTTGCGATCGCTGCATTGGCGACCGCCTCCGGTGATGCGCTTTCCTGCAGCCGGTCAAACTCGCGTGATTTTGAGATATCCCAGTTCTGACAGAACTTACAGGCGAGGTTGCAGCCGGCTGTGCCAAAAGACAGCACGGGCGTACCCGGCAGAAAGTGATTGAGGGGCTTCTTTTCAATCGGGTCGATGCAGAAACCGCTGGAACGGCCGTAGGTGGTCAGCACGATGACGTCATCCCTGCGGGCGCGCACAAAACAAAGGCCACGCTGTCCCTCGCGCAGTTTGCAGAAGCGGGGGCACAGGTCGCATTGCAAACGTCCGTCGTCCAGCGGGTGCCAGTAACGTCCCGGGTGACCCCCGGGTCCGACTTGTGCAATAGCATTTGCCGGTTGCTGTGACATACTTAAATTATTGGTGCTGACCGGCATATTTACAATCAAAACGGGTTTATACTTTTTGTACCTGATCCGCAAACCGCTGCAGGCTACAAGGCTATGAAACGTGGAGGCCTTTTAATATGACAGTTATCCGGAATCCAGCCGTCGCGGGTATGTTTTACCCCGATAACGCCGTCGAGTTGCGTGCCACGATACAGACGTTCCTGGATCAGGTAGAGCCGCAGCCCGGACCTGCACCGAAGGCGCTGATCGCGCCCCACGCGGGCTACGTGTACTCCGGACCCGTGGCAGCCAGTGCGTACGCCAGGCTGCGCCGTTACCGTGAAAGGTACACACGAGTCATCCTGCTGGGACCCTGTCACCGGGTCGCCACCAGGAACCTGGCCTTGAGCGGCGCCGATGTGTTCCGTACGCCGCTGGGTGATGTGCCGCTGGACAAGGAGCTGATCGCCGCCCTGGATACCCCCGATGTCAGGGTTTTCGAGGCCGCGCACCAGTTCGAGCATAGCCTCGAAGTTCACCTGCCGTTTCTTCAAATCATGCTCGGGAAGTTCACGCTTGTGCCCCTGGTGATCGGTGACGCAGCGCCGGAAACCGTCGCGGAGGTACTCAACAGCCTGTGGGGCGGAAAGGAAACACTGATCGTG
Source organism: uncultured Gammaproteobacteria bacterium (assembly GCA_963749115.1). Classification (GTDB taxonomy): domain Bacteria; phylum Pseudomonadota; class Gammaproteobacteria; order Xanthomonadales; family SZUA-36; genus SZUA-36. The sequence goes on from CAVVLP010000002.1 coordinate 333,972, forward strand.
ATCAGTTCCGACCTCACTCATTACCTGCCTTACGATGAGGCCCGTGCCAGGGACCGGCTCACCTGTGCGGCGATCGAACGCCTGGATGCCGACCGCATCAATCAGCAAGATGCCTGCGGCGCAACACCGATCAGGGGCTTGTTAATCGAAGCAAAACGCCGCGCCATGGAAGTCACCACGCTTGATCTCCGCAACTCAGGCGATACCGCCGGCGGAAAAGACCAGGTGGTTGGCTACGGCGCGTGGATGTTCAGCGAGCTTTCCAAAGCACCAAGTGACGCGAAAAATGTCTGAATAAGATAATGGTCAGCATTGATTCGAAGCAGAAAAAATCAGAACCCTGACAGACTGCAAGATGCGGATGTCCTGACTCTTAGACATCAATCAAATAAAAAAACCACCGCGAGGGTGGTTTGTTTATTTGGTGGAGGCGGCGGGAATCGAACCCGCGTCCGCAAGTGATCTGCTTTCGGCTCTACATGCTTATCCGTCCTATTGTTTTAATTGAAGGCTACCCGGTCGGCAGGGAAAACAATCAACGATCCTGGATAAGTTTTAACGGATCCACACCAGGCGTGCTTAGCCGCGATCCCGTTTAGGGTGACTCCCGGGCTCCGACGCGTACGGGCACGCTTCGGGCGGAAGGCACTAAGCTAGGTTTTTAAGCTGCTAGTGCGTAGTTGTCGTCGTTGGCAACTAAAAGTTTGCAATCAGTTTTACGAGTTATTTGCAGCTCGGCATGCACCTAGAGTTTCACGACCCACGTCGAAGCCAGGTCGCCCCCGGTACTAAACTATCTGTAAATCATTGGAACGCTATTCTACTGTTTTGTTTCATGGATGTCTGTAAATTGATTGAGAAGTACAGGCTGAGACGTTTCAAAGCATCACATTTGTTTTGTTACGAAGAATCAGTTCTGATTGGTAATGAACGATTACATGCTCGTTGCTAATCACTATCGATAGATGTGTCAACGACTCTAAAAAAGCGGTAAGCGGACATTGGTGCGGGTACCAATTATGTCGGTTATGTCATGTCGCAGAAAAGTTTCATAAACATAAGATAAATAAGAATAAAATAATAGCTTTTTATTCCAATATACTGTATATTTGTATAGTATAAACATACAGGGTACAAAGCTCCACCAGGGTAAAGTCAGTTACTCAAATATACGGGCCATTTCTGCGGGAACCTTGCCGCGATTCAATCAAGCAATCAAAAATTGGGCTTGAAAATCAGCCCGGATACATGTGTTCCCGAGTGGTATGGCGATCATATGGACCCCGGAGTGGCGGTCGATATGCTGTTGCTAAATGAGTAAATGGTACTTAGCCTGAGCATTGTATCAGTCTTCTTTTGTCATATTCGTCGACTTGTTACTACATATAGTGCGATGAATTGTTTAACTCAAAAAATATTTGACAATGTATAAGATTTGTATAATAATATGATGAACTTAAAAAATTAATTGCAACCTTTTAGAATCGAGGTACAAAGCAGTATTTAAACGGCGATAAAAAATACCTCATTGAAATTTCAGCTGATGATTGTACTTCGCCAAAAAAGTTTTTATAAGCAAGCCCAGGAGTACGAGATCATTGCTCAATGAATCAATAGCCCCAAATTACCCCGGTCTTCGCCGGGGCTTTTTTTAAACCTGGCAACGTTTTCCTTCCAGGGTTGCGTAAAGAATGTTTGGCTAAGATATTTTTAATATAATAAATTGGATTAATGACATTGATATGACTGACGCCGAAACGTTGGCCCATTCGTTAAGAGAGGAACTGAAAAAAATGCAGCAGGTATTACAGGCAGGCAAGCGTGTAAGCGGGAAATCCTCCGGCCCCATTGGTTGGGCGGAAGAAGGTCTTATCCCCGACCGGGTCATCCGCGCCGGTATCCGGCGGCTCAATCGCCGGCGACTGGAGGACATCCATGCGGATGACCAGGAATATTCATGCCGTGAACTGGCAGCCTTTGTTGAGGAGATGAGGGTCTGCCGAAATTGCACCTGTACCTGAGTTGGCCAACGAGCAACATTATGAAGTTCCGGCTGAGTTTTTTGGTCTTGTGATGGGTGATCACCGTAAGTACAGCAGTTGCTACTGGACCGACGAAACCTTGAGCCTTTCTCACGCAGAGGCGGAAGCACTGCGGCTTACCTGTCTTCATGCTGAAATTGAAGATGGTATGCAGATACTTGACCTGGGTTGTGGCTGGGGCTCTTTAAGCCTTTGGATTGCGGCGCATTACCCGGCAAGCAGGGTCGTTTCGGTGTCAAACTCGAACAGCCAGCGTGAGTACATTACAGCCCAGGCGAAAGACCGCGGTCTTGAAAACCTTTCGGTAATTACCTGCGACATGAATGATTTTGATACGGAACTGCGCTTCGATCGCATCGTCTCCGTCGAAATGTTTGAACACATGCGTAATTACCAGGAGTTATACCGCCGGATTAGCACCTGGTTGCAACCCGGTGGTAAGTTTTTTAAACACATTTTTTGCCATCGCAGTTGCGCCTATGAGTTCGTTGATCAAGGGCCCAGTGACTGGATGAGCAGGCATTTTTTTTCCGGCGGAATCATGCCGAGTGACGATCTTCCTTTACGGTTTCAAAATGACTTGCAGTTGGTCAACCAGTGGCGCTGGAATGGCCGGCACTATGAGAAAACAGCCAATGCATGGCTGGAGAATATGGATGCCAATAAGGCTGAGATCATGAACATCATGAGCTCAACCTACGGCCCTGGTGATGCAGGCAAGTGGTTCATGCGCTGGCGTATATTCTTCATGGCCTGTGCCGAGCTATTCGCTCACGGGGAAGGACGCGAGTGGTATGTCAGTCACTACCTGTTTGAATCCCGGAAAGATTCGGCATCAGCGGTGAACGGGTGAACCGCACGCTGATTAATTTTGTCGCTTTCCAGGCAGGCTGGTTTTCCTGTGTGCTGAGTGCAGCCAATGGATTGCCATGGTTGGGCTTACTGGTTGTCTGCGTAATTGTGGCATTACACATCCGCTTTGCTGAGCGGGCGTTTGATGAAATACAGTTACTCCTGTTATCCGTGGGTTTAGGACTGGTTTTTGACAGCTTGCTGGTGATTAGCGGTTGGGTTAGTTATCCCGGTGGAATGATGTTTCCGGGAATCGCACCTTACTGGATCCTGGCTATGTGGGCCCTGTTTTCGACAACCTTGAATTTGTCCATGGGCTGGTTAAAGAGCAGCCTGGTTCTGGCGTCTGTCATGGGGGCCGTTTTTGGACCGCTGAGCTACCTTGCAGGTCAACGTCTTGGTGCAATCGAGTTGGTTGATTTACGTTCCAGCATGATCGCATTGGCGGTCATCTGGGCGCTGGTGATGCCCGTTCTTATCTATGCTGCAGGTCGTTTAAACGGTGTACGTACACGTGCACCTGTTGTTCCACTACAAAAACTGCCGGAAGCGGAGTGAGCGATGTTTGATTGGCTAGCTTACTTGTGGTCCGGTGCTGCCTTGCTGCTGTTTGCCGTAATTTTCTGGTTCATCAGTCTATTACGTCGTGATGTCAGTATTGTCGACTCACTGTGGTCGCTGATGTTTCTGCTGGTCGCGTTGGTCTACGGTGGGATAAGCGGAGTTGGTGGGCCGCGAGAGGTGCTGGTACTGGTCTTGGTTACCGTCTGGGCTGTGCGTCTGTCTGTCTATATCACATGGCGAAACCACGGGCATTCAGAGGATTTCCGTTACAAGGAAATACGCGCCAATAACGAGCCTGGTTTTCGTTATAAAAGCCTTTATATCGTTTTCGGGCTTCAGGCTGTGTTGGCCTGGATTATCAGCTTGCCGCTGGCAGGGGCAATAGCGGGGCAATCGGCAATCGGGTTTCTGGACTATGCAGGCATCGCATTGTTTGTGACCGGCCTGTTTTTTGAAGCCGTGGGTGATCTGCAATTATCACGTTTCAGGAAAGACCCCGCCAACGCTGGAAAAGTTCTGGACACAGGTTTGTGGCGTTACACACGCCACCCCAACTATTTTGGCAACTTTACGATTTGGTGGGGGTTTTACCTTATCGCGCTTTCTGCCGGTGCATGGTGGACCATAGTTTCCCCACTGCTGATGACGTTCCTGCTTTTAAAAGTCTCAGGTGTGGCACTGCTCGAAAAGGACATCAGCGGACGCAGGCCTCAATACCAGCAATATATTCGCCGCACCAACGCATTTTTTCCCGGTTTGCCACGTAACTGAAACAGGAGCTTATAAACCCATGTTAAGCAAAATTGTACTGACGATCTCATTATTGGCGCTATCCACCTCTGTCTGGGCGGGGAACCAGGAATGGAAATTCCGGGTCTATCTGGATGACAAGGAAATTGGCTACCACGACTTTTTCCTGCAGGAACTGGATAACCAACGGAAGTTGCAGAGCGAAGCAAATTTTGAATACCGCCTGATGTTTGTGAAGTTATTTGGATATGAACATCAAAACACCGAGACCTGGACGGGTGATTGTCTGACCGGAATCGAGTCCAAAACGGACGCCAATGGCAAGCCTTTCCAGGTCAGTGGCTCCCTGCAGGGAGACCGGTTTGTACTGAGTGGAACCGCGGGTGACACCGAATTACCATCTTGCAGCATGACTTTTGCCTATTGGAACCCGATCTTCCTGCAGCAGGACCGTCTGATCAATGTGCAAAATGGCGAGGTCCTCGACATAGAAGTGAGTGAACCGGAATTGGTGCAATTGAAGGTTCGTGGTGAGATGCAGCCAGCCTGGCGCTACGAGTTGGGAGCCGGTGAAATGAAGATTGAGCTCTGGTACTCGGAAAATAACGAGTGGCTGGCGCTGGAAACCGATGCACGCGGCGGACGCCGTCTGCGTTACGAACTACTTTGATGTCACGGAGTGCCGCTTTTGAAAAATCTAATTCGGATAATTTCTATAACGGGCCTCAGTTTCGTGCTGGCCGGGTGTAGCAATATGGAGCCATTACGAACAGTTGATCATGTCGATATCGAACGGTTCATGGGTGACTGGTACGTGGTTGCCAATATCCCCACTTCAATCGAAAAAGGTGCCCATAACGCCATTGAAACCTATCGTCTCGATGATGATGGCAGTATTGCTACGACCTTTACATTTAATGCCGACAGTTTTGACGGTAAACTCAAGACCTATAAACCACGTGGCTTTGTGCGTGATGATTCCAACGCTATCTGGGGAATGCAATTCATATGGCCGATCAAGGCAGATTACCGGATCATTTACCTGGATGAAGATTATTCGGTCACGGTCATCGGCCGTAACAAGCGCGACTATGTCTGGATTATGGCCAGGGAGCCTTCTATTCCGGCACCAGCTTATGCGGAAATACTGAGTATGCTGGAGTCGGTCGGTTATGACCTCGGTGAAATTCAGCTGGTGCCCCAGAAATGGTAGCAATAACCCAAAATTCGCGTTGGCGCAATTGGTGGGGTTCGCTGCTTGCCTGGTTTGACTCAACCGCAGTAGAACCGACTTCGCAACCTCATAGCAGGCGTATAGACTGGTTGCGGACCCCGCCATTTATCGGTATGCACCTGGCCTGCCTCGGGGTAATCTGGGTTGGCTGGAGTCCGGTTGCCGTTGGCACTGCAATAGCGCTTTACCTGGTTCGAATGTTTGCAATTACCGGTTTTTACCACCGCTATTTTTCGCACCGGAGTTTCAAAACCTCACGGCTCATGCAGTTTGTTTTTGCCCTGATTGGCGCGTCATCAGTGCAACGTGGACCTATCTGGTGGGCTGCACATCACCGTCATCACCACGCAACGACCGAGCAGGAAGATGATCCGCATTCCCCGGTGTTCCATGGCTTGTGGTGGAGTCATACCGGCTGGTTTCTGTCACGTGAAAATTTCCCGGTACACGAAGCGCGTGTGCGTGATCTGAAGCGTTACCCGGAGCTCAGGTTTCTGGATCGTTTTGATATCGTCATGCCTGTCATGCTGGCCGTTAGCTTGCTTTTGGTGGGCATGGGACTCGAAGCGTATGCACCGCAACTGGGCACAAGTGCCGGTCAAATGCTCGTGTGGGGTTTCTTTATTTCAACCGTGCTTTTATATCACGGCACCTTCACGATCAATTCCCTGGCACATCGCTGGGGGAAACGGCGTTATGCCACCGCTGATAACAGCCGGAATAATTTCTGGCTGGCCTTACTGACGCTGGGAGAAGGCTGGCATAACAATCATCATCACTACCCGGCTTCAGTGAGGCAGGGTTTCTATTGGTGGGAAATCGATATGACTTACTACATTCTCCGTGCCATGTCAGCACTGGGCCTGGTTTGGGATTTGAAACCGGTACCGCTGGAACGCAGGGAGTCCAACCAGCTCAGGTCATCGGGCGGGGTACCATACAAATGAAAATTGCAGTCATCGGAAGCGGAATTGCCGGCAATGTGGCAGCCTATCATCTTGCCCGTGAGCATGATGTAACGGTGTTTGAGGCGGACAATCGAATTGGCGGGCATACCAACACGGTGGAGGTTGAGTACAACGGCCGGAACTATGCGATCGATACCGGCTTTATCGTGTTCAATGAACGTACCTATCCGAACTTTATCCAGTTGCTGGATGAATTGGGTGTCGCCTGGCAGGACAGCGATATGGGCTTTAGCGTTCAGCACGAAAAAACCGGTCTTGAGTACAGTGGCTCCACACTCAACAGTCTTTTCGCACAGCGAAGTAATATATTCAGGCCGTCATTTCATCGCATGATACGCGAGATTTTGCGCTTCAACCGGGAAGCCCCGGGTCTGCTCGAATCAACAGCAGAACCGATATCACTACGAGATTACCTTTCCAGGGAAAAGTATTCACGCGAGTTTATTGATCATTTCATCATACCGATGGGCGCAGCAATCTGGTCGGCCAGGCCGGAGGTTATGGGTGAAATGCCCGCCGGGTTCTTTATTCGTTTCTTTCAGAACCACGGTATGTTGAGTGTCAACGACCGGCCGGTGTGGCGGGTGATAAAGGGTGGATCCAACCGTTACGTGGAAAAACTGGTGGCCGGTCACCGTGACCGCATCAGGCTAAACGCACCGGTGGAATCCATACGGCGGTTTCCCGACCATGTTGAAGTAAAAGTCACGCGGTCACGAGATCGAGCGATTCGACCAGGTTTTCATGGCCTGTCATGGCGACCAGGCCCTGCTGCTATTGGCAGACCCGAGCCTGACTGAAGAGCAGGTGCTTGGAAAATTTCACTACCAGCCAAATGAAGCAATTTTACATACGGATGATTCCCTGATGCCCAGGCAGCGTCGAGCCTGGGCAGCTTGGAACTACCATATTCCCAGTTATTCACAGGATCGTGTTGCTGTCACCTATAACATGAATATTCTGCAGGGTATCAAGGCGCCGGCAACGTTTTGTGTCACGCTGAATCATTCGCTGGCAATCAGGCCTGAAAAAATCATCGATCGTTTTCAATACAGCCATCCGGTTTTTACCCCGGAATCGATAGAGGCACAAAAGCGGCATGCTGAAATCAATGGCGCTTATCGGACCTATTATTGTGGTGCCTACTGGCGGAACGGTTTTCATGAAGACGGGGTAGTCAGCGCACTGACGGCGTTAGATCATTTCAAGGAGCACTTGCAAAATGGACAGTGCGATTTTCGCAGGGCAGGTTAGGCACCGGCGTATACAGCCAACCGGTCACGAGTTCGTTTACCGGTTGTTCATGATGTATCTTGATTTGTCCGAATTGGACACGGTCTTCAGGCATCGCTGGCTGTGGTCTACCCGCAGATCTGCATTGGCCCGCTTTCGCAGGGAAAATCACCTGGGTGACGCCACCGTACCCCTTGATCAAGCCGTACGCGACCTGGTTGAAGGCGAAACCGGCAGCCGTCCGCAGGGCCCCGTGCGCTTGCTGACCAATCTCAGCTATTTTGGTTATTGCTTTAACCCCGTCAGTTTTTATTACTGTTTCGATGCCGCTGATCAACAGCTCGAAACCATTGTGGCCGAGGTCAATAATACGCCCTGGGGTGAGCGGTTTTGTTATGTGCTGAGTGAAGCGATGGACCAGGGCAAGGCCACATAGTAAACGTTATTCACCGGTTAAACAAATGCACGTCTCGCCGTTTATGCCGATGGATATCGATTATGACTGGCGCTTCTCAAGCCCGTCGGAGCACCTGAGCGTGCATATGGAAAACGCCCGTAAGGGTCGCAAAATATTTGATGCTACGCTTGAGTTCAAGCGCACTGAGATCAGCACCGGATCACTCGCACGTGTATTAATGGTCTATCCCTTTATGACTTTGAAAATTATTTTTGCAATTCATTGGCAGGCGCTCCGCTTGTGGCTGAAACGTGTTCCGGTATACGACCACCCCGCTAAAAACACCCCGATAGAAAGGAAAAATATATGAAGTCCTTTAGCCTGGCCTCCGAAGGTCATCTCACCACCAAACCGAGACCGGGCGTGCTGGAAAACTTTGCGCGCCGCTTGGTGCTTCAACAGCTGAGGCGCCTGGAGACTGGCAACCTGCAACTGGTTGAAGGTGAGCACAGCATCTCTTTTGGTGAAGCTGTGGCACAGGCGGAACTGAGTGCCAGAATTGAAGTGATGGACCCGTCTTTTTATGGCGATATTGCATTTGCCGGTTCAGTGGGTGCGGGTGAAGCCTACATGCGCGGATCCTGGCAGTGCGAAGACCTGGTCAGCCTGGTTCGTATCCTGCTGCGTAATCGCGATGTTTTGGACAATATGGAGAAAGGCACAGCCTGGCTAACACGTTCCATACAACGGTTTTTACACTGGATAAACCGCAATACCCGTAAGGGCGCGCGGCGTAATATTTCGGCGCATTACGACCTGGGCAATGACTTTTTTGCACTGTGGCTGGATGAGACGATGATGTATTCGTCAGCGATATTTGAGCATCGAAGACCAGAGCCTGGCAGACGCCCAACAGCACCGTCTTGATGTGGTCTGCAGGAAACTGGATCTTGGACCCGACGACCACGTTGTCGAGATAGGTACTGGCTGGGGCGGCTTCGCCATCCATGCCGCACAAAATTACGGTTGTCGTGTAACGACCACGACCATATCGAAACAACAGTATGAAATGGCCTGGCAGCGCGTGCAACAGGCGGGACTACAGGACCGGATTGAATTACTGCTTGAAGACTATCGTGACCTCGAAGGACGTTACGACAAGCTGGTTTCTATCGAGATGATCGAAGCCATCGGCAGCGCTCAGTACGACACCTATTTTGGCCAATGCAGCCGGCTACTGAAGCCGGGCGGGCGTATGCTGATACAGGCTATCACCATTGCACGATGATCAATATGCCTACGCTCAGAAAAATGTTGATTTCATCCAGCGCTATATTTTTCCCGGAAGCTGCCTGCCGAGCCTTGCCGTAATGAACGAAACCATAACAAGGGTCAGCGATATGCTGGTGACGGATGTCGAGGATATCGGTCGCGATTATGCTTTAACCCTGAATCACTGGCGGCGTAATTTCTTTGAGCATATTCAAGAGGTCATTGATATGGGCTACCCGGAGGAATTTATCTGGATGTGGGAGTTTTATCTTTGTTATTGCGAAGGCGGTTTTATTGAAGGAGCCATCAGCGATGTGCACCTGACAGCGGAAAAGCCCTTAAATACACAGGCAGCCGCTTGAGACTTTGCAGTGAATCGCGCGCGCGTGCCCGATACAAAATTCGATATGCCGGGAAGTGAGGCAGCCCGGGCAACGTGAGAATTTGACTGACAACTACTGTCAGTTGTATGACATTTGTTGTCAAACCATGGTGTTTACAACTTTAAATAAAATTACATTTATGTCTTGTAACTTGATGTAATAAATACATTTAATTAGAAAATATTTCCGATGGCTCGATATTTGTATTATAAAAGGGGGCAAAGGACTATATTCATGACAAATATGTTCTTTCAGAAACAAAGATTTTATGGACAAGGAAGCTTGTCCTCACCTGTGAGAACCACAGTTAACGGATAGCGTTTAGTGAGGGCACGGATTGTCCGACTCAAAGCAGTTTAAGCCATGAAGGCAACTCCTGGCCGCCAGGCGGCGTTAGTCACAGGATTAGACAGATACTGACAGGGAAATGTCACGTCAAATTGCAACCAGTCAAGTTGGTGTTCCGGGTTTTGTTCCATACCGGACTCGCTACTTGAGGATTGGGTATAACAGTGACTGCGCGTAGTAAAGCGAAATAAGGGCGGTCACAAAAGGGAGAAATTGCAATGTTACTTTACACATCCATATTAGTTGTCTGTTTTTTAGTCGCGGTGCCGATCATGATTTTGATTTATGAATCGATTTTCGTAGCCAATAAAGCGGCTTCAGATTCCAGTTGCGATGAACTAATGGCCACGACGGGTAGAATACCTGGTCAGAAATACCGTGTGACGCCACTGAAGCTAAATCATGTTAAAGCCACAGTTCGGAGTGATCCAGATACTGTCAGGTCGTTTCACGAAGAGAACTTTGCATCTGTCGACAGGTCTTCCAAAGCCGGTGTGAAGGAAGTGCCGGGGGCCGTGACCTTTGAATCCGTGTGCAAACCCTTCAAGCGGAAGGTATCTGCGGATACTCAAAAATCTGAAACCGTGAAAAAACCCATTACGCGAGAGTTGGCACCAATGACGCCAAACCCTGGAACTGGAAGCAATCCTTTTTCGCGAAGCTTGGCACCAATGACTCCAAACCCTGGAACTGGAAGCAAGCCTTTTTCGCGAAGCTTGGCACCAAGGGTTCTGAACGCTGAAAACGCAGGCAGACCCTGGGGCTGGTAATAACTCTCAATGGATATCGTTCAGTACCGATGGTTGGTGATTGGTTTTGTGTATAGCAAGCACATGCACATCAGCCACCGTCTTTCGGAAATACGAAACAAATATATCTTGTTGTACGGGCGGCGTCAGTCCTTGATTCCCAGTTCAGGGGTGAGTTGCTGTAATGAAACATAACGGGGGCCGGTTAAACACCAGGAAGGGTTAGCAAATGAAACGTCCACGCATTTTTCTCGCCGATGACCATTGTCTTCTTTTAGAGGCTTTCTGCACTCTCCTGGAACCCAAATATGAAATTGTAGGCACCGCCACCGATGGCCGGGAGATGCTGGCGAAGGTCACAAAACTTGAGCCGGAGGTTGTTGTGCTGGATATCTCCATGCCCAATCTGAACGGATTCGATGCCGCGGGAAAACTAAGGAAACTGCTGCCGGAAGCCAGGATCGTGTTTCTCACGATGAACGACGAACCGGATATGGTCACAGAAGCGTTCAAAATCGGGGCCAAGGGTTATCTCCTGAAAAATTCTGCAGCTTCCGAACTATTCCAGGCCATCGATGCGGTCCTCCGAGGAGACAGTTATGTATCACCTCAGCTCACGCAGGGCATGATTGGTTCTTTCATGAAGGATCCCGCCGGTGAGAAAGAACATGGGCAGTTGACATTTCGCCAGCGGGAAGTTTTGCAGCTACTTGCAGAGGGCAAAACCATGAAAGAAGTCGCATCGGTCCTGTTTATCACGCCAAGAACGGTTGCTTTTCACAAGTACCAAATGATGGAGGACATCGGCGTCAGGAGAAACTCGGAGCTGATTCAATACGCTTTTAAGCACGGGCTGGTCGCCTGAGGCATTCAGAATGCCATGTTGCCTGGCCTGCTAACAATTCCGGTTGCTATATATCTAAAACCTGTTATTTGTATCAGTTCCCCTGAACAGCAATTTCCTTCATCATATAACAGTACAAAAACGATCTGCAGCAGGATGCTTCAGAGTACAGAGGGCAAGGAAGCTTCCCTCCTAAGTGTCACTCCGAAAATATCTTTTGCTCAGGTCGTCAGGACAAGGATTTCCATACCCGCGGAATCTCCCTGCAAAGAGATTCCTTGTTGTTCGGGTACCAAGGGATACAAGCGGTTTTTCCAGCTTGTCAAAAAGGGAGCAAGTAGTCATGTTAAACACCAATAATCACCAATTAAGCAGATTTGGAGTCGCTGCCAATATTACCGTGGTTGCAGCATTCTCACTGCTGACTGTTTTCCTGATATCTCACCCACAGGACACCGTTAGCAATCATGAAGCGGCACGTAGCTCATACGCCGCAGAGGCTGTCAGCCTGGAGCAAGCGTTTGGCAGCGTTGAGACCGTACCGGCCGTCAACCTGGAGCAAGCGCTTGCCGATGCAGGCGGTTAGATCACCCACAAACTTGTAATCGTTAACGCGCCAGGGGCGAATCTTACGCTGTCCCGGGCGTAGGTTCTGCGCCAGTAGAAGGCGTGAAAGGCCTCAGAATGGCAGGGCGCAGGTCACATCTGCGAAACACGAGCCGTTGACATTTCGCCTTCAGGCACGGGCTCATTGCCTGAGACATTTTGAGTGTTGTGTTGCTTAGCCTGGTAACAATTCTGTTACTTGTACATCGAAAACCTGTTAATTCTAGCAGTCCCCCCGCACTCTAATTCAATCGTAGGCTTGGCACCAAGGGTTCTGAACGCTCGAAAACTCAAGCAGACCCTGGGGCTGGTAATAACTCTCCATGGATATCGTTCAGTACCGATGGTTGGTGATTGGTTTTGTGTATAGCAAGCACATGCACGTCAGCCACCGTCTTTCGGAAATACGAAACAAATATATCTTGTTGTACGGGCGGCGTCAGTCCTTGATTCCTAATTCAGGGGTGAGTTGCTGTATTGCCTGAGACATTTTGAGTGTTGTGTTGCTTAGCCTGGTAAGAATTCTGTTACTTGTACATCGAAAACCTGTTAATTCTAGCAGTCCCCCCGCACTCCAATTTCCCACATCATAGGGTCGTACAAAAACGATCTGCAGCAGGATGCTTCGGAAGATACAAGGCATGGAAGCCTCGTTAGCCGGGGCTGTGTGCCGTTTTAAAAAAATCTTCTGTTCAGGTCGTCAGGACAAGGATTTCCATAAACCCGGAATCTCTCCGGAAAGAGATTCAAATTCAGACGGGTACCAAGGGACATACAAGCGGTAAATTCAGCTTGTCAAATAGGGGGCTAGCAGCCGTGTTAAAAACCAAAATTTACTATCAAATCAACTTTCGGGTCACCAGCAAGATTTTCTTGGTTGCAGCATTCTCATTGGTGCTTGTTTTCCTGTTATCTCAACGGCAGGATTTCGTTACCAATTCTGGAGTGGTAAGTACTTCCTATATCGTACAAGCAGTCAGCCTGGAGCAAGCGCTTGGCACCGTCAAGGACGTTGGAGGTGAAATCACCCACGAACTTGGGATTATTAACGCGGTAGGGGCAAATCTTACTCCGTCCCAGGTGGAATTTCTGCGCCAGGTAGAAGGCGTGAAAGTGCTTGAGAATGGAAGGGTGCGGATCGCTGCTCAAAATTTGTTGGCGTCCGCTCCTCCGAGTTTGTTGGCGCCCAATATCAAGTCCATCGTCGCGGACTACGATCCTGAGGCCTATCACACCAGCTATGTTGAAGCGACCAAGCTCCACAGCAAAGGCATAGAGGGTTCAGGTGTGACCGTGGCAGTAATTGACTCTGGCTATTGGCCTAATCCCGCACTGGATTACAACTCTAACAACCAGGGCCGGGTACTCATGCAGTACGATGCAATCACTGACCAAAAAGTTTCGGATGGACTGCCTACCGTCGCCAACGATGATAACGGGCACGGAACCTATGTGACCAGTGTCCTGATGAGCAGCGAGACAGGTATCTACGGCAGCCACGGTGTGGCACCGATGGCCAATCTCGTTTCAGTCAAGGCCTTTGGCGCCGATGGCAGTGGCTCGTATATTGACGTGATCCGGGGCATCGATTTCGTCGTCAAAACAAGTCGAATTTAAATATCCGGGTACTGAACCTCTCTTTCAGTTCCCAGGCGCAATCGCTCTACTGGCAGGATCCGCTTGCCCAGGCGGCAATGGCGGCATGGAATGCCGGTATCGTCGTGGTGGCCTCTGCCGGTAACCGGGGGCCGGATCCAATGACGGTTGGGGTGCCCGGAAATGTACCTTATGTGATCACGGTCGGTTCGGTGAGTGATGCCTTTACCCGTGATGATAATACCGACGATTACCTCAGCTCTTATTCCTCGGCGGGGCCAACCATAGATGCGTTCGTCAAGCCGGATGTCGTTTCCCCCGGTGGTCACCTGGTCGGTCTTATGCCAAAAGGCTCATATCTCGCGCAGCAGCATCCTGAGTTCCATGACGGTGGTAATTACTTCATCATGTCGGGAACCTCACAAGCCGCTGCTGTGGTGAGTGGTGTCGTGGCCTTGCTGCTTGACGCCGATCCGACACTGACGCCGGATGATGTGAAATGCCGGATGATGTCGACCACGCGTGCTGCGCAGGACGAAAATGGCAATCTCGCTTACAGCGTTTTCCAACAAGGCGCAGGACTTGTCAATGCCACCAGGGCGATATTCGCCAATGTCAATCTCGGCTGTGGCAACCATGGCCTCGATGTTCAGGCGGATTTGTTCAATGACGTCCATTTTGTTGGTCCGGCCCGTTACGACAGCGAAATAGGCTTCTATATTGAGGGAGCATCTGAAAGTTACGATTGGGATACGGACTACTCCTGGGACGGCTTTACCTGGTTGGATGGCAATCCGTTTGTTGATGGCAACCCATTTATTGACGGAAACCCATTTATTGATGGCAACCCATTTATCGATGGCAATCCTTACCTGGACGGTAACCCATTCCTCGATGGCAACCCATTCCTGGACGGCAACCCGTTCCTCGATGGCAACCCATACCTGGATGCGAATCTGTCCACTGTTACGAGTTCGATCAATGTCTGGGTAGAACAGGAATAGCGATTGGAACTCGTCCCATAAATCTCATATTGCTTTATCAGAAGCGACACGATGAGCATCTGCATCTGCAGATGCTCATGCAGTTCCAGGGCAGGCCCGGTTTTCCGATGACCCGTCAACCCGAATCAATGTCTATAACAATTTATTGCTAATACTAGTATTTATACAGTGACACCCTGCAAATTGTAACAGTGCCCTTCCACACCACCTTGTAGCATCATTTTTAATAGTAAATTTATATTCGTAGCAGGACGCCACGGAGAGTTCGAGGGAATGGATTCCTGGATAGCCACGGTGTTGTGCCGTTTCGAAGCCGGTCTTTTAACCGTTAAGCGAGCAGCAGCACACACCGTCCAAATTTAGGGTGGTATGGGACCAAAGACAGACAAGGAAGTCCTTACGAGTCCACCCGAGTCAATCCGATAAGGGGTGATCGTCATGTTACAAGTTATTCTTCGCGCCAGCTCACGTGGTTCCATTCCAATCATCACGGGTATCGTCGTCATCACGGCCCTATGCCTGTTGCTGGCATCGCCATTGCGGAACAGTCAGATCAACGCTGACGAAACCCGGACCTCGTATATTGTGCAGGCCGGCAGCCTTGAACAGGCATTACTTGCCGCGACGGATGTCGGCGGCAATATTACCCACGAACTTTCGATTATTAACGCGGTAGGGGCAGACCTGTCTGCGTCCCAGGTGCAGGTTCTGCGCGGGATGGAAGGTGTGAAAGTGCTGGTTAATGGCAAGGTCAGCGTTACCAGCGAAGCACAAACATTTGTGTATGACGACCTGGTAACGGTCAGGGACGAGTTCCTCGATATTTCCTACACTGGTTCTGATGGTGATCTTGGCTGGGCCGGCCCCTGGGTAGAGCAGGACGACGGCGAGGTCGACAATGGCAATATCAGGGTCAAGCGTGAATCAGATTGCCTGGGTGAATCCAATTGCCTCAAACTCGAACTTGGAGATGGAGTGGGCCGGAATATTTACCGCGAGGTCGACCTGGAAGGGGTGGCTGGAGCCGTGCTGACCTATTTCTACTATCATGAATTTGAGGGTAATGACCGGGCAGTCGCTGAGATTTCGCAGGATGGTGGCGCAACTTATAGCGTGCTGGCGACTTATAGTGAAACTGTCAACTTCAAGCAAAGGGCGTTTGCAATGTTCGACGTTTCGGACTTCATCGGATCACAAACCCGTATACGTTTCCGCATCACCGGTGACGAAAAACACAAGAAAGCCTGGATTGATGACCTGCAGTTATTGGTCGACATAGGTGACGGCTACTCTGGAAACCTGCCGCCGGTTAACCACGAGTCCATTCGCGACGAGTTCGAGACTGAAACATACGCTGGCAATGATGGAACCCTGGGATGGTCCGGAGCATGGGTCGAGAGTGATGACGGTGAGGTCAACAATGGCAATGTCAGGATCAAAGAAGAAAACGAGTGCCTGGCCGGATACTGTCTGAAGTTCGAAGCCAAACAGCTTGGAAATAATGTATACCGCGAAGCAGACCTTTATGGTGCCGGCTCCGCCAGCCTGGTTTACTCGTATTTTCATGAATTGGAGAAAGACGACCAGATCGTGGCCGAGATTTCCCGCGACGGCGGCAGTAGCTACGATGTGCTGAAGGTTTATGAGGAAGGCGTACCGCAAGCCGCGCTCGAAGTTATCGATGTAACCGGGTATATCGGAACTCAGACACGTGTCCGATTCCGCGTTACCGGTGCTGACGACGGCAAAAAAATGTGGATCGATGATGTCAGCTTCCTGTTCGAAACCTATGTTCCTGATGCCAACTACGCCGAATACGTTGAAGCGAGCACGGTGCACTCCGAGGGTACGCTGGGATCCGGCGTGACCGTGGCAGTGGTGGATACAGGCTATTGGCCGCATCCCGCACTCGACTACAACTCAAACAACGAGGGCCGCGTGCTGGTGCAGTACGACGCGATCCTGGACCAGATCGACGCAGTGGGTCTGCCGACTGTAGATACCGACGACAATGGACACGGTACCTACGTGACAAGCGTGCTGTTGAGCAGCGAGACATCGGGTCCGGGTAAAAAGCACGGTGTTGCGCCGATGGCCAATCTCGTTTCGGTCAAGGCATTCGGTGCCGATGGCAGTTCCAGCTACCTCGATGTCATCCGCGGTATTGATTTCATCGTTCAAAACAAGGCAGTCTACGACATCAAGGTTGTGAATCTTTCCTTCGGTTCACCGGCGCAGTCACTTTACTGGCAGGATCCACTCGCCCAGGCGGTAATGGCGGCCTGGCATGCCGGTATCGTCGTGGTGACCTCAGCGGGTAACACCGGGCCGGAACCGATGACCATCGGTGTGCCGGGTAACGTACCCTACGTGATCACCGTCGGTTCAATCAGTGATGCCTTCACCAAAAGCAAAAAAGACGACGACTACCTGAGTTCCTACTCCGGTGTCGGACCCACTATCGACGGATTCGTCAAGCCAGACGTGATTGCCCCCGGTGGTCACCTGCTGGGGCTCATGCCTCCGAATTCCCAACTCGCGCAGCAGCACCCCGAGTTCCATGACGGTCTGGATTTCTTCATCATGTCCGGAACCTCGCAGGCGGCGGCCGTTGCCAGTGGTGTTGTAGCCTTGATGCTGGATGCCGACCCGACGTTGTCAGCGGACGATGTCAAGTGCAGGCTGATGTCGACGACAAAACCCGCGGTCAATAACCAAAACAAACTCGCCTATAGCGTCTTCCAGCAGGGAGCGGGTCTGATTAATGCCAACCGTGCAATACATGCCAATGTCAATCTTGGCTGTGCCAACGGCGGTCTCGATACTCAAGCAGGATCTCGATGGTACCCACTTCGTCGGCCCGGCCCGCTATGACGGCGAAATCGGCTTCTTCATTGAAGGTGCTTCATTAAATTATGCCTGGGACACTGACTACAGCTGGGATGGTTTCTCATGGGTGGACGGCAACCCGTTCCTCGATGGCAACCCGTTCCTCGATGGCAACCCGTTCCTGGATGGCAACCCGTTCCTGGATGGCAACCCGTTCCTGGATGGCAACCCGTTCCTGGATGGCAACCCGTTCCTGGATGGCAACCCGTTCCTGGACGGCAACCCGTACCTGGACGGCAACCCATACCTGGATGCGAATCTGTCCACTGTTACGAGTTCGATCAATGTCTGGGTAGAACAGGAATAGCGATTGGAACTCGTCCCATTAATCTCATATTGCTTTATCAGAAAGCGACACGATGAGCATCTGCAACTGCAGATGCTCATGCAGTTCCAGGGCAGACCCGGTTTTCCGATGACCCGTCAACCCGAATCAAGAAAGCCGGATTGATGTCTACAACAAATTATTGCGTTACTAGTACTTTTACAGTGACACCCTGCTAATTTTAACAGTATCCCCTCACACCACCTTGTAGCATCATTTTCCTAGTTAATTTATATCTGTAGCAGGACGCCACGGAAAGCTCGAGGGAATGGATTCCTTGATAGCCGCGGTGTTGTGCCGTTTCTGAAGCCGGTCTTTTAACCGTTAAGCGAGCATCAGCACACACCGTCCAAATTTAGGGTGGTATAGGGCAAAAGACAGACAAGGAAGTCCTTACGAGTCCACCCGAGGCAGTCCGATAAGGGGTGATCGTCATGTTACAAGTTCTTCTTCGCGCCAGCTCACGTGGTTCCATTCCAATCATTACGGGTATCGTCATCATCACGGCCCTATGCCTGTTGCTGGCATCGCCATTGCGGAACAGTCAGACCAACGCTGACGAAACCCGGACCTCGTATATTGTGCAGGCCGGCAGCCTTGAACAGGCATTACGTGCCGCAACGGATGTCGGCGGCAATATTACCCACGAACTATCGATTATTAACGCGGTAGGGGCAGACCTGTCTGCATCCCAGGTGCAGGTTCTGCGCGGGATGGAAGGTGTGAAAGTGCTGGTTAATGGCAGGGTCAGCGTTACCAGCGATTCACAAACATTTGTCTATGACGACAATGCCTATCCAATTGAACACTTTGCATCGCAAGGCGCGTCGAGGCGATGCATGTCTCTCGCACCCTGAGTATGAGCGCACATTTGACGTTTCCGACAATTTCATAATTGATGACCTGAACGTGGGTATCGACGTGGAACATAACGCTCACGGCGACCTGCGGGTAAACCTCACTTCACCTGCCGGCACCACGGTAACACTGGTTGAGCAGGATACTGACGTTGATTACCGGGACAATTACAATTTTTACCTGGACGATGAGGCGACCGGGTCAAATACCGCAATACATGACGGCTCGAATCACGGTATTAGCAAATACGTTTGAGCGCAATGTCTTCCCGGATAACGCCTTAAGTGCATTCGACGGTCAACAGGCGAACGGCACCTGGACCCTGGCTTTCTGTAATACGGATGTTTCAGGTTCAACGGGTGGACGAATACTACACTATGGCGGCGATTCTTACGGTGGCGCGCAACTCGTATTCACCGGTAACCCTTCATCACCGGATAACTCTTCATCATCGGCCACGACCACGTTCTCAAGACTGGTTAATTCGAGCTCAGATGATGCGGAAGAAGACAATACAGGTGATATGTATTTGAACAGTTCCGACCTGGAGTTGGTCGACAATGATGGAGACCAGGGTCCAGCACAGGTTATTGGCATCCGTTTTAATGCAATCAACATTCCGCAAGATGCAACCATCCTTGAAGCCAACATCCAGTTCACGGTTGATGAACACGCTGATAAGAATCCCGCTTTATTGACAATCTGGGGGCAGGATGCCAGCGGCGCAGCGACTTTTAATAACAATGATAATAACATCACCTCAAGACCGGATACCACGTCAAGTGTTAGCTGGGCGCCAAACGCCTGGAACGATGATTCGACAGGTATGGCAGGATCAGACCAGAAAACACCTGATCTGAGCAGCGTTGTCCAGGAAATCGTCAGCCGTAGTAATTGGGCCAGTAGTGACAATTCATTGGTTTTCTTCATATCCGGTTCCGGCACCAGGACAGCAGAATCCTGGGATGGTGCTGATAGCCATGGAAACCAGAACCTGGCGCCAAAATTGACTATTTCGTATACGACCTATGAGCCGGACGCCAGCCACGCCGAATTCGTTGAGGCAACCGTGGTGCACGACCGAGGGCACGCTGGGATCCGGTGTGACCGTGGCAGTGGTGGATACAGGCTATTGGCCGCATCCCGCCCTCGACTACAACTCAAACAACGAGGGCCGTGTGCTGGTGCAGTACGACGCGATCCTGGATCAGATCGACGCAGTGGGTCTGCCGACTGTAAATACCGACGACAATGGACACGGTACCTACGTGACAAGCGTGCTGTTGAGCAGCGAGACATCAGGCCCGGGTAAAAGTCACGGTGTGGCGCCGATGGCCAATCTCGTTTCGGTTAAGGCATTCGGTGCCGATGGCAGCTCCAGCTATCTCGATGTCATCCGCGGTATTGATTTCATCGTTCAAAACAAGGCTGTCTACGACATCAAGGTCGTGAACCTTTCCTTCGGTTCACAGGCGCAGTCACTTTACTGGCAGGACCCACTCGCCCAGGCGGTGATGGCGGCCTGGCATGCGGGTATCGTCGTGGTGACCTCAGCGGGTAACACCGGGCCGGAACCGATGACCATCGGTGTGCCGGGTAGCGTACCCTACGTGATCACCGTCGGTTCAATCAGTGACGCCTTCACCACTGGCAATAAAGACGACGACTACCTGAGTTCCTACTCCGGTGTCGGACCTACCGTCGACGGATTCGTCAAGCCAGACGTCATTGCCCCCGGTGGTCACCTGCTGGGGCTCATGCCTCCGAATTCGCACCTAGCGCAGCAGCACCCCGAGTTCCATGACGGTCTGGATTACTTCATCATGTCCGGAACCTCGCAGGCGTCGGCCGTTGCCAGTGGTGTTGTAGCCTTGATGCTGGATGCCGACCCGACGTTGTCAGCGGACGATGTCAAGTGCAGGTTGATGTCGACGACAAAACCCGCGGTCAATGCCAATAACAAACTCGCCTATAGCGTCTTCCAGCAGGGAGCGGGTCTGATTAATGCCAACCGCGCAATACATGCCAATGTCAATCTTGGCTGTGCCAACGGCGGTCTCGATTCCAAGCAGGATCTCAACGGTACCCACTTTGTCGGCCCGGCCCGCTATGACGGCGAAATCGGCTTCTACATTGAAGGTGCTTCATTAAATTATGCCTGGGACACTGACTACAGCTGGGATGGTTTCTCATGGGTGGACGGCAACCCGTTCCTCGATGGCAACCCGTTTCTGGATGGCAACCCGTTCCTGGATGGCAACCCATTCCTGGATGGCAACCCGTTCCTGGATGGCAACCCGTTCCTGGATGGCAACCCACTTCCTGGACGGCAACCCGTTCCTGGATGGCAACCCATTCCTGGATTCGAATCTGACCACTATTACGAGTTCGATCAATGTCTGGGTAGAACAAGAATAGCAAGTGAAATTATTTTAATTTGAAAATGAAAAGGGGACAGGAGATTATCATGCTAAGGATTTCAGGAAAATTAACTACCAGCATCGTCACCATTGCATCGGTATTTCTCCTGCTGGCGTATCTCCAGCAGGGCAACCGTACCAATGCGGATACAGTTGCAGGCTCTTACATCGTGCAGGCAGCGAGCATGGGCCAGGCCCAAAACGCGGTGCAGGACATAGGGGGTAATATTACCCACGAGCTGGGCATCATCAATGCGGTCGCAGCCACGCTCGACTCGCAACAGCGTGAGACCCTGAAGCTTCGTGGATTTACCCTGCACAAAAACAGTTCAGTGGAGATCAGCGGAACAGCTGGCGGTGATTCACTCTACGTCGCCTATCCGCGTGTTGTTGATGCGGATCTTGTCCATGAGGAAGGCGTGCTGGGTGAAGGTGTGACGGTGGCAATCCTGGATAGTGGTTTTATGTTGACACAAGAGCTTCGTCAATTCGAAGGCCGTGATCGTTTACTCAACCGCTATAACGCGATTACCGACGTGGAACACAAAGGTCTCGACAAGCATGGTCACGGCTCCCACATCGCGAGCATTATCCTCAACCAATCGCGGCCAATCTCTGACCCGGATAAATACAACAGTATCGCACCGGCAGCCGACGTGGTTGCGGTAAAGGCTTTCGGTACCGATGGCAGCGGCACGTACGCGAACGTGATCAGGGGCCTGAACTGGATAGTTGAAAATAAGGAAACCTACGGTATCCGCGTTTTAAACTTGTCATTCAGTGCGCCACCTCAATCCTATTATTGGGAAGACCCCGTCAATCAGGCCGTTATGGCGGCCTGGGACGCCGGTATCGTGGTGGTCACATCGTCGGGTAACACGGGTCCTGATCCAAGGACGATCGGGGTGCCTGGAAACGTCCCGTATGTCATCACGGTCGGGGCGATGACTGACAGTTACACACCTGAGGACACCAGCAACGACAAGTTGGCACGCTTTTCTTCTGCGGGCCCCACCCATGAAGGCTTCGTCAAGCCCGAGATCGTGGCACCGGGCGGCCACATGGTTGCGCTGACACGGGTTAAAAGTACGCTCGCTAAAGCGCACCCCGAATGGCACGATGGTGAGAAGTACTTCACCATGTCCGGGACTTCCCAGTCTGCGGCCATGGTCAGCGGCGTTGCGGCGCTTTTGTTGCAAGTAGAACCATGGCTTACACCCGACGACGTCAAGTGCCGGTTGATGGCCTCTGCCAAGCCTGCCGTGTATGGGGAAGGATCGAATCAGGGACAATTGAAGTACAGCCTGTTCCAGCAGGGTGCGGGACGCGTTGATGCATATGCTGCGATCCATACAACTGATGTCGGTTGTGCCAATGGTGGTTTGAATATCGGTCTGGAACTGATCGATGCGGAACATTACATCGGGCCAAGCCGACAGGATGCCGACGGCAATTATTACATCGAAGGCGCCGGATATCACTGGAACGGCCATTGGGACGCCAGCCCCTCTTCTTGGGTTGACGGCAACCCGTTCCTGGATGGCAGTCCGTTCCTGGATGGCAACCCGTTCCTGGATGGCAGTCCATTCCTGGATGGCAACCCGTTTCTAGATGGTAACCCGTTCCTGGATGGTAACCCATTCCTGGATGCCGATCTGTCGGTTTTCACGAGTGCAGTCAATACGTGGGTAGAACAAGAATAGCGACCGGACCAGATGCCGGAAATCGCCAAACAATTGATCAGGGGAAGAAGAATGAATACGACCATCAAGGCGTATATTAAAGACAGGATACAAAACTTCGGTGTTTGCGTAGGTTTTCTTGTCGGAATGCTCTTCACAGGCCAGGTATTGGCCCAGACACCCAACATCCGCTTTGCCTCTCTTTCTCTCGAAGACGGGCTTTCCCAGGCAACCGTGACCGCTGCTGTGCAGGATCCGGCCGGGTTTATGTGGTTTGGAACCCAGAACGGACTCAATCGTTTCGATGGATACCGCTTCGTTCAACTCAAACACGATCCACAAGACCCCGGTTCGTTACAAAATGATTCGATCTTTGCACTGCACCTGGATCCGCAAGGGCGTCTTTGGGTCGGAACCGAAGGTGGTGGCCTCAGTCGTTGGGATGCTCAAGCCGAGTCATTTGTACATTACACCGAAGAGATCGGCGCACCCCAGGGCTTTGACCGGGAACGTGTGCGTGTCATAACACAGGACAGGAATGGCGTCTTGTGGCTGGGTCTACATCAGTCGGGTCTGTACAGTTTTAATGAGGAAACAGGCGCCTGGAAGAAATTTCAGACCGATCCGGAAGATGAAAAATCAATGTCGGATAACCGCGTTCGTGCAATCCATGAAGACAGTACCGGCCGTTTGTGGATCGGCACACGTGAGGGATTGAATCTCTACGACCGCACCACGCAAACTTTCACCCGCTTTAAAGCCGACCCTGAAAATTTATCCAGTCTGTCCGATAACAAGATCCGCTCAATCTACGAGGACAGTCAGCGACGTTTGTGGATCGGCACCCTGGGTGGCGGTCTCAATCGGTTTAACCGTTCTACCGGTACTTTTGTACAGTTCAAATACGATGAGGCTGACGCATCGAGTCTTAGCGAGGACCGTGTCCGCACAATTTTTGAAGACGATGGGGGCCGCTTGTGGGTAGGCACCGATGATGGTATCAACCTGTTTCAGGAAAATGGAACATTTGTTCGTTATATGCACGATCCCAAAGAACCATCGAGTCTTTCCGGTGACCGTGTAACCATGATATTCCAGGATCGCAGCGGAATGCTTTGGGTAGGTACCCAGGGTGGCGGGCTTGATCGCTGGCATCCTCTTGCCTGGGCATTCGGTCACTACAAGGGCAACGCTGACGGCCAGAACTTCAATGTCGTGCATGCTTTTACAGAAGATAAAAATGGCTTGCTCTACGTCGGAACCGTCGATGGTGGACTCAATGTCGTTGATCGCTCCAAGGGTTCGACCCGGGTTTACCGTCATGATCCACAGGATGCATCCAGCCTCAGCGATGACAGGGTAACAGCTCTGTTGATTGATAGTGAGCAGGCTTTGTGGGTTGGAACCGTTTCCGGCGGACTCAATCGCAGACCTGCCGGAAGTGACCTGTTTGAGCATTTCCGCGCCGATGAAACACGCCCGGACAGCCTGCCCAGCGATGTCATCATGACGATCTTCGAAGATCGCCAGGGAAACATTTGGATAGGTACCTACGGTGGAGGCCTCGCCCGTTTCGATCGCAACACCAGTAGCTTCACAAACTACCGGAATGAAGCGGGAAATCCATCCTCCCTGAGCGGAGACCAGGTCAGTACCATCGCCGAAGATCCGTCCGGCGCACTGTGGATTGGCACGCTCGGGTCAGGACTCAATTTCTTTGACCGCAACAAACAGGCGTTCCGTTGGTTCAAGCATGATCAGAACCGTAGTACCAGCCTCAGCAGTGATGAGGTCCTTAGCCTCTATATGGATGAAAGCGGTGTTCTATGGATTGGCACCCAGGGTGGTGGACTCAATAGCCTCAAAGAATTGAGTGCCGATGTGGAAACAACGACCTTCACCCGTTACCTGGAACGCGACGGGCTTCCGAATAACGTGGTTTATGGCATATTACCCGACTCGCAGAACGGCCTTTGGCTGTCGACCAACAGGGGTCTGGCACGCTTTGAGCCTGGCAAAAAAGAATTCGAGAGCTTCCTCGCCACTGATGGCCTGCAAGCGGATGAATTTAACCTCGGAGCCTATTACCGCAGTGAGTCCGGTGAGCTTTTCTTTGGTGGACTGAATGGTTTCAATGCTTTCTACCCGGAACAGATCGAACGAAATACAACCGTGCCGGCACTCGCGTTCACCTCGTTTCTGAAGCTCAATGAACCCGCATTTGTCGAGAACCCCCTCAACCAGCTTGAACAGCTGGACCTGAGTTACAGGGACTACGTAGTCTCCTTCGAATTTGCGGCACTCGACTACCGTTCACCAAGCGACAATCACTATGCATATAAGCTGGATGGTCTGGATCAGAACTGGATTGAGCTTGGGAATCGAAACCAGATCTCCTTCACCAACCTCGAGCCCGGTGACTACACCTTGCGGGTACGCGGGTCCAACAGCGATGGCGTATGGAACAACGAAGGCATCAATCTTCCAATCACCGTCTCTACACCGCCATGGCAGCAATGGTGGGCTTATTCACTCTACGCATTACTGGCGTTGCTGATCGTCCTGAAGTTTTTAAGTATTCAGAGAACCAAGGAACGCACACGCGAGACCCTGCGCAAGGCAGCCGAGGACGCCCAGGCTGCCAATGAAGCCAAGAGCGAATTTCTCGCGAACATGAGTCACGAGATTCGTACACCGATGTTCGGTGTACTCGGTATGGCTACCCTGATGAACGAAACCCCGTTGAATCCGGCGCAGCGCGAACAACTGGACATTATCCGTAAGAGCGGAGATTCGCTTACTCGAGGTCATCAACCAGATACTGGATTTTTCAAAGATCGAGTCCCGGCATGTTGAAATTGAACATAAGGCCTTCGATCTGCGCAAATGTATTGAAGATGTTCTTGACGTTATTGCACCCATCGCAGCCCAGAAAGGACTCGACCTCGGTTACTGGATGGAGGCTGGAACTCCAGAGGCCATCGTAGGTGATCGACAACGTACCCGGCAGGCACTGATTAACCTGGTCAGCAATGGGGTGAAATTCACTGACTCCGGTCAGGTCATGGTCTCGGTTTCGGCGGGTCAACAAGTCAATAACACGCAGGAAATTCATATCCTGGTCGAAGACAGTGGCAACGGAATCCCGGCCGAGAGGCTCGATCGCCTGTTCAAACCGTTTAGCCAGGTTGATAGCTCAGCCAGCCGCAATTTCGAAGGCACCGGCCTCGGACTGGCTATCTCCAAGCATTTGGCAGAGTTGATGGGTGGCAAAATCTGGGTAGATAGCACCGAGGGTGAAGGCTCTACGTTCCATTTTACATTTTTGACCAGCCCGGTCGAAGGACCAGATCGCGAATTTCTTAGGCAAACCGATCTCTACCTTGACGGTAAGACACTACTTGTCATCGATGACTCTGCAGCAATGCAGGATCACCTGAGCCGGCAAATTGGACTCTGGGGTATGCGAGTTCAGACCGCGGGCTCAGCAAGCAAGGGTCTGGAAAAGCTTTGGGCCAGCGACAGTTTCGACCTGGTGCTGGTAGACCCAATGGGTCTGTCCTCCACCGGTACAGAATGGGCGGGTAACATGCGCGAAATTTGTGCCACGAAACAAATTTCCATCGTGACGCTATCGGCCAGGAGGGTCGATGATCAATCCATTGAAGATAAGCTCGGCGCAGTTGCCTCCCTCACGAAACCAGTCCAACCTGAACTCCTGCTCGAAACCTTGAGTTCGGTTCTGGCGCCACAGGTATTAACAGGTGATTCGGGTGACAAGAACATTCAACCGGCGAAACAGCAAAAACCCGAACGGTTGCTCAAGACCCTGGTGGTCGATGACAATCCGATCAACCGGCGGGTCGCTATGCTACTGCTGGAGAGTATAGGCCACGAAGTTCACACCGCCGAAAGCGGTCTTGAGGCCCTCGCAGCAATCAGAACCGCAAGCTACGACGCAGTATTCATGGATGTACAGATGCCCGGTATGGACGGGTTTGAAACCAGTCGTGCGATCTGGCGGGAATTTTCCGGAAAAGATCGACCCTACATCATTGCGATGACCGCTTCTGCACTGTCGGGAGACCGGGAGCGCTGCCTTGCTGCGGGCATGGACGCATACATAAGCAAACCGGTAAACATCAAGGATCTCCGCACGACCCTTGAAGGAGTACCGGTGCTAAAGGATACAGCCTACTGGACGCGTGTTAATACCGGGCTGGTCGTGTAAAAAATTTGAATCCACGTTTTTAAGGGGTTAACAACTTATGCCAACACTCATCAATAATATTCAACTTGATCGATTCCGCGATCAACCATTGTTACTGCAACGCCTGATCGAGATTTACCTGGACAGTACACCCAAAAACATTTGCAGTATCGAAGCGGGTATTGAAAGTGAAAATCTGGAACAGATTGCCTTCCACGCGCACTCTCTGAAAGGATCGTCAGTTGAGTTTGGCGCTGAACACCTGGCGGAACTCTGTCAGCAGCTCCAGGCGGTGGCAGAAGCTGCAGATATGGCGTCAACGGAGAAACTGGTTGAGGTTCTGATACCTTGCTACAAGGAGACTTGCTCAGAATTGCTGGCACTGGAGATCGACTGATGCGGAATGACGATGTCGGAATTAACCCCTTGAAAAAAAGCTATTTGCCCGTCAATTAATGCTCAAAGGAGAGGTGTCTCTTCAGAATCGGCATTAACCGGTCCATGTCTATCGGTTTGGTCAGGTAATCTTCGATTCCAAGCGAACTTGCCTTTTGCCGTTGAGCGGTCAATACGTCTGCCGATAGCACTACGATAGGTACTTCCTGGCATTCGGGATTTTCGCGGATTTTCGTTGCGGTTTGAAATCCATCCATTACCGGCATATGCAGGTCCAATAAGATCAGGTCAGGGTGCAGTTCCAGGGTTTTTTGTACTCCGATAAAACCATTCTCCGCTATATGAACGGTGATACCCAGGTTTTCAAGTATGGCCCGTATCATCTCCTGGTTTATCAGGTTATCTTCTATAACCAACACACAATTCCCGGAACCGAAGACGACATCCGGTTTATCGTCGGCAGGACCCGTTTCTTGCGATTCTTCGCACGCAATATAGGGAATTTGTACGGTGATGCAGCAGCCTTCATCTTCAGCACTTTCTATTCCGATTTCACCGTCCATTAATTCAACGATCTGTTTTGTAATGGTCAGCCCCAGGCCCGAGCCTCCGAACTTTCTGGTTGTACTGCCGTCGGCTTGTACAAAGCCCTCAAATATCGCCTCCTGTCTGTGGATCGGAACACCGATTCCCTCGTCCCTCACGGTAAAAACCAAGCTTTCCCCTTCCAACCTGGTCTGAACGTTTACCGCCTTCCCGGCCGGTGTAAATTTAATCGCATTGACTATCAGGTTCATCAACACCTGGGTGAGTCGTGTACCGTCAGTAACCGCCAATAGTGGTGTGCCCGGGAGAATATCCAGGTCAAAAGCAATATGTTTTTCCTGCGCCTGCACGGTGTTCACTTCGAACACGTGTTGAACCAGTTTATGCAAATTTATTTGTTCATAAGACAACTTCATTTTCCCGACTTCAATTTTTGAAAGATCCAGTGTGTTATTCACCAGTTCCAGCAGGCCCATTCCACTGGTCCTGATGTAGTTCAGGTATTTTTTCGACTCTGCCGATAAATTGAACTGCCCCTTATTGTTCAACAATATCTGGCTAAATCCAATGACTGAATTCAGCGGTGTGCGAATCTCGTGACTCATATTCGCGAGAAATTCCGTTTTGGTGTTGTTCGCAGCCTCGGCAGCTTCTTTAGCCTCGCTCAATTCCCGGGTTCTTTCTGACACCAGTTGAGTCAGGTTTTTCTGAAATTCCCGAAGCTCCGTGTTTGCAATCATCAGTTTTCCGGTGCTGTCCTCACTGCGTTTCCGAATGACGTTGATGTGATCCGCCAGTCCGAATGAAAGCAATAACACCTGGAACACCGAGGTCATTTCAAGAAGACTGCCAAACGGAGCGTTTACTGTCAGGATTCCAGATGCGCTCAGAGCGGTGAAGATCATTGCAATCAGAAAGGGTGTAAATGCGGCTAAAACAAATCTTGCGGGGCGCGAGCCCTTCAATACGCATTGAATAATGGTTGCAAGCGCGATAATGGGACAAATAACGGCCAGGACGATGCCAAACTTGATGCTGAGCGAAAAATCTAACACCAGGGCCGAAATCATCAGAAGCACCGACAGGATCAACGACGCGGTCAAGGCCTTATCCAGCTTGGGCGACAATTCCCTGCTATTCATGAAGTTTTGCGCGAACATAAAACCCCAGAAGATACCAGCGCCGATCAAAAAAGGAATCGATTGGTTAGCCCACAGCGGGAAACCCGGCCATAGTCTCTCAAATGCAAATCCATTCAGCGACATTTGAAGCAGCATGAAGGACACAACATAAGAAACGTAGAACAAATAGCTTTTTTTTCTAATGCTGAAGATATATCAACAGATTGTATATTGCCATCGCCAACATCAATCCGTAATACGTACCGGATATGAGTTTGTCATTGCTTACATGTTGAATGAAGTCAACTGAATTCCATAGTCTCAGTAACAGCCGCATGGAGCCTTTTGATTCAATTCTCATGTAGAGCGTTGCATGATCATCTGGCGGTAACTTGAAAACGAAATTCCTGTAAATGATATCGCGGTGTGAAAAAGGCAGTTTGTCGCCCGATTCCCTGGTGGTTACCCGGCCGTCGGCGGAGAATATGAAAAGCTTGATATGGTCGATCAGAGGATAAGCAACTTCCAGCAGCAAATGGTCTTTTCCAGGGTTCGGGTTTTGTATACTGGCCCGAACCCAGTAAGCCGATTTCGAAAAGCCAAAATTTGGAACATCAACGTTGCTCTTGATGAATTGAGACGATATCTCAGGCGAGGTTACGTCTTCAATGCTCCAATTGCCTTGTTTGTCTTCCAGGATATCGAGATAGCGCCCGATGGGATAATTGCCGGCATCATCCGGCAAGATGAGTGTCTCATTGGCAAAAAGAGCAGGCGGGCACAGCATGAGAATCATGAGTAATCCCAATTGGCTGCATATCAGCCAAAAAACATCCCTGTTTGTCTTGACGCCCATATTACTTCTGACTGCTTCCCTACAAAGTGCGTGATGTATCCGGTTGGACCATACACACGCTGCAAACCCGGTGCATTCTTATTTCCCTGTCATCAAAGATAGGCTGAAGTGTGAGTGCCATCATTCCATTAATCAAGTGCTCTTGAGATTCTCACAATGAAACCCCCGGCATCACGTACACCTGTTCAGGATGCGAGCCCATGCTTGAAGGCATATTGAATCAACTCCGAGTTGCTCTTGACACCGAGGTCTTCCATCATTTGGTACTTGTGAAAAGCAACCGTTCTTGGCGTGATAAACAGAACCGATGCGACCTCTTTCATGGTTTTGCCCTCTGCAAGTAGCTGCAATACTTCCCGCTGGCGCAATGTCAATTGCCCATGCACCTTCTCACCGTCGGGATTCTTCATGAAAGAACCGATCATGCCCTGCGTGAGCTGAGGTGATACATAACTGTCTCCGCGGAGGACCGCATCGATGGCCTGGAATAGTTCGGAAGCTGCAGAATTTTTCAGGAGATAGCCCTTGGCCCCGATTTTGAACGCTTCTGTGACCATATCCGGTTCGCCGTTCATCGTGAGAAACACGATCCTGGCTTCCGGCAGCACTTTCTTGAGTTTTTCCGCGGCATCGAAGCCGTTCAGATTGGGCATGGAGATATCCAGCACAACAACGTCCGGCTCAAGTTTTGAGACCTTCGCCAGCATCTCCCGGCCATCGGTGGCGGTGCCTACAATTTCATATTTGGGTTCCAGGAGAGTGCGGAACGCCTCTAAAAGAAGGCAATGGTCATCGGCGAGAAAAATGCGTGGACGTTTCATTTGCTAACCCCTCTCTGGTGTTTAACCGGCCCCGTTATGATTCATTGC
Source organism: uncultured Gammaproteobacteria bacterium (assembly GCA_963749115.1). Lineage (GTDB taxonomy): Bacteria > Pseudomonadota > Gammaproteobacteria > Xanthomonadales > SZUA-36 > SZUA-36. Next base: position 364,986 of record CAVVLP010000002.1, read on the forward strand.
AGCAACTTCTTCCTGTATGGGGGGTTTAGTATACTAGCCAAAATGATACCGAAGCCTTGAATGAGCTCACAGTCAGGATTGTTTACCAAATCCTGAACCTGCCCAAGGCCAGCTGTCAAAATATCCCCGTTTAACATCTTTTAGATCTTGATTTTTTTCTGAATCGTTCCAACTGGAAGAAATCGGCGGTCTTGAGAAACTGAGGCACACGCTGAAATTTGATCTGCGACCTGGCAAAAATAATTCAAACACGTTAACAGCAGCAAAACCTCAGCTTTCAAGACATCCCTGCCCTGTATCATCCGAAGCATCCTTGCAGCAGATCGTTGTACTACGACCATATGATGTATGAAGTCGGTGTACTGGGGGACTGTCACAATTACTAGTCTTTTAACGGATAAATACCAGAATTGCCAATCGATGCATGTTGTGCCATGTTCAACAAATTCAGCGCGGGCCACAACTTATACAAGGACATTTGAGGGGACGCAAGCAGGTTAACCGGTTTCGAAGAGACCCGAAGCCGGTTAGCTTACCTTGGTTCTCATATGTAAAATAGATGCTGGAAGTTTAAGCCAATTTAACTTACTGACATTTCATCTTCTATGACGGACGCGAATTGATGATTTCGCTCCCTTCATAACCGATTGAAAAACATTACGAGTATTGAAAAATGTGTAATCGTTCAAAGCAGTCATCTGAAACTAACCAAGTCCGCATTCTCGTTGTGGAGGACAGTGCCCCTAATCAACTGGTGGAATGTGCGATCCTGGAGTCCGCTGGCTACAAGGCTGAAATGGTAAGCGATGGCAGGGCTGCAATTGAGGCCCTGGAGTCGAGTCCTTTCGACCTGGTGTTGATGGACTGCTCCATGCCGGTTATGGATGGTTTCACGGCCACCCGTTCGATCCGCGCCCCTGGCTCCCGGGTTATCGACCGGACTGTTCCTATCATTGCGTTAACCGCGTTGTCGATGGATGAAGACGTGCAAAAGTGCCTGCAAGCAGGGATGGATGACTACGTCAAAAAGCCTGTGGACCCAGCGAAACTCATAGGAATGATCGAGCAATACGTGAAGAGAGTTCCCAACAGGAAACCCGTGATCGCTGACGGTAACCTGAGCGAAGATGCACGTCGTGCCGGCTCGGAGTTGAACCCCGATCTTCTGGATAACGTTATTGAAATGTTCTTTAAAGAGATCCCGAATCAGATTACCGATCTGCAGGCGGCCATCGAGAGTGGGGATTGCAAAAAACTTGGGACCATCAGCCACAAGTTACGCGGTTCATCTGAACTCATTGGCGCAAGGTCGATATCAGACCTTGCCTGCGCTATCGAAAAAGCAACCCGACAAGATGAATTCGAACGGGTACTTGTCCTTGCGCCGAAACTTCTGGTGGAACTGCAGAGATTGCTGGCCGAATTGGCAGGGACCGAACCTGAAGTCATGCAATAAAAAAACATGCTCAAGCTTTTCGTATGTTTGTCACTTTTGTTGATTTACTGTCTGTTTTCTGTATAAAAACTGTCAACACTTACAGTGTTACGACAGTCCGCTTTTGCAGATCATATACCTACCGATTTAACAAACCTGAAGGGCAAAAAATCAGGGAAGCAACTCAAGCACCTGTATGTTGTTTGAGCAAATAGGAAGAGACCCAGGCACAAGGAAGGTGTTTGGGGAAAAAGGAATAGACCCAGGCAAGGACGTTGCCTGAGGAACAGGGAAGTACAGCAGGGAGGCAGGGAAGCAGGGAAGCACTGGCAAAAACGCCTCTGATGTTCTAACCCAATCCTACGGCCGGCACCCAACTGGCTGTAGGATTTCAATGTCAATGAATCAATAACGCCTCGATAGCTTGTATCACTGAAAGGACAGTGCTGCCGGCGCGCAAATAAAAGTATCCACTAGCGATAAAAGACAGCACGGACAACCTAAGGGTACCCGACCTGGGGTGCTTACATTGTGCGTCACTGTCGAGCGCATCATGCAAGCCCGGTAGAATTTGGCAAGTTCAGCGCCTATCCTTAACCTAGAGGATAAGTTTGGACGAGTTCCAGTTTTTTTTTACGGATTGCTGGTTTAGCAGCTTGCGAAAGCAGGTCTTATGTCCGGCAGGGAGCACAAATGACAAAATTCAACACACTACTACTGTTTGTCGCACTGATGATCAGTGGCTGCGTTTCCACCTCCCAGCCAATCTCACCCGATTCTTTGAACCATTATCGTGACACCCTGGTAGATCTGAACGTCAAGTCGATCCAGGCAATAACGGTTGAATACGAGTGGAATTACCGTAACTTCAAAGAACGCATCAAGATGCAGGATCAAACCGATCCGAACCCTCTCACGCTGCGTTTTTGTGGCGGAAGATACGAGTGGAGGTGGGGTGATTGCGATGCCGATCAATCGAAAATACCCGCCTTTAATGTCATAGCCCAATCCAGGGTGGAACTGGCAAAAATCAACCAGGCAATGATTGATTATGCGAACTTTTTGATCCAGTTCAGTACTGCCAACGAAGGTTCAAAGGCAAATCTTGATGCGGCAGCCAAGAAAATCGGGGTGGCCACCAAGTCCATATCATCCCAATTTGGAGTCGACCTGAATGAAGCCAAGGTTGGTGCCTTTGCAAGCATGGGTGTCAGTGTTGTGCAGCAACTTCTGGCAAAAAAACAACGCGAAGGGATGGCCGCGGTGATGGCGGACTTTCAACCGGGTATTCAGTATTTCGCCAATCTTGGTTCGCAGGCCATGGCCATTTCAGCGGCTGGCATCAAGGATGAATATAACAAGGAAAACAAAAAAACTGCACGGGCAATCGCTATTGAAAGTGATGGCTCAAAACGATTGGGCCTGGTCGAAAAGCTGCTGGAGTTGAACGAGCAGACCAGCGCTCAGCTGGATTCACTCAGCGTCCTCAGTGCCGCCTACGAATCCCTTCCAAATGCCCACGAAGAGTTGATGGCAGCACTTCAGTCAGGACAGAAGGCAAGCCTGGCGGAACTGGTAGGTCATATTGAGATGATCAGTGGCATTGCCAGGACTTTCAAGGAATCTGACCCCGAATAGGAGAAGCTGATGACACAAGATGAAAAAATTGAACTGGTTAATTTCCTGATCTTTATGAGGGGGAAGCTGCAGAGCCTGGCCATAAAGCTCTTGCTGCTGGGTGAAGATCCGACAAAGGTCGATGAAGCCGAAGAAGAACTGGCGAAAAAAATTACGCTGCTACGCGTCAACCTGATGAAACACTGGCAGGGAGATGCAGCCAAATTGCTGGCGGAACTCAAGCAATCAAATGAAAAGGCGCAAAGGCACCTCAGGGAACTAGAGGATTCCCAGGACCGGGCCGGCAAGCTGGCCAACATCCTTGGATTAATAGACCGGGGCTTGTCAGCAGTGGCCGGATTGGTGCTTTAGTAATAACCGCTTCGAGCAGAAACACGTTGAGGGAGTGATGAGATGAGTTTCACATTTACCGTATCGCGTGGTTTTTGATCACATGGGTAAACGAGCCGATTGGACTTTTATGGTGTACATGGCCGGCGACAACAACCTGTCGACGGCCGGTGATGCCGATCTCAAGGAGATGCGACAGGTAGGATCCAATGACCGGGTCAACGTACTGGTTGAATTCGACAATGCCGGAAACCACGGTACGCGCCGGATTCGCGTCACAAAGGACGGCATCGGCGAGGACGTTGAGTCACTGGGTGAAACCGATTCGGGAAGTCCCGAGGTATTGTCCGGTTTCATATCATGGGCTGCCGAAAACTACCCTGCAGACCGCTACGCACTGATCCTCTGGAACCATGGTGGCGGTTGGGAACCCACCGAGGTTGACCGAATTGCCCGCTCCGTAGCCTCCCCGGGCTACAACGGCCGCGAAGTTGCCGAACGCGCATCAAGCCCGTTGGGTCGAGTGCTGTTCCGCTCCTCCTGGCAAAAGATTTTTAGCCTCTCCAGCCCCACGGAGCGTGCAATCTGCTCAGACGACGGCTCCGGTCATTCGCTTGATACCATTGAATTGGGAAAAGTGATTGCGGCTGGCGCGGAAACCATCGGCCAGCCATTCGACCTGTTGGGTATGGACGCCTGTCTGATGAGCAATCTTGAGGTGGCTTACCAGCTACGCGATCATGTTTGCTACCTGGTAGCCTCCGAGGAGAACGAACCCGGCGAAGGTTGGCCCTACGAACGAATACTCCGCCGGCTGGTAGCCGATCCCGCTACGGCGACCGCAGATTTTGCAGGTGGCATCGTGGCCGATTACATCGGTTGGTACAGGAAGGGCGAGATCGTCACGCAGACGGCGATGGATCTGAGCCACCTGCCTGACCATGACAGGACCGCTCGATGAATTTGCCGGCCGGCTGACCGCTGTCATGGCCCAGGTATACACGGACATCTGGAAGGCTCAGCGTAAAGCCACGAAATTCTGGCACAACACACTGTGGGACCTTGGTCATTTCTGCCGGGAATTCGGTCAGATCAGCCAGGTTGCCGACCTCGGTGGCGCTGCCCGGGACGTCTGGGCGGCGCTCGAACCAGGTGACGGACGTTTCCTGGTTGCCGAGTCGCACCATGGCGATAAAGTGCAGCAATGTCGCGGGGTCACTATCTACCTGGTACCGCCCATTACCGAAATTTCCCGCTACTATCGCGATCTCGACTTTTCCCGAAACCACGCCTGGACCACGATGCTGGAGAGCTATCATGCTGTGTAATCCGGGCGCTTGTAGTTATACCCCTTGGTTTGCCCTGATCGAGACAGGTTTACCCGGCTCGGGTGGAGCAAAAAGTGAAGAGTGAGACCATGGCATCATGACTTTATTTTCCCGACGAAAAGCTGCGGGTTCGATCGAAATATTTGCGAACTTCGATGTCGAGTTCTCCGGCTATGAAGACACTGGCGGGATTGAGCAGGTGCGTGTGCGGGTCCTCGACTCTCCCGTGGGAGGGCAGGGGCCGGACACCTTCGAAACCGTGGAATTTCCGAGTGGTTTACGCGAACGTGCCAGGAAGCTCGAGACCCGGGACCTGAACCTGGAAGGCATGATGCAACTCGGTTCTGAACTTGCGATGATATTGTTGCCCGGTGCAGTACGCAATTTTTATGACGAATCGCTGGCGAGCCTGGAGCCAAATCAAGGTCTGCGCGTCCGTTTGCGGATGGGTACCTGGGCGCTGGCCACATTGCCGTGGGAATACACTTACGTCCGTCCGCGGGGTGCTCCTGCCACTGAGCGTGTCAGCCTTGGTTTCATCGTTCTTAATCGTCGTCTGTCGCTGGTTCGCTATGAGATCGTTCCGGGCGCGAAACAGAGCCTGGATCCTGTCAATGAAAATAACTTGCGCGTGGTCACACTGACCGCACAACCCCATGGTAGTGCTGACCTGGCACTGGACAACGAAACGAGGTTGGTTGAAAAGGCTGTTGGTGAAGTTGACGGCATCCTGCTCGAAACCGTAATGCATACCACCTGGAACGATTTCCAATCGGTTCTTAACAAGACAGTTCACATCGTCCACTTCGCCGGTCATGGTCGGTTTGATATTGAAATGGGCGCAGACTATGGCACGCTTGAGGGTCAGGGCTCGCTTCTTTTCGAGACTGAAGCCGGTGAGGAAGACCCGAGATCTGCACAGGATGTGGCACTCAATCTGAATAACACGGGAGTACGTTTTGTTGTGCTGTCCGCCTGCGAGGGAGGGAGGGTTGACGGTGTCCGCGCCTGGAGTGGTATCGCGCCGGCTTTGGCCCGTAGCGGTGTTCCCGCCGTGGTGGCAATGCAATTTCGGGTGCGGGATGATAAGGCGGTAATCTTCAGCCGGCGTTTTTACGAAAACCTGGCTGCTGGTGGGTCAATTGACACCGCAACCACCGCCGGTCGCCTGGCCATGTTTGACAGCAAGAGCGAATACGGCCGTGACTGGGGTGCCCCGGTTCTGTATCTCAACGCTAACGAAGGCAGACTTATTCCCAAGCCCGAAGACACCGGCACAAAACCAAAGATGACCGGGAGGTTCGTCGCCAACGCTTTGCTGGGACTCGGTCTGTTCTCACTTGGGGCTATTTATTTTCTGCTTCACCTCGAGCCGTTGCTGTCGGGCATGTACCTGGTGGGAGGCGCCTCGCTGGCAGCAGTCCTGTCACTATTTCTGATGGCGCTGGACAGGTTCCTGGGCACTGTCATTATAGATACCCTTCTTGGGTGGTTTGGAAAGAAAAGTGCCACCCTGTGGCTCGCCACGTTGTGCGCTGTACTGCTGACCCTCAATTTTTTCACCAACTCGATCTTCCTGGTACCCGCGGAGGATTCCGCGCCTTACGTGGTCAACGTCGTGGCGCCGGATCTCTCTCTTGAAAGGAGTTGGGAAGTTGAAACCACAACCGAAGGTGAGATTTTCCATTTCAACAACTGGCAAGCCGCCACCGTCAGCATTAACATGGGAATGTCAGCGTGCTTTGACGAAATTGAGCGGAGCCTGTATCCCTCTGCGACCTTACGTCTTCGTGTTCCGGATGATTTCATGCACAGGTTCACTTTGCTGCGATTAATTCCCGGCATGGGCATCTGGAACAAGCTTGAGACAGGCAATGACATTGAACTACGAATTACCGTGAACGGGGTACCGGAATTGATATTGCCAAATCCAATGCGCAGCGTACTGGTACTTGGCGATATTGATGTGAAAATTGATTGCAGGCTCAAGCAGATTGTCAATCAACTTGAGGATCGGCTGCGCGCCCACCTCGAATCAGGACAAATCTCCGCGGTCATGCAAGCGAGGTGGATTAGCGCCTGGTCGAATCCCGTGGTTGCAAGTGGGCTGCTTCTGCAAGCACAAGATCAGGTGCAGGTCGAGGTGTTCGAGGACGAAACGGTTATTTTTAACCAAACAGTGTCGACTGCCTCTTGCGTAGACGGCGTGTGCGATATTTTTATGGAGGTCCATTAAATGTTTCTAAAAAGAGCCTGCTTTTTGAGCCTGGTCTATGCACTGTCGATGCCATTGATGGCTGACACGCAAACCGAGGTCGGGGTGGCATTTATCATCGATTCTCCACAGGTCTTTCCCGACCAGACACTGGGAGATTCAAAGTCACAGATCGAATCGGAGATGTCTCTGCTCATTGCCGAGCGTCTTGAGTTCTACTTCCCTTTTCTGGAATGGAAGGCCGGATTGGATACTGACAACCGAATCCTGATCAAGATGATGGACCAGAAGGCGGGTCTCTGCGACTGGCAAACTGTTCTCGATGGTGCGGGCGATTCGCGCCGGCAACGAGGTCGAGATGGTCGATGTGCCGTCAATCCCGCTGTTCGACCTCTGTGACCCGTTTACCCCAAATAGAAAGGCCACCGAGGGCAACGCACTGAATGCGGGTGACCAGGCCATTTTACTCGACACCCTTGAACAGGCCGTTGGCAACACCAATTTGTCAAATCAGGAGATCCAGGGTTTACTCAACAACAAATCTATCCGTGATGAAATTCACCGTCAATTCCTGCGCACGATTCCGGTGACGCAGAATGTTGAAATAAAGGATCAAAACACGGGTTCCGGGAAGTTTATTTACCTGCCTGTCAGTTTTGATGAACTTAAATCGATTGTTTCTTCGTGTGATGATTCCAATAACAACTGCTCGCGTCTACGTCTCACTTTCAACCTGCCGGATTCTCCACCAGCGACCTTCAATCTGCGTATTGCCGGCCATTGTGGCGCCAACGTGCTCAGCGAGGTGTTGGATGGTGGTGTTCCTGGTGGTTTCGAGATCTCGGAGCCGGTCTGGTGGGATGAGCGCCTGGGTAACCTGCTTAGCCAGGCACAGGGTCTGAGCATCACCATGGAGGAATTCATACAAAATTCACTGGCCTGCCCTGAAACGGGCGAGCCATGAGGGTGACCGGCATGAAACATACTTATTCAATTTTTCTGATTCTCGTCTGCTTTACGGCCACTTCAGTCGCTGCTCAAACCCGGACTACTGAAGAACAGGTTTCCAGGGCTTCGTCGATTACAGTCGAAAATCGCCCTGTAGTGGAACAGGTGCCGAATATATCGTCACGTCCAGCTGTAAATCTCACGCTCGCCAGACAGGTTTCCATCGGAAAGGCCGCCCTGGAAAAAAAGGACTATAACCTGGCTCGTGAAAATTTCAGCGAAGGCTTGAGTGCTGCACGGGTGGCCGGTGATCAGCAGGCCGAAACACGTTTTCTTTTTTATGATGGCCTGGCCAGCCAAAAAGCCGGTGAAGCCAGTGGCGACCAGGGCAGTTTGAGGAATGCCATTGAACGGTATCAACAAGTGCTTGAACGCAAACCGGACTCGGGGGCAACCATGGTTAACCTGGCAGAGGTTCATAGCCGGCTCTCAGAAACCAATGAAGCAGAGCGACTTTATCGGCAGGCAATACAGCTTGATGACGCACGGCGCCCGGTCTACCAAACGGCCTATGCTGGTTTTCTGGAAAGCCAGGGACGAAATAAGGATGCCCGACGCTTGTATACGAGACCTGTTAAAGCAGGATCCATTCAACCAGGTAGCCCGCAAAGCTTTGACTGATTACTACACCGGCGCGAATGCCGACTGGAGCCAGTTGAAGTCGTACCTGTGGAACCTGGTGCAAAGTGGAGAAGTCGATCAGTCAATTGACGTTGCGCTGGAAGCGCTGGCAAACAGGACATCATCACAGGACAGCGATGAAGGACTGCTAACGATCATCGCAGCCAGTCTGAGCAGAAAGGTCGGGCTTGCGGAAGGTTTTCTGGAGTCCTCGACAGCAAGGTCACTCTGGAGGTTTTCCCGGCACACAACCATTGGCGACGGGGTTCGGGAGCTTTTTGGTGTATATCGAGCCTTAGCAAACATTGATAAAGCAGGGGACAGCACGGGTCGAAGAGACTACGAAATGCTTGATCTGTCCTGGTGGATACGGGGAGACCCCGACGAAAGAACCAGCCCCCGTAATGTCATGCGCCAGTTGCTACGCACGCTAGGCGACCGCTACCTGCAGCGGAGCAAGTATCTGGTTGCAGAGCTTTGCTACGAAAAAGCAATTACTTTCACCCCCGGAAATCCCGATCCGGCTGCGATCAGGGATCTCGTGAACCTCTACGCTCAACTGGGTGAGGTGGATAAAATAAAAGAAATTGCCGATGAATATGAGTTCCCCCTGTTTCAAGGCAAGGGTCGGGCTTACCGCGACTCTGAACTGGAAAACATCTACCAGTACCATCGTACACTGGCTCAGATTTACGGCTATCTCGCGGAAAAGTCAGGTGACTGGGGTAGTAGTGATCAGTCAAATTCGGCGATATTCCAGCTTGAGCATGCCATGAGTGTGGGCACCAGGCTCGACCGTATGCAGGGTGATGATCCCGGTCAACATACCAACCATATCGATCCCGGGCTGGTAGACCGTCTGGCCACCGCCTATGCCGAAACAGGTTCCAGGCAAAGAAGTGATGAACTGCGACTGGAAATGGCCCGGCACTATGGTTCCGTAGGGGATGAACGAGCCAAGGTCTATGTACTGAAACCGGTTCAGGTTGACGTCTTAACGCCGGTTCAAGCCAGGGAATACCAGTTATTGATGCGACCTGGAATTAAACCGGAACCGGGTCTGAACCAGCGAGGACTCAAAGCTTGAGAGACGCCGGAACCAACCGGATTTAAACAGATAATGAGAATGGGTCGAACCGGGCTTGTTCGGAGGCTCCTTATTGCGATTTCTACGGTTCCGCTAAAAGGGTTTAGACCCTTCCGGAGAGTGCGCGGAAACGAAACGTTGCAATCAACAGGAATCCGATTATTGCCAGGATCAGGCCATATGTAGTCAGGGAGGGAACGGCTACCTGTTCACCTATTACTGCTGCATCGAAGGTCAGGTCATCAACGGAAATGTTCGTAACGTCCGGATTAACAGGGTCCCACGTAAACTTTGTAATGCCCGGCCAGTCAAACTGCACCCATTGCCAATCTGTGCCAACTTGTACAGAAGTCGAGAAAAGCAACACATCAGAGCTATCGTATCCAGCGAATTCCAGTAACGCGCTTCCAGCCCTGTCATCAGCATGGAAATACGCACCATTCAGATAAAACTCGCCAGCGTCCCTGACAAGGGTTCCTACTCTCGAATTGAAATTCAGCAAATACTGGGAACCACTGAAAGCGCCATCGGTATTTATGGTTGTACAAGCATCGGCGTCCGAAACTGCGGCGGTCTCATTAAGCACCGTCCAACCCGTGGGACTAAGGCCCCAAGAACCGCAGGAATCAGTAACAGGCGACTCGAAATCAAGCACCTCCGCTTGTACCAGAATACTCCAGGAAAACAATGCCAGTAACGTAAAAATTCTCAGCTTCATGACTCGCCCCTCCGCGGGTATGGATTAAAATACGCTGTGAGAATAGTGTAACTTTAAATGAAATTTTAACAAACTCTTCACAGTAATGCATCGTGATTTTAGCGTGTTAAGCCGACATTTATATAGCGACTATTAGCCGAAACACCAATAATTGGGTGACCCCTCAATTTAAAATTTGAAAACTGGCCTTTTTGACAGGGACAGAAAATATGTAATTGGATTATATTAGTACTTCAGATTTTCAGAAAGTTAAGATGGTTTATTAAAAAGAGCAGATCATGAAACCTTTACAAAGACTACTGGTGGTCGAAGATGATCCGTTATTGCAGGAAATCTATTTACATATGTTTTCCAGGAAATACGACATGACCCTTGCCAAAGATGGAGTTGAGGGCTGGGAAATATTTCAAAAGGAAAATGGGTTTCCCGTGGTTCTTTCGGATATATCAATGCCGCGACTGGACGGAATTGAGCTGGGGCGAAAGGTCCTGAAATTCAATCCTGAAACTCAAATCATATTCGTGACCGCGATGCTGGATGATGAAAATGCTATTCATGGAATGACCATGAACGCCTACTGCATACCCAAGCCCGTGGAACCGTTGTACATAAAAATGGCCCTTTCCAGGGCATTCGAAAACAGCAGGCTTGCCACACAGAGAAAAGAACTGAGGCATACCATGTCTCTCTTGAAGCAACTGATTGATAAGCATGATTTCGGTTATGACTGAAAGAACTGACAGGTGATTCTTTATTATTTCCGATCTATTCTGTTTTTACTGTAAAACGATAATTAGCAAAGGGGATGCAAGCTTCAGCCAGGAAAATTGGCTGTGCCGTGGGTTTTTGGTCGAAGACCCTTTAAAAAATCTTATGTGCGCTAAAAGCTACAGACGTTCAGTCCAACCAGCTTTAGGCCGATTGTGGCTATGGTCAGCAATTGCTTTCTTTTCAACAACACTTTTTGCCAGTGACCCCGTCATTTTGAACGGTGATGTCGGTTTTTATACCCTTGGGCCCCACCTGGATGTTCTCGAAGACCGGGGCGGCAATTGGAGTATTGAAGACGTTACTTCGTTAGAGGTATCGTCGCGTTTCACCGGCAATTCGATTGATGTACCGAACTTTGGTTTTACCGAATCAGTGTATTGGGTTCGGCTGGAATTACAAAGACAGTATACGGACAAGGACGAGTTATTTCTGGAAGTTGGCTATCCGTTAATCGACCACATCAAGCTTTTCATATTCTCCGGTAACGACCTTATTGAAACCAGCGAGTCGGGTGATGCGCTGCCTTTTCCACATCGTGACAAAAAATATCGGAACTTTGTTTTTTCACTACCGGTTGCTGAGCATTTGACGCTCTACCTGAGATTTGAAACAGAAAGCTCGATGCGAATGCCTTTAAGTATATGGAAGTCGGGTGATTTTTTTAGCCATGTCAAGCAGGAAGAGTTCTTACTTGGTCTCTATTATGGCTTGATGCTGACCATGGCGGCCTACAATCTATTCATATTCTTTAACATTAAACAAAAAAGTTATTTGTTATATGTTGTTTATGTTATTTCATTCATGATGCTGGAAATGTCGTTGAGCGGTATCGCATATGAGCGACTTTGGCCGGGTTATCCACGCTGGGCGAACCAATCGGTGCCTTTTTTGATCGGCGCGGGCTTCTTTTGGGGGCTGTTGTTTGCACAAAACTTCATGAATAGTAAAAAGTACGCACCTGCCCTGGATAAGGTCACGAATGTGGCAATTGTCCTGTCTGCGGCCCTGATGCTTATGTCCTTGACATTCGATTATGCAATCAGCATTCGGTTCGCCATCGTAATTGCCGTTGTTGTCCCAATCGTAGCATTCACTACGGTCGCTCAATGTGCATTGAAGGGCTCGCGGTCTGCGCGTTTTACCCTCGCAGCTTTTGCGTTTTTTCTGGTTGGGATGATCATCACCGCTTTGAGCGCTGCTGGTATTCTGCCAGTCAATGTAATTTCTGAAAAAAGTCTTCACATTGGCTCAACGCTGCAAGTGCTGCTGCTTTCTTTTGGCCTGGCGGATCGTATCAATGTTATCCGGAAACAAAGTGACGCTAACGCCGGTATGCTGAAGTCAAGCAATGAAAGTCTCCTGGAATACCAGGGCGATTTGACCGAATTGGTGAACTCAAAAACCAGGCAGTTGAGTGAAGCAAAAGAAGCTGCTGAGATGGCGAGCAGTGCAAAAACACAATTTCTCGCTAATATGAGCCACGAAATCCGCACACCACTCAATTCCATCATCGGATTTAGCGAGATGTTGTTGAAGAAAAAAGAGCAATTTGATATCTCTACCGAATCTCAAAAATATTTGAATAATATCGTAATCAGCGGAGAAAATCTGTCGCAACTGATTAATAATATTCTGGATATTTCGAAAATTGAAGCCGGGAAAATGCACTTGTCTTTGGGCGTTTTCGATCTGCACAAAATTATTCGGCATGTGTTCAAAATCAATGAGGTTCAGGCACAGAATAAAGGGCTTGTTTACCAGCTGAAAATATCTCCAGATGCACCGCGTTATGCAATTATTGACGGCACACGACTCGCCGAGGTCTTGATGAACTTAATGAGTAATGCGATCAAATTTACTCCGAAAAGAAAAGCAGTGAAAATGCAATTCGAAATGGAAGGGGAATATCTGTTGTTTACCGTGGAGGACAAGGGAATAGGTATTCCAGTCGAAAGACAGGCGGCCATATTTGAAAGCTTTGTGCAAGCTGATGGCAGCACGACCCGAAGATTTGGAGGCTCAGGCCTGGGGTTGGCCATCTCGAAACAGATTGTTGAATTAATGGACGGGGAATATCAGAATTAAAAGTATCCCCGGCCAAGGCTGTTCAATGTTTGTGCGTATTCCTTATGTCGAGGTCGCTGACTCGAAAGAGGTATCACAATTCAATAACGAGGCGAAGGTTGAGTTTGCTTCTGACAATTGTGTACTGGTCCTCGAGGATAACCTGATGAATCAAGAGATGATCCGCGCCGTCTTTGAAGACTTGGGTATAGTTATTCATTTGGCCGAGAACGGCACTAAGGGTGTGGAAATGGCCCGCGATTTATGCCCTGACCTGATCTTGATGGACATGCACATGCCGGACATGGATGGGTTTCAAGCCACCACGAAAATCCGCGATTGTCCCACTTGTCCAGAACTGACCATCGTGATGCTTTCTGCGGATGCGTTTATCGATCAACAGGAGCATGCCCGGGCATTGGGAATCGTCGATTATCTGACCAAGCCCATTGATATGGACAAGTTACTGACCGTCCTGAAAAAATATCTCCGCTACCGGCAACAGGAGATTGAGCCGGAATCAGTTTGTGTTGAGCAAGTGTAAAACTTCGATGGTTTCCTTGTAGCAACATAGCAGATTTTTTTACCAACGAACCTAACACCGAAACATCTCCGGCTCTTGCCGCCATCCCATTTTTCACTGAAGCCCCTGATGTGCTGGTAGCGCACGTGGTGACGGGTATTGGTTGTGAATCCGGCAATTCGCGGTGTATTACACGGGAATGAGCTTCAGACTGTCTTCAATGAGTTCCAGGCGTGGAGATCGAACGGGGTAGGTGGCATAGGCGACGCGTTTGAAAGCTGGCGCGTCAAGTACTTCGTAAAGTAACGAAAACTCTATATCCTTTTCGACCATTCGGCGAGGAAGATAAGCAGAGCCTCCCAGGGAGTTTATGTATTCAAGTGCCATTTTCGCGTGAGACAATCGCGTCATTGACTCCGGGGCATCTGGAAATGTGCGTCGGTGATCGAGTCCAAATGATAGTCCCCAATCTACATAGATGTAATCAGACTGCAAGGCTTCTGCAATGGAAATTTCACGGTGGCTGGACACGCAGGCAAACTCGATTGTGGCCACCTCCTTTACGTGCATGATGTCGAGTTGTGCGGGCTCCAGCATGATTGCAACGTCCAGCGTACCGTCGACGAGACGACGGGTCAGCGTATCTGGCGACTGAGATTCGGCAATAATGGCCAGGTCAGCGTGGTTGCGTCGCAGGTCATGTAACCATCGCTGCAACAAGACATCCCACAAGCGCAAGCTGCCTCCAATCACAAGTTGTTCGCTCCCTTCGGCAAGCGCAACATCCTGCCGGGCCGCGCGCCAGGCCCCGATTTGTCGCTCAGCATGACGGACCAGGCGGCTACCTTCGGGCGTTAAGCGCATTTCACGACGGCTACGCTCGAACAATACGACGCCCAGCAGATTTTCCAGTGACTTCAGTCGGCTGCTCACGGCTGCCTGGGTAACATGCAGTGCCTCAGCGGAACGTCCGAAATGTCGGGTGCGGTTTAATTCGAGGAAAGTTCGTAATAGTTCCAGATCCATTGACTACTTATAAAGAATTTTTGACAAACCCACAAGAATAATTGGTTGTGTAAATAGAAAGGTCACGTGGTCGTTGAGAAAGCGAACATTATTCGACCGGTTGAATATCTCTCCGAGTAAGTCGGTCAATAAATAATATTTGTTGTACTTATACAATTATATTAATTATATTTGTTGAAAGTATTTCCGTATACTATTTGACTATCTGGTAAGTCGAGTACGGAAAACGCTGTATTTCCATTGTATATCGATATGCGTAGTTCGACGAATGAGAGTGGTTGGGTAATCGTTATCCTGATACATGGTCTGTTCGTGATCGGTGCATTTGCCAAAACAAACCTGTGTGAAACGTCGTTTGCCCAATCCGACAAGACCCCGAAGGCCACTAACGCGGTAACAAAATATGGAGCGCTGTTAACATGGCTACAGATGCTAGCGTGAAGTCAACCAGCAGACCGGTTTATATACAGTCTTTTGAAAGGAAGCTGATACAGAAACAGACTCAGTTGGCATACATAAAGCGCAAGATAAAGCGTGCGGCCCGGGCTGGACGTATCGGGCCAAGCGAACAACTTCGCAATGCAGAGAAGCGTGCTGACAGTGCGCTAGCCTCGGTGATTGAGCAGCTTCAACACCTGAAAGACGCCAGTGACGATTCGTGGGAACAGTTGAAAAACGGCATCGACATGGCTTGGGATGATCTCTCACAGTCGATCAAGGAAATTGTTTACCGTTTCTCATGAGCTTTGATTCGCACTGCAGCAATTAACAAATATTTACAAAGCGAGAAAACCTATGAAACTAGCAATACTGTCCCGCGGGCCTAATTCTTACAGTACCCGTCGCCTCAAAGAAGCCGCACTGGCGCTCAACCATGATGTCAAAGTCCTTAATACGCTGAAATTCGCAATTGACCTCGACCGTGGCTCGCCAGACCTCTATTTCCGTCAAAAACAACTCACGTCACTATGACGCTGTATTGCCACGAATAGGCGCCTCAATTACCTATTACGGAACCGCTGTCGTTCGCCAGTTTGAAGAAATGGATATATTTTGCGCCAATACCGCGAACGGTATTTCTAACTCCCGTGACAAATTGCGAAGTTTGCAGATACTCAGCCGACATCACCTTGGTATCCCGCGTACAACATTTGTTAACGATAAGAATGACGTGCTTCCGGCAATTGAAAGGGTGGGCGGCGCACCGGTCGTCATCAAGCTGATTGAAGGTACCCAGGGTATCGGTGTGCTTTTGGCAGAAACGACCAAGTCGGCCGAGGCCATCATCGAATTACTGCAGAGCCAGAAGCAGAACGTGCTGATTCAGAAGTTCGTTGCCGAAAGCAAGGGTAAGGATATTCGGGCATTCGTCGTTGGTGATCGTGTTGTAGCCGCAATGCGGCGGGTTGCCCAGGGTCAGGAGTTTCGAAGCAATGTGCATCGTGGCGGAGTTGCCGAGGCGGTCGAACTGACCGAAGAGTATAAAGAAACGGCTGTACGGGCTGCACAAATTCTTGGTTTGCGGGTTGCAGGCGTCGACATGCTCGAAAGCGCAACGGGTCCGCAGATCATGGAAGTCAATTCATCGCCAGGTCTGGAAGGTATTGAAACATGTACGAAGCTGGATGTTGCGGGCGCCATCATTGAATATATTGCCGCGCGGGTCGACTTTTCAGAGATTGATATTCGTCAGCGGCTAACGGTCAGCAAGGGATACGGCGTAAGTGAAATTCATGTTCGCAAGGGTTCGAATTTTGAAGGCAAGACTATAGCAAGCACTGACCTTAGAGACAATGATATCAATGTGTTAACCCTGTATCGCGGAACAAAAGTTATCCCCAACCCACGGGGAGACAGGGACACTCGAGGCCAACGACAGGTTGCTTTGTTTCGGAAAGCTCGATGCAATGCGTGGTTTGTTGCCACCAAAAGCGCAAAGACGAAGGCACGGCAAGGTTCGAAGCCTGAAAACCACGATCGCGGATGCATTGAGTCACTGAAGTTATCGATAGGTCAAATGAAGTGACAAGCAGGCCATGAAGCAGGTTACACCTGGCAGGCAGAGGGCCTCATTATGATTATTGCCATGCTAATCTGGCCCCAATACCGGCATTAAAGCATGGGTTCTGAAATAAGGAGTGCAAAGTGATTAGAGTATTTTTGAGAGACCAGAAGACGGGAGAGTCTCGCCTCGGTGGGAAGGAGTTGATCGCAACCTGGAAAGCGTCAGACAGTAGTCTGATCTGGGTCGACATCGAGAGTGAACCGCACGATGTGGAAGAGTCCGCACTATTGGAGTTTGGGATACATCCCCTGGCTATTCAGGACGCCTTGCGCCCCCGACATCCGCCAAAGATCGAGCGTTTCAAAGACTTTCTGTTTATCCTGCTTCGCGGCCTCGACGCCGATACGGAGGGCATTGACTTTGGCGTGATCCAACTCTCGCTCTTCGTGGGAGAACGATTTCTTCTCACACGTCATGCAAAGCGATCCGTTTCGGTAAATTGGTTGTTTGACGAACTGCAACGTGATGAGTCAATTATGGGTGAAGGACCTGGGTCGCTTGCAATTCACATTAGCAACCGCGTTGCGCGGCGTTACGTTGAAATACTGCTGGAATTGGAACCACGCCTGGACGAAATCGAGGACCAGATGTTTCGTCAATCAGACGACAAGCTACTTTCAGAGTTGACTGGTTATAAGTCCCAACTCAGAAAACTTACGCGTATTGCAAATTATCACGAGCAAATTGCCGCTACATTAAGAAAAAGCGAGGATTCCTTAATCAGCCCAACACTTTCGCATGAGATTAATGATCTGTATGAACAAATTGAGCGCACTCAGAGCCTGGCCAATTTGCATTATCAGATATCGACTGATCTAACCGATGGCTACCTGGGTATGTCCTCGCATCAGCTTAACCGCGTGATGCAGATACTCACGATCATTACCGTTATCTTTGTGCCCCTGACCTTCCTTGCCGGAATCTACGGAATGAATTTCGAGAATATGCCGGAACTGTCTACAGGCACGGGCTATTTCGTTGTTATCGCAGTCATGGTTGTCATTGCGATCTCCCAGCTCATCTATTTCCGTCGTAAAGGGTGGGTGTAGTGGACAATGACAAAACGGTAGTCGAAGACCTGGCTGATGGCGATCTCTGGTCCGGCTGGTTGCACAGGCATCGAAATGTGGGCGAATGACTATGTTCTGACATCGGAAACGTTGATAGAGATCAGCCTCATTATTGTTGCGGCATCCATTGCCTGGCCGATATCCATATTTGTTCGTAAGCAATTGCAAGCGCGGAGCCAAAAGTACGCTAAATATCGATTTATTGCGGAGACTTTGGTCGGCGACTGGCAAGCTCGCATTCCCAATCGTCTGGCTAGGAATTCAGTGGGTCATTGTCGCAATCATGAGCTATCTGGGCTACCGGCACGCGGCGCTGGATGTCACGTCCAGCCTTCTCACTGCATGGGTTATTATCAGCCTGGCCACGGTATTTGTTGCCAATCCATTTTGGTCACTCAGCATAGCGATATCCGCATGGATCGTTGCTGCACTCAATATCGTTGGATTGCTCGATAAAACCATTGCCTTGCTGGATGGTATGGCGCTTAACATTGGTCAGATCCATTTTTCGGTACTGACGGTGCTTCAGGGCCTGATCGCTTTGGCAGTGCTCCTATGGGTAACGGCAATTGCCGGACAGATCATTGAAGGACGGGTAAAGTCGTCACCCAACCTGTCACCGTCCATGAAGGTACTTTCAACCAAGCTATTGCGAATTGCCCTCGCATTTGTAGCGGTCGTCCTTGCGCTGAGGATCGTCGGGGTTGATCTCACCGCGTTTGCCGTACTTGGTGGTGCGATAGGCGTTGGTTTGGGTTTTGGTCTTCAGAAGATTTTCGCGAATCTGGTCAGCGGCTTTATTTTATTGCTGGATAAATCGATCAAACCCGGCGACGTGATCGCGATTGCCGGCTACTATGGTCGTGTTGATTCGCTGGGTGCGCGCTATGTATCGGTTCTAACCCGTGATGGGATTGAACATTTGATACCGAACGAAGAACTGATCACCACCCGGGTTGAAAATTGGTCGCATTCACAGAACTTACTGCGTATAAGAAAAACAGTCGGAATTCATTATAAATCAGACGTCAGAAAAGCAATCGCGCTTTGCCTTGAGGCAGCGGATGAGACGCCGAGAATCCTGAAAGACCCGGCGCCCGTCTGTCATCTGCAGGAGTTCGCTGATAGTGCCGTAAACCTGGAAATGAGATTCTGGATTGATGATCCCATGAACGGACGAGCGAATGTTGTCAGTGCTATGCAACTGAGCATATGGGACAAGTTCCACGAACACGGAATTGAGATTCCTTACCCGCAGCACGACATCCATTTTCGGTCATCCAGGCTGACATCGTTTACTAAACAAAACGTTGAGGCGATCACCTGACAGGGATGTGGTCTTGCTCGGCCCAATGACCCTGGTCTCAAGGTATTGTGAGTAGAGTGTGACAATCAACATCGAACCTTTACTCACTTTGTTAACGTCATAAATAACTGCGGTAGTTTTTCCGGCAGGCTTTCTACCTTATCGATCACGGTGTACTGGTTTCCAAATATGTCCTGCACATAGTCATCGGCATCCGGATCGAGGTTGATGCAGTAGGTATAAACACCTGCCTGGTCGAGTTCCTTGACCGCCTTGGCCGTATCTGCGATCAATAAATGCTGGTCATCGGCATCGACATCGGATGGTTCTCCATCGGTCAGAATCAGCAGCAACTTTTTATCACTTTGCTGGTGAGACAGGTAGTGACCGGCGTGACGAATGGCTGCACCCATGCGGGTCGAATAACCGGCCTGGATGGCCGCGAGCCGGGATTTTACTTCATCATCCCATTTTTCATTGAATCCCTTGATGTGCTGGTAGCGCACCTGGTGACGGGTATTGGATGAGAACCCGGCAATGGCAAACGGGTCGCCCAGTTCATCAATCGCCATGCTCAGCAGGGCCACGGCTTCCTGGCTGAGTTCCAGGATGGTTTGACTGCAACCTTCGGGGATATCATCCAGAGATGCCGAGAGATCCAGCAACAGGGTGACCGCGATATTACGACCGTCGTGCCGGTGGCTCATATTGATACGCGGGTCCGGGGTGACCCCGCTTTTATAATCAATCAATGAACGTATGGCGATGTCGAGGTCGAGTTCGGTACCTTCTTCCTGGAAACGGATACGCACGGCATTCTGTGGTTTGAGCAAATCCAAAAGTCGCTTGAGCCGTTTTGCCAGGGCGGCGTGCTTTTTCAATAGGTCATCAATTTTTGCAGGTGAACCCGACCGGTGCAGGTTCTCATACAGGCTTACCCAGTCGGGGCGGTAGTTCTTCGCCCGGTAATCCCATTCCGGGTAATGCCGGGGTGGGAGTTTATCGGCTTCATCATCGGCGTGTTTTTGTTCTTCCCGCTCAAACATTTCCTCATCATCGCTCTCCTCGATGTAAATCCACAGGTGGCGATTATCATCCCGATAGCTGATTTCAGTGTCGGTGAAATGCATTTTCGGGTTTTGGTCGCCCTGCGTGCGGGTGCGGGCAATGAATGACACGGCGAGTGCCGCCATCTCCTTCAGACTGGATTCTCCCTCATGCATGATGGTGTGAAAGCGGTCGGCAAACTCGATGATGTCCTTGTTTTTATAAGTGTGACGTGGATTCATGCAGGCATAGGAAAGCATGGTCAGGCGATGGCGAATACACGATTCATTTTCCTCATCGCAGGCATCTTCAAGCGGTTGCGGGTGCAATGCCATGAACAGCTTGTACAATCCGGGAAATCGCCTGGTGG
Organism: uncultured Gammaproteobacteria bacterium; assembly: GCA_963749115.1. Classification (GTDB taxonomy): domain Bacteria; phylum Pseudomonadota; class Gammaproteobacteria; order Xanthomonadales; family SZUA-36; genus SZUA-36. Next base: position 385,608 of record CAVVLP010000002.1, read on the forward strand.
CCAGTGTATCAACCCGGCAGTCTTCCAGGCATTCGATGCCGATGCGTTGAAACGGACTATAGTTATCAACGACGATTTTATCGCTCCAGCGCCGATGCGCGGACATATGTGCCAGCGTCGCCCGGTAGCGGTCCAGACCGCGTATACCACTGTCGCTGTCATCCAGTACATCAGGAATGCGCATCCCCATTACATCAAAGTAGGGCCGTGGTTTGATCTGCTCGTCAAAACCCGTGGCGTAGGGCACGAGTTGTTGCTTTTCATTCCACAGCGACTTCAGGTACATATCGAGACGGCGCTGGTTGTCGGCAAACAGCGTGCCGTGACGTTCACGCTGTAAAATGGCCTTGGAATCAGCCGACTGCAATGAGAAGTACTCTTTTTGCCTTTCCGGATGGTTTGAGTAATAACGTACGCCGTAATCAACCCAGTTTTTGAGTCCCTCGAGGGAAACCTGGTTGAGCAGCAAGGCGGTGTTATCGAGAAGATCGGAGAGCGCCGGGCTGGGGATGGTGGTATGAAACCCGTGGATGGAACCCGTGGTGCTTTCCATGAAATCGAATATGATTTCGATGAAATGATCAAAAGACTGTTTGCTTTGCAGACGGCGGGCCGCAGAGGGCAGGGCCTGTAAAAACGACAGGATCGATACACCATTGGGTGTGCGGCTGATTTTCCAGACCGATTGCGCAATTTGTTCAGCAGCCTGCTCGCCGACATGCCGGCAGATTTGCGGTACTTCTTCGAGATAGACAAGCACCGGTTCGAAGCCGCGGCCGATCATGCAAACCAGCGAAGCACCTTCCAGGTAGGCTTGCATGCCGTCTTCGGAGAGACTTCTAACGGCCTCGTCCATGCAGCCTTCGAAGACGTCTTCAAGTTGCGGGAAATTGCATTTGAGTGCACTTCGGTATGCCGGATAACGGCACGTATTGACGGTTTCGACGGTGTCGTTGCTCATGGCGATTCAGCGGAGATCTAACACTGAAGCGCTAACTGCGGGCTTCATTCGCCGAATACCGCATCGATTGCATGATCAAGCGTGCTGCGGATATCAGCATCATCGGTAATCGGTCTGACCATGGCCAGGCGACAGGCATCGCGAGCGGACAGGCCACTGTCGATCAGGCTCGCGGCATAGACCATCAGGCGCGTTGAGATGCCTTCATCCAGACCATGGCCTTTCAGGTTTCGCGCCGCCTGTCCAACCGTGACCAGTTTCCTGGCTATCTCTTCGGTGATACCGGTTTCAGTGACCAGGATAGACGCTTCCAGATCGGGTTCCGCGTAGTCAAAATCCATACCGACAAAGCGTTGCTTGGTGGATTGTTTCAGGTCTTTCATCAGGCTTTGGTAACCGGGATTGTAGGAAATAACCAATTGGAAATCGGCGTGGGCCGCAACCACTTCACCTTTTTTATCCAGCGGCAGGGCGCGCCGGTGATCGGTCAATGGGTGAATCACAACTGTCGTGTCCTGGCGGGCCTCAACGATTTCATCCAGGTAACAAATCGCACCGAGCCTGGCAGCGATGGTCAACGGACCATCAACCCAACGGGTGCCGTTGGCATCCAGCAGGTAACGGCCGGTCAGGTCTGATGCTGTCATGTCTTCATTGCAGGCAACGGTGATCAATGGTTTTTTCAGTTTCCACGCCATGTATTCAATAAAGCGTGACTTGCCGCAGCCGGTGGGCCCTTTGACCATCACGGGAAGTCGCTTGGCATAGGCGGCTTCATACCATTTAATTTCATCGCCCTGTGGGGCATAAAAGGGTTCCACCGCGACCCTGTATTGTTCTACGTTGCTCATCTGTGAATTCCTTGATTGTCTTCTGATTTTACAAAAAAGCCCCTTTAGGACGGGGCTTTCTTGATCTAGCCAGGTTTGTCTTTGCCCGTATTACCTATGCACGCCAAGTTTCTCTCTCCAGCCGGGATAGAGTAAATCGGCATCACCCGGGAAGGATTCGAATGCACGTGCAAATTCCCGGTGCTCTTTCGCAAACTCAATCGGGTCGGCACCTTCCAGGTAGCATTGATAGGCCTGCTTCAGTGAGACAGCACCGTCTGCCGGGCTGTCGATGTGGCCGTATGAGCCACCACCGGACGTATTAATGACATTGCCGTGCCCCAGGTTTTTGAAGAAACCGGGTAGTCGCAAGGCGTTCATGCCACCGGAAATGATCGGCGTCGTGGGTTTCATGCCATACCACTCCTGGTGGAAAAACGGACCGTCAGCGCTGTCACGTTCGATCATGTAAGCGATATTGCGGTCATCATTACCGCCTTCCATTTTGCCAAAGCCCATGGTGCCCACATGAATGCCGGAAGCACCCATCAGACGCGAGAGTTTCGCCAGTACAAAAGCGGTGTAACCGCGTACAGCGGAGGGTGAGGTGATCGCGCCATGACCGGCGCGGTGATAGTGCAGGTACTGTTCCGGATAGTTCCGGCGCGCCGTTGTTACCATACCCGGGCCGCCGACATAGCCATCCACCAGAAAGGCCACACGGGGAGAGTTTTCACCAAATGTCTCCAGCACGTAATCGGCACGGGCACACATTTCGTGATAACAGTCGGCAGTAATGTTGGCGGAGAAAAGTTTTGCTTCGCCGGTCTCATCCTGCGCGCGATTCATGGCATCCGCGACCAACGGAAGTACTTCCTTCATCGGGCAAAATGTCTGGTTGCCCTGGGGTTCATCATTCTTGATGAAATCACCACCGAGCCAGAATTGGTATGCCGCTTCGGCAAACGGTTTGGGCCGCAAGCCAAGTTTCGGCTTGATGATGGTACCGGCGATATAACCACCGTCATTGTAGTCCCGGCCGAGCAGGCCCCAAAGATCATTGATTGATTTTGACGGGCCATCATAGAGTTGCAGCAACTTGCGTGGCACATAAAAATCCTGCATCTGTGCGCACTGCACATCACCCATGCCCTGGTTGTTACCGATAGCAAGCGTCAGGAATGAAACCACCATCGTGCGGCCATCGGTGATGTTGCGGTCAAACAACTCGATCGGATAGGCAATCTTCATGATGCCGTTGGCCTCATCGATTTCATACACCATGGCGTCGACACCCTTGGTGAAGTCATCGGTGGTAGAAACCTCGACATTGGTACCGGTTGATGACTCCGCCGCGAAGTGAGCCGCCGTTTCCAGGTAGCCACCAAAGCCCGGCATCGGGGTCATCGTGTAGGCAACCAGCATGTGGTTGTCACCTGCGATCAGGTCTTCTTCTCTCAGACTCAAGTCTGCATATCGGCCGGATTGATCCATAATTTTTTCCTCTCTAAGTAAATGTTTACCAGGCGGCTTTCAGACCGCCTTTAAGTTAATGGGTAGTCTGTTGTTTCACCTGTCCCGCATCACGAATCAGGCCGGGTAAACCGCTAAGATCGTGAAGCACAAAATCTGCACCCAGTTCTTCCACGGGTGCTGAGCGGTAGCCCCAGGGAACCACGCCGATCGTTACACCCGCCGCGCGGGCGGCGTGTACGTCATGCACGGAATCACCAATCATCAGGCTCGATGCGGGTTCCGCAACCAGGCCACGGAGACAGGCCAACACGGGTTCGGGATCAGGTTTTCGTGCGCTGGTGGAATCACCGCCAACCACGCTGCTGAAATAGCCGGATAAGCCCGAGACCTTCGAGAATCTGCCGGGTAAAGGCTTCCGGTTTGTTGGTGCACACACCCATGGGTATGTTCATGCTGTGAATCTCCTGCAACGCTTCGACAACCCCCGGATAAGGGCGGGTATTGTCGGTCGCACATGCCTTGTATTCCTTCACAAACAATGCAATCAACTCATCAAGCTGTGCCGGATCAGGGCGTATACCGACGGCATTGAAACCTCTCTCAACCAGCTTGGGCACGCCATTACCGATCATCTTCCGAACCTCATCGAGGGAAAGGGTGAAGAAACCACGCTTATCAAGAACGGTGTTCAGCGCCGAAGCCAGGTCCGGCGCCGAATCAACGAGGGTTCCATCAAGATCCCAAACAATGGCAGTTGGTTGAAATTTAAACATCGTCAACCGTGCTCAACGTGTCCGGCGTCTGCGTTCCATCAGACGCAGGATCAACGGTGTCAGGATGAGTTGCATCGCGATATCCAGTTTGCCGCCGGGTATCACGATGGTATTGGCGCGTGACATGAAGCTGTCGTGGATCATCGAGATCAGGTAGGGGAAATCGATGCCACGTGGATTCTTGAAACGGATGACAACCATCGATTCATCCGCCGTCGGTATATAACGCGCAATAAAGGCATTCGAGGTATCCACGGTCGGGATACGCTGAAAATTGATATCCGTTTCGGAAAATTGCGGACAGATATAGCTGATATAGTCCGGCATACGGCGCAAAATGGTGTCGCGTATGGCCTCGGTTGAGTAGCCGCGATCCGCCTTGTCACGCTGGATTTTCTGTATCCACTCGAGGTTGATGACCGGTGTGACACCGATCGCCAGGTCACAATACTGGGCGAGGTTCACGGTATCGGTCACCACGGCACCATGCAGACCCTCATAGAATAGCAACTCGGTATCCTCGGGAATCTCCCTCCACTGTGTGAAGGTACCGGGTGGCGTGCCATGTCGTTCGGCTTCTATTTCGTCATGTACGTAATTCCGGATACGGCCGCCACCGTCTTCGCTGAATTGCTGGAACACGTTTTCCAGGTCTTCCAGGCGGTTGGCCTCCGGTCCAAAATGACTGAAATGGTTATTGCCCTTCTCAGTTTCCTCCTGCATCACACTTTTCATGTCAGCCCGGTCGTAGCGGTGAAAGGCATCACCTTCTATGGAGGTGGCGTTGATTCCTTCACGTTCAAAAATGCGATCGAAAGTGACTTTGACCGAGGAGGTACCGGCACCCGAAGAACCCGTGACGGAAATAATGGGGTGTTTGACAGACATAATCTTCTCCTCTCCTCAGTTGCGCAGCAGGGTGCGATTTTTGAACAATTGGGGGCGTTCGTGATAAGGGTTGATCTCGGCGTAGTACTGTTCAACCAGCTCCACCTCATGTTTTGACCCAAAAATCATGGGTACCCGCTCATGGATATTGACGGGCAGAATATCAAGAATACGCTGTGTGCCGGTGGTCGCTGCACCACCGGCCTGTTCGATCAGGAAGGCAATCGGGTTACATTCATAAACCAGGCGCAGACGACCCGCGGAATAGCCCTTGCGGATATCGGCCGGGTACAAAAAGATACCGCCACGCGACAGGATGCGGTGACACTCGGCAACCAGGGAGGCAATCCAGCGCATGTTGTAATTGCTGCCGTGTGGTCCGTCTTCACCGCTCAGGCAATCATCCACATAGGCCCGTATATGACCGTCCCACTGGCGTGAGTTCGAGCTGTTGATGGCAAACTCGTTGGTGTCGGGTTGAACCTCAACCGTACGTGTTGTCAGGCGATACTCCTTGGAGCGCGGGTCGAATGTAAAAATCATCGTGCCGTCACCAAGGGTCATCACCAATGCCGTTTGCGGACCGTAGATGACATAACCCGCTGCCAGTTGAGCGGTTCCGGGTTGTTGCAGACGACATAGGTCGTCAATATTTTTACCGTCTTCATCGATGCCTGATGGCAGGATTGAGAAAATGGTGCCCACCGAAACATTGGTATCGATATTGGAGGAGCCATCCAGCGGGTCTGTCGCCACAAACAGGGGTGCGCCCAAATTGATGGGGCAGGGCTCTTTAAGTTCTTCGGAAACAAGACAGGATACAGGGGCTGTGTGCAGCGCTTCAATCAGCAGGTCATTGGCAATCAGATCAAGTGCTTTCTGGGTATCGCCATCTTCGTTATCGCCCTTCTCGGCACCAAGTTCTCCGGCCAGGGGGCCGCGGGCGACCAGTGCGGATATCTCTATGCAGGCTTCCGCTATGGCTTCAATGGTTTGCGAAATATCGCGCCGAATGTCTGAATCCCCCGTCCAGTTTTCCAGGTAATGCTTCAAGCCGGGATGTTTGCTCATGTGCTTCTCCTCTGGGGACTCGCTGTGGGACGTCGGGAAACGCGTTGTGAATTGACAGGCTGAAAGTATAGTAATGGCCGGACTCAGCCGGAATATGCATATGGGGGGCGTGACTGGGTTATTTGGGTAGGGAAAAACCCACCCATAGGAAAGGGTAGTAGCTAAGCGGGGAGCTATCAGCTCTTCAGGTACAGGGCGATTGCCTGACCACGGTTGCTGACACCGAGTTTTTCAAACAGGTTGCGGATATGATATTTAACGGTATTGGTTGAAACCCCCTTTTCGGCAGCGATTTCCTTATTGGTACGACCCGCGGCCAGCGAGGACAAAATTTCCAGTTCCCGTTTTGTCAACGTGGCTAAAGGATTGGCGTTGAGCTGGCTGACATCAAGGTAGGGGAACACCATGCGGCCGCTGGCGACCTGGGCAATGGTATTGAGCAGGTATTCCGGCTGCTCATTTTTGGAAACGAAGGCTGCTGCCCCATGGGCCATTACCTGCATCGGGATCGTGTCACTTTCAAAGCCTGTGTAAACCACCACCCGGGGTGAATTCTTATTGGCCTGCAGGCGGTCCAGAATGAAGCGTGCATCACCCGGCGGGATAATCCAGCCGACCACTGCCACGTCCATCGTTACAGGCCCGATAGTCTTCAGAAACGCATCCGAGTCTTCACTGGCATTGACCATCAGGAAGCGATCGTCCTCGGAGATGATTTGCTTCAGCGCCGCCCGCATCAGCGGACTTTTGTCTGCGATTCCAACACGAATTGGCTTGCTCTGATCGGGCTCTCTGACCATGTGCTAATGGTACTCCAACCGTAGTGGCCAAAACAGGCTTAAATTATACTTTTGTAATGTTTTATTGCCGTTACGGAATCGCTGCGCGAGAATGCGATGAGCAGGGAAATAACTATCGACTTGGGGTCAATAAACAGGAATCATATGCATATGCTGATCAGGAAATCATCACAGCAATCGCTGGTTTACCGATCCCTCCTACGGTATTGATACCTACTTCGAGGGTCATAAGGCAGAGGGTGAGATTGGTGGCGACCATTGATGGTTTGCGTCTTGATGAGAATGGCCGAATCTGGACCAGCGCAGAAGATGGTGTTCATTGTTATGAACCGGATGGCACGTTGATTGGGAAAATCCTGGTACCCGAAGAAGTATCCAACCTCGTCTTTGGTGGGCAACGATACAACCGGATGTTTATCACGGCATCCAGTTCCTTGTATTCAGTCCTGTTATCCGTCAGGGGGTTGAAGACTTTTTAAGACGGCTGGCTGTGTATCAGCATTACAAGCTAACCTTTTTTCATGATGCGTGCTTTCTGCCGTGTCCAGTCGCGATCTTTCTCATCGGCGCGTTTATCGTGTGCTTTTTTACCCCGGGCGGTGCCTATTTCCACCTTGACCTTGCCATGTGACCAGTACATGGCGGTGGGGACCACGGTAAAACCCTTGCGCTCGACCAGCCCGGTGATCCGGTCAATTTCCCGTCGGTGCAAGAGCAATCTTCGGGTTCTCAGGGGGTCGGGCGTGGTATGTTTGGATGCCGTTGGCAATGGATCAATCCGGCAGCCAAACAAAAAGGCCTCGTTGTCTTTTAGTAGCACATAACTGTCGGCGAATTGCACACGTGATTCGCGCAGGGACTTGACCTCCCATCCTTCGAGGCTTAGCCCGGCTTCAATGCGTTCCTCGATGTGGTAGTCGAAACGTGCCCGTTTATTACGGGCAATTGTTTTACTGCCATCGCCCTTTTTGCCTTTAGCGGTCTTTTTATTCATCTGCGCCATCCTGCGAATCAGTTATTTTACTGTGTGACGTGGTTAAGTGCACCCGGGCAAACTTATCGTGTAAAATTTCGCCTTCGTTGGAAACCGGAACCTATGAAAATAATACGCTCAGCATTGGTCACCTACAGTGCCCTGGATATGTATAAGCTGGTGGAGGCTGTTCCGGCCTATCCACAGTTTTTGAGCTGGTGTACCGCGACTTTTGTTCACGAACAGCGCAGCGATTTTCAGAAAGCCTCATTGACCGTGGTGGTTGCCGGTATCACGCAAAGTTTTACCACGGTGAACGCCCTGTATACCGGAGAGCGGGTTGAGATGAGGCTGTTTGAAGGTCCGTTTAAGAACCTGCAAGGCGAGTGGCGTTTTATCCCCTTGGGTGAGGACGGTTGTAAAATCAGCCTGGAACTGGACTTCGAGGTGACTGCCGGTCCGATGGCCAAGCTTTTTGGTAAAGGCTTTGGCAAGATCGCCGATCGCCTGGTTGATGATTTTTGCAGACGTGCCGAACAGGTCTACCCGGTATGACAGGGCAGGGCGCTCAGCAGAATATTCAGGTTGAAGTGGTACTGGCCATGCCCGGGCGGCAGGAGCTTGTATCGCTGGAAGTTGCCGCGGGTACCACACTTGCTGAAGCCATAGCACTATCCGGTTTGCCGGAAATGTTTGAAGGCTTTGAGTTGGACCTCACGAAAGTCGGTATTTTTGGCCAAAAAGCCGCCCCGGACAGGGTTCTGACGGCGGGTGACCGCGTGGAGATTTACCGTCCACTGATTGCCGATCCTAAGGAAGTTCGCCGGCAAAAGGCCTTGATGCAGGCAAAAACCTGATGCCTCTTGTAAGCAAGCAGAAAGCCGGACAAAACCCGGGGGTGTTTTATTTCTCGATAGGTATATCTACCGGCACTGTAATACCAGCGACATTCAGTGCTTTCTCGAGAATTATGAGTTGGGCCTGGGCCTCATTGTAAGTGTCATAAAGTCCAGATCGGACCTGGTGGCGTGTACCAAGCCCGGGTACTATCTTCTCCCTTAGCCTGACATCGAAACCCTTGGACCTGACTTTTTCTGCAAATGCTTCAGCCTCATCGTGGGTGCTAAAAGCACCCATCTGCAAGGTCCAGTTGATCACGCCGTCATCGGTAATCAGTTTGGTTCGTTTCGCTGTTTCCAAATCATTGATATCGGCGACGGCTGAGCTGGTATCTGCCAGTGCCTTGATATCGCCACCGGTTGAATCACCGATCCCATCGGTCGCAACCAATGAATCATTTTCAAAGGTTAATGTGACCAGGCGACGCACCGGTTCGCCTCCACGGCGACTTAACATTGAAATATAATCCCAACGATCTTGATGGAAAGGGTCTGCAACAGCAGGTGTGCCAAGCAAATAAGCCACCTGTTTTTTGCTCATTCCAAGCTGAATCTGATCCAGGTCCTCCTGTTCATGGGCGTTGCCCTGTTGAACATTTTGTTTGTAAATAAGCTTGCAGCCCGTGTTTAATGTAAGCACGGCAATTAGTGCAAAAAACAAATACCTGGTCATTTGGTTCCTTAATGGTGACTGATACTAAAGATCAAGGCGGTGAATGATACAATAGTAAGCCGCCTCGCAGAACAGGCGATGTCAATTTAATAACAGCAGGACAAAACAGTGAATGATGGAAACCTTCGAAAAGCAGGTCTAAAGGTTACGCAACCGAGAAAACGTATACTCGAACTATTGGATGAGACGGGCAATAAACATGTAACGGCGGACGATATATATCGTGTTCTGATACAGGCAGGTGAAGACATCGGTCTGGCAACGGTTTATCGCGTTCTAAACCAGTTTGAGGCCGCCGGACTGGTAGTCAAGCATAATTTCGAAGGCGGACAAGCCTATTATGAACTTGATTCAGGCAGTCACCACGATCACATGGTGTGTGTTGAAACCGGCACAGTCATAGAGTTTTCCAATAGTGAAATTGAACGCTTGCAAGCAGAGATTGCAGCAAAGCACGGATATGACATCGAAGATCATAGCCTGGTTATTTACGTCCGCCCCAGAAAACCCTGAACAGCAGACAGCCTGCCGGTTTAACACTGACAGGCTGTCGATGTTGCCACTAACTAACCATCGACCCGTTTTTTAGCAATTCAAGCGCGTGGGCGCGGCTTTGTTTCGAGATTTTTCCGCTTAACATTCTTGCCACTTCATCGGCCCTGCTGGTCTCATCCAGCATGCGTGGTATCAACCAGGGTGGATTCTTTTCCGGTTGCCTTGCGAACCTGCAGCTGATGTGTTGCGCAAACTGCGACCTGTGCCAGGTGGGTCACACACAAGGCCTGGCCTTGGGCTGACAGCCGTTTCATCAGTTTGCCAACGGCGTTGGCGGTTTCACCACCGATGCCCGCATCTACTTCATCAAATATCTGTGTAACGGATTCGCTACCACCGCTCGCGGCGACCTTGATGGCGAGGCTGATCCTGGATAACTCACCACCCGATGCAATTTTGTTAAGCGGTCCGGGTGGCAGGCCGGGGTTAGCGCTGATCCTGATCTGCACTTCGTCATCGCCACGCACAGCGGGCCTGGCCTGAGGGTTCAGGGAAACCGCCAGTTCAAAGATGCCACCCGCCATGCCCAGTTCACCCATTAGCGCGGTGACACGTTTCGACAATTCAGCGGCATGCCGTTTTCGTTTCAAATGCAGTTTTTTTGCGGCGGTACGGTAATTGTCCAGGCTACTCTGCAATTCTGCCTTTAGGCGGTTACGGCGTTGTTCTGAACTGCCTGCACGGTCTATGCGTGTCTCCAGCGCCTGCATGACACCTTCGAGGTCTTCCATGCGGACCTGGTGTTTACGCGCCAGATCATGTAACTGGCTGAGGGTCTTGCTTACAGTTTCAAAACGTTCCGGATTCAGGTCAACCCGGTCGCGTGCCGTGCGCAGGGAGTTGATCGCCTCACCACAGTTTATCGCCGCCTCATGCAGCATGTCGCACGCATTTTTGATATCGGCGTCAAGCGTCATAAACTTGCGCAAATGATCCAGGGTGGTATTGAGGTCTGAATTGATTCCCGCATGACCCACGGAAGATTCAGGATCCAATAGCTCAATGCCCAGGGTCAGTGCATCCAGTAGTGAGCCACCCGCAGCCAGGCGATCATGCTCGGTTTGCAGGGCGCCTATGGCATCAACGGACAAATCGTATTGTTGAAACTCAGCCAGTTGATAGTTCAAAAACTCCAGGTCACTGGCTGAAACTGAAACATCCTTTTCAAGAGAATCCAGTTCACAGGCAATTCGCTGCCAATCGGCAAAAGCACTTTCAAGCAGGGTAATCTCACTTGTGTAGTCACCACTACCATCCAGCAATCTGAACTGTTCTGCTGTTCTTGTGAGTTTCAGATGTTCGTTCTGGCCATGGATTTCAACCAGTAATTGACCGAGAGATTGCATTTGTGCAAGGGTAACCGGTGAGCCATTGATATAGGCGCGTGAGCGGCCGTTGAGATTGATGGTGCGCCGCAACAGGCAACAAGCATCCGAGGATAAATCAAATTCTTCCAGCCACTCCCGGGCTTCCCTGTTGTTTTCCACGGAAAACTCGGCACTCAACTCCGCGCGATTGGCACCGGAGCGCACCCAGGCGGCATCGGCACGGTCTCCGAGTAACAAGCCCAATGCATCAACCAGTATGGACTTGCCGGCGCCGGTTTCACCTGTGATCGCAGTGAACCCTGCCTGGATGTCCAGATCGAGTGTTGGCACGATTGCAAAATTGTGAATGTGCAGGTGATTGAGCATATGCGCTAGTATCGCTTCTTGAATCGCAGTTGCCAATCCCCATATCAGGGCGTGAAGGCAAGCGTTGGAAGAAAAGTTCCCGCAATCCAGGAGTAAGGAAATGACTGTGCACCAAAATGATGATGAAAACATGACACAAGACAGCGAAGAAGAAATACAGCAGCAACCTGTACTGGACCCGGATGAAGAAGAATAGAATCAGAATCAGAACCACTTGATCCTGTTGAAAGGCTCAAGTCGGAGTTGCAGGCGGCCCGGTTGGAAGCAGTCGAGGCCAGGCAGGACATGCTGCGCATGCAGGCCGATATGGACAACCTGCGTAAGCGCCTGGTTCGAGAGCACGAAAAAACCCGCTTACGGACGCTTGAGCGGTTTATGACCGATTTGTTGCCGGTACGTGACAGTCTTGAGCGGGGACTGGAAGCGGCAAACGACCCGGCCGCCAGTGTTGAAGCGCTGACGGAGGGAAAACAGCTGATCATGAAGATGCTGACCAAGGCCATGGGTGATCACGGCTTGAAGACCATTGATCCGGCCGGTGAGGCATTTGACCCCGAAAAGCATGAGGCCATGACCATGTTGACTTCGGATCAACATGACGAAAATACCGTCATTGACGTGATTGAGAAAGGCTACCAGTTGCATGACCGACTGATCAGACCGGCAAAGGTTGTGGTCTCGCGGAAACCCTGAGCAGTTTTTGCCAGTGATTCCAACTGCAAAAAATGTTGCCATCGTATTGAAAAACATGGGCTAAGCCCCATGTTTGAATCATCGAATTTTTTACATATATTTTTGGAGAATTTAAATGGGTAAAATCATAGGAATTGACCTTGGCACGACCAATAGCTGTGTTGCGGTTATGGAAGGTGGTGAGCCACGGGTCATCGAAAACGCAGAGGGTGATCGTACAACACCTTCTATTGTTGCATTCACAAAAGACGGGGAAGTACTGGTAGGCCAGTCGGCCAAACGGCAGGCTGTTACCAACCCGACCAACACACTGTTCGCCATCAAGCGTCTTATCGGGCGTAAGTTTGATGAGGACGTGGTACAGAAAGACATCGACCTCGTACCTTACAAGATCGTAAAAGCCGAAAATGGTGATGCGTGGGTAGAAGCAGGCGGCAAAAAAATGGCCGCACCGGAAGTTTCGGCCCGTGTCCTGATGAAGATGAAGAAAACCGCAGAAGACTATCTCGGTGAAAAGGTGACCGAGGCCGTCATTACGGTTCCGGCGTACTTCAACAATCACCAACGCCAGGCGACTGAAGATGCGGGCAAGATTGCCGGTCTCAAGGTGCGCCGTGTCATTTCCGAGCCGACCGCAGCAGCACTGGCCTTCGGTGTAGACAAGAAAGGCGGTGAACGCAAAGTCGCGGTCTATGATCTGGGTGGTGGTACATTTGACGTTTCCATCATCGAAATTGCAGACGTCGATGGCGAGCACCAGATCGAGGTACTGTCTACCTCCGGTGATACTTTCCTCGGTGGTGAAGATTTCGACAAGCGCGTCATCGACTACCTGGTTTCCGAGTTCAAGAAAGACCAGGGTTTTGATCTGCGCAATGATCCGCTGGCGCTGCAACGTCTGAAGGAAGGTGCAGAGCGCGCCAAGATCGAATTGTCAACGACTGAGCAGACCGAAATCAATCTGCCGTATATTACGGCCGATGCCAGTGGTCCCAAGCATCTGAATATCAAGCTGACCCGTGCCAAGCTGGAATCACTGGTTGAAGACCTGGTCAAGAAGACCATTGGACCCTGCCGTACAGCGTTGGATGATGCCGGTTTGAAAGTCAGTGATATTGCAGACGTTATCCTGGTCGGCGGTCAGACCCGTATGCCGATGGTACAAAAGGCCGTGACCGAGTTGTTTGGCCAGGAGCCACGCCGGGATGTTAACCCTGATGAAGCAGTTGCACTGGGTGCGGCCGTACAGGGTGGTGTTCTGTCTGGTGAAGTCAAAGATGTACTGTTGCTGGATGTCACGCCATTGTCACTGGGTATTGAAACCATGGGTGGTGTCATGACCAAGCTGATTGAGAAAAATACCACGATCCCGACCAAGGCTTCACAGATTTTCTCAACGGCAGAAGACAACCAGCTTGCGGTTACCGTGCATGTTTTACAGGGTGAGCGCGAAATTGCCAGTGCCAATAAATCATTGGCCCGCTTTGACCTGTCAGGTATTGCACCGGCCCCGCGCGGTATGCCTCAGATCGAAGTCACCTTTGATATTGATGCCAATGCCATCATGCACGTGAGCGCGAAAGATAATGCTACCGGCAAGGAACAGAAGATTGAAATCAAGGCCGGTTCAGGTCTCAGCGACGCCGAGATTGAAGCAATGGTCACTGATGCCGAGGCGCATGCCGAGGAAGATCGCAAGTTCCACGAAACCGTCAGTGCACGTAACAGCGCTGACGCCATGGTTCACTCCACCCGTTCAACCCTGAAAGAGATGGGTGACAAGATCGGTGAAAGTGATCGCAAGAACATCGAAGATGCAATGGAAGGTGTTGAGGCTGCCATGAAGCTGGATGACAAAGACGCCATCGAAGCTGCAACCAACAAGCTGACCGAGGCGGCCCAGGTTATCTACCAGCAGGCCGCGGCCGAAGCCGAAGCACAAACCGAAGAGGCGGGTCCACAAGCAGAAGCAGCCGCAGATGACGTGGTCGACGCCGAGTTTGAAGAGGTCGATGACAACAAGGACGAAAATAAGTAAGTCTTATTTCAATCCCGGTTTTATCCAAAGCCCCGGCGCCCGCCGGGGTTTTTTTATGTGCGGAGGAACAAGAGGGAGAGACTGACATTTTTTGTCAGTCGCATTACATTTGGTGTCACCAAGTACTTGTCACGAACCATTGGAAATATTACCCACCATTTATGTAACTTATTGAAATAGAAAAAGTAGTGCATTTCTCACCTGGTTTGGCATGTTTATTGTATAAATGACCGATGATTGTGTTTTTGACAGGTAATCTCTTTCAGAAACACGAGGGTTCTCATACAAGGATGTGTGGTCCCTCCTGTGTAGGATCTTTGATCGATACACAGGTTGATAAAGTTTTGAGCAGCAATCGGGACGAAACTGCTTAAGCGTATCTATAGGGAAAGTGCAAGTTGAAATCGAGCAACATTTGTCGCAGTGCGGGCATGATGCGTGTCCTCGCGCTGATCGTATTGTCTGTGTTCGCATCCGCTCAGGTGCTGGCTGCCGGTATTACAATCGGATCGGGCGGAAGTATTTCCGTAGGTTCCGGGGCAATACAGGTTGGCTGCGGAGACCTGGTAAATAACGGAACACTGGGCCTCGGTGGTGGTGTAGTGACCATGACCGGCAATGTCACGAGTAGCGGGCAGTTTGACGGGGATTCGGGTCTGCTGGAATTCGGTGGTGACTGGAGCAACAGCGGAGCTTTGACTGCCGGAACCAGTACGGTTGCCGTGGTTGATGAATGTGGTGACGGCTCAATTACATTTTCCGGAAGCACGGATTTTTACAATCTTTCGATGCTGACCACTGCCGGTAAGAGGGTAGTGTTTGCAGCAGGCGCAGAGCAGAAAATTGCCAATGACCTGGTGTTTACAGGTTCTCCCGGCAATCGTTTGACGTTGCGCAGTTCCATACCCGGCGTACCCGTGTTTACGTCTCTTGCCCTTGTCGGCACCCAGTTCATCGATTGGGTGGATGTAGCTGATAATGTTGTTTTGGAGCCGTATCAGCGGCTGGCGCCAACTTACCCGTCCACATTGAATTCCATAGACAGCGGAGGCAACTCAGGCTGGTTCGCGGAGCCTGTGGCCATTCCGACGTTGTCCGGCCCGGGGATTCTGTTGTTGGCGGTATTTATTTTGCTCGGCGCGGGAACCGCGCGTCGCAATTACATCTGACTATCGGGTCTGCCGACATGATTATCAAACCAGGTTGGTTCGCTTTATATATCCCTGTTAAGGATTCTGTAAAAGAGAAATTAAAATGAAACATACATTAAAACGCACTGCATTTGCTATTTCATTGTCGACGATGGTAACCGCATCCTTTTCGGTATTTGCCGATCCCATCGTGATTGATTCCGGGGCGGATGAAACCATCGTAGCAAGACTGCCGGCCGCTGGCGAAGAGGAGGAGTTTGTCTGCTCCGACACGGCAACGGGTCAATTGGGCAGTTGCCGGGAAGTCCCTGACGGCGCAACAGGACCGGAAGGGCCTCCAGGCCCCACGGGACCCGCAGGTGATACGGGACCCCAGGGCCCCATCGGCCTGACAGGTGCCGAAGGACCCCAGGGACCTGTCGGATTGACAGGCGCGGAAGGACCGCAAGGACCGTCGGATTGACAGGTGCAGACGGACCACAAGGACCCATCGGACTGACAGGTGCGGAAGGACCACAAGGCCCTCAAGGACCTGTCGGACTGACAGGTGCAGACAGGACCACAAGGTCCTGTCGGTCTGACAGGTGCTGAAGGACCCAGGGACCCATCGGTCTGACAGGTGCTGAAGGACCCGGCATCGGTCTGACGGGTGCCGAAGGACCACAGGGACCTGTCGGATTGACAGGCGCGGAAGGACCACAGGGACCGCAAGGTCCACTCGGATTGACAGGTGCCGAAGGACTACAGGGTCCCATCGGCCTGACAGGTGCGGAAGGACCACAAGGACCTCAAGGTCCTCAAGGTCCTAAGGTCCTCAAGGATCCATCGGACTGACGGGTGCGGAAGGACCACAGGGTCCTGTCGGTCTGACAGGTGCCGAAGGACCACAAGGACCCATCGGCCTGACAGGTGCGGAAGGACCACAAGGACCTCAAGGTCCTCAAGGATCCATCGGACTGACGGGTGCGGAAGGACCACAGGGACCTCCAGGACCAACTGGCGCCACAGGCCCGGCAGGGCCTTCGCTGGCCAGCGGATGGGAACAGATTTTGTCGACACCATCACCTGACAACGAGAGTCCCAAGTCTGTTACTGCAACCTGCACACCCGGTAAACGGGTAGTTAGTGGTGGGTTCATTACCAGTGCTGCCAATACACCAGGACGGATTGCAATCACCGGGAGTTACCCGGATGGCAATAGCGCCTGGACGGTCACCGGAACACTTACTGCTAGAAATGGTGGTGATCATTCTTATTCACTTACGGCCTACGCGATCTGTATAACGTATCCCTAGGCCGGGTAAGTACCGGGAGGCGAAAGCGGGAGGTCATTAGTGGGCTCCCGTTTTTCGTTCTGAGCGTTTCGTTTACGGATCCGAATATGTGTTGTGAGTTACACATGATCGCCAAATTTTGGGAATGCCGACTCCTCGATAACTAGGGATCGTGCTGGTTAAGGTATAGACTTTAGCCGCGATAGGGTATCCAGCGCTTGAATTGCACATGATTCGACCGCAAATCAGTGGCAGGCGAAAATTATAGTTAAGCAGAACCCTATTATTATGGCTAAACGCGATTATTACGAAGTGCTTGGAGTTCAGCGAAACGTTGATGATGCTGGGCTCAAAAAAGCCTACCGCAAGCTTGCGATGAAATTTCACCCGGACCGTAATCCGGATGATAGTGACGCACATGAGCATTTCAAAGAGGCCCAGGAAGCTTACGAAATTCTCAAAGACCCGCAAAAGCGTTCTGCTTACGACCAGTTTGGTCACGCGGCAACCGGACCTGGCGCACGCGGTCCTTCCGGTTTCGGCGGTGATGTCGGTGATGTTTTTGGAGACATTTTTGGTGATATCTTCGGTGGCAGAGGCGGGCGCGGTGGTGCACGGCAGCAACAGCGTGGTTCCGATCTTCGTTTTGCGATGGAACTCGACCTGGAAGAAGCCGTAACCGGAATTACCCGTGAGATTCGTATTCCAACCCTGGGTGAATGTAAAAAATGCGATGGTAGCGGTGCTGATGATGGTGAAAGAACCTCCTGCACAACCTGCGGTGGCATGGGCCAGGTGCGCATGCAACAGGGGATTTTCTCAGTTCAACAAACCTGTCCGGCCTGTAAGGGTATGGGGCAGGTCATTAAAAACCCTTGTTCCTCCTGCCATGGTCAGGGCCGGGTACGCGAGACCAAGACCTTGTCGGTTAAAATTCCGTCCGGTGTGGATACGGGTGACAGGATCAGGCTGTCCGGGGAAGGTGAGGCCGGTATGGCGGGCGCCCAGGCGGGTGACCTGTATGTCGAAGTCAGGGTCCTGGCACACCGCCTGTTCGAACGTGACGGTGATGATCTGTATTGTGAGGTTCCAATCCACTTTGCGACCGCTGCCATTGGTGGTGAGTTGGAGATACCTACACTTAACGGCCAGGTCAAACTGAAAATACCCGAAGAAACCCAGACCGGGCGTATGTTTCGCTTGAAGGGTAAAGGGGTCAAATCGGTACGCAGTCATCGTCAGGGTGACCTGATGTGCAAAGTGGTTATTGAAACACCCGTCAGGCTTTCCAAAGATCAGAAATCATTGCTGAAACAGTTTCAGGAATCCTATGAAACCAGTAAAACCGACCACAATCCAAAGTCCAGTTCATGGCTGGGTGGGGTGAAGGAATTTTTTGATCGGATGACTTCATGACCCAAACCCTTGTCCATGGAGCGGGTCGCATGGCGCACAGGGTACTGGCCCTGATAGCCGGATTTTGAAGGTCTTGAACTGGCGGGCATCGTATCCAGGCATCAACCGGATGAAAATTTCGGTGTCGACTGGTCTGATTCGCTGGAAGTATTGAATACACCGGCTGATCTGTTGATTGACTTCACCTTGCCCGGTGGCACCGGGGTTGCGGCACAATGGTGTGCGGCCAATAAGGTAGCACTGCTCAGCGGAACCACCGGCTTGACGGATGAGGATATCGAGGCACTGAAAAAGGCGGCCCTGGAAGTGCCGGTATTGTGGGCACCTAACCTCAGTCATGGCGTTGCATTGATAACGGCGCTGGTGCGTCAGGCGGCCAGTGCCCTGGGTGTCCGTGCGAATATTTCAATCAGTGACATTCACCACCAGCATAAACTGGATGCTCCTTCGGGCACGGCAATGGCACTGGCCGGCGCGGTGATGGAAGGTCGCTCGGAACGGTTGCAGGAACTGCTGAGTCCGGAACGAATCGCCGGCATGTCCGGTGCTGAGGAAGGTGAGTTGGCTTTTTCAAGTGTACGCGAAGGTGAGGTTGTGGGTGAGCATACGGTCAGCTTTACCTTGCCCGATGAAGTAATAGAAATCACCCACAAGGCACTCGACCGCGATGTTTTTGCAAAGGGTGCTCTCAAGGCAGGTGAATGGCTGGTCAAACAGGCACCCGGTTATTACTCCACCGGTGATTGGCTGGGTATCAGTTAAAGCAATGGGAATTTGTTAGACAGGTGTAACCCGTTCCAGTAAAATTCTGGCGCTTAGAACAACATTTGCGGTTTCGACGCGGTTTTGCGAAATACGCAGCTCTTATTTATTAAATCTAAGCGGGAATCGCTCTTCACTGCGTTCCCGTTTTGCATATCCGGAGACAGGAAATTGACACAGCAGGCTTTGCTGGCACTTGAAGACGGAAGTTTGTTTTACGGTCAAGGCATCGGTGCTGCAGGTGCCACGACCGGTGAAGTGGTATTCAATACTTCGATGACGGGTTACCAGGAGATCCTGACAGATCCTTCCTATGCAAAACAAATTGTAACCCTGACATTTCCCCACATTGGTAATACCGGTTGCAATCCGGCCGATGAAGAATCCGCGCGACCCATGGCGGCCGGCCTGATCGTACGCGACGCGTCGATGTTGCATAGTAACTGGCGTAGCGAAGAGTCATTGCAGGACTACCTGCAAGCCCATGGCATTGTTGCCATTGCCGGTATCGATACCCGTCGTTTAACCCGGATATTAAGAGAAAAAGGCGCCCAGGGCGGCTGCATCGTCGCGGGTGAGAAGCCCGACCAGCTTGTGGCTTTGGGCCATGCCCGGGATTTCCCAGGTATGCAGGGTCAGGATCTTGCACGTGTTGTGACCACCGCCGAGACCTATGAATGGACACAGGGTAGTTATGAGCTGGATTCATGTGACTGGAAAACCACTGCGTCAGTGCGTCACGTCGTTGCCTATGATTTCGGTATCAAGCGGAATATCCTGCGTATGCTGTGTGATCGGGGTTGCCGGGTAACCGTGGTACCGGCAACGACCACTGCCTCCGAGGTGCTCGCCATGCAACCCGATGGCGTGTTTCTGTCCAATGGGCCGGGTGATCCGGAACCATGCGATTACGCCATTGAGGCCATCGCGGAGATACTGCGTTCAAATCTGCCGGTGTTTGGTATCTGCCTGGGTGTACAGTTGCTTGGTCTTGCCGCCGGCGCCAGTACTGTGAAGATGAAATTTGGACACCACGGTGCGAATCATCCGGTGCAGGACCTGGATACGAAACAGGTGCTGATTACCAGTCAAAACCATGGTTTCGCACTGGATGAGGAAAGTCTGCCGGAGAACATCAGGGCCACGCACCGGTCGTTGTTTGACGGTAGTTTGCAGGGGATAGAATTGAATAATGGCCGGGCTTTCGGTTTCCAGGGCCACCCGGAAGCAAGTCCAGGGCCACATGATGTCGCACCTTTGTTCGACCGTTTCATAAGCCTGATGGGCAATAAGGGTTGATGATTTATGCCAAAAAGAACTGACATCAAAACCATCCTGATCATCGGCGCCGGTCCGATTGTGATCGGGCAAGCCTGTGAATTTGATTATTCGGGTGCCCAGGCCTGTAAGGCCTTGCGTGAAGAGGGTTACCGGGTCGTACTGGTGAATTCCAACCCGGCAACCATCATGACAGACCCTGAAATGGCGGATGCGATTTATATCGAACCGGTTGAGTGGCGCACGGTTGCGAGGATAATCGAAAAAGAACGCCCCGATGCCCTGTTACCGACCATGGGTGGTCAGACCGCTCTGAACTGTTCATTGGATCTTGTCCGTAAAGGTGTACTTGAAAAATTCGGCGTCGAAATGATCGGTGCGACGCGTGAAGCCATTGATATGGCGGAAGACCGGGATTTATTCCGCAAGGCGATGGCGGAGATTGGTCTCGATACACCGCGGGCAGAGCTTGCCCATGGTCTTGATGAGGCCCTCGATAGCCTTGAAAGAATCGGTTTTCCGACCATCATTCGCCCCTCGTTCACGATGGGTGGCTCAGGTGGTGGCATCGCATATAACCGGGAAGAATTCGTCGATATTGTCAAACGTGGTCTGGAACAATCGCCGACCACGGAAGTCTTGCTCGAGGTCTCGGTGCTGGGCTGGAAAGAATATGAAATGGAGGTGGTGCGCGATCACGAGGATAACTGCATCATCGTCTGTTCAATTGAAAACCTGGATCCGATGGGTATTCATACCGGCGATTCAATCACGGTTGCACCTGCACTGACACTGACCGACAAGGAATACCAGTTTCTGCGTGATGCATCGATTGCTGTACTGCGAAAAATTGGTGTGGATACCGGTGGTTCCAATGTGCAGTTTGCGGTTAACCCGGAAAATGGCAAGGTCATTATCATCGAGATGAACCCGCGGGTGTCACGCTCATCGGCACTGGCATCCAAGGCGACGGGTTTCCCCATCGCCAAGGTGGCGGCCAAACTGGCGGTCGGGTTTACACTGGATGAATTACGTAATGAAATTACCGGTGGCGCAACCCCGGCTTCATTTGAACCCGCCATTGACTATGTCGTCACCAAGATTCCGCGTTTTGCATTTGAGAAGTTTCCGGCCGCCGATGATCGTCTGACCACGCAGATGAAATCGGTAGGGGAGGCGATGGCCATTGGCCGGACTTTCCAGGAGTCTTTGCAGAAAGCACTGCGCAGCCTTGAGACCGGTCGTGATGGTTTTAACCCGGTTTTACAGAGCGAGGACCCCGATGACCGCGCGACGGAATTGAAACGCGAGTTACGTGAAGCGGGTGCAGAGCGCTTGTTTTACGTAGCTGATGCCTTCAGGGAAGGGCTGGGTGCTGAAAAAATTCATTCGCTGACCAAGATTGATCCGTGGTTCCTGGCGCAGATCGAAGACCTGGTCAACACCGAGGCAGAGGTCGAACAGCAAGGTCTCGGGGCACTCGATAAGCCGCGCATGTTCGCTCTTAAGCAAAAAGGTTTTTCCGATGCGAGGTTGGCGACACTGTTGGGTGTCGAGGAAAAGGAGTTACGCGAACACCGTTACCAGTTGGGTGTACGGCCGGTTTATAAACGTGTCGATACCTGTGCGGCCGAATTCGCAACGACGACAGCGTACCTGTATTCCACCTATGAAGAAGAGTGTGAGGCCGAGCCGACAGATAACACCAAGATCATGGTGCTCGGTGGTGGTCCCAACCGTATCGGCCAGGGTATCGAATTTGATTATTGTTGTGTGCATGCGGCACTGGCCCTGCGTGAAGAAGGATATGAAACCATCATGGTCAACTGCAACCCGGAAACGGTGTCCACCGATTACGATACCTCCGACCGGCTGTATTTTGAACCCCTGACACTGGAAGATGTACTGGAAATAGTCCATCGTGAAAACCCGAAGGGTGTCATCGTTCAATATGGTGGCCAGACACCGCTTAACCTGGCGCGTCCGCTCGAAGCAGCCGGCGTACCGATTATCGGCACCTCACCCGATTCGATAGACCTTGCTGAAGATCGCGAGCGCTTTCAGCAGATGTTGAAAAAACTCGGATTGCGTCAACCACCCAACCGCACGGCAACCAGTGTCGAGGAGGCCGTCGGGCTGGCCGGTGAAATTGGTTATCCGCTGGTCGTCAGGCCATCCTATGTACTCGGTGGCCGCGCCATGGATGTGGTCCATGGTGAAAAGGAGTTGCGTCGTTATATGCGTGATGCGGTCAAGGTTTCCAATGATTCACCTGTGCTGCTGGACCGCTTCCTGGATCACGCCATCGAGGTGGATATTGATGCAATCTGTGATGGCACCGATGTACTGATCGGTGGCATCATGGAGCATATCGAGCAAGCCGGGGTCCACTCCGGTGACTCCGCCTGCTCCATTCCCCCCCATAGCCTGTCGCTGGAAATCCAGGATGAGATGCGCCGTCAAATGAAGATGATGGGGCTCGAACTGGGGGTGGTGGGACTGATGAATGCCCAGTTTGCCCTGCGTCGTGATGAGATCTATATTCTTGAGGTTAACCCCCGTGCCTCGCGTACCGTGCCCTTTGTGTCCAAGGCAACAGGACGGCCACTGGCCTCGATTGCCGCGTTGTGTATGGCTGGTAAAACACTTAAAGAACAAGGTATTACAGAAGAAATAATACCTGAATTCTATTCTGTAAAAGAAGCCATTTTGCCATTTTTGAAATTCCCGGGTGTTGATCCCATACTGGGGCCGGAGATGCGTTCAACCGGCGAGGTCATGGGTGTGGGACGGAGTTTTGGTCAGGCCTGTGCACGCGCCATGAAAGCCGCCAAATACGGAATTCCCAGACCCGGACATGCGTTTCTGAGTGTCAGGGATGCGGATAAAGAATCCTTGTTGCCGATCGCAGAGGAGTTGACTGACCGGGGTTATTCACTGATAGCAACGGCTGGGACATCCAGTTATTTGCGTGAGCGTGGCTTTATATGCGAACCTATCAATAAAGTGGATGAAGGCCGGCCTCACATTGTAGATGCCATTAAAAATGGTGAAATTGAGTTTATTGTCAACACGACCGAAGGCGCACAGGCGATCGCGGATTCATATTCCATTCGTCGGCAAGCACTGCAATACAAGGTAAGCTATACAACGACCATTGCCCGTGGTTGGGCTACGTTACAGGCCATCGATCACGAATTTAACCCGGAGGTTCGGACTCTTCAGGAGTTACACGGTGCCCACAAGGGCACGGAGTTAGATCTCTGACAGGAAAGTAATATGCAAAGAACACCATTGACACTCCAAGGTGCCGAACGCCTGCGGGCCGAGGCAGCACACCTGAAGAAGGTGGTTCGCCCACAGATCATTGCTGCCATTGCAGAGGCAAGGGCACATGGTGATTTGAAAGAAAACGCAGAATACCATGCGGCCAGGGACCAGCAGAGTTTCACCGAGGGCCGTATTCGACACCTGGAATCCGAGCTTTCCGGTGCACAGGTCATTGATATCACCAAGCTGAATCCGGGCGGTAAAGTCGTCTTTGGCGCCACCGTAACCTTGTATGACGAGGAAAAAGACAGCGAGATTACTTACCAGGTCGTGGGTGACCTGGAGTCGGACATCAAGCAATTTCGTATTGCGATAACCTCACCCATTGCCAGGGCGATGATCGGTAAGGAGGAGGGTGATGAGTTTGTTGTCAACGCGCCCGGCGGTGAACTGGTTTACGAAATCGTCAAAGTTGAATATGTTTAAGGATCTCCCCTTTGCTTGCCAGCCGTAAGCTAAGGCAGCGGCAAACCGGATCCGTATCAGACACATTGCCGGAGTCGTTACACCCGGTCATCCGCCGTATCCTGCTGGCGCGCAATATCACCGATGAGAAGTCCCTTGACCTGAAACTGGGTCGTTTACAGCCTCCCACCGCGCTTTCCGGAATCAGGGAGGCGGCAGAAATACTCGCTGACGCGGTGGTTGCAGGACAGAGCATACTGATCGTGGGCGACTTCGATGCCGATGGCGCGACCGGTACAGCGCTTGCGGTGCGGGCCCTGAACCTGATGGCCGCCACTTCACGTGGATTTCCGCGTTCCCAACCGTTTTGAATTCGGTTACGGTCTGAGTGTGGGCCTGGTAGAAACGCTGGCGAGTCAGCCACCGGATGTACTGGTAACCGTGGACTCGGGTATCAGTTCCAATGAGGGTGTAAAACGGGCGCGTGAACTGGGTTGCAAGGTGATTGTTACCGATCACCATTTGCCGGGTGAACACTTGCCTGAGGCGCATGCCATCGTTAACCCAAACTGCACCGGTGACCGTTTTCCCAGCAAGAATCTCGCCGGTGTCGGTGTTGTGTTTTACCTGATGAGTGTCCTCAGAAGTGCACTGCGTGAAAGGAATTGGTTCACGTTGCCACGTAAGGAACCGAACCTGGCACGTCTGCTCGACCTGGTGGCACTGGGCACCGTTGCCGACCTTGTTGCATTGGATGACAACAACCGTATCCTCGTCCGCCAGGGAATGGATCGTATCCGGCAGGGTCTTTGCAGCCCCGGTTTAATGGCCCTTTTGAGATTGGGTAAAAGAGATTATCGCCACCTGGTGGCTTCCGACCTGGCCTTCGCTGTAGCGCCACGTCTCAATGCTGCAGGGCGCATGGAGGATATGGGTGTCGGAATACGCTGCCTGCTGACCGATGACCGGGAAGAGGCCATGGCGCTGGCCACCGAGCTGGATGCTTTGAATCACGACCGGCGTAACCGCCAGGAACAAATGCAACAACAGGCGCATGACCAGTTGGACAAATTGTTGAGCAGTCTTAAAGGTTCTGAATTACCGGCGGGTTTGTGCCTGTACGACAGCGCCTGGCACCAGGGAATCGTTGGTTTGGTTGCGTCAAAGATCAAGGATGCCGTGCACCGGCCGGTGATTGCCTTTGCGCCAGAGTCAGAGGGTTCCGATGTCCTCAAAGGCTCGGCCCGTTCTGTGACAGGTTTGCATATTCGTGACGTACTGGCACGCATCGATGCCTTGCATCCGGACATGATCGCGGCCTTTGGCGGCCATGCGATGGCGGCGGGTTTGACATTGGTCGCTGATCAGCTTGAACCATTCAAGCAGGCGCTGAATGAATCGATCGAATATTTCCTGCAGGGCAGGACGCTGAGTAATGAAATACTGACCGATGGTGAATTGTCAGCCGCGGACATTGAGCTTCCATTCGCCGAGCTGTTGTCCAGCCTGGAACCCTGGGGTCAGCATTTCCCTGAACCTTTATTTGAAGGCCGTTTCGTGGTTGAAGAGAGTAGGGTTGTGGGTGGCAGTCACCTCAAAATGCAGCTCAGGCCGGCAGATGGCCATGCCCGGATTGACGCGATCGCATTCGGTCGTCTGCCGGAAGATTTGCCGGATTCAGATACGGTCAAGCTGGTTTACAAGCTGGACGTCAATCATTTTCGCGGTCATAAAACCTGCCAGTTGATGGTGGAACAGATTTTGGCAGAGACCGAATAAAAATTCGTCAGGCCCATCGGTCCGCCATGGTGTAAAATGCATCGCTCCAGATTCAGGCTAAAAGTGTGGAAACCAATCAATTAAGTAATCAGATCCAGGACTTGCAGCAGCGCTCTGAAGCGTTGAGGGGGTATCTTTGACTACGCCGGCAAAAAAGACCGGCTCGAAGAAGTAAATCGCGAACTGGAAAACCCTGATGTTTGGAATGATCCGGCAACAGCGCAGGCCTTGGGTCGTGAGCGTGCACTTCTTGAGACGATCGTAGGAACCCTGGATCGTGTGACATTGGCCCTGGAGGAAAACTTCGAAATGCTGGAGATGGCCGTCGAGGAGCAGGATGAAGAAATCCTCGAGTCGGTGATATCGGAGCTCAACACCATCGAGCATGAGGTTCACGGGCTTGAGTTCCAGCGTATGTTCAGAGGCGAGGTCGATGCCAATCCGTGTTACCTTGATATCCAGTCTGGATCCGGTGGTACCGAGGCACAGGATTGGGCCGAAATGTTACTACGTATGTATCTTCGCTGGGTTGAACGACGTGGCTGGAAAGGTGAGTTGATCGAAGTGTCACCCGGTGATGTTGCCGGTATCAAGAGCGCCACCATCCATATCACCGGTGACTATGCATACGGCTGGTGCAAGACTGAAATCGGTGTGCACCGCCTGGTTAGAAAATCGCCATTTGATTCGGGAAATCGACGACACACCTCGTTTGCCGCGGTGTTTGTGTCGCCGGAAGTGGATGATGACATCGACATTGAGATCAACCCGGCTGATTTGCGTATCGATGTTTACCGGGCGTCCGGTGCCGGTGGACAGCACGTCAACCGGACAGAGTCGGCGGTGCGTATTACCCATCTGCCGACCAATACCGTGGTGCAGTGCCAGAACGATCGTTCACAGCACAAGAACAAAGACCACGCGATGAAGCAGTTACGTTCGAAACTGTATGAACTTGAATTATTGAAACGCAACGCCGAGAGTCAGCAACTGGAAGATTCAAAATCAGATATCGGCTGGGGCAGTCAGATTCGTTCCTATGTGCTGGATCAGTCCCGCATCAAGGATCTGCGCACCAATGTAGAAACAGGCAATACACAGGCCGTGCTCGATGGCGACCTGGATCAATTTGTGGAAGCTTCCCTGAAGCAGGGACTATCCGACGAGTAATCTTAACAGGAAGAACGCGTGAGCAAACAAGACCAGAACAATACGGGCGCCGATACTGCGCAGGACGAAAACCGGCTGATTGCAGAGCGGCGGGAGAAGCTGCACGCGTTGAAGGCTGAAAACAACGCTTATCCCAACGATTTCCGGCCTAACAGCAACGCTGCCGAATTACATCAGCGGTTTGCAGATGATGACGTCGAGACCCTGGCAGAAGTCGAAGAGACTTTTGCACTGGCCGGTCGTATGCTGGCCAAGCGTGTTATGGGCAAGATCGCCTTCGTCAAGGTACAGGACGGCACCGGCAGCATGCAGTTTGTCGTGCAGCGGGATAACCTGCCGGAAGGTCATTACCAGCAGTTCAAGCAGTGGGACATCGGTGACATTATCGGTGGCAGCGGGTCGATATTCCGTACCCAGAAAGGTGAATTGTCAGTCAAGCCGACCGAATTGCGTTTATTGACGAAATCACTTCGGCCACTACCTGAAAAATTCCATGGCCTGACCGACACCGAAACACGTTATCGCCAGCGTTATGTCGATCTGATCATGAACGAGGATTCAAAGAGGGTCTTCCACACACGATCAAAAATCATCCGTTTCATCCGTGATTTCATGGAAGCGCCTGGACGGGAATTTCTTGAGGTTGAAACACCGATGATGCATCCGATACCGGGTGGTGCAACCGCACGGCCGTTTGTGACCCACCACAACGCACTGGACCTGCCGATGTTCCTGCGTGTGGCGCCCGAGTTGTATTTAAAGCGCCTGACGGTCGGTGGTTTGGACCGCGTCTATGAAATCAATCGTAACTTTCGCAACGAGGGTGTCTCCACCCGGCATAACCCCGAGTTCACCATGCTCGAATTCTACTGGGCCTATGCCAATTACAACGACCTGATGGATCTGACCGAAACCATGCTGCAGGAACTGGCGCAAGAGGTTTGCGGTAGCACAAAAATCGAGTTTGAAGGCAACATCATTGATTATGGCTCAAAGTTTGAACGCATAAGCGTGGAAGACGCCGTGCGGAAGTTTAACCCGGACCTGGCCGATGCAGACCTGTGGGAAATGGAAACCCTCAAGGCGGCCTGCGCCGCCCGCGAGGTTCACGTTGAAAACGGCTGGGGCGAAGGCAAATTATTGGTTGAACTGTTTGAAGCGACAGTTGAATCACAACTGTGGAACCCGACATTCATCACGGCTTATCCGACCGAGGTTTCACCGCTGTCGCGACGTAATGATGAAAACCCGATGATTACGGACCGTTTCGAATTGTTCATCGCCGGCCGCGAGATTGCCAATGGCTTCTCGGAACTCAATGACCCGGAAGACCAGGCCGCCCGCTTCCAGGAACAGGTGTCACAAAAGGATGCCGGTGACCTCGAAGCGATGCACTACGACGCCGATTATATCCGCGCCCTGGAGTACGGTATGCCACCTACAGCGGGTGAGGGTATTGGTATCGACCGCCTGGTCATGCTGTTGACCGATTCACCCTCAATTCGTGATGTGTTATTGTTTCCGCATATGAGACCGGAGGTTTAACCCATGGCACCTAATCAGTCTGGCGCGTCAGGTAATATGCTGAGAAACCTGCTCATCAGTACAATCAGCGTTTTCGTGGTCAGCTACATACTTCCAGGTATTCAGATTGATTCGATTTGGACAGCTGTCATCGTGGCAGTTGTCATGGCGGTTCTGAATGTCACCCTGAAACCCTTCCTGATTCTGATAACGATCCCCATCACAATAATTACATTTGGCTTGTTTTTACTGGTCATTAATGTACTGGTTCTGTATGCCGCTGAAGCACTGATTGGTGGTTTTCACATCGCCGGATTCTGGTGGGCACTTGCATTTTCCTTCCTGGTTTCTTTTGTAAACAGTATTCTGATGGGGCCCGGAAAGAACTGACGCCGGGTTCCAAAGGCTTTCAGAAACTGAAGACCCTTGATTTTTACGTTGGAAGTACGGTAACCCCTATCCTTGTGGAGTATAAGACGAATAAAAGCTATATCTTTTTACTCTGGCACTTAACTCCCCCATATGGGAGACCTTCATGACCGTTCGTAATGTAGTTACGACGATTGCACTATCAATACTCGTACTTTTTCCGCAAGCCATACTGGCGGAGGTTGAAGACCAAACAGGCGGCAGATCGGCGGGAAATGTAATTCGTCTTTCAGCCGATCTCCATCGCTTGCTTGGTGCCGAGATGATGGCCATTGAAAATGGCATGAAGGACCTGGTTCCGGCGATTTCTTCAGGTGAGTGGGAAACCATTGCCTCAATTGCTCAGAGTATCAGTGACAGCTTCATCATGAAGCAGAAACTGACGACTGCCCAGAAAGAAGAACTGCACCGGGTACTGCCAGATTTGTTCATAGAAATGGACCAGGATTTTCACAACTCGGCAGGTATGCTGGCACACGCTGCCGGGATGAAAAATGCGGATGTGGTCAATTTTTATTTTTTTAAATTGAACAGTGCCTGTGTTGCATGCCACACCAAATTTGCCAGCGGACGTTTTCCGGGCTTGGCCAAAGACGATGACGGGGACAGTCACCAGCACTGAATGGTTGAACACAGTCCCTGCGGAGATTGGGGTCCCCTGCGGAAGATTGGATTGGAAATTAAGATTGGGGTCGGACCAGCGCAACCTGTTGATTTAGACAATCCTGATTGGCCAATCTGGCCGATATTCAGGCTTAAAGCAATCTTTTCGAGGGCAAAAGCACCATTCTTAGTAACTTCAGTCGTAAGCCGATATCTGAAATCTTAAACACTCCATTTTGCCCAGAAAAATGGCAGTTTAAGAATAACCAAAGCCTAATTATCGAACCATAGTCATCTAATATCAGTTAGTTACATAGGCCCGACCCCTCCCAAAGTTGTATCCGGTGCTTCAACTAGGCCGTCAGGAGTGATAATGTGTTCAAGGGCCGAATCCAGAGGCAAAGCAACAAATAAAACAATGGATATATTGTTACCCTTCGTACTGATTCTTGCCGGTTTTTATGTGGGCTGGAACATTGGTGCCAATGATGCGGCGAACTGCATTGGCACCACCGTAGGTGCAAGAATAATTACCTATCGTCAGGCGGTGGCGGTGATGGCGATCTTTGTAATTTTGGGTGGTGTCTTACAGGGTCACCACGTCATGAAAACCGTTGGCAAGGGTATTGTGATTTCCGAGGTAACTGCTTTCGAGGAGCACAACAACAAGACAGCGGGGGCCGAGTTCAAGGCATTCTTCCCTGATGACCGTTTACCGGATAAAGCCATCTTGGTTGCCCTGTTATCCGCTGGTTTTTTTGTCACACTGGCAACGTTTTCAAGTATTCCCGTTTCCACCTCACAAGCCATTGTCGGTGGTGTGGCCGGTGTCGGTATAGGCATTGTTGGCATGAACGCAGCCTACTTCAAGCTGGGTGTGCTTTCAAAAATATTTGGTGCCTGGGTGATCAGCCCGGTACTCACAATGATACTGGCATTCGGGTTTTACATGCTGTTGAACCGGTTATTGAGAAATGCCAATGGTTTGGTCTGGTCGCGGGTATTGGGGTTCGCAGTGGTGGCATCCGCTGCATATGTTTCATACTCGTTGGGCGCCAATGATGTGGGAAATGCCATTGGACCCCTTTTGAGTAAGTATCCGGACAAGGGCCTTCATCTTGCAATACTTGGCGGGGTCGCAATGGCCGTTGGAGCCTTCACTTTTGGCGCCAGGGTGACGGATACGGTTGGTAAAAGCATTACATCGCTGGATTACAGTGGCGCGCTTGCTGCACAGCTTTCGGCTGCTTTTGGGGTTCATGTGTTCTCGATGATGGGTATTCCGGTGTCAACCTCACAGGCAGTGGTCGGAGGGGTTATTGGTGTGGGTCTTACCAAGGGCACGCGCGCGGTGAGTTTGAAAAAGATTTCGACTATATTTTTGGGTTGGATAATTACCCCCGTTTGTGCAGCTACATTCGCTGCGCTGGTCTATCGTCTGTTCGGCTGACACAACGGGAAAAAAAGGAAGAAGGACATGTTGATTTTCAAGAAGGAAAAAGAGGCAAGAAAACTGGTCATGGAGCATGTAGGAACTGTGGCAGATTGCCTGGCTGAATCGCGTGGTGTATTGGAGGAGTATCTTTGCGGTAACATGGCGAATTCAGACTCCTGGGCTGACGCCGTTCATAAGCTTGAGTCTCGCTGTGATGAGCTCAAGTTTGAAGTGCGTGACGCTTTGAACCGTGGAGCTTTCCTGCCACTTATACGTGCGGATATATTTGCCCTGGTAGAGTCGGTTGATATGATTGCCGGTGTTGCCGAGGATGTGACTGATTTCGTGACCACACAGTACCCGTCGGTCCCCGAAGACCTCAACTCTGACTTTCTGGAAGTATTTAATGCATCACTTGAATGTTTCAGTGAACTGCGAAAGGCCATGAAGGCATTCTTCAAACCCAAGGGGCAAATTGAAAGTCTGCAGGATCACGCCAAACAAGTCAGTAATCTTGAAACCGATGTAGACAGACTGGAGAGACAGCTGATCCGTAAAATCTTTCGTTCGGACATGCAGCTAAGTAACAAGATACACCTGTCCGCCCTGATCTCTGATATCACCAGCATTGCAGATTATACTGAAGACGTTTCTGACCAGTTGGAGACAGCCGCCATGAGATCTATGATTTGAAGAGTTCATTTGCGGACACTGGTACCTGCAGCAATAACATCGATTACGTGATATCGACCGGGCTCTCGGTTGGAAATGCTGCACGAGCACGAGCAAGGGGACGGGGTCAATTAACTGAACTTAATTGACCCCGGCCCCCTTTTGCGGCTCTTTTTCAAGCCCTTTTTCACCGACCTGGAGCAGGTACACCGGGCAACCTGAGTGAGCCTGAAGCGACCTGCTTGTTATTCAAAACCGCTGTTGAAAATCATGTCATCGGGATCAGGTATTTCTTTAAAAATACCCATCGGCGAGTAGCCGGCATAACCAGGGAAGACAAATTCGCGGCTCTGTGTAGTGTGCTGAGCCCGCTTGTGCAGATACTCGCTGAGTATTCGGCGGAAGTCCGTTGTTACTGACAAGGCGCCCTGGAACAGTTCCGGTTCGGTGTTGCCATTCTTAGGGTTGGGGTAATTGACCCAATCGTCCTCGGTGCCGGGGTACAAACCCGGCCAGTTACCGTAGATCTTGCCGCCGTTTACATTCTTGCCCAGCGCCAACAGCATATTGCCATTGCCGTGATCGGTTCCGGCTGAATTATTCTCGTACAGACGGCGGCCAAACTCACTCTGGATGATGACGGTGGTGCGGTCAGCGTAACTGCCACCGCTTTTTTCCAGATCATCAAAAAAAGATGCCAGCGCCCGACCCAGGTAATCAATCTTGTTGCCATAGGTGTCCGGGTTGTTCTGGTTTGAATGCGTGTCGAAGTTACCGTAGTCCAGCGTGAATATCCGTGTACCGGCATCCAGCTTGATCAACTGCGCGACATTTTTCATTTGCCTGCCAATATCGTTATCTTGATAGGCGATTGCGCCCGCACCCGTGTAGTTACTGTCAAACGTAGTGCGCAGCAATTCTTCGGCGGCCAGTGCCTGGGCACCCGCATTGTTGATCGGATTCACTCCGGTGTCATAAATGGCAGGTAACATGTCCAACTGCATGATGCCCGTATCGCCGACACCCCAACGCCAGTGAGCATTGTCGAGCCTGAATCGCTCCGGTGACCAGACGGTCAGCGAGGAACTATTGCCCAACAGGCTGGAAGGTGGATTATTCCTGAAGGAAACAATGGGCAAAAAGATTTCTTCCGGATACAGATCCAGGGAACCGGTCATGGATTGAAAGTGACGATGCAGCCAACCGGTGAATGTACCGATATTACCGGGTGTACCCAGTTCGATATATTTTTCCGCATCAAAATGGCTGCGTGAGGAAATGTCATCGGCCGTTCCGGTAGCCTGTACGACGGCAAGGTGCTTGGAATCGTACAAGTCCTTCAACGGAGCCAGTAGTGGGTTCAGCCCAAATGGTTCGGCTCCCAGGGGAATCGCCGCACCGGTGCCACTGTCCGGGATCGCCAGTACCGGGCGCATAAGCGAGTAGTAGGTGTGATCATCCCCCAAAGGCACCACGAAATTGAAACTATCGATACCGCCTCGCAGAAAAATATAGACCAGGATTTCCTCATTGTATGGAGGTCCGGCCTGCGCCAATGGTGCCGCAACCGTCAAACCGCCAGCCATGGTCCCCAAGGCACTGGATTTCAGAAACTGTCTGCGTTTCATACTCATTTCAGCTGTCCTCAGCGCAACAGGGTGTCTGGAAGCATGGCGATGCTCGCCACCAGGGTCCGCAGGCGCTGACTGCAATAGGCATTCCACGGGAATGGGCCCCATTCTTCGGAATCGATCGGCAGTGGTGTATCGGCACTGACGGCGTCCTGCTGCATAAAGGCCACCAGTTGTGCGCGTACCGTGCCGTCTATTTGGGGTGATCCACTATTTGCAGCGTCGTAGCCCAGGAAACGGTTGACCCAATAATCGACGATATTGTTGGCGGTTCGCTGCTCCTGGGTGAAAGCAGCAGTGGTTTTAGCCACCACATCGATTGGACCGTAGTCAAACCAGATCCAGGTGTTGGGGTCATCATCCGGGTTTTGTGCGTAATAACTGTTGAATAATGCATTGACCACGCGCCAGGACATGATCAGGGGCGTGCTGCCCAACCAGGCCTCCTTGCTGTCCGGGAAACCATCCGGTGTTACCCAGGAAAATGGTATGCCACCGGTTTCAGTCAAGCGGTAGAAAACATCGATACTGAACTGGAAGTTTTGCCCGTCCCGGAAGTTTTCAATCCAGTTACCCCACTCGTCAGGGCGCACCAGGTGTTGATCCAGGCCACCACAGCTGCGTACCGCACCGGCAACGATTTCAAACGGGCGCTTGGTTTTTGAGCCCCAGTTGGCTGCATCTTTAAATTCATTGGAAAGAATGATGGTGCGCACCACCTGCTTGAGTTGATCGGCTGCCTGCCACTGATCATTAAACACGACTGCCGCCGCTTCAACGATCGATTCGGGCGGATCGTCACTGATCAGCCGTTTGCACAACTTTCTGCAGACATATCGGGCCGTATTTGGGTGCTTGGCCAGAAGATCGAGTACTTCGCGTGTCTCGTTTTCACCCGTGGCAACAATGTCCTGACCCAGTACGCGTTTGGCGGCTGGCTCGTGCCAGGCGTCGTAGTAAATGAATTCTCCGGTATTATTACCATCGGTCCATGGATTGCTGATGGTCCAGCCGGTCAGACACAGGGTGACCTGCACTACATCTGCTTCTGAATAACCGGCTTTTAAACCCGTGGGTAGTACCGTCGATGAGCCAATCAGCGGTGTTGCTTCAGGGATTTCATTTTCCGGGGTAAAGCCATAGGAGTTCACGGCGCCAAGGGTGTGCAGTTCCTGCACCTCGCGGGCAAAGTTCTCGTTGGGTCCCCAGCGTGTATTGGACACGTTATCCAGGTAGTACATCATGGCTGTGCTCTTGGTCACCGCTTCCAACATCTGGCGGAAGTTGCCCAACATGTGGCTGCGGATCACATCGCGGTCGTAATGTACGAATACCGGCGCAATCCCAAAACGAACACCTTCAATACTGAAATGGGTATGCCAGAAATCGGCCAGAATTTCGGCCAGCTGCCATTGGCTGTATATCGCGCGATTCAGACCCATTATCTGGGTTTCGATGACCGGGTACTGGTACAGCGGCCACGGCGGTTCGGCTACGACCCGTTCCTGCCAAAGTGTTGTCAGGCTGTCGCCCATGGTTTCCCAATTGCTGGCAGGGTCATTGACGATGGCACTGAGCGGCGGGTCGTTCACCGGGGGCCAGGCTGGTTGATAGCCATTCAACTGGGCATCGACGTACTTCTGCAGGCGATCATCAAAATTGTCATCCAGCGCCAGCAAGTCGGTAAGGTCTTCCGGTTTGTAGCCAAACGTCAGCCTGCGCAATGCCCGTACATGTTCATCAGGTGTTGCCGATATCGCCGCGCCTGATGGATCGGATTGTTTACCAGCGGATGATGCGGAATACAGGGGCTTGAGACCGGAAAACCGGCCTTGTGTCTTTACCGAACCTGGTTCGAGTGCTTTGACGGGCCATGAATATCCTATCCCGGCCAAACTGACAGCCCCGGCTACGCCAAGCCCGGTCTTTATCACGGTTCTGCGAGACTGTTTGAGTTGTTCTTTCATAATCATCCCTGTAAATGAAAAGCAGGCACTTAGCTTGCACCTGCCAATAATAGTATGCAGCTTTTTATCCGGGCTGGCAAAAACCCTTACAGCTGAAGGGCCTCAGGTGGGGTCGACCATTGCCCTCATTGCATACGCAGCCAATGCGGTGGGCGATAGTACGGGGTAGTTTAGTGAGTTGCGGTTTGCCAACCTGATGAGGAAACCTGCTCAGGATTCTTTACCGGGGGTCCGGACTGAGACCTTCAAACCAACTCGCTACCAGGTTTCGTTCGCTGTCAGTCATCTGGGTGAGGTTCGCCAGCGGCATCGTGCGGGTAACTACCACGGCCTGGTAAACCATTTCGGCGTGTTGTAGCAGTTTTTCAGGGCTATCGAGTTCGATGCCAAGAGGGGCACTTGTGAAACCCTGGTGGCTCGGTGCCTCAGAATGGCAATTCATACAGCGTCGCCCGATGATCGCGTAAATATCACTGGTTTTCACTTCCTCTGTTGAAGACCCGCTTTGCATAAGTTTCGCAGATTCAGGTGCAGTGGCGACAACCAGGCCAATAAGCAGCAGTAGGGCAGGTATCAGCGGCCAGGCACCGGAAACCGGGTAAATGCCGAATATTGAAATAATGTCGGATGGCGACAGCAGCGAGTGAAAAAACCAACAGCACCAGCCAGCTTTGTGGGTGGTTATAGGTGGCCGGGTAGTGACTGCTGATCATGATGAACAACACCGGCAGTGTGAGGTAATTATTGTGTCTTGAACGTTGCAGCGCCCTTCGGCCTTTACTGGCATCGGGGGTGCGATTCTCCGTTACGGCATTGACGAGATCCTTCTGAGCCGGAATGATGACCCGGAATACATTCGCCACCATGATCGTGCCGATGGCTGCGCCGACATGAATGTAAGCAGCACGACCGCTTAAGTAATGTGCTTAAGATCCAGGCGAGTAATACGAACCAGGCGAAGTATCAGTACTGCCAGCAACCACTCCTGGCGGGACAGTGGTGAACAGCAAAGGATGTCATAGAAAATCCAGCTGGACAACAGGGACAGGATCCCGATAGCGATGGCCGTCGTGGAGCTAGATCGCGCTGATCTCCGGGTTCAGCATATAGGTCTGTGCATTCCAGTAAAACACGATGACCAGCAACGCCATACCGCTGATCCACGTGGTATAGGCCTCCCACTTGAACCAGTGCAGGGTGGGTGGAAGCTGTGCCAGGTGCGACTGCGAATTTTTTCAGATAATAGAAGCCACCACCATGCACCGCCCACAGGTCACCTGCTGTGCCTTCCGGCTGGTTTTGCCGCTGCAGGTGATTTTCAAGCCAGTTGAAATAGAAGGAAGCACCGATCCAGGCGATACCGACAATAAAATGAGACCAGCGCACCAGCAGGCTCAACCACATGTGCAGATGTGCTTCCAACTAGGCCTCTTCCCCGCTGGAATACAAACAATTGAGGATAGCCTCTGGTGTGGCCGGGGTATTGAGTGACGGCAGGGTCTTACCGCCCAGCTTGCCGGCAATGACCTGGTTGATTGCGCTATGCACGGATATCGCGAGCATCAATGGAGGTTCACCCACGGCCTTTGAACGGTGGATGGTCTTTTCCCTGTTTCTGCCCTTGTCCCATAAACGGACATTGAAAACCTCCGGCATATCTCCGCAGGTCGGGATCTTGTAAGTCGAGGGTGCGTGGGTACGTAGATGACCCTGCTTATCCCACCAGACCTCTTCGGAGGTCAGCCAGCCGGCTCCCTGTACAAAGCCACCTTCAATTTGCCCAATATCGATTGCCGGATTCAATGACTTTCCTGCGTCGTAGAGGATATCGACACGCGTAATACGTGACTCGCCGGTCAGACAGTCCACTTCGACCTCCGAGACCGCTGCCCCGTAGGCAAAATACAGGAATGGCCGGCCACTTGAAGTTTGCGGGTCGTAGTAAATCTTGGGTGTCCGGTAGAATCCTGTTGCGGACAGGGAAATTCGCCCCAGCCAGGCCTGTTCAGCCAGTTCAGCAAAGCTGATTTCAGATTCGCCGGCCTGTACATGGTTGTCGACAAACCGGATTTCAGAGGGCGCAGTAGCGAATTTTTTGCTGGCAAATTTGAGCAGGCGTTTCTTGATTTTACGTGCCGCTGCCCGGGCTGCCATGCCATTCATATCGGTTCCGGATGAGGCCGCAGTTGCCGAGGTGTTGGGAACCTTGCCGGTATTGGTCGCGGTAATTTTGACCCGGTCGAGATCTATCTGAAATTCATCGGCCACCACCTGTGCGATTTTGATCATCAGACCCTGGCCCATCTCGGTACCGCCGTGGTTAAGATGGACGCTTCCGTCCTTGTAAACATGGACCAGTGCTGCGGCCTGGTTTAGAAAGGTCGTGGTAAAGGAAATGCCGAACTTGGCCGGTGTCAGGGCGATGCCCTTGCGTATGATCGGGCTGGTCTGGTTAAAGTCAGCTATCTCTTGCCGTCTCGCCCTGTAATCTGAAGACGCTTCCAGTTCTGCGATCAGACCAGGCAGGACATTGTCTTTTACCACCATCTTGTAAGGTGTGATGTTACGTGTATCGACGCCATACAAATTTGCTTTCCGTACGTCCAGTGGGTCTTTACCGAGTTGTTGGGCGATCGCATCGATGACACGTTCAATACCTACCATACCCTGTGGGCCTCCAAAACCGCGGAATGCCGTGTTTGATACGGTATTGGTCTTGCAGCGGTAGGAAGTGATGCTGACATTGGGCAGGTAATAGGCGTTATCGCTGTGGAACATGGCACGATCGGCGATCGGTCCGGACAGGTCCGATGATATACCGCAACGCAAAGCATGGGTGAACCCGATGCCAAGGATGCGGCCCTCGTCATCAAAACCCACATCGTAGCGAATCAGGAAGTCATGCCGTTTGCCGGTGCTGCGCATATCGTCATCACGATCCAGTCTGATCTTGACCGGGCGACCGGTCAGGTCAGCCATCACGGCCGCCATGATCGCCCACTGAGCTGCCTGGGTTTCCTTGCCACCAAAGGCACCACCCATCCGGCGAACCTCTACCGTCACGGCATTTATAGGTCTACCAAGACTGCGCGCAACCAGGTGCTGCACCTCGCTTGGATGCTGTGACGAGGTCAGGATGAGTATGTCCCCGTCCTCTTTTGGTACCGCCATCGATACCTGGCCTTCAAGGTAAAAATGATCCTGACCACCGGTGAAGACCTCGCCCTGCAAACGCCGGGGTGCCGCCTGGATGGCAGCCTGCGGGTCGCCCCGTTGCAGGCTGTGCGGTTCAAGCACGTAGGATTTTTGTGCCATCGCGGTTTCGATATCGAGTATCGCGGGTAAGGCCTCGTATTCTATTTGTGCCAGTTGTGCTGCCTGTCTTGCTATCGCGCGGCTCTCGGCAAGCACCGCAAACACGGGTTGTCCGGCAAACTGAACCAGCTTATCGGCCAGCACCGGTTCATCGAATTTGTGCATCGGGCTGATTTCGTTAACACCGGGAATATCAGCTGCGGTCAGGATCCTGATAACACCCGGATATTGTGCTACGGCACGAGAGATCCATGCTGGTAATCCTCGCATGGGCCAGTTCGCTGCCACCGAAATAACAATGCAGAAGGTCGGCAGGCTCCGGAATGTCATCCACGTAAAGTGCTGAGCCTGCAACGTGTTTACGTGCACTGTCATGGCTGATGGCGGAGAACACACTGCGAATTTTCAGTCTTGTTTGACTGAATGTTCTTGAGTCAGGCACCGGCACCATCCCCTTCACCAGGCTGCTCCATCTGTTCCGGTGCGTAGCGTATCCCCAGACGGACGGGGTAGGGCGTTGAATTGTGCTCAAGAAAGAACCTTTGTAACAGGTTCTGTGCAACCCGCATGCGATATGCGGCGCTGGCACGCATATCCGTCAGGGGGGTGAAATCCGCCAGCATTTCCTGCATGGCCAGGTCGATGGTTTCCTGGTTCCAGGTTTTTCCTTCAAGGGCCTGCTCACATGCCGTGGCGCGTTTCGGCGTTGCCGCCATACCACCAAAACAAACCCGTGCATTGCAGATGATCGAATCTTCGACCTGTATGGAAAAGGCGCCACAAACCGCTGAAATATCCTGCTCAAAACGTTTGGAAACCTTGTAGATTTCGAATAACTGGTTGTCCTGCGGTGGCGGCAACAGTATCTGTGCGACAAACTCGCCGGCGTGCAGATCCTGCTTGCCGTAGCTGATGAAATAGTCCTCAAGATTGATGCAGCGCCGGCCTTTTGAGCTACACAGCACCAACCTGGCTCCCGCAGCAATCAACCCGGGTGGCATGTCACCAATCGGAGAGCCATTTGCGATGTTTCCGCCGATGGTGCCTGCATTGCGTACCTGGGTGCCACCGATACGCTGGATCAACGGCAGGAAGGCCGGGTGGAGGGCGTGGATGGCACTGCTTGCATCGGTGTAGGAAACCGTTGCGCCGATCGACAGGCCATCAGCATCGTCATGGATCTGCTTCAGTTCCACCACTTCACCCAGGTAGATTACGGTTTCCAGTCGGCGGTTTTGCTTGGTAACCCACAAACCCACGTCTGTCGCACCGGCGACCATTACGGCCTGTGGATTAACATCCAGCAAGCTGCATAATTCAGCTATTGAGCGGGGTGCGTAGTATTTTCCATTTGCACTGCGGAGTTCCAGCGCATCCGTACTTTGAATTGAGTTTAGCTGCTCAATCGTTTGTTTTTCCCGGGCGCTGAAGCGGTCGCTGCGCTGCGCTTTCAGAACCTGTTCGGCGGCACGTATGATGGGCGCATAACCGGTGCAGCGGCACAGGTTACCGGCAAGTCCCAGGTCGATGTCTGCGCGTTCTGCGTTGTGCTGCCTGTCATCGTGAAACATTGCGAACAGGGACATGACAAAACCGGGTGTGCAAAAACCACACTGTGAGCCGTGCTGTTCTACCATGGCCTGTTGGACAACATGGAGTTCAGGCGCACTCCGGTCATCGTTTCTTGTAAGATCCTCGACGGTCAGAACTTGTTTGCCATCCAGAGTCGGTAAAAACTGGATACAGGAATTGATCGCCTGGTAACGAATACCGCCGTTGTGCAGTTCTCCAATCACCACGGTACAGGCCCCGCAGTCACCTTCTGCACAGCCTTCCTTGGTGCCTTTCAAACCCTTGTCTTCACGCAAAAACTCCAGCACGGTCCGTGTCGGGTCGCACAGACGGATCTCTTCTACCTTGTCTGC
Organism: uncultured Gammaproteobacteria bacterium; assembly: GCA_963749115.1. Lineage (GTDB taxonomy): Bacteria > Pseudomonadota > Gammaproteobacteria > Xanthomonadales > SZUA-36 > SZUA-36. The sequence goes on from CAVVLP010000002.1 coordinate 425,998, forward strand.
GAGGATAAATCGAACGGTATCGCGCATTGGTATCAGTCCCGTTTCTCAGCTACCACGATAGGTGCTGTAACCGAATGGGGAGAGCAGCAGCGGTACATGGTAATGCTGTGTCTCGTCATTGATGCCGAAACGAATAACGACCTGGTCCAGAAACCGGTGCTCACCGTCTTCCTGTCCCTTTGTATTGAAATATTCACCTGCGTGGAAAACCAGCTCATATTCACCGGCAACAAAACCATCATCTTCCAGCAAAGGATTCTCACAACGGCCATCGATATTGGTAATCGCGCGGGTTATGGCAGTGGCTTGTCCCTGGCGAAACAACTCGATACGGATCGCTGCCCCCGGGCAGCCATTGGCGATATCCAGTACATGTGTAGTTAAACGTCCCATGCTCTTGCCGACTCTCCCCGTTTCATTCGTGGACTATCAGTTATACTTTGATCTGACTACTGAAAGTATATCAGTTTAAATGTCCCAATTTGACGGCTCACAGCGAAATCTTGTGAGCTGTTTTTATTCGAATTTAATACCCGGGTAATCCTGATTTATGAGCAATAACTACCCAAGAGACCTGCGCGGATACGGTGCCAGTCCCCCTGACCCCCGCTGGCCGGGTGGGGCCCGACTGGCTGTACAGATCGTTCTTAATTACGAGGAGGGCGGTGAGAACTGCGTGCTGCATGGTGACCCGGCCTCGGAGGCATTTTTGTCGGAAATTGTCGGTGCCGATGCACGCGAAGGCGTGCGCCATATGAGCATGGAATCCCTTTACGAATACGGTTCGCGTGTTGGTGTTTGGCGTTTGAAGGATTTATTTGATCGCTACAAGATACCGATCACGGTTTTCGCCGTTGGTATGGCGGTTGAGCGTTATCCGGAGCCCGTACAAGCACTGTATGCAGCAGGTCACGAGATTTGTAGTCATGGTTATCGCTGGATCGATTATCAGAATGTCAGCGAAACCACCGAACGTGAGCACATGCAAAAGTCCATCAGGATCATCGAGGAAGCCGTTGGCGAACGGCCGTTGGGATGGTATACGGGTCGCAGCAGCCCTAACACACGTGCGCTGGTCGTCGAGGAAGGCGGCTTTCTTTATGATGCCGATGACTACAGTGACGAACTGCCTTTCTGGAACCACCAGCACGGCAAGCCGCACCTGGTTATCCCGTACACGCTTGATGCCAATGATATGCGATTTGCCACCCCCCAGGGGTTTAACAGTGGCACGCAATTTCTGCAGTATCTGAAAGACAGCTTTGATGTGCTTTACGCGCAAGGCGCAGATTCGCCACGGATGATGTCCGTGGGTTTACATTGCCGCATTTCAGGAAGACCGGGGCGGTATGCGGCATTGGAAGCCTTTCTTCGTTATGCCCGCTCGCATGATGATGTCTGGTTTTGCCGCCGTGTCGACATTGCACGTCACTGGCACACCGGGTTTCCACCCCAATAGGCAAAAACCGCGTATGGATCAAACGACTTTCCTGGAAAAATTTGGCGCGGTATTTGAGCACTCGCCATGGGTGGCTGAGGTGGTATTTAGAGACGGCGGCGGTTTATTGAGCGATGCTGAAACCCTGTGTGAGAAGTTCGAATCGGTGTTCCTGGCATCCTGTTCCGCGCTTCAACTCGCAACATTGAGGGCACACCCGAGACTGGCCTGTGCCCTGGGCGAACCGGTTGACCTGACGGTTGACTCGGTCAACGAACAAAGCGCTGCCGGGCTCGACCAGTGTTCTGCAGAGGAACTGGCAGAATTCGCTTGTTTGAATACGGCTTACAGTGAGAAATTCGGCTTTCCCTTTATCATTGCAGTGAAGGGCCTTAATTTACATCAAATTCTAGATATATTTCATAAGCGAATGAATAATAACAAAATAGATGAATACAAAATAGCGCTACAGCAGACCTGCAAAATAGCCCGGTTTAGAATTATGGATATTCTTGATGCCTGAAAAATACCGAGAACCACCGGATTCTGTCAGGCACCTCAGTAATCTTGCACTGCCGGATTTGGGTGCTGCGATATTCAGTGTCAGTGACGAGTTCTTCGCACCGGCAAAACGCATGTTGTCACCCGGCGAGCCGGTATTCGTTCCGGATCGCTTCGATGAGCATGGCAAGTGGATGGACGGATGGGAAAGCCGGCGTAAACGGACTGCCGGGCATGATTATTGCGTGATTCGGATTTGCCCCGGTGTAATACGCGCTGTTGAGATTGATACAAGTTTTTTTACCGGAAATTTCCCGCCGGCCGCAATGCTCGAGGCCTGTAGTGCCGACATTGAGCCGGATGAGAATACGCCTTGGACCGAGATAGTCCCAAAAACCGACCTCGAAGGTGACTCCCGGCTTTTTATCAACGTCAACGATGACACCAACTGGAAGTTTATCCGGCTGAATATCTATCCGGATGGCGGGATTGCGCGCCTCAGGGTCTATGGAGAACCGCTAAAAAATACAAGCGTCCATGACAGGGAACAGTGGGTTGATCTTGTGTCAAACCAGGCGGGTGGAGTTGCGCTTGCATGTAACAATATGCATTTCGGAGATATGGCCAATCTCCTGGCCAACCGGCCGGTTGCCAATATGGGTGATGGGTGGGAAACACGCCGCAGACGTCATCCGGGCAACGACTGGGTTATTTTGAAGTTGGGCCAGGCTGGCCAAATTTGCAGGGTTGAGGTCGACACCGCCTTCTTTCGGGGTAACTATCCCGCGCGCTGTTCCCTTAAAGGTGCCTCGCCCGGCACCGGTGCCGACCTGGTCAGCGAGTCCGTCAACTGGGGAGAGATTTTACCGCCGGTAGCCCTGGGGCCTGACCAGTTACATGTTTTCGAAAACCAGCTTCGCGATGCCGGTCATGTCACGCACGTTCGTATGGATATCTATCCGGATGGTGGTGTTGCAAGACTCCGTTTGTCAGGCATACCGGCCAACTCCGGCCGTTCAGGCTGAGGGGGCAATATGCTGATTCGAGCGCAGGCACTCACGAGGGAAGCCTTTCGGCCGTTTGGAGACGTGCTGGAGACCGACGGCAGCCCTGTACAGATGATCAACTTCGGGAATACCCAAAAATTCAGCAAACTGGCAGAAGTCACAACCGGGGACGGTGGTTTTGCCCAACTCAGCATTTATCGCAGTTCTGCGATCACAGTGCCATTCAGAATTCGGCTGATGGAATGCCACCCATTGGGTAGCCAGGCCTTTTATCCATTACATCATCGGCCTTTCCCGGTGGTTGTGGCCAGGGCCGGCGATGTACCCGGTCCGGAAGATTTACAGGTATTTCTGACCAATGGCCGCCAGGGCTTCAACCTGCATACCGGTGTCTGGCACCACTATCAACTAACGCTCGGCCAGGAATCAGATTACCTGGTGGTTGATCGGGGTGGCAAGGGCGACAATTACCGCGAACACCATTTTAGCGAAGAGGTGTGGCTGGATATATGAGTCCGCTGGTGTCCGTTGTTCTGCCGGTGCGTAACGGTGGCGAATATCTGAGCCAGGCGGTCAACAGCATTCTGTCCCAGACGTATGTAAAACTGGAACTGCTCCTGATTGATGACCACAGCACCGATGATGCGATTTCCTCACTCGATAAGGGTGACCCACGGCAGAAGATATTCAATTGCAAGGGCAATGGAGTGGTCGATGCCTTTAATACGGGTTTTGAACTGGGCCGCGGTGAGTATATCGCGCGTATGGACGCGGATGACATTTCGTTGCCCGATCGTTTTCGCTGCCAACTGGCTTTCCTGGAAAAAAATCCTTCAATTGATATCAGTGGCTGCTGTGTGGACATATTTTCGGAGCAGGGTATCCGGGGCGGTCTTGAGCGCTATCAAAACTGGCTGAACTCCGTGCGGAAACCTGAACAGGTGCGCCAGCAGATTTTTATCGAAAGCCCGCTGCCGAACCCCGGTCTCATGTTCCGCCAGGCCGCTTTGAAACAACTCGGTGGTTACCGGGATAATGGGTGGCCCGAGGATTACGATCTTCTGCTGCGGGCCGATGCTGCCAATATGCAGATGGGTAAACCGGAACCTGTATTGTTACGCTGGCGCGAACACCAAACCCGTCTGACCCATACCGACCCGCTCTACGAGCGGCGAAATTTCATGCGGGCCAAGAGCCACTTCCTTGCGCATCACCGGCTACAAGGACGTCCGGTCATTATCTGGGGTGCAGGTCCAACCGGGCGCCTGATGTTTGACCTGTTGACCGCAGAAGGTACACGAATAGAGGGTTTCATCGAAGTGCACCCGCGCCGGATCGGTGGTCAGAAAAGAGGCTTACCGGTTTGGCCGATAGACAAGGTGGATAGCCTGGGTGACTCGATGCTGCTTGTAGCTGTCGGTGCTGCAGGTGCGCGGGAAGAGATTGGAACCTATCTAAATGAGCACAACAAATTTCCGGGACGCGACTACCTGTTTGTTGCCTGATGCAAAAATTGGACCACACACTGTGGCACAGATGTCAGTGTAACAGGAGATGCATATGACAATTGTTTCCAGAAGCCTGGCAGACCCAATAGATGTATCGAGCCTTCACGCTGGTTGCGCACCGGGTTAAGAGTGTTCTTGTATCGCTATGCCTATTGGTCAGGATGTCCCGATGCCGCGTAGCACAGGGGAGTGCGAAAGCGGCGAATTCATAGTGGATCTGGTCAGCTTAAGTTAAGCAATTCCCAACAATACCATCAGCCCACTCTGGCACCTGACTCTGACCCCAAAACTTCGCTTACTTTTTCCAGCAAAGAGCGTCGGTTCCATCGGCGGTTTTGGTGATGACACCAGCGGTAAAAGCCAATGTGAAATCACCGCATGAATCATTTGCTTGATCATCACCAACTACTGTTGCAGCAACGATGGTGTAGCTTGTCGCCGTATTGCCGGTGACCGTTAAACTGTAATGCCCGTCCGGAGATGCCAGCGATGATACTGCAGGAACGATATTTTTTACCTGAGAAAGGGTCCCATAAGTTGGGTTGTTTACCCGGTAACGCTCCTGTGACATATGTATATCCATGATGGAATTCATCGCATCGGACCTGCGACTTTTCCGAAGCGTGTCGCGAAATGATGGCACGGCCAGGGAAACCAACACGGCAACAATCACCAAACCGATCATCAATTCAATCACGGTGAACCCCTTTATACGTACATTTTTCATCCCGGTTCCTTCTTTGTGTACAGCTATATCCTATGATTGATTGATGCAAATAGCATCAATATAAGTGCCGATATCTGATGAATGGTACCATTTCATTGATAAGTGGGTGAATTTTGCCCTTGACACACGTATATACTTATGGTGTTGGGAGAATAACCTGTAATGAACAGTCATCGTGGTTTTACCTTAGTTGAGTTGATGGTCGTCATCAGTGTGGCGGCCATTGGTATCACGCTGGCTGTTCCCTCGTTTCGCGATTTCATTGAACGCAAAGCAACGGGTGGTGCAGCAGAGGCTGCATACGAGCAATTGCAGCGCGCAAAGTCACAGGCTATCAAACGTTCCAAACCAATACTGGTGGATTTTAATGTCAACGGAACAAATTGGGCGATAGGCTTCACGGATAAATTGGCAGGCTGTAATGCAGAAGATATTTCAGGTACCGGTGCCTGTACCGTTGATTTTGATAATGATTCAGGTACCGCTGACAATTTCTTGATGCATATTCAAGGAAGTGATTACAAAAATATCACAATGAGCCAGGAAGTTGCTTTTGCTAATCCAGGAGCATTAACCGGTGGTTGCACGACAGCGCCTGCCGGAACGGCCTGCTTCGACTATGTGCGTGGACTTGCCAGAACCGGTGAATATGATTTCGACTCAGCAAATTACAAACTGCGGGTTGAGGTAACCATGTTAGGAAATATCAATGTTTGTGTTCCTTCGGGTGAGAAAAAGATACCCGGCTATAACGATTGCTAACGGTTTGATGGAGCGGATTGAAGATGTTAGTTAACAAGAAACTTAAATCGAAACATTGCCAGCAAGGCATGACGATGATTGAGCTGATGATATCCATTACTCTGGGTTTGTTGGTAATGGCGGCTGCTACGTCCATGACCGTCAGTAGCATGGTCTCCAACACCAGTGCCCTGGCATCGGCCAGATTGAACCAGGACCTGGATTCAGTGGTACAGGTGATGGTGAATGAGATACGTCGTGCGGGTTATAGTGGAGGCGTGTTTGATTATCCGGATAATGAAGACATCAATATCGTATCCAATAGCTGCGTACTGTATTCCTACGACGCCGATAATGATGGCTCTCTTGAGACAACAGAAAAGTTTGGATTCCAGCTTGTTGGTTCTGTGATTCAGATGCGTACCAACTGCACTACAGGCGCATGCGCGACAAGCTGTGGAGCAGGCACCTGGGTACCGCTTACCGATGCCAGCGTCGTTTCCATCACCGGCCTTACATTTGACTCTTTCAATTCCAAGTGTATCAGTATTACAGACACGGCCAATGTCGTTGACCTCAGTAATCGAAATAACTACTGGGTCACTACAACCGACGGTACCACCGGGTTTCCCTGTTTGGCCACCTCCGGCACTGGATTGACTACCTACGTGATGGATGCTGATAGTGTATACGCCAGCGGAACATTTGTGGCGCCGGCATCCGGTGACCGATTGATAGGGGTAAGACAGGTCAACGTGGCACTAAACGGCAACTTTTCAAACGATCTTTCAATGAGCAAAAGTGAGCGGGTGGCAATCAGTGTCAGAAACAACCGTGTACGCACTATTCCTTGAGATTAAGGTGAACGTTTATGAATAAATATCATTTCAAAAGACTGAACCGGGAAAAGGGTATATCGACGCTGGTTATCGTCGTACTTTTGCTATTCGTAGCGACGATGGTAACGCTGTACACCGCCAACACGTCGGTCAGAGAACAGCAGGTTTCTGCTAATCAATACCGTGCAGATCAGGCCTTGTCTGCTGCAAACGCGGGTTTGGATTTCGCCTATGCCTACTACCAAAAAAATCCTGGGGCTGATGCAAATATGGACGGTGTGGTCGATACATTGGTTGTGCCTACAGGGTTATTAGCTGGAGAAAACCTGCAGGTTTCAGCAGTAGTTACTTATACCGATGGAGATCCATCAGTTGATCGGGACGGCGACGGAAATTTTACGAATGACGCTCTTGACCGGCCTCATACCATCACGTCTCAGGGGTTTAGTGATGACTCCTCTGCAACAAGAACGATTTCAATTGAGGTTGATGTATTTAGTGTCACACCCCCCAGCAGTTTTCCAGGCTTCCCATTGGTTGCCAAGAGTATTGCGGCAAGCGGTGGTAATTTTTCTATTATTAACCGATTTTCAAATGCGACCATATGGACCGGTGGCGACGCGACCACACTCGGTTCGGCAGAAACCTATATACGGGACCCCCTGGATCCTCCTCAGACACGAGCCGAATATATTGATATCACCGGCAGTCCTGACCCTGACCTGGTATTGCACGCTTCTTACAGTCAGGGGGGGTTGAATTCGGATGTCCTTGAGGGTGATGACAATCTTGCAAACATGACTCCCGATGAGTTTTTTCAGAATTTTCTGATAGAAGACAGGGCAACCCTTAAAGCTTTCGCGGATGGAATTGGACAAGTGTACGATGCTGCGACCACAAGCTGGAGTGATCTTGTTGCCGATGGTGTCAAAGGTCTCGTTTGGATCGATGGTGACTGGAGTGAATCCGGAAGTTTAAGCACCCTTGGCACAGAACAGAACCCGGTCACCCTGATTGTCGATGGAGATTTCACAACCGCGGGGACAGGTGGGGGCGGTATCGACGTGATTGGTTTGATCTACGTTGCTGGCGACTGGGACAGTGGTGGTAATTTTGAAGTACAGGGCGGGATTATCGTGGAAGGTGAGGTGGATAATTCAGGTACACCGACAATCGTCTTCGATAATGGCTTATTTGATGGATCACTCGGTGCCCCTCCGGGCGGTATTACCGCAACATTGGCAGGCACGTGGAGAGACTGGTGAGTTTGAACTTGCGGGATTCGAAGGTATAACTATGAAAACTTTAATCAAAAGTCGTAAAGCAAAGGGTTTTGGGCTCATTGAGATTCTCATTGTCCTGGTCGTTCTCGTAGTTGCCTGGGCAGCGCTAGCTGCTTTGCAAGGTGAACTCATGTCGGGTAGCGCTACAAGCAAGGCCAGAAGTGAAGCGCTGGAGCTCGCTCGTGAAAAAACCGAGGATATGAGGAGCTCAATTGAGAAAGGGCAATATGTTGCTGATTTGGCTGTTACCGGTGATGCTTTGATCCCCGACCCTGATGGAACTGTGGATGGCGTCAACGCTACATTTAGCCGTTCCTGGAAGCTGGTGGATGTTGATGTTAACGCAGATGGAACCACTGAAGATTTTTTGAAGCAACTGGTCATGAAAGTGGCTTGGACAAACAACGAAGGTGTAGTGGAAGATGTTGTACTCAACAGCATGATCGTATTTTCGGATAAGCTCAAGATTGCTTCGCTTGAAACAGGTGGTTCCGATAATGTTGGCAAACTGGCGCATCCCAATCAGCTGACGGCTAATGAAGGCCCGTCACCGCCTGGTACAGTGATTACTGGTGATCCCGACCCGGATGAAGAGGGAGGTAATAATCAACCAAATGATGATATATACACCGGGACTGATGACCAGGGGAACCTGGTGGTTTATGGAGGTACAGCGGTTGCCGAAAACGTTTTTTTGACGGTATTTGGCGGTAAAATACTGAAATTTTCAGGTATGATTTATTATGATAGTACTGACCCTTATGTTCGGGCTACTTCTCCCAGTTACTGCACTACTTTTACGCAAAGACAAGAAGATTGTGGAATTGCCAACAATTCGTCAATCGAGTGTGCCAGGTATGTTTGCTATGTGGGTGGGGATTGTTCCAATGGTGGTGCCGGGTGTCCAACCCCCGATCCTGACAATCCGTTGCCGGATTTAAATGGTGGTTGGTACGGTAAAATTGGTGATTTCTTTCCAAGTCTTTCCAACCCAAACCAGTTTCCTACCATCTGCATGGGGGACTCTACTGATGTACCTGCACGCTTGTATTACACGAAAAGGGCTTTTTCAGGGTCAACAACGGGATATTCAAGAGAAGGAATCAACACCTCCTTTGAATGTCATGACACGCTTATTTCAGCCCCAAATGATAGAGCCTGTGAGGATTTGATTGACGAGTTGGATGAGTACGGAATCTTCGTTGACGCCAATGCGGAGCCCAGTGAAGTCGCTGATCATGAAGTAATACGACCCATGGAAGCAGACGGTACCAATACGGTTTTGGCTGCAACCAACAACAATTTCGATAATGGCACATTTCCTAATTATTGTGGTGGAACCTAATGCCCTGGGTCAAGCCACTCTGGCACCTGGCTCTGACCCCATAACATTATTCAAAGCCATTACCGAATGTAATCTCGCCATCCACATCGGTGCAGGCGATCCAGCTAACCGTGGCGGACCACCCACGCTGGATCGGAGGTCAGAAAAGAGGCTTACCGGTCTGGCCGATCGACAAGGTGGATAGCCTGGGTAACTCGATGCTGCTTGTAGCTGTCGGTGCTGCCGGCGCTCGTGAAGAGATTTCTTCATACCTGGGTAAGCACGGCAAGACTCCGGGGAAAGACTACCTGTTTGTCGCCTGATAGAATCACCTTATGAAAAATCTCAATAGCCTTCAATGCCTGCTGGTTCAGTCACAGTTGTTCTGGGCCGACGCGGACGCCAACCGGCGTCAGTTGCAAGCGATTGCGCGTAACCGGGGTTCCGACAGTGACCTGATTGTCTTTCCGGAAACCTTTACCAGTGGGTTTTTAGGTGATGTGGAAGCCGATCCGGAAACCATGGAAGGTGCCACGCTGGCGTGGATGAAGTCGCTGGCCACTGAACTTGATTGTGTGCTTTGCGGTAGTGTTGCGATTGCCACTGAGCAGGGCCGCGTCAATCGTTTTCTGTGGGTGCAAGCCGATGGAACGATTCAGTTCTACGACAAGCGGCATCTTTTTTCATTTGGCGGTGAAGACAAGCAGTACGTTGCGGGTCGTGAACGCAAGGTATTTCACTATCGGGGTTGGCGTATCTGTCCGCAGATTTGTTATGACCTGAGATTCCCGGCCTGGTGCCGCAACCGTGATGACTATGATGTTTTGTTGTTCGTAGCCAACTGGCCGGAACCGCGGACACCGGCCTGGACCGCGTTGCTGAGGGCACGGGCAATAGAGAATCAGTGTTACGTGATCGGCGTTAACCGCAGCGGCACGGACCCGCGTGGTCTTGAGTACGCGGGTGGTAGTGCTGTCTATGACCCACTGGGTAACACGGTGTTGGATCTGGGGGAGATCCGAGTGCAGTGAAAGGACCACGATTGAGCTGGATAAAGTGAAGATGATCCGGAACCAGTTACCGTTTCAACAGGATGCCGACGATTTCAAGCTGAGCTGAGCTACCCGGGAAGTTCGTTAGCCAAGGCCTGAGTGTTATCTCTTGGACAACCACCGCCAAAGGGCACCACGTGGTAAATGCTTACCGCTGGCATTGACAAGCAGTGAGTGACTATCCATCAGGGTCCAGGCCATTTTCCGGCGGGCGTTGTCACGGCCTGCAAACAATAAGCGGTCGTGTATTTGCAGCTCGGTTTTACTGTCAGGCAAAAATATCCTCTGCGCGCCACGCTCCAATGACAGACAGACACAGGGCAGGAGTTCATTCTCTTCGCTACGGCTGTTGCGGCTGATGTGTTCCAGGGTAATCTTGCTGGTCTGTGACCTGACAAAGCGTATGTTTCTGGCAATTTCACCTTTCAATTCGAAAACCCATATGCTGGGCGCGCGGTTTTCCAGTACGTCTTTCAGCCTGGCTGCGGTCCTTTCGGCAAAACTGTCGTCGCTCCTGACCAGGTGTTGCATGAATGATTGCAGTAATGGGGTGGTAACAAAGGACAAAATCTGGCGGGCTACGATGCGGCTGCGGCGGGCTACCAGGTCTGCTCCTGAAGTTTTAAAAAGCTCGGCGTGTTCGCGCCGGTCCTGCCTGGCGATGAAAAACAGGCGGGGATTCATTTTTCGTGCGGTCATGACAATGGAGAGGTTGTCGATATCATCACCGGTGGCTGCCACGACCCCTTCAGCTTCCGCAATACCGGCTGCCTCCAGGGTATGTGCCTCGGTACCCCGCCCGAGTATGGCTTTGCGGTAGGAGGGCAGGCGGTCGGGGTGGACATCGACCACGGTAACGGGTACGTCGTTTTTTTCAAGTTGTTCAATCACTCGTGCACCGAACCGTCCGGCACCGCATACAATCCAGGGGCCGGTGGGTGGTTCAATGACTTCACATAATTTTGTACCCGGTACGCTGATCAACCAGTCCTGTACAAGAAATTTTATCGGTGAGTTCAGTGCCAGCGATATTCGTTCTGCAAAAATGCGATAGGGGTTGATGATAAGGTCGGTATTAAACGAGGCCATGTTGTCGCAAACCCGTTGAATTTCACTGCGTGCCAGTACGCTCAATTCGGGTCGTAACAACTTGACCGTAATCGCCACGGTCAGGTTGACCTGGTCATTATTGGTGGTGGCGATTACACCCTGGCAGTTTTCACGGTGTAAACCCGCCAGTTCCAGGTTGGAGCGATGACCCGCACGACCTGCCAGCGCAGGTACATGGGCAAATTTATCATTCAACATCATGTGCCGGACAGTGCTGTCTTCACGCTCTATGACAACAGCATGAATACCGCGTGCCAGCAGACCTGAAACGGTCATATAACCGGTGTTGCCAAGACCGCAGACGATATAAAAGGGCTCTTTTATCGCCCTGACCTGTGCGCTGAAGCGACTGCGCTGAAAAGCGGCCTGGAATTGTTTATCCAGAATCAGCCCCAGCAGCGTACCAATTGAGTACAGCCAGGCCACCACGTTTGGCAATAGCAGCCAGAAGACCAGCATGCGCTGCGCCCCGGTAAAGTCATAGGGTATTTCTCCAAATCCGATGGTGGTTTGCAGGATCGCCATGAAATAGGCTGCATCCAGCAAACTCATGTGGAATGGATTGCCTTCGGCGTCTATACCCGGCACCAGGGTCATTGCCAGTACCGAGAAGAAATAAACCAGGATCAGGACAATTAACGGCGTACGCATACGCCGCATCGTCATCCAGACAATGTCATTCGTTGGGGAATAGGATGACAAAACAGCTGTCCTCTACAGTGCCCTGTTAGCGGCGAATACTGATTGTTTCTGCGATCAGCAAGGTCACCGAGACCAGGTTGGCCAGCAAGGCACCTCCGGATAGTGAAACGATGCGGGAAATGACATGTGCCGTGGTGCCGCCATCGGAAATATTGATCGCCCAGACCCAGACACCGGCAGCAATCAGCAATTGCAGATCAGCGACGAGACTGGTGGCAAGTAAAACCGCACCCATCTGCGAACGGTCACCGAATTTCATGATCGTTGCGATTAAACTGACGATCAGCGCGCCGGCCAGTTCCAGTACATCATGGTGGTTCGGGTCATCGATTTCACCAATGAAGAAACCGAAGTTCAGGGTGAGTGCCAGAACGATAAAAAAGGCAAACATTACTTTTTCGAAATTCATGGTGGGTATTCTCCCCTCTGATGGCGAAAAAAATTTCCTGATGGTTATTACTAACCCGCAGGCTGTATTACTATTTACACACTCTGTGGCTTAGCAGAGTTATCCAACTATATGACCGTCTACATCCATGATGGAAACAGGGTCTAATTTGCCGCGATGCTGGTGACATAGACAAGCGCACCGAAATAAGGTGTATCAAAATACTGCATCCGGCCGGTGCTGATCTGGCGGTTTTGTTTCAAGGCAAAAACACCCCAGGTTACAGGTTTATCCGTGCCGGTTTCCATAGCAGTCGGCATGTCATTCCCAACCTGAAAAGCTGCCTCGTTTGCGACTTGTTGTTTTCTCTCGCGAAATTCCAGATCCAGGAACAGGTGCAGAAAACGGCTTCGTCTCAGTTGCAGGCTACCGTCGATCTGGTAAAAGGTGCTGCGATAGGCGGCGAAGGGGTCCTCTGCCGTCAGGTCCGCGTACACTATCGTGGTAGGTGGTCGTAATTGGGTGTCAATGATCTGCTGGTCATGTATACGCATTGGCGGATAGTAATCTACACGATTTTGCTGCCAGGCAGCGTAAACCAACGGCCGGTAGCCCTTGCTGGAACGCAGACGTCTCCAGGCATTGTCCATCTCGTCGCTTTTCTGAGTGACGGCAATCAGATCATCGGGTAGATCAGGACGCCAAACTTCGGAAGGCGCAGCGGGGACATTGCCTGGCCCAGTGGCCGATTCTGCGGGCAAGCTTTCAGTTGGTCCGATTTCTTCGGGATTTGGGAATTGCGAAAAACTGCGGAGATCCGTTACTTCGGTTGCCTGGGTTTCCACCAACAGGTTGCGGAACACGATGATTTCAACGCGGTAGGCCCCTGATTCTGCCAGGGCGGCGGAACTGGCAAGTATCAATAGAAAAGTTAACAGGCTTGACATGACACTAGTTTAGATGATTTGACTTTTGACGTCATCGGCTGAGTTTATCGAGAATTTCAGCAATGATGCGCATACGTTCTTCAACGGATTCCTCATCGAAGGTCAGACGTAACTTGTGCGGTCCCTGCAGTTTGTAGTCGAATGGATGGCGCTGGATCATTTCCAGCAGTGCAACGGGGTTTGCATTTGTGTCTTCGTTGAACTCGATGCGTCCACCGTTTTCGCCAAAATCCACCCGCCTGACACCAAGGGCGCGGGCTTTCTGACGAAGTTCAGCTACCTGGAAAAGATGTTTGGTCGGTTGTGGCAACAGACCAAAACGGTCGATCATCTCGACCTGGAGTTCTCGTAAAGCCTCTGTGTCAGTCGCGCTGGCGATACGCTTGTACAGGGTCAGCCGCGTGTGAATATCGCCGATCCAGTCATCCGGGATCAGTGCGGATATATGCAGTTCAATATCGGTTTCCTGGTGCAGGCTGCCTTCAAGGTCAACTTCTTTGCCAGTGCGTAATGCTGAGACCGCACGTGCCAGTAACTCGCTGTACAGGCTGAATCCCACCGATTGAATTTCGCCGCTTTGCTCATCGCCGAGCAGTTCGCCTGCACCTCGAATTTCGAGGTCGTGGGTCGCCAGTGTAAATCCGGCACCCAGTTCTTCCAGTGAAGCAATGGCCTCCAGCCGTTTACGCGCATCACGCGTCATGCTGCGTTCATCCGGTGTAACCAGGTAGGCGTAAGCACGGTGATGTGAGCGGCCGACGCGTCCCCTGAGTTGGTGCAGCTGAGCCAGACCGAACTTATCTGCACGGTTGATGATAATGGTATTGGCGGTGGGTACATCGATACCATTTTCAATGATGGTCGTACAAACCAGCACATTGATTCGCTGGCGGTAGAAGTCCAGCATGACTTTTTCCAGCTCACCCCGTGGCATTTGTCCGTGTGCCACACGGATACGTGCCGCTGGAACCAGTTCAGCGACCTCGCGTGCGATCTGTTCAATATTGCGCACTTCATTGTGCAGGAAGAACGCCTGTCCGCCACGCTGGATTTCCCGTTGCAGGGCTTCCCGAATCAGGGCGCTATCCCATTTGGAAACCAGGGTTTTAACCGCCATCCGGCGAGCCGGCGGGGTTGCGATAATGGATAAATCACGAATGCCGGCCATTGCCATGTTGAGCGTACGTGGTATCGGTGTCGCTGTCAGCGTCAGCAGGTCAACCTCGGCCCGCAGTTGTTTCAAACGTTCTTTCTGACGTACGCCAAAACGTTGTTCTTCATCAACGATGACCAGTCCCAGTCGTTTGAAGCATACGTCGCGTTGTAGCAATTTATGCGTGCCAATCACGATATCCACCTTGCCTGAAGCGAGGTCTTCGAGTACCACGTTGGTCTGTTTGCCGGTGCGAAAGCGTGATAACAGTTCTACTCTTATCGGCCAGTCGGCGAAACGGTCACTGAAATTGGAAAAATGTTGCTGGGCGAGCAGGGTGGTTGGAACCAGTATCGCCACCTGTTTCTGACCCTGCACAGCAACATAGGCCGCACGCAGCGCGACTTCGGTTTTACCGAAACCAACGTCACCGCAAACAACCCGGTCCATGGGTTGGCTGGACACCATGTCTTCGAGCACGGCGTTGATGGCTGTCTGCTGGTCGGCTGTTTCCTCGTATGGGAAACCGGAACTGAAATCCGCATACATGGGTTTGTCGAATTCAAACTCAAAGCCCTGCCGGGCCTGTCTGCGTGCGTATAAATCCAGTAATTCAGCCGCAACATCGCGTACCTTTTGAGCGGCACGTTTACGGGCTTTACCCCATTGTTCGCTACCCAGGCGGTGCAGGGGTGCAGTATCGGCGGCGCCACCGGTATATCGGCTGATCAGGTGCATGGATGACACGGGCACATACAGCTTGTCTTCGCCGGCGTATTCCAGCATCAGGAATTCCGCTTCGCGTCCGTCAATTTCCAGCATTTGCAGACCACGGTAACGGCCAACGCCATGGTCTTCATGTACCACCGGGTCGCCAAGTTCAAGATCCGAGAGACTGCGAATGATCGATTCGGGGTCACGTTCGGATCGTTTACGCGTGGTTTTTGTCCTGACCCGGCCACCAAACAACTGGCTTTCGGTCAGAATGGCAAAATCGGATCCGGCGACAAAAGCCGTCTCCACGGGTAGTACCGTCAGTCCTGTTCGCTCGTCGGAAGCCTGAAATTCAGCCCACGTTTCAAAGCGGACCGGCCGGATACCAAATGCCCACAGGGTTTCTGAAAGCACTTCACGACGTCCCGTGGTATCGGCAGCAAACAGGACACGTCCGGGAAACTCCCGGGAAAATTTGAGCAGGGCCGCGGCAGGTTCCTGGCCACGGTCATGGATGTGCAGATCCGGTGCTTCCCCGGTGTCGAAGTGAGTCACCTGGAACCCCCGCCTGGCCTTGTCCAGCAGGCTGACCGAGTTGAACTGCTTGAGCTGTTCCTGTAACTCTTTTGCGTCGAAGTAGAGCTCCAACGGGTCAAGAACGGGTCGTTCAATATCGTGCCGGCGTTGCTCCCAGCGTTCTGTCACCGATGCCCAGAAATCAACAGCGGCCTCATCAACGCCCTGCTGGATAACCACCAGGGGTTTTGCAGGCAGGTAATCCAGCAGGCTTTCAGTTTGCTCAAAAAACAACGGCAGATACTGTTCCAGCCCCTGTGGGTGCAAACCCTGGCGCAGGTCCTGGTATAGGGAAACCTTGCGGGTATCTACAACAAAGCGGTAGCGGAATGCTTTTCGAAAGTCTTCAAACGAGACTGTGTCGCAGGGGTATTCACGCGCCGGCATCATTTCGAAGTCAGTCAAACTGCCGGTGGAGCGCTGGGTTTCCGGGTCGAATTCCTTTAGCGTGTCAATTTCCTCGTCAAACAGGTCGATGCGAAGCGGCATTTTCCTTCCGCTGGGAAACAGGTCGATGACAGACCCCCGCACCGCAAACTGGCCAGCCTGGTAGACCGGGTCGCTGTGATTATAACCGGCCTGTTGCAGACGCTCGCGGAAATCATTGATCACCAGGGTCTGCCCCGTTTTCAGTTGGATATTGCGACCCAGTGCATGGCTTCTCGGCGGCAGGCGCTGCAACAGCGTGGAAACCGGTACCAGCAACAGCCCACGCTTTATCCCGGCCAATGAAGACAGCGTGGCAAGACGTTCGCCGATGATGTCCGGGTGCGGAGAAAACGGGTCGTAAGGCAGTGTTTCGTGATCCGGGAAATGTAAAACCGGTAGTGTGCCGTCACTGAACAGGCGTACATCCTGTTCCAACAGATGTGACTGGTGGCTTGAACGTGTGACAACCAGCACGATGCCATCATGGGCACGTGCTGCCGACAACAGTGCTAAAGCGGTACTGCTGCCATGCAGACCGGTCCAGACTGAAGCATCGTCATCAAAACGCGCACCCAGGGGGCTGTTAAGCCCGTTTGTACTCATTAAGCGGATTGTGGTTCGCGCGATAACTGGCCGTAAAACCGGAGAATTAGCCAGAGCACGACCAGCCCAATCGATATACCGAGCCACCAGGGGGAACCTAACGCAGTCATCAGGCTACCGAACAGGATGGCCGTGCCACCCACCGTCATCGCATAGGGCAACTGTGTACGGACATGCTCGATATGGTCACAACCTGAGGCCAGTGAAGACAATATGGTGGTGTCGGAAATGGGTGAGCAATGGTCACCCCAGACCGCACCGGCCAGGATGGCGGAGATGGAGGAGTACAGGATGTGCATGTGCTCCGGACCCACCTGGCCCTGGGCTGTCATCACCGCCCAGGTCAAGCGGCATGACCAGTGGAAACAGAATACCCATGGCCCCCCAGCTGGAGCCGGTGGCAAAGGCAGCAATAGCCGCCAGGATGAAAACGATCGTGGGCAGCAGGAAGACCGGCAGGGTGTCACCTAGGACACTGGTTAAAAATTCCGCTGTCTTCAGTATGTCGGTCACTTCTCCGAGTGACCATGCAAGAATAAGGATGATCATTGCCATCAGCATGGCACCGACACCATGAACCCAGGCATTGACGACTTCTTCGAGGTCCAGTATTTTCTGGCTCATGGACAGCACGGCGGCGGTCATCATCGAGCACAAAGACGCCCACATCAGCGCCGTGTAGGAATTGGCATTGCCGATAATATCTTTCAGGGTCGGGTCGGCTATATCTGCAGAGGCCTCCATTCCTGTGACATACAGTCCGATCACCACGCCGAGAACCATGACCAGCACCGGGATATAGGCATTGAAAGCACGTTGCGGCTTGCCATCGACAGGGGCAAGGCTTTCTGCTTCCTGCGCGCTGGTCTTGAAGGGCTCATCGTGATCAGATCCGTGCATCTGGGCGCGTCGTTCTGATTCAAGCATCGGGCCGAAATCCCTGCCGCTGGCCGAAACCATGAGTACAAACAAAATGGCGAGGATCGGATAAAAGCTATAGGGAAGGGTGTTGAGAAATAAAAGGTAGGCTTCGGTATCAAGCCCGTCCATCTTGCTAAGCGAATCTCCAATGAGACCTATCTCATAGCCGATCCAGGTTGTTACGACCGCTATACAGGCCACTGGCGCCGCAGTTGAGTCGACGATATAAGCCAGTTTTGCACGTGAAACACGCATTGAATCGGTCACCGGTCGCATGGTGTTTCCTACCACCAGTGTGTTGGCATAGTCATCAAAGAATATCGCCACACCCAAAGCCCAAGTTGCCACGCAGGCGTGGCGGGCTGAATCGGCCCACGCAACGATGTGATTAACGATACCCTGCATGCCACCATTGCGTGTAATGATGCTCACCATGCCGCCGACCATCATCGAGAACAGGACGATTGCGGCGTGGTCCGGATTGGAAAGTGCGTTTGCCACAAAGACCTGGAATGTATCCAGTAGACCGGTCCAGATACCAACCAGCCCAAAATCATTAATGATCCAGGCGCCCACCCAGATTCCAAGGAAAAGTGCAGGGATGACGCGTTTGATTGTAAGCGCGACTGCGATCGTCAGTAACGGTGGAACAATGGCTATCCAGCTTCCTGCTGCTTGTGGTGTGGTTTCTGCGGCGTTAGCAATGCTACTAATAAAAATGAGACAAATTACATAAAGTATATTATTTATCTTATTGTTATATATCATTAAGTGGTCTCCAGTATGGCAGATAAAGCTTTCTTGATGCGTTTGCCAAATGCGGCGAAGTCGGTTTCAGGCAAGGCATACAAACCCAGCCAGACCTTCTCTGACTCAAGCGCTTCCTCATTGGCCGGTTGCCTGGCTATTTCACCGGACATCGATTGTGCCAGACGGTCAACCTGGTACTTCATACGCTGGTCCCGGTCTTCATCAGGTGATGGCAGCCCGGCAAGAAACTCCAGCGCGATGCACAGGGCGCGAGCCTGTGTGCGCATGCTGTCGACTTCCTTATCCGTCAGATCATTCGTGTTGCCTGCCAGGATGTCTTTACAGGTTTGATCCATGCTGGTCTCGATTTCGTCATCGGAACTGTCCCCGGGCCAGGCCTTGGTGACCCTGGCCTCGGTCTTTTTGCTTAGTGCACCCTTGGCAGTTTTGCCGGTGACGGTCAGCTCGTGCAGCAACGCAGATTTCAACCACAGACGCTCACGGTTCGCTTTGACCTGTTGCTGTTGAGCCTGTTTTACCCGCTGCTCGTATTCCTCTACCAGGTTCTGAAATGACTGTACCAGCTTACGATCGGGGTGTTCTATTTCCTTCCAGCCATCCTGGAGACCCTGGACCTTGCCATGCAGGCTGGATAAATCATCCTCGCTTTTCAAAATGTCCTTGAGCTCGGTACACAGTGCTTTTTGTGCTGCCAGCCGCTCGTCATCTGCGGCTCGAATACCCGCCTGCTGATCTTTCAATTCACTGAACAGGGGATCGAGATGAGCGCGAAACTGATTCCAGAGCTCCTGCTCCTTACTTCTCCACAGGCTACCCGCTGCTTTCCAGTTGGATTGCAATGATTTCGCCTGGGCGATGGCCTCGGTGCGTTCGGCCATATGTACCAATTGACTGGCGGCCCGGATCAGTTTCATCTTTTCAAGTTCCACGTCCTGGTAACGTGCTTGCATAGCGGCATTGGCTTTATCCAGTGTGGCTTTCAGTTTCCTGGCAAGTTTCTGGCGTTGATTTGCCGGCACCTGGTTGAGATCAGATAACTTCCTGCGTCCCCGGGTGACACCTTTGCTCAGTGCAGCCCAGTCGACCGGTTCAGCTTGTACCAACTGTTCCAATTCAGCACAGAAGGTAGCCAGTGCCTGCCCATGACGCGACTGAATTTCACTGCGTTTGTCGAGAAAAGGCTTGGCCGTATCAAATGCCGCGTGACCGGCAGCGCTGAACTTCCGCCACATCCACGGGGCGGCAGAAAACCGTTTATCACCCGGAATCTGTTCGCTTTGCTCCAGGTTTTTCCATTCCAGTTGCAGACTCTTGATCCGGTCGAGCAGGGCGTCCGGGTGCAGATCAGCCGCAGGTAGAACTTCCATTTCAGCAATCAGACGTTTGCGCACCTTGTTGTTTGACCAGTGTTGCCAGTCACGCAGTTCGCGCAAACGTGCCTGCATTGAGTTCATTTTATTGTTGAGTGTTTGCCAGTCCTTGTTCTTACCATGCCCTTTTACGGATTGCTGCAGTTTGGCACGGGTTTCGAGGGCCTTGTGCAATTCGCCCTGTTCCAGTTCGGTTTCAAGCTGTACCAGCATTTCCTGAGCCTGGCTGAGCTCCTTTTCGGACTGTTGGTGTTGTGCTTCGAGTACGGCTTCGAGTTTTTCAAGTGTGGCAGCGGCGGCCGTATAGTTATCCTGGTCTTCTGGATTCGGAGGGCTACAGCGTTTCCAGGTCTTCTCCAGTTGCTGTCGCATTTTGGCAATACTGGCTGCGCCGGGGTGTTCTGCATTTTCAGCTTCATAAACACCAATGTCAGCGCAAAGACGGGAAAGGGCCTCGTTGACCTGCGGGGAGTCTGGTTCCCCGGCAGGTGGATCCGGTATCACTTTCGTTTCAACTACAGATTCAGTTGCCACCTCCGCCAGGGTTTGGGTAATGACGGGCGCCGGTGCGATCAGTCGGTCGCACGCACGCTGGTAACGTTGGGTCATTTCGTTGCTGGCATGGGCGGCGATGCCCTGCCAGGCAGTATGTAATCCGTCAATTTCCGCTGTATTTCTTGCCTCGCTGTCGAGCGCCTGCTTTTCCAGTGTGCTACAGATTTTTATCGCTTCGATCTGAACCGCGTCGGGATCGGCCTGCTCAAGCAACTCTTCGTGCAGCCGTTCCTGTAATTTCGCATAGAGTGATTTATCGGATTTTCTCAATGCATCGATGACCCGTTTCAGGGTCGTGTGCTGTGTGATCCGACTGGCGGCAAATTGACGATTTTCGGCATCACCATCCTTGATGCAGCAATCCCCCAGTACGCCCTGTCGCTCAACCTTCATCAGGGCGGCACGCCGCAATTCAGTTTCGGGTGCATGTGCTGCAAGGTGTTCGATCAGATCGCGGTTTGACGTGATTTCAACGACCTGCATACGTATTTCAAGTGGCGGTCGGGACTCGTTTGAAGATGAGGCGAGTTGCCGGATGCGTTCTTCCAGCAGTTTTCTGACTTCGGGGTCCGTCTCATTGCCGTACAGTTTTAGAATGTTTTCCAGTTGGTGCAGTCTTTTGATCGCTGCCAAGCGTACCCGCTTGTCTTCGTCGTTACCGGCAATTTCAAGCAGCTTGCTGATCAGGTCCGGATGCTGTTCGCGTGGTAACGGCCTGGAGACGGATGTCAGCATCGTTACTTTGCCATTTTGGCTTGAAAAAAGTTTGTTTCCAGTTCATGGGGTTAAGCTGCCAGTTGGGATGAATTGAGAAAGTGCTGTTCCAGTAGCTGGAGTTGCTCTTCCGCAGTTTGTACACGCATTAGATCATACAATATTTGTTTTGTATCCGGGCGCCCCTTCAGGTACCAGCCAATATGTTTACGCGCGACCTGTACGCCATGACGCTCGCCGTAAAAATCATGCAGGCGCTGCAGGTGATCACGCATGACCGTATGGACTTCGGACGGCTGCGGAGGTGCCAGGACCTCCCCGGTTTGCAGGTAGTGGCTGAATTCCCTGAATATCCAGGGGTTTCCCTGCGCCCCGCGCCCTACCATCAAGCCGGCGGCACCGGTGAAATCAAGTACCTGCCTGGCCTGTTCTGCGGTGGTCACATCGCCATTGGCAAATACCGGCAGGGATATGCTTTGGCAGATCGTACGGATGGTTTCGTATTCGGCCTGGCCGTTGAAACGGTCAGCGCGGGTACGGCCGTGCACAGCCAGTGCAGCGATACCGCATGACTCCGCAATTTTTGCAACTTCAAGTCCATTGCGGTTACCGGTGTCAGGACCGGTTCGAATCTTGAGTGTAACAGGTACATCAACGGCAGCGACCACCTCACTGAGTATCTCCTCGACCAAAAGGATATCTGACAACAACGCTGAACCACCGAGTTTGCCGCAGACTTTTTTGGCCGGGCAACCCATGTTGATATCAATGATCTGGGCACCGAGACCGACGTTGTATTTTGCGGCCTCCGCCAGTCTGCCAGGATCACTACCGACGATCTGCACCGCAAGGGGGGCAGGTTCGCCTTTGAAATTGCTTCGCCATTTGGATTTACGGGTATGTTTGAGTTGCGGGTTCGAGCTGACCATCTCGGTCACGACATAACCCGCACCCAGTTCACGGCAAAGCTGACGGAATGGTCGATCGGTGACACCTGCCATCGGCGCCAGGGCAATGGGGTTGCTTAGTGTATAGGGTCCAATTTGCATAGCAGCGGTTGATTGGTGTTCCAGGTTACATTATGAACTCAGGGCATCGAAAATCTGAAATCCTGCGACCCAGGTGCCGATAGCGGAACCGAGATTCGAGAAAAAGAATACCAGTAAAATGCGTGTCGCGGGATTTTTGAACCAGCCCTTCAGGCTGGTAGCATCATCCCGCAAATTTTCGAGATCAGAAACCTTTGGCTTGCGCAGCCATGATTCCACCAGGCCGGTGACCATACCCGCTGCAACTGCCGGGTTCAGCGAGGTTAACGGGGCGGCGACCATGGCACTTAAGATCGTCAGCGGATGACCACGTGCGATCAATGCACCGAGTGCCGCCAGACCGCCATTGATAAGCACCCACAGGGTGACCAGTTGCCAGCCGAGTTCCGGGCTGCGTGAAAAACCGATCCAGAAACCGGTTAAAACCAGTGCAGCAATCACCCAGGGAACAAACTTGATCCAACGCTTGGGTGGCGGCAGTTGAGACAGGCTTTCGACCTCGGTCTGTGGATCTTCCTGGTCGGTGGCAAGGTATTTTGCCAGGCCCTCCAGGTGACCGGCACCGATCACGACCAGGATGCGTTTGCCGGCATTGTCCTTGTTTTCCTGGCGCAGACGTGCCGCCATAAAACGGTCACGTTCTGCAATCAGGGCCCCATACAACTCAGGCGACTTCTCGGCGAACTCGGTGAAGGTCGACTCGAGAATATCGCCTTCCTTGAGTTTTTCAATTTGCTCTTCATCAATCTCTTCAGAACTGACGGAACTCATGATCAGACCCGTAGTCAGCATAAAGCGTTTGTACCACGGTACCGCCCGATAGCTGCGTTTCAGGGTGGTTGCCAGGTCACGGTCAATGAGTTGCAACGGTATGTCGTGGGCGATGGCCGCATCGGCAGCGGCCTTGAGTTCGGCGCCGGGTTCGATACCAAATTGCTCGGCAATACGGCGCTGGTAGGCACCCAGGGCCAGGTTGGCCATGACCAGACCCGCTTTTTTCTCGCGAATAATGCGATACAGGTCCATGTCCTTCCACTGTTGTTGCTTGGTCAGGGCCTGGTGGCGCGCCGGACAGAGTTCTGCGGCAATGGCATCGAAATTACCGCTGCCAGCCATTTCAGTGACCGCGGTTACGCTGGCGGGTGAGACATGGGCTGTACCCAGCAACACGTAATGAACACCATCGCGGGTGATTTCCCTTGTTGGCTGTTCAGCAGGTGAATTGTTCCGGGGTCACCGTTTCCGGTGTTAATGAAGCTTCTGATTCAGGCATTGGGCTGTGAGAGCCTTCACCGAGGCTCTGTTAATTTTGAAAGGGCGCAAGGATAACGCAGAAGCGGAGCCCTTGCCTATTTTTCTATGACTGCCCCCGGATGCAAAACGCTGAACAACACCAGGTCATATTCGAAATAGACACTGTAGGTGTCGTATTTCCAGCTTGAAATCGGTGGATCACCGACTGCAGAGGTCTTTTCAACCGGTGTTCCGAATTTTGCTTCGACGGTTGCTTTGTCCAGCCCGTTTTTCGGTAACTCCATGCGCTCCGACTGGCGCACCTCTTCAATTATCAATACATCAGCGCAAACTGCTTGAAATGCTACAGTCAGGATAAAAACCAGAACAATCCTTGCCATCGTCTTTCTCCAACGTGATTTATTGTTTGTCCTTACCCAGAATACCATAAAACTTATTAATCGCTTAAGGGTTAAATTTCAACATTGGCATTGCTCGCGATTGACCCGGTATTATGGCCGTTCGTGGCGTGTCACCTTCGGCGATTCAAAGCCGGTGTCCTGCTAAACGTTTTGCTCCAGTAAACGCAAATAGGACTGGTACCGCCAGTCCTGGATAAATCCATCGGCGACCGCCTGCTTGATTGCGCAATCCGGTTCGGATGCGTGCAGGCAATTATTAAAACGGCATTGGCCGAGCCACGGTTCAAATTCGATAAAGCCCACTGCGAGTTCGTCGTTTTCCAGTTTCCAGATACCGTATTCCCACACACCGGGTGAATCAATCAGGTAACCGCCATCGGTCAATTGATACAGGATGGTAGAGGTGGTGGTATGGGTACCTTTTCCGGTGGCTTTTGACAGTTCACCGGTCTGGATTTGCAGGTCGGGTATCAGTTGATTAATCAGTGAAGATTTACCCACACCCGATTGGCCGACAAGGATACTGGTCCTGTCTTTGAGGATCGACTGCAGACCGGTTATACCCGGAGCGGTTTTACATGATGTGCGTATGACGGTGTAGCCCAGGGCCTCATAGTCCGGCATATGGGCCAGAACCTGCACGCCGTTGGCCGTTTCACCCGGCGCCACTTGCAGATCGGTCTTGTTGTAAACGATAACCGGTTCAATCCCGAGGCTATGCACGGCCAGCAGGTAGCGCTCCATCAGGTCACGTGAGGGCAGGGGGCGTGTGGCAACAACGATCAGAACCTGGTCGAGGTTGGCGGCAATAATATGTCTGCGTTGACGATCATCTGTCCTGACAAATTCGTTTTTACGGGGCAGTACACGTTCAACCACCAACGAGGCCTCATCCGCCCGCGCAACAAGGACCCGGTCACCACAATAGGGTCTTCCGACATTTCGCCTGTACTTGCAACGCTTACGTTCACCGTCATCTAAAAGGACGACACCCTGGCCACCGTAGGACACCAGTACCAGGGCTTCAGCGCGGGTTTCGCTTGTCACGTTCGGGCTTTAAGCTTCTGCATACACCTATTGTACCTGTCAATGGCAAATTGAACATGGCGCGAAGTGGCGTTGGTCGGTATAGTTCGCAAAACCAATGAAAAAGATCCTATGACCGCTGAGACACAGACAAGACTGATTTGGATTGACCTGGAAATGACCGGGTTGGATACCATTAACGATACCATTCTCGAGATTGCCACCGTTGTCACCGATGCTGACCTGAATGTCCTGGCTAACGGTCCTGTCTGTGCGATCCGTCACGATGATGCCGTTTTGAAAGCGATGGACGATTGGAATCGCAGCCATCATACGGATTCAGGTCTTTGGCAGCGGGTCGTATTCAGTTCCTACTCCATGTCTGCGGCGGAATCAGAGACTATTCTGTTTCTGAAAGAATGGGTTGAAAAGGGTGTATCACCGATGTGCGGTAATAGCATCTGTCAGGATCGCAGGTTCTTACATCGTTTAATGCCGGAACTGGAAAGCTGGTTTCATTACCGCAACCTCGATGTCAGTACCATCAAGATACTGGCCAACGAGTGGCTACCTGCCGAGCTACGGGAATACGACAAAGAAAATCGCCATGAGGCACTTTCTGATATTCGGGAATCCATCGAGGAATTGCGTTATTTTCGGCAGTTCATGGGTGAATTTGCCAGTCGGAGTGATTAGATATTTCCTGTAACTTACCCGCAACCAGAACTGACTTAACTTGATTCAAGCTTATTGGATTGATTGCGATCCAGTTTGAATTTTATCTCTCAAATTTAAATATTGACCCTTCACGGATTGCCCCGTGCTAACTAAGCTAAGGCTTTGATTCCACTCTGTCGGGGGAGCCAAGGGGGTGTGGTGTCTTGTTTCAGGACATGCTGTGAACCCATCCATGGGCGCGCGGTCGCGACTTCCTGTCGCTCACGGTCCCAAAACAAGACACCACACCCCCTCGGCTTTGTGCGTATGCATGGGTCAACGGTTTCTAATAGATGCACTCCGTTTGATGCTTAAGCTGGGGTGGGTACTGATTTATCGGGACCGTGAGCGACATGGATGTCGCGCCCGAGCCTACAGGACGTACTTGTGGCGAGTCCTGGTAAGTCAGTACCCACCCCAGCGTCCCCAAGCTAGCAGATGCAAGAAAGGGAGGCCGGGAGCTCGTCAAATACTGTCCAGCTATGATCTTTGATGAACAGCTGTCGCCGTAACTCTAATTGTGAGCTTGATAGTCCTTAATCCACGCCTCGACATGCGCGCGCAATTGCAGTAAAGGGATGGTTCCATTCTCCAGTATCCGGTCGTGAAACTCACGGATATCAAAATCGTCACCCATCGCTTCTTCCGCCATTTTCCGCAGTGCCAGTATTTCAAGACCACCCGAATCATAAGCGGTCAACTGACCGGGAAGAATGGCGATACGGTCGACCATTTCGTCACCCATGGATTCCGGAAAACGACCGGACTCCATCATGAATTCAATGGCCTCTTCACGTGTCCAGCCAAACAGGTGAATACCGGGGTCGACAACCATGCCCCGTGCTGGCCAGGCCCGGCGTTTGATGGGACCGGTGGTTGTGGTGTACAAGCCCATTTCCTCGGCCAGTGCTTCCGAGTAACGCGCCCAGCCTTCTCCCGGTCCTGAGAACCAGATGATCTGCGTGATCGGATGCAAGCCTTCGACGGACTGGCCGACAGCCACCTGTAAATGGTGACCGGGCCAGGCTTCGTGAAAGGCAACGGCTTCAGCATTACCACGTGACTGCTCTTCTGGCTCATACAGCGGAATTCTGTATTCTC
This sequence comes from uncultured Gammaproteobacteria bacterium, assembly GCA_963749115.1. Lineage (GTDB taxonomy): Bacteria > Pseudomonadota > Gammaproteobacteria > Xanthomonadales > SZUA-36 > SZUA-36. The sequence continues at coordinate 452,919 of CAVVLP010000002.1, forward strand.
CCGGGCGATCTGCATTGCCGGGTCGATAGTGTGCGGACATACCGGTGCCTTCTTCATGTTCTTCGAATGGCACGACCTCAACGGCGCGCGCAGGCATATTGCCGACCCACAGTAGGCATTTCCGATTGCGCCCGTTGAACCATGTCGCGGGAAAACTGCAACAACTCATCTGCATCGGAAAACCTGTCAGAGGGATCTGCTTTTGCCTTATCCAGGATAGCCTTGAAGTCATCCAGGCCATAGGCCGCTAGCCCCAATTCAATGACCTTGGCTTTGTTGGCGGCAACGGTTGCCTGCCCAAGCTCAAAGACTTCCTTGCCGCTGCGTGTCAGCGTTGTGTAGGCCTGCAATGAAGCCTCATAACAGGCCAGACCATCAGGATTCGCTGTTACTGTGAGTTCCTCCCGTGCTCGCGACATATAGATGCCAGCGAGGAAGTCACGATATTTTTGTAAGGCCGGGTAAATCTGGTTTGTCACTATTTCGGCCGTTGCAGCTGCAAACGCTTCATTTTCATCGCGAATTGCGGGTGAATAGAAAGGTGACTCCTCCAACTCCAGTGACAGTAGACCATCTACCTGATCGATCACCCGTTGTACGACTGATTTCGGTGCCGAATAGCCGAGTTCCATCCCATGCCCCAAATGCACAATTTCCTGGTCGATATACGCCGCCATTTTTGACCAGCGAGTTAAAGACTGCTCTCTCAGCTCAGCCGTGCCAACTGGTTGCAACTGCGCAATCTGCGCGTAACCGGAGTGCCAGCCACCCATCTGGTTCACATTCCACAGATCGGTTCGGCAAATGCGCAGGGCTACAGAGGCGCGGAGTTCCTGCAAGAGATATGCATGTGTGATCCATTCACTGCGGCCTCTGAGCGTGCTGACATCAATGCTCTCGAGTTCTTCGAGCATCTCGTCTTCCAATGTTTGAAGCGCCTGTCTGGCGGACAGACTGTTGTCTTCCATTCCGTCATGGCGGGGTAGTTCTATACCTGAAAAATAGGCAACCTCGGGAGTTTCCTTTAGCGTCACAGCATAATAATGATCAGCAAGCGTATTGATTGAACTCGCAGCTTCAACGGCGGGATCAGGCGCTGCCGGCTCTGCAATTGATTCAGTGGCAGGTGTGCTTTCCTGTTTGCAGGCAGAAAGTAAAACGATACTGGTGGTGAATAAAAACACTTGCAGAGGCCGGGATGTTGTTTTCATGAGGTTTCCAGTTTTGCTATTGGTTTGAAGACTCAACAGACACATGATGACAAATGATTGAAGGATATTAGCCCTTTTAGATGTGCTTGACGAACCCCCATTGAAATGCTGACAAACGGCTTTGCGAATTTCCCTTTTCGAGAGCGGACTCACTGGTATCATGACGCAACTTTATCTTAGTAAGGAAACATTCAAATGCGCCGGATCCAAATTTTCAGCTTGTCTCTCCTGTGTTCGGTTCTGACAGTAGTTTCTGTCAGTACCTTCGCCTCGCCAACACTGGATGCCAATGAGTCTGCCATCGTCACCTGGAGTGAAAGCCACACCGAGGATGCGATAGACCTGCTGGAGAAACTGGTCAATATCAACAGCGGCAGTCTGAACCAGCAGGGTGTTAAAGAGGTTGGTGCGATATTGCGTGCGGAACTGGACGGGCTTGGTTTTGAGACACGATGGGTCGACATGCCCGAGGAAATGCAGCGTGCCGGCCACTTGTTTGGAGAACATGCCGGTACCCGTGGCAAGAAATTGCTGCTGATAGGCCACCTCGATACCGTGTTTGAGCCGGATGATGCTTTTCAGACTTTTGCACGCGATGGCTCAAAAGCAACCGGACCGGGGATCGAAGACATGAAGTCCGGTGATGTCATTATTATTTACGCACTCAAGGCCTGCAGGCCGCGGGTGTTCTCGATGGCTCGCAGATCATGGTTGCTTTTACCGGGGACGAGGAATCTACCGGAAAACCATTGAGCATTTCCAGAAAGGACTTGATCGAGGCGGGTCAGTGGGCTGATGTTGCACTCGGTTTCGAGGCGGGTATCGACAGTGACGGCAGGGAGTGGGCGACCATCGCACGGCGCAGTTCGAGTAACTGGTGCCTTGAGGTCACGGGCAAACAGGCTCATTCGGCCGGAATCTTCAACGATAGAACAGGTGCCGGGGCGATATTTGAAGCCGCCAGGATACTCAATGGGTTTTACGAAGAGGTCAGGGGTGAGGAGTACCTGACTTTCAACGCGGGAACCATCATGGGCGGTACCGAGGTCAGTGGTGATTGTACATACACCCGAAGGCCGGGTTTTCGGCAAGACCAATGTTGTTCCCAACCGTGTTGTTGTTCGTGGTGGTATGCGTACCATTTCACAGGAACAAATGGACAGGGCCCGTGAAGCGATGCGCGGCGTGGTTGCACGCAGCCTGCCGGTAACAGAGGCCTCCATCAGTTTTATCGACAGTTATCCACCGATGGCACCAACCGAGGGTAATAAAAAGCTGAGTGATATGCTTTCTCAAATAAATCAGGACCTGGGGCGTCAGGCCATGCCCATACTCGACGCGGCAAGACGTGGTGCGGCGGACATTTCTTTCGTGGCGCCTTACACCGATGGCCTCGCGGGTATGGGTGCCTATGGCAAGGGCGGGCATACACCGCATGAATCACTGGACCTGAATTCAATACCCATTGCAATCCAACGGGCAGCTATCCTGATCTATCGACTCAGCCGTCAGGAATAATCTACCCGGGTTCGGGCGCGGATAGTTCGCGGGCCGGTGCAATAAGTGCAACGGGATTTTATTACTTAATTAACGACCCCAACACACCACGTAAAATCTTCCGGCCTGAGGCACCACCTATGGCTGTCCCAAAGCTACGGGCCATACTCTTGAAAAAAGCCTCGGTCGCACCCTGGCGCTTACTCGCGCGCGGCTTCGGTTTACTGGCCTGTTTTTTCGACTCAGCCTGCTTTTGTTTATTCAGCTCTTCCTGCTTCAGAGCCTGTTCCTGCTTCTTCAAGCTGGCCGCAATGCGTTCGAGTAACACCTCATGGGCGGAACGCGGGTCGATGGCTTCGGCATAAAGCTTCATATTACGATCGGCATCCCGAATGACCTTGCGTTCCTCATCGCTGGCCCTGCCCATGCGTGAATGCGGTGGTCGTACCAGCACCCGCTGTACGGGTGCGGGAACCCCTTTATTCTGCAAGGTGGACACCAGAGCTTCGCCCACACCCATTTCCGTGATGACGGTGGCCGTATCCAGGTCAGGATTGGTGCGGAAAGATTGTGCTGCAACCCTTACGACTTTTTGCTCCTTGGGGGTATAGGCACGCAGTGCATGCTGGATGCGATTGCCCAGTTGGCTAAGAACGCTGTCGGGTATATCACCCGGGCTCTGGGTGACAAAGTAGATACCCACGCCCTTTGAGCGGATTAACCTGACGACCTGCTCAATTTTATTTAACAGTGCCTTGGGTGCATCCTTGAACAACAGGTGGGCTTCGTCGAAAAAGAACACCAGGATGGGTTGTTCCGGATCACCGAGTTCAGGCAGGTTTTCGAACAGTTCTGATAACAGCCACAGGAGAAAGGTCGCGTAGACCCTTTGGCTGCGGACCAAAATGTCGGCAGCCAGGATATTGATCATGCCACGGCCATCACGACTGGTCTGCATGAAGTCTTCCAGTTGGAGTGCCGGTTCGCCGAAGAACTGGTCGCCGCCTTCACGCTCCAGCATCAGCAAACGACGTAAAATAGCATTGACAGATGCCTTTGAAACACCGAACCCGACCCCCAGGTTTTTGCCATTCTCACCGAGGTATTCCAAAGTGGTGCGCAGGTCGGCCAGGTCGACCAGTAACATACCCTCATTATCGGCAAATTCAAAAACCAGGGTCAATATGCTCTCCTGGGTCTCATTCAGATCCAGCAGACGCGAAATAAGCTGTGGCCCCATTTCTGATATCGTTGAGCGTACAGGTGTGCCCTGTTGCCCAAACACATCCCAGAAGGCCACCGGGTAGCCGCGTTGGGTATAGTTCTCTATACCGATCTTCTCAACCCGTTCATCGACTTTCGGGTGAGGTTTGCCGGCCTGGCTGATACCGGAAACATCGCCTTTAATATCGGCAAGGAAAACGGGTATGCCGAGGTCGGAGAAGCCCTCTGCCAGGCACTGCAGGGTGACCGTCTTACCGGTACCCGTCGCTCCGGCCACCAGGCCGTGACGGTTTGCGTAGCGCGGGTTGAGAAAAATTTGTCCGGCATCGCTGCCACCAATAAGAATGCCTTCGCTCATACTTGCAGTACCCCGGTTGTTGTCTGGATTATGACCTAGATTTAACAAAAGTTGATTGATGCAGCATAGCTTACCAGTTCTTCCGGTGGCATTATATTCACCCAATGAAGTTTTAAGGAAAGAAGATGCGCTGGAAAGGTGGCAGGAAGAGCAGCAATATAGAAGACAGACGCGGGCAGAGCGTCGGAATTGGTGGTGGCTCGGGTTCGGGCCTGTTGAGTTTCATTCCTATGCTGGTGCGTAGCAAGACCGGTCGCATCATGCTGCTGATTGGCGTGGTTGTATTTTTCGGCAGTCGCATGATGGGGTTTGACCTGCTTCCCTTTTTACTGGGTGGCGGTAGTTCAACCGTCAGCAGCGAACCACGCGAATTGACTCCAGCGGATAAGGAGATGGGAGAGTTTGTCGCAGCCGTATTAGCAGATACCGAGGATACCTGGCAGGCCCTGTTCAGGAAACAGGGTGGAGTTTACCGCGAGCCAACGCTGGTTTTATTCACGGGCAGAGTCAACTCTGCCTGTGGTATGGCCTCTGCTGCGGTCGGACCATTTTATTGCCCGGGTGACCAGAAGCTGTACCTTGATTTATCATTCTTCCGGGATCTGAAACAACGTCATGGTGCTCCCGGTGACTTTGCCCAGGCCTATGTTATTGCGCACGAGGTGGGTCATCATGTGCAGACACTGATTGGTGTCAGCGACCAGGTCCGCCAGGCCGGTCGGGGCAGAAGCAAGGCCGAGGTGAATGCCCTGTCGGTGAAGCAGGAGTTGCAGGCGGATTGTTTTGCCGGTCTGTGGGGTCATGCCGCCAATACCGAACGCCAGCTGCTTGACCCGGGTGATCTTGAAGAAGCGTTGACCGCGGCAACCGCGATCGGTGATGACCGTTTGCAGAAGGAAGCAGGGCGGGGTGTTGTACCTGACAGCTTTACCCATGGCTCTTCGGCACAGCGTGTTAAATGGTTCAGAAGGGGTTTTGAGTCGGGTGACATCAACAGCTGTGATACTTTTACGTTGATGGACTAGTCAACGGGTATAGAGAGAGGCAAAATTTATGAAACAGCATCAAATCCGGCTCGGAGAATTCACACGGTTCTTCACGCTGACCGTCTATTTGACATTGATTCTACTGGGCTTACCTGCCGTGGCAGTTGCGGCGACAGACGAGACTCCAGCAACGGCAGAAGCAGCGACCAGTGATGGCTTTGATGCCGAGCACCTGGAGCAACTGGTTGCACCGATCGCGCTGTACCCCGATGCCCTGTTGATGCAAATCATGATGGCAGCGACCTATCCACTCGAGATCGTCGAGGCGGACCGCTGGATCAGGGAACAACCGGATCTCACAGGTGATGCCCTCGATAATGCTTTGCTGGAGAAGGACTGGGACCCCAGTGTCAAGTCGTTGACCACCTTGCCCAGTGTACTCAAGCAGATGAGCGAGAACCTGGACTGGACCCAGGACCTTGGTGATGCCTTCCTGGCACAACAGGACGATCTGTTGGATACCGCTCAACGTATGCGTGGCCTGGCCTACGATGCGGGCAACCTGGAGACCACTGAACAGCAGTCGGTCACGCAGCAGGAGGATAAGATCATCGTAATCGAATCCACATCGCCAGAGGTGATCTACGTACCCACCTATTCACCTACCGTTGTCTATGGCCCTGCATGGGTCTATCCGTACTGGTACTACCCACGCTGGTATTACCCGCCGAGACCCGGGTATGGCTTTGTGGCCTTCGGTGCCGGAGTTGTAGTCGGGGCTGCGATCTGGGGTGGCTGCCGTTGGGGCTGGGGTCGAAATAATGTGAATATCAATATAAATCGTCATAACGAATTCAATCGAAAAACGAACATTAATGCCGACCTTAACAGGATAAGCTCCCGTGGTAACAACGGAAGGGCCGACTGGAAACATGACAGCAAGCATCGCAAGGGTGTCAACTACGGTAGTTCCGACGTGGCGAAAAAGTATGGCGCCAGCTCAGGTTCCAACCGCGTTACGAAAAACCAGGCCCGCGGTCGCACAAATGTATCGACGGCAAACAGGGGGGGTGCGGCGACAACTGCGAACAGAGGCGGCACGGGTATGCAAGCAGCTAACCGCAAAGCAACAGGCTCGAAAACGAGTCCATCGGCTTCGAATCGAAGTTATAGCAGCAATAAATCTGCCTATAGTGGTTCACGCAACCCATCTTCTGACCGGGCATCCAGTTATCGCGGTGCATCGAGCCGTGGTCACAGATCTTATGGCGGTTCGCGCGGTGGAATGAGCCGTGACGGCGGACGCCGGCGCTAGGTCAAGGAGAATGAAATGAAAGTACTGATAAAACGAAAACCTGTTGTCATGGCAGGCTTACTCCTGACGATCCTGCTATCCGCCTGTAGCCAGCCATCGCAGGAAATTTTTGATAGCCCTGAAGCAGCGATCCAGACGCTTTCTGAATTGATAGACCAATCCGACAGTCAACGAACAGAGCAGGTTTTTGGGGCCGGTAGTGCGGAGATGTTTCAGTCCGGAGACGAAGAGGCTGATCGCGAGGATTTCAGCCGGGTCAACGAAATGATTCAGACAGGCGTGGAATTTGAAGATATCGACGAAAGCACCAAAATAGCCTTGTTCGGTGATGCTGCCTGGCCCTGGCCAATTCCGCTGGTTAAGGATGGAAAAGGCTGGCGTTTCGATACAGAAAAGGGCAGGGCAGAGCTACTGAACCGAAGGGTAGGTCACAATGAACTGTGGACCCTGACGGCCTTGCACGAACTTGTGGAGGCGCAACGGGAGTACCGCAGTGAATCACGTGACGGTAACCCGCTATCCTATGCCCAAAAGTTCCGCAGCACCGAGGGTAAACACGACGGTTTGTATTGGCAAACTGCAGATGGAGAGGAACTGAGTCCGGCGGGTGAATTGCTGGCTGAATCAGATGCACGGGAAGGTGAACCTCGACCGTTCCATGGTTATTACTATCGCATTCTTACCGCCCGTGGTGAGAATGCACCCGGTGGCGAATTGGACTATCTTGACGAAAACGGACATCTGACACGTGGCTTTGGTGCGATTGCCTGGCCTGCCAAGTATGGTAATTCAGGTGTAATGACCTTTGTGGTTAGCAATCGCGGCCTGGTCTTCCAGAAAGATCTCGGTCCGATGACCGACAAGATGGTGGAGAAAATTGACAGTTACAACCCCGATTCAAGCTGGGCACCCACAGGCGATTCGATGGCTAGTGCCGTGGAATTGGGTGACTGATATTCAAGATCCCAGTAAACCGAACAGGTTGATTCGAAAGTCTGCTGGAACGGCAATGTTGCCGTAGTACCTTCCATTACCGGGATGGCCCCACGTATTCCAAAACGGTGACAACTGAACCATGAACACAGCACATTCATTTGATATGTCCCTGGCCATCACCGGCTCGGGGGGCATTGGCGCGATCACTGTGGGTGAGCTTCTTCTGCGTTTGGCTGGGAAAAGCGGTTTTTTCGGTCTGATGCGACGTTCCTTTGGTCCACAGATTCGTGGTGGAGAGACTGCCGCATTGTTGCGGATCAGCGATCAGACAGTGCATTGCATGAATGACAGCTTTGATCTGCTGCTGGCCCTTGACTGGTTGAATGCTGAGCGATTTGCTGAAGAGATCACGCTGCGGCCGGGTGGCCTGATCATTGCTGACCCATCTGCCGGTGAAGTGCCGTTGGTCTATAGTGAAATGGGTATCGAGGTTCTCGAGATACCGATGAAGGCCCTGGCCGGGGAGGTGCCGGGTGGTCGGTCAAACCTGATCGCACTGGGTCTGCTTGCACACTGGTTGGGTTTTTCCGGCGATACTGCCGACAAGCTGATCGACAGTGTTTTTTCTCTCAAGGGGGAGGAGATAGTCAGTGGCTCAAGGGGCGCTTTCAATAAGGGCTTCAGCGATGATGTAATTGTTAAAGCACGCAAGGCCCGGCAGCCGTCTGCACCGGTTAAAAAGCGGTCCCAGGCAGGTCGCTGGCAGTTGAGTGGAAACGAGGCCTGTGGGTTGGGCGCCCTGAGGGGCGGTATTCGTTTTGCAGCGGCTTACCCGATCACACCGGCCACCGAGTTGCTTGAGTGGCTGGCTCCAAGGCTGAAGACATTGGGTGGGGGCTTGCTGCAGGCGGAGGATGAACTGGCCTCAATTAATATGATTATCGGTGGTTCATTTGGTGGTGTACCGTCCATGACAGCGACTTCTGGTCCCGGTCTTTCGCTGATGCTCGAGGCCATGGGTCTTGCAGTAGCCGCAGAAGTGCCGGCTACGGTAGTGAACGTGATGCGTGGTGGCCCATCGACTGGTTGCCCGACAAAATCAGAGCAAACTGACCTTAACGTTGCCCTGTATGGACTGCACGGTGATGCGCCACACCTGGTACTCGGTGCGCTGGATCATGCAGATTGCATATTGACCACCGAATGGGCAGTCAGGCTGGCGGAGGCGCTGCAAACACTTGCAGTGGTGCTGAGTGATCAATACCTCGCGCAGTCGCGGGTGTTATTGTCGAGGCCGAATTATGAACTACCCGCAATTCCACTGCGAAGCCTTGCCTCTGAGGATGAGAATTACCAACGATATCAGCTCACCGAGAGTGGTATATCACCGATGGCCATTCCGGGCACAGCCTTGAACATGTATGTCGCCGATGGTCTTGAACACACCGAAACCGGTAAGCCTTCAAGTATGGCGGTGGACCACCAGGCCCAGCTTGATAAACGCTTACGTAAAATCACCGATTTCGAATTTGGTGAGCTTTGGGCGGATATCCGGGGGCAGGGGACCACCGCCATCGTCACCTGGGGCTCAAGCTCGGGTGCGGTGCGTGAGGCTGCTGAGCGTTTGGCCAGCGGTGGCGAAGCAGTAAAGGTGATCGCGATACGTCTGCTCCTGCCAGCCAGCCCGGAAAAACTGGCTGCAGAACTTCAGGACGTAAAGCGTGTGCTGGTGGTCGAGCAAAGCCATTCACGGCAGTTTTATCTGTACCTGCGCAGCTTTTACGATATTGCCGCAGACACCCGGGTATTGGCCCGCCCCGGTCCGTTGTTGATCACGCCGGGTGAGATCGTTAAAAATATTCAGGAGTGGAGTTGAACATGAGCACACCACAAGCAGCTGCCCTGACGTTTAAGGACTACAAATCGAGAACCAAGCCCATCTGGTGCCCGGGTTGTGGCGATTTCGCGGTGCTTAATGCCATCACCAAGGCACTTGCCATACTTCAATTGCCGCTTGGAGAAAGTCGCCCTGGTCTCCGGCATCGGCTGTTCTTCCCGCATTGCCGCCTATACCAGCGTGTACGGTTTTCATGGTGTGCATGGCCGCGCTTTGCCGCTGGCTGCCGGCTTGAAAGCTGCGCGTAAGGATCTGACTGTGCTGGTTGCCGGTGGTGATGGCGATGGTCTATCCATTGGCGGCAATCATTTTATCCATGCCTGCCGTCGCAATATGGATTTAACCTACATCATGATGGACAACGAGGTATACGGTATGACCAAGGGCCAGGCTTCGCCAACGACCGCACATGATTGGGAGAATAGCAAGCTGACGCCCGAGGGCACAGGGATTCGCTCCTTCAAGCCCGCCGCATTGGCACTGGCTGCAGGTGCATCGTTTATCGCACGTGGTTTTTCAGGCGACCCGAATGACCTTGCACGCATCCTGGTTGCTGGTATCAAGCACAAGGGGTTTTCATTTATCCAGGCACTCAGCACCTGCCCGACTTTTCGCCCTGAGCACGCGGAGTGGAAGAACCACGTCCGTAAATTTGAAGCAGAGGCAACCGATAACCCCCTTGTTGCCATCGAGCATATCGTTGCGGATGACGGTATGAGCACCGGTATTATGTACCAGAGAGAACTGCCTGACCTGAAGCGCGCGGGCAACTGCGCAGGGAGCGGAATTGGCGGAATTTGAAAGTGAGTTTGAACTATGAGCATGTCCGATAAAATTACAGATCTCGACACCTTCCTGGTCTATTCGATCACACTCGAGGAGGAGGCCGCCGAACGACACGATGAACTGGCCGACATGATGGGTGTACACAACAACCCGGAAGTGGCTGCCACTTTTCGCAAGCTGGCGCATTACAGCCGTTTGCATGCACAGGAGATCAGGGATCGTTCAGAGGGCCATGATTTGCCTGTAATCGCACCCTGGGATTTCGGTTGGGAAGACATGGAAGGTCCGGAAACCGGCGACATATCCGGTGTGAACTACCTGATGAACAACGCGCAGGCACTTAAACTGGCCATGGGTAACGAGAAGCGTGCCTTTGATTTTTACGACCAGATCGGCCGCGAAAGCCCGATCCCGGAGGTTGCGGTCATGGCCGCAGAATTCGCCGCAGAGGAAAAGGAACACCTGGCTCTGCTGCAAGCCTGGATGGACAAAACGACAGATTCGGTGGATGAACAACGCGTCGACTTTGACCTGGTGAAAATTACCAAGTGATTTTCCAGGGTGTCCGCGGCATTCTTTTGACGACCGCAAGACAGTTATGGACTGGGCGATTACGACGACAATCTGAGTGCTGAGTTGCACCGGGAACAGGCAAAAAAAGCCGCCTAACACTTACCCAAATTTTGCGGGGGGGGAGGCAATCTTTAGGGCAGCCATCAGGCGACGGTCAAAGGTTACACATGACCGGGTGAATCTGACTTGATCTATATCAAGTTATCCCATTTTTTAAATCATTGACAGGGAAACAAATGATGCAGGTCAAGCGCCAATAATCCATCAAGGCAATTTGGGCCCGTTTCAGTTGCGGCTAATACGCGATCCCATCAGAATGACTGCAGTTGGCTGGCACTATACTAATGCACATGGTGAATAGGAGTTTTGTGATTATGAAACCGAGTCGTTTTTTTGTCGTCCTTTTTTTCCCTGGTTCTTACCACGCTGGTTTGTCAGGGCTGTATAGCCGCAGCGAGCACCAATGAAAAAGCTGCGGAGGCTGAGCCTTCCAAGAGTGAGCAGACCCTATTGGAACGCCAGGTGACTGCAGAAGAAGCTTATGAAAAATGGCGCGCCGCACCCGATTCGGTCAAGGTTTTGGATGTGCGTACTCTTGAAGAATACCTGTTTGTCGGGCATGCGCCGATGTCCCGGAATGTCCCGTTGTACTACCAGACCGAGGAATGGGATGCCAAAAAAGAGCGTTTCGCAATGGTGCCGAATCTTGATTTCGTCTACCAGGTGAAGCAAGTGGCCAGTGTGGATGAAACGATCCTGGTCATGTGCCGCTCCGGAACTCGCAGTGCGAAGGCGGCTAACATGCTTGCCAACGCCGGCTTCCAGCATGTTTTCGATATCAAGCATGGTATGGAGGGTGATGCGGTTTCCGATCCCGACAGTGTTTACCAGGGCCAACGGCTCAGGAATGGCTGGAAGAATTCAGGTTTGCCCTGGACCTACAAAGTCGACCCGGAACGTTTGCCGGTAACCGGTTCAGAAAATACCGGTCCCGGGGTGCAGAAAGAATAGGGAACATACGATAGATTTTAAACAACTCAAACCACAACTGCAGTCCGGGCACCTTAACAACAGCTTAAATTGTTTTTAAGCAGATGTTAATTGGGGTGCGTTAGTATTCAAATGAGGAGTAAACCAACGAGCACTCCTCGTAATTGATGCACCTCCGAAAATTTTTGGAGGTGTATCAAACCTCCGGATTGCATGGCATCCTGAATTGCCACGAAAATACCTTTCGTACGGCCTTAGCGCCGAGACTTGCGCAGGCCCGGCTTTTTGCCGGTTTTTGCCGGTTTGCCACTGCCATCATCACGTGCTGGCAAGCCCGTATGCTGGGTCTGAATTTTCTTGCCGGTGCGTCGCTGGTGTGCCTGCTCGGTATTTTTTCTGCGTGCCGCATGATAGCCACGACCGGCTGCAGGCTGGACCGCCGGAATCAGCTGTGTCGCGCTATCACCGATCAGGTCGGCTCTGCCCATCTTCCTGAGCGCCTTGCGGAGCATTTCCCAGTTATTCGGATCGTGATACCTGAGCAAAGCCTTGTGCAGTTTTCGCTGTTTCGGATCCTTTACCGGCAGCACTTCATCGGATTTATAGGTCACCTTACGCAACGGGTTTTTGCCGGAATGGTACATGGCGGTTGCGGTGGCCATCGGTGATGGATAGAAGGCCTGCACCTGGTCGGCAGTGAAGTTGTTACGCTTCAGCCAAAGCGCCAGGTTGAGCATATCCTCATCGGTGGTGCCCGGATGGGCAGCGATGAAGTAGGGGATCAGGTACTGCTCCTTACCGGCTTCTTTGGAGTATTTCTCGAATAGCTTTTTGAACTGGTCATAACTGCCAATACCCGGCTTCATCATTTTCGACAGGGGCCCCGCCTCGGTATGCTCCGGAGCAATTTTCAGATGGCCACCGACGTGGTGTGTGACCAGTTCCTTCACATACTCCGGATCTTTCACCGCGAGGTCGTAACGCAGACCCGAGGCGATCAACACCTTGTTCACGCCCGGCAATTTACGTGTGTCGCGATACAGTTGGGTCAGGGCCGAATGGTCGGTTTTCAGGTTCGGACAAATACCCGGGTAGACACAACTGGGCTTGCGGCAGGCTGCCTCGATTTCACGGCTCTTGCAGGCGATACGGTACATGTTGGCCGTGGGGCCACCCAGGTCGGAAATGACCCCGGTGAATCCAGGGACCTTGTCGCGGATTTGCTCCACCTCGTTAAGAATCGACTCCTCGGAGCGATTCTGGATGATACGGCCTTCGTGTTCGGTGATCGAGCAGAAGGTGCAGCCACCAAAACAGCCGCGCATGATATTGACCGAAAAACGGATCATCTGGTAGGCGGGGATTTTTTGACCGTCATAGGACGGGTGTGGTACCCGTGCGTATGGCATGCCGAAGACGTAATCCATTTCACTGGTTGACAACGGGATGGGGGGAGCATTCATCCACAGATCCACGGCACCGTGTTTTTGCACCAGGGCCCGGGCATTACCCGGGTTGGTTTCCATGTGCAATACCCGGTTGGCGTGGGCATACAACACGGCATCGTTACGAACTTTCTCGAAAGAGGGCAGGCGTATGACCGTGCGGTCACGATCACGGCCCGGATGGGGGCTGAACTGAACGACCTGCTTGCCCCCGGCCGGGTCGGCCACACCGTACATCGCGGCTTCCCGGCGCTGTTTCTCGTTGGCGTCCATCTCGCGAACGTTGATGTAGGGATTCACCACGCGATCTATCTTGCCGGGCCGGTCGATGCGGGTGGAGTCGATCTCCCACCAGCCAGCGGGTGTATCCTTGCGGATAAATGCCGTGCCGCGCACGTCGGTGATCTTGCCGACGTCTTCGCCGCGGGCCAGGCGGTGGGCCACTTCGACTAAAGCCCTCTCGGCGTTACCGTACAACAACAGGTCTGCGGTGGCGTCCAGCAGGATGGAGCGACGCACGCTGTCCTGCCAGTAGTCGTAGTGTGCGATACGTCGCAATGAGGCCTCTATACCACCAAGGATAACCGGTACATCCGGCCAGGCTTCCTTGCAGCGCTGGCTGTAGACCAGCGAACAACGGTCCGGACGTTTGCCACCCATACCACCGGGTGTATAGGCGTCATCCGAACGCATTTTACGTTCCGCGGTGTAGCGATTGATCATGGAATCCATGTTGCCGGCCGCCACCCCAAAAAACAGGTTTGGCTTGCCAAGCACCTTGAACGCATCGGCCGAATGCCAGTCCGGCTGGGCGATGATACCTACCCGGAAACCCTGGTCCTCGAGCAGGCGGCCGACGATGGCCATGCCAAACGAAGGGTGATCCACATAAGCATCACCGGTAACGATGATGATGTCGCAGGAATCCCAGCCAAGCGTATCCATTTCCGCCCGGCTCATCGGCAGAAACGGTGCCACACCAAAACACTCGGCCCAGTACTTCGGGTAGCCGAACAGTTCGGTGGATGGGGAAGGGATGGTGCTTTTGGACATAGGGTGGGACCTTTGAATTTACCCTCTAGTCTATCCGGTTTTGGCGGGGAGTGAATTTATCTTTGCGGGCATGCCAATTCACAAACATGAACGTTATGGTCGTTTCGGAGGAATCGTGTGTTCCGAATACAGCTTGCTCTGGATTAGGCGTTTGATAATTGGCAGGGTGATTTGGGTCAGTAATAGCTTATATCAGGAAACATCTATGCCTTGCGCTGACAAGGGTCTGTCCTGTGTATGCAGGAACCAGCGTCTGATCAGCACATTCTTCGAAAACCAGTGGTTTTTCATTAGCAGACGCGCCAGTAATTGCCTCGGTTGCCGTGATATTTTCAGCTTGGGACCAGGCTGCGGTTCGCGCCTGCCAAAACGTGTCTCCAATTTATCGACATAGGGCCGTAACCGTTCCACGGAATAATCACCCTGGCATTCCAAAATGACCTGGGCAGCCAGCAGGGCCGACTCCACTGCGGGCCGGATGCCTTCACCGCTTTGCGCGTAAGCAAGCCCGGCGGCATCGCCAATCAGCAAGACCCTGTCCTGAACCAGTGTTCGCGTCGCATGCGGATAGAGCAGGTAGGCATGACCTTTGAGTTTTCCGGGCAGGTCACGCGGAATTCGTTTGCTCTGCACAAGGTAATCACAGAACCGTTCAACGTGCCCGGAAAGCCTGTGCTTGTCCTCGCGGCCGAGACCGATGTTCAGGTAGTCACCCTTGCGGAACACCCAGCCATAGCCCTTCAGATCCGGTGTGAAATATAACTCGGGCCGTTCGCCATCAACCCGGCAATCCGCTTTCTGCTGCGGGCTCATCTCGAATTCGATTTCCTGCGCGGCCACGGCAGTCTCACCCGGTTCTTTTGCCCCGGTAGCGCGTGCCACGGGGCAGAAATGTCCACCGGCACCAACCACCAGCTCGGCCCGGATCGTATCGTTTACAAGCCAGCTATCGACATCGCGTTGCATCGATTGGAAAACCTGCCCCAATAACAGTTCGGCACCACAGCGTTGTATCAGGTAGTTGTCGAATTCTATGCGACGAATACCATAGCTGGCTGGTTCACCCGGAAAATCTGACTCCACCAATGCTTGTCCGATCTGACACGTGCGAAAACCATGTATGGGCTGCAACAGGTGATCCCTGGCATAGTCTGCGGGGTCAATTTCCAGTTCGCGGAAAACTGCCGGTGTAACCCAGCCGGCACAGATTTTATCGCGCGGAAACTGTGCTTTGTCCAAAATGACAACACGTTTTCCGGCTTGTGTAAGCGCCCGGCCGAGCGTCGAACCGGCGGGCCCGCCACCGACAATGAGCACCTCGGTTTCAATCATCTGTTACCACCCGGTCAGCACGATCGCGGTTCATCCGGGCGGGGCATACTGATGAGCCCGGGACCAGGGTATGTCATTATCGTCTTCGCGAGCAAAAACCAGTTGGAACAGTTGCAACTGTCCCGAGGTGAATGCTGCCTGTGATCCTGACAGGTACAGACGCCAGGCCCGGACGAACCGTTCGTCCATCATTTCTTCTACACGGTCAGCGTTCTGCTCAAAACGCTGCAACCAGTCTCTCAGGGTCAGGGCGTAATGCAATCGCAGGTTTTCGATATCCAGCACGGAAAGTTTGTTGGTCTCGAAAATACCCATCATTTCGCCCAGGGCCGGGGGATAGGCGCCCGGAAAAATCCGGCGTTCAATCCACGTGTTCATGGGTCGGGGACGATTGCGGCCAATGCTGTGGATCAAGCCGCGGCCACCGGCCGCCAGGCAACGGTTAATGACCTGTCCAAGCGCCGGGTAATATTCCGTGCCAACGTGTTCGAGCATACCCACGGAGACGAAAACATCAAACTCACCACTGATGTTTCGGTAGTCATCGAGCACGTACTCCACACGATGAGACAGACCTTCTGTTCTGGCCTTTTCACGGGCGTAGCTCACCTGTTCATGGGAAATATTGTAGGCCTTGACGGTGACACCATGGGTTTTGGCCATGTGAAGCGCAAACCCACCCCATCCGCAACCGGCTTCAACCACCCGGTCACCGGGTTTCAATTGCAGTTTGCGGCAGACATGCGATCATCTTGGCAAGCTGTGCCTCTTCAAGTGTCATGGCCGGATCCGGATAATATGCACAGGTGTATTGCATGGCTGCCTCGTCCAGCCATAAGCGGTAAAAATCATTGCCGATATCGTAGTGATGATGGATGTTGTCGGCTGCCCTGCGAAAGGTGTTCCTTATTTTTCGATGACCCAGTGACTCGTTAAGCCGGTTTAACCAACCCTGGTTGTCCTGCTTGGTACAAACCACGGTAAACCGCGTCCAGAAGCCCGACAAGATCACCATCAACTTCCACGCGTCCGTCGGTGTAAAGATCACCCCAATGTAATTCGGGGCGCAAGACCAACAGGTAGAGGGACGCACGGTCACGGAAGTACAGCGTTGCGAACGGTTTATCGACGCCGGTAGAAACCAGGCTCCCGTCCCAAAGGACTAAATGAATCGCGGGTTGCCCGATGATTTGCAGCAATTTATGCGCGGTCAGGTGATCCACGGAGTTGGTCTTGCCCACAGAGGTTGGTCTACTATCCGGTGCAGAACCGACTGCATGTTGCGCCCGGAAACTGTCGTTTATATAAGCACCCGAGTCACGATTGTGAGCGGTGTTTAAAGACTGTTGTCGTACTTTCATGATTCAACTCCGGATACCTGGTGGGCAGCAAAGTTCTGGCCATGACTGAATACGAAAAACCTGTAAACAATTATAGAACAAAGCATTCACTCCTTCCAATCGGCTGCCAGGAACAAGTCAATTTAACAAGGGTATACACTGAAAAATACAAATTGCACTCACCTCGCGCCGGAAAACTCCCGGGTAAGTCAGCTATCCATCAGGAGCACACCGGCACCCCTGATCGCATCCTGCTTTCAAGGCGAGTAAGGCAGTGTTGGCCTCTGCCAGCGGAAAGGCTTCCGTATGGGTGCGAATATCTGCTTCGACTGCTTCCGCGATAAATTCCCGGCCATCTGAGCGGGTATTGTTAGCGACCGAGCGGATGACCCGCTCCCAATAAATATCCCGGTATTCAAATTCCGGTACCGGGCTCATATGGATTCCGCCGAGTACCAGGCTGCCACCGCGTTCCAGCGCCCTGAGTGCAAGCGGTACGATTTCACCGGCCGGGGCAAAAATGATCGACGCATCAAGCTTCACCGGTGGTGGTTCAAAGGTCCCACCAACCCATGTTGCGCCTAATTCATCGGCCAGTTTTTGATGGCGTTCATGATCGCGTGTAGACACGTAGACGTCTGCACCACGATGGCGCGCAATCTGAATTGCGATATGACCGGCGGCACCGAAGCCGTATATACCCAATTTTGCCCCGGCCCAGTTATCTATTCCGCATTGACGCAGGCAGCGATAACCGATGATCCCGGCACACAACAACGGGGCGACCTCGATATCGGTCAATTGTGCCGGTAGTGGATAGACAAATCCTGCAGGAGCGCTCACAAACTCGGCGAATCCTCCATTTCGCGTCCAGCCGGTAAACTCCGGGTGTTCGCACAGGTTTTCCCGTGAGGAGCGGCAGAAGCGGCATTCACCACAGGTCGAGTTAAGCCACGGCACACCAACCCGTTGGCCTGGCTGCAGTTTGGAAGCTTCAGGGGCTGACTACGATGGTGCCGACAACCTGGTGCCCGGGAATGATGGGGAACCGGTACCTGGCGGAATCCAGCTCACCTTCGACAACATGCAGATCGGTGCGGCAAATTCCGCAGGCGTGCACGCGGATGAGTACATCACCCGGGCCGGTATCCGGTTTTTCCAGCTCGGTCAATACCAGCGGTTTGTCATTGATCGGCTTACATTCATGGAGCACTTGCGCGTACATGGCGATGGAACCCGTTTGCGGTCAAACAGTAGGAATAATAGTAACAATCATAGCCTGGAAGTGCCTATGGTTTCCTAAAGGATCGGCTCAAAGCCATCAGCGAAAATTTCTGTATGGGCCTGTCCGGAATCGGGGTCGCCCATCAGGGCCGATACGTCAACAGCCTCGAAGTCCGAAGCCGTCACCTGGCGGAGTTCCCGTAAATTGTCGTCGCTCCAACCAGGATCCGGCACGCCACTGATATACAGCGCGGAACCATTATCAGCAAGGATCATGCCGTACTTCTTGAGCGCGGTCAGGATGACCTGAACCTCCGCGGAAAAACCACTCAAATCATAGTCTGCCCGAAGCCGAAAGCGCTGCCCCATCGGCGGGTACTGGCTGCCAGTGAGATTGGAGGCATGGTGCCGGGCCGGCCATACATAGGCCTTTTGCGTCTCGGGCAGGGTGAAACGCAGGGCGTGTCGGATTTCACCGCTCATGACTTCCTCAAAGCGCACAAGACCGGGCAGAATAGGCAGACCCGCTGCATCGGCCGATGTCCAGTCCGTGGGGCGCAGTGCATTGGACCTGAGGTCGAAAATCGCGCCGGATCCGGCACTCCAGGAGATTCCGTTTTGCACAGGAAAGGCGTCAAACATCTCATACAGAATGCAGGCGTCACGATCCAGGACCAGCACGTGGCGGTCGCCGTCACTTGCCGGTCCGCCTTCAATGGGTGCGTCCGGTGGAATAGGGTAGGGACCAGGGTCACTCTCATCAGAGTAGAGAAATGTGACAGGCACCAGTGCCTGGTCTCCAGGCACACTGACCCATGGAATACCAATCGGAGCGCCTTGCCACACCGTTCCAAAATCAGGGTGGACGAAAGAAGTCCCGCCTATGGTATTTATATAACTGTCGGAATTGGAGTCCACGGGCAGACCGTCGACCGGGGTATTCCAGATGTTGTCTTCCGGTAATACCGGGCAGCCATCAAGCTGTGGAGATTGTGCATTCAGGGGTGGTGCGGCCATCGACATCATGACGAAAGCCAGCAGTGTCAACCTGGCGCGAAGAGGTCGAAAGCAGGACGAGTGCATAAGTTTGTTGCCTTTCCAAAAAACCGGTTTTAAATCCTCTCTGTCCTGACATACCTTAAACTATGTCTCAGGAATGGACCGTGTTTTATTTGGCGGAGAGGGTGGGATTTGAACCCACGGTACGGAGACCGTACACTTGATTTCGAGTCAAGCCCATTCGACCACTCTGGCACCTCTCCGCTCGACTATGAGTATTGTAGTGGGGCGGTAAGCTCTGCTACAACTGTCAAGCACCGGGGTCTCCATTGCTGCTTTGTTTAACTTGTTCCAAGTTTATCAACTCTGAAAGCTGCCTGGAGAATTTCAGACATAAAAAAAGCCACCCATAAAGAGTGGCTTCAGTCACGTTGATTCTTTCACAATCAACGCCTTACGTATGGCGTCCCCTAGGGGATTCGAACCCCTGTTGCCGCCGTGAAAGGGCAGTGTCCTAGGCCTCTAGACGAAGGGGACAAGGTTTGGTGGAGCTAGACGGGATCGAACCGTCGACCTCTACAATGCCATTGTAGCGCTCTCCCAGCTGAGCTATAGCCCCGCAAGGCGCGTGATCTTACTGAGTTATTGCGGGCCTGTCAAACCCAATTTTTATATCAGGCGGAACGGGTGGTTTCTTTGACCGGTATTGCCTGTTTTCCACTGATTTTGTCACTGGCAGGTTGCATGCTGGTGAGGCTGTGACCCTGGTGTAAAAGGTAGCCTAACCACTTGTCCAGTGCCCGGTTTTGCCGCCAGCAACGTTGGAATAACTGAAGGTGCGGCAACCACCCGGATGATAGTTGCGGGTGAGTGCGGAATCCGCTCGAAAGACTTCCGCTGGACTCCGGTGACTGTTGGTGGGACTGCTCGGTACCATGGGCTTGTCGATTGAAACCCTGTTCAGGATCAAAGGATGTCACTTCGGCCATGCGCGCATCGTTATAAACCCGGATATGGGCGTCAGGTGCAATTTCCAGTGGTTCTGTCTTATCAAACTGATAGGTAAGACGCACGAAATGCGTATACGGGTGACGTTCAAGCACATCCATCCTGAGCAGCGGAGACCCGTGAACACGTGACAGGAACGAGTCATAGTGCGCGATCTGATCCGGTATCAGCAACTGCAACTGACGATAGATTTCGGTCTGCAAATCCTGCAGACGTTTCAGCTTGTGCTGAAGATACGAATCGTTTTGATGCTTCATCGAAACCATGAAAAAATCATAGCACATGTCGGGTGTATGGCTGGACTGCTACTCGCGCATCGAGCATGGCGGGCCGTTCCGCAAGGGCCACGTGGCAGCCTGTCTTCAGTTGGTCCATAATGCCGTTTTCCTGCACACAACGATTGCATATGCCGTTACTGATACTCGCCGGTTTGTTCCTGTTGGTCGCTGCAGCTTACTCCTCGGTGGGATTTGGCGGCGGTTCAACCTATAACGCCCTGTTGATGCTGTCGGGTGCGGATTTCAGGTTGGTTCCTGCTATTGCCCTGACCTGCAACATCCTGGTGGTCACGGGTGGTGTGTATCACTATTCGCGTGTGGGTGTTCTGTCGGCCCGCAAATTGCTGCCGTTTATCGCGTTTTCGATACCGATGGCCTGGCTGGGTGGTAACTTGATGGTGTCCGAGCAGGTCTTTATCGGCCTGTTGGGTTTTAGCCTGGTGGTGGCAGCTGCGCAAATGTTGCTGAAGCCGGATACCTCGACACCATCGAAAACCTACACGCCCGCCCGTTACTGGATGGTGGCTGCTCCCATCGGTGGTTTTATAGGGCTGTTGGCGGGTATCACGGGTATCGGCGGGGGAATATTCCTGGCGCCGATCATTTATTTTTTCCACCTGGTGCCCGCGCGCACGGTAGCTGGCATCACCAGCGGATTTATCCTGGTGAACTCCATCGCGGGTCTGGCGGGCCAACTGATGAAAGCGGGCGATTACTCACCCATGCCGGGTTGGATGCAGGCATGGCCATTGTTTATCGCGGTCGTGATCGGTGGTCAAATCGGCAGCCACCTCGGTGCCTATCACCTGCCTGAAAACTGGATCAAGCGTCTGACAGCGGTACTGATGTTATACGTGGCTGTCAGGTTGATTTGGCGCTGGGCGGGGATGACATTCGCCTGAACAACACCGGCCTGATACAGATGCTACTGGGTTAATTTTCCTGCTCGGGTTAGAATCCGCCTTCTTTTTACGTTTATGATCTGCCGGATAACGGCTTGTGAATAACCACTCCAAGGATAGTGATCTTTTGATGCCAGTCACTGACACACTGAACAGACCATTGAAGGATTTGAGAATTTCGGTTATGGATCGTTGCAATCTTCGTTGTACCTATTGCATGCCGGAAGAGTCACTCAATGGCAGGGGTGTATTTTTGCCCTCACATCATTTATTAAGCGACGGTGAAATCGAGTTACTGGTGCGTGTGTTTACCAGGCTGGGTGTGCACAAGGTTCGTCTGACCGGTGGTGAGCCGCTGTTGCGTCCGGGTTTTGTCGAACTGGTCAGCCGAATTTCCGCGATTGATGGCATAACGGACCTGGCCTTGACGACCAACGCGGTCTTGTTACCGCGCTATGCCTCGGCGCTTAAGAAAGCGGGTCTCGGCCGCATCACCGTCAGCCTGGATAGCCTGGATGAAACGGTTTTCCGAAAAATGGCCGGCGGGCGTGGTTCGGTGACCGAGGTGCTGGATGGCATCAGGGCTGCCGAGGAGGCAGGTTTTGACCATCTGAAGATCAATACGGTGGTACAACGTAATATCAATGAGCACACGGTTCCTGACCTGGTGGCGCATTTTAGAAATAGCGGTCATACCCTGAGGATGATTGAATTCATGGACGTGGGTAACGTCAATCATTGGGACCGCCAACTGGTTGTACCAAGCGCCGACCTGCTAAAGACCATACATGACCGATGGAGCCTGCGCCCGGTTGCAAAACAAACTGTGGGAGAGACTGCCCGTCGATATGCCTTTACCGATGGCGCCGGTGAAATTGGATTTATAAGCTCGATCACCGAACCTTTTTGTGGTGATTGTTCACGCGCGCGTATCACGGCCGATGGCACCTTCTACAGCTGCCTTTTCTCTGCGCGCGGTACCGAACTACGCGATAGAATTCGTGATGGTCTGGATGCGGAAGAAATGACGGCCGTGATACGGGATTTGTGGCAAAAACGGGCCGACCGCTACAGTGAATTGCGTAGTGAATTGCCACGCGCCCAACCGCATGTTGAAATGTATCGAATGGGTGGTTGAATGAAAATCACTAGATGAAAATCAGGGTACGCTATTTTGCTTTGTTCCGCGAGCAGGCCGGTTGTGACTCCGAGTATGTCAATTGGACCGGTGGCACGGCGGCTGAACTGTTTCAAGAGATGGCGGAAAGACACCCGTCGTTGCAAAACCAGGCTGCAGCCCTGGTCGCAATCAATGATGAGATGAGTGCCTGGGAAACGGCCTTGAAAGAAGACGATGAAGTCTTGTTTTTCCCGCCGGTGGCCGGTGGATGAAGTTCTCAGTCAGTGATACGGTGATTGATGTGGATGCCGCCAAGGCCGCGGTAGCCGACAGGCATTGTGGTGCGCTGGTTGTTTTCGAAGGCTGGATCAGGAACCACAACGAAGGGCAGGAAGTCGAGCGACTTGAGTACGAGGTGTACCGGCCGGTGGCGGAAAAAGAAGGTGCCAAGATCATCGATGAGGCGCTAACGCGTTTTGCTATCAGCCATGCCGTGTGCATACACCGTGAAGGTCTGTTGGAGTTGGGTGAATGTGCGGTTGTTGTGTGCGTTTCAGCGGCGCACCGGGATGCAGCTTTTGATGCCTGCCGTTATATCATCGACCAGACCAAAACCCGCTTGCCAATCTGGAAAAAAGAACACTATGTGACCGGCGTCAGTGAGTGGGTGAACTGCGAGAATTGTGCGGCGGCAGGACATTCGCACGGGGATCGTTGAGATGACTGATGAGCGCATGCAGCGTTACAGCGATATCATCATCGAGCATAGCCAGTTTCCACGTCACCATGGCAGCATCGAAAACCCCAGCCACGCGGGTCAAGGTGAAAATCCTTTTTGTGGCGACCGTGTCAGTTTGCAGTTTTCGGTGAACGCTGCCGGCATTATTGAGAAGGCGGTCGTTAAGAGTGTTGGCTGCGCGATCTCGACCGCATCGGCCTCGTTAATGGTCAGTCACCTGCACGGGCTTAGCCTGTTGCAGGCAGAAGCGCTGTTCGAGCAAGTCAGGAATGTGATCACTACCGGGACGGACGAGTCCAGCGATGAGCAACTGGGGGAACTCGCTGCACTCGCTTTTGCCGGGCGTTATCCTTCCAGAGTCAAATGCGCGACTTTGCCATGGCACGTGTTGAAGCATGCATTGAAAAGTGATGAATCGGTAGCCACTACCGAGTGAAGCCTGCTAACGCTTTAACTGCAGTCCTTGCAGTTTGGGTTCCTGCTGATTTTAAGTGATTGCCACTGCCAGTTGCCTGCATCAAAAAGGTGCAATCCGGCAGGTGTTTGCAATCCTGCCAGATGAGCCAGTGCAAAATATGCGGTGGAGGTGCCGGTGATACCGGCTACCGGGGCAAATATGCCCGCACCAGGACAATCTTCCAATGTATCCGGAGCCGAGCCATAGATGCAGCGGTAACAGGCTTGTGCAGGCAGGTCAGGGCGCATCAGCATGACCTGGCCTTCCATGCGGATACACGCCGCCATGATCCAGGGAATCTTTAGCTCAAGACAACTGCGATTGACCGCCAGGCGGGTGCCGTAGTTGTCACTGCTATCGATCACCAGGTCGCAGCCGGGAAAAAGCGTCTGCATATCTTCATCGGCCATACGCCGCGTTATGGATTGCAAGCGGGTATCCGGGTTCAGATTCCGTAACGCATCGATTGCAGCCTCGGTTTTGAGCCGGCCCAGGTCAGCCTGGCGATAGAGTATTTGGCGCGCGAGATTGCTCTCCTCCACGGTGTCAAAATCACATAGTGTTAATTTACCGACACCGCTCGAAACCAGGTATTGCGCGACCGCACAACCCAGACCACCGACACCGATCAGGACTACATGGGCGTCCCTGATACGTTGCTGACCGGCGGCACCGATAGCCGTGAGTGGCAGGTGTGCAGAATATCTGTGCATTTTAAACTAGTTGTTATCCAGTATTGCTTGCGCCGTTGCCGACAAGCCATCCGGATGTAACCAGTTACCGCGTTTGCCACCGGATTTGTACAGGAGTTTTACATCGGTGATTTCAAGCGCTGCATTGATTGGTTTGGCCAGGTCCCAGATGGTCAACAGGGCGATGTTAAGACCACACAGGGCTTCCATTTCGACACCGGTCTGCGCGTTGATTTCAGCCACGGCAAAGACTTCGACTGCAAACTCGTCCGCAATGAGACGGGTGTGTATGGATACACGGTTGAGAGAAATCGGGTGGCATAGCGGAATCAGGGACGGTGTCTGCTTGGCTGCCTGGATACCGGCAAATTCCGCCAGTGCCAGCGCATCACCCTTTGGCAGGGATTTGTCTTTCAACAATGTGAATGCCGTTTTACCAACATTGATTTTTCCGCTGGCCAGCGCCAGGCGACAGGTAACAGGCTTGGCGGAGACGTCAGCCATCGACAACCCATGTTGTGCTTGTTCTGAATCAGGCATGTCTTATCAGGCTCCGGTGGTCATTTGGCGTATCGCTTGAATATGATCAAGGTGGTCTTGTTTCTCGTCCCGGGTCAGGAATGATGATTCAAAGCCATTGATGGTCAGTTGAAAAATTTCATCCCGCGTGAGACCGCTTGCGTCGATCAGGGTATTGAAATTCTCGTTCATATAACCACCGAAATAGGCAGGGTCGTCGGAATTGATACAGGCGTTCAAACCCAGTGCAAGCATTTTTCTGAGCGGGTGCTCAGACATGTCCTTGACCACCGCCAGTCGCAGGTTGGATAGCGGACAGACGGTCAGCGACATCCGTTCATCAACCAGTCGCTTAACGAGGTCTTCGTCCTCCAAAGAACGGTTACCATGGTCGATACGATCCACTTGCAACAGGTCAAGTGCCTCGAAGACATATTCCGGCGGTCCTTCTTCGCCCGCGTGTGCAACCCGTTTGAGGCCTTTTTCGGCGGCACTTGCAAACACCTGTTGAAACAGGGCGGGTGGGTGCCCCAGTTCGGATGAATCCAGTCCCACGCCCGTGATCCTGTCCAGGTAAGGCCCGGCGGCCTGCAGTGTTGCAAAGGCACTTGCCTCATCGAGGTGGCGTAAGAAACACATGATGAGTTTGCTGCTGATACCGAGCTCGGATTGCGCCTTTTCGAGGGCGCTACAGATACCGTGCATGAAAACTTCAAACCCGATACCGCGTTCGGTATGACCCTGCGGGTCAAAAAATATCTCGCAATGCACAACGTTCTGTTGATGGCAGCGTAGCAGGTAGGCCCAGGTCAGATCGTGAAAGTCCTGCTCGGTTTGTAGCACGGACATTCCTTGATAATAAAGATCAAGAAAGTCTTGTAAGCAATTGAAATTATATGCTTTAGTTATTGCTTCAACATCGGGATACGGTAAGGTAACAGCATTACGCTCCGCCAGTTCGAACATCATGGCAGGTTCGAGACTGCCTTCGATATGGATGTGCAGTTCGGCCTTCGGAAGTCTCGCGACCAGTTGTTTGAGTTCAGACATCAAATATTTCTCTAAGGGGTCTTGTCTTGCAGCGAGTTCTGCCAACGCCATGAATCCTTGCACATGTTTTCGAGTGTGCGGCTTGCCTGCCAGCCCAGCAGACGATTGGCAAGACCGGTGTCAGCCCAGCATCTTGCGATATCACCCGCACGACGCTCGCTGATTCGATAAGGAACCTTGCATTGATTGGTTTTCTCAAAAGTCCTGATCATTTCCAGTACGGATACACCCTGGCCGGTACCAAGGTTTACCGTTAATATATCCCGTTTGTTCCGCAGGTAGTCCAGCGCGGCTACGTGCCCGTTGGCCAGGTCGACAACGTGGATATAATCCCGCACACCGGTGCCATCAGGCGTGTCGTAATCATCGCCAAATACGGTTAACTCATCACGCAGACCCGCAGCGGTCTGTGCTATGAAGGGCATCAGGTTGTTGGGGACGCCCCTGGGGTTTTCGCCGATAAGTCCACTTTCATGTGCACCGACCGGGTTGAAATAGCGCAAACGGGCCAGACGCCAGTTCGGTTCCGCCCAGAAGAGATCCGCCAGCATGTCTTCAATGACAAGCTTGGTTGCGCCATACGGGTTGGTGGTGGAGCGTGGAAAATCCTCGGTGATGGGCACACTGGCCGGATTGCCGTAGACCGTGGCCGATGACGAAAATACCATGGTCCTGACGCCGGCATGCCCCATGGCCATCAGTAAATTAAGCGTTCCGCCAATGTTGTTCTCGTAATAAGCCAGGGGCTGATGCATTGACTCACCAACGGCCTTCAAACCCGCAAAATGCATAACCGCTGTAACCGGGTGTTCGTTAAACAGGCGTTTCAGCATAGCCCCGTCACGTATGTCACCCTCGATAAAGACCGGTTCGCGATCACAAATCTGACCGATCCGTTTGATTACAGCGGCATCGCTATTGCACAGGTTATCCAGCACAACCACATCATGTCCCGCTTCGAGTAGAGCAACACAGGTATGTGAGCCGATAAAGCCCGTACCACCTGTGACCAGTATCGATGTTTTCAAATGCGTCGCCTCTTTGCTTTGGTCAGGTTGATTAAGCCTGAATAATACAGCTTCCGGTTGAATTGTGGGAGCTTGAGATTATAATCACAACACTCCATCAGATGTCTGAATAACCATGAAAATTCTTGTTACTGGCGGTGCCGGCTTTATCGGTTCCGCATTGATTCGTTACCTGGTTGCAGAAACCGATAACGAGATCATCAACCTCGATAAGCTGACCTATGCCGGTAATCTGGATTCGCTGCTGCCGATAGCGGATTCGTCCCGTTACCGGTTCGAGCAGGCCGATATTTGTGAACGTGAATCACTGGATCGCATTTTTGCCACGTATCAACCGGATGCCGTAATACACCTGGCGGCTGAAAGTCACGTCGACCGTTCGATTGACGGACCGGGTGATTTTATCCAGACCAACCTGGTCGGTACATACAACATGCTGGAGGCTGGCCGTAGCTACTGGTCCGGTATGTCTGAGACGGCCAGGGCAGGCTTCCGCTTTCTGCATGTTTCCACCGATGAGGTTTACGGTGACCTTGCCGGTTGCGACGATTTGTTCCGCGAAGATACCTCCTATGACCCCAGTTCTCCCTATGCCGCAACCAAGGCCGGTTCGGATCACCTGGTCAGGGCCTGGGGACGTACCTTCAAATTCCCGGTGCTGGTTACCAATTGTTCCAATAATTACGGACCTTACCAGTTTCCGGAGAAGCTCATCCCCCACATGATTCTGAATGCCCTGAAGGGCAAGGCCTTACCGATGTACGGTGATGGCAAACAGATAAGGGACTGGTTATATGTCGATGACCATGCACGCGCACTTTACCGTGTGCTCAATACCGGTAAGCCGGGGGAAACCTATAACATTGGCGGGCTGAACGAGAAGAAGAATATTGATGTGGTGAAAGAAATTTGTGCCATCATGGATGAAATGGTCACCGATAAACCCGCCGGCATCAACCGTTTTGAAGAGTTGATCACGTTTGTCAAAGACCGCCCCGGTCACGATGAGCGCTACGCTATCGATGCAGACAAGATCAATACCGACCTGGGCTGGACGCCGGCTGAAGATTTTGCTTCCGGTATCCGCAAAACCGTTGCCTGGTATCTGGAAAATCGCCAGTGGTGGCAGCGGGTTGTGGATGGTAGCTATCGCCTGGAACGGCTCGGCGCCGGGAGTTAATCCTGAACATGCATGCAGCAAGAACTCGCTGCATAGGGTTTCAGTGCCATTGACGCTGAAACGTTGGTATTTTCATTACACCGGCAAGGGTTTTAGCTGTGCAGTGAAATGTCGCAGGGAGCCCGGTTCCCAGGTCACTTCCAATCCTGGTATCCCGGTTAAATTATTTTTTAACTCTTCGAAAACTTCGACGACGTAATCCGCCTGGGCCTGCGTGTAAACACGACGTGGCATGGCCAGCCTGACCAGTTCCATCGCTGCCGGTTTTTCACTGCCATCGGGTTGACGGCCAAACATGAAGCTTCCAATTTCAACCCCGCGGATACCACCCTGGATGTAAAGTGCAACCGCAAGTGCCTGTGCCGGGTATTGCAGTGACGGAATATGAGACAGCAGCTTTTTCGCATCGACAAAAATGGCGTGACCACCCGCCGGCTTCATTACCGGTACACCCATTGCGTCCAGTCTTTCATTGATATACTGGATGGACCGAATCCGGTACTGCAGATAATCCTCGTGAACGATTTCCTCGAGACCGGTTGCTATACACTCCATATCACGACCCGAAAGACCGCCATAGGTCGGGAAACCCTCGGTCATGATCAGGCGTGTACGGGCTTTTTCCGCCCATTCATCGTTGTTCAGCGCCAGCCAGCCACCCATGTTCGCAAAGGTATCCTTCTTGGCGCTCATGGTCATACCATCGGCATGGGAAAATATTTCCCTGACGATTTCCTTGACCGATTTGTCCTGGTAACCCGGTTCACGCAACTTGATAAAGTAGGCATTTTCTGCAAAACGGGCACTGTCGATTATCAGTGGTTTGCCATACTTGTCGCAGATGGCCTTGGTGCCGCGAATATTGGCCATCGATACGGGTTGGCCGCCAATGGCGTTGTTGGTAATGGTGATCTCGACCATCGGAATATTGTCGGCCTCGCGTGACAGCAATTCTTCCAGTTTTTCGAGGTCCATATTGCCCTTGAACGGATATTCCAGAGAAGGTTCGAGACCTTCCTTGATCACCAGGTCCCGCGCATCGATCTCAGCGTCTTCAAAATTGGCACGGGTGGTGTCGAAATGGGTATTGTTGGGTACGATCTTGCCCTTGCCATGCCCGTCGGCAACAACAAAAGTGAGAATGTGTTCCGCGGCCCGGCCCTGGTGGGTTGGTATGACGTGTTTGAAGGGCATCAGGTCTTTTATAGCGGCTTCAAAACGATAATAGGAAGGTGAACCTGCGTAGGATTCATCACCCTTCATCAGCGCTGACCACTGGTTTGTGCTCATTGCACCTGTGCCGGAATCGGTCAGCAGATCAATGATGACATCCTCTGATCGTAACGAAAACAGGTTGTAATGGGCTTCCCTGATCAGCTTTCGGCGTTCCTCAACCGTGGTCATTTTTATCGGTTCAACCGTTTTGATCCGGAAGGGTTCGATGATGGTTTTCATTGCTGTTCCTTGGTTTCCAGTCCGCTAAGCAAACACTGAATAAAATCAGGATTCGAGACTGAATTCTTTTTCATGCATGAAAGCGGCGTGCCTTGGGGCCCGCTTTGTCTGGCTCCATTCTTCGACCATCTCCGGTGCCAGTTCGTAAAGCTTCTCAAGCGCCCCGGGGCGCTCGACATTCGCACAGAGTTCCAGGCGGTGACCATTGGGGTCAAAGAAATAGATGGATTTGAAAAGGTAATGGTCGGTTGGGCCGATAACGTCCAGACCGGTGGCCTCAATATGCTCTTTGGCTCTGTTCAGGTCTTCCATATCGCCAATTTCAAAAGCGATATGCTGCACCCAGGCCGGTGTGTTTTCATCCCGTCCCATCGGTGGGGAATTGGGTATTTCGAAAAATGCCAGTACATTGCCCTGGCCGGCATCCAGGAAGATATGGATATAGGGGTCGGGCGCCTTGGTGCTGGGTACCTGGTCCTCGGCGATGGCCAGTAGCAGGTCCATATTCAGCACTTCTTTGTAAAATGCGACCGTTTCCTTTGCGTCCTTGCAACGGTAGGCCACGTGGTGAATTTTCCTGATTTTCATATTTAATCCTGCACTTTTTACGCGTGCGCTTATGTCTTGTCTTCAGTGCTTATGATGCCACGGCGTAACTGGTCGCGCTCCATGGATTCGAACAGCGCCGTAAAGTTGCCTTCGCCAAACCCCTCGTCTTTTTTACGCTGGATAAATTCAAAAAATACCGGACCAACCATGGTTTCTGAGAAGATCTGCAATAACAATCGCGGATCATCATCGGCTGTTGAGCCATCGAGCAGGATACCGCGTGTCTGCAGTTCTGTAACCGGTTCGCCATGACCAGGAAGACGTTCATCCAGCATCTCGTAATAGGTTGAGGGCGGTGGTGTCATGAATGGCAATCCACGGGCTTTCAGCGCATCCCAGCATTCGAGCAGGTCGTCACATATCAACGCGATATGCTGGATACCCTCGCCGTTATAGGCCATCAGGAATTCTTCAATCTGGCCTACACCCTGGGATGCTTCTTCGTTAAGCGGGATACGGATTTTACCGTCCGGCGCTGTCATGGCCTTGGATAAAAGACCGGTGTATTCACCCTTGATATCAAAATAACGTATCTCGCGGAAGTTAAAGATACGTTTGTAATAGTCTGCCCAGAATTCCATGCGTCCGCGGTAAACATTGTGCGTCAGGTGGTCGATCAGCTTGAAGCCGCAGCCTTGCGGGTGACGGTCTATATCATCGTAAAAAACAAAGTCGATATCATAAAAACTCTGACCCTGTTCATAACGGTCAATCAGATAAAGGGGCGCTCCGCCAATACCCTTGATGGCCGGCAGACGCAATTCCATCGGGCCGGTGGGGATATCGATGGGTTGGGCACCCATTTCGAGGGCCCGATGGTAGGCCATGTGGGCGTCTTTTACCCGGAAAGCCATGCCACAGACGCAGGGGCCGTGTTCTTCGGCAAAAAATGCGGCATGACTTTTCGGCTCTTCGTTAAGAATGAAATTGATCTCACCCTGGCGATACAGGCTGACCTTTTTGGACCGGTGCCTGGCGACGGCAGTAAAACCCAGCATGTCGAATACCGGTTCTAACAGTCCCGGCGTTGGGGATGCAAACTCGACAAACTCAAAGCCGTCAAGGCCCATCGGGTTGTCAAACAGATCTGTCATTATTAAGCCTCCATTGGATAGTAACCGGGCTTTTCAGACCAGTGGTGCAAAGCGCGCCTGGAAGAACCGCAGATACTCAGGTTCATAGACCATTTTCAAGCCCTTGATGCGCTCGCGTTGTTCAAACACACGGACAACAGATTCTGCCACAACGTCCATATGAGCCTGGGTATAAACACGCCGGGGCAAGGTCAATCGCACCAATTCAAGTGCCGGTCGACGGTTCTTTCCGGTTACCGGATCACGACCAGCTGATACATTGCCGCGTTCCATTGTGCGAATGCCAGCTTCCAAGTATAACTCAGCGGCCAGCGATTGGGCCGGATAGTCGTCCTGGTCCACGTGTGGCAGGAACGCACGCGCATCAATAAAGATCGCATGAGAGCCAATGGGGTTGACGATAGGCACACCGGCATCACGCAGCATATCGCCTAGATAACGTACCTGGCCGATACGGGCTGCCTGGTGGTCTTCCATGACTGCTTCCTGGAGACCGATCGCCATGGCCTCCATGTCGCGTCCAGCCATACCGCCATAGGTATGCAGGCCTTCATAGACGACAACCATGTTTTGTGCTTTGCGGAAAATCGCTTCGTCGTTGCATGCAAAAAAACCACCGATATTGACGAGCAGGTCCTTCTTTGCCGACATCGTGGCTCCATCCGTCAGGTCGCAGATCTCACGCAGGATTGCGCGTACCGATTTTTCAGCGTAACCCGCTTCGCGCTCGCGGATAAACCAGGCATTTTCGATGGTGCGTGTGGCATCCAGCATGATCGGAATATCGTGTTTACGGCAATAGCTGTTCAACTCACGGAGATTAGCCATTGAGAAAGGCTGGCCACCGGCCATGTTCACATTGCCCTCCAGGCTGATATAGGGAATATGTTCCGCGCCGACATCCTGGACAAGACGATCCAGTTTTTCCAGATCAACATTGCCCTTGAACGGATGGCGACTGGCCGGATCGTGCGCCTCGTCGATAATTACGTCGACAAAGGTACCGCCTGCCAGTTCCTGGTGAAGACGGGTGGTTGTGAAATACATGTTGCCGGGTATGAAGTCACCTTCCTTTATCATGATTTGTGACAGCAGGTTTTCAGCGCCACGACCCTGGTGGGTGGGTACGAGGTATTTGTAGCCATAATATTCCCGGACGGCGTCCTGCAAGTGGTAGAAGTTATCGCTACCCGAGTAGGCCTCGTCACCCATCATTAACCCGGCCCACTGCCTGTCACTCATGGCAGAGGTGCCGGAATCGGTTAACAGGTCAATATAGACATCACGGCTGCGGATCAGGAAAGTGTTGTATCCCGCTTCACGGATGGCCTCTTCACGTTCCTCCCGGGTGGTCATCCGGATCAGTTCAACTGATTTGATTTTGTAAGGTTCGGCCCAGCTGGGGCGGTGGCTTGTGTGCATGGTCATGATTTCACCTGATGTTTTTCGTGTGGATGGATAATGGTTTATTGCTGTTAATCATTATCCCCATTAATCTCAAATTATGTGTTTCTGAATTGACTATTATCGTTGATAATTGAAACAATTATTTAGTTAAATAATATAATATGGGTCAAATGTAAAAAATGAATTTATCTGAATCTGATCGTAAGTTACTACAGGCTCTGCAGCGGAATGTGAGCCTCAGTCAAATTGACCTGGCCGAACGCTCAGGTCTGTCTCGCACATCGGTTTGGCGACGCGTCCGTGAACTGGAAGACGCCGGTGTTATTGAAAGCCGGGTCGCGTTGCTGAATCCGAAGGCGCTTGGATTGCAGATTCATGTTTTATTGTCTGTCAGCATGGTCGAGCATTCAGACAGGGTCAGGCAGTCATTTGAAACCCATGTTGAAGGCTCTACCGGAGGTGATGAATTGTTTTTCTGTTTCGGGTGAGCGGGATTATGTCTTGCAGATTATTTCCAGGGACATGGAGTCCTATAACGATTTTCTGAATACGAAAATCCTGCATCATTCCAGTGTGCGGTCTGCCAGTTCGAGTTTTGCACTTACGAAGGGTCAAGTACACGACTGAGCTTGCCGTTCTGAGGGACATTCACCGCCCTGTTGGATTTTTACCAATACACAGATCAATCCCTTCCAAAACAAATGCAGTGTAATATGCGACTGAGACCAGAATAAGGGAGAGACCAATGGGTCATTGGCAAAAATCGCTTGTCAGTACATTATTTTTGGTGGTTATGCTGGCCATTGCTTACCGGCAAACCCTGGCGCCTGAAGCTGCCACCGATTCGGACGTAGACTATGCAGCTTTAAGCCGGCATGTTGCCGTTATTGCGGAGAAGCCGCACCCCATGGGAAGTGCTGCCAATCGTGATGTCAGGGATTACATAGTTGCTTATTTCGAGTCACTTGGTCTGTAAACCGAAGTGCAGAAAACTACCGTGGTTTATCGGCATCCGACAAGACCGGCAGGTGCCACCCTCATTGCCAATGTAGAAAATATCATTGCGCGTCTGCCTGGACGCTCCAGCCACGAAGCCGAGGGTCCAGATGATCTTGTTTTAATGGGTCATTATGACTCACGACCGCTCACGCCGGGCGCGGGTGATGATGCTTCAGGTACAGCTTCAATTATGGAGGCCGCCCGCATTATGACGACCGCTCCACCGCCCGCTCATGACGTGGTATTTCTGATTACCGATGGTGAAGAGATGGGTCTGCTGGGTGCACAGGGATTTTTCAGACAACACCCGGCAGCAAAGCAGGTTGGTCTGGTTCTGAATTTTGAAGCCCGTGGCAGTTACGGGGCTTCGTTCATGTTTGAAACCAGTAGTAATAATGCCTGGCTGGTTGACCGCCTGATCGAGTCAACACCCAACCTCGTGGCGAGTTCCCTTTCCTATGAGATTTACCGGCATATGCCAAATGACACCGACATGAGTATCTCGAAGGGAGAGGGCATACCCGGCTTGAATTTCGCTTTTTCAGCGGGTTTGTTTGATTACCACGCCATGACGGACAGCGCTGAAAACCTGGACAGCAACACTCTGGCACACCAGGCCAACAATGTTCTTGCGAGCGCGCAATATTTTGCAAATATTGAGAACTGGGAGTCCGCAGAAGGAGATAAAACATACTTTAATCTCTGGCACGGCACCCTGGTGCGCTACAGCCAGACCACGGCGCTAATTCTTGGTCTTGCCGTGCTTTTGCTGGGTGTATGGCTTTTTGCCACGGGCAAAAGGGCAGGGACCATCACCTGGGCTTCGATCTCCGGTGGCATCCTTGGTGTGCTGATAATATTTTTGGCGACCTATTCCGTGTTTGATAACTTGATGGCTTATATGCGAAACGCTGACGCGGGGTTCATGCGTTTAACATCTTTGGGTGAGTGGCCATTTTTGGCGTATTTCATTCTTACGCTCGGAGTGACCTTATGGTTTGCTTACAGGCTCAAACGGGGCTTGGATAAACTCGATGTTTTCGTTCCTGCACTGGTGCTGGTCACGTTGATTGTGCTGGCCGGAAATGCCGCACTGCTATCGCTTGTGACTGCATTGCTTCTGATCCCATTGCTATTACTGGTTCGGGCACGTTTCCCTGAACCGGATTTATGGACCGCTGCATTGTGCTCCTGGTGGTTGTTGACCGCCTTGGCACTTTACCTGGCACCCAATGCCTCCTATCTTTTTGCCTGGCCGCTTGGATCAGTGTTTCTCGGAATCCTGGTGCACCGCAATCTCAAACGGTTAGCTGGTGAGGGCGTACGGTTTGTGTCTGCGATTATATTCACTTTTATTCCCCTGTTATTGCTGCCGCCGGTCTATATCCTGGCTTACCTCGCATTGGGTTTGGGAATGTCGCAGGTGCTCATGGTTATTTGTGCCTTGTCTTTGCTGATAATCTGGCCACTGATACGAAGCATCGGTTTTGTAGCGGAAGGGAAAGTCGGGTGGCTGTTATTGGGGGCGGGGCTGGTAATGACGCTCAGCGTCGTGTTTGGCAGAGGCTTCGATACGCGTCATCCGCGGGGAGAGGAACTGTTTTATGCCATCGATGTTGATCAACAGCAAGGTTTCTGGGTCAGCCCGGATGTGCGGGACGGTTCCTGGTTAGCTGAATTCCTGGGCGAGGAGGCCAGCAACGCGAATATGACCCGAATCATGCCGGGTTACAATCAGGATGTACGGGTCCGGGATAACGGGTTACCCGCTTTTAAGGCGGCAGTCCTGACACCGAAAAGTGATCATCTGGAGAATGGAAAGCGGAAGATCAGCCTACACCTGCAGTCCCAAGATGCTGCCGAGTACATTAATTTGCTATTTCCGACTGACGCGGGTATCGCAGCTGCCACCGTGAATGGCCTGCCTGTACACATACCCGATTCACTCAAGATCACCGCGAACGCAGAGCAGGCTATGCCCGCCCGCGACTGGTGGCGCTGGCGCTGGTATGGCTTGCCGGAGCAAGGTGCTGAAATCGTGATTACATTTGAAGCAAACCGGTCGCTGCCGATCAAGATCGTTGAGGTCAATTATGGTATGCCGGATGGTGCACCTGCCAGGCCGGAAAACTCAATGAGTAAGAAATACACCTGGTCAGATAGTATGGTGGTCTACCAGACAGTCACGCTGGAGTAAAACGCGCAAAACGGCTGCATTCAATTGTTTTTATAGCAAATAGCTGCGATAAGAATGTAAAATATGCGCGCTGCATGTTGCGGCGAGTGATTGAGTGTTTAGTCTGTACAGGTCGTCATACTTCCTTCCAGATATACCCCGGTCCCGTTCTTCTCCAGCACAGTCACTGCCGGAAGGTGGTTTTTCAACTATATATAGTGAGTTAATGATAATGTCAGATAAGGTTACAGGAACCGTTAAATGGTTCAACGACGAAAAGGGTTTTGGATTTATTTCCCGTGAAGGCGAACGCGATGTTTTCGTTCACTTCCGTCAGATTGTCGGCGACGGCCGTAAGACTCTGAAGGAAGGTCAGCAGGTTGAATTCACCGTTGGTGAAGGCCTCAAAGGACCCCAGGCAGAGGATGTAAGCCCTCTGTAAGGTTTCCATTTACAAAAAAAACCCGGTCAGGTTTTGCCTGGTCGGGTTTTTTTGTGCCTGCGATCAAGTATATTTGATCACCATAATATTAACTTCTATCAGTTCAAACCACGCCGTTCCAGCAGAGGTTGTATATCAGGATCAGCACCACGGAAGTTCCTGAACAGCATCATTGCATCTTCGGCACCGCCGCGTGACAGAAGTGTCTGGCGGAAATGATCGCCGTTCTCGCGAGTCAAGCCACCGTTCTGCTTGAACCATTCAACCGTGTCCGCATCCAGCACTTCGCTCCAGATGTAGGCATAATAACCGGCAGAATAACCACCGATGATATGTGAGAAGTAGGTGCTGCGGTAACGTGGCGGTACGGTATCCAGTGCCACACCTGCTTCTTCCAGCGTCCTGGCCTCGAAATCCAGCAAGTCATCTGCAGTCGGTACTTCCTCAGGCTGCAACTGGTGCCATTTCTGATCCAGGATGGATGCTGCGAGGTATTCCGTGGTGGTGTAACCCTGGTTGAATTTTCGCGTTTCCAGCACTTTATCCAGCAGTTCCCGGGGCATGGCTTCACCGGTCTGGTAATGTACGGCATAGTTTTCCAGAATCGTCGGCCAGGTAGACCACATCTCATTTACCTGTGATGGGTATTCCACAAAGTCGCGAGGCACTGAAGTGCCGGAGAACTCGGGGTATTTAACATTGGAGAACATACCGTGCAGGGCATGGCCAAATTCGTGGAACATCGTTGTAACTTCATCAAAGGTCAGCAGCGTCGGTTCGTCTGCTGAAACCGGTTTGGTGATGTTCAGGTGGTTGGCAACGACGGGTTTATTGCCCATCAGGTGGGATTGGTCCACATAGGCGTTCATCCAGGCGCCACCGCGTTTTGAAGGACGGGCATAGGGATCCATCAGGAACAATCGCCAGTGTGGAACCATCGGCTTCAAAGACCTCGAAGACACGCACGTCTTCCTGGTAAACAGGCAGATCGTGGCGTTCCTTGAAGGTGATGCCAAATACCTGTTCGGCTGCGAAGAAAACACCTTTTTCCAATACGTTGTTCATTTCAAAGTAAGGGCGCAGTTGCGCTGCGTCAAAATCGTAGCGTTGCATACGCACTTTTTCCGCATAGAAATCCCAGTCCCAGGAGGCCAGTTGAAAATCACCGCCTTCGGCATCAATGATGGCCTGAATATCTGCGGCTTCACGTTTCGCATTGGCAACCGCTGGAGGTGCCAGGCTTGCGAGCCGCTCGTTAACGGCCTCGGTGGTGCGGGCGGTCTGGTTTTCAAGACCGTAAGCCGCGTGGTTCGGGTAACCCATCAACTTGGCTCGTTCAGCACGTATTTTAACTACACGTGTCAGTATTTCCCGATTGTCAAACTCGCCGCCGCGACTGCCACGGGCGAGTGAGGTTTCCATGATGCGCTGACGCAGGGCGCGGTCTTCCAGGTCGGCCAGAGGGGGTTGCTGAGAGGTATTGAGCAGGGCGATGAGATACTTGCCATCCATATCTTTGGATTTTGCAGCTTCAGCCGCGGCTTCTATATTGGTTTCAGGCATCCCTGCGAGTTCTTCGCGGCTTTCTACAACGACTGCAGAAGCATTTACCTCGTTTAATACATTCTGGCTGAACTTGGTCTGTAGGCTGGCCAACTCGGCATTCATAGCCTTGAGCTTTTCCTTGTCGCTATCTGAAAGCTGTGCGCCGGCACGAACGAAGTCCTTGTGAGTTTCTTCGATCAGGCGATAGGATTCAGGATCCAGTTCAAGCGTATCACGCTGTTCATAGAGGGCCTGCACACGGTCGAACAATTTGCCATTAAGACGAATCTTGTCATTGTGGGCAGAAAACTTCGGCGCCATTTCACTACGAATGCTTTCCAGTTCGTCGTTGGTGTTGGCCGCGGTCATGGCGAAAAATACCGTGGCGGCCCGGTTAAGGAGCTGACCCGAACGTTCCATCGGGATCAGGGTGTTATCAAGTGTGGGTGCTTCGGACTGGTTTGTGATGGCCTCGATTTCTGCCAGTTGTTGTTCCATTCCAAGCTCGAAAGCCGGTACAAAATGAGCGTTTTCGATTTTGTCGAATTGCGGGTAATGCATGTACAACGGGCTTTCAACAAAAAATGGGTTATTTTCAGCAGGGTTTGTTGTCATTGCGGTTTCAGTTGGCGTTGCGGGGGCTGATTCTGCGACCTGGTTGGTGTCAGATTCGGAGCAGCCGGCTACGGTCAATGCAAGCGCTGTACCTAGCGCTAGACGACAGTGTGGTTTTCATGTCTGAACTTCCTTTTTTTATGCCAAAGGGCAACGGCTAATTTTACCCTAATCATTAACTTATTGCCTTAGGTAAGGGAGGTTTTTGTAGCCCTGGTTGCTTAGTCTCTAAAGTTCTTGTATTGCAATGGCGTGTCAAGGTCAGCAGCTTTCAACAAGGCAATGACTTCCTGTAAATCATCCCGTTTTTTTCCGGTTACCCTCAACTGATCACCTTGTATGGCCGCTTGAACCCTGGCCTTGCTCTGCTTGATCATCTTGACCATGTTCTTGGCCACCGGTGTTTCAATACCTTCTCTGACCTTCACGGTCTGGGTAGCCGATCTGGCCTGGATGACGGCTTCGTTTTTTTCAAGGCAGGCGATGTCGATACCACGCTTGACCAGTTTATTACAGAGAATGTCGTACATCTGCTGAAGCTGGAATTCAGACTCGGTATTCATGCTGATGAGCAGGTCGGCGAGTTCGAAATTCGAACCGGTACCCTTAAAATCAAAGCGTGTGGTTACTTCGCGATTGGCCTGGTCGACACCATTGCTCAATTCATGGTGGTCCACTTCAGAAACTACATCAAATGAAGGCATGGATAAATTCCTGTGTTTTATAAATTAATGGATTGCAGTAAATATGACAAGGAGCAAAGTAAACGCAAATCTAAGGGCACGCATGCTTATTGGTCACCACGGTCTAAACGGCAACAATAAACCAGCAGACCACGAGAAGGAAGCGTAATAATCAGGTTTCTTGTAGTTCGTGCTACGGTGCCAACGCCATCTGCCAAAAGCGGGTGGTCATCTCGGAGATGCCGCTGCTCTCAGCGTTAAGCAGCACTGCGATGCCGATATCATGCTGCAATGAAAATGCGACATCCGCACGAAAACCTGAAACCCAGCCGCCGTGATAGATAAGTTGATTATCACCCAGTTGGTAAACACGCCAGCCCAGGCCGTAATGGGCTTCACTGAGCATGGTGTTCCATTGTTTGCGGTGCATTTCCCGCCGGGTTTCAACCCGGGGCTTGGCCAGGTTGCCAATCAATTCCGGCGATAGGACAGCCGGACTGCCACCCAGTTGCGCCTGTACCCACTTGCTCATGTCCAGGATGCTGGCATTGACACCTGCGGCCGGTGCTGCACGATAGTAATTGGGTTGCACAGGGACTGTTTTCCATTGGCCCTTGCGTCTTGCGTGTGGTTTGGCATGGTTGGGGTTGTTAATAAATGCATCAAGACCCATTGACGCATTGGTCATATCGAGCGGTTTGAAAATGCGTTGTTCGATAAGTGTTTCATAGTTCACGCTGGTGGCTTTCCAGACCACCGGATCAACCAGGCTGAAAACGCTATTCTGATAGCCGTAACATGAGCCCGGATTACACAGGTAGGGCAGGTTGGACATGCTTTTCCAGATGTTGTCCATACTTTTGCCATCTTCCAGTAGATTATCGTAGGCATGGGGTATCAGGCCGGTGCTTTGCCCCAATAAGTGCCGGATACGAATTTGCGAGGCATCACCATCAATTTTGAAATCCGGAACATAACGGGTGACCGGGTCGTCCCAGTTAAGGGTGCCATCTTCGACCAACAGACCGACCAACTCTGCGGCAAAGGGCTTGGAGACCGATGCGAGGCGAAAGGTGGTTTGTTGATCAATGGGACGCTTTCGGTCTGCGGTCGTGTGACCCACGGTCGCGATATGCAGAACCCGGTCATGGCTGACGATGGCAAAAGCAGCGCCCGGATAGTTGCGGTCTGTCACCATTTGACGGAAAAAAGTCTCGTAATCTGCCGTCATCTGCAGCAATGGGTCTGCAGCGAATGCCGGTAGGCAGAAAATCTGAAAACAGGTAATTAAACTGCAACGAAATAATAATTTTTGCATAAGCCAGCGTGTCTTACATGTCATGTATCAATGGCAAGAATCCATGAGCCTTATACTCAGTGCGAGCAGAAACTACCTGGTTTGCTTGCCAAATCCGAATCGAATACGGGATTGTAACCGTCTACGCAGTAAATTTTTTATGAAAATAGCTGTCTCGCCATAGCGATTATAGTACTCGCCCGACAATCTCTGCTAGACTAGCGAATCCCCAGTTCAGGAAGTTATTGGAAACTACCATGTTTGAAAAAAGCAGAAATATCAAGGATGAACCCCAAGCCTCAAAATCACAACAGGATAATTTTGCGGTGTCTGCCAACACGTCGACCGACAGTGGAAGACCCGCTGTTATCGGTCCTGGAATTCATATCAATGGCGATATTAGCGGTGATGAGAGCCTTATCATAGAAGGCAGGGTTGATGGAAAAGTTCGCCTGGACTCACACCAGGTTGAAGTCGGGCAGAATGGACGCGTTAATGCTGACATTACGGCCAAGGTGGTCAAGATTGCCGGTGAGGTCCGTGGTGATGTTACCGGTACGGAAAAGGTCATTATTTTGCGGTCCGGCAATGTTCGCGGCAATATTGTGGCACCTCGCATGACACTTGAGGATGGTGCTATATTTAAAGGCAGTATCGACATGGATCCGGGCGAACCCGTCAAGGCCAGTTCTGCAGATCCGGTTAAAAAAGTTCAGGCAAAAACTGATGATAAAACCGCAGAATCACCAAAGGTCGTCGCTTCCGGCAAATCGAATGAAAGTAAAAGTTATTCATTGAATGGCGGCTGAGATTTCTTCTCCATCAACATGAAGCGGTATCAGTTAATAGAAGATTGGTAAATTGAACAGTGTTGTTTCAGGTGCGGCGGGCGTAGGTTTTACGCCTGCTACACCGACTTTTTCACGAACCCAGCAGACCCTGTTGTTTCCGGCTCTGCTCAAGCGGATCAACCCGGACCGGCGTTTGTCTGTTCTTGAAATTGGACCGGCACTGCCCGAGACGGTCGAGTTTTTTTCTCAATACAAATGTCGTTTGCAGTTTGCTGCAATGTATACAGATCCCATTTTGCAGATGCAGTCTGGTGAATATACCGAAGCGGAACTCGCCGAGCACCTTGAACAAACCTTTGATTTTCCAAAGGGAACACGCTTTGACATCTGCATGTTCTGGGATTTTTTTAATTACCTCGATGACAAAGCACTGCGGGCATTCAATACCGCAATACGACCTTACCTGCATAAGTCCACACGTGCGCATGCATTCACTGTGCGTACGTTAAATACATCGTTTTCAAATCAACAATATGGTATTGAACAGGCCCATATGTTCAGTATCAGGCCACGCGCGGGTAAACAGGCGCGCACGACTCCGCACACACAGGCGATCCTGGTAAACCTGTTATCTCATTTTGATATAGATCAGGGTATGTTGTTGCCGGATGGCCGCTTAGAGGTCCTGATGACTGCAAGTCTGTAGGACCCGGCACCAGGGTTAATAAAAACTGTTCCGAATGACAGTTCACCCGGAACAGTTATTAAATATTAGAAAATCCAGCTTTGTTAACGTGCGCGTTTGAACTTGTCCCAGAAAGTTTTGCGCACCAGGTCAGTAAATTCACCAGAATCAAGATAGGTGCCATGTCCATTGGGGCAGGACTCATAGGTAATATGTGGCTGCTCCGGATCAAATTCCTGCAGCATGGTTTCGTCACATTCAGGACAATGGTAGTCCTTTATTGCATTTGCTTTTTTACCGACAGATTTGTCGCCGCTATCGATAATATAATCAGCCATCCAAATATCATCACGAAGATTGCGTAATTCGTCCGGCTGGAACCAAAGACCGCCACACGAAGTACAACGATCCACTTCGATCTTGTTATAACGAACCAATTCCATTTCACCTGAGCATTTTGGGCATTGCATAACCATCGTTCCTCTTGTTTGGTGTTGTCCGAAGGCATTGATTAATGCCCTCTGCGTGTATCTCTATTGTAGGGGCAAAAGTTCAAGAGGGTCAAACCATAGCTGGCCTTGTCCCTGATTCTTCAGTTCATCAATAGATATTTAACTGAAAATTTCTTTTCCTGGATGAAGCAGACCGGTCATGAACAAGTGAATCTGGAACTCATAACTCATAGGCCAGGATCAGTTTGCTGTCCGTTTTAGCCTTGTAGTTAAAATCCCTGGTCTCTACCAGGTAACCCTCTCTTAGGGTCTCATCGTTGCTGCGGCCTACACCGGAGGTGATAAAGGCCAGGCTTCTTCCGGGTTGGCTGATGCTCTCACCCGCGTTTACGTGTGCAACATCAATGATCGTCCGGGCAGCAAAAGTT
This sequence comes from uncultured Gammaproteobacteria bacterium, assembly GCA_963749115.1. Lineage (GTDB taxonomy): Bacteria > Pseudomonadota > Gammaproteobacteria > Xanthomonadales > SZUA-36 > SZUA-36. The sequence goes on from CAVVLP010000002.1 coordinate 495,736, forward strand.
TCATCCTGATCAGGCGGGCCACCGTAAACCCTCAAGCGTTTTCCAGCCTCGGCATGAAACATTTGATAGGCCGCAGACTCTCCCTGGCTCTCCGGGATTACCCAAAGCTGTATCATCCGGTTTTTGAAATCATCAGGATTGATTTCGTTATGGCTGAAACCTTCACTGCCGGCGCGTTGCACCTGTATATCATCTACCTGAAGCTCACGGCCATCTTCCAGGGAACCTTCATGCCTGATACGGCCTTCCACCATGATCGAAATTACATCGATTTCAAGATGGGTATGCATTCGCGTGTCGCCATGCGGCAAAAAACGCGCATCTGCCAGGTAGCACAACCTGCCGATACCGGTATGGGTGCCTGCCTCCCGGCGCTGCGGAAAGATACTGGGACTCATCACCATTCGGGTTTCGCGCAGTCCGGCGAAGCCTCCACGACGAAGAGTATTCCGTTTTATGATTTTCAATTTTGACTCCCGATTTAATATTGGAAGGTTGATTGCTGACAAGCGGAGCACCTTCGTTTAGATTAGGAGAGTATAAACTCTTAGAGAATAATAAAAATGATCAAGATCAAGCGACGTAATTTACTAACCGGGATGGTGGCCTGGCTGCCTTGCCATAAAAATCAAGGTTTCACCGGCTAGAAAAGAGATTTTCGACTATGTAAAACAGTCTTTTGACTGATTCAGTTTTTTTGCCTGGGTAGCAATTGGAGAAACATTTTGCTTAGAACACTAATCAGGAAGTTTGTAGATATTCGTGATGATGGTGAGTTGAAAGGGCTATTAATTGCAACAGCCTATGGTTTTTTCATCATGTTTTCCTACTACATCCTGCGTGCTGTAAGGGATGAGATCTCCTCGGCAGATCGAGGTAATTTGCAGATTCTTTGGACGGCCGTGTTTTTCGTTATGATGCTGGCCGTGCCAGCCTATTCGTGGCTGGCATCCAGGTTTTCCCGCGGCGTTTTTGTGCCGCTGGCCAACCGGTTTTTTATTGCGTGCCTGGTGGTTTTCTGGGCATGTCTTGTATATATGCCGCCGGAAGCAAGGCCCTGGATTGACCGCGTGTTCTACGTCTGGAGCAGTGTCTTTGCTTTGTTTGTGGTGACGGTGTTCTGGGGCTTCATGTCGGATTGTTTTGATAACAGCCAGGGTAAGCGTCTATTCAGTTTTATCGCTGTTGGCAGTTCCCTGGGTGGCATGGCCGGCTCTGTCGTCACTGCCGAACTGGCTGAGATTCTGCCTGTTTTTACATTGTTGTTGCTGGCCTGTATTCCACTGGAGGTTGCATCCTGGTGTGCGCGATCTCTTCACAGACGGTTTAATACCGGTTCAGTAGACATACCGGGGGAAGCGGAGAAAGTAATTGCAGGCAATGCGTGGAGTGGTATGCAGGCTGTTTTTGCATCGCGTTACCTGATGGGAATAGCAGCTTTTATCGCGTTGATGACCTTTGTATCCACCATGTTGTATTTTCAACAGGCCAGCCTGGTGGCTGATGCTTTTTCCGATCGTGGAGAAAGGAGAGCCTTTTATGCGCAGGTTGACCTGCTGGTCAGTGCGCTGACCATCATATTCCAGATTTACCTTACCGCACGTATCATCAAGTGGCTGGGTGTTGGATTGACTTTGGCGATTGTACCGGCCCTGATGGCACTGGGTTTTGTGTTACTGGGTCTTTATCCCACCCTGGCAGTGCTGGTGGTTGTGCAGGTCATTTATCGTGCCGGACGATATGGTTTGACCAAGCCAGCCCGGGAAATTTTATGGACGGTGTTGGGGCGGGAAGCAAAGTATAAATCCAAGCCTTTTCTCGATGCTGCAGTTTACCGTGGCGGCGATTTGCTGAGTGGTTGGATATATACCGGGCTGATAGCCCTTGGGATGTCCATCGGTGCGATTGCATTGACTGCCGCACCGGTTGCCGGGCTATGGACCTTACTCGCCCTCAAACTGGGCTCAAGACAGGAAAGTATTGCGAATCAGGGAGTTGAAAAATCATGACTATCTCAAGACGACAACTACTTAGTATCGGTGCTGGTGCAGGACTGATAGCGGCGACCGGTCATTGGCGTCCATTGTTGGCGGACACGAAGACCAGGGTTATGACCACCATTCCTTCGAGCGGGGAACAGTTGCCTGCCGTTGGAATCGGTACCCGGGATTTCCGCTCGAATGCCAATGCGGATGATATGCAGCGCTTCAGAAAGACGCTGGAGGTATTTCATGCATCCGGTGGACGGGTCATTGATACCTCTCCCAATTACGGTGAAGCGGAAACTGTCATCGGCGGCTTACTGCGCGATATCGGTATCCGTGACGATGTGTTTATGGCGACCAAGGTGGATCGGGAAGATCAACAACAGGGCGTTGAGCGCATGAATCGCTCATTCGAACTGTTGGGTGGGGATCAGATCGACCTGATGCAGGTACATAATCTGCGTGGCACCGAAGCCGAACTGGAAACCATGAAAAACTGGAAAGCAGAGGGGCGTTTCCGCTATTTGGGTGTAACCACCCATCGCCCGCGTCAATATGAAGAAATGCAGGATGTTATGCGTCGCCATCCCCTGGATTTTATACAGCTGAACTACTCTTTGGCAGACCGATCTGCAGAGAAGGAGATCTTGCCCCTGGCAAGGGACCGTGGTATTGCAGTACTGGTTAATTTGCCATTTGCACGCGGTTCGCTGTTCAAGGCAGTCGCGAACAGACCTCTACCGGACTGGGCTGCCGAGATGGATGCTGAAAGTTGGGGCCAGGTATTTCTCAAGTACGTGATATCGTACCCGGCAGCAACCCTTCCTATTCCGGGAACCACCAAGCCACATCACGCAAAAGATAACCTGGGGGCAGCCTTTGGACGATTACCGGATGAAGGCCTGAGACGCGAGATTGAGAATTATATTTCACCTTTGCTTTGAAGAGCTTGGTGATTGTGAACTATCGCAGGAGTGATTTTTGAGATGAGACCACGGGTCACACTACTTCTATTGTTTATTGCTTGTTCAACCCGTTGCGTGTGCGCTTGCAGCAGGAAAAGTGGATGTTTTTTCAGATTCCGAATCATTTTTGCCACCACTTCAAAACTGGTCCGGTCCCAGCGAGTCAAATATGGTCGCGATGGATGATCCGTGGATTACACCAGCGGAGCGTACGCGACTTGTCGCGACACCGGACTATGATGAAACCGTGACATGGCTGCGCAGACTGGTGAATGCCGCACCCGAACTGGAGATGGTCACAATTGGCCGGAGTTTGCAGGGAAGAGATATCTGGATGGTGATCGCCAGTGCGGATCAGGCCTTTAGTGCTGAGGCCATGAAGACCACTGGCAAACCCCTGCTGCTTGCTCATTCCGGTATCCACGCCGGTGAAATTGACGGTAAGGATGCCGGCCTGATGCTGCTGCGTGACATGACAGTGGCGGCCAGGCGTAAAGAATTGTTGGCAAAATCCAATTTTCTGTTTATTCCGGTTTTGAATGTCGATGGTCATGAACGCAGATCGGCCTATAACCGGATTAACCAGCGCGGACCGGTGGAGATGGGTTGGCGTACCAATGCACGTAACCAGAACCTGAATCGTGATTTCACCAAGCTGGATACAAGGGGTGTACGTGCATTGATTACGGTGTTCAGGCAGTGGCAACCCGATTTATACCTGGACCTGCACGTGACAGATGGTGCGGATTACCAATATGACATCACCTTTGGCGGCAACGGACGAAAAGCATGGTCACCCGCCATTGGTAACTGGATTGAAGACGTGTACCGTCCGGCACTCAATACTGTCCTGGCCGGCAATGGGCACGAGCCCGGCGGGTTGATTTTTGCAGCCAATGGGATGGATATGAAGGATGGCTTATTGACCTGGTCGGGCAATCCACGTTTTTCAAACGGCTATGGAGATGCAATTCACCTGCCGGCTATCCTCGTGGAAAATCATTCCCTGAAACCTTATAAGCAACGTGTGCTGGGCACTTATGTGTTGTTGGCAGAAACTCTCGATTTGCTGGCCAGGGAACAGGACTCTTTGCGTAAGGCCACAAATTCAGATAAGCAACGACGACCGCAATCGATAGCCCTGGCTTTTGAGCGTGATCCCGCACTGCTCGCTGAAAAAGTGTCATTCAAGGGAATCAGTTCGCAACGTTTCCAGGGACAAGCGTCCGGAGGAGAAGTGGTTCGCTGGACAGGCCAACCGGTTACGGAAAAAATTCCTGAGATTTTTATTACCAAACCCAAAGTTTTCGTTGAATCGCCAGCCGCTTATATTATTCCGCAGGCGTGGTCTGACGTTGTTGAACGAATTGCTTTGCATGGCATCGAGGTGGAGCAGATTAAGAAAGCTTTGACCACCCGGGCCGAAGTCTACCGATTACCCGGTGCAGGCATAGCTGAGCCCACCGATTGGACCCCGAACCCATTTGAGGGGCATATCCGGATTGACCCGGGGGAGCCGGTGAAACAGGTGATTGAGACAACATTTCCTGCCGGCAGCTACCGGATCAGTACGGACCAGCCACTGGGTGAACTACTGGTCCTGATGCTGGAGCCACAGGCGCCGGATTCCTTTTTACAGTGGGGTTTCTTCCTGGAGATATTTACCCGTACCGAATATGCGGAAGCCTATGTAATGGAGCCCCTGGCTCAAAAAATGCTGGATAATGACGCCGAATTGAAAACTCGTTTTGAGAATAAACTTGCCAGTGATGAAGCCTTTGCTGCCAGTCAGCATCAACGGCTAATGTGGTTTTACGAACAAACACCCTATTATGACAAGCAGTATTTGTTGTATCCGGTGGCCAGGATTCCACGGGAGAATTGATGACGTGCCATCGTATTGATTGTCAAATTTGAGGCTTGGGAAATTGTCTTTACTTAAATTTAACAAATATCTCTACTATTGGGTGAGATTACGTCGGAGAGTCATATATAATACCCGTGAGATGAGGGTGCAGTATTTACCAATTGGAGGATGAAAGTAGTGAAACATTATAAGTTAGGTTTAGTCGCGGTCGTGTTGTCGTTACTGCTCAGTGCCTGTGCTTCGGGTCCTGGCAAAACCGGCTGGTATGACCAGTGGGGCGCCTGCGCAGCGGCAGGTGGTGCAGTCGGTATAGCCGCGGGTGCAACGGATGACTTTGATGCCGCGATGATCGCTGGTGCCGGTGCTTTTCTGGTTGGTGGTGCGATCTGTGCCTACGGTGATACCGATGCTGATGGTGTTAAAAACTACAAAGACGACTGCCGAGGAACGGTTGCGGGCGGTATCGTTGATGATCGCGGTTGCGAGATAGACAGCGATGGCGACGGTGTTGTGGATCGTCTGGACGAGTGCCCGGGAACACCACAGGGTGTGAGGGTTAACGAGCGTGGATGTGAAGTTGACAGTGATGGCGATGGCGTTGGCGACAGCCGCGACAGATGCCCCGGAACACCTGCTGGCGCGAAGGTTGATCAGTACGGTTGTGAACTGGATGGTGATGGTGACGGTGTTGTAGATAGCAAGGACAAATGCCCAAGCACACCTGCGGGCAGGGCTGTTGATAATTACGGTTGTACACTTGAAGCTGAATACAAACTCGAGCGTGTTAACTTCGAATTTGATTCTGCCAAGCTGACAGCAGGTTCAACTGCCAGTCTCAATGAGGCAGTTCAAATTCTGAAACGCCATTCTGATCTGAAAGTCGAGATTGCCGGTCATACCGACAGCGTGGGTAACGACGATTACAACATGGGTCTGTCCAAGCGTCGGGCTCAAGCCGTGGCTGACTACCTGATTGCTAACGGTGCAACCGCCGCTAACATACTTGTGAAAGGTTATGGTGAAACCGATCCTGTCGCAGATAATGGAACAGAGGCAGGTCGTGCAGCCAACCGTCGGGTTGAGTTGCGTCACTAATCTCCAAACGACATAGCCACTGGAACCCGGCAGTATCGACTGCCGGGTTTTTTTTGTCCATGGACAGGGTGGTTCCGCGGTATTTTGGCTTTATGCTTTCTTGTAGTTGAGACGTTGGCGCATTCTGAAGTTGCGCCACCGGTTGCTGTATTCGGCTAGACTAGCAAGCCATAGTCAGGAGCATAACAAGGTAGTCATTTGAATATTTACTTTGGTACCGTCATTCGCGCCGCGCCGGTCAGCGAAGGTGGAAGTCTGTATAAACTGGATTGGGACCGTAAGGAAATTACCCGGGAAGTTCCTGTCGCCCCCACCGAACCCAGGCTGGATCACGATCCGAACGCACGTGGCAATGTGCGTGGGGTCCGGGGCATTTGTGTTCACAACGATGAAGTCTTCGTGGCCGATTATCACACGATCAATGTTTTTGATCGTGACCTGAAGCTGAAACGAAAACTGTCACATGGTTTGATGATTGGCCTGCACGAGACACAGGTCGCGGGTTCGTCTATCTGGGTCACATCGACATCGGTTGATGCGGCACTCAAATACCGTCTTGATGATGGTGCACTGGAAGCTTCATTCTGGCCCCGGGAAATGCCTGAGTTTCAACAGTCATTGAATCTCGAACCATTACCGATCGATAAAAGCATCGACAACCGGCAGACCTTTCTCGACAATGATACCTTCAGGGGGGAATCACACCTGCACCTGAATGCCGTTTGTGAGTTTCGGGGTGAGGTCTATGCCCTGTTTCATTCCTGCAACCTGGTCGCCAATTTAAGCCGGGGCACTATTGTTATCCAGGATGAGAATCTGAAGCATGCCCATAACCTGATAATCGAAGAGCCCGGAGTTGTCTATATTAATGACACACGCCGTACCGTGGTACGACAGTATGATCTGGACAACGGCAAGCAGGTTCGTGCGATCAATATCAGGAAAATGCGTGGTATCAACATGCTGCTGGCCCGCAGCGTGAGCAGGGCCGTCAAAGAGATGGGCGTTTCATTTTTTTCCCGTCAACGGAAAGCAACTGCAAGGCCACTGTATCTGAGGGGTTTGGCCATCAACGAAAATTATATTTTTGCCGGTTTTTCACCCGCGACCATCGTGTGTATCGATAAGTCCACCGGTCATCTGGTCGATTACTATTTCCACAGCACCGACATGCGTGATTGCATTCATGGTCTGTGTTGTGAGTGAAAAAAGACAAGGTCCTAATGAAATGCTAAGCAACAGGCGATGGAAGTAACGCTTGTTACAATCGCTATTTGGGGACCGGTGACCGCAGCGCATCCAAAAAACTGTATCCAAACATTTTGATATCTGAACGGTACAGATCTGCCACAAACTCCCGGGTTTCATCATCGTAGAAATCCGCGTAGCTGCGAAAGTTGCTTTCCTGGTTGCGGTAGATAAAATTCTTGAGGCTGCGGCGTAGTTCCCGGGACTTTTTATCCGAAGAGTTGATATGTGGCAGGGCAGAGTCATCAAAACCGAGTCTTGCACAGACCTGATCAAAATCCTGCTGTAGCCGTTCAAACTTGCCGACAAAGTCCACAAGCAACTGCCCGTCATCGGAACATACCATCCGCGACTGGGGCATCACGTGGCGGTACCTGTCATCCCACCCGGGTTTGGGAAGTTTGTTAAAAACAAAATCCTTGAAGCTCCTGTTGCTGAAATACGCCCTGTAACGATATTCTGAAACCAGCCGTGACCAGGGGTTACGTACGAAACTGAATTTGTAGAAATGATCGAAATCAGATTGCGATATGTGGCCACAGCGGACGTACTCTATTGCACTCAAGTGAGACAATTTTTGGGTGCCTTTCGCGGGGTCATCATTGTCGATCAAAAGCAGTTGTTCACGGTCTTTGGCCTTATCCCTGTCAAGATTCAACTGATCCAGGAAGTATTTCTCTACGCTTCGACCAGCCGACTTGGGAATGTGTACGAAAATGCATTTGAAAGGCTTGCAAATCATGTCATTTAGTTTTCGTCGCCAGGAAATTCCTGCGCGTGATGTATGTGCCTAAGCATGTTTTGAGGATAGGAAGTATAAACCACCTTTTTCTCATTTCAGCCAGATAGATGGATGTCCGCTCATGGCCTGCAGGTCTAGTCGTTACCACCGAAGGTGTATTCAAACAACTCGATTTCCCTGGACCAGTGGCGACCGACCAGTTGCCTGGTTTCGTCGTCGTAGTAATCCTGATAATGCCGGTGCTGCGTGGCGTTTTTTCGTTGCAGTTGCTGGTAGGGGATACCGATTTTTTTGCAAACGGTTTGCCAGTCTTCTTCGAGGTTTTCCAGTTTGCCGACGAAATCCATCAACAGTTTTCCCTGCTGGTCACATAGCATATTGATCTGGTAGGCATCATTGCGTTTTACTTGCATATGAATGAAATGTTTGAAATCACTCAGTTTTTTCACCTTTTTATGACGTCCGTGCGCTGGTCTTTCAAGCAGAAAATTGTACTCGGAAACCAGCCTGTCCCAGGGGTTGCGGACAAACGCAAATTTGAAATAGCGGGTGAAAGACTCTGCTGGCATACGTCTTTGAGCTGCACGAATATCATCGTGCGCTCTGAAGACATACCTATGATAGTCCCATTCCAGCCAGGCACGGCTTTTAAGGTGTGCAATTCTTCCTGCAGGTCTGGGCAGGCACATCGGTAGCAGAATGGTTTTCATGCTGGTGCTGGCCACTTTGCGCATCCGCAGGAAAATGAATTGGTGGCTATCGGAGATCAGCATGACGGTCGGTCTGCTAAATGCACAACTTGTATTATGAAGAGGGATCGTTGAAGAGGTCAACTAGACGCTGTCTGCTAATTGATTGGGCTCGACGAGGCGACAAAGTACATTCCGTTTCAAGATTGATATGTTGATCACTTCAAGTCGGTAGGAAGCCAAGGTGATGTGGTGTCTTGTTTCAGGACATGCTGTGAACCCATCCATGGGCGCGCGGTCGCGACTTCCTGTCGCTCACGGTCCTGAATCAAGACACCACACCACCTCGGCTTTGTGCGAAAGCATAGGTCAATGGTTTCTGATGGATGCACACTGTTTGAGGCTTAAGCTGGGGTGGGAATTAGCTTGTCAGGACCGTACGAGGCAGGAAGTCGCGCCCGAGCGCCACAAGGATGTGACTGCAGCGAGTCCTGACAAGCTAATTCCCGCCTCAGCGTCCCCCACTACGTGTAGGTAAGAGCGAACAACTGCACAATTAAACTAGGCTGTACTCAGTTGAGTTTTGCTTTCAGTCTCGGGTACCAAATAGCCTGCGCTATGCCGCGTGCGGCCATGAAAATTAAAACAGCGGCCCATAAACCCTCAAGTCCCCACCGTGCCGACATCGGGTTGAGTACAAGGACATAAATCGTAAAAGCGATGGCCATGGTGACCATCATGGCGGCACCGGCAGTGGCGGCGATATATACGCCATCAAACTGGTAGCAGGCCACTGCTACAACGGGTAATGCGATCACTATTGGCATCAGGGTGGAGACGGCCACACGAACGGTGGACAGGTCTGTCAGTAATGCGGTCAGTTGGTTGCCGGCAAGCCAGAATCCAAGGGCATAGGCAACACTGGCTGCCAGTGCCCAGATACCGGTTAATTTGACCCAACGGTGAAACACCCGTGCTTTGCCTTCACCCCATGCGGCGCCTGCCAATGCCTCGGTCGCGTGCGCAAATCCATCCAGTCCCAGCGACATCAGCAGCATGTATTGCATGACTACATGACTTGCCGCCATTTCTACTTCACCCATTGCTCCGGCAATACGCATGACCACGGACAGGGCGATCATCAGTAATATCGTGCGGATGAATATATAGCCATTGATGGCAATCAGTTTTTTGAACCCGGATATCAGCCAGGTCCGGGTATCCTTTAAACCGGCCCAACAGGTCATGCCAGACCAATGATCTGGATCAGTAACAACACGCCAACCAGTGCCGCCAGCCATTGGGCAATCAATGTTCCCCAGGCGACACCGGCAACGCCCATACCGAGCAGGACTACAAAAATTACATTCAGGACGGCGTTGGTAATATTCAGTATCAGTTGCTGCACCAGTACCAGCCCGGTTCGGGCGAGGCCAAACAATACGCCGGAAACCGCGTAGACAAGCAAACTCGCTGGCGCGGCCCAGATACGGATATGAAAGTACTCTTCTGTTAACTGTGTAACGGTTTCGGGTGGGGCCAGGGCTTTGATAGACAGGAATAGAATGAGGTCCTGCAATAGCAGCAAAACTATACCCAGACCGAGAGCAAGGGTGAGACTGCGCCATATGCCGGATATCAACATTCCGGTGTCGTTCCTGCCATTGGCCTGGGCAATGATGCCGGTAGTGCCCATGCGCAGAAAGCCGAAGGCCCAGAAGATAAAGTTGAATATCACGCTGCCAAGACCAATTGCAGCAAGATAGGCCGGATCGGCCAGATGGCCAATGGCCCAGGTGTCTACCAGTCCGACCAGCGGAGCAGATGAATTGGCCAGGATCGCAGGGAAGGCGATGGCGATAATGGTTCTGTGCGGGTGTTTCGATTGTTGGGCTAACGCGTCTGCCTGCATGATCGGGTTTCGTGTAAAGGCGCAGCGGCTATAATAGCGATGATTTGTATCAGCGGTGATGTTTTTGGAAATAAAAAGCCGGATTATCCGGTCAATAATTCTGTAAGGTCTAAATACCGGTAATCACAGCTTGAAAAGGAGTTGGAATAATTATGCTGATTAAGCGTCCCAATGATGTACTGACTTCCGAAATTACGGATGAGTCTGTCTATTTAAACCGCCGGGAATTACTGAAAAGGGCAGGTCTGGCTACAGCGGGTGTGCTGGCGGGCCACTCGGTGTTTGCTGCAGATTCCACATCAGGTCCCAGTGGTGCCGTGTTGGAAGGTGTCAGGAAGAGCCCCTTCAGTACCAGTGAGCCGTCCAAACTCATGGACCGACATAACCACGTATAACAACTACTATGAATTTGGCACCGGCAAAGAAGACCCGTCGCGTTATGCCAGGGACTTCAATCCACGTCCCTGGAGCGTTGTCGTCAAAGGTGCATGTGACAAGCCCGGCACTTACAATTACGAGGATCTTGTGTCACCGCATGTTCTCGAGGAACGCATTTACCGGCTTCGTTGTGTAGAGGCCTGGTCCATGGTGGTTCCATGGGTGGGCATACCGATGGCGAGTTTACTTAAGCGGTTTGAACCCAACTCGGGGGCCAAATACGTGCAATTCAAGACATTACACGACCCAAAAAGAATGCCCGGTCAGCGTCGTCGCAGCATCGACTGGCCCTACGAAGAAGGTCTGACGATAGAAGAAGCCATGCATCCTTTGACATTGATGGCCGTTGGACTCTACGGTCGCGAATTACCCAATCAAAATGGTGCACCGATGCGTTTGGTTGTGCCCTGGAAGTACGGTTTCAAAAGTATCAAGGCGATCGTGGAGATCAGTTTTACCAGCAGACGTCCGCGTGGCAGTTGGGAGCAGTTGATCCCGGGGGAGTATGGTTTCTACGCCAATGTAAATCCCGAGGTCGACCATCCACGCTGGAGCCAGGCAAGGGAACGGCCCATTGGTGCCGGAGTTTTTGCAAGCAAGAAGCCGACATTGATGTTCAACGGCTATGCCGACGAGGTTGCTTCCCTGTATACCGGTCTGGATTTGCGGAAAAATTACTAAGTGCTAATAGGTCAGAGTGAATGAAACCCGGTTCGAAATCATTTTTCCGGGTTACCAAACCCGTTGTTTTTTTGCTTTGCCTGTCACCGTTGGCCGTCCTTCTCGCAGCTACGTTTTCACTGGCGGGTTTGAGTTTGGGTGCCAACCCGATTGAAGAGTTGTTACACGAACTCGGACGCTGGGGTCTTAAATTCCTGTTGCTAACGCTGACCGTGACGCCTGTGCGGCGTTGGACCGGTTGGAATTGGCTGATTGGATTCAGGCGTATGCTGGGTCTGTTCGCTTTTTTTTACATCGTGCTGCACTTTACGGTCTATGCCGTACTGGACCAGGGTCTCGATATGGCAGCTATTATCGAGGATGTGCTCAAGCGACCCTACATCACGCTGGGTATGGCCGGCCTGTTGATGTTGATACCGCTGGCGGTCACATCAACAAAAGGTATGATGCGGCGACTGGGTAAACGCTGGCAGAAGTTACATCGCCTGGTTTATGTTATAGCGGTTGTTGCTGTCTGGCATTTTTACTGGCAGGTGAAGTTGGATACGCTGGATCCGGTCGTGTATGCGTTGATCCTGGCGGGCTTGCTGGGTGTGCGTGTCTATTTTGCCCGGGTATCCCGCCGGCGCACACGTCTGCAAAGCGGCTAATATTTTGACGTGTTGATGTCGCACTGGTGGTAAAATTTCAAGAGTTAAACCACCATGAAGAATATCAATTCTAAACTCAGAGGTAGTCATGCGAATATTTAAAAAGGTCTTGAAATGGGTCGGCCTGACGTTGGTGTTGTTACTGGTGCTGGGTGGTGCCTTTATTGCGCATAGCTGGTATTTCAAACCGGTCAATATCAATATTTTCTTTGCCAGGGCATTTTTGCAGGTTGCGCTGGAAAGTCCGGAAATGCTCAGTTCCATCCATGTGCTGGAGCAGTTTGGTATCAAGGGTCATAACGCTGAACTCGACGATGAAAGCATCGCGGCGGGCGACCGTTTGTTTGCCCATATGAAAGAGAGCCGTGAAATTCTGTTGACCTATGAAGACGAGGATCTTGCCGAAGGCGACATCATGTCCAAGCGGATTGCGCTGAATATGATGGATATGCTGACAGAAGCCGAGAAATACCGTTTCCACAACTATCCGGTCAATCCGTTATTTGGAGCTCAAAGCGGCTTTCCTTCGTTTATGGAATCCACCCACCAGGTGCACAGCGTCAGGGACGCTGAAGATTATGTGTCCCGTCTGTCACAGGTTGGTCGCCAGTTTGGCCAGGTTCTCGATGGTCTGCGTCATCGGGAAGAATTGGGCATATTGCCGCCGCAGTTCGTGGTGACCAAGGTATTGGAGGAAATGCAGAATTTCGTTGCAACGCCGGCACAAGAGGGCATCCTGATGGTTTCCCTGGTGGATAAGATGAAAGAGGCCGATTTACCTGAAGAGGACCAGCAGAGAATTGCGCTCCAGGCGCGCACTGAAATTGAAACCACCGTGTACCCGGCCTATGTGACTTTGATTGATTACTTTGAAAATCTGGACTACAAGGTCAGTGAAAACAACGGTGTATGGGCATTGCCGGATGGTGACAATTACTATCGGCTGGCTATGCGTTTATTTACAACCACAGACTATTCACCAGATTACCTTCATGATTTCGGTATTTCAGAGGTCGATCGAATTCAGAAGGAAATTCTGGATATACTGCAGGCCGAAGGCTGGGATGTTTCAAAGGGGTTTCATTCAGCAATATCTGAATTGGCTGAAAACCCGAAGTTCTACTATTCAGATAGCGATGAAGGGCGTGATCAGATACTGGCAGATTACCAGGCCATTCTCGATGAGATATCTGCGGGCCTGGAGCCCTATTTTGATGTCATGCCCGAAATCGGGCTCGAGGTACAAAGAATTCCTGAGTTCAAGGAAAAAACATCACCCGGTGCCTACTATCAACCGCCGGCCATGGATGGTTCAAGATTGGGTGTATTTTACGCGAACCTTTACGACATAAAGGCGACACCACGTTATAGCATGCGCACGCTTGCTTATCATGAGGGTATTCCCGGTCATCATTTTCAACTGGCAATTCAGCAACAACAGAAAGACCTGCCGTTTTTCCGGCGTATTATTCCCGCTGTTGCCTATGCAGAAGGTTGGGCACTGTATGCCGAACAGCTTGCCTGGGAGCTCGGTTTCCAGGAAGACCCGTATGACAATATCGGCCGACTGCAGGCGGAATTGTTTCGTGGTGTAAGGCTGGTAGTCGATACGGGTATTCACTACAAGCGCTGGAACCGTGAGCAGGCCATTGATTATATGATCAGCAATACCGGTATGGCGGAAAGTGACGTGGTCTCGGAAATTGAGCGTTATTTCGTGATGCCGGGTCAGGCACTGGCCTACAAGGTGGGTATGACCAAATTACAGGAGTTACGTGAACTGGCGCGTGCAGAGCTGGGTGATCAGTTTGACATCCGTAAATTCCATAATGTTGTCCTGACCAACGGTTCGGTGCCATTGGATATTCTTGAGGATATCGTCCTGCAATATATTGCTGATGAGAAAACCTGATAAGTAAGATGTCGTATGCTATCTGTTTTGCAGCACAGTCTTTATTTTAGCCAGGGGTCAATCACCAGGGTGTCAATCACTTCGCCGGTTTGGGCGTTCAGAATGACGGCGAATGGGCCATTTTTCAGCATCGCGGGAACAAACTGCAGTTGATGGATATCACCACCGTTGTCCTTGACCAGTTTGTCTATCTCGTGAGATGAATCAAGACGGGCCTCAAGTAAAGCCTCCAATGACCGCGATTCATGCAACACTAATTGTTGTCTTTCTGCATATAAACTCCAGTATTCAGGTCGAAACTGCAAATCGGGCTTGCCTTCGAACATGACTTCGTTCAAAAATTTTTGATAGGCAGCAGGGTCTGAAGGCATGTTTGCGTATAACAGGATCGGGCCCACAAATGGTTTGTCCAGAAACTTCGGCTCGGTGATCCAGCTAAGGTCCACATCGCGTTTTGATAGAACTTCAAACCGGTCCACGGTAAACACCAGGAAAAAGGGCCTGTTTTGGTAAAGAGAGAATGTGCCCCAGGCGATGGCTGCCAGTTGGATGAGCGCAATAATCCAAAGGTCCAGTACCAGGCCGCGCTTGCCTTTTGAGTAAACAAGCCAGGTCAAAAACGGTCCTGTAAATGCGGCACTGAAAATTAGCAATAGTGCAAACTTGCCGCTCTCCCCAAACTGCCGGAAAGGGTAGGGATACCAAACAAACAGAACCAGTCCTGCAATCAAACCGAGTACCAGAAGTGTTGGCCAGATATGGGTTAATGCGGCGCGTGATTTGCTCATATTGACTGGGTTAACCAGCAAGAGCAATAAACTTTTCCGCCTGATGAAATACTCTGGGAGATAATGATTACAGGTGTCTGAACCTGTCCAATCTGTTCATTGGATTTCGCTTGTTGATGAGCAAAATACAAACCAAAACCTATTGCAAAAAGAATAACCGCAATCAAAAGTGCAACAAAATTATTGGTTTTAAATCGAGAGTTCATAAACACTCACTGCATGGATAACAGTCGTGTAGTATATCAGCGCCTGATAGGAAATCTGAAACACAGTCGCAAACAATTACACAGCGTGATTGGTTTCAGGATACATACAGAAGGAACCCGTAAATGAATAATGTATTAATCACAGGTGCGAATCGCGGTATTGGCCTGGAATTATGCCGTCAGTTGGTTCTGCGTGGTGAACAAGTTGTTGCCGTTTGCCGTAAGGCAGGTAACAAACTGCAGTCATTGAACCTGCGCGTAATTGAAGGTGTTGATGTTAATGATCCTGAGTCAATAGGTTCCCTGCCGGCTCAACTGGGCGAAATAAAACTGGACTGGTTGATCAACAATGCCGGAATTCTTTCTGTTGAAGGTCTGGAGAGTCTCGATTTCGAAGCAATGGAGCGACAGTTCAGGGTTAACGCGCTTGGCCCTTTACGTGTTACCGCAGCCCTGTTAGCGAAACTGGGTCCGGGTTCAAAAATTGGCATTATCACCAGTCGCATGGGTTCGGTCGAGGATAATACTTCAGGTGGTTATTACGGTTATCGCATGTCCAAGGCAGCAGTGAATATGGCAGGTATGAGCCTTGCTCGTGATCTGAAGGAAAGACAGATTGCTGTCGCCTTGCTGCACCCCGGTATGGTCGCCACTGATATGACCGGTGGTCGTGGGGTATCCCCTGAACATTCGGCCAGTGGGCTTATTCAGCGTATGGATGCTTTGGATATGAGCCTTACCGGTAGTTTCTGGCATGCAGAAGGCGAACAATTACCCTGGTAGGGCTCAACACGCTGTCTGTTGCTGATTACTTTTTTAGTGAAATGAACTTAAGCGGTTTGCCTTTCCCCGGGGGTGCCGACGCGTTGTAGTGCCTCTGACAGTTGTGCCCAGCGTTGTTCGGTGGTGCCCGTGTATCCGATCGACAAACGCACCAGTCCCGGGGAGATATGGGCGGCTGTTTTGTCCTCGTCAGTTAGTTCACTGGAAGTGCTGCTACCGGAACAGGACATCAATGTATCAAAATAACCCAGGCTGACGGCAACATATCCAAAGTGGTATTCATTCTGCAGTAACTCCAGAAGCTCATTTGCGTGTTCCACCGTGCCCATGTCCAATGTCATGACACCACCGTAACCATAATCCGGGCAATACAATTCACTCATCAGGGCATGGTCCGGATGGTGGGGCAGGCCCGGGTAGCATACATTCATTCCCATGGCGTGCAGTCGCTCGGCAAAAATCTGTGTGCGCTGACCATGCTCGGTCATTCGCAACGGCAGGTGTGGTATACGCAGACTGATGTTGAATGCGACCTGCGGATCCATGGTCGGGCCGAGTATCATCAGCATGCCGGTATGCAAATCCATTAACTGCTGGATGAAATCCTCATCCGCACAAATGGCCCCGGCAATGTAGTCGGATGCGCCACTGATGAATTTGGTCATGCTGTGTACCACGATATCGGCACCCAGCTTGATCGGGCTCAGAATGAGTGGGCTGAAGGTATTGTCAACGACCAGCTTGATACCATGTCTTTTTGCAATTGCGCTCAAAGCAGGGATATCTGCAATCCGCAGGGTAGGGTTGGCCATGCTTTCGGTATAGATTACGCGTGTGCGGGAAGTGATCGCAGCTTCAACTGCTTCAAGATCAGTAATATCTACCAGTGTGGTTGTTATTCCCGTTTTCGGTGGCAGCAGATCGTGAATTAACGCATAGGTGCCACCATAAACGGTATTTGAAGACACGATGTGATCACCCTGATCACACAACTGCATCAGAGTCGCCGAGATCGCTGACATGCCGCTCGCGGTGCAATAAGCCGCCTCGGTCCCTTCCAGTGCAGCCAGTTGTTTGCTGAGGTTATACACGGTCGGGTTGAAGTGTCGGCCATAGAGATAGCAGCCGCCTCGATCGGGTCCTTTTTTACCACCAAAAATGTCCGGCATGATGTCCGGGTGCATCACCGTGAAAGTCGTGCTGGCTTCCACCGACATGTTGACGCCGCCATGTTCACCAAACTCGTGACGGGTGTTGGCAAGTGTCTCAACTGGGTTGCGGATTTTCATATGTTTATCACCGATGGTGCCTCTTCAGTTTGTTTCTGATCACTCCTCACCCTAACGCGGTGATATTGTCGTGAACAATGTCTAATCTTCTGGCATATTTAAGTTATTATAGAATAAAATTCCTATTGAAATTCCATATACGAATTATATTCGGAAAAAGACGATGAAAAAAACGCTTGATCGAATCGACTACGAAATTTTGACCCTGTTACGAAATAATGCTCGAATTTCAAACAAAGAGATTGCCCGAAAGGTTGGTTTGGCAGCTTCGACCTGCCTGGTGCGGATTCGCTTATTGCAAACTACCGGCGTTATCAGTGGATTTCATGCTGAGATCGCGCCGTCGAGCATGGGTGTTGGTATACAGGCCATGATCGCGGTCAGGTTGATCCGGCACTTCAAACCGGACGTTGACGCTTTCCGGCAGCATGCGCTAAGTTTGCCTGAAGTGGTTCAGCTTTATCACGTCGCTGGTCCGATTGATTTTCTGATCCACGTCTGGGCCCGTGACTCTGACCATTTACGTGATCTTGCGATGACGGCGTTTACCTCACGGGAGGAAGTGTCCCATATTGAAACCGAGCTCATTTTTGAGCATATACGTAGCGCGGAGCTTCCGTCGTTTTCGAATAATGGTTCTAGCCCAAACTAAATATTAAGCGTTACCCGAGAAAGAACCACCCTGAAGTCCGAGGATTGGTGAAATCCTCTAGCCGCTGTCTGGTATAGCCGTTCAAGTGACGATATCATTCCTTACGTAGTATCCTGTCACGATTACCCGGGGTCAGAAAAATCATGTCGGTATCAAGGTCTGGTTGGAAAAGAAATTACTTTTTGATGACAATGCTGCTCGCTCTTTGCTGGGTAAATACATCATTGGCACAGGACACCGAACCACGTCGCTGGGCGCAATTACCAACCGGTGTTAATTTCGCAGGAATCGGATACGGATATATTGATGGCGATATCTTCTTTGATCCCTTGCTGCTGATTGAGGAAGCAACGTTTGAGATGCACAAAGTTGGCCTTGTATATATGCGTACAGTGGGTGTTCTGGGCAAAAGTGCGCGACTCGATTTTACCCTTCCGTACATCGCGGGCCGTTGGGAGGGCACGGTGGACAGCGAGTTCGTCAATTTCCGCAGACGCGGGCCTGGAGATGCGCGAATGCGGTTTTCGATGTTGCTTTATGGCGGGCCGGCAGAGACGTTGCAGGAGTTTGCAAAAAGCGAAAAAAGCAATACGGTTGTCGGGGCAGCGATAGCCGTTTCAATGCCTACCGGTAAATATAGCAGTGACAGACTCATCAATATGGGCGCTAACCGGTGGGTGGTTCGTCCCCAGTTGGGTGTGACACATAACCGTGGAAAATGGACCGGTGAACTGACAGGCTCGGTATTTATTTATGCTGATAATGATCATTTCTGGAAAGACACGAAGTTGGAAACCGACCCGTTGTTTGCCCTGCAGGCGCATCTGATTTATAACTTCCGGCCCGGGCTCTGGGCCTCGCTCAGTACAGCTTATGGCTGGGGTGGTGAGGCTACGGTGAACGGTGACGCCAAGAATAACCCCTCTGGAAACTGGCTCACTGCGTTGAGTTTTGGTTTTCCAATCAATCGTATGCAGGGCATCAAGATCGCCTGGATAAGAGGTCGTACGCAGAAACCTACGGGCGCAGATATCGACAGCATCGCTTTGGGTTATTCAATAATGTTTTGAACCGTCATCAATCTTTTTTTTTAGGCGGTTACTTTTTGCTGAAATTTGTTCTGCGATTTATCATATCTGCATGATGCATTTTTAAAACACATGGTCTATACTAGATTCCGCAAGAGTATAACTATTTATTCTTCGCGTATTGTTAGAAGAGGGGTCTTCGCGTGTTGTTAAAGGGGTCAGTATTCAAAGTTTCGTATGGTTTAAACCGTTTTTCGGTAAACCATATGTTCTTAATTGCCTCAATAAAGTGAGATCTATAACAGTTGACAGGTAATGGGGCCTGATTAGCTGATCACCAATGATTGGTGAGGTTTTACGGATTATAAATCGTAAAATTTTTGACAAGGAAAGTGGCTTACGGTCAGTCCGTATCCACAGAGTCTCCCTGAAGTGATTTCATGATTGCCTGTAAAGGCTATCAGGATTCATTTGCCGGGTCCGCGTAGCGGGCTGGTTTTGAGGAGATATTAACGTGTTAACACTTGTTTTATTGTTTTTAGTAGCGTTACTAGCATCCGCTATTGCAGTTTGGATGTATCGCAGGTTACCTGAGGTACAGGGCTTTATCAGCGAGTTGTTAAGTCAGTCTGATTCGCCGACCAAATCAAATGGCGGTCTGCAGCATTTCATGTCATCGGTTATAACACCGGGCTCGAATGCCAGGAATTTTAAGGGTGGGAAGGCCAGAAATATGAAACTGCGTGGTCCCAAGGGTAATATTAAAGCTCCTTGGGGTTGGTAAGTTTAGTATTACATTCGCTTTATTTTAGCGAATACTAAAAAAATGCGTTATTCCATCTGGACTGCAAGGTTCAATTGGAATAGCGCTTTTTTTTGTTTTATCCATTTGCAATACGAGTTCCAGAGAACATCAATAATCTGTTAATTTGTCTATAGCCAGAATGGCAGATTGTCTATAGCCATAATGGCAGATTGTCTATAGCCAGAATGGCAGATTGTCTATAGCCAGAATGGCAGATTGTCTATAGCCAAATTGGCAGATTGTCTATAGCCATAATGGCAGATTGTCTATAGCCAAAATGGCAGATTGTCTATAGCCAGAATGGCAGATTGTCTATAGCCAGAATGGCAGATTGTCTATAGCCAGAATGGCAGATTGTCTATAGCCAAAATGGCAGATTGTCTATAGCCAGAATGGCAGATTGTCTATAGCCATAATGGCAGATTGTCTATAGCCAAAATGGCAGATTGTCTATAGCCAAAATGGCAGATTGTCTATAGCCAAAATGGCAGATTGTCTATAGCCAAAATGGCAGATTGTCTATAGCCAGAATGGCAGATTGTCTATAGCCAAAAATGCATGATAAAAGTATTTAATAAACAATAAGATAGAAGATTATCTTAATAGTTAATGTGAATCATTCGCATGTGGGGCGAAATTCTAAGCCTCCAACAATCAGGTTTTGATGCATGTGCTGAGGGGAAATTAGTGATTAAATATGTCACGGTAGGGATTAATAATCTTTCGAATGCAGTGGCGTTTTATGACGATTTGTTTGCAGAAATGGGTGCAACTCGAGTTTAATCAGGGGCGGTTTAATGTTGCGGGTAATAATGCCTCGACGCGTTCCATGACGTCGAGGCAGTCCACCATGTCGTTAATATAGTCGAGTTTGTCGGTTTCAAGAACCAGCACTTCACCAAATTGGTAGTTGGCAAGCCACTGATCGTATAGTTTGTCCAGCCTTTTCAAATATGAAAGCGGTATGTCCTGTTCCATGCTCCGACCACGAAGGCGAATACGCTTTCGTAGCGTTCGCATTGAACAACGCAGGTATATCATCAGATCCGGTGGCCGGATCGCTTCGAGAATGATCTGGTAGAAATTCCAATAGGTATCCCAGTCACGACCGGTGAAATTGTGCATATCATGCAAGGCCGTGGCAAAAATTTCCGCATCTTCATAAATTGTCCGGTCAAGAACAACAACACCAGAGACGCGCTCCAATTGCTGGTGCATGCGGAATTTGTTACTCAGAAAATAAAGTTGCGAATGGAATGCCCAGCGATTCATGTCCTGATAGAAGTCGGGCAGGTAAGGGTTCTCATCATTGGGTTCGTAAAAAGGTTCGATTCCATATGTTCGGGTCAGAAACTCAACCAGTGATGACTTACCCGTGCCAATGTTGCCGGCGATTGCAATGGTCTTTCCTGACGACCTGAGATTCGACGACATTTGCTTCATATCCGGCCCTGGCCCAATTCAACAACGACTGTCGTGAACTCTTCCACGTCCTGCCTTCGTGTTAGCCAGTCGGAACATGCCGGTTTGAATATCGTCTCGCGGTATCCCGGTTTATCTTTTTCCTGTTGCGACATTTTGTTGCCCTTTGAAGATATAAATCTGAAATAATGTGCTGATAATAAAGGTATGCATAAGCTATTTACAGAAATCAATTCATTAACAGGTTGCAAAATGCTGAAAAGAATAAAACAGCTCGAACAGGCGTCTACTTCACTTGAGCCGCCCGCAGACCTGTCGCGAGGAAATGACAAGACAGGCAGTCAGTTATGCCGAGTCATTTCTGAGTGATCTGCCAGCGATGAATACATTTGAACGTGATCTGGGCCGTAGCGCAGCGCCTGGAACAGCCATTCATCGAAGAGGCGGGGGATTTTCCGGTACTGTTGGAAACGATAAAGACAGCAGTCATCTGTGAAGGCATAAATCCGGCCTCCGGTGGCCACATGGGCTATATACCGGGTGGCGGGATATATCCGTCCGCGTGGGGGGATTTTCTTGCCGATATAAGCAATTGTTATTCCGGCGTGTCCTTTGCCTCTCCCGGTGGCGCAAAAATGGAGAGACAACTGGTTCAGTGGATGGCCGGATTGGTCGGTTACCCTGAAACTGCCGGTGGTGATCTGACTTCCGGTGGCAGTATGGCAAACCTGACGGCTATTATCGCTGCCCGCGAAACAATGGGAATCCGTGCCAGTCAGGTTGAAAGCAGTTGCATTTACAGTACCTCAGATTCCCACCATTGCATAGACAAAGCCATACGCGCTGCGGGTTTGGCAGATTGTAAGAAGAGACTGGTGCCGATGGATGATCGATTCAGGATGGATGTATCCGCATTGCATGACACAAATCAGCAAGGATCAGGCAGCAGGTTTGCGCCCCTGGCTGATAATAGCCTCGGCGGGTACCACAGATACGGGTGCGGTGGATCCGATTGATGGCATAGCGAAGGTGGCGGAACAACATGATCTTTGGTTGCATGTTGATGCTGCCTACGGTGGTTTTTTCCTGTTGTGCGAAGAGGGCAGAGAGGTCTTGCGTGGCCTGGAAAAAGCACATTCCATTGTTCTGGATCCCCACAAGGGTATGTTTCTTCCCTATGGTTCGGGTGCGGTGCTGGTCAGGGATGAAGAATGGCTGGCGCAATCACAGGCTTACCAGGCCGATTATATGCAGGACGCCAGGATTGCCAGCGGACATTATTCGCCGGCAGATTTATCACTGGAATTAACCCGGCCGTTCAGGGGGTTGCGTTTCTGGCTACCGTTAAAACTGTTTGGTCTGGCACCGTTTCGTGCGGCCCTGGCTGAAAAGATCTGGTTGGCACGATATTTTTATGAACGACTGGAAGAAACACCGGGATGGGAAACGGGTCCTTTTCCGGAATTGTCGGTGGTCACTTATCGCTTTATACCGGATAGTGGTGATACCGATATGTTCAACCGGGAACTGGTAGAGGCGGTACAGGCAGATGGAAAGGTATTTATCAGTTCAACACTGATTGACGGAAAATTCTTTTTACGTCTGGCTGTGTTGCATTTTCGTACCCATCTTTTGCAGGTCGATTATCTTTTGAATCTCCTGAGAGATTTGACACAGGAGTCAAAGCAGGTCTGATAGGGGACGCCCAAGCGGATGTGACAAAATCGCAGATGGTGTTTTGCGAGTGATATCGCGGGTTTTTCCGGCTGTGCAGCGTAATGACATTCAGACATGTCATGCATATTTTTGTTATATTTATCAGACGATAAGAAAAAGTTGCTAACTATGAATCATCTTGATCACCCTAACGAGATTACCCGTGAGTCGCTGGTTCGCATCCTGGATATCATGCATCGCCTGGCAGCACCCGAGGCCATGCCGGAACTATTACGCGAAATCATTGAGGTCGGCAAGGTCGCTATCGTTGCCGAAACCGGGGTTTTATGGTTGCTGGAAAAGAGTTCCGGACAACTCGTTATGGTGGTTCCTTCCAGCGCGAATCCTGAAAGACTTGCGATTGGCGAGGGCTGGGCAGGTAAATGTGCTGAATCCTCTGAGATCACCAATATTCACGAATGCCGGGAAGATGCGCTTGTTCCTTGAATACCCGATACAGATCGAGGGGGTGAAACCCGGTCCCTGTTAAACGTCCCCATCCTTGGTCTTGATGATTCCGTTTGGGTGTGATGCAGTGGCTGGGTGCCGAGACCGGGCAGTTTGATGAACATGATGAATGGGTGGGGCCGGCATTGGCGGCACAGGCTGCTGTTGCTATTCAGCACTCATATATGACCGATGAACTGCTCGCCAATGCCATCCTGAGCCAGGAAGTGGCGGTTGCGCGTGAGATACAAATGAGTACCTTGCCGGACGCAATGCCCGATGTTCCCGGTTATGACCTGTATGGACATTTTCAACCGACTGACCATACCGGTGGTGACCTCTATGACCTGGTTGTGCTGAATGAGCAATTGTTTATGCTTCTGGGTGATGCAACGGGTCATGGATTTGGCCCCGCGTTGTCGGCAACCCAGATGCAGGCTATGCTACGGGTTTCGTTCAGGCTCGGTGCGGGTCTCGATCAGGCCTACATGCACGTTAACAATCAACTGGCGGAGGATCTTCCCGACGACCGGTTTATTACCGCCTTCATGGGTTTTTTGGACCCGGTAACGCATCGGGTCATATACCATTCAGGCGGGCAGGGTCCGATACTACATTTTCGTGTCGCTGAAAATACTTGTGACTGGTACAAACCAACCAATTTTCCTGTTGGCATCATGGAGATTAACGACAAGCAGGAACCAGCGACTCTCGCAAATGGAGCCAGGTGATATCCTGGCGTTGATTTCAGATGGTGTGTATGAGTACGCGAATCTGCAGGGAGAAGAGTTTGGTGAGGAAGGGGTGACCGCTATTTTCAAGGCTCATCACCACCTTTCAATGGCCGCTCTCAGCGCAAGCCTGATTGAAGCAGTGATGGAATTTGGCGGTGATGCGCCACAGGCTGATGACATAACACTGGTACTGGTCCGCCGCTTACCGGAATAGAAAAAGAGGGAAAAAAATGCAACGAAAATTCAAACGTGACTTTAATGAACTTAAAAATATCGTCACAATGACGGAGTCAGTTTTTAATGAGCTGGGGATGAATCCGGATTTACGCAATGTCGTTGACCTCGCAACCGAAGAATTGTTTGTCAATATGGTGACGTATAACACTGAATCCAATGAGGATATCCTGATAGAAATGGTGCCACACGCACTCGGACTCGAAGTCAGGCTGACGGATTATGACGTAGAGCGATTTGACCCTACAAGCGTCGCTTCTGTTGATATCGATGCGCCGTTGGATGAGCGCACACCGAGTGGCCTCGGTCTGTACCTTGTGATGAAAATGGTCGATTCGATTCATTACGAGTACCGGAACCGGCAAAGCAAGATCACATTTATTGTGGACAGGAAGTAAGCTGATGTTTGAAATCGAACTTGCGGACGATGGAATCGTTACAGTTATCGGGCGGCTGGATGCGGCCCAGGCGGTCAAGGCGCAGACTTTTCTGGACAAGGTCGATGGCCAGTGCGTGTTGGACCTGGCAAAGCTGGAATATATTTCCAGCGCCGGCCTGGGTGTCCTGCTGAAAACACACAAGCGCCTGATGGGGTCAGGCAGCGGTATAAAACTGATCAATGTCAGTCACCATATTCACGACATATTCCGTTACTCCGGTTTCGACAAACTGTTTGAAATCGTGCCTGCAGGCAACATGACCACACGATTTCAGTGCGGTATGAAAATTATTATTCAAAATCCCACCAACCTTTTCCGACCCCGGATGTAGTTATGCATAAGGACAAGGATGCTGCCCTTGTAAAAAGCTGCCAACGTGGCGACCGGCGAGCGATGTCTCAACTGGTCAGCCAATATCAAAGGCCGGTTTTTAACGCAGCCTATCGAATACTGGGAAATATGGATGACGCAGCGGATGCAACACAAACGGTTTTTCTCAAGGTATTTGAGCATATCGCTGATTACGATCAGAAATTCAAATTCTTCAGCTGGGTTTACAGGATAGCGATCAATGAATCCCTCAACCAGGTCAAAAAGCGTCGTGCACAAGAGTCTTTGGATGATAGCCAGGCTTCACCGTGGCAGGGTCCTGCGGAGGAGTTGGACTCCGCACAGCTGTGTAAAAAGGTCCAGGGTGCGCTGATGTTATTGAGTGATGATTACAGAACCGTGGTGGTATTGAAGCATATGTCGGGTTGCAGTTATCAGCAGATCAGCGCGATATTGCAGTTACCCGAGAAAACAGTTAAATCACGTTTGTATTCCGCTCGCCAGTTAATGAAAAAAACACTACAACCTGATGCAATCGATAACGAAGGGGCACCAAATAATGACTGAACAAAACCAAACTGGTCAGGGTCCCGTGGATCAACACGTACTTTATTTAATAAACAGCTGTATTGATGGTGAGATCAGTGCAACTGAGCAGGAAGAACTGGATCGGTTACTTATTGCTTCACCCGCAGTACGCAATCTGAATGATGAATTAAGAAGGGTTACCCGTCTCCTGGATGAAGCACCGGAACTCGATCCACCGGAGTATTTGCAGGCTGCCATTGAAAGACAGGTCAGGGTACCCGTGCAAGGTCATACAGACTCAAAAAAGCCGGGCTTTTTGGGCAGTGGCTGGTTGGGCGCGAACTGGTTACGTACCGGATTTGCCCTTGCGGCAGGTGTGGTGCTGACCGTCGGTGTCTACGAAATGGGTTCCGAACCGATCACTGCCAGGGACAGCACGAGTATGGTTGGCACCATGGCGAAGAGAGGGACGGTCGATCAACCCGGCTCGTTGCTTGATAGCATTCAGCTCAATACAGCGAAACTGAATGGCCTGGTCGAACTACGCAATAAGAATGACTTATTTACCCTGGATTTGCAGTTGAGCTCTGGTGGACCCACCGAGGTGGTTATTGATTTCGCCGGCCGCGGTCTGGAATTCGATGGTGTAACTGGCAAGCAGGCCCGTGATGACAACGTTTCGATCATGGATGGTTCAATCCGTCTTGCCGGCGAGGGTGAACAACAATACACGGTAATTTTAAGACG
This sequence comes from uncultured Gammaproteobacteria bacterium, assembly GCA_963749115.1. Lineage (GTDB taxonomy): Bacteria > Pseudomonadota > Gammaproteobacteria > Xanthomonadales > SZUA-36 > SZUA-36. The sequence goes on from CAVVLP010000002.1 coordinate 522,069, forward strand.
TACTTCAGAGGTGCAACATGTTGCGCCATTGGATGTAAATTTCATGGCAAGCAACGAATTGCTTCTGCGGGCCGAATTGATTATTTCAGTGGATTAACCTATTTTTTTAGAATAACCGCCAACTTTTTTGTGTCATGGCGGTATTAAGTTCAAGGACCAACAACGGTCATGGTATTTCAATATAAGAGAGGGCAAAGGTAATGAGCATGAACAATCAGAAAACCTGGATAGTGGTAGGCGTTTTGGCAGTTGTCATAGGCGGTGTTGCTTTTCTGGGTAACGATTTCCCATCTGGTAGCGACCAGGCTTCGGGAACGATTGTTCCTGCTGAACGTTATCGTGGCGAACAAATTACAAGCAGCGACGTGGAGCTTGGTGATGAAAGTGTTGCCCAGTTGATGCAGACTGATCTGTTCCAGCAGATTGTGAGCGATGCCGCATTCGCAGACGCCCTGCAAAGTGATGCATTCAGGACAGCGATGGCCAGTGACAGCTTCCGTACCGCAATGGCCAATGACAGCTTCCGCTCGGCGATGGCGAGTGACAACTATCGTACGGCAATGGCAAGTGACAACTTCCGTCATCGGCAATGACTGCGAGTGACAACTTCCGTTCGGCAATGGCGAGTGATAATTTCCGTACGGCAATGGCGAGTGACAGCTTCCGCACCGCGTTGGCGAGTGACAGCTTCCGCACCGCGTTGGCGAGTGACAGCTTCCGCACTGCGATGGCCAATGACAGCTTCCGCAGTGCGATGGCCAATGACAGCTTCCGCACAGCGTTAGCCAGTGACAGCTTCCGCAACGCGATGGCCAGTGACAGCTTCCGCACGGCGATGGCCAACGACAGCTTCCGCACCGCGTTAGCCAGTGACAGCTTCCGCACCGCGATGGCCAATGACGCCGCATTTGATGCAGCCCTGGCCAGTGACAGCTTCCGCACGGCGATGGCCAATGACAGCTTCCGCACGGCGATGGCCAATGACAGCTTCCGCAGCGCGATGGCCAATGACAGCTTCCGCAGGCGATGGCCAATGACAGCTTCCGCAGCGCGATGGCCAATGACAGTTTCCGCAACGCGATGGCCAATGACAGCTTCCGCAACGCGATGGCCAATGACAGCTTCCGCAGCGCGATGGCCAGTGACAGCTTCCGTAACGCGATGGCCAATGACAGCTTCCGCAATGCGATGGCCAATGACAGTTTCCGCACCGCGTTAGCCAGTGACAGCTTCCGTAACGCGATGGCGAGTGACAGTTTCCGTAACGCGATGGCCAATGACAGCTTCCGCAATGCGATGGCCAATGACAGCTTCCGTACACGCGATGGCCAGTGACAGCTTCCGCAACGCGATGGCCAGTGACAGTTTCCGTAACGCGATGGCCAATGACAGCTTCCGCACGGCGATGGCCAGTGACAGCTTCCGCACAGCGATGGCCAACGAAGCGCTTCGGAACGCATCTCAATAGAGTTAAGGGGTAAAGAACTGATAGCAAAGGCTAACGCCAAAGTACCAGGTTCGAAACCGCCGCCTGCCATTTGGCAGGCGGTTTTTTTATGTTCAGGATGAACGGTACACCGCGGGCGCAGGACGCGCAGGAGCGGTGCCTTTCAGTTTTGCACGGTGTTTGACGCAGGACGCGCAGGAGCGGTGCCTTTCAGTTTTGCACGGTGTTTGACGCAGGACGCGCAGGAGTGGCGCGTGTCAGTTTTGCACGGTACGCCGCGTGAGCATGGAAAACTGACGGAATCGGCGAGATGAAGGCAGGGGTGTGTCCACAGCTAAAAAGCAGACACTACCAAATTACATAGTATGCTAATTGAAACAATAGAATCGAAAGGGAGAGGCGGGTGCGTTCTGGATTGCTGTTAATAACTTTATTTTTGGGTTTGGTGCAGACCCAAGCCACTGCAGCACCGTTTGAAATAGATTTTGTTGAAACAGACGATATGTTGATGATTTACCAGGATCCATTCCAGACTTACCTGGTACCGCACATGTCGAAAAGTTTTCACAACTCTGTCGAGTTTCAACGCTATCTTTTCAACTGGACACCGCACGAAAAAACCACCGTAGTTGTGACGGATTTCAGCGATTACGGAAACGCCGGAGCCAGTGTCTCGCCGCGTAATGCGGTCTCCGTGTATATCGCACCATCAAACCGCACACTTGAGACACTGCCGGGCAACGAAAGAACATTCATGATCATGAACCACGAAATGACGCACGTGGCGACCATGGATGTGGCAAATGAACAGGATTTACGCTGGCGGCGTTTTTTTGGCGGCAAGCCACGACAGACTGACGTGCACCCGGAGTCCATTCTGTACAACTACCTTGCAACACCCAGGCTCAGTGCGCCACGCTGGTACCAGGAAGGCTCTGCAACTTTCGTCGAGACCTGGATGTCAGGTGGTATTGGTCGGGCCCAGGGTGCCTATGACGAAATGGTATTTCGTTCCATGGTGCGTGATGATGCTCATTTCTACAGTAACCTCGGTATAGTCGCCGAGGGCAGCAGTGTCGATTTCCAGGGTACGGTTAATGCCTACCTGTATGGGACCCGATTCATGAGTTACCTGGCCTTTGAATATTCGCCGGAACAGCTGGTTGAGTGGCTCAGCCGCGATGAAGACAGTGAAAGATACTATGCAAAGCAGTTTTCAAGGGTTTTCGGTTTACCGTTGGAGGACTCGTGGAATCAGTGGATCGAGTTTGAACACGGGTTTCAGCAAAAAAACCTCAGTGCGGTTCGCGAACATAGCCTGACGCGAACCCGGCCACTTGCACCCCAGGCGCTTGGATCAATTTCCCGCTCATTTGTTGATGAGGACGACGGGGTGATGGTCGGTGCTTTCAGGTACCCGGGAGTCGTTGCCCATATTGGCTTGATGTCCCTGGCATGACGGGACTATCGAGCGCGTGACAGATATCAAGGGTCCCAAGGTATACCCGGTGACTTCACCAGCCTATGATCCCGGCTCAAAAACATTTTTCTACACGGCTGATAATCATGCCTATCGTGACTTGATGGCCGTTGACCTTAAAACAGGTAAAAAGCGGATGTTGATCAAGGATGCGCGTGTGGGCGATTTGGCCTTTAATGCGGCGGACGGGTCAATTTGGGGACTACGTCATCTTAATGGTTTTGTTTCACTGGTCAGAATCCCGCCACCATATTCTGAATGGAATCAACTTCACACATGGCCGTACGGTCAGGTCGCCTATGAAATGGACATCTCGGCGGATGGATCAATGTTATCACTCTCACTCGGGGAGATCGATGCAACCCAGTACCTGAGGGTTTTTCGTACCGGGGATCTTTTGCAGCAGAAGGTAGAACCGATTGCCGAATATAACTTCATGACTTCGGCGCCCGAAGGATTCGTATTTTCGCCGGATGGACGCTACCTGTTCGGAAGTTCTTTTTTGACCGGTGTTTCCAATATTTTTCGTTTCGAGATAGAAACCGGTGAAATGGAGGCGGTCAGTAATGCAGAAACCGGTTTTTTTCGCCCCATACCACGTGAGGACGGGTCGCTGGTCGTGTTCGAATTCAGTGGACAGGGATTCATACCTACGCGTTATTGATCCGGTCCCCCTGGAGGATCTGAGTGCAATTGTTTTCCTGGGTAATGAAATCGTTAAAAAACACCCGGTGTTACGTGACTGGAATGTCGTGAGCACGCTCTCGAAAGTGGACCATGAAGGCAAAATCACCAAGCGCGGCAAATACCGTCCTTACCGCGAATTGGGTTTTGAGTCTGGCTATCCGATTATCGAAGGATACCGGGATTCAGCAGCGGTCGGATATGCACTGAAACTCCAGGATCCGGCACAGCTGCACAATGTGGATATCAGTGCATCCTACTCGCCGGACAGCAGCCTTCCTTCCGGTGAGAAGTTTCATTTCAGCGCCGAGTACCGTGCGCTTAACTGGCGTGCGCGCTATTGGCACAACGACGCGGATTTCTACGATTTGTTTGGTCCGACAAAACGCAGCAGAAAAGGTGACGCTTTTATCGTCGGATATAAAAAAGCATTGATTTTTGACCAGCCCAGGCAATTGGATTTCTCTGCCGATGTCGCTTATTTCACGGGTCTCGATACCTTGCCGGGCAATCAGAATGTACCCACGTTGTTTAACGAGGATATTCTTCATGGCCAGGTTGAATTCAATTACACCAACACCCGCAAATCCATGGGGGCCGTTGATCATGAAAAAGGCTGGCGGTGGGATATCATTGCGAGTGCTGATCATGCAAACAGCGACACCATTCCAAAGCTCGGGCCGGTCTGGATTTTGGTTTTGCATTGCCGTGGAAGCATTCCTCGATATGGTTCTATAGTTCGGGTGGTATAGCTGATGGTGACCGTTTAAATACACTGACCAATTATTATTTCGGCGGATTTGGCAACAACTACGTCGATGATGGCGAGGTTAAGCGATACCGCAAGTATTATTCGATGCCGGGTTTTGAAATAGACGCCATCAGTGCACGGAACTTTGTGAAGTCCGTGGCGGAATGGAATCTGCCGCCGATACGTTTCGAATCGGTGGGTTCTCCGGGTTTCTTTTTAAGCTGGATACGACCGGCCATATTTGTTGCCGGCCTGATATCAGATCCGGGTGAGAGCTTGAACGGACGTTTACCAGCGCCGGGTTCCAGTTGGATCTTCATTTCACGGTGGTTCACAGGTTACCCATGACTTTATCTGTTGGTTACGCCGCCGGGTTCAGAAAGGGAAGCAAGCAGGATGACGAAATTATGTTATCACTGAAAATATTGTGAAAAGGCACGCAAATCACGCAGAATAGGGGACATGAAATCCCCCGAAAAGAATTCATTTACCCATGTTGACTGATGTACTCACGCGGGCACCGGTCGGACTGTTGCCGGTGTTGATTTTCCTGTTGATTCTTTTATACATGGACAGCTATAAGCTCGTCAGCCTGCGCACTGTAATCTGGGTCATTCTCACCGGCGCATTTCTTCCTGTTGCGGGGTACTGGATCAATGGTTATGCCATTGGTTTGTTGGGCTGGGATTTTCAAACCTTCTCGCGATACGCAGCGCCTGTGATTGAAGAGGGTATGAAAGCCTGTGTGATGATCTATCTGTTCAGATCCAACCGCATCGGTTTTCTGGTGGATGCGGCAATCTTGGGATTCGCGGTGGGTGCGGGTTTTGGTGTGGTAGAGAATTTCTACTATTTGTACATGGCATCCGATGCCCAGATCGCAGTCTGGGTTGTCCGTGGTTTTGGAACCGCCATCATGCATGGCGGCACCATGGCGTTGTTTGGGGTGATGGCCCAAACACTGACCGAACGGCAAATGAAGATTAATCCCTTGTTGCTGCTGCCCGGTTTTATCGTGGCCATTACCATACATTCGGTTTTTAACCATTTTCCGGGAACACCCATATTGACGACCCTGGGTACATTGCTGGCCTTGCCACCAATCTTTTTGATTGTTTTCGAGAAGAGCGCACGCAGCATGCATGAGTGGCTGGAAGTAGATTTTGACGAAGATGCGATGTTATTGGAGCAAATTAACTCGGGTGAATTCGCAGAATCCAGGATCGGCCGCTTCCTGCATGATCTGAAACAGAAGTTCCCTGGTACGGTGGTCGTGGATATGCTTTGTTATTTGCGTCTCTATACCGAACTTGCACTGCGGGCGAAAGGTGTGTTGATGATGCGGGAAAACGGTCTGGATACCCCGGTGGGTGAACGTACCAGGGCCAAGTTCGAAGAAATGCGTTACCTTGAGAAAAGTATCGGCAAGACAGGCCTGCTGGCCATGAGTCCGTTTTTGCAGATGACCCGCAAGGACCTGTGGCAGCTTTACGTTCTGGAATAACATCGCTTGTGTTTTCTATGGTCTACGCTAAACCAGCGTGTATGGCTGACCTTGCCGCGTCATGCATGCATTACATAAAAACCCAGGATGGCCAAGCCGCTGATTATTACCGTGCCAATAAGCAAGCCGGTGTCCTTGAGGGTGAACCGGCGATCGGAAATCTTTGAAAAAACCAGGTATAACAGCCCGAAGACGACGACCGAAAGTACACTCTTTCCTATCCAGTGGTGGCCACCAATTGAACTTAATAATTGTTTGAAAGCGGCAGATAGTTCGCTGCCAATTGTCGCTGCCGCGATCAGGGCGATGCTTACCGCTGCGGCCCGTGTCAGTGCTTTTGAATTCATGCCAGTCCCGCCATCAATGCAAACCTGTAGCCCGAGGAAATAAGCGCTCCCATTCCGGCAATGGAGAACCCAAGAACAAATATCAGTCCGGCAAGCAGGACAATACTTAGCCTGGCGTCCCTGTTCTCGAGCAGTTCCTCATCGTATTTATATAATAATGCTGCTGTCAGTGTTGCCAGTATCGGCAGAAACAGGAAGACATGCTCTTTCACTTCCATGACGATGCTGTGTACCCATTTTGCATCGCTTGCCTTGATTATTGGCTTGATGTGTAATCCGTAAATTTCAACATAGTAAAAACCACCCACCAGCCAGGCGAAAATCAAAAAGGCAAAACCAATGACAGCTGCCATTTGTGCGCGTGCAATCCTGGTCTCGGTCGGGTTTAACATCTCCACCAGGACCCACAGGAATGCGAATAATCCCAGCTCAGCACAAATTGCATGAATAAAAATCAGGGGGTTTACCATGGATGCTTTCTACCTTGTCAATTCCATCAGGACACTATCACACCGGTACCACGTAAAACAGGGTCGAGCCACCTATCGGACATAACAAAAAACGCAGAACCCGAAAGTTCTGCGTTTTTTAATTTTTCACTCAGGAATTGGATTTAATGTAGGCCAGCATGGTGCCGGCATCACTGACTTCGAACGGGTCGGAGGGTGCATTGTCCTGTTTGCCGGCCTCGCTGAAGACCTTCTTGATTTCACCATCTTCGACCAGCATGGAGTAACGCCAGGAACGCTGACCAAAACCCACGTTATCCTTGCGTACCAGCATACCCATCAAACGTGAGAAATCACCGCTTCCATCCGGGAGCAATTTCACATTTTTCACACCCTGGTGGATACCCCACTGGAACATGGTGAAGGCATCGTTCACGCTCAGGCAGTAGACCTCATCGATACCGGCATCACGCATTTCCTGGTAGTGTTTTTCGTATCCGGGCAGATGGGTGCTCGAGCAGGTTGGCGTAAATGCGCCGGGCAGGGCAAACACGACCACTTTCTTGCCTTTGAAAATGTCATCGGAAGTTACATCCTGCCAGCGAAAAGGATTCGGGCCTTCAACACTTTCGTCGCGGACACGGGTTTTGAATGTAATGTTGGGTACCTGGTGGGTCACTTGAATATCTCCTTTTAGTCAAAAATACGAACGGGTGTTTGCTTACCCGGTTTTAATTTGGGGAGAGTATGGACCTTTCACAAGTGATAGTTAAATCGTTTTTATGCATGCACCCGATAGTTAACGCTTATGCAAGCAGCCCGGTAGCAGGGTTGCGAATGACTGCATATTGCGATCCAACATAGGTACAATGCATGACTTGACCCGGACACCAGGTAGGTTTAACCCCATGAAAAAGACCTTTTTTAGTATGCAACCGATGAACCGGGCGCAAACATCAGGGACTGGGTTGAAGCGAAGAAAACAGAATGATTGACCGCAACCTGCCATTGGTCGAATTACACCGTCATCTGGATGGCAGTATCAGGCTCCAGACCATACTGGAGCTGGCTGATCAGCATGGTATTGCGCTACCAGCCAAAAGCGTGGCCGATCTTGCACCCTATGTTCATGTTGATGAATCAGCGCCTGGTTTGATGGCGTTTCTCGAGCGATTCGAGCATATGACCGCTGTTCTGGTCGATGCGGATGCCTGCCGACGTGTTGCCTATGAAAACGTTGAGGACGCCAGGTCAGAGGGTATTGATTACATCGAACTGCGCTACAGTCCGTGGTTCATGGCGGAGTCACACGGCATGGATCCGGCCGAGGTTATGGAAGCCTGTGCAGACGGCGTACGCGCGGCTGAGCGTGATACCGGGGTGCGTGCCAATATCATTGGCATCCTGAGCCGCACCTATGGTGTGGAGGCATGTATGAAGGAACTGGATGCTATCCTGGCACACCGTGATCACATCGTTGGAGTGGACCTCGCCGGTGACGAATTCCGCTACCCGGCACAGCTGTTCAAGAGTCATTTCAAACGTGTTCGCGATGCCGGCCTGCATGTGACCATCCACGCGGGTGAAGCTGATGGCCCGCAGAGTGTTTGGTCGGCCATTGAAGACCTTGGGGCAGAGCGTATTGGTCATGGTTTTCGTGCGATAGAGGATCCGGTATTGGTCGATTACCTCGCAAAGCATGGTATCGGGCTGGAGGTTTGCCCGACCTCGAATTTGCATACCAGTACGGTCAGCGACTACGCTTCACATCCTGTCAAAGCGCTGGCTGACCAGGGTGTGAAATTTTGCCTGAACACCGATGACCCGGGTATTAGCGCAATTGATATCGAACATGAATACACGGTTGCCGCGCCCGCGACCGGTCTGAGCGGGGCACAGGTTCATCAATCCCAGCTTGACGGGTTTGAAATGGCCTTTCTTGGCGAAGAAGAAAAATCGGATTTACAACGCAAAGTCGCCCAGCGTCCGGCGTTGTAGCCAATTGCTACCAGACCACCTGGCGGTCTTTTCGGCAACATGCAATGTAAATGCATGCCGCGAGAAATCCGACCGGTTCTGTGAACTGTAATGGGGCATGTGGTCATGGAAGATCACCACGCTACCGGCGGGAACTTCCACCGCGACGGCTTCATCGGTGGCGGGCCATGGTGTGCTGTCCAGATCGGTCAGTGCACCTTCACGCTTTGTCCAGTCAACCTTGTAAATTTCGCGTAAGGGCGAGCGATGTCCGCCCGGTTGTACCCATAAACAACCGTTATCCCGGTTGGCATCCTCAATGGCAATCCAGATACCGGTCACCGTGGACGGCTCCGAAATCAAGTAGCTGCCATCCTGGTGCCAGCGTACCTCACCGCCAATATGCGGTTGCTTGAAGATATACATGGTCTGCCAAAGCAGGGGTGCCTTGTAGCCGATGTCCCGCAAGACCTGTCCGAGCAGGGGTTGCTGGCAAAAAGTTTTGAATACCGGATTCAGATCATGCATGGCATGACCGATCTTATTAATGGCGAGTCGCGCGGGCTTCAGTAACTCACCATCATGGTCAAGCGCACCCTCCTCGAGAAAACAATGAACGTTTTCGGCCGAGTCAAAAAAGTAGTCATCACGCCCGCTATCCCGGTCCGAAGTACTGAATACTGCCCGGTGGCTACTGATATCAAAATCATCAACAATCTGCAGTGCGGCAGTCTTTAGCTTCTCAATATCCGCTTTCGCAATCGCCTCTTCCAGAACGAGGTAACCATCCTCATGAAATTGCTGTATTTGAATATCGCTCAGCATGTCCTGTCAGGCTTACAGGTAATGGTTAAAGAAATTGATGGTTCTTTGCCACGAAAGCTTCGCAGCGGTTTCGTCATAACGTGCCTGGCTGGTGTCATTGTGGAAGCCATGACCGGTACCCGGATACATGTGCAGGCTATAAGCAACTTCATAGGTGTCCAGCGCAGTGCGAAAATCGGGGATCATCGCATTGACACGTTTATCATTTCCGGCATAGTGCATCATCAACGGAATTGAAACCTCGGCGGTTTGTTCGGTGGACAGGGCGCGACCGTAATAACACACGCTGGCATCGGTGGCAGCTTCTGCTATGGCGCATTGCAGTGCGACACCACCGCCATAGCAAAAGCCGACAGCACCGGTTTTACCGGTGCAGTCTTCACGCGTCTTCAGATAGCCAACACCCTTGATGACATCCGCTGTAATGGTCGCGGTATCCGCTTCGCGAAACTTATCCCTCGCTGCCTCCTGGTCAACCGGCGCTCCGCCGACAAAACTGAGGCCGTCAGGTGCAACCGCGATATAGCCTTCGAGTGCGGCACGTCGGGCCACATCTTCAATATGTGCGTTCAGTCCACGGTTCTCATGTATCACAAGTACGCCCGGCAGGGCCTGTGCTGCTCCTGCCGGTTTGGCGAAGTAGGCTCTGACCGGGCCGCTGGTGCCATCATAGGTGACATAACCCTGTTGCAGGCGGTCATCATCCGGTTTGACCTGTTGTCCCAGTGCATAGTTGGGCTCAACAAGCGCCAGCACGGCATTCGCCATGGTGGCACCACCGGTGATGACGGCCAGTTGTTTAAGGAAGGAACGTCTTGGCATATCGCCATGTATGTAGTCGTTATATAACTCGGTAACTTTGGGATCCATGTTTTGGCCTCGCCAGGTTTTGTGTAGGTTGGTTGTAAGCTTGCTTTTAGTATATGACAAGTTGTATGTCAGGTTGCCGGTGTTGTCTATAAAGTGGTTCGAAAGCCGATTTTTCAGTCCTTTTATGACTCATAATATGGTATAAAGCTACGGTCAAAATTGCTTAAGGCGTGGTCACCGGTTTGTCCGGGTCGAAATCACTATCCAGTCTTGATCAGCCTTGGGAATATAACGCCGGGATGTCATGGTTCCGGTAAAAAAACCAGCACAAAGGGCATTTCAATGAACTCAAAAAATCCTCAAATTAAATCTAGAAAAAAACTTTATCTATCTGTTTTAGCAGGACTTGTATCTCTTTCCGGCACCAGTCTGATTTATGCGCAAGATGATGAGGCATACTCAGATAACATACTGGAAGAAGTGATCGTAACAGCCACCAAGCGTGCGGAGAGCATACAGGACGTTCCTTTGTCCATCGCGACGCTGTCCGGCGACGATTTGCAGACCATGTTCTCCGGTGGTGAGGATGTGCTGGCCCTGTCGGGCCGTGTACCGGGTCTGTATGCAGAGTCATCTAATGGCCGTTCTGCACCGCGTTTTTATATCCGTGGATTGGGTAATATCGATTTTGATCTCGCAGCATCACAGCCGGTATCCGTCATCATGGATGAAGTGGTAATGGAAAATGTGGTACTCAAGAGCTTCCCGATTTTTGATATGGAGCAGGTTGAAGTTATCCGTGGACCACAGGGCACACTGTTTGGCAGAAATACAACAGCAGGTATTGTCAAATTCAACAGTCGCCGCCCTGAACATGAAACCAGTGGTTATGCTTATGGTTCACTGGGTACCTATATGACGGGCAATGTTGAAGCCGCCGTTGGTGGCAGCCTGGTGCCGGATGTATTGTCAGGCCGGATGTCGATGGTATACAGAACCCGTGATAACTGGATAGACAATAACAATGGCTTCACCAAGGTAAAAAACGCCATGGGTGAATACTCGGAAATCGCCGGTCGTGTGCAGTTATTGTGGACACCCAGCGAAAACTTCTCAGCACTTTTTCTCGCCCAGGCGCGTGATCTTGAAGGAACTTCATCAATATTCCGGGCCAATGTATTTGATACCGGCAGCAATAAGCTGAACCAGAATTACGACCGTAACACCGTGTATTACGATGGTGGCGATAATAACCCGCAGGAATATGACGCATCCGGTTATACCTTGAATCTGGAGTGGGATCTTTCCAGTACAACGCTGACATCCATCACTTCATATCAGCAAGGTGATGGTTTCAGTCGTGGTGACATTGACGGTGGTGTTGTTGATTTCAGCGGACAGGCATCGATTCCATCCGGGATCACCTTTGATCCGGCAGCGCCTGTTTTCGGTGCTCCAACCTTGACTTTCCCGGGCACAATTACGGTACCGTCGGTGACCCAGGATGGTGCAGATACCGATCAGTTCACCCAGGAACTTCGTCTCGCGAGTGACACCGATGGGGCATTCAGCTGGCAGGCTGGGTTTTTCTATTTCAATAGTTCACTTAAGGTTGAAACAGATTCTTTTGCTTCCTTTGGTTTTGGTGGTCCACCGCAAAATACGATTGTCAAACACACCAATGATGCCTGGGCCATATTTGGTCAGGGTGCCTATGATATAAACGATCAATTCACCCTTAGCGCCGGTCTGCGCTATACCGATGACAAGCGGGATTACAGGGTATTACAGTATGGTCAACTCTGGCTTGATCTGGGTATTCCGCCGGTGGACAAGATCGACGTTTCTGCCGATAAAGTCAGCTGGGATGTGACCGCTGATTACGCGATCAATGACAGTTCCAATATTTACGGCAGGATAGCATCCGGTTTCAGGGCGCAATCCATCCAGGGGCGTGACGTTGCATTTCTTGAGTTCCCGACGGTTGCTGATCCGGAAACGATCATGTCATATGAAATCGGTTACAAGGCAGACCTGCTGGAAGACCGCTTACGTTTAAATACCAGTGTTTTCTATTACAACGTTGATGACATGCAGTTATCCATTATCGGTGGAGCCTCGAATAGCAACCAGGTGATTAACGCCGATAAAGGTACGGCGTCAGGTTGGGAGATCGATCTTCAATGGCTGGTAACTGAAAATGTTATGGCAACCTTTGGTTATGCTTATAACAATACCGAGATCAAGGATGATGGCCTGAGCGTGGTTCCATGTGGTTCTACACTTTGTGAGGCATGGCAGCGCAGGGATGAAAACGGCCAGGTCTCCATCGACGGCAACCCGTTCCCAAGGACACCGAAAACCAACTATACCTTCACGCTCCGCTATGGCACGCCGGTGGGTGAGGATGGTGAACTTTTCATCTTTACCGATTGGGTTTATTACGGAAAGATCCAGATGGCTCTGTATTACACACCTGAGTTTCAAACCGCTGCCCAGTATGAAGGTGGTCTGAGGGTCGGTTACAGAAATACGAGGAACAATTGGGAACTGGCTGTGTTTGGTCGCAATATAACCGATGAACACAATGTTAAGGGATTCGTTGACTTCAGTAACAATACCGGCTTCGTCAATGAGCCGGCCATCTGGGGTATCGAGGGAACCTATAACTTCTAGAGTTCAGTCCTCAGCAAATCCGCTCAATTTACAGAGCAACTCAAAAGCCCGGCCACGCGCCGGGCTTTTTTGATTTAGCAGATTAGACACCCCTCAATACATTCAGAGGTGAATGGGTGACCACCCGCCAGGTTGCCATCAATCCGCTGCTACCGACAAAAAGCATGCCCAGGAGCGGTCCCGTTAGCCAGAGTACGGGACTGAACTGGTACTGAAGATCATAGACATTGACCGCCAGGTACCAGGCGGCAAGACTTGCACCGCTTGATGCAAGCAGCCCCGCGAGCAGACCGATGGCGAGGAACTCAACCAGCACACCGGCCAGGACCCTACCACGGGTGGCTCCCAGTGTGCGCAGGATCGCACTTTCAAAACTGCGTTCATCCAGGCTGGATTGAACGGCGGCCCACAATACGGCCAGGCCTGCAAACAGGGTAAATAGAAATACCGCCTGTACAGCCAGCGAGGCCTTGTCCATCACGTCACGCACCTGTGCCAGTGATGCTTCAAGGTCTATGACGGTCACACTCGGAAACTGCCGCATCAGTTCCAGAATCTTGTTGTCATCTTCATCGTTCACATACAGCGCGGTGATGTAGGTGGCAGGGTAGCCCGTTAATGTCGAGCTTGAGAAGAACATGAAAAAGTTGGGTTGAAATGTATCCCATTCAACGCTCCGGAAACTTGTCACCGTGGCGGTGACCGGTTCACCGGCAATATCAAACTCCAGCTTGTCACCCAGCTTGACACCCAGTTCACGCCCGAAATTCACTTCTACCGATACCTCGTGCCTGTCAGTTCCGGGTTGCCACCATTGGCCTTCTATCAATTGGTTACCGGTTTGAATGTTGTCACCGAAACTCAGGTTGGATTCCCGTTTGGCCCAGCGCTCACCCCGGGGGTCTTCAAAGGTGATCTGGCTGACATCCTGACCGTTGATGGTCGTCATACGGGCCCTTACCAGGGGTGCAAATTCCGGTACATCCATATTCTTTGAGGCGAGGAACTGCTGCATTTCTGGAACTTCATGGGGCTGAATATTGATCATGAACTGGTTCGGGGCATCACTTGGTAAACTGTCCCGCCAGGTTTCCATCAGGTCATTTCTGACCAGGGTTAACAGCATCAGTACCATCAGGCCGAGACCAAAAGCGACCACCTGTACAACACTCTCACGGCCACGCCGGTTCAGGTTGGCGAGCCCATATCGCCAGGAGACTCCGGCAACACCGCGAAAGCGACCGGTGGCTTTGACCAGTAACCAGCCTGCGAAACCCAGCACAGCAAAGGTGCCGGCGGTCCCGCCGGCAATCGCCAATACCAATGCCATATCACGCACCATCCATTGTAAAAGTGCCAGCACGGCGAAAGCACCCGCAAGGTAACTGATGCCGTAACGCAGTGGTGGTGGTTCGACATCGTGCCGTAACACCCGCAACACCGGTGTTTTACCCATCTGGATCAGATCAGGTAATGCAAAACCAACCAGGATGAACAGGGCGGTCACCAGGCCGAGAACGACTGGTGAGGGCCCGGCTGCCGGCAACTCCTGGGCGATCAGGTCACTGGCAACCCAGGCCAGGCCCTGTTGCGCCACAAACCCCAATACGATACCTGCGGCGGCACCCAGCAGGGTCAGCATGAACAACTGGAGCAGGTTTAAGCGCAGGATAAATGCCTGTTGTGAGCCGAGACACTTGAGCAGGGCAATACGGTCACGGTGACGGATGGCGTAACGTCGCGCAGCCATTGCGACCGCCACGGCGGACAATAAAACACTGACCAGTGAAGCAAGGTTTAGAAAGCGGCCGGACCGGTCCACTGCCGAGCGCATTTGCGGATCGCTGTCTGCAATATCGCGTAATTGTTCACCGGCGGTTAACAACTCTTCCAGTTTCGGTTTAAACGCGGCGATGTCTTTACGGGGTCCGGCGAAAAGGTTGCGGTAACTCACACGGCTGCCCGGCTGAACCAGTTCGGTACGTTCGAGATCAGCCATGTTAATCAGCAGGGTCGGGGCAAGATCTACAAACCGCCAACCCTGGTCCGGTCTGAAATCAAGTACTTTTGTAACCTGGAAACTGGCCTTTCCAACCGTGATCACCGAGCCGGTATCGGCACCGAGCCTGGCCAGTAAACGGGTGCTTGCCCAGGCTTCGCCCTGTGCTGGAATGTCATCGGTTTCACCCGATTCCGATAACAGCCTCGGTGCAGTCTTGAGTCGACCCCTCAAGGGGTAACCGTCAGTGACTGCGCTAATGGCGGAAAGCGTACTGCGATCATCTTCGAAAACGACACTGGGCATGATTAGCATCGATGCCGTTCGTAAACCTGCCTGCTCGGCCATTTCGATATACCGTTCGGGCAGTGGCTGACTGGAACCCAGACGCAGATCGGCTGCCAGTGATTCGGCAGCACGTAACTCCACCGCATGGCCGACACGGTCGGTAAGAAATGCAACGGCGGTCAACGAGGTTACCGCGATCACGAGCGCAATACCCAGGACGGTTAACTCACCGGACTTCCAGTCCCGTAACAATAACCGCCAGGCCAGTGTCAGCGCTTTCAAACCTCCGGCTCCGCGTTCACAGGCTCTTGCAATTTAATGTGGCCCGCCTCCATCTGTATGATCCGGTCACAACGTTTGGCGAGTACCAGGTCATGACTGACCAGTACCAGGGTGGTGCCGTATTCCTTGTTCATTCGAAACAGGATGTCGATTACCGTTTCACCGGTTTGCTGGTCGAGATTACCCGTGGGTTCGTCAGCGAACAGCACCGTTGGTTGAACGACGTAGGCACGGGCGATGGCAACCCGTTGCTTTTCACCACCCGATAACTGCCGCGGGTAGTGACCGGAACGTTCACCCAGGCCCACGTTCCCCAGGGCCGTTTGCGCTGCTTCCATGGGTTTGTCATGGCTGGCCAGTTCCAGCGGTAACATGACATTTTCAAGCGCGGTCAATGAAGGAATCAGGTGAAAAGACTGGAATACAAAGCCGACTTCATCGGCACGTAAGGCCGCACGGCCGTCTTCATCCAGTGCAGTCAGTTCGTTACCGGCCAGCCAGACCTTGCCGGATGTGGGCAGATCAAGCCCGGCCAGCAAGCCCAGCAAGGTGGATTTACCTGCACCGGAGGCACCGATGATGGCAATACGTTCACCGTGACTGACTTGCAGGCTGACCTGGTCTAGTATGGTCAGCATACCCTCGGGGCTGGTGACGATTTTGCTAAGATTATCTGCTTCGAGGGCAAATGTTTCGTGTTTAGATATTGGAGTATTCATGAGAGTTATTTTATCGCTTCTGTTATTGATTTTTGGGTTAATTCCCGCTGGTCATATCAGCAAAGGAACCGCCTGTATTACTCATCCTGGGTGACAGCCTGAGCGCCGGTTATGGCATGGATCGCGAACAATCCTGGGTGAATCTACTGGACATCCGTCTTCAGGAATATGGTTATTCCTACCGAATTCTCAACTCCAGTATCAGCGGTGATACTACACAGGGTGGTCTTGCACGTCTGCCACGCCTGCTTGATCGTTACAAACCCGAAATCGTCATTATTGAACTTGGAGCAAATGACGGTCTGCGTGGCATCAATCCTGACATTACCCGTGAAAACATGACAAGCATGATTCAGCAAAGCCAGCGTATTGGTGCCCGGGTGTTGCTTGCCGGGATCAAGTTGCCACCGAATTATGGCACTGCCTACCTCGAAAAGTTCGAATCCATGTATGCTGATCTTGCCAATGAATTCGACACATTGCTTGTGCCATTCTTCATGGAGGGGGTCGCTATGCGGCCAGATTTGTTACAGGCGGACAATATTCACCCCAATGAAAAGGGCCAGCCGGTATTGTTGGAGAACGTCTGGACGATACTCGAACCGGTTTTGTCCCGTTAGTCTGGCCGGTTTAGACTCAGCAAACAGCGACAGACACTTTTTAAGATGTGCTCGACCTGTATGGAATAAGTACTGACTTCCGAATGGTCCGGAGTTTGGGTATGATGCGTGCAACGAAGAACCAGGAGAGATCAGTGAAATCCATTTTTTTGAGTTTGGTAGCAATAATGCTCACTTCAACTGCCGTTGCCGGCAATTTAAGCTTTGCCGAGCGTGTGGCATTGGGTGCGCAGGGCGAGCATCGTTCTGAGGCCAATAAGGCACGTGATCAATATCGTCATCCGGTCGAAACCCTCGAGTTCTTTGGTATCAAAGACGGTGACACGGTTATGGAAATCTGGCCGGGTGGTGGCTGGTATACCGAGATTCTGGCACCGGCCATGCGTGATCATGGCACATTGATTGTTGCCACCTGGGATCCAAAAGTCGAAGGGCAACCGGCTTACCGTTACGAACTGCCAAAGAAGATGGAAGAAACTTTCGCAAAACATCCGGAAGTTTATGACCAGGTTACATTTGAATATTTCTCGCCGCCGGAATCACCATCACTGGGTGAAGCCGATTCACTGGATGCCATTGTTACCTTCCGCAATACCCATGGCTGGATAAGCGCCGGTCAGGCACAAGATATTTTTAACGAGTTTGCCCGGGTGTTAAAACCAGGCGGGATTCTGGGTGTGGTGCAGCACCGGGCAGAGGAAGGTTCTGACCCGAAGGTTACCGCAAAGCAGGGTTATGTATCCGAGGCAGCAGTCAAGGAACTGGCGGCCAATGCCGGCTTTGAATTTGTTGAGGGATCTGAAATTAATGCCAATCCCAAAGACACAAGGGATCACTCAAAAGGCGTCTGGACTTTGCCTCCAAGCTATTCATTGGGTGATCAGGACAAAGAGAAATATGCCGCTATCGGTGAGAGTGACCGTATGACGCTGCGGTTCAGGAAAACCCGCTAGAAACCAGTGGCATGTTGACGAAGCTGCGTTATGGACTGCAGGGTGCAATCGTAATACTGATTGTCTCTGTCAGTACCATTGTTTTAACGATGATCATTTTTATACTGTCGATTTTTAAATTGATGGCACCAAAGGGTCGGGCGAGGGATGCCATGACCCACTGGTTGTCCTCGCTCGGTGAATTGTGGGTTTCGATCAATAAGGCGGCAGTGTGGTTTTATCCTATGGAATGGGATGTCCATATGCCCGAGGGTATCAATCATAAGGGTCACTACCTGGTTTTTTGTAATCACCAGTCAGGTGTGGATATCCTGGCTTTACAACACGTTTTGAACCGTCGGGCACCTTTTGGACGGTACCTGCTAAAACATCAATTGATCTGGGTGCCGGTTCTGGGTGTCGCATGGTGGGCGCTGGACATGGCATTTTTGCGCCGTTACAGCAGACAGGAACTTATCAGGAATCCATCCTTGCGTGGTAAGGATCTGGAAAATGCTGCGCGTGCCTGTGAAAAACTAAAACACATTCCGGTCGCCATGATGACATTTCCCGAGGGGACGCGTTTTTCCGAGGCCAAAAGAGATGCGCAAAACTCACCCTACAAACACCTGTTGAGACCACGCTATGGTGGCATCGGGCAGGTTTTATACTCGTTTGATGATGCCCTGGATTGTTTGATTGATGTCACGATTGTGTACCCGGATGGTACACCGTCTGTTTGGCAATACGTGTCCGGCCAGGTGCGAAAGATTTCGGTCCATATTGAATTGCGAGCGATTGACGATGAACTTCGAGGTGCCGATTTCAGGGAGGATGGGTTGGCTAAAGGTCGCCTCAAATCCTGGTTGAATGGAATTTGGGAGGAAAAAGATCGTTTTATGAGCCATACTTTTGCTAATGACCCGAATGCTGAGTGGAAAGCAAAAATATCAGAGCCAGACAACAACCCGGGTTTTGAGTCCAAAAATGAATGAAGAAAACAAGCAGCCGAAAACCATTCCAGCCAAAACACTCATAGTGCCATGCCGGTCGCTTGATACGGGTGCTGCGTTCGGCTGGTTGCGGGCGGGTTGGATTGATTTCACCAAGGCGAAAGGCATTAGCCTTGCTTATGGTCTTTTTGTATTCCTGATCAGTATTTTTGTGGCCTTTCTGGCGTGGAAACTGGGCGGGTTTGTGCTGTTATTAAGCGCGCTTTCCGGTTTTGTTTTTGTTGCTCCCATGCTGGCATTTGGTCTTTACTCGGTAAGCCGGCAACTGTGTGAAGGCAAGACACCTGATCTGGCGCACACCATCAAGGCAATTAAGCGACCACTGGGTAACTCGATGGTCTTCACGCTGGTTTTGCTGGTCATTTTCCTGTTGTGGGCGAGGGCCGGCATGATGGTCCAGGTGTTTTTTCCACTGGGTGGCAAACCCGAGTGGGGCCATATCATAAGCTTTCTTCTGATCGGTTCAGCGGTGGGTTCCATTTTTGCCACTTTCAGCTTCGCGGCCAGTGTATTTTCGCTACCGATGCTGGCCAATCGTGATATTGATGTCATCACTGCCGTGATATCAAGTATCAACGGGGTATTACGTAATAAGCCCGCGATGTTTGTCTGGGCAATATTGATTTGCTCGTTGACCCTGGTCGGGTTTGTCACCGCCGGTATTGGTCTGATTTTCATCATACCCTGGCTGGCTTATGCCACCTGGCACGGTTACCGGGCTGCGCTCGATGTATCCGAGTGGTCGAAACTACCCGAGGAAGGCCCGGAACAGGTCTGAACCGAAAGTTCATCGGATGTGACAAAGGTAAACCGCGGGTCTTTCCTCGTCTTATTTGTCTTTATTAAGTCCCAGGCGTTTGTGCATGATAGGGCTGGTTGTGGTGTATTGCAGGAACACGCGCTTATCAGGATCAAGATGTTTTTGCACACCAAAGGCTGCCAGCGCAGCTTCGTGAAAACCACTGAGGATGAGTTTTTTCTTACCGGGGTAGGTGTTGATATCGCCCACGGCAAAAATACCTGTCTCGCTGGTCTGGAACTTCTCGGTATCCACCCGTATCTGCCGCTTGTCGATATCCAGACCCCATTCGCCGACCGGCCCGAGGTTGGGTGACAGACCCCAGAAGACGAAAACCTTATCGGCATCGATTTCATGGGTATTGCCTTCTGCATCCGCTACGCTCAAGCCCTTGAAACTTCCATTATCTGAGCGGACTTCGCGCACCATACCGTGAAGCTCACGCAATGCGCCTTTTTCGGCCAGGGCTTTCATCTTTTTGACCGAAGCGGGTTGACCACGGTATTCGACGCGACGGTGGATCAGGGTTAGGCTTTTGACCTTGTCGTGTAATTCAAGCGTCCAGTCGAGTGCTGAGTCACCACCACCGAGGATAATAATATCCTTGCCGGCCAGGTCATCCGTCCGGGTTATCTTGTAATGAATGTCTTTATCGTTGAAGTCAGCGGCGCCCGGCGCACGTAGCTGGCGTGGCTGAAAGGCGCCAAGACCGGCCGCGATAATAACGGTGGCGGTGTCGAACTCGGTGCCGGCAGATGTGACCAGTGCGAAACGGCCATTGTCTTTTCGCTCCAGACCGGTAACGGCCTGTCCGAGATGAAACTGGGCTTTAAAAGGCTCAATCTGCTCCATCAGGCGGTCGATGAGTTCCTGCGCACCAATCACCGGATAAGCCGGGATGTCATATATTGGTTTTTCCGGATATAACTCGCCACACTGGCCGCCAATGCGCGGTAACGAATCGACCACGTGTGCATGAATATCCAGCAAACCCAACTCGAAAACCTGGAATAGCCCGGCAGGGCCGGCACCGATGATGACTACGTCTGTTTGAATGGGCATGTTGACTCCAGTTTGTACGAACAAGGCCATATTGATTGACCTGATAACTTGGGTCAAAGTGTATAGTATCAAGAGTAATGAGGGAAAAGGCACGGGTGGCAAAGAAATGGGAAATGTCCAATTGCACGAATCCTGGCTTGGCCGGCTTGAGGATCAGTTCAAACAGGAATACATGCACAAGCTGCGGGAATTCCTCGTCACCCGGAAACAGCATCGCGCTGTGATTTATCCACCGGGCCCGCAAATATTCAATGCGCTTAACAGCACGCCGTTTGAGCAGGTGCGTGTCGTGATTCTGGGTCAGGATCCCTACCACGGGCCCGGGCAGGCCCATGGTTTGTGTTTTTCGGTGCAACCCGGCGTGCGGGTACCACCGTCGCTGGCCAATATCTACCGTGAAATCCAGGATGACCTGGGTATAGCACCGCCCCATCACGGTTGTTTGCAATCCTGGGCGGAGCAGGGCGTGTTATTGCTCAATGCGGTATTGACCGTTGAGCGCGGACAGGCAGGCTCGCACCAGGGCAAGGGCTGGGAGACCTTTACCGATGCGGTCGTGGAGTTATTGAACGATGAAAGAGAAGGCCTGGTGTTTATGCTCTGGGGAAGTTATGCACAGAAAAAAGGCGCAGTAATCGATCGCAGAAAACACCTGGTACTCAAGGCTCCGCACCCGTCGCCGTTGTCGGCGCACCGGGGGTTTCTTGGTTGTCGTCATTTCTCAAGTGCCAATGAATATCTGCTCCAGCATCAGCAGCAAGTGATTGACTGGTCGGTGCCGGAGTAAAAGGCTGTTGTCATTGGCAGGATATAAAAAACATTTACAGCGGTGCAAAATAGGTCAGAATACTGGCTCTCAATCTACTATATGACCGGCATGAATCTTAATTTCCTACCCACAGGCCTTCAGGACATCCTGCAGAAGGACAAGCTGAGCGGGGATTTTTGGGGCGGTTTTGCCGCCATGCTGGTCGCCTTGCCCTCGGCCATTGCTTTTGGTGTGACCATTTATGCTGCCATTGGGCCTTCATATGCGAGTCTGGGCGCCATAGCCGGCATTTTGGGTGCAACAGCACTTGGCTTGTTCGCGCCGGCCCTGGGTGGCACCAACCGCCTGATTACAGCACCCTGCGCTCCTGCCGCGGCCGTTATGGCGGCCTTCGCAATCGAAGCTGTTCAGCAGGGGATACCTGCCGGGTCCGTTGTCTTATTGCTCACAGTGTTGGGTTTGCTGACCGGTATCATCCAGTTTTTCCTCGGTCGGGTCAGGGTCGGCAGTTTTATCAAGTACATTCCTTATCCGGTCGTCAGTGGGTATTTGAGCGGCGTTGGCCTGATTATCATCGGCAGCCAGTTGCCCAAGCTTTTGGGTGTCCCGGAGCATATTTCCTGGTGGCAGGCTCTCAATTCTCCGGGTCTTTGGCAATGGCAGGCCCTCGTGGTGGGACTGGTCACTGTGTTGGTGATGCTGACAGCCCCGCGGTTCACCAAACTGGTACCTGCAGCGATTGTGGGTTTGCTGGCCGGGGTAATGGCCTATTTTGGTATCGCGTTGATCGATCAATCGCTTTTGACGACCGCAGACAACCCGCTGATTATCGGCCGGTTACCGGGAGAGGCGCACGGACTGTTCGATGCCATCACAGGGCGCTGGCTGGAGATAGGTGAACTCAAGGTAAGCCAGGTAGCCGGTTTGTTGCTACCGGCTCTTACACTGGCCGTATTGTTGTCGATTGACACCTTGAAGACCTGCGTCGTACTGGATGCAATGACCCGCAGTCGCCATGATTCCAACCGCGAACTGGTCGCCCAGGGAGTCGCAAATGTCGCTTCAGCCTGCATTGGTGGTATGCCTGGAGCCGGACAGATGGGTGCAACCATGGTGAACCTTTCGAGCGGTGGACAAACCCGTTTGTCGGGTGTATTCGAAGGGGTGTTGGCATTACTTGCTTTTGTTTTGCTAGGCTGGCTTGTAGCGTGGATTCCGGTAGCAGGGCTGGCCGGAATTCTGATCATCGTGGGTGTGCGTATGATCGATCGTAAGAGTTTCAGTCTGCTGAGTTCACGATTGACCGTTTTTGATTTCATGGTGATTGCTGCTGTTGTGATTACCGCGGTGACCACGAGCCTGATAATGGCTTCCGGGATTGGCATCGCGCTGGCCATGCTGCTGTTTATTCGTGAGCAATTGTCCAGCACGGTGATTCGCCGTAAAACCCATGGCGACCAGGTGTTTGCCAGGCGCCGCCGATCGAAGCAGGAAATGAAGTTACTGGAGCAACAGGGTGACAACACCGTGATCGTGGAATTACAGGGGAGCCTGTTTTTTGGCACCAAGGATCAACTCTACGATGCCCTCGAGCCCGAACTGAAAAAATGTACTTACTTCATTCTCGATATGCGTCGCGTGCAGGGCGTGGATGTTTCGGTTGCGCAGGTTCTGAACCAGATTCGTGAAACCATCGTCGACCGCAAGGGTTATCTGATTTTTACTGACCTGCCGCAAAATCTGCCAAACGGCCGTAATATCGAAGGCTTTTTTCAGCAGATGGAAATCACCGCTGACACCGAACATGTCAAAGTGTTTCAAAGACGCGACGAAGCCCAGGTCTGGGTGGAAGAGCAAATTCTGGGTATCGAAAGCCAGGCCGTGCAGGATGAGACCCTGCTTGATCTTCATGAGATGGAGTTGCTGAAAGGCCGTAAAACGGAGACCGTAGCCGCGCTTGCAGCCTGTCTCGAGTCACGCTCATACAAGGCCGGTGAGAAAATCTACTCGGTGGGTGATCGCGGGGATCAATTGTTTCTGATTCGCCGGGGTACGGTTCAAATGATGTTACCGTCGCAAGGAACGACAGGTCATCACCTGGCGACCTATGGCCGTGGTGATTTTTTTGGCGGTCTGTCTTTTCTGGACGGTCAACGGCGGGGTAACGAGGCGATCTCACAAACCGACACGGATTTATTCATGTTGCGGCGCGAGGCTTTTGACCAGCTAAAAGTACAACACAGACAGTTCGCGCATAACCTGATCGAGGCGATCGCCCGCGTGCTTTCCATGCGCCTGCGCTACGATGACATGGAGCTTGCTGCTCTGCGTGACTGACAGGTCCGGCTGGGTATTCGCAATATGGCGAACCTGGCGCTACCGATATTTCTTCGATTGTATTAATAGCTCTTTTTGAGAAAGGGTTACGCCAGTTAAGTTGAATTTTCACAAAAATCGCGGCAGTGTAACTAAGGAGACTAGCCGTCTACCTGTTTTAGAGTTTCGTCAATGGGCATCCAGTCAACGTGCTTATCGAAAAATACATTGGCCTGTGGTTGACGGTCGATCGCGTCGTCCATGCTTCCCAGGGCGATATGTAATTCTCCGGCCCATCGTTCGGAGCGAAAGAACAGGCTACTGCCACACTGCCGGCAAAAACCACGTTGTGCGCCTGCCGATGAATCAAACCAACCCAGTTGATCTTCGCCGCGTGTTAGCTCGACCCGGTCGGCCTCAAATCCGACCCAGGTCACGTAACCGGCGCCATGCGTTTTTCTGCACATGCTGCAATGACAGTGTGCACACCATTTGCTGGGCAGCTTTGCAGAAAACCCGATTGCACCGCAAAAACAACTGCCGCAGGCTTGTTTTTCCCTGGTCATCTACTCTTCCTCAAGCCAGTAAAATGATCCAACCGAGACGTACCCAGTAAGCAAGAATCACAAAACTGCCGAAAATGAAGACCGAGAAGCGGTGCATCACGTTGTTGTAGCTTACGTGGATAAAACTGTGCAGGTAGCGCGAGACGACAAATAGCCAGGCGAGCACAACCAGGATGCTGTCTTGCACCATCAAGGTCAGGGTGAGAAGAATTGCCAGGTAAAACAAGGCCGGTAATTCAAACAGGTTGGAGTAATTGTCCGCGGCAGATGCCGAGTCGGTCAGCAGTGCCTTTGACTTGTACCGGGTTTTAATCCGTTGCGGGTGTATTCGTTTTATTTTCATTTCTGAAACACGTTTCCGGTACATGTTGACCATGACGATAAAAGTCAAAGCAACCTGGGCCAGCAATGGTAACAACAAGGGTTTGAAATACATTATTTGACTCCAGCGCTACACATGAACGGGTTTTATCTTAGCAGAGGATGAAGGCTAAGGGTTGTCCCAAAAGCAGTTGATTCAAGCGTGAAATAAAGAAGTGGGGGCGAAAACTGATCGCGTGAGTTCCGGGCTGTGAAAACATTCAACAAGAAGTTTTCGCCCCCACTGCATCCAAAAGGGTTCAGGTGCTCCCACAGGTGGTCAACCTGTCATGTCGGAGTTGGCCCATTTGAACATGAAACTATTTTTACCAGTCGTAGCCCCTGCGCTGCCTGTAGGAACGGTAGGTGACCGGTGGCGTGTAAATGGCGGCATCAATAATGGACCATAAGTGGATTACCCAACCCAGCAGAATGACCCATAACAGAATGGACATCACAAACATGAATCCCGCCAGTATCCAGCGACCCTGCAGTAACTGCCCCAGGCCTGGTATAAAAAAGCTGCATAATGCTGCAATCACATTGCCTGCTGAACCGCGACCCATAATTTTCTCCTTTCGTGGTTGATAGCCTGGTAACCTGTTTTATGCAGTATTCGTGCCAAATCCACCAAAGACAGTGAAAACACGCTGTAATGCATATATATCAGGCGCTGGAGGGCGCGCCATTGCGCAATTCAAGTGGTCCTCTTGACGAATATTCGAGCCGGTATTTATGGTGGATATGCAAAAAATGGCGAAATCCACCAATCAGGAACTTAGCCATTGAAAACACCAAATTGAATGCGGTTTGAAGCTGTCGGACGTATAATGTCCCGCTGATTTGTAGTCAATTTAACAGGAACTAAAACCATGAGCTATGAGCATATCCAGATACCCGCCAGCGGCGATAAAATTACAATCGAAAATAACAAGTTAGTTGTAACCGATAACCCGATCCTTGGTTTTATCGAGGGCGACGGAATCGGTGGCGATATTACCCGCGCATCGATGCGGGTCTGGAACGCTGCAGTTGAGAAGGCATATGGTGGAAAACGCAAAGTTCACTGGGCTGAATTGTTTCTGGGTGAAAAGGCAGCGGGTATCTATGACGGCAACTATTTTCCGGCTGAAACCCTGGAGGCTGTCAAGGATCTCGTCGTTTCTGTCAAAGGACCGTTGACAACCCCTGTTGGTGGTGGTTTTCGCTCTTTGAACGTGTCCCTGCGCCAGGATCTGGATTTGTATGCCTGTGTCCGTCCGGTTGAATATTTCGATGGTGTTCCTTCACCTATGAAACGCCCCGAAGATGTCGATGCGATTATTTTCAGAGAAAACACCGAAGACGTTTATGCCGGTATTGAGTATGAATCCGGTACGCCGGAAAACGAAAAACTGGCCAAGTTCCTGCGTGAAGAAATGGGCGCAGAGTTCTTTGAGGGTGCTGGTCTCGGTATCAAACCGATCTCTGCATTTGGTTCCAAACGACTGGTGCGCAAAGCGATCCAGTATGCAATCGATCACAACAAAGACAGTGTTACCCTGGTTCACAAGGGCAACATCCAGAAATTCACCGAAGGTGCTTTCCGTAAATGGGGTTACGAACTTGCGGCTGAAGAGTTTGCTGACGAGACCATCACCGAAGCCGAGTTGTGGGACAAATACGATGGTAACCGGCCGGAAGGCAAAGTGGTCATCAAGGACCGCATTGCCGATATCATGTTCCAGTTGATGCAATTGCGTCCGGCGGAATTCAGCGTTTTGGCTACGACCAATCTTAATGGTGATTACCTGTCCGATGCACTGGCTGCCGAAGTCGGTGGTATGGGTATCGCACCGGGTGCCAACATGGCAGACCATATCGCGGTATTTGAAGCCACCCATGGTACGGCTCCGAAGTATGCCAATCTCGACAAGGTCAACCCCAGTTCGTTGATGTTTTCCGGTTCGATGATGTTTGAATACATAGGCTGGACCGAAGTGACAGCTTTGATCGCCAAGGCATTTGGTAAAACCATCCAGCAGAAAATCGTGACCTATGATTTTGCACGTCAGATGGATGGTGCCACCGAGGTTTCAACTTCTGCCTTTGCGGATGCTGTCATTAGCAATATGTAACGGGGATAGTTGTTGTGCTTGCGATTTTTGAAAACACGGCACGATGCCTTGCGATCAGGTCGCCTGATGAAAAATGTGCCGCTGTCACTAATTTGTGGCTGGCGGTGCAGGTCAACGACTTCGAATTTGATCCCGATACGCCGGTCACCCCGATCGGCGTAGCGGGTCATCCCTCCAAACCGGAACTGGTTGCACCTGCAAAACTTAAGCGTCGCCGGCTTGGAAGTGAACAGGGCCGTGCAGCCCTGGTCCATGCGGTAACGCATATCGAGTTCAACGCCATAAACCTGGCGCTGGATGCGGCCTACCGCTTCCGCGATATGCCATCCCAGTTTTACCACGACTGGATATCCGTCGCGGCCGAGGAGGCCCGCCATTATCAATTGCTATCCACCCGCTTACAGTCGATGGGCTTTAATTATGGTGATTTCCCCGCCCACAACGGCTTATGGGAAATGGCCCAGCGCACAGCGGATGACTGCATGAAGCGCATGGCACTGGTCCCGAGGGTATTGGAGGCGCGTGGACTGGATGTCACCCCCGGTATGATCGAACGACTGCAGTCGGCCGGTGATCATGAAACCGTCAGAATTCTTGAGATCATCCTGGAAGAGGAAGTCCGGCACGTGGAAATTGGCAGCCACTGGTTTCGTATTTGCTGCGACCAGCGTGGTCTGGAGCCTGAATCGACTTTTCTGAGCCTGCTGAAGGAATACTTCACTGGCACCATCAGGGGGCCTTTCAATATGCCCGCGCGAATGCAGGCCGGATTCACCCAGCGGGAAATGGATGCGATTTCAGCTCTTTAAAGCCAGGATAGTTCGTAACTGCCGGGCCCCACTCTCAGCACACTGCCCTGTGTATACCAGTCACCCAGTACAATTCGCTGGGCACTCTGGCCATTTATTTCCAGGTCATGGGTGGCAGGGCGATGGGTATGGCCGTGAATCATTCTCAGTACGTCGTGACGCTCGAAAGCACGAATAACCTCATCATGGTTTACATCCATGATATTGATGTCCTCATTGCCCTTGTGCTCGTCGCTGGCGTCGCGTAGTTGTAAAGCCATTTGCAGACGTTCCTGCGGGGTTTTGGATAGTGTGTCCTGTTGCCACGCCGGGCTGCGGACGAGTGTCCGGAGTTGCTGATAAGCGATGTCGTCCGTGCACAGGCTGTCACCGTGCATCAGCAAAACCCGTTCACCATAAAGGTCAATTACGTGTTCTTCCGGTAAAAGCTTTACCCCGGCCTGCTTTGCATAGGCATCCTGCAACAGGAAGTCGCGGTTGCCATGCATGAAATAGCAAGCCACCCCACTACCTGAAATGCGGGATAATGCATCAGCAACTGCTATCGAGCTCTGTGATGGAACATCATCACCCAGCCAGAATTCAAAAAGATCCCCAAGGATATACAGGGCATCTGCATTGACGGCCTCATCCAGCAGAAATTTCTGCAACAGGGCTGTCGTTTCCGGTCTGCGGTCGTCCAGGTGCAAATCTGAAATAAATAAGGTGGTCATCGCCAGTTTTCTAGGCAGGTCAGTGGACTTCGACTGACTCAATGATGACGGCTTCAACCGGCACGTCCTGCGGTCCGGTTTCAACAAAACGAATATCGTCCACCACGTCCATACCGTTGACAACACGACCGAACACGGTATAACCCCATGAACGGGAGTCATCCTTCCCTTTGTGATCAAGGGAGCCATTGAGTTCTACATTGATAAAGAATTGAGAGGTCGCAGAATTTACATCATTGGTACGTGCCATGGCAACCGTACCGCGCTCGTTTTTCAGACCGTTATCGGCCTCATTGACGATCGGGTCACGGGTCGGCTTGGGGATCAGTCTCACTTCCGTTTCCTCACCCTCGTAGGCCATTCCACCACCCTGGATCATGAAATGACTGATGACGCGATGGAAAACAGTACCATCATAAAAACCATCGTTGGCATATTGCAGAAAATTTGCGACGGTGACTGGTGCTTCCTGTGGGTATAACTCCAGCCGATGTCGCCGTGGTTGGTGTGCAGCGTAACCTGCGGGTTATTAATGTCCTGCTGGGCCATTGCCGCAGAAAGACTGAGTGTCAGGACAGCGAAAAAGGAAATCAGCTGCTTCATGGTGTAGTTCTCCGAATTTTTGTTACTGTTCCGGCAATGATACTGGGCATATTGCGCAGGTATAAAGACTCTTTGTTCAGCGGTGTGGTCAAGCAGTATTAAACTCCTTTCCCGGGCACCCTTGCATAGTCCATTTCACGGTCATTTTATGGTAAAATTACACGTTGGTGTCGAGAATAAAAACAGTAACAAGATGCTGCATTTGTAACATGGTAAATTTCAATATAAATCATAAACATATAATTCATTCCGGAGAGTATTTATTTAATGGCTGAGCTCGCTAAAGAAGTCCTGCAGGTCAACCTCGAAGACGAAATGCGCCAGTCCTATATGGACTATGCGATGAGTGTCATCGTGGGTCGCGCTTTACCCGATGTCCGTGATGGCTTGAAACCGGTTCACCGGCGTGTGCTTTTCGCTATGAGTGTATTGGGTAATGACTGGAATAAAGCCTATAAAAAATCTGCCCGCGTGGTGGGTGATGTCATAGGTAAGTACCACCCGCATGGTGATTCCGCCGTTTATGACACCATCGTTCGTATGGCGCAACCGTTTGCGATGCGCTACATGCTGGTAGATGGCCAGGGTAACTTTGGTTCGGTGGATGGCGATGCGGCAGCGGCCATGCGTTATACCGAGGTCCGCATGTCGAGGCTGGCTCATGAATTATTGGCCGATCTCGATAAGGAAACCGTCAATTTCGGTCCAAACTACGATGAATCGGAATACGAACCACTGGTTCTGCCAACCCGCGTTCCGGGGTTGCTGATTAATGGTTCTGCCGGTATTGCAGTGGGTATGGCCACCAATATTCCGCCGCATAATCTGAATGAGGTCATTAGTGCAACCATCGCCCTGATTGAAAATCCGGATCTTGATATCGATGGCATCATGCACCATCTGCCGGGGCCCGATTTTCCGACCGCAGGTGTGATAAACGGTGC
The DNA here is from genome assembly GCA_963749115.1 of uncultured Gammaproteobacteria bacterium. GTDB lineage: Bacteria > Pseudomonadota > Gammaproteobacteria > Xanthomonadales > SZUA-36 > SZUA-36. The sequence goes on from CAVVLP010000002.1 coordinate 551,930, forward strand.
CCAGGGGATACACGAGGCTTACCATACCGGTCGTGGCCGCATTTACATGCGTGCCGTGACGCATGTTGAAACCAACGAAAATAACGGCAAGAACTCATTGATCGTCACCGAGTTGCCTTACCAGGTTAACAAGGCGCGTCTGCTGGAAAAGATTGCCGAACTGGTTAAAGACAAAAAACTGGACGGCATCACAGAGTTACGTGATGAGTCCGATAAGGATGGCATGCGTGTTGTTATCGAGTTACGCCGTGGTGAAGTACCCGAAGTCATTCTGAATAACCTTTACAAGCAAACCGTGATGCAAAACGTGTTTGGCATCAACATGGTTGCGTTGGTCGATGGCCAGCCCAGGCTGCTGAATATAAAGGAAATACTTCATGCCTTTATCGGTCACCGCCGGGAAGTGGTCACCCGTCGCACTCTTTTTGATCTGCGCAAAGCACGAAATCGTGCCCATGTACTCGAAGGTCTGACGGTTGCGCTTGCCAATCTCGATGAATTGATCGAGATGATCAAGACCTCTCCATCCCCGGCAGAAGCCAAGGAACGCCTGTTAGCCAAAATCTGGGATCCAGGGTTGGTGCGTGCCATGTTGGGGCAGGGTGGGGCTGAAACTTCACGACCTGAAAACCTTGACCCTGAATTCGGTCTGCAGGAAACCGGCTACCAGTTGTCACCAAAACAAGCCCAGGAAATTCTCAATATGCGTCTGCACAGGCTGACCGGGCTTGAGCAGGAGAAACTGACAAGGGAATACGAGGAAATTCTTGATATTGTGAGGGCCTTGCTCGAAATTCTCTCCGATCCCGGGGCGTCTGATGACGGTCATCCGCGAAGAGTTGGAAGAGATACTCGAAAAGTATGGTGATCAACGGCGTACCGTCATCCTTGAAAAGAAGCTTGATCTCAGTCTTGAAGACCTGATCACCGAGGAGGATGTGGTGGTCACCATATCCCACGAGGGTTATGCGAAGTCCCAGCAGCTTGACCGTTACCAGGCACAACGCCGGGGCGGTAAAGGCAAGTCGGCCACCAAGGTCAAGGAAGAGGACTTTATCGACGAGTTATTTGTTGCCAATACACATGATACGCTCTTGTGTTTCACTTCCCGTGGAAAAATTTACTGGCTCAAGGTTTACGAACTACCCCAGGCCAGCCATGTCAGTCGCGGCAAGCCGATTGTCAATTTATTGCCATTGGAGAAGGACGAACGCGTCAACGCTGTGCTGCCGGTGCGTGAATATTCCGAAGACCTTTTTGTGTTCTTTGCGACCCGTAACGGTATCGTCAAGAAAACCCCATTGAAGGCCTACAGCAATCAGCGCGCCAATGGAATCTGGGCAATCAACCTGGACGAGGATGATGAGTTGGTTAATGTTGAAATCGCCCGGGGTGACAGCGAGGTGATGCTTTTCTCCAGTTCCGGAAAGTGCATCCGGTTTGCAGAAAAGAATGTCAGCTCTGTCGGACGCACCGCCAGGGGCGTTATCGGAATCCGCCTGAAAAAGGATCAGCAGGTCGTCTCAATGCTGGTGCTGGGCGAGGGTGATATCCTGACCGTTACCGAACGGGGATATGGTAAACGCACAAGACCGGAAGAACACTCTTGCCAGGGCAGGGGTGGGCAGGGCGTCATTGGCATCCAGACATCTCCGCGTAATGGACGTCTGATTTCGGCTTTGCAGGTTACGGATGAAGACGACATTATGCTGATCTCTGATTGTGGAACCCTGGTGCGGACACATGCCAGTGAGATATCCACTTTGGGTCGGAATACCCAGGGCGTCACGCTGATTCGTCTCAGGGAGGACGAGAACCTGGTTGGTCTGGCCAGGATTCAGGCCGAAGACGAAGCAGAAGACAGCGAAGAAGGCGAAGAAAGCGAAACAGTGGAATAAAACAGGATGGATGAGTCCGCTATCGGCGGACTCATCTTCCCGGCTCTGGAATAAAGCGGTTATTTCTTGTCGGTAGAAATTCCCAGTAACTGATACGGGGGACACCAGCGTAAAGCAGCCGGTCAGTAATGGTACGATACCGATCGCACCCCACCAGGATTGATAATATAAACCGGCGGCAATTATAGCCACACCGGCGACCAAACGAATCGTGCGGTCTGTTTTTCCAATATTACATTGCATAACATTCTCCTGTCATAGTGCGGCCAAAACCGATTCAGCAGAACTTACCCGGAATTCGCCGGGTGCTTCGACCATCAAATGTGTGACAATCCCGTCGTCGGCCACCAGCGCAAAGCGTTGTGAACGCAGACCCATTCCAAATGCGCTTGCATCCTGTTCCAGTCCAAGCGCCATGCTGAATTCACCGTTGCCGTCCGCGAGCATATCGATGCCGGTGGCATTGGCACTTTTGCCCCAGGCGTGCATCACAAACACATCATTTACCGCCATACAGCCGATGGCATCTATGCCCTTGCGCTTGAGATTCATCGGCAAGTTCAACAAAACCGGGGAGGTGGTAAGCCGAACAGGTCGGTGTAAATGCACCGGGTACTGAAAACAAAACCACCTTGCGGCCAGCGAAGTACTGGGTTGAAGGCAATGCCCGCGGACCGTTTTCCGCCATTTCTGTTAACACCGCCGATGGAATACTGTCTCCGATCTGGATAGTCATGATCAGGCTCCTTGAGGTTTTAATGGTCAGGCGGCGATGGCGTCTGATATGGCGTTCAATAATTTTTCGGGGTTCACGGGTTTGGTGACGTAGGCAGATGCACCCTGGCGCATACCCCAAATGCGATCAGCTTCGCCATCCTTGGTGCTCACGAATATTACGGGAATCCTGCAGGTGACCAGGTCTTTTGATAGCTTCCGGGTTGCCTGAAAGCCACTCATACCGGGCATCACCACATCCATAAGAATAACATCAGGTATTTCCTGGCGTGCAACTAGAAGGGCCTCGTTGCCACTTTCTGCGCTGATAGTCTGGTGGCCCCAATTCTCGACCAGGGTTTTCAGGGAAAAAACTTGGGCGGGAGAGTCATCTACTATTAATACTTTTGCCATTGATGTCCATCCATGTTGATTGCTCCACTCCTGCTCGGAATTATGCACCAAAAGAAGGTAAAAAAGCAGCAATCATTATCAGTGCCTGAAAAATCTATTGAAGTTTGACCACCGTGCGACCCAGCGCGTTACCCTTCATCAGCAGATCGAAGGCCTCACCCAGGTCATCCAGATGGACCTCGTTGTTGACAATTGTATCGAAGTGTCGTGGTCGCCACTCGTTCGCCAGACGGTCCCAGAGAATTTTTCGAATGTCGTAAGGTGTATTAACGGAACTGATACCAATCAGGCTAACCCCGCGTAAAATCAGGGGCAGGTTGGTGGTATTTAAACCAACTCCGCCGGCCATTCCGCAGACCGCGATATTACCCCAAAGGTCTATGACCCGGCTGATACCTGCCAGCATGTCACCGCCGACACTGTCAATACAGCCTGCCCAGCGCACTGATTCCAATGGTTTCTGGCCCCAATGCAGGTCATGTCGGGAAATACACTGCCGTGCGCCCAACTCTTCAAGGTAATCAAACTGTTCCACCTTGCCGGTGATGGCATGCACTTCATATCCGACGCGAGTCAGTATATCGATGGCGAAACTTCCAACCCCGCCACTTGCCCCGGTTATAACGACCGGCCCGGCCTCCGGTGTCTGGCCAAGCGCTTCCATTCGATACAGTGATATCGCTGCGGTGAAACCGGCGGTGCCGATACCCATAGCTTCGCGCGTTGATAACCCGGCGGGTAGAGGAATCACGCTGTTGCTATCGAGACGCAAATACTGGCTGTAGCCACCGTCGCGTGTTTCTGACAGGTTGCAACCGGTAACCAGCACTTTGTCACCCGGTGCGAACCTCTCGCTTTCTGAAGAAACTATTTCACCGGCGACATCAATCCCACCTGCAAGTGGGTATTTCTTAAGAATTTTACCCTTGCCGGTCGCGGCCAGGGCATCCTTGTAATTAATTCCGGACCATTCCCCGCGAATAACAACATCACCTTCGCTGAGGTCGTTGATACCGATGCTTTCAATACCGGAACGATAACCCTCGGCATCGTTATGAATACGAAAGGCTTTAAATTTTTCCGGGATTGTTGTCATTGGTTCTTTACCTTTTCTTGAGTTTAGTTACCACGGTGTATTGCTCGTTTATCGACATGCAAAGCTGCTTCGTGGACAGCTTCTGAAAGAGTCGGGTGGGCGTGGACAATACGTGCCAGGTCCTCACTGGCTCCATGGAATTCCATGGTTACCACACATTCGGCAATCAGTTCCGATGCACCCGGGCCTATGATGTGTACACCGAGGATTTCGTCAGTTGTTTCATCTGCGAGCATTTTGACCATTCCGGCTGCATCACCCATGGCCAGACCGCGACCGGTTGCCGCAAACGGGAATGATCCACTACGGTAAGCTATTCCTTCTTCTTTTAGTTGTTGTTCAGTTTTTCCAACCCAGGCGATTTCAGGATCTGTATAAATAACCCATGGAATGGTATCAAAGTGGATATGTGCCGACTTTCCGGCAATCAATTCGGCAACGGCAATGCCTTCCTCCGATGCCTTGTGGGCCAGCATCGGACCGCGTACACAATCCCCTACAGCCCAGACACCGGGTACATTGGTTTGTGACTGGTCATTGACAGCAATCTGTCCGTGTTCAGTCAGCAAAACACCACTATCATCAGCCAACAGGCCTTCGGTATAAGGTTTACGGCCGACTGCGACCAGTAAACGGTCAAAGCTGATTTCGCTTTCACCCTTATTGTCTTCGAGCTTCACCTTGACTTCGCCGTCGGCGATTGTGGCTGACTTGACCAGTGTGCCAAGACGGATATCCAGCCCCTGTTGTTTGAACAAACGAGCTGCTTGTTTGGAAATATCCTGATCCGCGGCGGGCAGGAATGACGGAAGTGCTTCAAGCAGCGTCACCTGTGAACCAAGACGCTGCCAAACCGAACCCAACTCAAGTCCAATGACGCCGGCACCGATAACACCGAGCCGCGCGGGAACCTCTGTCAGATCCAGCGCACCCTCATTATCGATGATGTATTGATTGTCATATGTCACATTGGGAATGGCTATCGGTACTGAACCGGCGGCCAGGATGATGTTTTGCGCTTCGAGTATGATTTTCTCAGTGGATGCATGGGGGGTAAACTCGACCTGGCGGTTGGCCAGTAAGCGGCCGCGACCATGAAACTGTTTTACCTTGTTGGCCTTGAATAGCTGAGCAACCCCACCGGTCAATTTTTTCACCACGGCGTCCTTGCGGGATATCATGGTATTGATGTCGATGCTGGCATCGGAGACACTGATACCGTGTGCCGCGTAATCATGTTGCAAATGATGAAAGTGCTTGGAACTGTCAAGCAGGGCTTTGGATGGGATACAACCGACATTCAGACAGGTTCCACCCAATGCCGCCTTTCCATCTTTTCCGGTATTCATGTCAATACAGGCGGTATTCAGGCCAAGTTGTGCCGCCCTGATTGCAGCCACGTAACCGCCGGGACCACCACCAATTACAATTACATCAAATTTTTCAGTCATTTCAGAATGTTCCGAATAAGGGTTACAGATTCAACAGCAGGCGTGCCGGGTCTTCAAGAGCGTCTTTAATTGCAACAAGAAATAGCACGGCATCCTTGCCATCGATGATGCGATGGTCGTAGCTTAAGGCGATATACATCATCGGCCTTACCACGATTTCACCCTGCTCAACGACGGCGCGTTCCTTGATGGTATGCATACCGAGAATCGCACTTTGTGGCGGATTCAACAGGGGAGTGGAGAGCAGGGAACCAAAGGTACCACCGTTGGTGATGGAAAACGTTCCACCTTGCAGGTCTTCCAGTGTAATTGAACCATCGCGGGCCCTGCTTGCGAACTCCCTGATGCTGAGTTCGGCCTCGGCCAGGGTCATCTGCTCGGCATTTCTCAGTATTGGCACCATCAGACCACGCTCGGTTGATACCGCAATACCGATGTCCTGATAACCGTGGTAAACGATTTCGTCACCTTCGAGCGATGCATTGACTATGGGATATTTGCGAAGTGCAGCACAGACGGCCTTCACAAAAAATGACATCAGGCCCAGCTTGACGCCATGTTCCTTTTCAAAAGTCTCTTTGTATTTCTTGCGTATATCCATGACAGCTTTCAAATCCACCTCGTTAAATGAGGTCAGAATGGCTGCCGTGTTTTGCGCCTGTTTCATCCGTTCAGCAATGGTTGAGCGTAAACGCGTCATCCTGACGCGTTCTTCAGGCCGTTCACCGGTTGGCTTGGCACTGCTTGTGTGCTTAATGAGATCGCCCTTGGTGATGCGTCCGCCACGTCCGGTGCCGGCAACGCTGCTGATGTCGGTTTTTTCTTCCTCGGCCAAGCGTCTTGCGGCGGGACTCAGTTTTGCAGTATCGCCAACGGGCGCTGCAACAGCTTCAGCCACTTCTGCTTGCGGTGCATCCTGAACGGGTTCTGCCGCTGCCTCAACAACGCCTTCTTCAATGATTCCGAGCAATTCATCACTGGTCACGGTTTCGCCGGTATCACGAAGGATTTTGCTGATGACACCATCAACCGGAGAGGGTACTTCCAGTACGACTTTATCGGTCTCAAGGTCAACCAGGTTTTCATCCCGGCGAATACTGTCACCGGGCTTCTTATGCCATAGGGCAACCGTCGCATCGGCGACGGACTCTGGCAAAATCGGTACTTTGATTTCTGTGCTCATGGTTTTCCTCTGTTCTAATTCAATGCTTCAGTATTTCTGTCCGGCACCGAGGGTGATGGCTTCTTCGACCAGTTTTTTCTGTTCTTCAATATGCACTGAATAATAGCCCACCGCCGGTGATGCCGAACTTGGCCGGCCGGCGTAATACAGGGCCTGTCCCTCGTGCATATCGGCACGAAGGTTATGCATGGTCTGATACCACGCACCCTGGTTTCTGGGCTCTTCCTGACACCAGGCAATTTCGCAACCGGCGAGGGTAGCTGTTAAATATATAGGATAGTTCCTGATGCGGAATCGGGTACAACTGTTCGACCCGTACCACCGCAATATCCTTTTGTGATGTTTCAGCCAGGGCATCCATCAGGTCGTAATAGACCTTGCCAGAGCACAGCACCACGCGTTTGACCTGCTGTCTTATCGTCGATCCGGTCATCATCTATGACCAACTGAAAACCACCGCTCGTCAAATCATCCAGCGTGGATGTAGACGCCTTGTTTCTGAGCAGGCTCTTGGGTGTCATGACGATCAGTGGTTTACGTGTCGACATCACTATCTGCCGGCGGATCATGTGGAACATCTGTGCAGGTGTTGTTGGAACACAAACCTGGATATTATCGTTGGAGCATAATTGCATGAAGCGTTCCAGCCGGGCGCTCGAATGTTCCGGACCCTGGCCTTCATAACCATGGGGCAGAAACAGCACGAGACCGCATAAACGCCCCCATTTGGCTTCACCGGAACTCAGGAACTGATCAATGACAACCTGCGCACCATTGACGAAATCACCAAATTGTGCTTCCCATATGACCAGGGTTTCAGGTGCGGCGGTTGCATAACCATATTCAAAACCAAGCACGGCCTCTTCGGATAACAATGAGTCAATGATAGTGACATCAACCTGAGGGTTGATTTCCGTCAATGGCGTGTAATGGGAACCATCAACCTGGTTATGTAAAACAGCATGCCGGTGGAAGAAAGTGCCACGACCGGAATCCTGACCAACCAGGCGCAGACCGGTGCCGGTTCTGATCAGGCTGGCATAAGCAAGCGGTTTCACAAAAACCCCAGTCCAGACGTAATTTTCCGCGAGCCATTTTCCGCCGGTCATCGATGATTTTCTTGACCCGTGGGTGCAGGATGAAACCTTCCGGTAGCTGCTGTCATCTTTTCAGCCAGGCGTTTGATCTCGTCAATATCAACACCGGTTTCAATACCGCTACCGGCATAACCTAAGCCATGATCAAAATTCTGCCATTTGGCCGCATGTTTGTTGGTGCGCGGATGTGACTCCACATCAGCCACCTGTTCGCCGTCATCGAGTTTGCGGCGGTATTCGTCCATCAGCATTTGCGGATAATCAGGTTCGATGATCTTGCGTTTGACCAGGTCCTCGGCATATTTCTGCCGGGTGGTTTTCATACCGCGAATGGTTTTATACATCATCGGTTGTGTTGCAGAGGGTTCATCCGCTTCGTTGTGACCGTGTCTGCGATAGCAAATCAGGTCTATGACCACGTCACGGTTAAATTCCTGGCGAAAATCACAGGCAATTTTCATGACATGATGAACCGCTTCCGGATCATCGGCATTCACGTGAAAAATAGGTGCATGCACCATCTTGGCAATCGCGGTGCAATACAGGGTGGAGCGTGTATCCAGCTTATTGCTGGTGGTGAAGCCTATCTGGTTGTTGATGATGATATGCATCGTGCCGCCAACCGCAAAGCCACGTACTTCGGACATCTGGAACAGTTCCATGACCACGCCCTGACCGGAAAAAGCGGCATCACCATGGATCAGTATGGGCATGACCGTATCGAGGGTGGTGTCCTTGCGACGGACCAGGCGTGCACGTGCAGAACCTGCCACCACCGGGTTGACTATTTCCAGGTGTGATGGATTAAAGGCCAGTGCCATGTGCACTTCGCCACCCGGGGTCTGAATATCGGATGCAAAACCCAGGTGATATTTGACGTCACCGGGGCGGTCGGGATTGTTTGCGCCGTGTTTGCCTTCAAACTCATCAAATAACATGGAGGGTGATTTTCCGAGGATATTGACCAGTACGTTCAAACGTCCTCGATGTGCCATTCCTATGACAACTTCTTCAACGTCATGGGCACCGGCATACAGCATGGTTTCGTGTAGCAACGGTATCAGGCTGTCACCACCTTCAAGTGAAAACCTTTTCTGCCCGACGTAACGTGTATGCAGGTATTTTTCCAGGCCCTCGGCTGCCGTCAACATTTGCAGGATACGAAGCCGGTCTTCGTTGTTGACGTTGTAAAAACCCTGGGAGCCTTCCAGTCTTTCCCGCATCCAGTCACGTTTGACCGTATCGACCATGTGCATGTATTCAGTGCCGATGCTTTTGCAATAGACCCGCTCGCACAACTCCAGGATATCCTTGAGTTTCATACGCGGCGATGCGACCGCCAGTGAACCGGTGTCGAACTCGTGCTCAAGATCGGACTCATTCAGGTCATGAAAGTCGAGTTGGAGATCGGCGACCGGTGCGTGGTGAGGCCTACCCAATGGATCCAGTTTCGCGACTTCATGTCCACGGATACGGTAGGAGTTGATCAAGCGCGATACGCTGGCCTGTTTATGGTCGGTGAATTCGGTAGATGTTCGCCGGGTAGCCCTTGTTGTTCAAGGGCAGGTTGCGAAAACGCTCACCGACTTCAATATGACCGGTTTCCGGCGCTTCTGCGCAGCAGGCATCGATTCAAAATATTTGCGCCATTGCTCCGGTACTTTTTCCGGGTCTTCCAGCCAGGTTTCATACCAGGTTTCAATATAGGACGCATTGCCACCATAAAGGTGCGAGGTCAGGTATAACTGCTCGAGTGTTGAGCTCACTATTTCTTTGCCCTTTGGATTCTGCCAGTTGAAGAAATACAGGTGCTGAAGCCAAAAAGGACACAACACCCTAAAATGTCTGATACGAACATTTCATAGCCTAACCTCAAAGTATAACTGACTGGGGATGCTGATGGCACGTGCATTGTTCTGGCGGGTTAACCTGTACCTGTCAATTGGAAATGACCGTTGTTGATCAGCCTGGTCAGGCTATCCAGTGAAATCTGGTCCAGCATGTCAGTTCTGATCAGGGGTTGCCCGGATGCACACAGGGACTCGGCCAACCAGACACTGCAGTCGTATGCCTGGCCGGCAGCGTAAAGACGGGCACCTTCCGGGTTTTCGACCCAGGTCAGACGTGTCCAGGGGTTCCGCAATAGTCTCGACACCATCCTGCGTTTTATTGAGTAATTCTTCCGGGCTGGATAGATACGGGTGGTGGCATCGGGTCGTGCGCCAGTCTGAAACGACTCAAAAAGGCGGCGAGGTAATTATCAAGGTTTTGACTCTCATCGATGCAGGACAGCATCAACTCGCGTAAGTTTTGCAATGCCTGTCGATCGATTTCTCCGGCACGGCTACCGGTTTTCAGGTCAGGGTCCGTGTATCGTCCGCCTTCGTGATCAGAGAAAGCCAGCCATTCTCCGAGCCCCTGCAGAAGGTCGGCTGCCGATGGTGCGCGGGATCCGATGGACCACGTCATGCCAGGCTCCAGCGCTACACCATGATGCGCTATATTGGGAGGAAGGTAGAGCATGTCACCGGGTTCGAGCACCCACTCCTGCTCAGGGTTAAATTGCTTCAAAACATTAAGCGGACAATCTTGCAGCAGATCCGGCTTCAAAGGAGCGGGCAATCTGCCAGCGGCGTCTGCCTTCTGCCTGTAACAGGAACACATCATATTGATCGACGTGTGGACCAACCGAACCACCGGTGGCTGCGTAACTGATCATCAGGTCATCGAGGCGCCACTGCGGGATGAAATTAAAGCGTTGAACCAGGGCTTGCAATGGTGCGTAATGTTTTTCCACATCCTGTACCAGCAGGGTCCAGTTTTTATCGCTCAAGGCGGCAAAATCCTCATCACTGAACGGTCCGTGTTGCCAGTGTCCAGTCCGCCGCCGCCAGCGTTCCTTTAACCAGGCGTGACTCGGCCATCTCCTCACAGGCAAGACCCGCCAGGTCATCCCCATCCAGCAGGGGTTCGAATCCGGCGATGGCCTGCCGAATCAGACAGGGTTGTTTTTGCCAGTACTGTTCGAGGAACTGTTCAGTGCTTAACGAACCCAGCGGTGCGCTCATCAGTCGTGCTGTCCGAGGGAGTGGGCCATTTCTGCAGCATTACCCGTATAAGCCGCTGGTGTCAGCTCCAGTAAGCGCCGTTTGGCGGCATCGGGTATATCGAGTGCCTGGACAAATTCGGCCAGTATTTCCGCGTTGATTGCTTTACCGCGTGTCAAGGTCTTGAGTTGCTCATAAGGGTTCTCAATACCATAGAGACGCATCACGGTCTGAATAGGCTCGGCCAGCACTTCCCAGCTGGAGTCGAGGTCATCAGCGAGTTTTTGTGTGTTGAGCCGCAGTTTGCCCAGGCCTTTCAGCAGCGAAGCATAGGCAATCATGCCGTGACCTGCCGCGGTGCCAATGGTGCGCAAGACGGTGGAATCGGTCAGGTCGCGCTGCCAGCGTGAAACCGGCAGTTTCTCCGCCAGGTGGATCAGCAGGGCATTTGCAACACCGAGATTGCCCTCGGCGTTTTCAAAGTCAATCGGGTTGACCTTGTGTGGCATCGTGGATGATCCGATCTCACCGGCAATGGTTTTCTGGCTGAAATAACCGATTGATATATACGCCCAGAGATCACGGCATAGATCGATCAGGACGGTATGGTAACGACTTATGGTGTGGAAACTTTCGGCCATCCAGTCATGTGGTTCAATCTGTGTTGTCCAGGGGTTCCAGGTCAGCCCCAGTGATTCAACGAACTGTTGTGCAAACCGTGGCCAGTCAAGCTCCGGGCAAGCGCAAATATGTGCATTGAAGTTGCCGACCGCGCCGTTGATCTTGCCGAGTATAGGTTGCCGGGACAGTTGATCGGCCTGACGTTGTAAACGTACTGCCACGTTGGCAATTTCTTTACCCAGGGTGGTGGGGGAGGCGGTCTGTCCATGTGTACGTGACAGCATGGCAACATCGGCGTATTCGTCGACCATGGATTTCAACGCCTGGTCTATCTCCGCAAACACCGGTAGCAATATCCGCTCACGTGCGTCCAGCATCATCAGCGCATAAGAAAGGTTGTTAATGTCTTCCGAGGTACAGGCGAAGTGCAGGAATTCAGACAAACTGCCCAGCTCATCCTGAGTTGCAAAACATTCCTTCAGATAGTACTCAATCGCCTTTACATCATGGTTGGTGGTCGCCTCAATGGCTTTTACACGCTGCGCCGCCTCCAGACCGAAATCGTCAATCAGGCCGTCAAGGAATGTGTTTGCTATTTCGCTCAGCGGTGGTACCTGTGGAAAATCGGCGCTGGCTGCTAACGCCTGGAACCAGCGAATCTCGACGATAACCCGGTATCGGATCAGACCGTATTCGCTGAATATTTCGCGCAGACCGGCAGTGCGTCCCGCATAGCGACCGTCAACAGATGAAACAGCAGTAAGGGAAGAAAGTTGCATGATTTTTTAACTCTTTTTGAGGCCGCATAATGATACCACCGACGCCTGTGTAAATGACCAGCGGTTGACCGCATTCGGAACCTTTTTGTCTTGTACAGGATGTTTCCCTGAATTCCGGGAATATGGAAATGGTCGTGGGCGTATAGTTATAGATATTGACAGGTGGTTTTATATGGATTTCAACGGGAGCTAATACAATGAACGAGACGCGTACCGAACGGGATACGATGGGTGAATTACAGGTACCTGTGAACGCCTTGTGGGGTGCTCAAACACAACGTGCGGTGAACAATTTTCCGATCAGTGGTATCCCCATGCCCGCAGCCCTGATCCGCGCACTGGGATTGATCAAGGCGGCAGCAGCACGGGTCAATTGCGATCTTGGTTTACTGGACGAAAGGATCGCTGAGGCCATTATTGCGGCGGCCGGCAAAGTATCCCGGGGTGAAGTCGATAAGCATTTTCCAGTTGACATATTCCAGACCGGCTCTGGTACCAGCAGTAATATGAATGCCAATGAGGTCATTGCACGACCTGGCCGCTCAGCATGGTGCAAACGTGCACCCCAATGATCACGTCAACATGGGACAGAGTTCCAATGACGTGATTCCGACAGCGATCCAGGTCAGTGCGTGTCTTGAAACCTACGAGTCACTTTTACCGGCATTGCGGCATTTGCATCAGGTGTTGATTGCCAGGGCCGTTGATCTGAAAGATGTCGTTAAAACAGGCCGCACGCACTTAATGGATGCCATGCCGGTGACTTTTGGACAGGAACTGAACTGCTGGGCACAACAGATACATTCAAATATTGATCGAATTGAAGGCAGCCCTCAAGCGTCTGAAGCAATTGCCACAGGGCGGTAGCGCCGTTGGCACGGGTATCAATGTTCATCCCGAATTCGGGCCGCGTATGTCGGTGGCTTTGACCAGGTCAACCGGTGTTGAGCTTTGTCCCGGCCGAGAATTATTTTGAAGGTATCAGTTCGCAGGATGCATCGGTAGAACTATCCGGGCAACTTAAGACCCTGGCCTGTAGCCTGATGAAAATATCCAATGATCTGCGCTTGATGAATTCAGGCCGCTGGCCGGTTTCGGTGATATTACCTTGCCGGCATTGCAGCCGGGTTCCTCGATCATGCCGGGTAAGGTAAACCCGGTTATAGCTGAAGCGGTTTGCATGGTTTGTGCCCAGGTCATCGGTAACGACAGCGCCATTACCATCGGTGCGCAATCCGGCAATTTTCAGCTTAACGTGATGCTGCCGATGATCGCACACAACCTGTTGCAGAGTATCGGCATACTTGCGAGTGCCAGTCGTCTGCTGGCTGACTCAGCCATTAGGGGTTTTGTGGTCAATATTGAGTCGATCAGGCGTTCGCTGGAACGTAATCCGATCCTGGTAACTGCCCTGAACCCCGTGATTGGCTATGAGTTGGGTGCAGCAACCGCCAAGCAGGCCTATAAAGAGGGCCGGTCGATCCGTGATGTGGCCAGGGAAACCACCGGGCTTTCCGATGAAGAACTGGAGCGCTTGCTGGACCCGCTTGAACTCACCAGGGGTGGCATCAGGGGCTGAAGCAGTTGTGAGCGTTGGATACGTATGCCTGATGCCGGTCGTTGGCCACGGCATTTCAATACCCTGATCTGGAGACCGCCATCATCCGCCGTCAATTGTAGTCGTAATGCGGCGGGTGATGAAACGTTTGCGGCTTTACGGTCAGGGAATAAGAAAACGGTTTTTTGCGTGCGCTCTGCGGCAAGCTGTAAACGTCGTACTTCAGCGAAGGTCAGGGTATCCGGCCAGGCCAGCACAGCACCACCGGATATACCGCGTACGACCTGCTCACAGGCCCATAAGGATTCATCCCTGTTTTGTGTGCGGATCAGCAGCAATTTCTCCAGTGCCAGGCCGTGGCCATGCAGGGCTGGCGGGTAGGGAATCCACGGTGGGTCGATCATGCTTATCCACTGGTTTTCCTGGCTAAGCCGTGCCAGCACCGGCAACAACAGGCTCAGTTCCCCGCAACCATCCGTATCACTGACCAGCTCTGTGACCGCACCCAGTGGCCAGCCACTGCCTGGCAGGACCTCGTCGAGCACGGCATGACCGGTACCGAGTGCAGGTATGCGATGTGAAACCTGCATGCCGCGCCAGAGCAGTGGATGAGAGGCTAATTCAGACATTTTGGCAGATGCCGCACTTGAAGAAGAAGGTAATACCACTGCTCAACTATCCAGGTGAGGCCGTATAACACCCACAGCCCGGCCTTCGATGACAAGCTCCTGACGACGCAGATCTATCTGGATGGGCTGAAACTCCGGGTTTTCCGGCAACAGGCTGACCCGGTGGTCATGACGTATAAAACGTTTGACCGTAACCTCGTCATCCAGGCGTGCGACTACAATCTGCCCGTTTTGAGCTTCAGGTGTACGGTGTACTGCCAGCAGGTCACCATCCAGGATACCGGCATTGCGCATGCTGTTACCCTCGACCCGCAAAAGGTAATGTGGCCGGGATGAAAATAATGAAGGGTCCACCCTGTACTCATTTTCGATATTTTCCTGCGCCAGGATCGGGCTGCCGGCCGCGACCCGACCTATCAGCGGCAGAGGTGTACGCAAGGTGCTTGCTGCAGGCAGGTTCGAGGACGACAGGGCGGTCAGGGTGATACCACGGGAGCGCCCCGCTTCAATCCGGATTACACCTTTATGCTCGAGTGCGCGTAAATGGCTTTCTGCGGCGTTTGGTGAACGAAATCCAAAGTGTTTCGAAACGTCATTTCTGGTGGGCGGAAACCCAACGGAATCGATATGATCGGAGATGAATGTAAGGATTTCTTTTTGACGGTTGGTTAACGGTTTTGCATTCATGCTGGTAATCCTGTTCTAATACTGTAAATATATACAGTAACAGGCTTTTTTTCAAGCACCAGGTAGTGCTAAAAGGGTAACTCCGGTGATGTGGGTCTTGTATGGTGTTTTATTACCTGTAATAAGGATAACGCCAATAGGGTCCATAATACGGATAATGCCAGTAGTAAGGCCGGTACATACCGTAATAGACCCTGTCCCTGCGTTTGGGCCACAGGATCATGAATTCAAAATCCACTACCGGAAAATGATAGTCGTAATCACCCACCTTACGTACATCAATATGGATGACTTTACCTGTAACCGTGACTTCACGACCTTTCTTGAATACTTCCGGGTCGTAAAAACCCGGTTTGCAGGCGATGAATCGTCCGTTGGCCTGGTCGGACTTCTGGGGTCGCATTGATGTCTGCAATTCCCTGGCGAGTATCTCAAAACAGGTGTATTCGCTTTCAGGGCGTGTTTCCAGTATCACGCCACCCCAGCGAACCGGTGTTTGCAGCTCTTTTTCGGTGGTGTTTTCAGGGCTCAGCGCGACGTAATCACCCTTGAGTTGCTCGGGGATGGTGGTGCAGGCGGAGAACGACAAAGTGGCCAGTATGGCAAGGCCGGCGGTGCAGGTCAGACGACTCATTCTAATCCTCCAGTTCATAAGGTTCAGCTCATTACTGTTCACATCGTCAGGACATTGAGCGTGGCTGAAAACGCTTGATCAGCTCTGTTAGCTCTGCCTGGCTACCCGCGTCCCTTGAATAACGGCACAAGGTGTAGAGTTCGGCAATCCTGATTATCGTGTCCCCATTGTATTTTAATTGACCGCTTGCGATTGCGGCGAGTTCCATGGCGGTCATCGACGGGCGTGAGGTAAAGCCGGCCCTGTTCAGCTTTTTGATAAACTTTTTCCATAAACGCTGAAGCGGATCCAGGTTTTGTGAAGACCGGAATTTCAGAAGCAAGGGCGCCAGCAAGTAAATCGCTGCACTGAAAATCAGGATAGTGGCAATCATCGTGATGACCAGTTTGTTAGGGCCGACAAATTCCCATCCAAAAACTGAGAACAGACGTGATTGACGGTCGGAGCTGAAGGTAACCACCCAGTTGTTCCATCCACGCTGCAAAAGGTCAAAGGTATTTCGCGCATTTCTCAGCCATTGAAAATCGAGCATATAGCGGCGCTGCTCTAGAGAATCTACAGCTCCTTGTTCAACACGTTCCGGCGCGACTGCGGCAGTGGGATCGATCCGCGTCCAGCCAGCGCCCTTAACCCATACCTCCGACCAGGCATGGGCATCGGACTGCCGTATCAGCACGTATGATCCGATGCTATTGTAAAACCCGCCCTGGTAGCCGGTGACCACGCGCGCCGGAATTCCGGCCATTCGCATCATGACGGTGAATGCTGATGCATAATGTTCACAAAACCCCGCGCGGGTATCGAACAGGAATTCATCCACCGTGTGCTGGCTCAGTAACGGTGGGTTCAAAGTGTAACGAAACTGCTGTTGGTTAAAATGCCGCAGGGCTCTTTGGATGATTTCGCCATCACTCTTAGCCTCTCTGCGCCAATCCGACATCATATTTGCAGTTCTTGGGTTAAACCCTTCGGGTAGTGCAAGAGCTGCCCTGTGTAAAGTCTGCTTGAGTACAGGGCTGTCTTGAAAGTTCGGGTCAGAGGCCATCACATATTCTTTCAAGCGGGTGACCGGTTGGGATGTGATCAACTGGTAATCAATGGTCATTTTGGTTTTTGCCGGTGTCAATGCAGGATAATCCAGCGCAAATACCCATTTTTGTTCCGTGGGCTCCATCTGGACCACGTAACGAAAGGGTGCTCTTTCATGATCCGGCCTGGTCTCAGCCAACAAGTTTCGGCTAAGGTAACTGACCTGCCAGCTGCGGCCATCGAAACTCCAGAACACCGGCCCGCGCCAATACAGGTCACTGTTTCTTGGTACACCGCCTTCAAATTTGACACGAAACGCCGGTGAGTCATCCATAAAAAGGCCTTGAATACTGCCAGGGGTCATGGAATCGGACAAGCCGGAACGCGCATCCAGCGCATCTTCGGGAAGACCCCAGAGCGGGCTGCCCCAGCGTGGAAAAAGCAAAAACAGCGCCAGACCGACTGGCATGGCAAGCGCGAGCAATGAGGCAC
Organism: uncultured Gammaproteobacteria bacterium; assembly: GCA_963749115.1. Taxonomy (GTDB): domain Bacteria; phylum Pseudomonadota; class Gammaproteobacteria; order Xanthomonadales; family SZUA-36; genus SZUA-36. The sequence goes on from CAVVLP010000002.1 coordinate 569,259, forward strand.
CGAAACCCAGTTCTGTTAACAGCTTGCGATCGGATTCCGGCACCTGGTCCAGCGTCTCGAAAGCCTCACATCTTTGCAGATACATGAACGCAATCAGTGAACTGAGAATGCACGCAATGATATAGACAATCATTGGAATACCCTGGGAAAAAAGAAACTGGGTGCCACACAGAAACAAGCTCAAACTGGCAATGACACGGCCGTCGCGGACGCGAAAGGTCTCCAATAATTTCAAAGCCAACATCATCACCAACATACTGACTGCCGCACGTCTTCCCATGAGTCCACCATAGGTGCTGACAAGCACGGCAACGGCCGCTGCTGTCGTCATCACACGCAAAACCATCGGCAAGGGTTTCCAGTTACGATATTCAGCCAGTAGTCGCCATACGATGGGCAACAGGGTCAGGGGTACCAGGTGAAATGGCATGCTTGCCAGTTGCGGGAGCATGCTGATGACAAGCGTCGTGATTACCCATAGACTCGCATAACGGTCCAGCTTTGCTGTAGGCAGAGAGCTCACAATAGATGCAAGGCCAGTGATTCCAGGCACCGTGAGCGGTGGCTGTCGCCTCTACCGGCGGGTATCAGCGTTCCGGGCAGTTTCAGGCTATAAGAAAGCTGTTTGTGATCCGCAGCGATAACCCATGCGGTTAGAATTGACAGACGGGTTTCAATATTGCCACCTTTTAGCAAAGCCCAATCCAGTTCGCATGCATTTTCCCGCGGGGCTTCCATCTCCAAACTGTAAAGTTCGTCATGGCGTGCACTGGCCCGCCATGCAATCCGCTGAATGGAATCACCAGGCTGGTATTTACGTAAACCATGAACCTCGTCTCCATCCCCTTTTTTAGCCTGACCTGCCTGACCAAGGCCTGTATCTGGTAGTGGCGGGGCTCGTCTCGCGGGTGCCGGATAGACCAGGCAGCGAGTCTTGGGAAAAACCCATGACCAGGCCTTGAAAAGTCCCAAAGGAAAACGTGTTTCCAATCGAAAATATGGCATCTCAAGCCATCCACGTGAGGATGTTGGGCGTCGTAGCAGAAATGTTTCACAGGCATTGAGTTTGAAATCTTTACAGTCCTGGGTTTGCTTGAAGCCAGCCTGGATCGCGTAACGCTGGCGATCATCTCCATTGGAAACAAAGACACTGAAATGTGCGGCCTCACCACTAAAAACAGGTTCGGAGGAAACATTGTCAATTTTTAACCCAGACAGGTTGCGGTAGGCGATTAATGTTGTTAATTGGGCAATGGTAGCAAGCAGAAACACCAGTATCAGGGCCATATTGTTATTGAAGTTAAGACCACCGAGAAGCATGAAAACCAGCATGACCCCGAAACCCCAGCCAAACTTTGTAGGCAGCACAAATATTTGGCGATACTCCAGTTCGAATGGTGGGGTCATCGGCCCGCGTTTGGCGAGAATGCGCTGCCTGATCCGGCCTGGTATGTTTTCGCTAAAAAATTTGCGTGTTGTTGGGGCTAATACCGTTGCCATCGGTTGGCTCAGGGGATGGCTACCTGGTTCAACAGATCAAAAATTTGTTCTTTGACCGAAGTTTCCATGCCATGCGGTACGTTCATGCGATGACGTGCAAGGTTCGGGAAAATGGCCTTGACGTCTTCGGGAATAGCAAAATCCCTGCCTTCCAGAAACGCAAAAGCCTTGGCGCAGTGCAGCATTGCGATACCTGCCCTTGGTGACAAACCGGTCTCGAACCATCGACTGTTTCGTGTTCCGGCGAGCAATGCCTGAACATAGTCCAGCAGGGCCGTGCTTACGTGTACTTTCTGGCAATCCTGGCTGAGTTGCAACACGTCATTCGGGCTGATGATTGCCTGCGTATCACTTAACACTAAAATCCTGTCCCTGGCGGTTAACAGCTCACGTTCAACTTCCGGCTCCGGAAAACCCAGCGAAATGCTCAAAAGGAAACGATCCAATTGCGAATCGGGCAGTGGGAATGTGCCACCGAGGTCAAGCGGATTCTGCGTGGCAATGACAAAGAATGGTTTGGGCAGAACATGTGTTTCACCCTCAATGGTGACCTGGCCTTCGGCCATCGCTTCAAGCAGGGCGCTCTGCGACTTTGGCGTGGCCCGGTTGATTTCATCAGCAAGCACCAGTTGCGCGAAGATCGGACCCGGGTGAAATTCAAATATTTCCTGATCACGACGGTAAATGGAAACTCCCAGGATATCTGCCGGTAGCAGGTCACTGGTGAACTGAATACGTTGATAGCGCACGCCTATTACTGCTGCCAGCGCGTGAGCCAGGGTGGTTTTGCCAACACCGGGCAAGTCTTCGATCAACAGATGACCGCGTGCCAATAAGCAGCTGAATGCCAGCTTCACCTGCTGCTCTTTTCCCATGACGATCTTGTTGACCACGCGAACTGCATCTTTAAGACGCTCCTGGCGGTCAGTTTCGGAGACAGGTGTATGCAGCGAGAATTCAGTCATTCTTCAAACTTCCAGCAACCCGTTGATTTTTGCAGCACAGATAAAGTCATTTTCAGACAAACCACCAATGGCGTGCGTGGTGTAACGTACTTCACAGTAATTATATCCGGCCGAAAAGTCCGGGTGGTGTCCTTGCTGTTCTGACATGAAGGCCATCGCATTGATGAACAGGATTGTCGCTGAAAAATCTTCGAAGCTGATTGTTCTCTTGATACCTGTCTTATCTTCGGTCAATTCCCAGCCAGGCAGTTGATCCAGGTGCCGGACTGAATGACTTTCATCCAGTGGACAGACGCCGCCTTCACAGGGCTTACAATGCTTGTTCTTTAAACTATCCAAATCCGCTCCCTGGACTGATGAGGGCTAATACTTGCTTCGGCCCTGCAGGTCATTACCATGCTCGTGCCACAGTATACATTTACTGGCAATGAAACTCATTTCATGGAAGTATCTGACATTCAAACAGGTTTGCGGGTGCGACATTATCGGAACACTGAGCTAAAGTTACGAGATGGCAGACACAACACCAAATATCACAGCGCTTATATTGCCCGGCGGTGGCGCGCGTGGCGCCTACCAGGTGGGTGTGCTCAAGGCCGTCAGCGAATTGATGGCGAATGAATCAAATCCCTTTCCGGTGATTTGCGGGACCTCTGCCGGTGCGATCAATGCGGCGGTCCTGGCCAGCCATGCCCATGAATTCTCAAGCGGGGTTGAGCGCCTGGAGAAATTCTGGCGAAGTATGTATTGCGCACGCGTCTACCGCACCGATGCCTGGACAGTATTCAAGTCCGGAATGCGATTCGCGCTCACCCTGTTGTCCGGTGGTCTGATCAAGACGAACCCCCGGGCTTTTTTGGATAACATGCCGTTACGGCGGTTTTTACAAGGCACACTGCGTCTGGATGGGATACAGACTGCGCTTGAACTGAATGCGCTGCGAGGCGTAGCCGTCACGGCATCCGGTTATACCAGTGCCAGCGCAACCAGCTATTTCCAGGCACAGGAAGGTATTGGTGAATGGCAACGGACCCGGCGCAGGGGACTGGCGACAAAATTGAATGTTCACCACCTGTTGGCATCCGCTTCCTTACCGATTCTGTTTCCTGCCGAGCGTATCGGCAATGAATATTTTGGTGACGGCGGTATGCGTATGGTTGCCCCGCTGAGCCCTGCAATACACCTTGGTGCGAACAGGATTATGGTGATTGGCACACGTGACGAGAAGCCTGACCTGCCACCGGAAAGCCCTGCAGATTATCCATCGGCCGGTGAAATTGGTGGTTACCTGATGGATACCATTTTCATGGACACACTCAATGCCGACCTGGCACGTATGAAGCGTATCAACAAGACCCTGGAACTCGTTCCCGAAGAAAAACGCCGTAAGACCGGCATGATCAATATCAACAGCCTGGTTATCAAACCAAGCAAGGATTTACGCCATGTCACCCAGGCCCATGTCGGTGAAATACCACTCAGCGTTCAGATTTTACTGCGAACACTGGGTGGTTGGGGTCGGGACTGGCGTATGGCCAGTTACCTGTTGTTTGAATCCGCCTACTGTGGCGAATTAATCGATCTTGGTTATGCTGATGGCATGAATGCAGAACAGGATATTGTCCACTTTCTGAAAGACCAGGGTTGACACTGCACTAACCCCCGCTTACATGACGCTGGTCTTTTTACCTGTTTTCACCTGCTCCGTTGGTGGGGTCTTAGCAACCGGATTGACCGGGTCTTCCTCCTTATTTTGCGGGAAGTCATCAACAGCAATGACCCTTGCGCTTGCCTCCTGTGCCAGGCGCACCATGGTTGCCTGTTCTTCGGTGATCACACCGCTTTCGGTGGCACGTTTAACAAGACCCTCATAATTCTCAAAGTTAACGGATTGCTTCAGGGCATTCTTGATGGCGCGTTCGGCCGCCTGTGCTTCCAATACCAGGTGGAATGCCTTATTCACACGACCGGTAGCATCATCGCGATCTGAAATGAATACACCATCGGTCAAGCGGTCCCGGCTTTCATTTTCACTGAGTAGTATTCGCGCCACTGCCTTTACGGTTTTATCTGACGGGCTGGCGTGTGGCAGACCGAAAGGAAATACTATCAGCCGGACAATTCGACTGAGCACCGGCACGGGGAAATTCTGGATCACACCAAGCAGGCTTTGCTGTATCGTAAACAGGCTGTCTTCCATACCCCACTGCAATAACGGCATGTCACTGGCGGGGCGTCCATCATCCTCAAAACGCTTCAGCATGGCACTGCCCATATACAAGTGAATCAACACGTCTGCCAGCCTGCCTGACAGTTTTTCCTTGAACTTGAATTTGCCGCCCAAAAGTATCAATACCGAGTCCGCCAGGAATGCAAAAGCTGCGCTCATCCGGCCGAGTTGCCGAAAATACTTCGCGTGCGGGCCGCTCACAGGTGCCGGTGTCATGCGGCTGCCAGTCAGACCCAGCAGAAGACTGCGCACCATGTTGCTCAGGCTGTATCCGATATGTGTAAAAAGGGCGTTGTCAAAAATCCGCCTGGCCTGGGTGTTGGCAATACCGGATACCGCATTCATTTCTTTCAACAGGCAGGGATGCGCCCGGATAGCGCCCTGACCGAAAATGATCATTGAACGGGTCAGGATATTGGCGCCCTCGACGGTTATGGATATCGGCAGGGTCTGGTAAGCACGGGCAAGGTAATTATTGGGGCCCAGGATAATGCCTTTGCCGCCGTGTACATCCATGGCATCAATAATGCACTGACGGCTGCCTTCGGTTAGCTGGTACTTGTTAATGGCCGACAGTACACCCGGTTTTTCGCCCTGATCCAGCGCAATCAGTGTAAGCACCCGTGCCGCGTCCATTCGATAAGTTCTGCCACCTATCCTGGAAAGCGGTTCTTCAACGCCTCCGAACCTTCCAATGGGCACATCGAACTGGGTGCGGATCCTGGCGTATGCACCGGTTAGCATGGCGGCCATTTTGCCACCGGCAACACCCAGTGAGGGCAATGAAATGGCGCGGCCTGCCGCCAGGCTTTGCATCAGCATACGCCAGCCCTGTCCGAGACGTTGCTGGCCGCCGATCACCCAATCCATAGGAATGAAAACATCCTTGCCGCGGGTAGGGCCGTTCATGAAAACGGCACCGACCGGCATGTGACGGTTGCCTATTTCGACGCCTTGTGTACTGGTTGGAATCAATGCGCAACTGATGCCAAGGTCCTTGCTGTCACCCAGCAGGCCATCCGGGTCGTATGCCCGGAATGCGAGCCCGAGCAGTGTCGCAACGGGGGCCAGGGTGATATAGCGTTTATTCCAGTTAAGTCGTAAACCCAGAACCTCCTGACCATCAAAAACGTCCTTGCAAACAATACCCGTATCCGGCATGGCACCTGCGTCTGACCCGGCCAGCGGGGAAGTCAGCGCAAAGCAGGGTATTTCCTGGCCACTGGCGAGACGTGGCAGATAATATTTTTTTTGATCCTCGGTGCCATAGTGCAACAACAGTTCGCCCGGACCCAGGGAATTGGGCACCATCACCGTAACTGCCGCGGTCACGTTACGACTGGCAATTTTCATCACCACGGCAGAATTGGCTTGCGCGGAAAATTCAAGCCCACCGTATTCCTTCGGTATGATCATGCTGAAAAAGCCTTGTTCTGCGATGAACTGCCAGACCGGCTCGGGCAAATCCTGGTATTTGTCACAGATTTCCCAGTCATCGAGCATCAGGCACAATTCTTCAACCGGGCCGTTGATGAACGCCTGTTCGCGCTCGCTTAATCCCGGCACGGGTTGTCTCAACAGACGACGCCAGCGGGGCTTGCCGCTAAATAATTCGGCGTCCCACCAGACGGTGCCTGCCTCAAGTGCCTCTCGTTCAGTAGATGAGAGTTTGGGCATGACTTTTCGAAACAAACTGAATAACCGGTTGCTGATAAACAAACGGCGCAGGGGTTTGATGGCGAAGCCCGAGAGGCTGACGGTGGCAATACCCAAAGACCAGCGGAACCACGCGGGAATTTCATAGAAGTGCCGCAGTTCAGTAAAGGCGAAGGTAAGACCGGCAAGGATAGCTATGGAGATCAACAATGGAATGCGGTAATAGGCCAACAGAAGTATTGAGAATATGAGCAAAACCAAAAAAAGAGCGGTCATACATGTCCTCGCTTTTACCTGGTGAATAGAAGTTTCGATCCGGTCGCCGGGTCAATTATTTTTATGGATGAATATCATAGATTAAAACGGGGCAGGATGGTAACTCTCCGTTGTCGGAATGCCGATTGCAAGACAACCTGTGTCAGCTTAAAATTACCTGTTAGTTCAAACCAAATTACTATAAACATAACTTGTCTGTTATATTCATTATTATCAATTATTTATAGGGAGTTTTTAAGTGTCTGTTGAACGTACATTATCGATTATCAAACCCGATGCAGTTGCAAAAAACGTGATCGGCGAAATATATAGCCGTTTTGAAAAGGCCGGGCTGAAGATTGTTGAAGCCAGGATGCAACATTTGAGTCGTGAAGAAGCCGAGGGTTTTTACGCGGTCCACTCCGAGCGCCCGTTTTTTAATGACCTGGTGAAATTCATGACATCGGGCCCTGTTATGATCCAGGCCCTGGAAGGTGAGGACGCCATTGCATTGAATCGCAAGTTAATGGGCGCCACCAATCCGGCCGAAGCCGAGGCTGGTACCATTCGTGCGGATTTTGCACAAAGCATTGATGCCAATGCTGTGCATGGCTCTGATGGACCGGATACTGCGAGATCAGAGATCGCATACTTTTTCGGCGCTCAGTAAACACAAATAGCCGATTCATCGTGAATGCCATTGCAAGTCGTATAAACCTGCTTGATTTCGATGAGGCAGGTTTACGCGTTTTTTTTCAATCCATTGGTGAGAAACCTTTTCGTGCCCAGCAGATTCTGAAATGGGTTTACCACCATGCGCAAACCGATTTCGCGGCAATGACCGATCTGGGCATTGCGTTGCGTCAGAAACTGAGTTTGATTGCAGAGATAAAGCTGCCTGAGATTCTCCGTGAGCAACGTTCGATCGACGGTACGGTTAAATGGCTTATCGGCTTTCATGGCGGTAACGCGGTTGAAACTGTTTATATCCCTGAGCCAAAGCGTGGCACCTTATGTGTCTCTTCCCAGGTCGGTTGTGCACTGAATTGTTCATTCTGTTCTACCGGCGCACAGGGTTTTGCGCGTAACCTGACCACCGGTGAAGTCATTGGCCAGGTTTGGCTTGCGGCGCAGGCGTTGGGGCATGAACGTAATGGTAAGCGTCAAATTACCAATATCGTGATGATGGGTATGGGTGAACCCTTACTCAATTTTGACGCGGTTTTACCGGCTTTATCACTGATGCGCAGTGATCTTGGCTTCGGTTTTGCCGCCAAACGTGTCACCGTCAGCACCGCGGGACTGGTACCGGGTATTTACCGTTTACGTGATAGCATTGATGTGGCACTTGCCGTATCACTCCACGCACCTGTTAACGATGTACGTACCGAGCTTGTTCCGCTCAATCGCAAATATCCCATCGCGGAGTTGATGCAGGCATGCAGGGACTTTGTATCCGAAAAGCACAAACGTACGGTGACCTTTGAATATACCCTGATCGATGGTGTTAATGACCACCCCGAACATGCACGTAAACTGGTAAAATTATTAAGAACCGTACCCAGCAAGCTGAATCTGATACCCTTTAACCCGTTTCCAGGCACGCTATACCGTTGTTCCAGTCAGGATCGGATCAACCGGTTCCAGGAAATAGTGATGCAGGGCGGGATTAATTGCAATGGTGAGAAAGACCCGTGGAGAGGATATCGACGCCGCTTGCGGACAATTGGTCGGTAAAGTACAGGATCGTACAAAAAGAAGTGAACGGATAAAAATAAAAATGGCGGAGACCACCCCATGAACAGGCGTGCACAAATTAATTCCCAACCCGGAAGAATGTTGATGCCGGCTCCGATACGACAGTTGGTCCTCGTAATGGCCGTCGTTCTTATCAGTGGTTGCGCTTCGCAACAGAATCAGGATCCCGACAGGGTAAGCAACAAACGCCTGGCTGCTGAATCCAATACCTCCCTCGGACTCGAGTACATGAATCGTGGTCAGTATGAAGTGGCACTGGGTAAATTGAAAAAGGCTGTCAGGGAAGATCCCGACTTATGCACCGGCGCATACGGTGATGGCGGTACTTTATGAACGTATCGGCGAGCAGGACCTGGCAGGCAAGCATTATAAAAAGGCATATGAAGCCGACCCGAAAGATGGTGACGTGAATAATAATTATGGTGTTTACCTCTGTCAGACCGGTAAGGAAAGTCAGGCTATTGGCCATTTTCTCAGGGCGCTGGATGACCCGTTCTACAGTTCACCATCTGTTGCCCTGACAAATGCCGGTTCCTGTGCGCTTGAAACAGGTGACTACGCACAGGCAGATGAGTACCTGCGTCGTGCTTTGAAAATCGAACCGGATTTCCCGGATGCCCTGATGAACATGTCCAGGCTGAATTTCGAACAAAATGAATACCTGACGGCGCGTGCGTTTATGCAGAGATATGAAGCCGTTGCAGTCCATGAGGCGGAAACATTGTTGCTTGCTTACAGGATAGAAATGGCCTCAAATAACAAAAAGGGCGCAAATACCTACAAGTTGATGCTTGAAAGCAACTTTCCCGAATCTGGTCAGACCGCTGAGGTCCGGAGGGTCTCTGGAAAATGAAACAACAACAGGAATTAATCCCAATGGCAACCGGTGAATACCTGAAGAAGTTACGAATGGAGCGCAAGCTTTCCCTGGCTGACGTTGCCAAAGCCGTCATTCTGGACGAAAAGCTGTTGCGTGATATTGAACAGGACACTGCCGGTCATATCGCTTTGTTGTACAGGAATGGTTACATCCAGACCTATGCGCGTTTTCTCGAGGTCGCCGAGGAGGACATCCCGGCATTGCTGATACCCGCTGAAGTCAAAGAGGCTGAGTTGCACAATATTTTTGCTGAACCGCCAAAACGTAACTCGACGGAAAAATGGTTGCGCTCAAGCAGTTATGTGTTGGCGTCTTTATTGGTTGGAACACTGGCCTGGCAATTTACCCACGAGGCGGTCAGGTTGTCGCAAAATGGCTCGCAACTTAAGAATAGCGGAGCAACCACGGCGGAATCCAGGGACGTGTCAAACCCTGCTCAACAACGGGAACTCAGCGGACCGGTGAGCGCATCGATTGCACCACTGGGTGCTCTACACGCTAAAAGCGCAGGCGGAATGGATACCGCAGAGCAGGCATGGGCAGCTTTGTCAGAACAGGCTTTACCTGATGGCGAAAGCCGTTTACAGGTCATCGTTTCAGCAGACAGCTGGGTTGAAATTATCGATGCCAGTGGTCAGGAACTTGAGATGGATTTGCTGCGTGGCGGGAGCGACAAAGCATACCATGGTGAGCCGCCGTTCAGAATCCTGTTGGGCCGTGCATCGGCAGTGCGTTTGTCGATGGATGGTGAAGCGGTCGATTTAACCGCTTTTACCCGGGACGACGTTGCTCAGCTAAGCTGGCCACAGAAACTACAGATCGAAACCAGCGAGCCAGACAGTAACTGAAATGAATTCACCTATTCGCTCAATCCGCGGGATGAATGACATCCTCCCGCAAGATATCCATTACTGGCACAGACTGGAAACCACAGCGGAGCAGGTATTTGCCGCTTCGGGCTTCGAACAGATTCGCTTGCCTTTACTGGAAAAAACGGAAGTCTTTACACGGGCAATCGGATCGGCGACCGACGTGGTCTCGAAAGAAATGTACAGCTTCAATGACCGAAATGACGAGTCTTTGAGTTTGCGTCCTGAAGGAACCGCGGGTGTGGTGCGCGCAGCTTTGCAAAACGGTCTGTTATACGGTGCGGTGCAGCGGCTCTGGTATAGCGGTGCAATGTTCCGTTATGAACGTCCGCAAAAGGGACGTAGCCGACAGTTTCACCAGATCGGTGCAGAATTGTTTGGCGCTTCGGGTGCCGACGCTGATGCCGAGATACTGATGCTCGGCAGCCAGTTGTGGAGAAGTCTTGGCTTGCACAATTTGCGTCTGGAGATCAATTCGTTGGGCAATGCTGATGAGCGTGCGCTGTACCGGGATCAGCTGTATTCATTTCTCAAAGCGCACCGGGGTGAACTTGACGATCAGACGAACGAAAGGGCAGAACGTAACCCCCTGCGTGTCCTGGATAGCAAAGACCCAAAAGTCAGGGCACTATTGGAAGATGCGCCCCTGTTGGCGAATCACCTTGGTGAAGACTCACGCGCTCATTTTCAACAGCTAAAGCGCTACCTTGACCGGTTAGGGATTGAATTTCATGAAAATCCCCGCCTGGTCCGTGGACTTGATTATTACTGCCATACGGTTTTTGAGTGGATCACTGATGAACTGGGTGCACAGGGTACCGTTTGTGCGGGTGGCCGTTACGATAACCTGGTTGAATTACAGGGCGGAAAACCCTGGCCCGGCATAGGATTTGCCATGGGCGAAGAACGCCTGGTTGAACTACTACGTCAAAAAGATGATATTGAGCCCCCTGTTAAACACGCCTACTTGGTTGCGGTGGGTGAAAACAGCACTGAATCTGCTTTGGAACTCGCGTATGATCTGCGCGCCGGGATTCCGGATTTGCGCTTGATTTTCAATTTGAATGGCGGCAGCTTTAAAAGCCAGTTCAAACGCGCAGATCGCAGCGGCGCATTATTCGCCCTTGTGCTGGGCGAGGAAGAGATACTTGCTGGACAGGTTGCGGTGAAATTTTTACGCAGTGATGAAGAACAATTAAAGCTGGGTCGTGATGAGATCGCTAACTGGATTCGCAGCTATATTGAAGCGCTGTAAACTTTCTGCCGGCTTATGTCCGGTGTATTTTCAAAATGATGGATTAATTAGTAATGTCAGATTTATATGATACCCATGAACAGGGTGAACGCGTAAAAAGCTGGTTAAGGGAAAATGGCAGCGCCATTGTCATGGGCCTGGTACTCGCTTTCGGTTTGATGTTTGGTTTTAAACAGTGGCAGGCCTGGGAAACCAGCAAACGCCAACAGGCTTCAGCCGAATACCAGGTGATGACCACGTTAATCAAGTCAAACAGTATGGATGCTGCTGTCTCCAACTACGAAGTGTTGAAAGCGGAGTATCCGAAATCAGCCTATACGTCCATGGCTGCCTTGATGATGGCCAAGGCACGTGTTTTTTCCGGGCAATTTGATTTGGCTGCCAGCGACCTGGAATACGCAATGGAGCACGCCCAGCCTGATCCTGTCAAAGTGATAGCAAGGGAAAGACTTGCACGATTGAAACTTAGCCAGGGTGATGCAGACGCGGCTTTGAAGTTGCTTGATGAGGCACCTTCAGAGGTCGGTTTTGAAGCACAATTTGCCGAGGTGCGTGGGGATATCTACATGGCAAAAGGTGAAACTGAACTGGCGATCGGGAGTTACCAGGCCGCATTGGAGGCGCTTGACGAAAATGTCGGAAATCGTGACCTGATTAAATTTAAGCTGGAAGCACTTGGGGCTGCAGCTGACGAGACTGCTGTCGTTGCCAGGGATAGCGGCGGGGGTGAAATGTGAGGCAATGGTTTATCCCTGCGTTGGCAACACTATTGTTGCTAAATGGTTGCAGTTGGATAAAAAGCTGGGGCGACGATGATGAACCCGATGCCCCCGCAAAACTTGTTGAATTTGAACCAACACTCAAGGTAGGCAAAGCATGGTCCACCGATGTCGGCAAAGGGCTCGACAAAACGGGCAGACAGATCAGACCTGCCTATTCATCGGGTTCCCTGTACGTTGCTGATTACAAAGGTCGACTCTTCGCAATCGATGCCGCAAACGGACAGAAGCGGTGGGAGATCAAGACCGAGTTGCCTTTTACCGGCGGTCCCGGGGTTACCGGCAACCTGTTACTGATGGGTACGGAAAACGGAGAGGTTTTCGCATTCGACGCATCAACCGGCACACAGCTATGGTCTGCTACGGTCACCTCGGAAGTGCTCGCAGCACCGGCGGAGTCCGATGGTATCGTCGTTGTACGTTGTATCGATGGGCGTGTGTTCGGCCTGGATGCGGATACCGGACAGCGTCTATGGGTTTATGATCACAGTGTCCCCCTGTTGACACTGCGGGGCAACGCTCCATTGTTATTGAGGGCGGGCGTGGTCTTTGTCGGCTATGACGGTGGTCAGGTTGTGGCCTTGAAGCTGGAAGACGGCATCCTGATGTGGGAACAAACACTGGTAACAGCGGAAGGCCGGACCGAGTTGGAACGACTGTCGGATATCGATGGTCAACTGGTTTTCATTGCATCTGACCTGCTGGTTTCAAGTTATAAGAATCGACTGGCTTCACTGGCGGCAGATTCCGGCCGTTTGCTCTGGTTTAAGGATGTTTCTTCGGCTACGGGTGTTGCGGTTGACCGTACCAACCTGACACTCAGCGATAAGGATGGCAACGTATGGATGCTTGATCGACGCAATGGCGCCGAGTCCTGGAAACAGGATCAATTGCTTCACCGCGGTCTTACGCGACCGGAGTTTTATGGCAGTTTTATCGTAGTCGGTGATGCCGAAGGGTATTTGCACTGGATCAATATTGATGATGGACAGTTTGCCGCACGTGAAAAAACGGGTGGTAAGGGTTTTGCCGGACCGCCACTGGTGGTGGGTAATACGCTCTATGTCATGACCAAAAAAGGTAGATTGACTGCCTTCCGGGCGGGTGCAGCGCTAAATTAACTTATCTGCGTTACTTTGCGAACCATGCTCATGTATGATGCAGCCATTCTTGAAGCTGTAAAGATACCCTGAATTCATGTTACCAGTTGTCGCCATCGTTGGCCGGCCAAATGTCGGCAAATCCACAATTTTCAATGCCTTAACCCGCACTCGTGACGCTTTGGTCGCAGATATGCCAGGTGTTACCCGCGATCGTCAATACGGTATCAGTGAAGTGGGCGAGAGGGCCTGTGTTCTGGTTGATACAGGGGGTCTGGTCGCTGGTGCCCAAGGCATCGATTACCTGACCGCCCGGCAAGTGCATCAGGCCATTGAAGAATCCCAACTGGTCTTTTTCGTGGTGAGCGCAAGAGATGGACTGACGCATGAGGACCAGGAAATCGCCCGCTTGTTGCGTGAACACAACCGGCCGGTACTGCTGGTTGGCAACAAGATAGATGGGACCAACCCGGATATCGCACTGGCGGAGTTTGCTGCGCTGGGAATGGGGCCGGCTTTACCCGCCGCAGCATCACACCGTCAGGGAATGAGCAGCCTGATGGAGGAAGCAGAAAGTCTATTGCCTCCGGAAGAAGAGGGCGAGGCGGATAGCGAAGAGGACAGAGACCGCTTGCGACTGGCCATTGTCGGTCGGCCCAATGTCGGTAAATCGACCCTGGTTAACCGTATGCTGGGTGAAGAACGTGTCATGGCTTTCGACCTGCCAGGCACGACGAGAGACACCATCAGCGTCTTCATGGAACGCGGTGGTGTCAAGTACGAATTGATCGACACGGCGGGTGTGCGGAGACGGGCCCGGGTTACCGATATGGTCGAAAAATTTAGTGTAATCAAAGCACTGCAAGCCATTGAACGTGCTCACGTCGTGGTTCTGATGCTCGATGCGACCGAGGGAATTACAGATCAGGATACCACCTTGCTGGGACATATTCTGAACCAGGGCCGGGCCCTGGTAATCGTGCTGAACAAGTGGGATGGCATGGAAGAATACGACCGCAAGCAGGTGCTTTCGGAAATGGATCGTCGTTTGCAGTTTGTGCCATGGGCTCGCAAACTGCGCATGTCAGCATTGCATGGCTCCGGCTTGAAAGAGCTTTACACGGCTGTGAAGGAAGCCTGGCGCAGTGCCACCATTGATATGCCGACTCCGGAACTGACCCGGGTTCTTGTTAAAGCTTTCGAGGCCCATCAACCGCCGATGAGCCAGGGGCGTACTTCGCGGTTACGCTTTGCCCATAGCGGTGGCAATTGCCCGCCAAGAATCATCATTCACGGTAACCGCACCGATGCCATACCGGCTTCCTATAAGCGTTACCTGGAAAACGTCTTTATCCGTCATTTCAAATTGCGTGGCACACCGCTGCAAATTGAGTTCAGAAGTGGTGAAAACCCTTATAAGGACAAGACAAACAAACTTACATCACGGCAGATTGCCAAGCGCAAACGCCTGAAAAAATTCACCAAGAGCAAATCCAGAAAATAATCCGGATTATTGTCGGTTTACAAAACCCACGATTGCAGATTGCACTCGATCTTGTGGGTTACTGCAGGATCATCAGGCCTTACCTTTGAAGGCCAGAAATCTATCATTTGACCGTTACGGTCAAACAGGTATTTATGGAAATTCCAGCGTGGCGTTGCATCATCGCCAAATTCCTCGCGTATGGCGTGAAACATGGGATGAGCCGATACACCCATGACATGGTATTTAACCGTCATCGGAAAGCTCACCTGGTAGTTTGTTTCACAGAATTCAGCGATGCTGTCCTCATCGCCGGGCTCCTGGTTTCCAAAATCATCACAGGGCATGCCAACAACGATCAAACCGCTTTGCCTGTAGTCCATCCACATTCGCTGCAGTTCCTGGTATTGCGATGTGTATTCACATTCCGAAGCTGTATTGACAAAAAATATCGGTTGGCCGCGGTAATTGGACAGGGGCATTCTGGCACCCTGAAGACCTACAAATACAAACTCGAAAACATTCATGTTCACACCCCAGATTATTTACATACACATAGCATAACTTATGAACCCCGTTTTTGCTTATGATCCGTTACACTACGCAATAATATTTTATCCTGGCAGATCCAATTGAAAGAGATTCTGAAACACAAAACCGCCGCCATACTCGATGGCCTGGAAGTCAGTGACGTCGTGTTGACCGATGTTCGCAAAGCGATCGACGCACACGTTCAATGCGGGGGCCAGAGACCGGGTCTTGCGGTGGTCTTGGTGGGTTCTGACCATGCCTCGATGATTTATGTAAGGGCCAAGCGTAAGGACTGCGAAAAGGCGGGAATAGGGACCCGGGATTTTGATCTTCCCTATGAAACCACACAGGCGGAATTACTGGCATTGATCGACGAGCTTAACCGGGACGATGAGATTCACGGTGTGCTTGTGCAATTGCCATTACCCCCGCAGATTGATGAAATTGAGGTTACCAATTCGATCAGGTCCAGTAAGGATGTGGACGGTTTCCACGCATTCAATGTTGGCAGGCTGGCACTGCGTCAACACGGTCTTCGACCCTGCACGCCACGCGGTATCATGGCGCTGCTGCATTATTACGGGTTAGACGCCAAGGGACAGCATTGCGTCATAGTGGGCGCATCCAATATTGTCGGTCGTCCGATGGGTCTGGAAATGCTGATACAAGGTGCGACCGTTACAACCTGTCACCGCTTCACAAAGAACCTCGAACACTTCGTCCGACAGGCTGAAATCCTGATCGTTGCAGTTGGTCAGCCTGGTATAGTCTGTGCCAATTGGGTTGCTGATGGGGCCATTGTTATTGATGTCGGTATCAACCGTCTGGAAAACGGTAAATTGGTAGGTGATATCGATTTTGAACGTGCCGCCAATAAGGCTGCATGGATAACGCCGGTACCCGGTGGAGTTGGTCCGATGACCCGTGCAACACTGATGTTGAATACGGCAGAGGCGGCCGGAATTTTTATTTCCGAACCGCACAAGCAATCACCGGACATTTAAGTTTATAGTTTTCCAGATTCAGGGTCGCTCCAAAATCGCACAAACACCCATACCCCCAGCCGTGCAAACAGAAATCAAGCCCCGGCCGGAACCGTTTTCTTCCAGTATTTGAGCCAGTGTTGCTAAGATCCGGGCACCGGTGGCAGCGAAAGGATGACCAACAGCCAGGCTGCTGCCGTGAATGTTGAGTTTTTCCCTGTCGATACTGCCGAGCGGCTTTTCCATCCCAAGTCGTTGACTGCAATACTCTTTTGATTCCCAGGCTTTGAGCGTGCACAGTACCTGGGCAGCAAAGGCCTCATGGATTTCATAAAAATCAAAGTCCTGTAATGTGAGACCGGTGCGTTGCAACATCTCGGCAACGGCGACTGTCGGTGCCATCAGCAGACCTTCGTCATTAACAAAATCTACCGAGGCGGAGCGGCCCGTGGTCAGGAACGCCTGTACCGGAAGTTTATGCTTCGCGGCCCATTCTTCTGAACACAACAGAACAGCGGCAGCACCATCAGTCAGTGAGGTGCTGTTACCTGCGCTCATTGTGGCTTTGGGCCCCTTGTCAAAAACCGTTCGCAGTGTCGCAAGCTTCTCAATACTGGTATCGGCGCGCAGGTTATTGTCCCTGCTGACGCCGTTCCAGGGTGTGACCAGATTGTCAAAAAAGTCGTTGTCATAAGCAGCAGCGGCTTTCTGATGGCTGTCGTAAGCCAGTTGATCCTGATCCTCGCGTGGGATTTGCCACTCCTGCGCCATCCGTTCGCAGTGCTGACCCATTGACAGACCGGTACGCATTTCACCGTTGGTTGGTGAAACCGGTTTGAGTTCGCCCGGACTGAATCCTTTAAGAGCGGCAAGACGCTGCTTCATGGTTCTCGCCTGGCTCAGGTTAATCATGCGCTGGGCAAACTTGTCACCAAAAACAATGGGTGCATCCGAGGTTGTGTCGGTCCCTGCCGCAATGCCGCTTTCTATTTGCCCGCAGGCGATTTTTGCCCCCAGGTTCAGGGCGCCCTGCAGACTCGTGCCACATGCCTGTTGCAATGTAATACCGGTCGTGAGCGGCGAAAGCCTGCTGGACAATACCGCTTCACGCGCCAGGTTAAAGTCTCTGGAATGGGTCATGACAGCTCCCGCCATCACTTCGTCCAGTTGTATACCGTCGAGGTTAAATCGCTGTACAACCCCGTTGATCACCGCTGACAACATGTCAAGGTTGCTCTTGTCAGCATACATCGTATTTGAGCGGCAAAAGGGAATACGGCTACCGCCTACAATGGCTACTCTGCGCAGTGATTCCGTCATTGGTTCGCTCCTTTATGCTTCAGATAATACAAGGGGCCGCCACGGAAAGGCGCGAACCCGGTTCCAAATATCATACCGGCATCCAATACGTCCGCATCCTCGACGATGCCATCCGCCAGAGCGGCTTCACAGGCCTCGAAATAGGGCTGCATCAGGGATTCGGTAATCTCCTCAAGCGCATACTGAGCAGTATCGTTATCCGCTCGTTTGGGCTTGCCTTTCTCCCAGGTATAAAAGCCTTTGCCGGATTTCTTACCGAGTTCTCCCGCATGGACTTTTTCCTGTAAAAGGGCAGCTTCTTTCTTGCTGGATTCTCCGCCCAGCAGTGTTACAACTTTCATGCAAACATCAAGACCTACCGTATCCGCCAGTTCGACCGGACCCATTGGCATACCGAATGATGTCGCTGCCTTATCCAGTATTTCTATCGGAATAGCCCTTTCCAGATGCATGCTCATTGCCTTTGCCATGTAACCGGACAGGACCCGGTTCACCAGAAAACCTGGTGAGCTTTTGACCGGTAATGGAAAGCGATTGATCGCACCGCAAAATGCTGCCCCCTTGGCGACTTGTTCCGTTATCGGATTTTTCGTCATAGACGATCTCAACCAATGGCATTTTTGCAACCGGGTTGAAAAAATGTATACCAATCAGACGTTCGGGTTTTTTGAGAACCGAGGAAATTTCGGCCAGTGGTATGGCCGACGTATTGGTGGCAAGCACGGCATCGGGTTTCATACGTGGCTCGATGTTTGCAAACAGTTCGCGTTTTGCATCGACATCTTCAAAAATGGCTTCGATAATGACATCGGCGTGGCTGACGCCTTTGCCTTCCACATCGGCGACCAGGCGGCTAAGTGCACCGTTGACCTTGTTTCGATTCCTGAGTTTCTTCTGGAACAGGGATTTTGCCCGTTTGAGGGCGGGTTCAATGTATTTAAGTTCCCGGTCCTGAAGCGTGACATCCATACCCTGCAGGACACACCAGGCAGCAATATCACCACCCATGACACCTGCACCGATGACATGTACCCGGCGAACCTTGATGTCGGATTGCTTGCCGATGCCTTTCAATCGCTCCATCAGGAAAAAAACACGCCGCAGACTCTTCGAGGTTGGACCGGTTATGAGTTTTCCGACCCTGTCCGATTCTTCCGCCATCATTCGTTGCGGATCATCACCGTATTGTTCCCAGGCTTCGATCAATTCAAAAGGGGCAGGGTAATGTTCGGGGTTGGCTCTCGCAGCAACCTGCTTGCGCATCATACGCGCCATCAGGGTCCGTACCGGGCCAAAATTCTGTAAGCGCTTCAACTGCCCGGGCTGACGGCTCTTGCGGCCTTGCTTGATCGCGCGGCGGGCTGCCCATCGCAATGAACCATGGGGTCCGACCAATTCATCGACCAGCCCCATGGCCCTGGCTGCACCCGGCTCGCAAATTACGTGTGCTGAGCATGAGCTGCATGGCATTGGATGCACCTGCCTGCTGAACACTCCGGGCACTGCCACCAAAACCCGGGTAAATACCCAGTTTGATTTCCGGAAAACCAAGCCGCGTATGCTCAACGTTGGTTGCTATACGATAGTCAAATGCCAGGGCCAGTTCCAAACCGCCACCAAGGCAAAAGCCATCGATGACGACGACCTTGGGGAAGGGCAGGGCTTCGATGCGGTTAAACAGGCGGTGCACCTGGTTGATTCCATCGCTGGCCATGTCAGCATCATCGTAATCGTCAAATTCCCGCACATCCGCGCCGACTATAAATGAGCCGGGCTTGGCTGATTGCAATACAAGTCCGGCGGGAGCATTTGTCTCCAGCTTATCAATTATGACGCCAAGCTCGCTGAGCACCTCCAATGACAGGCTGTTCGTGCTTTCACCCTCGCGATCAAGGCTAAGCCATACAACATTGTCGATGTCAGTTGAGAGTTTCCAGTGCTTGAAAAGAGTATCTTTGCTTGCTGTTTTATTCATCAGGATTCCGGCGTTCTGAGCAGTGTTTCTAATCTAAAAAGATAAGGGCATATGTTACTCTTGCAAGTCTCATTTCCCCATATTTTTATTCGCGTGCAGTATGATTTATGGTAACCGCAGACCAGCCCGGCGCAACATGGCTGCGGTACGAATCAATGGCAGGCCGATCAGGGCCGTAGGGTCTTCGCTTTTGATGCTTTCAAACAAAGTAATACCCAGCGATTCGGCCTTGAAGGCTCCCGCGCAGTCATAGGGTTTTTCAATTTCCAGGTAACGATTGATTTCATCGGCTTGCAAGTGCCTGAAGCTGACCCGTGTAGATTCGATGTGTTTGTTCGTTGAAACCGCTGGCCAGACATTGCACTGATACTGCCGTCAGAAATTCAACATTCAGCCCGCTGAATGACAACAATTGCTCCATCGCCGCCTGGTGGTTACCCGGCTTGCCGATAATCTGGTCTTCAAAAATTGCGATTTGATCTGATCCAATAACGATTGCCCGCGGGTTTTCCTGGCTCACGGATCCCGCTTTTTCGCTGGCCAGCCGGCCCACCAGTTCGAAAGGTGATTCGTTATCGTGCCTGGTTTCATCCATTGCCGGTGACTGGCAATCAAATGGAATCCCGAAGCGATGCAACAGCATTTTGCGGTATTTGCTGGATGAAGCAAGAATTAGTCTTGTAGATAGTGACTCACTGTTCATTTGTGTAGTAAAATTACCGGTTAAGTTGATTCGTTATCAATTGTTTACTGTGTTCGGGTTCAGTCGTGTTCCATTGTGCTTGCAATCGATTTGGATTTGAGACTTTGGGTTAGTTAAGGATTGTGAAGCTATGTCGCGGGAATATCCAGACTGGATTTCGCCAAATCGTGCCGCTGAAGGTAAACGCGTATTCAGCGGGACCATTCCGTTAACACGGATGAAGCGACTGGCGGCATTGCTGGTGGATGCGCAAGGTGAAGCATCATTTACGGCTGCATTCAGGACAGACCTGGAGCAACGGATCATTATTGACTTGCAGGTAGAAGCGGCCTTGCCACTGGTTTGCCAGGCAAGTCTGGAAGTATATGATGAGCAGGTTAATCGCAGCAGCGAACTTGCGGTTATTGATGACGATAGCGAACAATTTGAACTGCCGGAAAACTATGAACCGGTTGTGACAGAAAATGGAAGGTTGGCTATTGCCAGCCTGGTAGAAGATGAATTGTTACTTGGTTTACCGCAGATTCCGCGTAAACCGGGTTTGCAAGAGGTTGAATACTCGACCGGTGGGCAGACAGCTTAAAAGCTGAAACGCTACCGGAAGGGAGCAGGAAAAACCCTTTTTCGGCTTTGCAGGATATGCTAAAGCGGGACAAGTAGAATTAATGTTATTTTTTTTGAATCAGGAGTAGATCATCATGGCTGTACAAAAAAGCCGAAGAACACCATCAACACGCGGTATGCGACGTTCACATGACTCGCTGAAAGCGCCGACTTTGTCTGTCGACCCAACAACGGGTGAAACGCATCTGCGTCACAACGTCAGCCCTGAAGGTTATTACAAGGGCCGTAAGGTTATCGACAGCAAAGTGGTTGAAATCGACGACGACGAAGAATAAGAAATATCCTTTGCATGGGATTACATGGATGCACTGACCGCCGGCCAATTGCCGGCGGTTTTGTTTCCAGCCTGGAACCGAATGAAAACTCCAGAAGAAATTGTTGCTGATAAAGTTGTACTGGCACTGGATGCACACGGTGGTGATTTTGGCCCCGGGGTGACGATTCCTGCTGCTCTGGATGTTTTGGCTACCCAGGCAAACCTCGAGATCCTGCTCTGCGGTATTCGCGAAGAAATTGCACCGGTGCTGAAAAAAATCGAATCTGATCGTGATCTGAAACAATGTCTTGACCGTCTGCACACCATTGACGCGACCCATGCACTGAGCTTCTGATGCACGACCTGTCGCCGCATTACGGCGTGGTAAGGGCAGCAGCCTTTGGCTTGCCCTTGAGCAGGTTGCCAATGGGCAGGCAAGCGCTTGTGTCAGCGCGGGCAGTACAGCGGCAATGCTGGCACTCGGTGTGAAGTTACTGGGTATGCTCCCCGGTATTGAACGTCCGGCGCTGATGTCCCGGGTTCCCTCGGCCTCCGGTCATACCAATTTACTGGATCTGGGTGCCAACCTGCATGTCAGTGCCAACCAATTGGTGCAGTTTGCCATCATGGGTTCAGTTGCTTGCCCGATGGATGGTTTAAGCGCTGAGCCGAAGGTGGCGTTGCTGAATGTCGGTCATGAGGACAGCAAGGGTGATGCGGATTATTAAAGAAGCCCATGCCATGTTGAAGGAATTGCCAATCAATTACACAGGTTTTATCGAGGGGTATGATATTTTTGCTGGCAAGGCAGACGTTGCAGTTTGTGACGGATTTTCGGGAAACCTGATACTAAAATCCGGTGAAGGTCTGGCCACGATGTTTTTCCAGCACATCAAATTGGCGCAGCAAAAGCGGCTGGTCAGCGAAGATGGGTGCCTTGCTGCTTGGCAAATCATTGAAACGCACGCTGGAACGTTTTGAGCCATCCAAGCATAATGGTGCGCCGTTGCTGGGACTTCGGGGCGTTGTGGTCAAGAGCCACGGGAATGCCGATCGCAAAGCTCTTGGCCACGCAATAAGAGAAGCTGTCGTGGAAGCCGAACGTCAGGTTCCGCGGTTAATAGAATCGATGATAAATGATTACTCCATTGAGGTAGGTCTGTGAAATTTTCAAAAATTATAGGTACCGGCAGTTACTTACCGGAAAAAATTGTCACCAATGCCGACCTCGAAAAAATACTCGACACTTCGGACGAGTGGATACGCGATCGCACAGGAATCAGTGAACGACGTATTGCACGTGAAGGTGAGACCAGCG
Source organism: uncultured Gammaproteobacteria bacterium (assembly GCA_963749115.1). Lineage (GTDB taxonomy): Bacteria > Pseudomonadota > Gammaproteobacteria > Xanthomonadales > SZUA-36 > SZUA-36. The sequence continues at coordinate 591,699 of CAVVLP010000002.1, forward strand.
GCGACATGGCTGAAGTGGCAGCACAACGGGCAATGGAGGCTGCAGGAATTAATCCGCAGGACGTCGGTTTGCTGATGGTTGGTACAACAACTCCGGACCTGGTGTTTCCAAGTACCGCGTGCCTGCTGCAGGCGCGTTTGGGTTTGCCGGATTGCGGTGCCATGGATGTCAACGCCGCCTGCTCCGGGTTTATGTATGCGTTGTCAATTGCAGACAAGTACATACGCTGTGGAGAAGTGAAAACTGCGCTGGTCATTGGCGTAGACAAACTGAGTGCGATGACTGATTGGAATGACCGGGGCACGGCGGTCTTGTTTGGTGATGGTGCCGGTGCAGTCGTGCTTGAAGCCTCTGATGAGGCGGGTATCCTTTCTACCCATATTCACGCTGCCGGCAGGCATAGTGATCTGTTGAGTGTTGATGTGGGTGTAAGTACCGGCTTCAAAGCTGAAAAAGGCGGTGGCGTTCGTATCAAGATGAAGGGCAATGAAGTTTTCAAGGTTGCAGTAAGGACCCTGGGCCGTATTGTGGATGAGACCCTTGAGCACAACCGCATGGAAAAATCCGAGCTTGACTGGCTGATTCCGCACCAGGCCAATCTTCGTATCATCACGTGCGACTGCAAAGAAACTGGGGATGACCATGGACCAGGTCGTGGTAACCGTTGACAGACACGGCAACACCTCGGCCGGGTCAGTGCCGCTGGCCCTGGATGAAGCGGTACGGTCCGGAAAAATCAAGCGCGGGTGATATCATGTTGCTGGAAGCTTTCGGTGGTGGGTTTACCTGGGCTTCCGCACTGATAAAATACTAACCACAGACCCGATTAGTTTAGTAGAGCAAGAAATGACAAAAACGGCTTTTTTATTCCCCGGTGAAAGTTCCCAGTCAGTTGGGATGATGTCTGCCATGGCGGATAGTTTCAGTCTTGTACGCGACACATTCGATGAGGCATCAGAGGTACTGGGTTACGATTTGTGGTCGGTGACCAACTTCGGGCCGGAAACTGAACTCAACAAGGCTGAGATCAAGAAACCCGCGATGCTGGTCGCAGGTATGGCGACCTGGCGGGTTTGGCAAGAACTCGGTGGCGCACGCCCTGACTTTTTCGCAGGTCATGGCCTCGGTGAATATACTGCGCTCGTGGCAACCGGCGTTATGCAGTTCACAGATGCAGTATCAATCGTCGCACAGCGGGGGCATTTCATGCAGCAGGCGACACCGGTTGACGGAGGTGCCATGGCGTCCGTGTGGGGTCTCGAAGACATCGTGATGCGGAAGATATGCAGCAGGTGGAAAATGGTGAAATCGTCAGTTGCGCCAATTACAATGCACCCGGGCAGGTCGTAATTTCAGGCAATCATGAGGCCGTCAACCAGGCGGGTGAACTGACATTGCAGGCAGGCGCCCGAAAAGTTTCAGTTGTTACCGGTCAACATACCTTCGCATTGTCTGCTGATGAAACCTGCCGCCATCAAACTCCAGGATTTGCTACTGACGGTTCACTTTTCCGATAGCTCGATACCGGTCATCCAGAATGCAGATGTTCGTGCTTACCCCGATGCGGAACAGGTCAGGGAGGCCCTGGCGCGGCAGTTGTGGCAACCGGTGCGCTGGACAGAAACCATATTGTCGTTACTGAAATCTGGTGTGACCCGGTTTTGTGAGTGTGGCCCCGGTGAAGTGCTGGCAGACATCAATCGTTCTATTACACCGGAATCTGCCATTTTTGCATTGAATGGGAAAGACACGCATGTACGAGGCTTTGCAAGTGGAGAACACCAATGAGTAATGGTCTGGAAGGTCAGGTTGCCCTGGTAACAGGTGCCAGCAGGGGTATAGGTGCGGCCATTGCGGACAGGCTCGCGAGTGATGGCGCGCGGGTTTTTGGTACAGCGACATCCGAGACCGGTGCCGCTGCCATCGACGGCCGGAATGTCGATGGACTGACTGGCCTGGTGCTGAATGTCAATGATGTCGATGACATCAGTTCGGTATTGGCTGAAATCACCACCCGGGCCTCGGCCCCGACGATACTGGTCAATAATGCCGGCGTTACCCGCGACCAGCTTTTAATGAGAATGTCAGAGGACGACTGGGAGACGGTGCTCGATACCAACCTGCGTTCTGTTTACCGACTTTCGAAGGCCTGCCTACGCGGTATGATGAAGGCCCGTCAGGGACGTATTATCAGCATCTCATCGGTGGTTGGGTCCATGGGCAATGCCGGCCAGGCAAACTACGCCGCGGCAAAGGCTGGTATGATGGGTTTTACACGTTCGCTGGCACGGGAGGTCGGTTCCAGGGGTATCACGGTGAACGTGGTTGCACCGGGGTTCATCGATACCGACATGACCCGCGAGTTGAATGAAGCGCAACGTGAGGCCATGTTGAAAGACATACCGTTGAAGCGCCTGGGTGAAGCCTCTGAAATAGCCGAAGCCGTGGGCTTTCTGGCCTCGACATCGGCCGCCTATATCACCGGTCAGACCCTGCATGTGAACGGCGGTATGTACGTGACATAAACCCTGACAAAAATTTAAGTGGTTGATTTAAGAAATAAACGTATATTGCATGGTGCGCCATCCTTGAACCATACGGTGGCGAATAGGATTAAACTGGCAGAACTGACGCAGATTCTTTAAAATTGCGTCTCTCGAGTCAAACATTTTAGGAAATATAAAATAATGAGCAGCATTGAAGAACGCGTTAAAAAGATTGTTGTAGAGCAGCTTGGTGTTAAAGAAGAGGAAGTTACCGCCAACGCATCTTTTGTAGACGACCTCGGCGCGGATTCTCTGGATACCGTTGAATTGGTTATGGCGCTTGAAGAAGAATTCGAATGTGAAATTCCTGATGAAGAAGCGGAAAAAATCACCAGTGTCCAGCAGGCTATTGATTACGTCAATTCCGTCAAAAGCTGAAATTAATCCATGAAATAATCGTTTTCGGCCGGCAAATTGTCGGCCGTTATTCGTTCTAATCTATCAGTTATTGAGGTATTCCAAATGTCACAGCGTCGCGTTGTAGTGACTGGTATGGGGATTGTATCGCCCGTTGGCAGCACCATAGATACCGCCTGGGATGCCATATGTAATGGCCGTAGCGGTATCAAAACGGTGGCTTCATTTGACGCGAGTCACATGAAGACCCACATCGCCGGTGAAGTGATTGATTTTGATGCTGCTGATTATCTCAGTCACCGTGAAATGCAGCGTATGGACAATTTTGTCCATTACGGCTTTGCTGCATCGGTTGATGCATTGCGTGATTCCGGTCTGTTGGGTGATGACGCCAAATTCGATCCGGAACGTATTGGTTGTGCGGTGGGTTCCGGTATTGGTGGTCTCAAGACCATCGAGGATACCACCGAGGCCTATTTGAAGGGTGGTCCACGCAAGGTGAGTCCATTTTTTATTCCGGGTTCAATTATCAACATGATCGGTGGTTATCTATCCATCATGTACAACCTCAAGGGCCCCAACCTGGCTATCGTGACCGCGTGCAGTACGGCCACCCACAATATGGGATCGGCAACCCGCATGATCCAGTACGGTGAAGCGGATATCATGGTCGCCGGTGGTGCCGAGTTTGCAACTACCCCCACCTCGATGAGTGGTTTTATTTCGGCGCGTGCGATGTCGACCCGTAATGATGAACCTGAGATGGCCAGCCGGCCCTGGGATGAAGACCGCGATGGCTTTGTACTTTCCAACGGAGCGGGTGTTGTTGTGCTGGAAGAACTGGAACATGCGAAGAAGCGTGGTGCTTTCATCTATGGTGAAGTGACAGGTTTTGGAATGAGCGCCGACGCCTATCATATGACTGCCCCGCCCGATGACGGCGAAGGTGCAGCCCGTTGCATGCGTATTGCCATGAATGATGCCGGTGTGAATGCCGCGGATGTGGACTATATCAATGCCCATGGAACTTCAACGCCACTGGGTGATCTTGCCGAGACCATAGCGACAAAGACTATCTTTGGTGATGCCGCCTACGAAGTTGCCATCAGTTCAACCAAGTCCATGACCGGGCATTTGCTGGGTGCGGCCGGTGGTATTGAGGCTATCTTCAGTCTGCTCAGCATCCGTGATGGCATCATTCCCCCTACGATCAATCTTGAGAACCCAAGTGCTGATTGTGATCTGGATTATGTGCCCAACACCGCACGTGAAGCGGAAGTGAATGTTGCAATTTCAAACTCATTCGGTTTTGGTGGCACGAACGGTAGTCTTGTGTTTCGTAAATTTACCGACTGATCACGCTCTTGCACAGCTGTTCGTTTGAATGTGAGTACGACCTGCCCGGGATCGCTACTACACTACCAGAACAATATCCCTTTTTGCTCGACAGTGCCGCGTCAGGCCCCTTAAGTGAATGCAGCTTGCTGCTCAGGACCGGTGGTGAGCAACTGTGCTTAAACGGTGATGGCAGTATCAGCGGCCCGGGAGACGACGGTGATTTCCTGAACCGGCTCAACGACTGGTATCAGCTGGAAAAACAACCGCCCGGTGAGACGTCTGCCTGGCCTTTTAACGGTGGCTGGTTTTTGTATCTTGGTTATGAGCTTGCCGCTGGAATTGAACCGAAGGTTCAGTTTCCCGCAGCCAGTGACGGCTTCCCGGTCGCTTTTGCCTGTCGTTGTCCTGCCGTTGTTTATAGCAGCCCAGCCCGACCCGGCATCTTGCATTTGATAGCAGAGAGCCAGGCATTGTTGGATGAAATGCGCAGTGAGCTTGACAATCTACACCCGGTATCTGATCAGGAATGCACCGAATTAACGGATTTGGTTGCGGATCCTCCGCAGGATTTTAAACGTGCCGTTGAACGAATTCATGAATATATTCTTGACGGTGACGTTTTTCAGGTCAATTTATCGCGGGCCTGGCGAGGGAAGTTCGGGGCACGGGTGGATGCCGGTGCGCTCTACCGGTCTCTTCGTAAAAACAACCCCGCGCCATTCGCCGGCATGGTTCACTGGAAAGATTTCGTGCTGATGAGTTCTTCCCCGGAAAGGCTTGTTAATATCAGGCAGGGTGAAGTCCAGTCCAGGCCGATTGCGGGCACCCGTCCACGTGGTGCGGACCATGATTCTGACCAGGCACTGAGTCGGGAACTGTTAAGTCACCCGAAAGAGCGCGCCGAACATATCATGCTGATTGACCTGGAGCGCAATGATCTCGGCAGGGTTTGTCAACCCGGAACAGTGGAGGTGGACGAACTGATGGTTGTCGAGAGCTATGAACATGTTCATCATATCGTATCCAACGTGCGCGGACGTTTACGTGGCGGGGTCACACCTGTTGACGTTATACGCGCGGTTTTTCCCGGTGGTACGATTACCGGATGCCCCAAGGTTCGCTGCATGGAAATAATTGCTGAACTGGAACAAAAGGGTCGTAGTTTTTATACGGGTTCTTTTGGTTACCTGGGGCTTGATGGCAGTATGGATCTGAATATTTTGATACGTTCCATGCTATTGCAGGATAATCAAATCTCCTTCCGCACCGGGGCAGGTATTGTTTCTGATTCTGATCCGGACGGGGAGTTAGCAGAAACCGAGGATAAGGCCCGCGGTTTGTTAAAGGCGCTGGGGCCGGTTTTCAGACCACGAGGACAGCTGCATGAATGAATGTTTGGTAAACGGCGAAATCTCAAGCCTGATTGCGACATCCAATCGGGGCCTCAACTATGGCGATGGTATTTTCGAAACCCTGTTGGTCCATGCCGGACGTCCACGCAGGTGGCAAGGTCATATGGACCGTCTCGGGATTGGCTGTGAGCGCCTTGGCCTGTCAATGCCACCGCAATCAATCCTGTTACGTGAAGTGCAGACAGTCAGTGCAGGACTGGTTGACGCGGTTGTCAAAATTGTAATCACGCGGGGAGGGCAGGCAAGGGCTTACATGCCACCTGAGGGTGAAAACTGCGTCAGGATAGTCAGTGCTCATCGGTTCCCGGACGGGATTGCTGAGCTTGCCCGGAAAGGTGTCAGGGCCCGCATTTGCGATCTCCGGCTTGCTATACAACCTGCGCTGGGCGGGATGAAACACTTAAACCGGCTTGAGCAGGTGATAGCCAGCGCTGAATTACGTGAATCCGGTGCGGCCGAAGGTATCCTGCTTGACCGGGAAGAGCATGTTGTCTGCGCAGTCTCGGCAAATATCTTCCTGGTCATGGAAGAGCGTCTTTTAACACCAAGACTCGATCTCTGTGGTGTTCGTGGTGTCGTACGCAGCCACATACTGGCGGGCTTTGGTGCACGTTGTGAACAACGTCGTGTCACGCTCGACATGCTGCAGGAGGCCGATGAGGTATTCATCTGTAACACGGTCAAAGGTATCGTGCCGGTGACAGCTATTGACGACCAGGAGTTTCAAATCGGCCTGGTGACGCGCGAGTTACAGACCTGGCTGACGGAGGGGGTCAGAAAGGCATGAAACGACTTTTGCCGGTTGCGCTGATGGTTTTGCTGCTGGCGTCTGCCAGCCTTGCGGTGCTGTGGCATCAGTACCAGCAGTTCCTGCAAGCACCACTGCAAATCGAAGAATCCGGCTTGGTCATAGTGATTGAGGCCGGTACCAACACGCGCTCGGTATTGGCAAAGCTCGAACGGCAGGGCGTAACACGCCTGGACTGGCGTTGGCGACTGTTAAGCCGTCTTAAGCCGGTGACCATTAAGACCGGGGAATACCGGCTCACACCCGGTTTGTCTCCCACGGGCCTGCTTGAACTGTTGTCCTCTGGCAAAGTCGTCAACTACCGATTTACGATCGTGGAAGGGTGGTCGGTCAAACAACTGTTAAGCGCCTTGGCCATGAATCCTGTTTTACAGCATGAAATTGCGAACGTGGAGGACCTGGAAGGTCTGGCGGGTCTGCCCGGGGGAAACCCTGAGGGCTGGTTTCTTCCCGAAACCTACGTATTCGTTCGCGGTGACTCGGACCTGCATATACTGAGACGCGCGTATGATGACATGTTGGAGAGTCTTGCAACGGTCTGGGCGGGTCGTGATGTTGGCTTGCCATATGAGACACCATACGAGTTACTGATCATGGCATCCATCATTGAAAAAGAGACTTCACTCGCCAGTGAGCGGGCGGAAATCGCAGGTGTGTTTGTACGTCGCTTGCTCAAGCACTGGAGGCTGGAAACAGACCCTACCGTGATCTATGGTATGGGTGAAGCCTACCAGGGTAATATCCGTCGTCAGGATCTGAAGATGGACACACCCTATAACACCTACACACGCCATGGCCTGCCACCAACCCCGATTGCGCTGGCTGGCCTGGCAGCTTTACAGGCGGCAGCGCATCCAGCGAGCGGAGAAGCCATGTTTTTCGTTGCCAACGGCCAGGGCGGTCATACCTTTTCCGTTACACTTGAAGCACATAACAAGGCAGTCAGGCAGTTGATCAAACAAACCAGAAACAATCCTGTAGAAGCTGGCAACAAGGGATGATAAAAATGAAAAAGGGATTCTTCATCAGTCTTGAAGGGGGCGAAGGGGCTGGAAAAAGCACGCAAAACAAGCGTATTGTTGAGTGGCTTTCAGAGCAGGGAAAAGACGTAATAGAAACCCGTGAACCGGGAGGGACGATAGTATCGGAGCAAATTCGTAAGGTGCTACTGGATACCCGTAACGCGGGACTTACTGCAACCGCCGAACTGTTGATGATGTTCGCTGCACGTTCGCAGTTGGTGCAGGAAGTTATCCTGCCCGCGTTGGAGGACGGAAAGGTCATAGTCTGTGACCGCTTTGCGGATGCCAGTTATGCTTACCAGGGGGGTGGTCGGCAATTGGGCGCCGAGACCGTCGCGATCGTCGAAAAACTGGTTCTCAAGGACCTGCAACCGGATCTTACGCTGTTGTTCGACGTGCCGGTGGAACACGGTATGCAGAGAGTGGCCAGTCGTGGTGATGCCGATCGTTTCGAAATTGAATCGATCCGGTTTTTTGAGCGGGTCAGAAATGCCTACCTGGATCGTGCCGCAGCCAATCCACACAGATTCCGCATCATCGATGCCAGCCTGGATGAAGAGCAGGTCTGGCAACAGGTGCTGAGTGTCTTACGGGAAAGTACCTGGGCCATGAGTAACCCGGATTTGAACGCTACTGAAATTTATCCGTGGCTCAGCGGGCACTGGTCATTTTTCATGCAACGGCTTAACAGTGACAAACTCGCACACGCCCTGCTGATTGAAGGACCTGCAGGCATTGGCAAAACGGTGTTGGCACGCGCCATGGTCGCCAGGCTTCTGTGCCGTGAAGATCAGCCCAGGGCCTGCGGTGACTGTCGTTCGTGCAACTTGCTCGCAGGCTTAGCCCACCCGGACTATTTTGATGTGCAACCCGAAGAGGATAGTGAAGTCATAAAGGTGGATCAGGTCCGGGCCCTGATTGGCAAGCTGGATCTGACCACATCGATTTCCGAGCGTAAAGTCGCCTATATTCATCCTGCAGAATCCATGAATGGTTCGGCCGCGAATGCGTTGTTAAAAAGCCTTGAGGAGCCTGCAGGAAATACCGTATTGATCCTTGTCAGCGACAATCCGGGCAGGTTGCCGGTCACGATCCGTAGTCGTTGCCAGGCTATTTCCATTAATCAGCCGGACACCCGGCTTGTTCTGGAGTGGCTGGAACAAAGCACCGGCAAAGTTCAGGAACAGCTCAGGTATGCATTACAGGCCGCAGGTGGAAGCCCGCTACGCGCAGCTACAATACCTGGAGTCGCCCGGTCTGGACGCTTATGCGCAGGTGAGGGCGGGTCTTGCCAGCTTGCTGGACAGACCCGGTTCTGTATCACGCTTAAGCGGTGAGCTGAATGACCTGAATCCGGTTGATTTATGGCGTTGGCTTTCCATTTGTACCGGTGAGGTAATAAAATCGATCATGACGGGCCAGTCTTTGAACTGGTTGCCCGCAAATCGAAATTTGCGTGATAAAGCACTGCTTGAATTGCAAAGACAGGCAGATATAAACCGGCAATTGGCAGTCACACAGGTACGTGGGGACTTACTTTTGCAGGTTTGGCTGATAAGATGGGCGGAACAGGTTGTCTGAGCGTATTTAATGAGTCACGTCAGACCGCAAGGAACAGAGGAATAAAGCATGGCACAGCAAGGCATACTTTCATTATCGATCAAGGACCGGCAAACGCTTTATAGCGCCTATATGCCTTTTATTCAGGGCGGTGGACTGTTTGTACAAAGCACAAAACGTTATGCGTTGGGTGATGAAGTGTTTTTGTTGCTGACCATCATGGAGCTTGAAGAACGCCTGCCTATTCCGGGTAAGGTTGTGTGGGTGACCCCGCCGGGTGCACAGGGTAATCGACGACCCGGAATCGGTGTTCAGTTTGGTGATACATCTGATGGTGCACATGCCAGGACGATTATCGAATCGCACCTTGCCCAACTAATTGCATCTGAAAAACGCACGCATACAATGTAGATATATCATATACTTATATAATGTATTTAATCTTTATTATTTTATAGAGCTCTCGATAAGATCAAGCATTTCCAGCACGGGTTTACCTGCCTGGTAGAAATGCGGTGAGAGTCGTATGGCTTCACCACGCACCGTGCAGCTCAATTTTCTTTTTTTCAATGTCTGCTGAACTTCCACAAGTTCCCTGTCTGCCGGTCTGAAACTTACGATTCCCGATACCCTTTGCGGATCGTACGGTCGTACCAGCTCAACACCGGCTATATCCGTGAGACCTGCTGACAGGGCAAGTGAATTCGCCGCAATGAGAGACTCCACCTGCGGCATACCAACTTCCTGCAGCAAACCAACGGAAGCATGCATGGCAACCTGTCCCAACGTGTTTGGGCTGCCGGCCTCAAAGCGCATGGCTGTTTTACTTGCTTGCCAATGCTCACGGTTAAATTGATAAGGGTCATCCAGCATGTGCCATCCCTGCTGATGGATCTGTAGCTGTTCGCGTTTATCTTCCCGGCAGAAAAATACCGCGATGCCTTCAGGGGCCAGAAGCCACTTATGACCATCTGCGGCAAGAAAATCGATACCGCAAGCCTGTACATCAAGTTGCATTGCACCCAATTGCTGGATTGCATCCACGAAGAACAGAATATTATTCTGTTGGCAGTATTGACCCAGGGTTTCGAGTTTTAAACGTAGTCCGTCGGTCCATTGTATGGCGCTCGACTGCCAACAGGCGTGTACGGCTATCCACCTGTTCCAGCAAGGCTTTTTCCGGTTCGGTCGTGGCCCGAATATCCACCTCGCGTACTTCAACCCCATATTGATGCAGGGCCAGCCAGGGAAGGCGGTTTGATGGAAACTCATCCGCCGGCAGCACCAGGTTATCGCCCTTGCGCCAATTGATGCCATTGGCCACGGTGCAAATGCCATCGGTGGTGTTTTTCAGTAAGCGCTATATCATCCGCTGAAACCGCATTGATCAGATTAGCCAGTCTTTTCCTCAATTGGGTTTCACGCAAAAACCAGTGCCTGTAGTTATCCGCACCCGATTTCCGAGTTCTCCACGGCAAACGCCGCAACTGCGCGGGAAGCTACCCGCGGCCAGGGCGAGATAGCCGCATGGTTGGCGTACAGGCCATGTTGCAAAATGGGGAATTCGTCTACGGGAATGATTGGGCTCGGAATCTGTGCTGTGGTGTCCTGGTTCATACCGATATAATGAACGCACTGTGACATCCACCGCAACTTCAAAATCAGGCTCCCGCGATGAGCGGGCCATCATCCATGTGGATATGGATGCTTTTTACGCGTCAGTTGAGCAACACGATCAGCCACAGTATAGAAACCAACCCGTTATTGTTGGTGGTACAGGCGGCCGTGGTGTTGTCGCTGCAGCCAGTTACGAGGTTCGAAAGTTTGGTGTATTTTCGGCCATGCCCATGTCGCGGGCCCGTCGCCTGTGTCCGCAGGCGATAATATTACCGGTCAGAATGTCCCGTTACCGGGAGGTTTCCGGCGAGGTTTTCAAAATATTCCGCGAATCGACACCCGAGGTGGAAGGTTTGTCTCTGGATGAAGCTTTTCTGGATGTGTCAGCCAGCCTCGCACTGTTTGGCAGCATTGAAACAATTGGTGCGGGCATAAGGGAAAAAATACTTCGCCGCACCGGACTGCATGCCTCGGTCGGTATGGCACACAATAAGTACCTCGCAAAGCTGGCATCAGATGCGGGTAAGCCGAGAGGTTTCGTTCATGTTCCGCGTGACGGGGTCCGACTATTTCTTGACCCGATGCCGGTGAGTAGTATTTGGGGCATCGGTAAACAAACCCTGCCAAAGCTGAAGAAACTGGGTATTTTAACTATCGGCCAACTACGCAAGACCGACCCTGTTGAGTTGCAACGTGTGCTGGGTAATCGTGCCGGGCATTTCATCGCATTGGCAAATGGTGAGGATGAACGTGAAGTGGTTGCCGCAAGACCGGATAAGTCCCTGAGCCGGGAAGAGACATTTGACAAGGATATCGTCAACCCAACAGAGCTCTATTCCGAATTGCAACGGCAGGTGGAGTCGGTAGCAGGACGGCTACGAGGCGAGGGATTATTGGCCCGCACCATTCAGATAAAAGTTCGCGATGCCCGCTTCCGCACGATAACCCGCAGTCGCAGTCTCGCTGTTCCAACCGCAAGCACCCAATTGGTGTTTAAACAGGCCCGTCAATTGCTGGAGAAATGGTTGCAGGAGCACTTGAACACACCTGTCAGATTACTTGGTGTGGGCGTCAGTGGTCTTGAGGCGCCGGATGAACGGGGAATTGACTACGACTCACCTGAGCAAAAAGCACTGGATACGACCCTGGATGAGATTAAGCGCCGTTACGGTGAAAACAAGCTCACGCATGCGCGGGCGTTGAGAGTGGATAAGAAAGGCGGGGCCAAGTAAGTGGTAGATTACTGCTATCCTCGACTTTGTGCGAGGGCATGGGTCAATGGTTTCTGCGATACTTGTTGATGGAGTCGCCGGTGAAGCGCGAATCAATGCGACCGACGACTTCACCTCGCTCACGCAGTAATTCCTTGGCGAAACGTCCTCATCGACTGCAAAGGCCTCAGCTTCACGCAGGAACTGTTGAAGGTCATCAGCGCGGTCGAGTATGCAAAGCAACATCGGGATTTTATTAGTCATGAGATTTGTGTGCCGGTCGAAAGGAAAGGGCAGTGTGCTATACCGTTCCGGTTTCAGTTTCAGATGTTTTGACCGATATTGATGACAACATTGCCCGCTTTCCGGCCGGTTTCGACATATGTATGGGCCTCGGAAATTTTTTCGAGCGGGAAACTTCTATCGATAACGGCCTTGATTTTGCCCTGTTCTATCAGTTTTTTGAGGTATTCAAGATCCTCGGATTTATAAGCCGCCAATGCTGCAATCACCTTCTTGCTGCTGACCATTGAAGTCCAGATACCTCTGACAATTCCCGCTAATCTCGGGTTGCCCAGGATGTAATGGCCATTCTTTTTGAGTGATTTTACACTTCTTGAAAACGGGCTTTTGCCAACCACATCGACGATGATGTCATAGTGCTGACCATTGTTAGTGAAATCCTCCTGCTGGTAATCAATAAGCGCGTCGGCACCGAGTGAACGCAGCACGTCCAGTTTTGAGGCGCTGTCTACAGCGGTTACTTCGGCACCATAGGCCTTGGCAAGTTGAACTGCGATGGTACCTATCCCTCCGCAAGCGCCATTGATGAGAACTTTCTGACCGCTCTGGATTTTTCCTTTCCTGAGAAAATGCAGTGCATTGAGTCCGCCAACAGGCACGGTGGCGGCTTCTTCAAATGTCATATTTTCCGGCTTAATTGAAATCGGGTGTGTGACCGGCAGGCATATGTATTCGGCATAGGCACCAAAGCTGGCTTCGGTGGGGGCAAAAACCAGATCACCTTTTTTGAACTGTTTTACCTCCTTGCCAACAGCTTCAATTTGCCCTGCCAACTCCTGTCCCAATATTTTGATCCGGGGTTTAAACAGGCCAAACATAAGTCGAAGGGGTAACCAGAATGAGAGGGGGAAATCGAATCTTCGCATTTCACAATCCCCGGCAAACACGCTGGACGCAACAATTTTTATCAGTACTTCATTGTCATTTGCTGTAGGTTTTTCAACCTCTTTGAGTTGCAGAACATCCGGTGGTCCGTATTTTGTCCAGATAATTGCTTTCATAAACATGGCACAAATGGACTTTATGCCTGTTATGCGTCCCTTAGCTCTCTGCGCAGGATCTTTCCGACATTGCTCTTTGGCAGCTCATCTCTGAACTCCACGTAACGTGGACGTTTGTAGCCGGTCAGGTTTTCTTTGCAAAAATCCATGACTTCTTCCTTGGTCAGGGTCGGATCTTTTTTAACTACAAACACACTGACAGCTTCACCGGACTTCTCATCCGGTACACCGATAGCAGCCACTTCCAGAACCTTCGGATGAAGGGCGAGCACATCTTCGATCTCATTGGGATAGACATTAAAACCGGAAACCAGGATCATGTCCTTTTTGCGATCCACGATCTTGAAATAACCCTCTTGTGTCATTAAAGCGATATCGCCGGTATGCAACCAGCCTTCGGCATCCAGTACTTCATCGGTGGCTTCGGGACGTTGCCAGTAGCCTTTCATGACCTGCGGTCCGCGTATACACAGTTCGCCGGTTTCGCCCTGCGGAAGGAACTGGCCGTCATCTCCCCTGATAGCCCCTTCAGTTGAGGAAATGGGCAGACCGATATATCCGTTGTAGTCTTCCAGTGTCACCGGGTTGATACAGGCTGCAGGTGAGGTTTCGGTTAAACCATAGGCTTCAACCAGGGTCACACCTGTGACCTTTTTCCAATGCTCCGCTACCGCTTTTTGCACGGCCATACCGCCACCCAGCGTCATCTTGAGCTTTGAGAAATCGAGATCGGAAAAACCTTCGGCATGCAGCAGGGCATTAAACAGCGTATTCACCCCGGTGATTGCAGTAAACGGATGGCGACCGAGTTCCTTGATAAAACCCGGCATATCACGCGGGTCGCTGATCAGGATGTTACTACCGCCAAGATAAAGAAATGTCAGGCAATTCGCGGTCAATGCGAAGATGTGATAAAGCGGCAAAGCCGTGATGATGGTCTCATGTGATGCATCATCCAGTTGCGCCAGCCAGGCCCGTGACTGGAGCATATTCGCCACGATATTCCGATGCGTTAACATCGCCCCCTTGGCAACCCCGGTGGTGCCGCCGGTATACTGGAGAAATGCGATGTCCTCAAAGGCAATATTAACCGGCTTCAAAGGCAGTTTTTTACCTTTATCCAAAACATCCTGAAACGTTTCCGAGCCCGGTATTTTCCAGGCCGGAATGCTCTTCTTCACATGGCGCAAGACGAAGTTAACCAGCAGCGATTTCGGGAAATCCAGTAGATCGCCGACACCGGTGGTAATGATGTGTTCCAGTGGAACCTCATGCCGCACTTTTTCAAGCACGGATGCGAAATTCTCAACCACGACGATGGCCTTGGCACCGGCATCGACTAGCTGATGTCGCAATTCGCGCGCCGTGTACATGGGATTGGTGTTTACAATGACCAGGCCCGCCCGTAATGCACCGAACAGTGCCACGGGGTATTGCAGGATGTTTGGCATCATCAGCGCGATGCGGTCCCCCTGCTTCAGGCCCATGGCTTGCAGGGAGGCAGCGAAATTCCGGGTCAGGTAGTCGAGCTCGGAATAACTCAGTTCGGCACCCATATTGTGATAGGCCATACGATCTTTGTGCGTGGCGCAGCTTTGTTCCAGTATATCGACAATGGAACGGTAGCCACTCAAGTCAATCTGTATGGGGACGCCAGTTGGATAACTTTTTAGCCAGGGTTTTTCCATGATTTGTGAAACCTCCCGAAGTGGGTCGACAGCGTTTAATAACCGGATTATTTTCGTACTCTATCTGGACATGATAAATTAGTTTGTGTCTTGTTTTGTAGTTTTTGTTTGCCGACCTCATTGGCTGTGTTTATTATCAATAGGAAAATAACTGCTCAAGGCGGCAGCGAATGGGTGAACAAAATATTGTCGAGGACGCCAGCGAGTCGACTCGCCAGGAGTTCATGAAGTCACTTCTTGAAGAAGTGAGAGCGCTGGAAGCCATGCTGGATAAGGGTATGGTGGAATCCGGGGTTAGCCGTATCGGGGCGGAACAGGAAATGTTCCTGATTGATAAGGCGCAAAAGCCGGCCCTCACTGGTCTCGATGTTCTGAAGAAACTGGACGATGACAGATTCACTCATGAACTCGGCTTATTTAATATTGAGGCCAATCTCTCGGTTCAGGAATTTCATTCGGACTGCCTGAGTCGCATGGAGGCCGAGGCACAGGAGGTCTACGCCAAGGCCCGCGAAGCAGCGCATAAATGTAACAGCGAAATTGCCCTGGTGGGTATCCTGCCGACGCTGACAAAAGACAACCTTGGGCTTGATTCCATGGTGCCGATTCCACGTTACCACGCTTTGAACAAAGCATTCATGGCGCTGCGCGGTCATGATTTGCAGTTCACCATCAATGGTATAGATCAACTGATAGTCAAACATGACAACCTGATGGTGGAGGCCTGTAATACCAGTTTCCAGGTACATTTCCAGGTCAGTCCTGAGGACTTTGCCCGCCTTTACAATATTGCCCAGGTGGTGACAGGTCCCCTGTTGGCGGCGGCGGTCAATTCACCCATATTGCTGGGAAAACGTCTTTGGCATGAGACGCGGATTTCCGTTTTTGAATATTCCGTCGATGCACGCTCAACAACACACCAGGCCCGTGGACTGAAACCCCGTGTACATTTTGGTAATCATTGGGTGGATAAATCTGTCACTGAAATATTCAAGGAAGATATCGCCCGTTTCCGGGTGCTGCTGACGACTGAAACCGAAGATGACCCGCTGGCGATGGTGGCACAGGGTATTGCACCAAAATTAAAAGCACTGTGTTTGCATAACGGCACCGTGTATCGCTGGAACAGGGCCTGTTACGGTGTTCATGACGGCATTCCGCATCTGCGAATTGAAAACCGTGTCATACCTTCAGGTCCCACGGTTATTGATGAGATTGCCAATACGGCATTTTTTGTCGGCATGATGGCCGGCATGTCAGAGAAATATGATGATATACGCGACCAGATCACATTTCAGGATGTAAAAGCCAATTTCATGGCAGCTGCCAGGGCGGGAATACGCGCGCAAATGAACTGGTTCGGTGACACCCATATGCCGGCCAGGAAGCTGATTCTCGATGAGTTGTTGCCGCTGGCTGAGAGTGGCCTGAATAAGTACGGGGTAAACCAGCAGGATATTGATAAGTACCTCGGTGTGTTGCGGGATCGTGTATCTACACGCAGAAATGGTGCCCGCTGGGCCTTGGAATCCCTGAATGAGATGCATGACCAGGGCACGGAAGATCAACGTATGCGTTGCCTGGTCAGCAGTATGGTCGAGCAACAGACCACCGGTCGCCCGATATCGGAGTGGGTACTGGCCGACTTCCGCGAAGACCAGGGTTGGCGGGAGAGTTACCTGAAGGTGTCCCAGTTCATGGCGACCGACCTGTTTACGGTGCGTCCGGATGACATCGTGGATTTCGCGGCGACACTGATGGATTGGCGTCATGTGCGGCATATACCGGTTGAAGACGATGATGGTGAACTGATCGGCCTGGTATCGCATCGTGCGTTGCTGCGCCTGGTAGCAGAGGGCAGGGTTGGTGGCGAGCATAAGGTTACCGTTGAGGAAATCATGACCTTAAACCCGGTAACGGTCGGCTCTGATGCCACCACCGTCGATGCAATACGGTTGATGCGTCAGGCCAAGGTGGCCTGTCTGCCGGTGGTTGAAGGTGGCAAATTGATTGGCCTGGTTACCGAGCATGATCTCATCGTGGTTGCTTCCCACCTGCTGGAGCGTTACCTGGAAAACAATAAATGAGACAGCAATGAGGGTTATCTTCGGCGCAATTCTTGCGCTAATGTCGTTGGCAGCCTGCAGTGAAAAACTCAGTGTTGAGCAACAGATTATCGCGACCCTTCGTAATATGGAGTATGCCGCCGAAGAGGGGCAGCATCTCGAATTTATGACTTATATTGCAGACTCGTTCGGTGGTCAGCAGGGCTCAATGGACCGGCGCGAATTTCACCGCTTCATGATATTCCAGATCAACCAGAACCGGCGTCTGCAGGCTCAATTCTTCCCCATCTACGTTCGGGAATCAGGCGTGGATATGGCTTCTGCACATTTCAAGCTGCTGGTAACCGGCGGTGCCGGTCTGCTACCGGAAAGAGGTCAGTTATTCGAGGTGGAGACACACTGGCAACGTGACGGCGGCGACTGGCTTCTGCACGGGGCCGACTGGGAAGCAGTGCAACTGCCTGACCCATAGCGGCTCCTGTGAAGAGAGCCGCTATCAGCTTGTGATCGGATTTGTGATGAATCGACCTGGTCACCCGTACCATCAGCGGTGAGAAATAACCGACAGCAATTTCTTGCGAATATTGCTCAGGTACAGACTGACCCGCTGTTTCATGCCGTTCCGTTCGCAGACCGCTACCTTGCAAATCACCTCCGTTGAGGTCTTCCACGGTGGCCTTCCAGACCGCTGTTGCTGGTAATCTCGGAACTGCCAAAAACTAGGGTGGAACCCGTGCTGACCGAAACGTCCTGGCTGTCTGCATCTGTCGCACCCAGGTTATCCGTTACGGTCAATGTGACAGTGTAGATACCGTCGGTGCCGTAGATATGACTGGTTGTCTGTCCGCTTGCTGCACCGCCATCACCAAAGACCCAGTCGTAACTGCTTATGGTCCCGTCGCTGTCTGACGAACCGCTGCCGTCAAAAGTACAGGTCAGATCGGTACAGGCATAAGTAAAAGACGCTGTTGGCGGGATATTGGCCGCGGGTCCGGTTACCGAGACAGCTTGGGTCACGGAATCAGTGGCGCCTTCATTATCCGTCACCAACAAGGTGACATCGTAGTCTCCGTCAGCGGCAAAGGTGTGTGATGGGTTTTGATCGGTCGATGTTCCACCATCACCGAACTCCCAGTTCCACGAGACAATTGAACCGTCGGAATCGGAGCTGCTATCGGTAAAATCACAGCTGAGTTCGTTGCAGCTAAAGCTGAAGTTCGCTACAGGTGGTATATTCTCACCACTGTCAGCGACCACGAATTCACAGACAAAAGTATTCCACTGGAAACTGCCGGTTAGGGTGAATACTTCGTTGGTGTGCCAGAAACTGTCATCGACCGGATCGACCGAAGTAGATGAATAATCACCGGAACGTGATACATCCTCCTGAACCCCGCTACCAGGGGCACAGATGAGTTCCTCGGAATCCAGCAGGCCGCTGCCCGAGGCAGAAAACGTCTGGCCCACTGCCGCAGTTGAAACATAGGTGTTGGTGCTGGACAACAGGTAGCCGATACCGATATCGCCGGCCGCATTCATTGCGGCACTGGGCATGAACCGGTATTCCCCATCTGCGGGCCCGAATGTTCCCTGCTGGTAAAGCATCCAGTCGGTTCCATTGGTTTGCCGAAGCTCATACCAGCGTATGCCTGCACGGCCGTCCCCTACATCGACCGTATGCGCTGTAACCATGCTGCGGTGAGTGGGAAATTGCCGAATCTGCAATCGGTGCATCAGGCGGTCAGAAAGTGATTCAAGCAAGGGCCCGTCATCCGGTTGAGGAATACAGGCACCACGCGATGCAGTGCATAGTTCGGAGTCGAATGGCGCAATCGGCACAGAGGCTATGCGAGCAACCGAGGCGTCTTGGGTTGACCAATCTACATCAAGCTGCCAGATATCAAAGCGGTCTGCAGTGGTCATCGCGGTAGCGAACAGGGCCGGCACTGAACCGGTTCCATCCAGGTCACCGGCAACAAAACCAAACTCGGCCGTGCCAATGTTGAAGCCGATTAAAGTGGCCGGACCGCCTGCGTACATGGCGGCTTTATCCATCACACCGAGGAAGGTTCCGCCCCAGTTGAAATTGCGGCCACGCTTTGTAAACAGGTTTGCCGTCATCGTGATGGAATCGCTGACAATGCCGTGCTTGGGATAGTCATTCAGACCATAGTCCACGAATGAAAATTCGTAACGATGCCAACCACCGGTCGGATCACCATTGTGAGATATAGCAACGCATTGGGAATATGATACCCATTGAATCAGGAAAAGCAAACTGGCTGACCAGCCAGCGGTCATCGACATCGTCATACAAGACGATCGGGTCACCCTGGTTGTAGGCCTCGCAGTTACCGCCGATTCCCATCCCAAAAAGCATCGCTGGCGAATGGTCCTACTAACGATTTCACCACGTTTTATCGAATATGGTGGTCACCAGGTTGATCATCTGAACAAAGTGACCGGGCCCGACCTGGCCGTCAGTATCGGGTGGTGCAATCATGAATCCCACCACATCCTGGTTGTCATTGTTTGACGAACCGTAAAAACCGCTGCCAACCATTGCAATCTGTTGACCGACAGAGTCCTGTAAAATGGCATCTGATACGGCAGTGCCGCCAGCGAAAACAGGTTTGCCCTTACTTCGGAAATTCGGCACTTCGCGGGCCGGGCCTGATTTAACCGGGCGATTTCTGGACGCGGTCTGCTGCTTCCCGCAAGGAAACGAGGGGCTGGTTATTTGCCTTGGCCAGGATTTTTCCCCGGGCGGTGTCGCTTTGCGCATGAGCAAGAATGGGCGTCAGGGTGAATGCGATAAATAGGACACAAAATACAAATACAAATCGCTGTGACTTTGACATGGTAGGTTCTCCCCGTGATCGGTAAATCCCACGATAAATTATTGAACCTTAATGTAAGGTTAAATTTTTTCTCCGGACCGGGTTTGCATCTCTGTATTCAGGCTTGACTCGCCATGCAATTCAGCCGGGGATGATCTGTTAAAATGTCAGCATGCAATCTGGATACCTTACCTGTCTGTGTGGCATTCGTCTTTATTGTGGGGTGTGAGCCTGGCGGAAGAGGGTGATGTGTCAGCTCAGAATTCGCCCGCCACAGCCCGACTTCATGCCGCGATTCAGCACGCATCGGAGACTGCCTGAAAGCCCGTATTTTCTGCAGGTGAATTGCACCGATCAGAAGGGTATCCGCTCGTTCGAGCTTTTCCCGGTGGCGCCGCGATCTGGAAACAGACGCAGCCAGATCATGCTGCCGCCATCTGCCCGGTCTAACCTGCTGGAAACACTTGCTGATCGGAACTTTACCGGATTTGAAAGTCGTTACGGAGGGCGGGAGCAGCCAGCGAAGTCTGCTGCACCTGCGCGAGTTACCTGCCGCATCCGCATCGAAATTCAGAACCTGGAGAAAAGCTCCGTGCAAATGACAGGTGGGGAACAGTCAGCACAGCTTTTAAACCTGGCCGCAGAGTTGCTGGACCACGCGGAACAATATCATCGAGAGCGCCGTGACCCCGGTCGATCTGCAGGACGCCCTGGATAAACTCGGTAATGGACAGTTGGCGCCGCAAGTCCTGCAGTTTGCGCTTCATGGAGTTACCCGCGACGGTGACAGCAGCAATCCAGGCTTCATACTGCGACTTGGCTGGAGGGCGATCTATCGCACCAGGCCTATGCGCCCGGCGCAGCCGCCGGCAGCACTCGCCGTGAAACCACTGGAGCAGGATCAATTTGTGCGATTAATTGCGGCAATGCGGACAGAATGATCGCTGCACCCACCGGTAGTGGCAAGACCCTGGCAGCGTTTCTGTGTGCCATTAATGATCTTGTGCTGCAAAGCCGTAACGGTATTCTTGAGGACAAGGTGCATGTGCTCTACATCTCGCCACTCAAGGCACTTTCAAACGACATAGAAAAAAACCTGCAGGCACCCTTGCTGGGCATAGCTGATGAACTGGCTGCCAATGGGGAAGCGGCCCACAACATACGAGCGGCAGTCAGGACAGGGGATACCCCGGCCGGCGAACGCACAAAAATGAGCAAGCGGCCGCCGCATATCCTCGTTACGACACCTGAATCCCTTTACCTGCTGCTGACCTCTGTATCCGGCAGAAACATGCTTGCAGGCGTCTCCACATTGATTGTGGATGAGATTCATGCTCTGGCGGGTAACAAACGTGGCAGCCATTTAGCGCTGTCACTGGCAAGGTTGGATGCCCTGTGCGGATTTCCTCCAGCGCGTATTGGTTTATCAGCCACGCAAAAGCCGATAAGAAGAATCGCAGACTATCTCTGTGGCGGGCAGGATTGTGCCATCGTGGATACCGGTCACAAGCGACACATGGATATACAGCTTGAATTACCGGATTCACCGCTGGCCCCGGTATTGGCCAACGAGGTCTGGGAAGAGCTTTATGAGCGACTGGTGGCATACATTCTCGAGCACCGCACCACGTTGATATTCGTCAATACCCGACGCCTCGCGGAACGTCTTGCACGTCACCTGGCGGAACGTTTGGGCGAAGAGGCCGTTACGGCCCATCACGGCAGCCTGTCGCGCAAGCATCGGCTGGAAGCCGAGCAGGCACTCAAGTCCGGTCAGTTAAAGGCACTGGTAGCCACGGCATCCCTGGAACTGGGTATTGATATCGGTCATGTTGACCTGGTTTGCCAAATGGGCACGCCGGGTAGTATCGCAGCCCTGCTGCAACGTATCGGCAGATCAGGCCATGCGGTAGGTGAAACCCCCAAGGGGCGTTTGTTTCCGCTCAGCAGGGATGACCTGGTTGAGTGTGTGGCCTTGCAAAAAGCACTTGAACGCGGTGAATTGGATACCATTGTCATACCGGTTGCGCCTTTGGATGTGTTGGCCCAACAAATGGTGGCTGAGATTTCGGCACGTGACTGGCACCAGGACGAACTTTATCAAATGGTGCGCACAGCCTGGCCCTATCACGACTTGGAAAAAGACCGGTTCCTGTCAGTTGTGCGTATGCTCGCAGACGGGTATTCAACCCGCCGTGGCAGACGTTCGGCAATGGTGTTCTACGACGCCATCAATGGCCAGTTGCGTGGCCGTCCCGCAGCCAGGCTGACAGCTCTGCAAAACGGTGGTGCCATTCCGGATCACTTCGACTATGAAGTTATCATGCTGCCACAGGGCCACCGCATCGGAACATTGAACGAAGATTTTGCCTTTGAAAGCATCCCCGGAGATATTTTTCAGCTGGGTAATACCAGTTACCGCATGTTGAAAATTGAACAGGGCAGGGTACTGGTTGAAGACGCACATGGTCAGCCACCCAACATTCCTTTCTGGACCGGGGACAAACCCGGTCGTAGTGATGAGTTGTCTGCAGCTGTGTCGAGCTTGCGTAGTGATATTGAACAACAGCTTAAAATACAATCACCTGCCGATAGTTATAGAGAAACTGTGTGAAGAAGGTATCAGCCGTATCGCAGCGATACAACTCGTTGAATATCTGCACGCATCCCTGCAGGCGCTGGGTAGTCTGCCAACCCAGTCCAAAATTATCATGGAGCGTTTTTTCGACGACTCCGGTGATATGCACCTGGTGGTACACGCACCACTGGGTTCACGCCTGATGCGTGCCTGGGGCCTTGCGCTGCGCAAACGTTTTTGCCGGCAATTCAATTTTGAACTGCAGGCGTCTGCGCTGGAAGACTCGTTGATACTCTCGCTGGGTGAAACCCACAGTTTTGAGATCGCGGATGTGGCTGGGTATCTGAAACCGGAGACGGTCCGTGATGTATTGACCCAGGCGCTACTGGATGCACCCATGTTCGAACTGCGCTGGCGCTGGAATGCAACCATCGCACTGGCTGTGCAACGTATGCGTAACGGCAAAAAACTGCCGCCGCAATGGCAGAGAAACCAGGCCGAAGACCTGGTAGCCGTGGTCTTTCCGGACCAGATAGCCTGTTTTGAAAACATACGTGGGTCGCGTGAGATACCCGATCACCCGTTGGTTAACCAGACCATTGATGATTGCCTGACCGATACGATGGATATCGATGGCCTTGAGGACCTGCTGACAAAGATGGCCGCCGGTGATATCGAAATCGTTTGCCACGACCTGGTCGGCCCATCACCCTTATCACGTGAAATAATCAACGCGCGCCCCTATGCGTTTCTCGATGACGGCGAAGCCGAAAACCGCCGTACCCGCGCCATCAGCAACAACCCGGATGACCTTTCATCCGCAGCCACCCTGAGCATCATCAGTGTTGAAGCGCGGACACAGGTCCGTGACGAAGCCTGGATACAGCCACGTAACGCGGATGAGTTACATGATGGCCTGTTGCAACTCGGTTTTCTGACCCAGGCAGAATACGCAAGCGGCAATTCAAGTTGCGGTGCAGGTGGCACCGCAAGCAACTGGGGTAAGTGGTTCTCGGCCCTGAGTGAAGATTTTCGGGTTTGCAGCATTAAATTAAGTCAAAACGGGCAGGAAAGAGTGACGCACTGGTGGGTAGCCTCCGAACGCTTACCCGAATGGTTGGCTATCCACCCGCAATCCCAATTTTCGCCTGATCCAACTGAATTGCTACCGGATAGTCCCGCATGTGAGCAGGAGGAAGCGCTACTTGCACTGTTGAGAAGCCGTATGAGCGGCCTGGGGCCCGTTAACAGGGCTCAGCTTGCGATGGATTTCGGTCTGGATGAAGACGCCCTGCAACACGCACTGCTGAGCTTACAAAACGAAGGCTTTGCCATCCTGATGCAGGATGACGCCATCGACAACCTATGGTGCGAGCGCCGTTTGCTGGCCCGAATACACCGTTACAGCCGCGAACAACGCCGACGAGCGGTAAAACCGGTTTCACCGGCAGCCTATATGAATTTCCTGGTGCAGTGGCATGGTCTGGATGATGCCGGCGCTGATCTTGACCAGTCCCTGTCCTTATTGCAGGGGTGGTCCGCACCAGCAGCCATGTGGGAGCATGCATTACTTGGAGCACGTTGCAAAGATTACTCCCCGGAACAACTGGATCAGCGTTTCCTGAGTGGGCAACTGGCCTGGTTCCGGCCACTATCCGTACCGGAACAAACCAGCACCATCGTCTCAGCAACCCCGCTTGCGATCGTGCCCCGAACCAACATCGCCCAATGGCTACCAAAACCACCGGACCCCGATACCATCTCGGACTCGTTGGCCAGAAAAGTGTTGGTCCTGCTGGAAAAACACGGCGCGATGTTCACCTCCGACCTCGAACAGCAGTCCGGTCTGCTACGCCCGCAACTGGAGCAGGCATTAAAAACCCTGATCGCCGCAGGCGCCATTACATCGGATGCATTCTCACCCGTGCGCTGGCTACTGCGCCCTGAAGCACAAAAACTGCGCCGTTCAAGGCAGGCAAAACGTCATGCGGTCAATTTACCGGTGGGTCGATGGAGTATTCCAGGCACTGGTTTTGGTAACGATCAGCAAAGACTGGCAGTCATCTGCCATTCCCTGTTACGCCGTTACGGTGTTGTTTTCCGCGCCGTGATACAAAGGGAGACGCTGTTACCGCCGTGGCGGGAGTTGTTGAACTACCTGAGAAGAATGGAGGATCGCGGCGAGGTGCGTGGCGGTCGTTTTGTGGATGGTTTTTCCGGTGAGCAATTTGCGTTACCCGAAGCACTGGGTTTACTTCGACAACCCAACGATACCAATGATAATCCCGTATTTACGGTTATCAGCGCCTGCGACCCGTTAAACCTGGGTGGTTTGATCGTAGCTGGTGCAAAAACCCCGGCGATAACCGGCAACCGGATATTGTTGGAAAACGGCATGCAGGTCGCCCGAACGATGGGGGAGGAACTGGAAGAGTTTCCCGGGATCAGTGACCTGGCCAGTCGTGAAGCCAGGCACCGCTTGTTGGTGGTAAGGCCATGGCCCAACCCTGCATTGAGAGCGCCCAGGGGTTCTTTCTGAAGAAGCTTAGGTACTGACTTTTGTCCCCTGTCATCGATTACCCCAACCTAAGAACCTCTGCCACCGGGCTTTTTTGAGTGCGCGCTGTAAAGCACCAATTTTCCGGTCCACTTCTTCTTCGCCACGTTCAATGGCCAGTGCGGTGGTTGAAAAATCGGCCCAGTGAGTTTCCTCGTTTTGTGGGGAAAGGACGATGTTGGCAGCCTTGATCTGTTCTTTGTTGAGGGCACTACGCGCCAGCGACATCGGCGCGTGCGATGATGTCGAGAGCGTTGCGCGGTTCTTTGAAATCCCTGAGTGAATCACCCACTTCAACGCCGATGACAAAATCTGCGCCAAGCTGGCGGGCGGCGCTGATCGGTACCGTTTCGGCCCAGCCACCATCGACCAGCAGCAGGCCTGCGAGTTCGACCGGGTTGAGCACCCCCGGCATCGCGCATGAGGCGGCCACTACATCGCGCAGCCGTCCCTGGTTGAGAACGACCGATTCGCCACCCCACAGATTGAGGGCAACGGCAGCGAAGGGGACACGAGTTTGCTCGACGTTCAAATCATCAATCAGGTAGGCGTAACTGTTCGCAGCGGCCTTCTCATCGACCAGGGCGGTTTTTGTGACCATCAGGGCGTTGAACATTCCACGTCGCGCCATTTGCCCCATTGCGGCCAGAACCCCTTCAGTTTGGGAATCAAGTTCCTTGAAGAAGTTGAATCCCGATTCTTCGAATTCCTCACTGTCGATATAGGTGGCAAAGCGCGACTCGATCGCCTCCACGTCTGGCAGCGTTGCATACATTGCGCCAATAATCGCCCCCATGCTGGTGCCGGTGACGATATCAATGGGGATGCCATGCTTCGTGAGCCCGGCAAGAACCCCGATGTGGGAAAAAGCCCGCGCCGCACCGCCACCGAGCGCCAGACCAATCTTGAATTGCCTTGCCATTTCTACTCCTGCGCCTACCTGGGCTTCGACGCAATGAACTCGGACACCGTTTTCTACAATTCAATCAAGCTTAACATGGTGAGATTCATTCCAGTAAAAACTACATGATTCACTACTGGACTGGCATTATGACCATGATGGTTGCCTGGTGTTAAAAGGGCGCTTCACACCAGAGCAGGGCAGGGTGATTACGAAAGTATTATCGTTGTCAGGGCACTGGGGTCAACGCAATACCAATGATTCCTGGGTATATTTGCCCGTGCTCAAAACTCCACTGTGCTGATCAACGTTTGTGTTCGCGACGATTCGGGAAAGACTTCTGCCAGAATGTCATCTCTCAACCAGCCCCCGGGGCCACCAATGCCAACCGACAGAATAAGTCTCGTCTCCAAAACGTAAGGCCGACTAAACCGGAGTGCCGGAAAGCGATCAAGCAATTCTGTTCTGGGGATATAAAGTCTGATGTTGTCTGCAGACCCACGCAAGTAGGAACCGTACGTGAGTATAAGGTGGCGTTGATGGTTCTCATCAATGAGCCATATTTCCAGTTGATAACCATGTTCAAAGCCATCTGAGAAACGGGGAATAAAATCAAAATCACGGCCATTGCCATTCGGTTCAAGTCGCAGTTCAATGAGTTTCACAGGACCTGCTGCATAGCGCTGCTGAAGCGCCTGTAATTCGAGGCGGTCTTTCTTTTCTGCCTCGGATACCAGTTCACGACAATTCGATTTTGAATAGCCCCAACTGGATGAGAACAAAGCCCAGCGTCGCTTTACCTGCTTACACAACGGGACCGCACGAAAGGCTATGGCAGCGCGCTGAATACAGGCTGACTTTTCAAAGTACGAACGATAGCCATCAGGGTTCAACGACAAGCCGGTTTGATAGCTATCGGCATCAATTTCTTCGCATTTTGCCAGTGCCTGGTCCAGCAGGGTTTGATAGTCAGTTGCCCCGGCCTGCTCGAAAAAACCAAACCCGCTGATGACAAACAACGCAATCAGGTATTTAATCACTGGCAATCCGAATGATGACTCAATGTCTGAGCGGAGACACAAGCCACCTGATCGCCTCGGCTTCTTCGGTGAAGTGTTTCGCTACGTACTCGTCAGCGAAAGTGAAGACACTGAGAAGTTTTGTCTTGTCATCAATCAACTCGGGTTTGCAAAGAAAAGCCAGGCGAATGTTTGGCATATTCTCACTGATATTGCGTAATTCATGATTTTGGATTTTACGTTCTTCCAGCATCAGTTCATTGAGTAGAACCTTCCGGCAATTGAGCTTTTGACATTCAGCATCGATGGATTTGAAAATTGACCTGGCACGCTGCGGATTGATTGTTTTGTCGGGAATGGTTGCCAAAAGATAGTCATCTTTCTCGATGAATTGAAACTCAATGTTCATGTTGTCTGCGTCGCTGTTGCTCTTTGAAAACCTGTTTGATGGTAGCACTAAGTTTATCAGGGAATCATTAACTTTGACGGTGTAGGTAATTGTAATCTCTCAAACGAAGATCTGGGAAGAACGATGGGCGGGTTTTCGCTTACCGGTGCTTGATTTGTAGTAAATTGGATCTAAGTTGTGGTACGGACCTGTATTTTCGGTAAAGGAGCATGAAATGCTAACAAAGAAATTATTTATCGCTGTCACGTTTTTTTTGATTTTGCTCGCTGGCAGTGTCCAGGCCGGGGGTGATCCTGCCAGGGGTGAAGGACTGGCGGCAGACTGCTCCGCTTGCCACGGGGACGATGGTAGAGGTGATGATGAAATACCCGCTATCGCCGGTCTGGATGCAGCTACCCTTGTTACATTTCTGAAGGCATTCAAATCGGGTGAAAGGACGAGTGAAGATGACGTGATGCAGGAATACACTGCCGACCTCACCGACCAGGATATGGTTGACGTCGCAGCATATTTTGCCTCACTTCCCGCCAAATGAGTGTACGTGGCCATGCAGGCATACAGCCCACGATTGGAGCCGGCGTATATATAGATCCGGATTCGGTTGTCATTGGTGATGTTGAAATCGGTGAAGGCAGTTCAGTTTGGCCGATGACCGTAATCCGGGGTGACATTCATCGTATCCGTATCGGTAAACGAACCAGTGTACAGGACGGTAGCGTTCTGCATGTCACACATGCAGGTCCATATAACCCGGACGGATTTCCCCTTATTATCGGGGATGACGTGACCATCGGTCACAAGGCCATGTTGCATGGTTGTGAGATCGGCAACCGCATTTTAATCGGCATGGCGGTGGTGATCATGGATGGTGTGGTCGTGCATGATGAGGTCATCATCGCGGCCGGCACACTGGTGCCACCGGGTAAAGTGCTTGAAAGCGGGTATCTCTACATGGGTAGTCCCGTCCGCCAGGCAAGGGCCTTAACGGACAAGGAGAGGAGTTTCTTCGCCTATACCTCCAAACGTTATGTCGACCTCGCAGCGGTGTATCTCAGTGCTATGGACCGCAAGCAGGCATCAACTTCAGAATAGGGCTTTAGTGCAGCGGAACACCTGCAATGTAAGGGTGGATCATTACGACAACAACGAACACGACAAGACTTATTGCCAACCCTTTGAATTCCTGGGCCCAAGCGGGCGGAGACGGTTTGACCCAATCACCATCCCTTCGATTGATGAAAACCATTTCCAGTATCGCCCAGACACCCAGCCAGCCAAACAGGACAAGCGATCGGCTATCGCCATTGAGCAGCAAGTGCGCCGTAGCCCATACTGCAACACCAGTCAATTGGGGGTGACGCACGAATGATTTAATACGGGTTTGGTAGTGGGATGCGCCAAACAAAATAAAAGCAACTAAAACCACTAGCATAAGTATCGGTCTTGTAAAGGCAGGTAGAACGTATAGTGTTGCTAGGAACTGAACTGCGCCAGCCGAAAATTATCAATGCGAGAGAAATCAATATCAATGCTGTAAAAGCCATCTTGTAGCCATTCTCACCCATTTGGCTAACCCACTTTTGTTTCAATGGTTTAGCCAGGGACGGAATAAAGTGAACCAGGGACCAGATTGTCAGACCTGCTACGAGTAATTTCATCTCCAAACTCCTCCGTCAACGATGGATACCAATCGGTATCAATGCTATATGTTTTGAACCCGCTGAACCACCAGAAACTGCCTTAGACAGCAATGTCCGTCTCTGTTCTATAACGTCGCAACAGGTAAATCCCGCTGGCAATCACGATAGCACCACCGAGCACGGTAAATTGATCCGGCAATGCGCCAAAGAACAGGTATCCAAAACCCAAGGCCCAGAATATCTGGCTGTACATAAATGGCGCCACGGTGGATGCCGGTGCGAAGACATGCGAAGCAATGATGCAACTGTGTGCGGCTCCACCGGCAATACCAATCAGGACCAGCGCGGTCCATTGCTGCCAGCCAACCGGGCTTTCCCATATGAAAGGTACAATCACCATCATGACCACTGCACCGGCCAGTGCCGTATAAAACATGGTGACCGGTACCGGGTCTTCATCTGCCAGCTTGCGGGTGATGATATTGAACAGGCTCACACAAAATGCCGCTCCGAACGTCAGTAATGCACCGATGCCGATGGCGCCACTTCCCGGTCTTATGATGACCAGCATACCGACGAAGCCGACTGCCACGGCAACCAGGCGACTCCATTCTAGACGTTCTCCCAGCAGGGGAACTGACAACAGCACCACCAGGATGGGTACACAGAAGAATATTGCGGTGGCCTCTGCAAGACCGATCATGGTCAATGAGAAGAAGAACAGGGCGGTATCAATCAACAACAAAGCTGAACGGCCGATTTGCACAAGTGGTCGTTTAGCCTTGAACAGACTTAAACCGTTTCGCGGCATCAAAACCACGACCATCAACAGCAGGTGGCCGAAGTACCTGGCCCCGATCACCTGCAACATCGGCAGGCTTTGCCCCAGGTATTTGGCCATTGCCTCCTGGCCGGAGATCAGCGCAACCGCCAGGCACATAAAAAAAATACCTTTAAAAGGTAAGTCTTTACTTTTTGTGCCACTCATCGCTTTTCTTTGCTATTGACTTTCAGCAAGTGCTACAAG
This sequence comes from uncultured Gammaproteobacteria bacterium, assembly GCA_963749115.1. Classification (GTDB taxonomy): domain Bacteria; phylum Pseudomonadota; class Gammaproteobacteria; order Xanthomonadales; family SZUA-36; genus SZUA-36. The sequence goes on from CAVVLP010000002.1 coordinate 621,599, forward strand.
CGCGTCCCCGGTCAGGCGATAAGACACCCATTCATCCTGTGCTTGGGCACCTAAGGATTTGTAAAACCCTATTGCCGGTTCATTCCAGTCAAGCACACTCCATTCCAAACGGCCGCAATGATTGGAAAGCGCAACTTGCGCCAGGTATTTCAAAAGTGCCTTACCCGCTCCCGCTCCCCTGTATTGTGGTGAAACGTACAAATCCTCGAGATAAAGCCCGTGCTTTCCCAGCCAGGTTGAGTAATTGAAGAAATACACTGCAAAACCTACGGCCTGGTGATCTATTTCGCAAATAACGGCACTGGTCGTTGAACCCTCGCTAAACAGGGTGTTTTTAATATCGGATTCCGTCGCAATGACCGCATCCCCGGCTTTTTCATAAATGGCAAGATCCGTTATGAACCGGAGGATCAGCGCAGCGTCTTGCGCACTGGCAGGACGGATTTCTATATTTGACATCGGATGCTCCTGGTTTCACTGACATGCAATCAGGGCTTGCTATTTGCCTTCTCCGTGATCGAACATCGTGGAAATCGTTAGGATTTCAGACTCTCCACACACTGCCCGCCTATGTCAGAGCATCAGCTGCTGGCTAGTTGCCGCAACACAAAGTTCAGGATGCCACCATGGCGGTAGTAATCCACCTCTTTGGGTGTGTCCAGGCGGCTCCTGGCCTGAAATTGCTTGCGGCTGCCATCGGCGGCTGTTGCGGTTACGGTCACCTGTTTCGCCGATCCATCACCCAGACCTTCGATATCAAAGGTTTCGGTGCCATCCAGCCCAAGGCTGTCGGCACTTTCACCATCCATGAAGTTCAACGGTAATACACCCATGCCTATCAGGTTGGAACGGTGGATACGTTCAAAGCTGGCCGTGATGACGGCTTTAACACCCAGTAACTGGGTGCCTTTTGCGGCCCAGTCACGTGATGAACCGGTGCCATATTCAGTACCCGCCAATACCACCAGGGGTGTGTTTTCCTGCTGGTAACGATTGGAGGCATCAAATATGGTCATTTGCTCGCCACCCGGCTGGAAAGTCGTCCATCCGCCTTCGGTACCCGGCGCCAACTGGTTGCGTAAACGTACATTGGCGAAAGTGCCGCGCATCATGACCTCATGGTTACCACGACGGGAGCCATAGGAGTTGAACTCGGACCTTGGAACACCTTTGGATTTCAGGTAGTCACCCGCAGGAGAATCTTCAGCAATGGCACCTGCCGGTGAGATATGGTCGGTGGTGATTGAATCACCCAGCCTGGCCAGGCAGCGCGCACCGTGGATATCCTTCACCGCAGGTACATCCATGCTCATTCCATCGAAATAGGGCGGGTTACGAATGTAGGTGGAATCATCCTGCCAATCAAACATTTCACCGACAGGTGAATTGAACCGCCTGCCAGCGCTCGTCACCTGAAAAAACACTACTGTAACTTTTCTTGAACATTTCAGCAGTGACACTATCGGTGATGCACTGCTGGATTTCATGACTGCTGGGCCAGATATCACGCAGGTAAACAGGGTTTCCGTCATGGTCATTACCGAGCGATTCGCTGGTAATGTCTATTTTCATATTACCCGCGATCGCGTAAGCAACAACCAGCGGTGGCGAGGCCAGGTAGTTCATCTTGATGTTGGCGTGAATACGGCCTTCAAAATTCCGGTTACCGGACAGTACCGCGCAGGCCACCAGGTCGTTTTCGCGGATGGCGTTACCGATCGGTTCGGGCAATGGGCCGGAATTACCAATACAGGTTGTACAGCCATAGCCGACCACGTAAAAGCCCATGGCTTCGAGGTCGTCCATCAGACCCGCTTTGTTCAGATAGTCAGTGACCACACGTGAACCGGGTCCAAGTGAGGTTTTGACCCAGGGCTTTACTTTCAAACCCTTGGCGGCGGCATTCCTGGCCAGCAATCCTGCACCGAGCATCACCGCGGGGTTGGATGTATTGGTACAGGAGGTAATTGCTGCAATTACCACTGCGCCGTCTTCCAGCTCAAATTGCTCGTCGTTGTAGTTAACCGCTGCAGTGCCGCTACCGGCACGCCCTTCGGTGAACACGTTCTTGTCGCTTAGATAGGCCTGCTTGGCCTGGTTAAGCAGTATCCTGTCCTGCGGGCGTTTGGGACCGGCGAGGCTGGGTACAACCTCTGACATATCCAGCTCCAATATCGCGGAGTACTGTGCTACCGGTGAATCGACGGTATGAAACATACCCTGTGCACGTGTATAGGCTTCCACCAGTGCGATTTGTTCCTCGGAGCGACCCGACAGACGCAGGTAGTTAAGACTTTCCTCATCGACCGGGAATATACCGCAGGTTGCGCCGTATTCCGGTGCCATATTGGCGATGGTTGCGCGATCGGCCAGCGGCAGGCTGGGCAGACCTTCGCCAAAGAATTCAACAAATTTCCCTACCACACCCAATTCGCGCAGCATCTGTACCACGGTTAATACCAGGTCAGTCGCAGTGGCGCCTTCGGGTAGTTCACCGGTTAATTTAAAGCCAACAACCTGGGGGATCAGCATCGTAATGGCCTGGCCAAGCATGGCGGCTTCTGCTTCAATACCACCAACACCCCAGCCCAGAACACCGATGCCATTGATCATGGTGGTATGGGAATCCGTACCCACAACCGTGTCGGGGTAGGCCATTAACGTTCCGTTACGCTCAGCGCCGAAAATAACACGCGCCAGGTGCTCAAGATTGACCTGGTGAACAATACCGGTATTTGGCGGCACTACGTTGAAATTACTGAACGCACTTTTTCCCCACTTCAGGAAGCTGTAACGTTCCTGGTTCCGTCCAAATTCAATCTCGTTGTTGATGCTCAGCGCGTCGGCACTGCCATAACGGTCAACCTGTACAGAATGGTCAATAACAAGTTCGGCCGGGGATAGGGGGTTGATCAGTTTCGGGTCACCACCAAGGCTTTTCATGGCATCGCGCATGGCCGCAAGGTCGACGACCGCCGGAACACCGGTGAAGTCCTGCAGTACAACTCGTGAAGGCGTAAACGCGATTTCCGTTACGGGTTTTGCCTGTGGATCCCAGTTAGCCAGAGCCTCGATGTCACCGTGGGTGATATCGATTCCATCCTCGTGGCGAAGCAGGTTTTCCAGCAGAATTTTTAAAGAAAAGGGTAGTCGCGATATATCAATTTGTTCACTTAACCGAGGCAGGCTGAAATAAGTGTAATTTTTATCGTTAACAGAAAGTGTACTGCGGACGGAAAATGAATCTTGCATGCTGGCCTCCATTAATGCACGTGCAACCGGGAAGCCAAGTATTATCGCCCATTGGAACCGCTTTTCCCAAATGGTTTATCCGGGTAACAGTGATTGTGCCTCTTCAAGCATCTTTTTTCGTCCGAACATCAGGCTAAAACGGCCGCCACCCAATTGTCTCCATAGAACCGCGGAACGTAAAGACGCAAAAAGCAGCGTGCGTATCCAATTGACCGTTCGCTCCACCTGCAGGTGCTGCGGGCTGCCGTTGACGACGATACGGGGTGACAGTGTACTGATGGTTTGTGTGTACAGGTCGGCAATGTTTTTTGCCTGTAAATCCTTGATCTCATGAATTTCTGTGCCATCGTCGATTTCGGCAATGGGTTTTAATTCGGCTCCGATGTAGGCCTGCATCTTCGACTTTTTACGGAAATTGTTTTCAAGTTGCATGATGGAGACCGCGTATCCCAGGCTCTCCATGTAACGCCGGTCACCCTGTAGCACCGAAATCAGTGTTTCCGCACCCAGGCGCAAATTAGTAGCACCACCAAAAATATCCTCGACGCTATCGGCCTCGATGGCCAGCAGGCTCGCAAGACAGGTATCTGCAGAATAGCCCGACCAGGTGCCGTGATTGGCAGCCTGCCTGACCAGTTCGGTGGCCTGGAATATGCCGGACAATGCCATTATGCGTTCATTCATGTGCTTGCCATTTTGAATTGTGTTCCCATCACAGGGGTGTTCATGGTTTCTATGATGCCACCACCCAGGCAAATATCACCGTCATAAAGGACGACGGACTGACCCGGGGTAACGGCACGTTGGGCTTGCTTAAATTTTAGATACATACGGCTTTCATCGATCTTCTCAATGCAAACTGACTGGTCCTGCTGGCGATACCTGATTTTAGCCGTCAGCGAACTACCTGCCTCAGGTGCGATACCCGATACCCAGGCCAATTGGGTCGCTTCAAGACGGTCCGAAAGCAACCATGGGTGCTGATGGTCCTGGCCGACATAAAGAATGTTGTTATCCATATCCTTGTGTAGCGCGTACCAGGGGGCTTCCGGATAATTTTTTACACCACCAATTCCAAGACCCTGCCGTTGTCCGAGCGTATGAAACATCAAACCCTGGTGTTCACCGATAACCTGGTCCTCGGTGGTTCGGATTTCTCCAGGCTGAGCCGGCAGATATGCACTCAGGAACGCAGTGAAGTTGCGTTCGCCGATAAAACAGATGCCGGTGCTGTCCTTTTTATCAAAGACGTTAAAACCAGCCTGTTCCGCGAGTTCACGCACCTTTGGTTTTTCCAATTCTCCAACGGGGAAAAGAGTTTTCGCCAGCTGCTTATGACCGACCGCATAAAGGAAGTAGCTCTGATCCTTGTTATGGTCAACACCCCGAAGTAAGCGGTGTTTGCCATCAAAATAATCCGAACGGACATAGTGTCCGGTGGCAATCATGTCCGCTCCGAGTTGCTCAGCGTGCTCGAGGAAGGTTTTGAACTTGATTTCCCGGTTACACAGGATGTCGGGGTTGGGGGTGCGACCGGCCCGGTATTCATCGAGAAACTCCTCGAAGACATTTTCCCAGTATTCGGTTGCGAAATTGCGGGTGTGCAGCATAAAACCCATGGACTCGGCGACTGCCCTTGCGTCAGCGGCGTCTTCAGCCGAAGAGCATTCACCGAAGCGATCATCCTCCTCCCAGTTCTTCATGAACATACCGGCAATATCAAGTCCCTGTCTTTGCAAAATCAATGCCGAGACCGATGAATCGACTCCACCGGACATTGCCACCATGATTTTGCCAGTTGCCTTGCGCATGTCAGATAGATGGGGTCAAAATTGCGAACGTCAATTGCTGAAACTACTGTTCAACTTCTATCAACAGATGTACTACAATTGGCACATGAGTAACGAATTTGAATCAAAACATGATCGCGGCATTGCGGTGGAGGAGGCCCGTCCTGAGGTCAAACCACCCCCGATGTACAAGGTCGTGCTATTGAATGACGACTTCACCCCGATGGATTTTGTGGTCGATGTCATCCAGACCTTTTTTGCGTTAGACCATGACCGGGCAACACAGATCATGTTACATGTTCACACCCGTGGAAAAGGCGTATGCGGTATATTTACTTTTGAAATCGCTGAGACCAAGGTGGCCCAGGTCAATGATTACGCACACCGCAACGAGCATCCTCTCAAATGTGCACTGGAGAAGGCTTGAACCGGTCCATTGAACCAGACCGGCCAGAACCGGTCACAACCAGTACTCAAGACACGGTAAATTAAATGTTCAGCAAAGAACTGGAAGTAAGTATAAGCCAGGCTTATCAAGAGGCCCGTAGCGCCCGCCACGAATTCCTCACGGTTGAGCACCTGTTGCTCGCCTTACTGGACAACGCTCCGCTTTATCAATCCTCAGCGCTTGTGGTGCGAATATCATTGGTCTTGAAGCAGAGTTGCGTAAAGCCTTGCTGGATACTGTCCCTGAGTTGGACACTGATGACAACCGTGATACCCAGCCGACTATTGGCTTCCAGCGTGTTCTGCAAAGAGCGCTGTATCACGTTCAATCCTCCGGTAAACAGGAAGTGATCGGCGCCAACGTACTGGTGGCTATATTCAGCGAAAAAGATTCCTATGCCATTTACCTGCTAAACAAATTTGACGTCACCCGTCTCGACGTGGTGGATTACATCTCTCATGGTATTTCGCCACTGCAAAAGAACGCTTCGGATTCAAACGAAGAGGTCGAGGCGGAAACCCGGGAAGAGGGTCCGGATACCCGCAAAAGCGCATTGGAAAACTTCACCAGTAACCTGAATGAACGTGCCCGTGAAGGCAAGATCGACCCGCTGATCGGACGTGTGAGCGAAGTTGAGCGCACGATCCAGATATTGTGCCGCAGACGAAAAAACAATCCGCTTTTTGTCGGCGAGGCCGGTGTTGGCAAAACCGCCATGGCCGAAGGGCTGGCACTGAGGATCGTCGAGGGCCAGGTACCCGAGGTTTTGGCTGACGCAACACTGTATGCACTGGACCTGGGCGCATTGCTGGCCGGCACCAAGTATCGCGGTGATTTTGAAAAGAGACTTAAAGCGGTCCTGGCCGAGCTGCACGAGATTGAAGGTGCCGTGTTGTTCATTGATGAGATTCACACGATTATTGGCGCAGGTGCAGCTTCCGGCGGCGTTATGGATGCTTCCAACCTGATCAAGCCGGTATTGGCTTCCGGGGAATTGCGTTGTATCGGCTCCACAACCTACCAGGAGTTCCGGGGGGTATTTGAGAAGGATAGGGCGCTGGCACGACGTTTCCAGAAAATTGATATAGCCGAACCAACGATTTCGGAGACCATCGAAATTCTGCGTGGCCTCAAATCACGCTTTGAAGACCACCACGGTATCAAATACACCGATGAAGCCCTGTGTGCTGCTGCAGAGTTATCCGGCCGTCATATCAACGACCGTCACTTACCTGACAAGGCCATTGATGTTATTGATGAGGCCGGCGCACGGCAACGAATGTTGCCTGAAAATGAACGCAAAAATCTTTTGGATGAGCACGATATCGAAGCTATCGTCGCTCACATGGCACGTATACCACCCAAACAGGTATCCCGTTCGGACCGCGACGCTTTGCGCACCCTGGAACGCGACCTGAGATTGACCATCTTCGGACAAGACGAGGCCATTGATGCGCTGGCTGCCGCTATCAAAATGTCCCGCTCCGGTCTGGGTGACGAAGAAAAACCGATCGGATCATTCCTGTTCGCCGGACCCACCGGTGTAGGTAAAACTGAAGTGACCCGTCAACTGGCGATGACCATGGGTATTGAACTGATCCGCTTCGATATGTCGGAATACATGGAAGCACATTCCGTGTCCCGGCTGGTCGGCGCACCGCCGGGCTACGTTGGCTTTGACCAGGGTGGCCTGTTGACGGAAGCAGTGACCCGTAACCCGCATGCCGTACTGCTGCTGGATGAAATTGAGAAAGCCCATCCTGACGTTTATAACATCCTGTTACAGATAATGGATCACGGTAAACTGACGGATACCAACGGTCGCGAAGCCGATTTCCGCAACGTGATCCTGGTGATGACTACCAACGCAGGTGCGCAGCAAAGTTCACGTCGTTCAATCGGCTTTACCGAACAGGAAAATGTTTCGGATTCGAGTGAAGCCATCCGCAGAACTTTTACGCCGGAATTCCGTAACCGCCTCGATTCCGTTATCCAGTTCAAGGCACTTGATTCCTCAATTGTGCTGCTGATCGTGGATAAATTCATACTCGAACTTGAAGCACAACTGGCTTTGAAGGATGTCAGTCTCTCGGTATCCCAGGCTGCAAGGGAATGGCTGGCAGAGCAGGGTTTTGATCCGGAGATGGGTGCCCGTCCAATGAAACGGGTTATCCAGAACAAAATCAAACGCCCACTGGCGGATGACCTGTTGTTCGGTATCCTGTCAACAGGTGGTGAGGTGGATATTACGCTATCGAAAAAACACGGTTATAAGCTGAATATTCGTACCCGGCCGAAGAAGGAAATTCCAAAAGCACTGCCGGCAGCGACAGAAAGTTAAACTGCCAAAAACCAGCAGCTTATTTCGTTCGGTAAGTAATACGTCCCTTGGAAAGGTCGTATGGCGTCAGCTCAACTTTGACGTTATCACCGGTCAATATCCGGATATAGTGCTTACGCATACGTCCGGAAATGTGGGCAGTAACAACGTGCCCGTTTTCAAGTTCTACTTTGAATAGAGTATTTGGTAAGGTTTCCAATACCTTGCCTTCCATTTCGATTACATCTTCTTTTGCCATGAGTCCCATGCCTTACTAAAGTGGCAGTATTGTGCCACCCACTGGCTTACTGCGAAAGGGGTTAGTATAAAATAACATTGACACAACTGGCGATTTGCTTAAAATACGCCACCTTAATGCGGGAATAGCTCAGTTGGTAGAGCACAACCTTGCCAAGGTTGGGGTCGCGAGTTCGAGTCTCGTTTCCCGCTCCAAAATTCAGAACCCGGCGTGGTATTATTCCACCTGCTCGGGCAGGTAACTTTTCCCCGAGGCCAGGTGGCAGAGTGGTTATGCTGCGGCCTGCAAAGCCGTCTACGCCGGTTCGATTCCGACCCTGGCCTCCAATTAGCCCCTTTATGGGGCTTTTTATTGCCTGAAATAAGTCATCCACTCCCATTAAACCCAGTGAGCGATTTTCAGCGTTGACAACGCTGCAAAAAAGTTGGTTTCGTCTATACTTATATAAGGGTGTCCCGGTAGGATGAACTTCTTCTACTCCTATCTTCTAAGTTCACCCCCATTGAGCTGGGACACCCTGCAAAAGTCGTTGATTCAAAGAGCATTCAATGCGGTCTGTTGTGTGATCTGGATCAATGCGGAACTCACCAGAGGGAATAAACTGGACTTGCTGCTCTGGATAGCGGTTTTTGGGGTTTTCTTCGTGAAGCTCAGGGGGCGTTACCGGAGCGGCACCCTGACTGGTTGATCCGCTCTGCCGGCCTGGCACAATCGACCCCTGATTACAAACAAACTACCTGAATATCAGCCTATTGTCTGGATTGGGCAGGTTGGTTATGAAAGAATGTTTTAATATACTGCGTCGTTGTCCCGCATGTGCAGGGCCTGAACCTTATACCCGCAAGATGTTCCAATGTGTCTCGCGGGCGAGATGGAAAATACTTTGAGTAAAAATTATGAAGTCCGGACAAGCTCCGGATTCCTGATGGGTGTATTCGCCACTGTCCTGCTGGCCGCAGTGTTCGCGGTCGTCAGTGGCTGTGCGGGTACTGCACAGGGCAGGGATACTTCGGTTTATTCGAGCCTGAAGACTGAAGAGGTTTCCAGCCAGGATTCTTCCGAGGCCTCAGCGCTTGGTCGTTATACGCTATCCGGCCATGATTCACGCCAAAGCAGAAAACCTGTACGTGAGTTCCTTTGCTATCAACGCAATTGGTGGTGAAGTGCCCTATGGCGTGTATGGAAACCGGCAAACTTCTCGAGTGGCCCAATCCATTATTGAAAAATCCAGTTACTTCGCGATGTCTTTGTATCATGAGCTAAAAGGTGTTCTGCCCGAAGGTTCGGTGCTGTTGTCACCGCATATCATTGAATGGAACAAGGAACGGAACCTGTACAGCCGTCCAATCCTGGGTGCTGAGCAGATTCCAAGTGTATTAACCATTGATTTTAATATCTATTCTTTTCCTGATGTTAACAAACTGATGGATGCGCCACCGGTGACGTTCGGTGACCTGGTGACACCTATGATCGTTGTCAAAAGCAGTCGCTGGATACAACCCTCGCTGGGTGGCTTGTTGATATCGAGTCCGCAGCTGGCGAGTTCTGCGTGGCGGCAGGTGCGTGTTGAAACCGATAACAGTTTCAGGTCACGACTCGATGATACCCCGCTGGTTTCCGATTCCTCGTTGGATTTTATTTCCTTCCTGCGTGAAAGGGATGAAGCCGAACTCACCTTGCCGCTAAAAGGCGGTGGAGACGGGAACCAGAACATGGCGGCGATAGAACAGTATTCACTTGAAAAAATCCAGATGAACGGGGAAATCATATCGCAACGCTTGCCCGAAAACCATACCGTGGATCCATTTGTACAGGCTTTTGTGCGGGGTGCGAGTACCCGTATCGTGGAACTGCTCAATTCGCTTGATCACGAAAAGGCAACTTTTTTTGCCAGGCAGGCAGCACTTGAACGGTTTGACCCTGAACTTGCCAGGGTGTTTTTTGTCCGTTCCAGCGACGAGAGTGTCCGCGCACGTTTACAACTGGCCGAGGCCCTGGTGGGTGCTGAGCGCGAGTTTCTGGCGGCACAGTCGGATAGTATTTACAACGGTACCTACGTCGGCAGCTATGGTTCAAAGATGCGCAATATCATTGCTGCGGAATTTCGTACGCTTGAAGAGCGCCGGCAGCTGGCCCGTAAACAGAATATAACCACGGCTGTCGCGGTCATCGCACTGGCAGGTGCGGTCTATGGTGCCGTGGCATCGGCGGCCAGTACGGCCGCAGCGGTGACATCCGCTGCATTGGTGGCCGGTTCCGGTTGGGCATTACATGAAACGCTCGAAACCAGGACCGAATCAAAAGAGGTAAACCGTTACTTTCTTGCCCGTATGGCACCCGCATTTGACCGGCAAATGTCGGTGCAAATGGAGTGGCTGGAATCCAAGGAGGTCATAACCGCACGTGGTTTTGCGGAGTTCAGAAACAAGACACTGAGTCTTTACCAGTCCAGGGTCCGATCCATGCAGGTTAGCGCTGATCAGCAATGCCGGTTCGAACATCCGGCTTTTGGAGCAAGCGGGCGATGGTACGGTATTTGTGAGAACGGTGTGGCCTCGGGCAGAGGCTATGGGTTAATCATGAACGAGCGTGGAGATACACTTGAGTTTATCGGTGATACGCACAAAGGGCTGGCCTCGGGTTCCGGTGGCATGATCATCCAACGTCGCGGTCAGGTCGGGGCGCGCTATTATGAAGGGGAATTTAAGCACGGTGTGCCTGATGGCGTGGTGCGTATCGAGGCGCCCGGGCAAGTACCGAGAACGCGATTGTACAAGGCGGGTACGGATATCGGCAAGGGTGATGAAGCTCGCTTACAGAGTCTGAACTTCGCACTGAATTCAATCTCTGCAGGACCACTGGCCCGATGAACCCCTGGCAAAAAGTCATCATTGCCGTAGCCTTGTTTTTGCTGGCAGCAGTGAGCAATGTCAGCGCCAGCACCAATATCGAAGACATCAATGCTCTGCCGCCTGGTGAGCAGTACCGGCAACTCAGCCTGATTTTGTTAATTTCAGGAGGCGCTGATCCGGCATTGCTGGATGCACTGGCACCCGAAGACAGCCGAAGGTCAGGGCAGGGCGGTTTCAAATCTCAGTCCTGACGATTACAAAACACCGCTCATTCGTATTGTCGACCAGGAATCGATGTTATCCGGGGCGGCCTTCCTTTTGCGTTTCGCGCGCGAGTCCAATGATGAAATCCAGGCCAGCCTGGCTGCCATCAATACCGCAAACCCGGTGCTGATCAGTATGGTGGATATGAATGCCATCACCGAGGATGCCATCATTATCCGCAACGCGATTGCCGATGCGATCAGTTACTCAAACCTTGCCAATGATGAACAAATTACACCGCACTTGCAGAATTACAGGACACAAACCATACGTATCAGGAACATCCTGGAGTTTGAGCTGTTTGACGAGGAACTCGATAAACTAACGGATGAGGCGATTCTGTCTGTTGGCGGCAAATTAGACGCGTATCAGCGCATGTTTGACGAAGAAGTTAACTCAAAGGATCTTGACCGGCAGTTTGATGCGGCAAAATATATCTTCAACCGAACTGAAAAGTTCGATGAAAAGGCGGGCATACTGACCGAAGAAATCATGAAAAACGTGATTCTCTCGCAAAGCAAGCCCAATAATCCCTAGGTCACCATCGCGGGCAGAGGTCGTTTCAGGTGTTAAACCACCTTGAATAATCTTTACCTGTACTGATGATGTTATGCGGCAGGTCTTCCATCAACTTGCAGAACTCTTCACCCTGCATGTGGATCAGGTTTTCATGATCACCGGCTTCGATATAAATCTCAGAGGCATTGGTTAACTGCTCATCCCAGATCACGTCCAGTCCATAGGCGTTACTGAGAGCGGGCACAGCACCCATATCACAGTCTTTGAACAGTTCCGGCAGCTCATTTTCCGGTGCAAGCTTGAGCTTACGGCCCAGGCTCTCATTGACCCATTCCATATCCAGGCGATTGGTGGATGGCATCACACTGACAACGACACCGCTCGCATCTTCGAGCACCACCGCCTTGGCCACCTGGTGAGCGGGTAAGTGGGCTGAATGGGCAGACTCCAGTGCTGTTTCGGAATGATTGTGTTTAACCACGTCATATTCCACATGGTGATCTTCTAGAAAGGATTTCAATGTTGTTGCGATAGCCATGGCTTCCTCCTGTAAACATTGAGTGAAACCGTGCTTGACGGCAATTGTCGCAAGTCACGCATCAGGTGCAGTTCTCACACCACCTGATACTTTAATTATAGACAAGAAAATCGTTAAAGACACAGAAATCGTATTTTCGCTACGGTCTTGGTCGCCGCGTTGTTTCGGGCGTACAATTACAATTCAAGCACCCACGAAGCTGTTTGGCGATGGTCAAACCAGGAAGTTAGCTGATGAACGGGAATGTAAGACGATGGACTCAAGTGGGTCTGTGGACACTGCTTTTTACATGCATGGCGTGTCAGGGTGGTGAGACGCAACAGGCCGATGAAGTGGAAGGTGTTGATAAAGAATCGCAAACGATGAACAAAAATGAACAGCACGTACGGCCCCCCGAAATTTCCATGGGCCAGCAAATAAAGGGCGCCGTGGCGGACCTGGCGGCCCGCACCGGTGTAGCCACGGATGCCATCACTGTCAGGGAAGCGCGCTCAGTGCAATGGGGTTCAGGTGCAATGGGTTGTCCTAAACCTGGTATGAACTATACGCAGGCGCTGGTTCCCGGTATGCGGTTATTGCTGGAAGCAAATGGGACGGTTTATTACTACCATGGTAGAAAGGGCAGACCCCTGTTTAATTGTCCTGCAGAACGCGCCCAGGCACCGACCTACGGACAAGGGATGGAGGTCATGTAAGCGATCCGGGACTTATCGGAAACACACTTCCTATATTAAAAAACGCCCGCATCGAAATGCGGGCGTTTCTTTTATTGCCTTGGTTTTGACCTGCTCGAAAAGCAAGCCGAAACCATTACTTACTGCGTATCAATGTCCAGAACGGTGATGGCAATTTCACCACCGCCATCATCGTGATGCAGGACACCGGTGTAACGGCCACCGGTATTGAGGCCGGTGTAATCCACCGTCACGGTATCTGATGCACCCAGTATGGCGGACGCAGGTGCAGTAACCGTCGTGTTGCCTTCATCACCATCCACGATCGTCGTCCACAACGTGTAGTCGATATCCGTGCCGATTGCGGCGGCATAATAGTCGATGAAGGTAAAATATACACCACCCGGTGGGTAGGCGATATTCGAGCTTTCCTCAGACGTTGGTCCTGCGCTGGCGCTGAAACAGCCGAGAAGGTTGCTTGAAGTCTGCGCAGCTGCACAGTGGCATCCAGCCCCACGCAAACCTGCATATCAATATCATCAAAGCCCGGAACAGTGGTATCAGCATCATATGTCGCTGCCCGGAAGAAAGTGTTCGGGGGAACGTCAGTGCAATACTCATCGGTCACTTGCACATTACTCACATTGCCAACCTGTCCAAGACTTTCTGCCAGGCCTTCTACCGTCGCGGAGTAGGGACCTTCGTACCCGAAACTAACAGGCACATCAACCGAACCGTCACCATTGGAATCAGCAGTACCGTTTACCAGGAATGGTGTTGAAATTGCTCACGGGGCGAACCGCGATCGGGCTGCGTACGGTATGCGGACCAGCTGTTCCAGGTCAGTGAACCAAAGGCCCACTCATCGAGCGTGGCATCTTCGGTAACCGTGAAGGTCACTTCAAAGTCAAGTGATTCACCCTTACCCAGTTTAAAGGATGAAGGTGAAACGCTGACATCGATTCCCGGAGGTGCATCGACGGAGACCGTGAAGTTCTTTTTGCCGTTATTGTTGTAAACGGCGGTCACGGTACGTGTGATGGTCTGAACACCGACAAGCTCACCGATACCAATGGACGGCAGGTTAAGATCGCTACCATCCATGGGAATGCCAAGCGATGCGAGGAAGTCACAGGTGCCCTGGGTAAATATCTGGGCATTGTTTTCGCAGGTGAATGCGGCATACTCAAACAAACCGGCATCGTAGGCAAGACCCGGATCAAATGCGTCGCTGGGCAAAATTTCACCCGCGCCGACATCAAACGGATCAGCCAGGTCATCCCCGAAAGTCTTCAACAGACCATTGCGTGCAGTGGTCATCAGTGCCGACCGGGCCATTGCCGGAGTCCAGTCCGGATGTGCCTGTTTGAGCATGGCAAACGAACCGGCAACGTGCGGGCTGGCCATGGAAGTACCACTGTAGTTTCCAAACTCTTCACCACCGGCACCCCATGGGGAGACGGCAGCGAGAATTGTCACACCCGGTGCGCTGACATCGGGTTTGATGATGTCAGGTGCGCCGTTATTGGGTCCGCGTGATGAGAAACCGGCTACGCGGTTAACCTGGGATTCACAGACTCAACGTTGCGTTCACACCGGTTTCCCCGGCCATCGCCATACCATCATGCGTAGCTGACCATGACGCCGGGAATGCTGGTACCCGGAGCCAACATGGTAATGAGGGACAGTGCCATCATAGTTGTAAACAATGATGGCAATTGCGCCTGCTGCCGCTGACGTTGTTGTACTTGTTCACTGAAGGAACAGGCACCACGTGCAACCAGGGCGATTATTCCGGAAATTGGATCTATTCGGACCATCGCCATTACACGCGGTTACCGTGCTGGCCAGCGTCACGTTGTCGGTAATCGGCCCGGTGTCCGCCAATGATACGTCACCGACACCTTCAATTGCGTTATAAACGCCTGCAATACTGCCCGGTGCGTTTACGGTGACCTTCGGAGCAAATACGCCATCATCCTGGGTTGCGCCGACGGCAGTGATCCATGGCACACCGGATGGCGTACCTACTGTTCCGGCGCCGGGTCCGCTATTGCCATTGGACGTGGCCACAAAAACACCGGCATCAGCAGCAAACAGGAACGCTACGTCATCGGGTGCTGCAAAGTAGTTACTGGAACCACCAATCGAGAAGTTGATGACATCGACGCCATCAGCAACCGCCTGGTCGATAGCAGCGGCGCTGTCGGAAGAAGCACAACCGTCATTGGTGCCCGTGTCCGGGTTTCCCGTCCAGCAGACCTTGTAGGTGGCCAGGCGCGCACGCGGTGCTACACCACTTATATCACCCTGGTATTCACCGTCAATGTAGGCGGGTACGCCATTGTTACCACCGGCGGTGGAAGCCGTGTGGCTGCCATGACCATCGGCATCGCGGCCTGACTGGAACTCCCACGGAGGCAGTGAAAAAGCCGTTGCCGCCACATGGGTTGGTGGCATCAAAAGCGTCTGAAAAGCCCAGGTTGTAGCAACGGGCTGCCAGTAGCTTGTTGTTGCAGGAGAATGGGGCATCAGCCGGGTTTGCATCCGTGTTGCCGAAATCGCAACCACTTGGTGTGAAATCATCCAGGGGGCCATAAGGCCTTGTTGGGACCCTTATTTCCTTTCTTGGGTGTCTTTACATCCGCAAAGCTGGGATGCTCCGGCCAGATACCGGAATCGATAATACCGATAACAACATTTTCACCGGTGAGGCTTTTTGACCACGCCTGACCGGGCTGCGGTGATACCGATATAGGTCGGGCTTGTATCCGTTTGAAGCTGACGGATTTCGTCTTTCCAGACTTTCAAAACGTCCGGGTTGGCCTTCAGTTTTTCAGCGTCTGCGGCGGTCATACGTGCGGCAAAGCCGTTAATGGCGTACCGGTAGTTGTAAACCTTTTCGGCACCGACACTCTTCGCTACCCTGTTCTGCTTCTGCTCGAGAAATCCTGAATACTTCTTCACATGGGCGCTATTGCGATTGAGCTTCTTGCCCTTGCCGGGCTTGGTGGCTTTAAAGCCCTTAACATTACCTTCATAGGCAATGACCGGGCTATCTTTCATCTGCACAATATATATGTTGGATTTCACCTGTTGTTTCGCCACGGCGGACCTGTCCGCACGGTTGGCGTCAAGACGACTGAGCGTCATATCAGCCTGAACGGTTGCCAAGCCGGTCAGCCCGATTAATGTCATCAGTAAAAGTCGTTTCAATATAGACATAATGTATATGCTCCTTTTAAAACGTTGACAGGGTTGGCTGTCCCCATCTGCTTGTATGCAGACAAAAACACTCAGAGTTTGAGCAATTTATAGAGTATGCGGGTCGCCATTTCCAAAAAGCCTCAAAACCTAACCCTGTTGCCTAACGAGGTTGTGAAATAACACTTCAAGCAATGGCTTTGAAAGGTCTAAATAGCAGACTTAAAGCCACTATTTGAAACTTGATCACGTCTTTATCATGAATAGAATTATTCGTGATGAAATTTAAGGCTAGACCTAATTTTCAAAGATGTCAATTGTGCTTAAATCAGGTAATGAAATATTTAACCAGTTCAGTGCTTGTGGACCGGGCTGTCCACAGGTCGGGCAGCGTGTATGTCTCCTTTGCGGCAGCGGGCGTTCGGTTGTTAACCTTGACTTCTCTCATCTGACATGGCGCAATGAACGGATATTGATTTTATGTGTCTTGGGGTATATTTAATGAAATATTTAACGGAGCTTTGTAATAAAACTACGCTGACTGCCAGTCTGACATTGGCATTGGTTGCTTGTTTGTCTTGCTCGGCCAGTCAGGACTTGAAACCCGATGGTGATTCTGGAAATTTTGAGGGTAACCCGGATAAAGCGGCAGTCTTAAACAAGATGAGTCCAAAAGAACAAATAGAATTTTCAAAACAGGATCTCGCAACCCGTCTTGGTCTGGGGGTCGATGCGATCAAGGTATCAGGCGCTACGCCCGTAAACTGGCGTTCCGGTGCCCTGGGGTGCCCCAAGCCGGGAGTTAACTACATGGATGTCCTGGTGCCGGGTATCCGGATCATATTGCGTGTTGATAACGCGATTTATCGATACCATGCCATTCCCAACGGCCAGCCGTTTTTTTGTCCCAACGATCGCGCAGAGTCACCTGCAGCAGGGCCGGGGGCTGACTGATTTTTCTCGAATATAAAAAAAGGAGCAGGGATATCTCCCTGCTCCTTTGGTCTTCACGGACGGTTGTCCGTCTTTAGATCTTATACCAGTTAATACATAAAACTTACTGGCATTGGGTTACAGCGATAGCAGCTTCATCACCACCGTCATTGCTGAGTTCACCTCTGTTTACAACCGCATCTGCGTCGCAATCAGCAACAACCTGGAAACCCAGGGTAGCTGAACCACCATTCAGGGTTTGAGACCAGTAAGTTCATCACCTCCGACAGGTGCCGTGCCAGTTACCGTTGTAGAAGTAGCTCGTACCGACTGTACCGGTAGCATTTTCCGCACCGACGGTACCACCGACGCTGGTGTTATCCAGTCGGTCCATAAACGATAATGAATTTCACCAGCAACACAGCGTGCCATCATTGCCGATCCATACCTGCATCGTAACCGTGTCAGTGCTACCGAAATGAGGCACATTGCTTCCCATTCGTATGCTGTCCACTGAGTACCGCCACCTAGCACTAAGCACAGCCGATATACATATTCACCGCCAGCGTTCATATTCAGATCACGCCAGAAAGGGGCGAGGATATTATTCGGCTCATTGGAGTCTGGAAGGTCCTGGTTGGCAAAACTGCTGAATGACCGCTGGCACTCCCTGCTTCAAGTGTTCCATTTACCGAAAACAGCGTTTGGGTATAGGTAGCACCGTTGTATGTGTATGCCGGAACATTGAAGAAATAGCCACCATCATCGCAATCGCCATTACAAGTCATAGCCAATGGTGCGATACCGAATATTGAAAGGGAAGGTAACCAGCAACAGAACCACCCGGATCTGGAGATACATCAAGACCACCCGGATCCAGTTCACCGGTCCAGGACAGGCTGTTGCTGCCGCCATCATATGACCAGGCGGAACTGGTCGAACCAAAGCTAACCGATTCCGTCTCTGAACCTGGAACAAAGCTGGTGCCAGTCAGGAACCACATCGGTCACGGTGATCGGACCAGCCAACTGGCCATTGGTCACTGACAATTCATAGGTCAATGTATCTCCTGCTGAAGCCGTGTCAGAGTCAACAGTCTTGGTGAACAAGTCCGGGTTGCTGGCTCTGCTCGCATAAACAGCGATGGGCATATGCAGGTCAGGTGCATTACCGGTGTTGCGATCAAGTTCAACCGAACCAAAATACCAGCCTTCTTCTGCTGTTGATGTGTCGACATTTACAGATATGTCCGCACTCTGGCCTTTCTTAAGTTTCAGGTTGTTCGCCTTGCTATTGGCTGCAGGCGAAACCTCCACTTCAGTTGAAACACCATCAACAGACGCAGTGACATTCCAGTGACTGGTGCTCTTTTCAGGATTGGTAACGGTACGTGTCCAGCCACAAGAACCAACGCAGTTACTATTCATCATACTCGCCAGGTTCAGTGTGCTTGGGTCACCGCCAAGGGCAGGATTTGCAGCCTCGAAGTTAGCTGTAGTTTCACTCAGGACGAGACCGGCCTTCCTGGCGGAATCCAGATCAATTCGACCTGCACCATGATCAAATGCATCGGCTGGCGTTACACCATCTTCTTTCACCATAAACTCGGTGTTGGCGGTCAACATGATGGCAGACTTGATTTCCTGTGGAGTCAGATCAGGACGTGTTGCAGTTAACAATGCACCAGCGCCGGCATTGTGCGGACTGGACATGGATGTGCCACTTATAATCTGGTACTCACCGAAGGCAACTGCATCTGCACCCATAATGTTAACACCGGGTGCGGTTACATCAGGCTTAATCACGTCGAATGCCGTTCTGTGGACCGCGCGAGCTGAATCCGGCCATTACGTCACCATTGGCAGGATCGAAATCGAAAGCTGAAGCCGTCAATGGAGGCGACTGTATCGCTGTTAGCGGCAAGCCATGCACGAAGGGTCGCACCATCTCTGGCCGATGTGAACTGCTGGCAGTACATGTGCGTCTCGCTACGCAGATTCACCTTGCACCGTTATCCATCAGGACCATACCACCAGCACCGCCGCCAGTACATTGATGACCTTTTCAGCACGCCAAAGGTGCCACGCGTACAGACTACAATTTCGCCGTTGAAAAACCCGTCAGGCCAGGGTGAAATTTCGTCACCGATGACGCCGACACCACACAGGGTTGCACCTGGATAGTCGTCGTCATAATTGGCAGAATGACAATCGTCGCAGGGCCATAACCGCTTGTGAGGCCAAGACCATCGATATCTGCAGCACCGCTACCATCACTGGTCGATATCAATGAGAGTATTCACGATCTGGCGATTGTGGGTAGAAGCAGCAGTTGTTGAAACCCATGGACCCAAGTGAGCGACAGTGCTCGCGCCAGGACCGCCGTTACCGGCTGAAGCTGATACATATACACCCGCATCTACAGCAGCCAGAAAACCCAACTCCACGGTATCATTGTAGGGGTCTCCGCCACCGGAAATTGAGTAATTCAACGCGGCAATACCATTGGGCAAATTGCCTGCGTCAATTAACACCTGGTCAATCGCTTGAACCAGGGCTGCTCCGGGGCAGGTACCACGACCGTCAGCTCTGGTGTGACACACATCATATACAATGATATTGGCATGAGGTGCTACACCGGAAATATCAAATTCGGCGGTGGTTGTCGGAGCATCGATTGTTGCGTTATTCACAACGTTACCGGCAACCGTAGACGCCACATGGCTACCGTGGCCATTTTCATCCTCGGGAATTGACCCATCGGTGAAGTCAAAATCCCAGGCGCCAATCAGCTTGTCATTACAAAAGCTTGGATTTGAGTCGCAATAACTTCCAGGAATATAGTTACCGGAGCCAAGCGGGTTTGAATGATTGTATCCATCGTCGCCGATATCTGCGAAAGAAGGATGAGCACTGTTGATTCCGGAATCCAGAACTGCAACGACTACACCTTCACCTTGAGATCCGTTTTTCTTGTCGTTCCAAATTGTGGGGGCACCAATCCAGGCAGGCCCTACGTCGGTCAGCAATTGCTCCTGTCGCTCGCGTTGTACACTCACAACACCCGCCATGGAACGCATCGCCTTGGCTTCAGCGGCAGTCATTAATACCGCAAATCCGTTGGTCGCATACTGGTAGGTGTATTTGGCATCAACGTTACGGCCTAAAGCACTACGAGCATTTTTAAGAACTTTAGCCTGTTGTTTTTTCAAATGTTTTTTGTATTTCTTGGCTGCACTGCTCTTGGTGTCCAGGCGTTTTTTACCGGTTGCCTTGGCGCTGGTTGCTGGCAAACCTGAAATTCCACCCTCGTAAGTTGCGATAGCTGGATCCGCGAGACGCACCAGGTACATCGCATTTGTATTGGTGTTGATTTCACCGGCAAATGTCGGCTGTTGCGCTGCAAGCCGCAATTCTGAGGCATTGCCCGCGGTCACGCCGCCGAGCATTACCACAGTGCTGGTTGCTGCTGCGAGAGCCAGTTTAAAATAAGTCTTTTTCATGTAAATCCTCCGTTGAATGGCTGTTTTTCAGATGACAAGGAATCGTAAAAGTCAATCCCTGACCATGTGTGTGTAAAGCATGAGAACTACTAAATGGCAAAAAACGACAGAAGTTTTGTTGGTATGAAATGCCCCCAATAAATCGGTTAGAACAAGCGGCGTTTCGCGGTTTTATTACGCTTTGGCACGCTGTTATTCTGACGCAATGAAAATAACCCTTACCCCCAAAGTTTTTGTCGATCAGCGAACTAAGAGACCCAAATACGAGGGTTACAGGCATAAGTAGTATACGCGAATATTTTTTTTATTCAAATGACATGGATTTGGTGATGTTGAAATAATGGCAAAAACTAAAACTACATTCACAAAATGAGAGGAATTGTACACGTGCGGGTAATCCGCGTTTGACGCGGAAGCTTCCCACGTTAATCGACCTAGAAAACCCGGACTTGTCTCTCGGTCCCGCATCAACCATCACTATCTTTCTCAGGTGTGGTTTCGTCGGTTTGATCGACATCCACCGGTTTGGCAGGCGCACCATCTACACCCTGTGCGTTCAAAAGATCCTGGATGGTGAGGGTACCCTGTTGCTGGTCCGAATCCACTTCACTGCCCGTGTCGCCGGAAGGCTGGGTGCTTTCTCCCGTCAGGTACTCCAGGGCATTTTGGGCGGCCCCAGCTGTACTCTCTTCCTTGGTTTCGGCGGCAGGTGAAGTTGAATCGCTTGTTGTAGGAGAGGGTAAAGCAGATTCCTGTTCGGTTTCGGTTTGTTGGACATCCTGTGTCTCACCCTCGCTCTGACCGTCTGCCTGTTGATCACCCTGAGTTTCAGACTGACCGCTGTCCTGCCCGCTATCCTGGGTATTGGCTTGTGAGCTTTCTTGTCCTTCAGTCGGGCTGTCTTGCTGACCGTTTCCGTCGGTTGATGCCTGTTGCTCACCCTCCGAGCCGCTTTGGTCGGAAGTTCCTTTCAGGAATTCCATGGCGTTTTGAGAGGTGCCCGCCGTGCTTTGGGTATTCTGCTCTTGCGCAGTGCCCGGTATCCCGTTATTGACAGGACTGTTGTCTTGTTCGCCGGCCTGTACCTGTGCCTGTGATCTTGCTTCAGAGGGTGTTGGCGATTCT
Source organism: uncultured Gammaproteobacteria bacterium (assembly GCA_963749115.1). Classification (GTDB taxonomy): domain Bacteria; phylum Pseudomonadota; class Gammaproteobacteria; order Xanthomonadales; family SZUA-36; genus SZUA-36. Next base: position 643,279 of record CAVVLP010000002.1, read on the forward strand.
CCTCCTGGCCCGTCACCTTCAGTTGAATCCCCTTGATTGCCTTCTCCGGCACTGCTACCACCTTTTCCAAGCCCCTGCAGAAACTCCATGGCATTCTGGGAGACACCTGCGGTGCTGTTGGCATCGGGATTACCCGACCCGTTGACTGAATAGGTGCCTTCAGTCTCACTTTGATTCGGGTTGCCTTCCTGGCCCGCCTGTTGACCCTCGCTGCCTTCGCCTTCCTGACCGCTGCTGCCGGTCGAGCCCATGCCGTTTTGCTGGCTGTTACTGCTACCTTGCTCTGATCCCCTCGCGGCCTGGCGACCCGGACGAGTTTTCGTAAATCTGGGATTCCCGGTCATGATAGCTGTCGACCAGTTCACCCCAGGCTTCCAGTTCCTGTTTTTCCAGGGCAGGGTTGCTGCTGGCCTCTGCGCTGGGTGTATAGGGGTATTCGGTCTCTTCATCACCGGGTTGCCACGGGTCGCCCTGGACGATGATTTCGCGTAGCTGGTTACGCAGATGTTTTTGCGATTCTTCCGGCAGTTTTTCAAGTTTCTGCAAACCGGATCCGGGCTTGAAGACATTTTCCGGAATGATTTCCCGCTGCAAATTTGGGATCCTTGAGTTCCATGAACTGGCGGTAATTGTCTTCGTTGATTTCAACTTCCTGGCCGGCGGGCACTTCCGGTTCTGCCGGAACAGTACCCTCGGCATTTTCTATGGAGGGTAAGGCAGGTTCATTGTCCTGGCCGAAAACAGATGGGATAAACAAAATCACCAATAGGGTCGACAGGACCTTCAAGCAAAAATACTTTTTCATATGTTAATACTCAAGGGTTCACTCATCTATTGTACCGTACCACGCGGAAACCGGTGAAGTCATTCCGGTCACCATTTTTGAGGTTAAAGCGTGCCGGTAACCTGATTTCCTTTGAGCCGGTGATCCATGATCCACCACGTGTCATGTGCGAACTGCAGATGCCGCGACCCCAGGCACTGCCGTCCACCGGTGCATCAACATACGACAGGTTCAGACAATCGGCAGTCCATTCAGAGACATTGCCAATCGTGTCGTACAGACCAAATTTGTTCGGCTCTGAATGAACCGACCGGTGTGGTTCCCAGTGCCGTCTTGTCCTGGCATTGCTTCATGTTGCCAGCGGAAGCCGGTCTCGGCCCCAGCCACATTGCCAAAATCACAGACCACTGCGGGGTGGCCCGCCGGCCAGTCACTTTCTTCACCGGCCCTGGCGAAGTATTCCCATTCGCTTTCGCTTGGCAGACGGTATGCCTGTCCGGTTTTCTCGCTGAGCCAGTGCACGTATTCCTCGGCGTCATTCCAGGACACCATGATCACCGGACGATTGCCTCTTCCCCAGCCATTGTCACCCGGTTGTGATGAACAGCCTTTTTCCTTGAAGCACAGGTCCCATTCGGCCATGGTCACTTCATGAATACCGGCAGCAAACGGTTTATCAATGGTTACCAGGCGGCGTGGTTTTTCCATGCTCAGTGCCAGTGGTGAGTCATCTTTGGAGCCCTGCCAGAAAGCATTTGAGGGTATCACCATCATCTCCGGGCAGCCCTCACAGTCGCGGAATGTCTTACCGGGCCGAAGCGTCAGGTCATCGATTTTCTGAAGCGCGGCGGTGACATGGACACCCTTCGGGAATGCGTCTATGTAAGCTTGAAAGGCGTCCTTGTTATTCAGTTTCAACGCGGTCTGAAAGGCCTTGTCATCATTTGACTGATCCATCAACTGGCGTCGTATACGGTTGGCCTCTTCGATATGCAGACCGCCAGGCCATTCGGAGATGTAACGATCAAACGATGCCACTGTCCGTTCGCTGTTGGCGGTTTCCCAGGCGAGGTTATCCTGCTTTTCACGTTCCAGCCTGTCACGTTCCTTCTTGGCCTCGGCCTGTTGAATGGCCTCGATACGCTGCAGGGCCTCGGCCTGGTGAATACCATCGGGAAACACCTCGAGGTAGTCCTCGTAGGCAGGCAATGCTGTCTTCGGCGGATAACTCTTCCCAGGCTTTTTCGTCGAGGATATCCAGTTGTGTTTCAGCCTGGTTCCTGTAGAAGGACTTCGGGTAATCGGCGATGAAACGCCGGTAACCGAGCACGGTGTCGGCATCCAGTGCGCCCTGCCAGCGTGCGACTTCTGCTGCTGATGCCTCCTGTATACGTTCTTCCGGGCTGACGGATGGGAGTGTGTCATCCGTGCTGGAGGTAGAAGTAGTGGATGGTTGCTGCGGTGATTCATCGGTGAGAAGGAAAATCCCGACACCGGTCATGGTCAACAGAAAAATAACCAGCAGAGTGATGGGTAACCATTCTTTTCTTTCTTTTGCATAGTCATCCGCGCTTGCTCCGACTACCACCGAGCGGTGCCAGTCGAGGCTCTTGAATGACTTTTTCCAGACCCCGACATCTTTCGGCCGTTCCTGCCAGGGCAGTTTGAGCCCGGCTTCGACCGCGTCGGTCAAACCGCCATATAAACCGGTGGGCGCCAGTTCTGCAAACGCTGTGAGCGGATCGGTTTCGCCGATGGCAACTGCTTCCTGCCGGATGGTTGCCGGTGTTGGAATCCTGCCGGTAACACAGCGGTAAAGCGTGGCTGCCAGTCCATAGATATCGGTCCAGGGCCCAATCTGCCCATCAGTCAGCGGATTGTTCGGGTGCGGCATAACCCTCGCTACCGAGGTCTTGTTGCCTGCCCGGAGGCCACGCTATCCGCTGCCGCGACACCAAAATCCAGCAATACGGGCGCGCCTTGCTCTGTCATGAAGATATTGGCGGGTTTGATATCCTGGTGTATGACACCCTCTTTGTGGATGTATTCCAGTGCGTCCATCAGTGGCAGCATCAGTTCTTTTGCATCTTCCCGGTTAAGGGGTCCGCTGGATTCAAGCAGATGATGCAGTGCCTGGCCGTGGTAGTAGGGCATCAGGAAACAGGCGGTGCCGTTGGCTTCAAAATAACGTAAAACCTTGACGATATTTGGATGATCAAGTGCAGCAACGATACGTGCTTCATTCAGAAACAATTTGAGGCCATCTGCGAAAGCCAAAGCCGATTGTTCGTCTATTGGAATAACTGTACCGTCTTCGCGTCGCGATACCAGTTTAGCGGGCAGGTACTCTTTTAGCGCAAAGCGGGTGCCAATCGCCGGATCGGTGACCAGGTAGGTGATACCAGACGCACCCACACCAAGAATCGCGTTGATCTGAAGGTCGCCAATATGGGAGCCGGGTTGAAGTGCTGACGATTGGCTTATCATGCCCATTCCGCCTCTTGTCTGATCACGCGGATGGTAAGTTTAACGTCACCAAGAAATATTTCATCATCGTCTTTGAAGTACAAAACCTCACCTGGCAAACAGGGAACATCGCCGATAAAAGTACCATTCCTGGAACCGAGGTCGGAAAGGGTCAGCCATTCTCCATTTGATTCAATACGTACGTGCTTGCGACTGATGGCTGCATGTTCAATATTAATGTCTTTATCGCCTCTGCCGATAATGATATTGACCTGCTCGGTATTGACAAAACAGAATCGCTTAAAAGCGATTTCTGTATCGAGCAAACCTTCAACTACCAGCACGCCGTTGCAACCATCGGGTCGGGAAATTGATTCGGGGATTTCAAGATCAAAGGCCGGCACCGAGCGCGGTTTGATGCCACTGTTTTCGGTGCTGATTTCCAATGCTGCAGTGACCGGTTCATCTGAGGCTGGCTGAACATTAGCTGTTAACTTTGCGGCGGTTCTTTTGTTCCGGCGCATTTTCCCTGATTCGAAAAAAGAACACAGCTTTCCAAATAAATACCACAAGGATAATGATACCGAGCACCGGCAGCCATATTGGGATGCTACGCCAGATGGAGGGTGGTTCGCCGGCGTTGATGGTCACCTGCCTGGGCGGTTCAAGTTCAGTTCCCTGGGAATTCACCGTTAGGCTTTCATCGACAAGGGGTTCTGGTGATTCAGGCTCAGCAGCCTCGGTCTCATTGGTATCCCGTTCCTGCACTTGTTTCTGAGCTTGCGTAGGTGTTTCCGCCTGTTGTAAAAGAGGCATGCATTTTGCCACGGGCAGGGTGATCTGCATTTCACCGAATGCACGGTCGAGTTCATCTTTGAAAATGATCAATGGAGTCTTGCCGGTTTCCAGGCTTTGCGCGCCATCGGTCAGACTGATCCCGGCGAGGTAACCACAATCATCGATAATCGCACCGGATACATAGGGCAGGGGTGTTTCAGGCGAAACTGTCTGCTGTACACCCGCTTGCCCGCCAAGGATGTCAAACGCTATCCAGAGAGGTTGAGCACCTTTTGCAATGTATTCGGCAGGTGGGAACGCTTCCAGGTGCAATCTGCCTGCTGCTGTCAACGCATTGTCTGCTAGTGTTATTCCCGGTCTTTTCAGACCCTCAACTGAAAGAATTGCCAGATTAGCGGAGAGGATCTGGGCAACAATTTTTGCCGGACGACCATTGCTGAGAATGTCGGTGCCACCATCAAGCACAATCATTTCACCATCCGTCGAGGCAAATTCCCTCGGCACCAGCACCAGGCCATTATCTGAAACCACGATACCGGTGGTGGGTTTTACATGGGTGCTGGAAACCAGCTTCAGCACCAGTACCACCGATGGAGACATCGGAACGGCCTGTTGGGCAGCGGCAGCCTGGGCCAGGCACAGCATGAAAAGCGTCAGCGATACCCGGCCGAAAAACCGGGGTGCAAACTGTTTGATCACCCACACGGAGGCAGTCCGCATTAAGGGGAATAAAGCCGGTTAATCAGATTATCCAGGCAATATTGCCCGGATTTATTCAGTGTGTTTTCTTCCCGGGCCTGGATCAGGTTCTGCAGGAATACAAGAATGGCTGCCATGATCAATGCCACCAGCGTGGTACTGAAGGCGACGCCAAGTCTTTCAGTGACCTGGTACAGCATTTCCGGACTCTCAACATTCGCCCGGTCGCCCGCATAATTAAGTGCGAGCATGATACCAATGACGGTTCCAATGAAGCCAAGTGAAGGAATCAGCCAGGTGATATAGCGGACCATGTTGTAACGTAAATCGAGTTCGTGCAGAAACAAATCGAGACTGGAGTTCAACAGGGAGTTGGTCTGGTCCACCGATTGTCCCAGGTTGAAATTGAGCACACACCTTTCAATTAGACGCGGAAGAAAGCAGACATTCCGGTATTGGCTGCTGTGGACCTTCTGATAAATCGGCGTTAAGTCATCACCGGGGCGTAGCACGGTCTCATCGTCCAACGGCAGGTAATCGCGGTCGAACTGGCTTTCATCCAGACGCCCGGCACGCCAGCGAAGTGACAACTCTCCGAGCCCGAAAAAGAAGGCAATCCAGAGGATGTTCTGAACCGTAAACGGCCATGATGCACGCTTGATATCCAGCATGATAGAGGCCGCTTCCGGCGGCAATATCCTCGCCATCAAGGCGATCACCAGGATCGCCGAAACCAGGCTGATTAAAAGTGTTATTTGACGTGTCATTCTGTTGTTCAAGCCTTCATGGTTTAGGGTTTACAGGGTGATCTTCTTCTATTTTACCGGTCACCGGGTTACGCCGGGGTTTGCGCAGCGAAGGGCCGTGATCAGCTTGTCCCTTCACCGCACCGACAACGGCTCTTGCCATGCCTGATGGGAAAACGCCTGGCCTCAAGCCGGCTGCCGGCACGCTTGCCAAAAACTGCCGTCAGACGTTCCAGCGGCACTTCGATGTCACCGAAACGGATGCGGTCACCGATACACAACGTGACTCTCCTGGCTCGTATCCAGGTGTCGTTCCGGTTGAGAAAGGTACCATTGCTTGACCCGGCGTCTTGTATGCTGACAAGACCGTCATCGGCCAGTTCAATACGGGCATGCAAACGGGATAGCGTTGCATCTTCAAGCACGAGATCACATGATGGCTCACGTCCGCATGTTTTGATTTCTGGTTCGCTACTCACAGGAGCCCATCATCCTTCTTTATCTTAGTCAATTCGGTCCGGTTAAGCTTACTGAAAACGTAAGCGCTTCCGGGGTTCTGATCCATCAGGCAATCAACCTGACAGTATAATGCATTCAGTTCAGTGAATCGTGATGTGCTCATTGTGCCAACGCCAGGAAGCTGCCGGAATTGGCACGTGCCAGGTTTTCCATAAAATCGACCGTTCCCTTGTACTTGAAGTAGTCACCAAGGGTTACCGAGTGGATTTCTATGCCATTGGTATTTGACATCACGATATCCTGTACCAATGCCCGGGGTGGCAGGCCACCGTTGTAGGTCGGGTTGGGAAGACCATCACTGAGCAGGATAATGGCTTCTGCGGGCGTATCAAAAGCCTGCGCAAAGGCATCTTTAAGCGATGAGGATCCCTCAAATTTCCCGGCTAACTGAAACACAAATTGCTGTGCCTTTGCACGGTTTGCAGCATTCATTGCAACCAGGCTGCCATTTTCAGGCCAGCGATGGTAACGGGGACCGGAGTCCAGTTGCTGAAAGCCCAGGATACCGAACTCGTATCCCGACTTTAAAGAATCGAGTGCCCGTACAACGGTTTTTGCAACCAGGGCCTGGTGGTCAGACAGATATTTGTTCATATCGACGAGCAGCAGGATACGGGTACTGTCCGTCTTCAGACCGAGAAAACGGAAAGTCACCAGGTTACTGCCCTGTTTTTCCTCTGTTTCCACCGGGCTTGGCGGTGGCGGTGGCGGTTCGTCATTTCTTGCCTGCAGCCTGGCGCGGATGGTTTCCAGCTCACTCGACATGATCTCCTGCTCTGCCTGCAGTTCCATCTCGCGGGCCTGCGCCGTGGTCAGGGATTCAGACATGCTGATGATTCCCAGCTCGGTGTCATTCAGGATGGCTTCGGTCTCACCGGCCATTGATTCGATATACGCCAGGTGTCCCTCCAGCCTGACCTCTTTCTGGTAGTCCGGCATCAGGATGATCGTGATGATAATGAATGCACCCATTGCGGAAGCAAACAGATCAATCGCCGACAGCGAAAACACACCCATGTTACGCAAGCGTGATCTCATTTTGATACACCCACAAAATCACCGCCATTAAGACGGGCAAGTGTTTGCATGAAAAGCACCAGGTTACGGTTATGTGTATATTCACCGATCGCCACCGTGTGTATTTCGGTCTGTCTGAACTGGTTGAGCTGGGTGATGTTCTCGATGATGAAACCCGGTGGACTGTTAGGTTCTCCGTCACTGAGCAGGATAATGGCGCTTGACGGATATTCCAGCGCAGCCTGCATGGCAAAATGAGTAGGTGTCGAACCAACAAACTTACGTACCAGCGAGCGTGTAAAAGATGTTGCAAGCTCGAGGTTTTCCGCGGTGGCAGGCAGTAAACGGTTACCGGTAGGAAAACTCCATAAAACCGGTTGCGGGTTGCCGTGGTAACCGACAATCGCGAAATCGTTGGTCTCATCCAGGGGTTTGAGTATTTCGAGTACCGAATTGATCATCAGGTTTTCGTACTGGAGCATGCTACCGGACATGTCAACGACAATGACGAACGACTTGGCCTGGCTGGCAAGACCGAGAATTGAAAACTCAACACCGCGGGTCAGTGCTTTGGGTTCAGGCTCAGGGGTGATGATTTCAACCGGTTCGGTAATCTTAACGGGTAAAGCCGCCAGTTGGTTACTGATATCCATCAACTGCTTTCTGAGCCGTGAGATCTGTTGTTCACGCCCCTCGTTGGACTCGGTCAACTCATCCAGCTCACTTTGCAGTTCCTGCTGGCGGGCTTTCAGGTCTTCGAGCTGTCCGGAAGCCAAACGTCGCTTCTCCATGATGTCCTGGGTCCTGGCAAAAGAATCATCCGGTCCGGCATGACGATAATAGGGAAACAGCAGCATAACCAGTAAAATGAACGCACCAAGGGCTGAAGCGAACAAATCAATGGCCGATGTCGAAAAAACAGCTGTGTCTCTATCAGGGGTTCTCAAGGGTTTTATTACTTATTATTTAATAAAGAAATTGACAGTGTGGACGGTGATTTTGTTCAATGCGGGTTCTCGTTTTGTGCATCGGTTGCAAGGGCCATATGATACCTGTCTTGCGATCAGGCTACGTTAAAATGTTGTTTATAAATGCTTGCCCGGCTATGGTTACTCAATTGACCGCACGTTGCTTTTTATCAAGGAACTGATTTTTTGAGGAAGCGGTACTTCACAATACATCTGATCGCCATGATCATCTTTATGACGGGGCTGACGATTCCCGTGGTATCGATCGCGCAGGCTGTCGCGCCCGCGATGACGCAGGAGTACTTCATCCAGCAGGCTGATGACGAGGACCTGCTCATTACAATCAGCGCCTTTGAAGCCGAGTTTGAATCCACGATTTCGGGTCCGGGTGGTGAGGTTTTACTGCGATCGGGTATTCCTGACAGCAGGGTAGTTCCGGTTTTTCAATACATTTATGCACCCAAAAGCAGTCGACAATTAGATATTAAAGTCATTTCCAACCTGTATACAGGGCGCACCGAGTTTGGTATCGAATTGGCCAGGTTGAAACCCTGGGACTCCAGGAGCAGCTCGGTATCACAGGCTTACAAGTTACTTTCGTTCGGTTCGGAAATCGGTGGCGCGGATAACCAGGCGAGTTGGACAGTCAAAATCGACAGCCTGGCCAAGGCCAGCCAGTTGTTTCAACAGTTCGGTATGCAGGAAATGCGTTTATGGGCTGATTACCTGACCGCGCACCTGATCTATTTCCATTTGCACGATCATAGTTACGTCTACAGCATGACCCGTGAAATCCTCAAGAATCTCAAGAATACGCGTCTACAGAAAATTGAACTGGCGACACTGCAATTACAAAGCCTCGCCTTAATCGGGCTCAGACGTTCAGGTTCATTGAACCTGTCTGCAGAAAACACCGACATGATCCAGGTGGTACTCGCGCAGGCGGCAGAACTTGCAGATGCCATGAATTATCACTTTGAGCAGGCGCGCGCGTTGTATGCCAGCGGTGTGGAGTTTGCCAACCAGGCATTTTATCCAAATGCGCTTGAGCAATTTCAGCTGGCCGTGGAACTTGCAGATTCTGTCGGCAGTGCAGAACTGGCAACGGCCATTCGCGAAAGCATTGTGCAGATACACACCATCCAGGGGGATGCCCCGGCCACCAGTGAAGTCCTTCAGGAAATAGAAACCCAACTGGTTGAAGATGGCGGTGGCGATGAGCTCGCGCTAAACCTGCTGGCGCAGGCACGTTTACTGATCACCAGCTATCACTACGGCGAAGCCCTCGAGGTACTGTCGGGGGCACTCAGCTACGAAAATCATAGTGCGATTCGCAGGCAGATCAATTTTGAGCTGGCGAAGATTCACTATGAAACAGGTCGTCTGGATGAATCGATGGCCTATTTACAGTTGGCCGAAATCAACCCGGGGTCGCGTCAGAAAATACGCGGCAAGCCGGTGATTGATGTCGGTGAAGGCCTACGCATCATGGCGAATATTCATCGTATCAAGGGTCAGTGGGAACCGATGCAGGAAGCCCGCAGAGCACAGGGGCGACAGCAACCGCCAGCCGACCAATACCTTTACGACCAGGGTCTGGATGTCATCGCCAGGGCAGGCAAAAACCGGCAACAAGCCGCCTCTTTTTTCAGACAAAGTCACGCGGCAGCCACCACCGCGGATCATGTTGACCTGAAGCACCTGGCGCATTTGCAGTATTGTGCCCTGGTGGCTGCCAAAGACAGCCTGTGCTCGAAACCGGCTGTTAAGACCTCCTATGAGTGGTTGCTGACCGGGGGTGTGCCGAGGTTTACCACCGAAGCGATGTTCCTGTGGGCACAGATAAAGGTTTTGGATGGGCAACGTAGCGAAGCGCTGTCGGTTTTGGATCGGATGGCAGATGAGATTCACTTGTCTACGCTACTCACTTCCGGGTGTACTGGGTGAGTGGTACTGGAACCGGCATGAGTTGGTATTCGAAACCTGGCTCAAGTTGCTGGTGAGCGATTCCGGACGGGGAGGCAGGGCAGACGGATCGGTTTCATTGTTGGCCTTAAGCAAGATCAGGTACATAGAGAACTATACCGGTTCTGAACTGGATGTGAGTCGCAGATCCGTGGCCACCGACCTGGTACGGGATCAGTTGGCTCAACGTGCGAGCCGCGGGCCCGGACAGGCCCGCTATTGCATTGAATGACAAGATCAACGGTGAGTTGGATAAGCTTCGTGCAAGCTTCCGCAAGCGTTTTGAGTTTCTATCAGCCAGTGGCTTGCAAGAACACCTGCGTAGTCTTGCGAGTGACGAAGTTGTATTGACCTATCACATCAGTCCCTCATTGGCCCAGGTCTGGATAACGCAAAAGGGCAAGGTTCAACGACGGGATATCGCCAACCCGGGCGGGCTGTATCAAACCCTGCGAAACAGCACGGCAGGGCCTGGCGAACATCGGTCTGGTTGCTTTTAACAGCAGGATGGATGAACTCGGGAAACGCCTGCTTGGCCCGGTTGCCGATCTGTTAACAGAAAAAATCTACTGGATTAGCGCAGGCCCATTGCTGGGTTTTCCCGTTGATGCGCTGCGTCTTTCCGGTCGCTATCTGGTTGAGCAGCATACCGTTGTGAACCTGCTGTCTTTTCCGCTAAATACTTACCCTGATAAAAGTCTGCAAACCGGATCAATGCAGAAGGTCTTCCTGGCGGGTAACCCGCAGGATTACGGCGGAGAATATGCCAGTCGTCTTGAGACATCAGCGGAGATTCAGTCGCTGGCAGACATTTTTGTTGGGCCGGGTTTGCAAATTTTACAGGGTCTTGCTTTGTTACCTGATGAGTTCCAGACGGAGCATTTTCTACAATCGAACCTGATACATCTTTCGATGCCGGGAATTATCAACCTCAAATTCCCCGGTAATTCCGTGCTGGAACTGTCCGAAGGTGAATACGATCCAGGTCGTATGGTATTGAAACCGGCGGATATTCGCTCTCAGAAACTGACTGCTGGACTGGTGTTTATGAGTTCAACAAGACTATTTGAAAGCCCGCTATCAGACTTCACCTCTCAACCCGGCCTGGTTTCAGACTTTTTAGATACGGGTGCCCGTTGCGTGGCCGTCAACTTCTGGTCGAATGATGCTGAATCAAACGAAGCGTTCGTCACTGATTTTTATCGCAGGCTCCAGGATGTCGGGTAACATCGCCGAGTCCCTGCGTACATCCAGGCTTCAGTATCTGAAAAACAACCGTGATAATGGTCTTTATGACTGGGCGGGATACCAGCTTTTTATCCGGTGAAGTTTATCCGGCCTGGTCATATATCCTGCTGGTATCATTCTGGAAATATCTTGCCCCGGTTAAGGATGCCTTTTGGATCCAGTGCCTGTTTCAGTGTTTTCATCAGTGCGATTTCCACAGCACTGCGCGAATGTTTCAGAAACTCCCGTTTTTCAAGACCAATACCGTGCTCCGCCGAGATGATGCCCTGGCAGCGACCCAGTGCCTCGTAAATAATGGTTTCCACTGCATGAACCTCTGATGGTTCATGACTGCCAACCGTGACGGTGAGGTGTATATTGCCGTCGCCAAGATGACCGAATGCAACCATTTTCGAGTGCGGCCAGCGGTTTGTCAGTTGCTTACGGACCCCGGCAACAAAGCCGTCCATTTCTGATATCCCAAGGCTGACGTCGAACAGAATTGGTGGTGACAATTTTGCTGTCAAACCCACGATGTCATCCCTGATGGCCCACAGGTCCTGCCGTTGTTGCTTGCTCTGCGCAATGACTGCATCGACGATAAGTTCTGACTCAAAAGCTTCTTCCAGAGCGCCTTCGAAACGGAGCCGGTCAGACTCCTGGTGCCCGCCGGTAGATTCAAGTAACACGTAGAAATTGTGGGAAGAGCCCAATGGTGGAATGTGCTCACTTCCATCGCCAACGACAGTTTGGTAAAAATCGTTCCACAGCACTTCAAATGCACTCAGCGTACCACCCAGCGCAGAATCCATCGCTCCGAGAAACCCTGCTACCTGGTCAAAGTGATCGATGGCCACCAGTGCGGTGTTACATGAGCGTGGCAGGGGACGCAGACGCAAAACCGCGCGTGTGACGATGCCCAGGGTGCCCTCAGAACCTACAAACAATTGTTTCAGGTCATAACCTGTGTTGTTCTTGATGACACCATTGAGTGACGAAATAATGGTGCCGTCAGCCAGCACGGCTTCTACACCAAGCAATTGTTCACGCATCATGCCGTAACGAATGACACTGTTACCACCGGCATTGGTGGAAATGTTTCCACCAATGGTGCAACTGCCCCTTGCCCCCAGGTCGAGCGGGAATAACAGGTCAGCCTCTTCGGCGGCCTCGTGAACCTTTTGTAACGGGACACCTGCTTCGACAATCACCGTGCGGTTGATGGTATCGACAGCCTCGATCCTGTTCATTCGTTCCAACGAGAGGACAATGTCATCCTTTCCAGCAACGGCACCACCCACCAGGCCGGTCAGGCCACCGTGTGTAACAACATTTTGCCCGGCCGCATGGCAAAGTTTGAGTACTTGCGATACTTCCTCCGTGCTGACCGGCCGAATGATGGCCATGGCCTGACAACCACCCATCGGTGGCCAGGTATCGGAACGGTCAGTAACATCTTCGCCGACCAGTACACCGCCGGGTGAAACGACCTTTTCGATTGATTTTATTAGATTATTTACTTTAATATTCAATGAATTATAGCTTTCTTTTAAGAATCATATTTAACATCCTGTCTGCTCGTTTTCCATATGGAGGAGCAAGAAACTTCAGGGCGCTGAAGCCAGCCTGGTAAAACACGGGTCGTAACTTGGAAAAAGTAGCGAAACCCTCATAACCGTGATAGTGCCCCATGCCACTGGCGCCAACACCACCAAACGGCAGGTCATGCTGACCGGGATGCAGCAGGGCGTCGTTAACACAGGCACCGCCAGACATGACATTGTCGAGGTAGAACGTCTGCAACTCTGCGTCATTGGTGAAGGGATAAAATGCCAATGGACGGTCACGCGCATTGATATATTCACACACCTGATTTTGATCTTTGTAGGGAATGACCGGCAGGATCGGACCGAATATCTCTCTTTGCAGCAATATCATCTCATCGGTGGCATTCAAAACCAGGTATGGGGCCATTTTTCGCATACCAGGTTCTGATTCCTGTCCTTCGGCCAGGTTGATGAGTGTCGCACCGAGCTTGCTGGCATCCGCCAAGGCTTCGTTAAGCCGGTCAAAGGATCTCTGGTCAATTATTGACGTGTAATCCGGGCTGTTGATATCCGGGCAGTGTTTGCTCATCCAGGTCTTGCTGGCCTTGACAAATTCATCAACACGACCTTCGGAAACAAATACATAGTCAACATTGACACATACCTGGCCTGCATTGAATTGCTTGGCAAACATGATGCGTTCAACCGCTTTTTTCATCGGGTAATCCGGCCCGATGACCGCTGGAGATTTGCCACCCAACTCCAGTGTGACCGGTGTCAGGTTTTTTGCTGCCGAAGCCATGACTGCTTTTCCGGTTGCACCGGAACCTGTGAAGAACAGGTGGTCAAAGGGCAACTGGGAAAACTCGATTCCCACGCTGCCTGTTTCTTCAAAAAAACTAAGTTTATCCGCATCGAAATAGTCGGGCACCAGGTTGATCAGCAAACGCGTCAGGTGCCGGGAGTTTTCGGACATTTTGACCATCGCACGGTTTCCGGCAGCGAATATGTAGGTCAGAGGTGTGAAGACCAGTTGAATCGGAAAATTCCAGGGCACGATTACTCCAACCACACCCAGAGGTTGCGGAATGACGCGATTTTTTGCACCGGGGTACAGGGTGAACTCAATTTCGCGTTTTTGAGTTCTCATCCATTTTTTTAAGTGTTTAGCCGCAAAGTTAAAACCATCCAGCACCATGATGATTTCCGCCAGCATGGTCTCGTGTCGTGATCGATTACCGTAATCCGCGTTGATCGCATCAACGATTGCCTCACGGTTATCGGCAAGCATGCTTTTTAAACCTAACAAATCCTTTTTGCGTTGCTCCAGATCCGGGACCGGGTCGGCATGATAGGCCTCGCGTTGCCGGTGAAGACAACTGGTCAATTCGGCGATGGTTACATCCTGCTGGCTGTCTTGCGCGTCGTTCAATACCGTGCTCATTGTGTATCTCTCTGAAGGAATTCGATATCCGGATATTTTACTTGATTTTGACCGGTGATCTGCAGAGATTAACGTCAGTCATAGTCAAGCGGGCTTACTTTTGCGTCAGTGCGAGGATGGGGCGGTATCACGTAACAGAAATTCAGCAAACGACGGCGCGAGTTGCTCGGACTGCCAGGCCGAGATGTGGGCATATCTGCCTGACAGGGGGTTCGCACGGTTGTGATTCCAGTATGAAACTGACACACAAAGCACCGCCTTATCTGCGCGGCAGCGTGGCTTCGGAAGTTCGTAAACAGGTTAACCGAGAATGGTCTAACAACAGGTCATCTAGGTAATGTTAACTTAACCATCATTTGCAATCCTCATCATTATAAGTTAACCGCGCCAGATAAAACTCACCATCACACTTACCCTCACACGGTAACCCATCAACCCCAATATCCTTAAACCATTTCACTCGTAACTGTCCTGTGATATAGTGAGCTTGGGAAAATCTCAATCGTGCCGACTTCCGCTCTCTCGGTTTCCTGCGGCTCGCCCATGCTGCTTTTCAAGGTGTACTGGTACAACAGGGCTTCCGCAAACTTGTGTTCTAGTGTTGGATAAGTGAACCCGTCAAACTCTGTCCACTCCCTCTTCCCATTGCCCATGTTTAACCCGTACCATTGCCCCATAGTCCGACCATCAATAACATTGATCATAAAGCCTGAGTTGGTTGAACCAATCGCGGTATCACTCAATAGCTCCCACTGACCCGCTAAACAAACGTCTGTTTGTACCGCCTTTGCAGCCCTAGGCAGAAAGACCAATCCAAATATAATTAACAGCAACAGTGCTGTTCCAAGTAGCTTATTCATCTCATTACCCCCCTCGTTCCCCATTTTCAAAAGTTTCCTAAGACTTTAACTGACCGTTCTCATACCAAAAAACACGCGGACCAATCGCTTGTCCATCTTCGTAAGTTCCCTCGTTCTTTAGCTGACCGTTTGGATGAAATTCGATTGATTTCCCAGAATAAGGTTTGGTCTCGCCCAATACGTAATAAAGGTCGTTTCTATCTTCTAGCTGCTGCCAGAGTATTTGCCGTTCCGCACAAGATACGAGGGAAAGGACCAACAGGATCATGAGTAGAAGAGTTTTCATTACCTTGCCTTCCTATAAGCATACGCCTCCCAAGATAGGTGGAATTGATATAAGTCAACTTCGGGATAAGAAAACTTCGACGCACTGGATCACTGAAAGGCCAGTACTGCCAGGGCGCAATCTAAGTATCCAATACCAGGGTGTGGCTGTATGTCTCTGCTTGAATGTGGGTAGGCAAAGTAAAAGCCATCGGAAACCCAGCAGGTATTCGGACCAGTTGGTGTCGGGAACTCTACTTAAATGCAGTGTTATCACGTAGCCCGAAATTACGAAGAAGATGTCTACGCCGACGAAGCCATTCGGCAACAGGGCAGGGAAGTAGTGATGAATGATGACGACCAGGATTGCAATAGCCCTCAGACCATCGATCTCGGGCTGGTAGAGTTGTCCACTTCTTTGGGCTGCTGCTCTCAAGGCGCTCACTTTTTCTCTTTATTTTTCCAGGTAATGGCTGACCAATACAACATGCATCTTTATGTTATCGCATTTATATGGTGATGGGGTCTGTCTTTCAATTGAAAGCCGGTGTTCGTAGGTTCAGGACTTCAGCGACGTGAGTTATCTCAAGTTGTCGAGATTTGTCTTTTACAGACGTGTAGACCTCATATCAAGCTCTGGTCTCTGGTATTTATTCTGAAAAATACGCTCAACCATGGGATAAAAACTCTCCAGGGGAAGACTGCGAAAATCCGGGTCGAACGAACACTGGTCGTAGCGTTCGCAAAACTCCACGGTCATGTCGAAATAGGGACTGTCACGGTACTTTTCCCTTTCATTTGGATCACGCCCCAAGGTATCGAAATAGTATTTCTTTTGAAAGATTGTGTGCTTCTCTATCATCCAGCATAAAGATTCACTGACAAATGGTTTAAGCAACATCGCAGCAAAGTCGGCATGGTTATGTGGACAAAGTATGTCGCCAACGTCATGCAGCAACGCGCAGACCACATATTCTTCATCACGACCATCCTGATGGGCACGTGTTGCAGCTTGCAGACTATGTTCCAACTGGGTAATGGGGTGCCCATTTGGTACAAATTCCAATAACTGCAAATGTTCAATGATGCGTCCAGGAAGTTCATCAAAAAGAGCCGCTTCGGCTTTGCGAACAATAGTCAAATCCTCAGGTGTGGCAGTCTGTAATGTAGTGAAATCCGCCCTTCGCAATTTAGTGTTTTTTCCTGTCATTGACTTCATCCTCTCTGATCAAGATATCGGTCAATCTTGAAAACAATAAATACTTTACAATAAACCCTCTTACTTCCGTGAACCAAATGTAATAATTACTAACTATGCATGCAATCAATTACGCTGAATTGGCAAATTGTACCGATTTAAGAGCTAAAGTAATCAACACACTGAAACATGAAGGTTTCATGTTGCTTAGTGGTTCCTGTTCATTACAACAATTCAAGGAATTATCAAACGCCGTTACCCGTGATTTCATGCCTTATATTGGCGGATCCAATAACGAAAGAAAGGTAGTTGATGAAGCTGCACGAATCACAACTGCACCCGGAGGAAAACATAACGGAACCATACAGTTACATGGTGAAATGTGTTACAGGGACTCCAGGCCGGATGTCCTGTTTTTCTATTGTGAAACACCAGCGCAATCTGGAGGTGAAACAATCTATGCAGATGGAATTGAACTCTACGAAAAAATCATCAGGGATCCTGATTTAAAGGAACTTCTTACCAAGCGGGTTTGCTATCACAGAAAACGAGACCCCGATGTATGGCGAAGCCTGTATTCAACACAGGACAAACAAGCTGTTATTGACTATTGTGAGGGCGAGGGTATCGAGGCAAGGTTCAGTGATAATGATGTCTTATTTACCCGCTATGTTGACACACTTGTCCAGCAGTCCATTTGGAATGACAAACAGGTTTTTATAAATAACCTGCTTGGATTTGCGCGAAACATCAGGAAGAAAGGTGAAATCTACAGCTGGATTACGTTTGCCGACAATTCCGAAATTCCTGATGACCTGATATCCAGACTACAAAAAATAGTGACGAGATATACCAGACAATTGAAATTGAAAAAAAATGACACCTTGATTCTGGATAATCGCAGAGTGCTCCATGGTCGCTTGTCATTCACTGATGAAAATAGAAATATTTTTTTGAGGATGGGATTACATTAATCGGTCGCATGCCACTCGCCGTTCAACTCAAGCTCTGATAGCTGATTCTGACATACTGCATAATCATTTGAACGGCGATGCAAGAAATCAGCAGAACTGTTGTTCCTGTCCCCAAGATCAATATCTAAAAAGGCCATGATACTTAAACGAATTTCATCAAAACCCAGCTCAGTTCTTGCTGAAGTTGTTCCATTAAAACGGCCATTGATTTCAAAAGGGATGTATTCACCATTATGGTTTCGGGTTTGGATATTTAATGGTCCACGCCACCCATCCCGGCCTAACACCTCGGCGAACCGTCTTCCGACTGACAGCAATTCCTCATCATTATTAGGTGTCACACGCCAACTGCGTCCGGATTTCATTTGAGTTTGCATACCAAATACTCCAAGCAGTGACGAATCAGGTCCAAGGATAACCTGTACAACATCCTGGACCGTATCTGGTGCACTGGAATGTAGAGGAATACCTTCTTGAAATGAACTTAACCAGCCTTTTAATGAAGTGCTGGCTGATAAAAATGGCTGTAATACATAATCACTTTTCCCAAACCATTTTTTCAAGGTCACCCAATCCGAGATAATCCAGATATCCTGTGCCCCGTAACCCTCTTTGGGTTTTACTACGACAGGCCAGCCATGGCTTTCTATCAGCTTCGCCGCATGACTTTCTATATCTTCATGGCAGACGTCGATGGTAAAACAAAAAGGCAGGTCATTCCTGTGGGCATATTGGTAAGTATCCAGCTTACTCCTGATGGTTCTGCAAAGATCATAGTCACCTGATAGCAACAGTCGGCTGATTTCATGATCAGCACGACCCAATTTGCTCAACATGATTACATCATCATCCCGCCCAGAAAGAATAAGGGAGGGGCGTTCGTGTGAAATTATTTCAGCGAACTTTTGTTCAAAAGCTTCTTTATTACTAAGCTCTGGTGCGAGATACGTAGTATCACATTGAAAATTGGTTGGGTTTTCGACGGTGGAATTTATTCCTACAATCTTTAAACGGTCACGCCGGGCACCGATACTTCGAATAATACCTTCACCGACCTGACTGCCAACCGAGGTAATAAGAATGGTTTTTTTTGACATGTTAATAACATTCGGCGAGGTGATTGTATTTATTGGTGCCCGGGGCCGAAATCGACCGGCACAGTATTTTACCGAAAGATGTTAGGCTTATCTAATTGAAATATAAACAGAATGCACCAAGACTAACAAATTTAATAATTAGTATAAACAATCACTTACCGATTTCCCCTTTTTGTAAGTTCCGCTGATAATAGTTCAGTTTGGTTTCTCACTGCAACAAAAATGAGGGACAAAATTCATCGACTGTAGATTAGGGAAAAACAAAAAATAAGCTGATTGAAGCATGATTGATTGATCCGGTTCCACAGAATCGGCATAAGGGTGCCTGTTCGGAACCGGCAGGCACATCGTTTTTCTCTTACATCAATTGTAGCTATACCAGCCGATAAACACCAAACGGCAACACATCAATATCAACTGGTGACTCAACAGCCTCACCGTCCATATCACCCCTACAAAACACCAGATGCGGTTGAGACTCACTTCTTCAAACACTCAGTTAATTACCTATACTTAACGATGCGGTATCAACCGCTACAGTGTCGCTAAAGCAAACTTAATTCACAACACAACGATTGGACATCCATTACTTGGCGTAGAAAGCAATAGTTTTATAAAAATAGCAATTAAAAGGAGAGTTATATGTACGTAGATTTAATTGTTACTGATAAAAAAGAATGGGCCTCCTCCTCCAAATACTTACAGAATTGTCTTCCAGGTGCGATAAGCGTTGATATGTCAGGAAACCTGTCTGTCAAATCTTTATTTTTTAAAATAAAAGCTTATTCTCTAGGGGCGCCGATCCGAAACCTTGTTATTAATGACCACGCACGGATTGGTTCAGGTGTGAAAAAAAATGATCCATCTCACCAGTTTGGCGATGCTTGGCTCAATTTGCATGATTTCAACCGCCATATAAAGGGAACCCGTTTTTACAAAAAAGGTAGGTTGTACCTTTTGGGATGTAAAGTTTCACGATCTAAAAAAATCTGCTTTAGTATTGCAAAAGCCATTCAAGTTCCAGTGGTTGCCGCACCAGACGATACTTATGGTGACACCTATAAAGGAAAACCTACCTTGTTTACACCCAATTCTTGGAGGGAATTTGGCCTGGATGGGAGAGAGCGGTTCTATCAATTTGACGTTGTCATTTATCCAGAAATCAATGGGAAAAAAACCAGATGCAAAGAAATCCGATTTCCGCCTTGATCAAAACTCCGGACACTGCCCTCAAACCGCCATCGGCAGCAGGTAGCACTCCTTTGGCTGAGGTGGTCGCTTTCAGGAAATTATCAGCTTTCCTGTATTACAACACTCACAAATGACTCAAGCATCGTCGATAATCTCGAAAGTGAATTTATTCAACACGCCCGGCACGTCGATCGCCACGCCGTCGATGATCCTGGGCTTGTATTTGAATTTTAGAGAAGCCTGCAATGACGCCTGGTGGAACAGGCTACTGGTACACTGCGACTCGATGATGCGTGGCTCCCTGACCTTACCGAGTTTTGTTACCGTGAACTCGACGACGCAGTAGCCTTCGATGCCGCGGATCAGGGCCCGTTGCGGGTAAATGGGCGCGACCTTAACGATGGGCAAGTAATCACCTTCACCGACGCCGAGGCTGAACCCTCCGCCGGTCAATTCAATTTGCGTATTTACGGATGCGGCGGGAATGGCAATGGTTTCGACCCCAACTTCGAGGTCATCCATTTGGGGTGAGGGGGGATTCGGTGGCGGCTGTTCGGGTGTCTGCGGTTTCCTGGGTTTGATCTCCCTGCGCTGGATGACTTCCTCCCGTTCGACCCGTACGAAATCCACCATGTGCACCCGCGCTTCTTCATTAAGTGTGCGGTCGGCCGATGTAATCAGATCTTGCATGACCCACAATAACCCGGCAGTCACGCAAGCACCGAATATTGACCCGACAAACAACCGCAATATGTCCGCCGAGTGCCTGGGAGACATAACTTCAAGGATCGTGACTGCCATGATTTTTCCGCACCGATTCCGTTCTTCTCTGGCAATAAGAACGCTATGTAATTTAGACAACCGCTAATCACGAGGGTTCTTTTCGCGGGTCCGGAAGATGGTATCCCGGTGCTGTTTATTCACGGCAACTTTTCCTCTGCCACGTGGTGGGAAGTGACAATGGTCAAATTACCGCCGCAATACCGGGCAATCGCCCCCGATCAACGAGGTTTTGGTGGTGCTGATCCTGCCGGGCGTGTTACTGCCCAGATCAACCCAGATTCCTTTATCAGTGCCACCGACGATCATGGGAATATGTTATCCGTATATTCGAACGAATTGAACTGTTACCAAAACTGTTACCGATCATTTACTTCGGCCATATAGATTTCGTCAAGTTTGACTTGAAAACCCTTAAATCATTAATTTTAATAATAGAAAGTTTGATGAAAATCGGCTGGAAGTGGTTAACTAAATGTAACTAGCTGAATACAAGACCATTTAAAATGGTGCCCGGGGCCGGAATCGAACCGGCACGGTATTTCTACCGAGGGATTTTAAGTCCCTTGCGTCTACCAATTTCGCCACCCGGGCTAAACGCAGTGCGAATTGTACCTGTATTGCGGCGGCTAGAGAATGCTTTTCCCCAAAGCACTTGTAATCAGGCGTAGCGTACGTTCGGCGCTGATATTCTTATGGTCCATAAACGGGTTTAGCTCGACCACTTCCATCGATGTCATCTGGCGACTGTCTGCACAGTACTCCAACAATAGATGGGCTTCACGGTAACGTACTCCACCCGGTACCAGTGTTCCGGAGCCTGGAATCACGGTTGGATCACAACCATCGACATCGAAGCTCACGTGGAAGCCAGCCGTACCATCGGTGACGATATCCATGGCTCTACGCGCCACTTTGGCCATGCTGTGTTCATCGATGTCACGCATCGTGAAAACGTGGATGCCGGATTCATTGATAATTTTTCGTTCACCGGCATCGATATCACGAATTCCAATCAGGACCACCTTGTCAGGATTCAGCTTTGGGCTGAAACCGAGGATTTCAGCGAAATCAGGATCACCGCGACCGAGTAGATGCGCCAATGGCATACCGTGGATATTTCCGCTGGGTGATACGCCGGGGATATTCATATCACCATGGGCGTCAAACCAGATCAATCCCATCTCTTCGCCACGCTCCCGGTAATGGGCAGAGACACCGGCGACGGTGCCCATCGCAATGGAGTGATCGCCACCGATTACCAGGGGGAAAACACCCTCATCCATCAGCTCTTTTACGCGGCCGGCCAGCTCGGTGCAAACACTTAAAATCTGGGGTTTATAGCGCGCTTTGTTGTCTTCAAGCGGACGTGTTTCCATGGCCGGTACAAAAATATCCTCCTCACGCGCAAGCGTGTAACCCATTTTGCTTATGGCCGCACCAAGGCCGGCAATTCGAAGGGCGGACGGGCCAACATCTGTGCCACGACGGCTGGCACCCAGATCCATCGGTACACCAATGATTTTTATGACTTTATCGAGTTGAGAATTCATGTATTACTGCCATTTAACCGGTTATTTTTCTGCTCAGAGTCTATACCATTTGGCTTATTGGTCGTTAGCCAAAGCCTTATAACGAACCATTACAAAACGATAACGACTGGAGTTCCGCAGTCGCTCCGCCAACCTGTCATGTAGTTCGGGTGTCCAGCTTATATATTTCTCAATGAATTCACTTGCCCGTTGACTGTCACCTTGCTGCTGAATATTCAGCACATCACTCAGCATCTGGTTGATGACCTCATTGTAGCGTTCATAGTGTATTTCCAGTCGTGCGCTTGACGGGTCAAAACTGCCAATCTGCGCATTCAAGTGGTTGAAGCGACCACGAACCCAGGCAGCATCTCCACCTTCATAATCATCGCTGATGATATCCCGTGCACGCTGTGACAGGTAGGCCGCGAAATCAGGATCTTCGGTTCTCATATCCTCGGCTGCAGCATGGACAAAACTGTAGGCTTGCATGATGTCAGGAGCCCAGCGAACGGAGTAGGGCAGTGCATACCAGGCCGCATCGTCCGTACCCGGTTCTTCCGCTGTGACGGGTAAAAAAGGCACCCGTTTATTATCCAGCGTGGTGGTGATGGGTCCGCCGGACAGGTAATAGATATCCAGTAATGCAGAACGATGTTCCTCAAAGGTCTGTAAATGCCTTAATTCACGGAGCGATTCCAACGCCTGGGAGTGCAGGGAGTCCTGGTAGATGCGGTTGAATATAATACCGGCCTTTATCAATTTGTCTGTCGCGGCTTTCTCCGCTGCCGTCAGGGATGAAAGGTCCGGGTCAAGCACAACTACACGGGTTTTATCCAATATCTCATTTGCCTGCTCCAGGTTCCAGTAGCCTTCGGGGCTTTCTTGTGCCTGGCCATTTCCGGCTAAGAGGCCAGCGGCCAGTGATGCGCTCAAAATAAGTGTTTTTGTTTTCATTTGTCACCCATAGAGTGTTGTGAATGGAGCATGCGAGTTAAACCGGGCAAAGGTACACCTGCCAGTATGACCAAAAGACATAACGAAACCCATAACCTTTGTGCATAGGTTTAATTTTCCAGGGCAAGTGATATTAAATAATATATTAAGAAAGTTACGTAACACATTGTAAATCAAAATATATAAGAATTTACTTTAAATATTTGTATTGACTATGGACAGACACGAGCGCTAGTGATTCTACACAAGTGGTTTCCAAAATCCTGGCACAATACGACGCGGTGCAGCATATTCGCTTTTCCCGGCTTACAGCGACTTCTGGTTCTATATAGTTATTCTATTTAACATAATATACATTATACGCAATCAAATATAGCATCAGAGCGATCTAAGAAGACCTGCCCCGCAACAGTAATGCCGGTCCTTAGACACGTGAATATGGTTGTTACAGGAATACGTCTCCAAGAGAACCTGCAACATGCAACTGCTGGACTTCACTGGCGTTGTGCGCATGATGGCTATGGGCACCCTGACCCTGAGTTTTCACAACCATCAACGACACACTTAAAACGGCAAGTAAAATCAAAGCCGCTCCCATCAGTTTCTTGGTCCATTTGTCACTCAGTAGCGCAGCAAGCGCAGGTGCAGCGAGGCTCATGCCCAGCATGGACGGCAGCGTACCCGCCCCAAATGCAAGCATCACAGCAGCTCCGGAGATGGGTGAACCTGCGGCGGAGGCCGTTAAAAGCACGCTGTATACCAATCCGCAAGGCAACAAGCCCCAACACAAACCCAGCAATATACGTCCGGTTCCACCCGGTAGACTGCTCGCCCGAACCGCTATGGGTAGTATCAACTTCCATACTTTTGCACCCAGGCGTTCAATTACTGCCAAAGTCTGCCAGTTAAACAAAAATTGAACTCCAATCAGAAATATCATCACGGCAGTGATAAAGCGCAATATCATGCTCCATTTGGGGATGTTCAGTGTGTGACCAAGACTTGCCAGTATCCATGCTGAGAGCAATCCCAGACCTGCGTAGCTCAGGATTCTGCCGATGTTGAACATAATAGCGGACGAGGCCCGGGGTCTTGCCTGGAGCTGTGCTTGGGTATTTGTGCCGTTAGAAACAGGTAAGCTACCCAATCCGGCAGCCATACCGCCGCACATACCAAAACAATGCCCGCTACCCAATAAACCGACTAAAAATGCCGTGAACAAGGCTGATAGATCGAGGATAGAAGTCATTGACCTGCCTACTCCTCTTTTTCGGTAACTGAACTATCTTCTTCCATCGGTGGTGGTTTCTGATCATCGTCAAGCACGACACTCCAGCCATGGGATTCCAGGTCATCAAACTGTCCATTTCTAATCGCCCACAACAGGGCCCAGACAGCGAGTGCCAATAACACTACGGCCAGCGGAATCAGGACATAAAGTATGCTCATTGCGTCACTGTCCTCCTTGAAAATGGTCTGTTCAATATCCAGTTTTCGTTTTGCAAGACGCCCCGAATTCAGCACCACCAGCAAGGAACTTAACGACATACCCAATGCCGCCATCCACGGTACGATTAGTCCAGCAGCGGCAAACGGAACCGCCAGCAGGTTATATGCCAGCGCCCACAACAGGTTTTGGCGGATAACCGCACGTGTTCTGTCACCGGTTTCGAGAATATATGTTATATATTTCAATGACTTACCAGTTATAATAAAATCAGCAGTACTATTGGCTAATTCACTGGCTCCCGAGACAGTCATTGACACGTTGGCAAGGGATAGCACAGGGGCATCATTGATGCCATCACCCACCATCAGAACGGTCTTTCCGTTGTTTTGCAGGGTCTCAAGAAAGTCCATCTTCATCCTGGGTGATTGTTCGGCATGCCAACTGTTAATACCGGTGCGATCTGCTACCGAGGCAACGGCCTGCGGGTGATCACCTGAAAGGATGATTAAATCGAGGCCTCTCTCGCGCAGTGCCGCCATGGTTTCGACGGCTGAGTCCCGCAAACCATCGTCCAGATCGAAACGGGCGATCCAACCATTATCATCAACGAGCCATAACCTACCCAAACCACCCGTAAAATCGATAACATTAACGTGAGTAAAAGCGGCATTACCCAGCCGATAGAGGGTGCCATCCACCCTGCCCTCAACACCATTTTCATGATTAATGATATCGCGAACCGCACCGCGTTCAACCTGGATATCGGTAAAGGCCTTTGATATTGGATGTGAAGAATCAATTTCCAGCAGGGCCGCGATATGCAATACGGCCTCCTCGTCATATTCTTCACGGGCGGGATTAATCACCGTGTTCACGATTGACGGTGAACCGCTTGTCAATGTACCTGTCTTGTCAAACACAACGGTGTCAATACTACCCAGAATCTCGAGTGCTTCGCTACGGGTTAACAGCACGCCCTGTTCAAGAAGTGCGCGGCTTGATGATGCAATTGCAGCAGGTGTGGCCAGTGACAATGCACATGGACAACTGATAACCAACACGGCGAGAGTGGCAGGGAATAACATCGTCACATCATGTGTCAACCACCACAGGGCAGTCAGGCTGGCAACGACAAGGACAACAGCCACGAACCAACCCGCATAGCGCTCAGAAAGCCGTGTGTAACGACTTCGATGTGTCTGTGACTTCAGCAACATACGTCCCATCACTGAAACAGTGGAGTCGTCGGGGTCTTTGGAGACCTCAAACTCTATGGTCTGCGAACGGTTGATGCTGCCGGCTATGACCATATCGCCGATGTGTTTTTTGACTGGTCGGGACTCCCCGGTCAAAAGGGCTTCGTCAACCTCAGTGGAACCCCTGGTAACCAGTCCATCGGCAGGGAAAGTCTGCCCTGCCCTCACCCGGACCTGGTCAGCGATACGCAAATCAGTGGCTGGTACCTTCTCCGTTTGTTCATCCCGCACCAATTCGGCCCACTCGGGCAATAGCCGGGCAAGTGCCAGACCGGTTTGCAGGTTCTGATGACGGATAACCAGTTCTGCATACCTTCCCAGTGATAAGAAAAAGATAAACATGACGACCGAATCAAAATAGACGTGGCCATTGCCGGTTAGAAAATTGATACAACTCATGATAAAGGCGATGGAAATGGCCAGCGCGACCGGTACATCCATACCCACCCTTCGATGGGACAAGCTTCGCCAGGCACTGCTATAGAAAACCCGGCCTGAATAGAGCAAAACCGGTGTTGTCACGATCAGGCTGATCAACTGAAGGAAACGCTCGGGACCTTCTGCAATACCCATCGCGTCACCTGCGTACAGTCCCGCGGCAAACATCATCACCTGCATCATACCCAGGCCTGCAACACCGAGGCGTTTCAGGGCATTGCGGCGCTCCGTCTGCCTGCCCATGGCTTCTGCGCCGGCCAGCGGCAGATGCGGGCGATAGCCGACACCGGCCAGAATTGCGGCGATCCTGCTCAGGTGTAGTTTGTCCGGTTGCCAGTTAATACGCACAAAACCGGTGGCCACATCTACCTGGACCTGGTCAATACCCTGGCGGGCTTCCAATTGACTCCGGATCAACCATGCACAGGCGGCACAGCGGATACCCTCAACCTGCAGCAATAGTTCGTAACGGCCGTTTTTCAGGGGGCTGCCCCACAGTGAACTGCGCTCATCGTAGCGCTTCCAGGAATCTTCAATAGCGCCATCTTCATCTGTGGGTTTGATGGCATTTTCGGTGCGGAATTGATAATAGCGTGACTGGCCGGACTGTAGTATCAGGTTGGCAACAGCCTCGCAGCCACTACAGCAGACGGGCTGTAGACCGTCTTTTGCTTCGATAGTGAGCATGCAATTGGCTGGAACGGGCTCTCCGCAATGGAAACAGAACCGTGGGTTTTCAGTCATTGACCTAGTTCGATTTGGAGTCAGATTCGCCCGATTTGGCTTTTTCACTCTCTATATCAGGTAGCTGGGCTTTCAATTCACTTTCTAGCTCAAGATACTCGTCATCAGTTACAACCAGCTGGTGCGGGTTACTGACCGCCAGGTAAAGGGTAAAAAAACTGGCGATTACCACAGAGGCAGGCAACGCTATGATAAACCACGGCCAGAATTGCTTGTACCACGGTTCGATGACAACCGGTACCCCTGCGTTATTTTGCTGCTGATTTTTGTTCATACTAAGTCCAACAGGCTTCTAATCAAACGGCATCAGGAAACGTGCACTAATGGTGCGTTCAATTACAGGCTCATCCATGGTAGAAAATCTCACGTCAACTTTCATAGAGCCTTTACCAGCGCTCCTGGGCGCCTGCATGCGCATAATAAAGTTGCCAACCTCTTCCGGATCAAGCTCAGGCTCAGGTGAGATCAGCACGCGTATGTCATCATTATTCAACACTTCTATCTTATATTGATGGGGTTTGAAATCCATATTGATCAATTTGAGAGTATAGACATTTTCAATCTGGTCACCCGGTAATTCGCGGTAAAGGGCATTGCGGTCATGCAACAGGTCCGCGCGTAATAATACACGGTTATTGACCGAGTAGATGACACCGGCAACCAGGGCCAACAATAAAACAGCATAGACAGCAATACGTGGACGGAATACCCGGGTTTCCTTACCGCTTAACCTGTGTTCCGTTGTGTAGCTGATCAAGCCTCTCTTGTAGTCCATTTTGTCCATGACCTGGTCACAGACATCGATACACGCGGCACAGGCGATACATTCGATTTGCAGACCTTCACGGATATCGATACCGGTTGGACAAACCTGCACACAAAGAGTACAGCCGATGCAGTCTCCAAGGCCTTTCTCAACCGGACTATCTTTCTTGGCGCGTGCGCCGCGGGGTTCTCCACGCGCTTCATCGTAGGCGATGACCAGTGTGTCCTTGTCGAACATCGCACTCTGGAAACGGGCGTAGGGGCACATATATTTACAAACCTGCTCACGCAGAATGCCAGCGTTACCATAGGTGGCGAAACTGTAAAACAACATCCAGAAAGTTTCCCAACCACCGAGTTGAAAAGTAACCACAGATGCACCTAGACCCCGGATCGGTGTGAAAAAGCCCACAAAGGTGAAACCGGTCCACAAGGCGAACCCGATCCACAGGATCTGCTTGGAGGTCTTACGTAAAATTTTATTTGCATTCCAGGGGGAAGCATCCAGTTTGATACGTTTGCCACGATCACCTTCAACCCAACGTTCCATCCACAAAAACACTTCAGTCCAGACGGTTTGCGGGCACGCGTATCCGCACCAGAGTCTTCCGGCGACCGCTGTGACAAAGAACAGGGACAAGCCGGCTATGATCAACATCAGCGTCAGGAATATAAAATCCTGGGGCCAGAATGTAAGACCGAAGATATAGAATTTGCGGGCTGGCAGGTCAAACAGGACCGACTGGTGACCACCCCAGTTCAGCCATGGCAGTATGTAATACAAACCCAACAAAACAAAGACCGCAAGTTTACGCAGGCTTGCAAAGCTGCCTTTTACATCACGCGGGTAAACCTTTGGATCTTTACGGTAGAGGGATGCCGCAGCATCCTGATTTTGACTCATTTCCAGTCCTCGCCGTCAATATCCGGGCTGGATTGTGACGGGTCTTGAACCTCCGGTATTGGACGCCGACCTTCACCTTTGGTATGCCCGCGTGAAGGACCGGTACGTATCATGAACATGGTTAATGCAGATGCCAACAGGCAGACGAGGTACAAAAATGCGAAAGCGAGCCCGTAAGCCAGGCGCATACCGATATCATATTCGTAGGCCCAGGCGTTGACCATGTCCAATGGATCAACCAGTCCGAACAAAACGAAAGCACCGGTTGCCGCCGACAGAAAAGCGATCCAGAATACGACAGCCCAATCGCGCTGTCGCATACTCCATCGCCGGTTAACAGGGTGCTGTGTGGTCATGTTTCTATTTTGACAAGCTTAAAACATAGGCGGCAAGCAGGCGTCGCTGCTCTTCAGTCAGCAGGTCCTTGTGCGCCGGCATATTACCATTACGACCTTCGACAAGGGTTTTCCTGATGGTTTCGGGGTCGCCGCCGTACAACCATATATCGTCATTGAGCCGTGGTGAACCCAGTGCCTGGTTACCACTACCGTCGGCACCGTGGCAGGCAACGCACAACATGTCAAAGTTCTTCTTACCATTCGCGGCCATAACCGGGTCGGCTTTCTGACCTGACAGGCTCTGTACGTAAACCACAAGTTCGCTAATGGCCTTGTCATCCAGACCTGCGACCATCACGGGCATGGCACCTGCGCGCCCGTTCTCGAGAGTTTGCATGATGGTGTCAAAACTGTCGCCATATAACCAGTCATCGTCCGTCAGGTTCGGAAAGCCGCGTGCACCACGACCATCAGACCCGTGACACATGGCACAATTGTTGGCAAACAGTCTTTGACCGGTTGCGTTGGCATCAGCATCCGCGATCAGGGTTTCATTATCCATTTCCATGTAGCGCCCAAAAATGACTTCCTGTGCTTCGGTAGCGGCCTTCATTTCAGCCTCATACTGACCTTCCTGGCTCCAGCCAAGAACACCGCCAATATTTCCAAGACCGCCGAACAAAACAAGGTAAATGAAAGCAAAAGCGATGGTTCCATAAAACAGTTGCAACCACCACCTCGGCAAAGGGTTATTGAGCTCCACAAGGTCCTCGTCCCATACGTGGCCGGTGGTACCGGTTCCATCGCCCTCTTCATCACGATTGGAAACACCCTTGGTCCACTGTAACAACCAGAAACAGCCCAGGACGGTGCCGACGGTTATGATAATGACATACCAATGCCAGAAACTAGTTAACATGACTCACTCCCTTTCCCGTTGGCCGGGTCTCATCAGTCGGGTCTACATCATTCGGAATTACGCCGTTGTCTTCTTCCAGGGGCAGCATGCTGGCCTCGGAGAAAGCCGTTTTACGTTTCTTGCTCCATGCCCAGGCCCATAGACCTAAAAAGGAAAAAATCAGGATCAGAAGAATAGCGCCACGGATAATATTGGTGATATCCATTTCAACGTCCACTCCTTGCATGGCCGAGACTCTGCAGATACGCAATGACGGC
Organism: uncultured Gammaproteobacteria bacterium; assembly: GCA_963749115.1. Lineage (GTDB taxonomy): Bacteria > Pseudomonadota > Gammaproteobacteria > Xanthomonadales > SZUA-36 > SZUA-36. The sequence continues at coordinate 673,383 of CAVVLP010000002.1, forward strand.
ATCCATCTCTGTTTTACCTGCTACCACCGAGGGTGCTGCAGCAATATCCTCTTCTGAGTACGGGTCACCCAGCGCATTCAGAGCACGCATCTTCCTTTGCACCAGTTCGCCATCGACCATCCGGTCAGATAGCCAACCGTAATTTGGCATATTGGATTCAGGTACCACGTCACGCGGGTTATTCATATGAATGTAGTGCCACTCGTCGCTGTAACGGCCACCTACCCTCGCAAGATCGGGCCCGGTTCGCTTGGAGCCCCACTGGAATGGACGGTCATAAACGGATTCACCGGCGATCGAATAAGGCCCATAGCGCTCGGTTTCGCTGCGGAATGGACGGATCATCTGTGAATGACAGTTGTAACAGCCTTCATGCACATATACATCACGACCAGCGAGTTCCAACGCAGGGTAAGGCACAACACCTTCAGCCGGTTTTCTTACCTGGTCCAAGAACATCAATGGAACAATTTCAACCAGCCCGCCAAGGCTGATAGCAATGATGATAAATATGGCCATCAGGCTGATATTTGTCTCGAGTTTTTTGTGTCCTGTGCTCATTAGTGGTCTCCCCAAATTGCAGGTTCTGAGGCAGGAATCGGTTTCATTTCCTTGCTGCTAAGCGTCTTCCAGGTATTCCAGGCCATGAAGAACATACCGGAAAGGAATAACAAACCACCCAATAGTCTGATCACGTAATACGGTTTGGTGGCTGCAAGACTTTCGATAAAGCTGTAAGTCAGGGTGCCGTCATCGTTAAATGCACGCCACATCAGGCCCTGCATCACACCGGCAATCCACATCGAGGTGATATACATAACCACACCAATTGTTGATGTCCAGAAATGGATATCGATTGCCTTGATGCTGTGCATTTTCTTTTCACCGATCAGGCGTGGAATCAGGCAATACAATGAGCCTATGGTCATCATCGCAACCCAACCCAGGGCACCGGAATGCACGTGGCCGATTGTCCAGTCGGTATAGTGGCTCAAGGCATTGACGGTCTTGATCGACATCATCGGTCCTTCAAACGTGGACATACCATAGAAACTCAGCGCCACGATCATGAATTTCAGGACCGGATCGGTACGTAACTTATGCCAGGCACCCGACAAGGTCATGATGCCGTTGATCATGCCACCCCAGCTGGGAGCCAGCAGGATCAATGAAAACACCATGCCGAGGGACTGCACCCAGTTTGGCAAGGCGGTGTAGTGAAGGTGATGCGGACCCGCCCACATGTAAATGGCAATCAGGGCCCAGAAATGCACGATCGACAAACGGTACGAATAGACCGGTCCTTCCGCCTGTTTGGGTACGAAGTAATACATCATTCCCAGGAAGCCGGCTGTCAGGAAAAAGCCTACAGCGTTGTGCCCGTACCACCACTGCACCATCGCATCGACTGCACCCGAATATATCGGGTAGGACTTGTCAACAGTGATCGGGAACGACAGGTTGTTCACGATATGCAGCACGGCAATGGTCAGGATAAATGCACCATAAAACCAGTTGGCCACGTAGATATGACTGACACGCCGTTTGACAATAGTTCCGAAAAACAGCACGGCATACGCGACCCAGACCAGCGTGATCAGGATATCGATCGGCCATTCGAGTTCGGCGTATTCCTTACCCTGGGTCCAGCCCAGTGGTAGCGTGACAGCCGCCGCAACAATGACGGCCTGCCAACCCCAGAACACACCACTGGCCAGCTTGTCGGATATCAGACGCACGTGGCAGGTTCTTTGTACAACGTACAAGGAAGTACCTATCAGGCCGCTACCCCCAAAGGCGAAAATGACCGCATTGGTATGAAGCGGACGCAAACGTCCATAAGTCAGCCAGGGTATATCGAGATTTAGAATAGGCAACCATAATTGCGCAGCAATAATGACACCCACCAGCATTCCCACGATACCCCAGAGAATCGTCGCTATGACGAATTGTCTAACAACCTTATCGTTGTAAGTCATGATTGAACTCTTCCCTCACTTTTTAAAAACAAAGTGACAACCCGGATCCAGGTTATCACCGCTGATGTTTCCTGAATGTACAACGGAAACCTCATTCTAAAACCCGTTGAACGGGTCAACTATCCAACACCCGTGCTTGCCATGGTGTTACTGCACAAACCGTTTCGAAGCCACATTTTCAAACGCCGGTAATCATCCGTCCCTTGTTGCTGTGAGGATCGGATGACCAGTTGGCGGATCGTGTCTCCATTGCTGAATCGTAAAACGGAAAACCAGTGGGTAGACCACTGTTGACCGTGCAGAAAACCCTCAATTATGTCTTCCCGGTCAGATTCTAATCTGACCCGTCCATCGGGAAAAATGACCGAGGTCAATTTTACGTTACTTGTTTTAGAAATTTTTAATATATGTGTGGCCCACCCTACCCCGAAAAACAGGATTGCAAGCAACATCGACAAAACCGGATAGGGACCAAGCAGTGCTGCAAGAATACCCAGCATATACAGCGCACCGACTGCAAAAGCGAAATCCTTTCTGTTCGCAACATTCAATCTGATTGGCTTGTTAGTCAGCATTTGTAAGGGTATTGATCAAAACCAGTAAAGTGGGATCCGTTGGCAAATTCCTACCGGAAACCCAATCAAATAACACATCGTCTTCCTGGCTCAGCAATGCTTCAAGCTGTGGCCAGGCCCCGTCAAGCAACGGACCTGCCTGTCTCTCAAAAAATGCCTCGAAAAGCACATCCAATTCCTTCATACCCCGTCGGCTTTGCCAACGTAGTTTTTTTACCCTGTCCAGACCGATATGCATTAACCGCAGGCGGTCTCAGGCCCCGTTCCTTTCCAACAGCATTTTCTTGGTTTCAGCTATCGCCTTGGCCGGGTTCAGGCCCTTGGGACAGGTTGAAGTACAGTTCATGATCGTGTGGCAGCGATACAAGCCGGAATGGATCGTCAAGTGCATCGAGACGTTCACCGGTATCCTCATCACGGCTGTCAACCAGCCAACGGTAAGCCTGCAATAAAATTGCGGGCCCCAGGTAACGATCGCCATTCCACCAGTAACTCGGACAGGAAGTGGAGCAACAGGCGCACAGAATACACTCGTACAGACCATCCAGTTTTTCGCGATCTTCCTGGGACTGTAGCCTTTCCTGATCCGGTAACGGTACGCTTTGTGTACTTATCCAGGGTTTTATGCTGGCGTATTGTGCATAGAAGTGGGTCATATCCGGCACCAGGTCCTTGACCACCTGCAGGTGCGGCAATGGATTGATCTTCACATCACCCTTGATCGAGCTGATGGGCTTGGTGCACGCCAGTGTATTGGTGCCGTCGATATTCATCGCACATGAACCGCAAATACCTTCACGGCATGAACGGCGAAAGGTCAGTGATGGATCAATTTCATTTTTAATCTTGAGAACAGCATCCAGCACCATTGGACCACAATCATCAAGATCGATCTCAAAACTGTCGATACGCGGGTTCTCACCCTTGTCAGGATCCCATCGATAGACATGGAATGTACGGATATTGACGGCACCCTCTGGGCCAGAAAATTTCTGACCTTTAAGCGGGCGGGATTCAGGAGCTAATCTTAATTCGAGCATGGTGTCTTCCTTTTCTCCGGCCTAGTAAACACGCGGCTTGGGCGGGACAACTTCAACGTCATCCGTGAGTGTGTACAGGTGCACGGGCCGGTAATCGATAGTGACCTTGCCGGACTCATCCATGCTTGTCAGCGTATGTTTCATCCAGTCCTCATCATCCCTGTCCTGAAAATCTTCACGGGCATGGGCGCCACGGCTCTCCTTGCGGTTTTCAGCTCCAAACATCGTGGTCATCGCGCAGCCCAGCAGGTTACGTAACTCGAGGGTTTCGACCAGGTCGGTGTTAAATATCATCGAGCGGTCACTGATTTTAATATCGTTGAATGACGCTTGAACATCGGCAATCAACCTGCAGCCCTCTTCCAGTATTTCACCGCTTCGAAAGACTGCGGCATTGTTTTGCATGACATGTTGCATGTCATCGCGGATCGCGGCCGCGCTCTTGTTGCCGTCCGCGTTTCGCAAGCGGTCAAAGTCCGATACCAGCGCGTCGACAATTTTTGCATCCAGGTTAACATGACGCTTGTTGGGCTTGATCACCTCGGCGCAGCGATGCGCTACGGCGCGGCCAAAAACAATCAGGTCCAGCAATGAATTGGAACCCAGCCGGTTGGCGCCGTGAACGGAGACGCAGGCCGCCTCCCCGATGGCGAATAATCCCGGAACAACTGCATCGGGGTCACCGTCTTGAATACGTACGACTTCACCGTGGTAGTTTGTCGGTATACCGCCCATGTTGTAATGAACGGTTGGAAGCACCGGGATCGGTTCTTTGGAAACATCCACGCCGGCGAAAATCTCAGCACTCTCCGCGATACCGGGTAAGCGTTTGTTGATCACGTCGGAGCCGAGATGTTGCAGATTAAGATGGATATGATCCTTCTTGGGACCGACGCCCCGCCCTTCCCGGATTTCGATCGTCATTGAGCGGCTGACAACGTCACGGGAGGCCAGGTCCTTGGCATTGGGTGCATAGCGTTCCATGAAACGCTCGCCTTCCGAGTTGGTCAGGAACCCACCTTCGCCACGTACACCTTCGGTTATCAATACGCCCGCACCGTAAACACCGGTCGGATGGAACTGGACAAATTCCATATCCTGCAGCGGCAAACCGGCACGCAAGACCATGCCATTACCATCACCCGTGCAGGTGTGTGCCGAGGTGCATGAGAAGTAGCTGCGACCGTATCCACCCGTCGCCAGGATAACCGCGTGCGCCCGGAACACATGCAAGCTGCCAGAAGCCAGGTCCCAGGCCAGTACACCGCGGCAGGCACCATCGTCATCCATCAACAGGTCAAGTACGAAATACTCGATAAAGAATGTCGCGTCATGTTTGAGCGCTTGCTGATAAAGCGTATGCAAAATGGCGTGGCCGGTCCGGTCGGCTGCTGCACAGGTTCGCTGGGCCGTACCTTCGCCATAATGCGTTGTCATGCCACCGAACGGTCGCTGGTAAATTTTACCGTCCTGGGTGCGCGAGAAAGGCACCCCATAGTGTTCAAGTTCAATTACCGACGGAATGGCTTCCCTGCACATGTATTCAATGGCGTCCTGGTCACCCAGCCAGTCAGAGCCCTTGATGGTGTCATACATATGCCAACGCCAGTCATCTTCACCCATATTGCCGAGTGCGGCTGACATACCGCCCTGCGCAGCGACCGTGTGACTGCGGGTCGGGAATACCTTGGATATGCATGCCGTTTTTAAACCGGTTGCGGCAAGACCCATGGTTGCGCGTAATCCGGCACCACCGGCACCCACAACGATGACATCGTATTTATGTTCTGTTATTGAATAGTCATTGCTCATGGTTCAGGCTCCCAGTACCAGTTTCAGAGCTGCAATGGCACTGATCAGAAATGCGACAAGACAGGCAAAACGTACAAATATCAACAGTGCAAATTCCAATGCAGCGACATGCACGTAGTCTTCAATGACGACCTGCAGACCCAACTGGGTATGGTAGAAAACCGCACCGGCCAGGAGTATCGCCATACCCGCATTGAGTGGTGATGACATAGCAGCGCTGGCGGTCGCGTAATCTGCACCAGCAAGGGAAACACCCATCCATAGCACCCAGGTCGTCAATAAGAGAAGTATCAACGACGAATAACGCTGTGAACGCCAATGATGAGCACCACCGCCTGAACTGCCCTTGCCGCGAACCCGCGCCAGTGGATTCTGCATGCTCATAAGCCTGCTCCCAATACGATGAGTGATAGCAACACCGAAGCTATGATGGCCATCCAGCCTGAAGCACGCACCTGTGGCATTTCCATCATCCAGCCTGCATCCCAGATCAGGTGACGGATACCGCCAAACAGGTGAAAACTGAAGCTAAACACGCTCGCCGCTATGACGAGCTTACCCAGACCACTGCCAAGCCAGCGCACTCAATGCGGTGAATGCCTCTTCACCGCTTGCCAGCGCGATCAACCAGTAAAGTAACAGCGGCGCTGTCACCACTGACATAAAAACGCCGGTTAAACGGTTTAAAATGGAAAGTGCCGAGGTGATCTGGAATTTGTAATACGGTCCCAGCATATAGGGTGACATTGGGCGTTTTGATGTGCTCATGTTTTGACGGCCTTTATCCCATTTGGAGTTGACATTAGAAATCAGTACAACGACCCGCTTTTTCCCAGTCGCCGTAACGCGTGGGTTCAGGTCCTTTTGGACCACCGATTTCAACTGGCTTTTCAGGAGAGTTTTCAACCACGACGGGTTGTTTTTCTATTTCACCGGAATCATCTGATGACTCTGTGGGTGCTTTTGACTGGTGATTTTCCACTAACAAAACGCCCCACTATCCGATCAGGTTCTCCAACGTTAAGTGTAACGGCAAAGGTGGTTTCTTGCGAGTCCGGTTTTATGATTTTTTTGTCAGGGCAAGCAGTTTTTTACGTTAAAATTGAATTGTGAATCATTTACCTTTATCAACAGGATTAAAGTACAGATGTTAAAGCTTGATTACCTGTCAGTTGTGCGCTTCAGCGGCAGCGATGCCGGCAGTTTTTTGCATGGCCAGTTAAGTGCTGACGTACTGGGCCTGGACAGCGGTGATTCAACTTTTGCCTGCTATTGTGAGCCCAAAGGCCGGGTGCTGGCTTTGATGCTGGTTCACAGGGTGGGTGAGGAATATTTCGTCATCATGTCCAGATGCCCTGGTGGCTTCAGTCAGCCAGCGTCTGAAGCTTTATGTGATGCGCTCAGATGTAATGATCGAAGTATTGAGCGACCACACGGTTTCGGGTCTGTATGCGGATGAAATACCGGAACCGGCATCGACTTCAACCTGTGCAATGCGGCTGGCTGGCAGCAGTCAGTGGTTGTTGGTTACGCCCCATGATACAGCTGCGAATACAAACACAGTCTCGCAGGCGGACTGGAAGATTTCAGAACTGCAGCTGGGCATCACCTGGCTTAATCCCGGCACCAGTGGACAGTTTTTACCGCAATGGCTCGGGTTTGAAGAGCTCGGTGCGGTCAATTATCACAAAGGCTGTTATCCCGGCCAGGAGATCGTCGCGCGCACCCATTACCTGGGTAAGGTTAAACGCCACCCTCGCCTGCTGAACAGTAAATTAGCGTTTGATCCGGAACCCATGGACAAGATCGGACTTATTAGCGATGGCCAGCCTTATGACGGCATTATTGTGGACTTCGGTTCCGCCAAGGATGGAAATGTTTGCCTGTTGGTCGTTACCCGTATGGATCCTGATCTGGTCGCTCGGCAGGTTGAATACCTGGGAAAGGTGACGGAGGTAAATTGAGGAACAGTGTCCGGTCAGGCCTGGGCAACGATGTAACATACCCAGCCCGGGTCGGCGTCACCGATTTCAGACGGTGTGTAGATGCCATTGCCTTCGTTTTTCTCTTCGTCAGTGCCCTCCCAGTAAATATCAACCTGTGAGAAACCGGCTTCATACAGAATTTCGCGAATCTCCGGCAGGGTCCACAAACGCCAGTAATAGCTGAAGGCCTTGTCCATCCGGGATTGGTCCGGAAATTCAAAATGAATCCGGCACTTCATGCACGAGTCAATCGGGTTGAATGACTCCTGCTCCCAGATATAGGTGAAATCGTTGCCATCCTCGTCCTGGCACTCGCGTGACTCGGTCAGCACCATGGGTGCCTCGTAACCACCGTAGGCATCCAGGAATAAAATACCGTCAGAGACCAGGCCATCCAGAACACTTTCAAAATATTCACGTAAGTCATCACGCTTCAAAAAAAGGAAATAACTGAAATTCATTGCCAGGATAATGTCCGCCAGACCGGGGCGTGTTTGCAGCACATCCTCATTCAGCAATTCGATACGTTCTGACTGTTCGTCATCAAGTTGCGTAAGCCTGTTTAACCGCCCCCAGTTGAGCACTTCCGGATCCAGGTCCACACCGACAGCCTGGTGATTCTCATCACGAATCACCCATTCACAGGCGGTATTGGCGGTGCCGCAGAAATCCTCCCGCAGAAAAACAGCGGGCCGTTGCCGCAGCTCGGACCAGGTTTGTTCGACGAAATCGATTTCAGCCTCAACATCCTGCACCGACTGCTGATAAAGCAGGTGCCGGTCTGCTAAAGAAGCCATGGACGGCCGCAGTTCAGGATCCAAAGCTTTGATATTTTTCCGAAACATATTTGTCAATCAATGCGAGGAAATCGGCGGTCAAATCATCACCCCTGAGGGTCGCGGCCTTTTCACCATCAATGAAAACCGGAGCCACCGGTGATTCGCCCGTGCCGGGCAGGCTGATACCGATATTGGCCTGACGGCTTTCACCTGGGCCATTAACAATGCATCCCATGACAGCAAGGCTCAGGTTTTCTACACCCTCGTAACGAAGCTTCCACTCCGGCATCCGGTTGCGCACATGATTGGTTACATCAAGCGCCAGTGACTGGAAAAACGTACTGGTAGTGCGGCCACAACCGGGGCAAGCCGTCACCATCGGCGAAAATGCCCGCAGCCCCATACTTTGCAGCAGTTCCTGTGCAACGATCACTTCATCGTTACGTGACTGGCCGGGTTCGGGGGTGAGGGAAATACGGATCGTGTCACCAATACCCTGCTGCAGCAACACCGCCAACGCGGCAGTTGAAGAAACAATACCCTTGCTCCCCATACCCGCCTCGGTCAAACCGAGGTGCAATGGATAATCACAACGTCCGGCCAGGTCTCCGTATACGCGTATCAGGTCCTGGACACCACTCACCTTGCAGGAAAGAATGATCCGGTCATGCGCCAGGCCCAGTTCTTCAGCCTGTTGCGCGCTATCGAGTGCAGAACGGACCAATGCTTCACGCATCACTGCATCAGCAGGCTGCGGCGAACTGCTTTTTCCATTGAGATCCATCAGGCTTGCCAGCAGGCGCTGATCAAGACTGCCCCAGTTAACACCAATCCGAACCGGCTTATCATTTTCAATGGCGAGCCCGACGATGGTCGCAAACTGGTCGTCACGCTTTCTGCCAAAACCAACATTACCCGGGTTGATGCGATACTTGGCCAGCAAGCGGGCGCACTCCGGATACTGCTGCAGCAGGTGATGACCGTTGTAGTGAAAGTCACCGACTACCGGCACATCGCACGACATCATTTCCAGGCGTTCCATGATGCCTGCTACCGAAGCGGCCGCGTTTTCAGTATTCACTGTTATACGTACGAGCTCCGAGCCCGCACGTGCCAATTCGGCAATTTGCGTTGCCGTTGCACGGACATTCTCGGTATCCGTATTGGTCATGGATTGCACCACGATAGGATGTCCTGACCCGATCAGAACCCCTCCGACATTAACGGTCGGTGATACACGCCGTACGCGTATGTCTGTCTCTGAATTCATGCTAAATCAATCTCAAGTGGCACTGTCATCGGAAGACAGGTTGCCTTCGCGGCTCATGACCGGCCACGCAGCGTGCAAATACTCCCACATTGACCACAGCGTAAGTGCAGCTGCAAGGTAAAGCAGCATCTCGCCGACCAGCGCAACAGGCAGACCAAAGAGATCGTATTCATATAAAAGGCAACTGATCGCCGTCATCTGGAAAATGGTTTTGAATTTACCCAGAACCCCGACTTTTACCGTACCGCTCTCACCCATCTCGGACATCCATTCCCTGAGTGCGGAAATCGCAATTTCGCGACCAATGATAATCGCAGCAGACAGTGTCAGGAATATTTCTGGAAACACAATCGGTGGCGGTATATGCACCATTAATACCAGGGCAGTTGCAACCATCAGCTTGTCGGCAACGGGATCGAGAAATGCACCAAAGGCCGACATCAGGCCCATACGTCGCGCCAGATGGCCATCGAGCCAGTCGGTAATCGCCGCCAGGATAAAAACCGCGGCAGTTGCCAGGGGCGCCCATGGGTAGGGTAGGTAAAAAAACAGGACCAGTACGGGAATCAGCGCAATACGCAACAGCGTCAGGATCATCGGAAACGTCATTTTCATTGATTCAGTCCGGTCATGGTTAAACGACTATTATCGCAGACCACCGGACTATTTTGCAGGTAAAAAGCCAATGGAGTTGAAGGTTTTTCTGGAACACTGGTTTCTTTGCTAATGCAGCGCCTTAAATATTCGTCCGGCCAGTTGCTGGTTAATCCCTGGAATCCCTGCCAACTCTTCGATGCCCGCCTTGCGAACCCCCTGAAGGCCGCCGAAATGTGTCAGCAACGCACGACGTCTGCTTGCGCCTACACCGGGAATATCTTCCAGTACCGAATGTACTGCGGCCTTCTGTCGACGGCCACGGTGACCGGTAATAGCGAACCGGTGCGCTTCATCCCTGACCTGTTGGATAAGGTGTGAAGCAGCGGACTCCGGCCCCGGCCGAAGACTGTGTGGCGCGACCGGCAACACCCACTCCTCGTAACCCGCCCGTCGTGACGGCCCCTTGGCCACACCCATTAGGGGAACGTCGCTCAGACCACATTCTGACAGCACTTCCATGGCGATACCCAACTGGCCTTTGCCGCCATCAACCAGGATCAGGTCCGGCAGATGGCCCTCCTCTTTTTGCAGTTTTCGATAACGGCGCCTCAACACCTCACGCATTGCGGCATAATCATCTCCCGGTTCGAACCCTTCGAGGTTATAACGGCGATAACGGGATTTAACCGGTCCATTGACGTCAAATACAACGCATGAGGCAACGGTCTTGTGCCCTGATGTATGTGAAATATCGAAACACTCGATAACGCCGGGTGCTTCTTCCAATTGAAGCAATTCAGCCAGTTCTGCAAATTGCCCAACTGATGCGGGAAGACTCCGTGTTTCGCATGTGCAGGGCATTCAGCGCATTTCTGCCCGCAAGTTCGAGCCATTTCCTGCGGTGGCTGCGTGGGTGGGACTGGATGTGCACGCGGCGCCCGCTACGTTCACTAAACACTGCCTCAAACAGCTTTTGTTGATCGAGGGGATGAGAAATGATCAATTCTGGCGGTGCCTGGCGTTCACTGAAATACTGGCCCAGGAACGCATGCAGTATTTCACCATCCGAATGACCCTCGGATTGAGTGGGAAAATAGTCCCGCTGACCGAGACTGCGACCACCGCGTACCGAAATAACTTCGATCGCGACACTATTGCCGAGCCTGGCAAGCGCAATGATATCCAGATCACCATTGCCAGCCGAGACAAACTGGCGCGCCTGCATCTGCTTCAGATGGTTGATCTGATCACGATACTGCGCCGCCTGTTCGTACTGTTGCAGACCGGCGGCATGCTCCATACGGCCTATCAAACGGGTGATCACCTTCTGGCTGTGACCGCGCAGAAACAGCAAGGCATCGTCTATCTGTCCGGCATACTCCGACGGACTTACCATACCCACACAAGGTGCGGTGCAACGTTTGATCTGGTATTGCAGACACGGTCTGGTTCGATGACTGAAATAACTGTCTTCACAATTTCGCAACAGAAACAGTTTCTGGATCAGGTTAATGCTTTCCCTCACTGAACTGGCCGATGGATAAGGCCCGAGGTACTGCCGGTCTTTGTCTTTGCCACCGCGATGAAAGGCGATTCGCGGAAATTCATGATCGGTACCCAGCATCACCCAGGGATAACTCTTGTCATCCCGCAGAAGCACGTTATAACGGGGCTTGAGCGACTTGATCCACTCATTTTCAAGCAGCAGGGCTTCGGCTTCAGTACGGGTAAGACTGACTTCGATGGATTGAATCCGTGCCACCATCCGCATGATTCGCTCGATTTTCGGCCGCGCGTCAAAATAGCTCGAAACACGTTTACGCAAATTGGCGGCTTTACCAACATACAGGGCGATACCATCGGCATCGCGCATCAGGTAAACACCGGGGCCGGCGGAAAGTCGCCGGGTGAACTTTTTGCCGTCGAAGTCCGCTTTTGACTGCTTCAATTCAACGTCTTCCACTACTGACCCAAGCGCCCCTCGACATCTTTCAGCAAACCACGTGTCGCTGAATCCAGCAATTTGCACATATAGGTAAAACCATCCTGTCCACCATAATACGGATCGGGAACATCTTCGGGATGAGCTTCGGGATGGAATTGCATCATCATTTTCAAACTCGCTTTGGAACCCTGCGGGTTGAATACTTTGCAAATCACTAAAATTGCTGCTATCCATCGCAATTATCAAGTCGAAATTATCAAAATCAGAAACGCTTACCTTGCGCGCGCATAGCTGGCTGATATCAACACCAAAATCCAATGCGGTGGCAACCGCCCGTGGATCAGGCGCGTGACCGACGTGGTAACCATGGGTACCTGCGGAGTCAGTTGAAATCTGTTCCCTGTACTTTGATGTTTGCAAGGCAGTGACAAAAAAACCTTCTGCTGAAGGTGATCTGCAAATATTTCCCATACAAACAAATAGTATATTAATCATAGTTTTATGGTTTATTTATAATATTGTTTTCAATATATTTACGTACACGGCGCAGATCTTCCGGTGTATCGATCCCTGCCGGGATGAATTCGCAGGCAGCCGCCATGGCAATCCGGCCACCCAACTCCATTATGCGCAATTGCTCGAGCCGCTCGCTGCTCTCCAATGGTGTAGGCGCACACGCAGTATAACGGCGTAGCGCTGCCATGCGGTAGGCATACAAACCGAGGTGCCGCTTCCACTCAATCCCGGCAGCAATGGCTGCAGCGATCGAAGCAAATGAGCGTGCGTAAGGGATCGGGGCACGACTGAAGTACAAGGCCCTGTCTTGTGAATCCGTAACAACTTTCACTGCATTTGGGTTCAGGACATCGTCGGCTTCGGTCATCGGCCAATAGAGACTTGCAACTTCGCAGTCCACACGATGATCCAGAAGAGCGGCCACCTGGTCAAGACAGGCAGGTGGCATGAGTGGTTCATCACCCTGCAGATTGACTACCAACTGTCCATCGGACCAGGCCAATTTCTCAGCACACTCCGCAATTCTGTCACTACCGCTTTGATGATCGGTGCTTGTCAAAATAACCCGTGCCCCGAATGCTTCGCCGGCCCTGAGGATACGTTCATCATCGGTGGCAATGATGACGGATTCTGCGGATGATTCGCATGCCCGTTGCCAGACGCGCTGTAACAGGCTTTGCCCCGCCAAATCCAGCAAAACCTTGCCTGGCAACCGTTCAGAGGCAAAACGTGCAGGGATGACAATATGGTAGGCACTCAAGTTGGCCGTGCTCATTTACTCTCCCTTACTATCCTGGTCAGGTGATCCTTAAAGACTGCTTCAAAGTCAGCTGGTAAATGGGTATTGACCGGTATATACCAGGCATTTTCGAGGTCAAGAGAACGACACTTTACGGCGTCTTTCTCCGTCATGACAATGGTTGAGCCTTCATTAATTGAATCAAAATCTCTCCGTGTAAATTTATGATGGTCCGGAAAGTCATGCGGCTTCGCTTTGACACCCAGGGCTTCGAGCATGTTGAAAAAGCGCTGTGGATGACCTATGCCTGCAAATGCATGAACCGGGTTTCCGGCGTGATTTTGCCGGAATTCTTCTACGGAGGTTACCATTGCGTTATCAAGCGAGCAGACCACGCCGGCTTCCAGTTGCATAACACTCACATCTACCTCATCCGGTTTACCAGCCCAGGCACCGTTCGTAATGACATAATCGACCTGTCTGAGACGCTGAACCGGCTCACGCAAAGGTCCTGCAGGCAGGAGATGTCCGTTGCCGAGCCCGCGTGCACCGTCAATCACGCAAATTTCCATATCGCGGTCCATGTCAGCCTGTTGAAGCCCGTCGTCAGAAAAAATCAGATCCAACTCCAACCCGTTCAATTTTTTGACTGCATCGCAACGGCGTTTCGCAACCACAACCGGCACCCCGGTACGCTCCGCCAACAAGACCGGTTCGTCACCACAGTTACGGATATCACTTCCGGCATTGACCATCAGGGTATCGGTGCTTTGCCGGCCATAACCGGTGCTGGCAATTCCAGGCCTGAAGTTCATATCCAGGGCGAGTTGGCACAGGCGGATGACCAACGGTGTTTTACCACTACCACCCACCGTGATATTGCCGACGACGATTAACGGAACACCCGATCGATAGCGGGAAGGTCCGGAGCTACCCCTGTTTTGAACATGTCGATATGCAACACGATAGACATGTTCCAGCACACGCAGAAACCAGGACGGCCGGTGTGTGGTATACCACTGCCGCAGAAGCCATTTTTCAATACTTGCACGCATGGCGGATCAGGGCACGGCCAGTCCCTGAATTTCAAACTGGGTGTGATATAAGCGGGCGTAGGCACCCTCTTTTTCCAGCAATTCAGCATGAGTGCCCTGCTCTATTACCCTGCCCTGCCCCTAGCACGATGACCTGGTCAGCGTTCTCAATTGTAGATAGACGATGCGCAATGACCAGCGTCGTGCGGCCCTTCATTACTTCCTTCAGTGCATTTTGAATGGCCCTTTCCGACTCGGAGTCGAGTGCCGAGGTTGCTTCGTCAAGAATCAATATCGGCGCATCTTTTAGCAAGGCCCTTGCAATTGCCAGGCGTTGACGCTGACCACCTGATAATAAGATCCCTGTTTCACCCAACATGGTATCCAGACCTTCAGGTAACTGATCAACAAATTCCATTGCATGCGCGGCAGACGCTGCGCGGGTAATGGCGTCACGGTCAACCCCCTCAAGTGCGCCATAAGCGATATTACCGGCGATGGTATCGTTAAATAACACAACGTCCTGGCTGACCAGTGCAATCTGCTGACGCAGATTGTCAAGTTGGTAATCCTCAAGCTCGTAGCCGTCGAGCAGAATATGACCCTTGCTATGGTTATAGAAACGCGGCAACAATGCAGCCAGCGTGGTCTTGCCACTGCCGCTTTGTCCGACAACTGCCGTCACACTGCCTGCCGGAAAGTGCAGACTGATGTTATCCAGCACGGCCTTGTGGCTGTTGTCATACTGGAAACTGACATTTTTAAACTCAATTTCACCCCTGACCCGATCGATACGACGGGTTCCCTCGTCCTTTTCTTTGTCCGCATCGATGACGATAAAAATGCTTTCGGCCGCAGCGATGCCTTTTTGCATTTGCGACTGTACGTTTGTCAATCGCTTCAGCGGTGGGATCGTTGCAATCATGGCGAAAAATATGGCCGTGAAAGTACCTGCCGTTATCTCGTTCAACATCGTCGGGCGGGTCGCGATCAGCATCAGGGCCACCAATGCGATACCTGAAGCAAACTGAACGATTGAGGAACTGAGCATATGTGTTGCCACCATGCGCATATGCAGTCGACGGGTTCGCTCGTTGACACGTTCAAAGCGATTTTTTTCGGTGTCCTGACCAAGGAAAACTTTGACCACCCGTTGCCCGATCACCGCTTCTTCGGTCACATGCGCGACATCACCCATCGAGTTTTGGATGTTGCGTGAAATCTTGCGGAACTTGCGACTGATCACGGTTACCACGAGCGAAACCACCGGCACCAGTATCAACAAAACCGCCGTTAAACGGGCGTTGGTATACAGCATCAGGAGCACCAGGTAAATCAGCAGCAAGATGTCACGGAATGCTGAAATGACGGCCTTGGTCGCGGCATGTGAAACCTGCTCGCTGTTGTAGGCAAGTTTTGAAATCAACTGGCCGGGAGAGTTACGGTCATAAAAAGTTGCAGGTAAATGCAGGTAACTGGCAAACAGTTCTCTTCGCAGATCAGCCACGACCCGTCTGCCGGTCCACTCCATACCGTAAGCACCGGCAAAATGACCGAGGATGCGTAACAACACGACCCCCATTACACCGGCAGCAAGCCACGTACCGTATGCCGCATCCTTCTCAACAAATACGCGGTCGATCAGGGGTTCAACAAAACCGATAAACAACGCCTGCATACCAGCATCCAGGCTGACACCCAATACCCCGATGATAAACATAAACCAGTATTTTCTCGTATAACCCCACAGACGCTTGTAAACGGCACCCGCGGTTAAGGAAGCTTTATGGGGGGGCATTAGTAATCTTCTTCTGTAATTTGTTCAGTCGCAATTGACAAGCGGGAGAAACCGAGCTGTGCCGTTACATCCATGGCAGTCACAACAAAGTGATGAGGGGTTTCGGCATCCGCCCTCAAGATAATCGGGATAGTGCGATCCTCGCCCGCGGCTTCAATAAATGCCGCCTCAAGGGTGGAACGTTTTCCATCAAGCAGTTGCCGGTCATTAAGATAAAACTGGCCATTGGGATCAATGACCAATTCGAAACTATTGGGCTGGTTTTCAGGTGCGCTGACATTTTTTGCTTCCGGCAGATCAACCTTCAACACCGCCTGGTGCTCAAAAGTGGTACTGACCATGAAGAAGATCAGCAACAAAAACACCACGTCAATCAGTCCGGTCAGGCTGATATCAGGGTCTTCTGTACGAGATGCCCGGAGTTGCATATACTAGTCCTCGAATGAAGAATAATTGATCGCTGAGGCATTGCCGCGTTCGATGCAGTCGATCAGGCTGATTGCTTTTTCTTCCATCGAAATGACGTACTCAGCAACCATGCCGCGGAAAAAACGATAGAAAAAATAGCTTGGTATTGCGACAGTCAAGCCCGCAGCGGTGGTGATCAACGCCTGCGAGATACCACCTGCCAGCACGTTGGCATCACCGACACCGCTAGATCATGATGGCGGAAAACACCTTGATCATACCGACCACCGTACCCAGCAACCCCAGTAACGGTGATATGCCGGCAATGGTACCAAGCGTGTTCAGAAACCTCTCCAGGTCGTGAACAACATGACGCCCGGTATCTTCGACAGCTTCCTTGATCACCTCCCTGGAACGCTTTCGATTGAGCAGGGCAGCTGAATAAATCCGGCCCAATGGTGATTCGACACTGAGTTGGTCGAAGATGCCTCTGATCCAGTTCATGCCGGGCAGCCCAGTCTTCAACCGTGGCAGCCAGGTCTTCTTGGTGTCACTTTGCTTTTGCGCAAGGTCCAGAATCGTTCGATAATGATGGCTACCGACAAAGTCGAGCAAAGCAGGATAGGTGCCATCAGCCAGCCACCGGCAAGAATAATTTCCAGCACGCGGTTTCACTCCTTTGATTTATTCTGTTCAGAATAATACCTGAAGCCCGGCTTTATATCCCCTCGAATTTAATCGATCCGGTATGTTGTTTTCGGCAATCCTGATGGGCTGGCCATCGCCAAATGGCATTGCGCCTGACACGGGCGGAATTAATCCTCAAACCACCCATCGCATCGGAAGTTATCCTGATACCCCCACATTGTGCAGTATTCAGAGTCGTTGCATTGGCTTTTGCATAACGTTCGAGTACATCTGCACGCGGAAAATCGAAGCGGTTACCGTGAGCTGCAGAAATCAATACCCATGCAGGTCTGACTGCATCGATCAGGGCCTGGGAGGAGGATGTGGAACTGCCATGATGCGGGGCAGCTCAGGATCGCATGTTGTTCAAGCCCTTCATCCACAAGCCGTTGTTCCACGACCCGGCTGATATCACCACTTAGCAACAGGCTCAGACCCGGACCGTTTACACTGATGACACAGGAACTGTCATTGCCCAGGTAAGGCAGGCCCGTAGAGGGGTGCAGGATTCTGAACTCCAGGTTCTCCGTCAGCCACCTCGAGGGTGTCACTACAGTCGCCTGATACCGGTGCGCTTTTCGGGCAGATTGGCGAGATACCTGGCGTCTGGATATTCAGAGCGTAATCGCTCCAGCCCGCCGGCATGATCAAGGTCTGCGTGACTGGCCACGACCAGGTCGGGTTCCTTTCCGATTGCCCTGATCATTGGTTGAATGGTTCCCGCAACCATGTCCAACCCGTCTTCACCGTCAAGACCGTTACCCGGACCGGTATCGTAAACCATCATATAGTCGCGCGTGGACAGCAATACTGAAAGCCCCTGCCCCACGTCCAGAAAATCAATTCGGGTTTCATTGTTTTCAAGAGAATCACTCGTAGGTAACAACAGGGGAAGCATCAGCAGCAAGCCAGCAAAGCGGCCAGGCGTACCTCTCGGTAACATGAAAACAGCGGCACCCAGCATGGCCAGAACGGTTGATGCAAAGCCGGGAATCCGGGTTGAGCTGAAGCTGAGGGGTTGCAGAGCGGATAAATAATCCAGGATCAGCAGCAGCCAATGTGCACAATACGCTGCAAATGTAAGCACCCAGTCGGCCAGTGGTCCGGGTAGCCACATCAGAACCAGGGCGACCAGTATCGGCGGTACGATCAGAAAACTCACGACCGGGATGGCCACCAGGTTCGCTAAAAGCCCGGGCAGACTGGCCTGCTGAAACCAATACATGCCAAGTGGTGCCATGACCAGCGAAATACCGAACTGGGCCAACAGCATTTTTTTCCAGGTCGGTATGTGTCCCTGGCGGGGCACAAATAGCATCATCAAAACACCAACCGCAATAAACGAAAACCAGAACCCGGCACGTAACGGCGCAAAAGGATCTGCCAGCAACACCAGCGACATTGCGATCAACCAGGCTTGTAACGGATGCACATTTCGCTTGCTTAACAGGACAACCGTGGCAACCGTCAGCATGATCAGTGCCCGCTGCGTGGAGACCCCGAAACCGGACAAAGCGGCATAAAAAAAAGATGCAAACCACGCGGTGACCCATGGCAGAACAAAGGCAAGTCGTTGTTTCTGAGCGGTAGAAAAAATCAGTAAGCCCAGCCTGCCCAGGTAATAGCCCAAAACCGCAGCCAGACCGATATGCAATCCGGATATCGCCAGCAGGTGTCCTGTACCGGTGCCTGACAAAATTTTCCTGTCATGTGTAAGCAATCCACGTCTGTCAGCGATGGCCAGTGCAGCCAGTATTCGAAAAGCCGGTTTTCCGCCGGCTTGTTCAGTGAGTTTATCCAGTACCGACTCGCGCCAATGTTGCAGATTGAACCAGGCAGGACCTGAAAGACGAATATTTTCCCCTTGCTGGACATAAGCCAAGTGCACCGATACCCTCGGTGAAATACCAGCGCTCTGCATCGACACCATGGAAATTGACCCGGCCACGGGGGGAGCGCAAGACCAACTGCAGTCGCCAGCGCTCACCGGCGCGAACTGGCGGCACGCTCGATTCTTTGACCTCCTTCCTGCGTCTGTCTTCATACCAGTTCACATAGATCTTTGAAGGAATGGAGCCAGCATGCTCATCCGGCAGAAACAGGAAGCGTGTACCACCTGCATTTGTCACCGGCAGACTGCCGATGACACCACTTACCTCGTGGTTCGATTTATTTCCCGACAACGGCAGGCGTTGTGAAATTCGATGGTTGATTGCAAGGGTCGTAATCAGAAAGAAGAGCGGAAACAGGCAAAAGACCTTCAACCCGTTTGCAAGCTTAAAACCGCATAGTGCGGTAGACAAAAGAAGAACAAGCGCGACCGGGGATGGCAGCGTCATGTGAACAGGAACGGCGATACCGCTCCCATAATGAGCAGGACCCAGAACTTCAATAATCCCCCCTGGCCTCTTCGATGAAGAAGCACTGGTCGTTAATAAACCTAAAAAGGTTTCAGACTCCCCATGTGCAATTCAAAACGCTGATTCATCCTGGCTGCCAGGCGCATATCATGTGTGACCAGTATCAAACTGGTATTTAACTCGGTATTGAGCTCAAGCAATTGCTCAAACACGTGGTTGGCGGTACGCTCATCCAAATTACCGGTTGGTTCGTCACCCAGTACACAACCCGGGTTGCCAACCAGTGCCCGTGCAACCGCTGCGCGCTGCCGTTCACCACCTGACAGTTCACCGGGCTTATGATCCAGACGCTGTCCCAACCCCACTTTATCAAGCAGATCTGTGGCCCGTTTGGCGGCAACGGCTGTTGATTCACCACGAATCAAAAGAGGCATTGCAACGTTTTCGAGCGCGGTGAACTCCGGCAGCAAGTGATGAAACTGGTAGATAAACCCCATGCGGGAATTGCGTAAATCACTGCGTTCAGTGTCGCTCATTTTCCATAGTGAATGATCCATCGACCAGGACTTCCCCTTCTTCCGGTCTGTCAAGTCCGCCCAATATATGCAACAGGGTGCTTTTACCGGCACCCGATGCGCCTACGATGGCCATCGAGGTGCCTGCCGGCACCTGCAAGTTGACTTCAGACAATACCTGTACCCTTTTTGGTCCCTGTCTGAACCCCCGGGAGATACCGCTTGCCTGGATCACCATATTGCCTTGCTCACTCATAGCGCAAAGCCTCCGCCGGATCGGTCTTGGATGCACGCCATGCCGGGTACAGGGTTGATAACAAGGACATGGATAACGACATTAATGCAAAGCCGATAACGTCGGAGCGACGCAGATCGGACGGTAACTCGGTAATGTAATAGATATCTGACGGGAAAAGGGAAAAGCCAAAAATACGCTCCAGAAACGGTACAACAGTTGCGATGTTCTGAGCCAGCAGAATGCCACCGACCACGCCCAGGGCGGTACCGATAATACCGATAAGACTGCCCTGCACCACGAAAACCCGCATGATGGTACCCGCGTGTGCTCCCATGGTTTTCAAAATGGCAATATCCGCCTGTTTGTCGGTGACGACCATGACCAGCATGGAAATTATATTGAAAGCCGCCACCGCGATGATCAAGGACAGAATGACCCACATGACGGTCTTTTCAGTTCGCACGGCCTGGAACAGGTTGCCGCGTTCCTGGCTCCAGTCCCTGACGCGGTAAGCACCATCCAGTTGGTCGGAGATATCACGCGCCACCAGCCAGGCAGAATCCAGGTCTTTCAGCTTGAGCCGGATGCCGCCGATGGAATCTTCCGGCATACGCAACAGCCTGGCAGCATCGTCGATATGCACCAGCGCCAGACCGCTGTCGTTTTCATGTTCACCAAATTCAAACATGCCCACCACGGTAAAGCGGCGCATCAGTGGGCTGGCGCCAAAGGGGCTGGCTTTGAGTCTTGGCGCAATGACCGTGACCTTGTCGCCCGGGCCAACCCGCAGACGCACAGCCAGGCCGATACCCAGCACGATACCGTACTCACCACCACGCAAATCACTCAGCTCACCGCTGACCATGCTGGTGGCAACATCTGAAACACTTGCTTCGTAATCCGGCACAACGCCGCGCACCAGGGCTGCACTCGACCCATTGGCCTGCAGCCATGCACCCACCTCAATATAAGGTGCTGCAGCATCGACATCGTCGCGTGTATTGACATGCTTGATGACCTCACGCCATTCATCGAGCGGTTTTTCAAGCGGCTGAATGGTGGCATGGGAAATTGCACCCAGGATACGTGCACGAAGCTCTTTTTCGAAACCATTCATCACTGAAATCACCGTGATCAGCGTGGTAACGCCCAACGCGATTCCCAACATGGAAGTCAGGGAAATGAATGATATGAAATGATTTTGCTTCTTGGCCCCAAGGTATCGAAGACCAATAAAAGCGGATAGTGGTTTGTACATACGGGAATTAGACCATAACACCAAAGACTCAACCAGTTGAATTTGCGCTTTGGTGTGTCGGTAATTGTCGATTGATCCGGCAAAGGATCGAGAGATTGACCCGGGCTATCGCTTTGCCATTCATGTGCGGGTTTACTCCAACTTTTCGAGCAACTGTCCCAACTCGACCGGTAACGGTGCGCTCACCAACTGCCGTTCACCGTCCGCTGTATAGAAATTTATCTGATGGGCGTGCAGAAACATTCTCCTGAGACCTTGTGCTTTCCAGAATTTCTGTCGTGGAGCGGGTGAATATCGATCATCGGCCGCCAATGGCAATCCGAGGTGAGCAGCGTGCACACGAATCTGGTGGGTTCTGCCGGTATGTAACTGCGCTTCTGCAAAACTGTAATCTGCATAGTTTTGTAACAGCCGGAACGTGGTATGGGCAGGTTTGCCTTGCGCATCTACCCGCATAAATTTCTGCCCGGAGCGTTCAAACTTTCCGATGGGCTCGTTAACCTCGACAAGCGTCTGTTTCAGCTTTCCGTCCATCAAACACAAATAACGTTTTTCAACCTGGTCATTATTGATCTGTGTGTTCAATTCACGCAGCGCATCGCCGTTAAGCGCGAGTAATCAGACAACCGCTGGTTTCACGATCCAGACGGTGAACAAGGTCCACACTCATATCCGGTCGCATCTTACGCACCGCATCAACAACACCCCAGCTCAGACCGCTGCCGCCATGAACAGCCATACCGGCCGGTTTGTTGATCACCATAACACCGTGGTCTTCATAGCAAATGGACTGTTTCAACAATTGCAAAACCGCCGGCGGGATATCCCCGGTCCTGTTTTCACGCACTGACACCGGTGGGATACGCACGGTGTCTCCGGCTTCAAGACGGGTGGCGGGTTTTGCCCTGCCACCATTCACACGAACCTGGCCGGTACGGATAATGCGATAAATAACAGACCGGGGCAGACCTTTGAGCCTGGCGCTAAGGAAATTATCCAACCGCTGGCCAACGCGATCTTGCGTTACTTCAACCATGCTGACTGCTGAACTTACCTTATTCATTGGCAACTATCCCCAACTCATTGATAGAAAATGAAAAGACTGCTATATTGTCCGGGTAAGGAATTCGCCCTGCCGAATTGACCTCCGATATCGCCTGATTATCTCACCTTAGCCGTGCTTTAAAAGGGCAGGACTGCATAGACACAGCGACAGTTTACACGTTGTTTCACCGGCGGAAAGCTTGAATTCACATACTGCTTAGCGGCAGGAAAACTTATTTTTGATGGCAGATCGACAACCTGCCATCCGCGGACCGGATCAAAAAATTATTGGTCTGGCTATGAAAACAAAATTTGGTACCCCCGGCAAAGATGCGTGGCATCGCCGGGTCAGCTAAGTGGAAATATGACATTTTGATGTCATGTCGTTCCACCGCCGCCCCGTACCGGGGTGCCTGAGGAATTAATAATGAAAAGAATGCTGATAAACGCAACTCAGCCAGAAGAGTTGCGTGTAGCAATCGCTGAAGGTCAACATCTGTTTGATCTTGATATAGAAGTACCATCCCAGGAACAAAAGAAATCAAACGTTTACAAGGGAAAAATCACGCGGGTTGAGCCGTCGCTGGAAGCTTGCTTTGTTGACTTTGGTTCGTCCCGGCACGGCTTTCTACCCCTTAAAGAAATTTGTGAAGCCGCCTATTCAAAAGATGCCTCGAACAAAGGTGGCAGGCTGGCCATTCGTGACGTGGTTCGCGAAGGTCAGGAAATTATCGTACAGGTCGAAAAAGAAGAACGGGGCAATAAGGGCGCAGCCCTGACAACCTTCATTTCACTGGCCGGTCGCTACCTGGTTCTGATGCCCACCAACCCGTCCGCGGGTGGTGTTTCGCGGCGCATCACCGGGAATGATCGTGATCATTTGCGGGAACAACTGCAAAAGGTCACGACACCGGACAATGTCGGCATCATCATACGCACCGCGGGTGTTGGGCGGGACGCTGAAGAACTGCAGTGGGATCTTGATTATCTGCTCCAACTCTGGTCAGCCGTTGAACAGGCTGCCGCCAGTCGCCCTGCCCCCTTCCTGATCCATCAGGAAAGCAACCTGTTTATCCGCGCACTGCGTGATCATCTGCGAAATGATATCGGCGAAATACTGATCGATAATGAAACGTGTTTATAACGACGCACGGGAATTTATGCAGCAGGTCATGCCGCATAACCTGAGCAAACTCAAGTTATATGACGACCAGGTTCCGCTGTTTAACCGCTACCAGATTGAAAGTCAGATTGAGTCTGCATTTGCACGCACGGTGCATTTGCCCTCGGGTGGCGCGGTTGTATTTGATCACACCGAAGCACTGCTTTCGATCGATATCAACTCGGCACGTGCAACCAAGGGTGTGGATATTGAAGACACTGCGTTTAGCACGAACATGGAATCAGCTCACGAAATTGCCCGCCAGTTACGATTACGTGACCTGGGTGGCTTGATCGTTATTGATTTCATTGATATGACCAGTCGCAAGCATCAACGCGAGGTTGAAGAGTGTCTGCGTGCTGCCATGCAAATTGACAAAGCCCGGGTCCAGATCGGACGTATTTCACGTTTTGGTCTTCTGGAAATGTCACGACAGCGGCTACGCCCATCACTCGGTGAGTCCAGCCAGGATACCTGCCCGCGTTGTGAGGGTCATGGCACCATCCGTAGCGTGGAGTCCCTCGCCCTGTCTATTCTTCGTCTCGTCGAGGAAGAGGTCATGAAGGAGTACACCGGGCAGATCATCGTTCAGGCACCGACTGAAGTGATTAATTTCCTTCACAATGAAAAACGTGCCGCGCTGGCTGACGTTGAATCCCGGCATAAGGTTCCGATCGTGATGCTGGCTAACCAGTACCTGGTTACGCCTCACTTTGAAATTCTTCGCGTCAGGAAATCAGACATTTCCGATTCGCCTAGCTATGCCCGCATTGATCAACCAGAAGCACAAGTGGTTGCCAATGAGCGCTCGCAAGCCCATGCAATTGCACCGGTGGGTCCAGCGGTTAAACGGATCATACCTGACCGGCCTGCACCATCCAGAATCGAAGAGAAGGCACCAGGTTTATTTACCCGTCTTGCAAAAATTCTTTTCTCGCACCCGAAAGAGGAAGAGGAAAGTAAACCTAAGCCACAAAGTAAAGCTTCAAAAAAACCTGCTGGTCAGCGACAAGGCCAGCAAACCAGGCAAAGACAGTCACAGTCCTCCAGTTCCCAGTCAAACCGGAGAACCACAAATAAACGAGGCGGCCCGGGTACTCAAAAAAGTGCCCAGTCTTCGCAACAGCCGCGAACCGCTAAAAAGAAACAAGCCAAAAAAACCCAGGCCAAGTCAGGACAGGGCCAGGTAGATCAAAAGCAACGCGGAAAGGGCAAAACGAATCAGAAACGGGGGCCGCGACCAGCGGCCAAAAGTGCATCCGGGGAAACCAGCAAGGCTACCACCACTGATAGCACAGGCCAATCCCCTGTTGTTGCACCGATAGCCGGAAGCGACGTTGATGGAAATGTCAAACCTGAGCAGAAAGAAGGTAGTAATCGCAGAGGTGGCCGCAGAAGGCGTTCACCCTACAAAACCGGCGGTGTTAAACCACGTGCGGATCAAGCTGATTCACAAACCGGTCAAGGTCCAGATGCCAGTCAGAAGCAACGGGCTTCATCAGCTGACAAGCAAACAGTTGCTGAAAAGCCACCGGAACCGGTTCAAACAGACTCCAAAGCTGATACCCAGAGATCTGCGTCAAAGGTCCTGGCAGAAATTGAGCCAAAACCGGTAGAGGCCAAACCCGCCAAGCCAAGACCCAGAAAATCTAAACCGGTTGACACCGGGGAGTCGAGTAAAGGAGCTTCTGAACCCAAGCCTGTGAAAAAGACGAAATCGGCAGACTCAGTGGAAAGTACTGAGTCCAAGTCAACAACGTCGAAGCAGGCAACAGACGATAAACCTGCAGACAGCAGTGATAAACCGGCCAAGCCTAAAAAGCGCGCAGCCCCGTAAAAAGACGGCCAGTAAAAAGGATAGCGACAAGAGCAGTGCAAAACCGGCTGCGGACAAGATGCCGACTGCGGTTGCCCAGGCGAGCCCGGTTGTAGCCGCTGAGAAAGACTCAAAAGGCATTTATACTCTCAAGCCACCGCCCTCTGAAAACAGCCTGGGTGAATAGGCTGTTTCTACAACGCCAGATGAACCTGCAATGACAGCTGCGACCGACAATAGCCGGTCGCAGTTGGAGACGCACCTGAAAACCGCGTCATTAAGATACCCTGAAAAGATACTCAGGCACCGTCCAGCAAACCATAACGCATTGCCATGCGCACAAGCTCTACCTCGCTGCGCGCACCCAGTTTGCCCAGTATCCTGTATTTGTAGGTGGAGACTGTCTTGGGGCTCAGACACATCAATGATGCGATATCCGGTATACGGCGACCATCGGTTAACTTTAACATCACCTCCATCTCCCGCGCCGACAGATCCTCAAACGGCGATTCTTTTGCAGACCCTGACAACATCGACAATGCAAGCTGTTTGGCAGCTTCGCTTCCAATGTAGCGCTGCCCGCCCGCCACGACTTTAATGGCCTCTATCAATTCATCAGCCTCGCAATCACGGGTCAAATAACCACTGGCCCCGGCATCCATCATCCGGGTTGGATAAGGTGGCTTTGCGTGTACTGCCAGTACGATAATTTTAGCCATAGGATGTGAGCGCGTGAGTTTTCGGGTAATTTCAAAACCCGTTAAACCAGGCAAGTTAACGCTGAGTAGAATGACATCGGGACGCGTTTTTCTGCAGCGATTGAGTGCCACCTCGCCCGAAGAAGCTTCCGTAACCTTTGTGAGTTCGCTGCATTGATCAAGAATATGCCGTAGACCTGTTCTAACCAACGCCTGATCATCGATAATGAGTATTTGAATCATGTCTTCCCCCCTTTGGATTGATTCAGTTTTTATATGCTTTTTGTCTCTGACCCGTTTCCCCTTGAGCAAAAAAAATCCACATCCAGTTCCCAACGAAATGAATCATGGACAACATAACTATAGACACAGGACTTACTTATGTCGACCGATGTTGAAAATAAGCATCATATCGAGCGGATTCCCTACAATTTTTTCATCTTCTATAGATAGCCGGTAACCAGGTGCCTTACCCATGAAGGCTATTTAAAATGAATTGATCCGAAACCAACAACCGGGTTGCATTACGCTGACTTTTGATCATAATTGAACTGCAAACATAGACTGGGGGAGTTAATGGCAACATCGCGCTTTACACCGGAAATCACCGACGACCTGGTCAGAGTGTATGAGCAATACCTCGTGCCGGCTGTCTACGCACAGTGGGCAAGCAGGGTTTCTGACATCGCTGAAATTGAGCGCGGCCAGGTTTTACTTGATGTTGCCTGTGGCACCGGCACGCTCGCTCGTACGATTCAATTGGAAACCGGACTGACCGGAAAGGTGATCGGCCTTGACGCCAGCGAGAAACTGCTTGACTCAGCACGGAGGCAATCCCGTCATATTGCGTGGCAACTTGGTAATGCCTCGGCAATGCCCTTCGAGACCAACCGCTTTGATCGGGTCTTGTGCCAATTCGCGCTGATGTTTACGGCCAGCCGGGTGGCCACAATCAAGGAAATGCTCAGGGTTTGCAGACCGAATGGACTCGTCGTGGTGGCGACTTGGGGACCGTTGCAACTGGGTGGTGCCTACGACAAGCTGATCAAGCTGATCAACAAGTACTCCGGTGCCCACGCGGCAATGAAGCTGTCATCTCCATGGTCATTGGGTAAACCCGGTGCCCTGGATACTTTGCTCCTTTCTGCAGGCGTCAATGAATACGAGTGCCACGAGCGAGTTGGCCAGGCCCGTTACCCTTCACTCGGGGCGTTTGTCGAAACACACCTTCGACTCTCAGGCGAATTTGAAAAACTGAGTGAAGAAACATTGAAAGAAATAATGGATGCAGCACATATAGAATTGCGTCCATTTCTGGCACCCGGCGGTCAACTTATCGCACAATTGAATGCGAATATATTTACTGTGAAGGCTGAGTAAAACCATTTCGCCTGTTGGTAGCTCTTACTCAACTTGTATATTGACAATGGCCCCGTTGCGTACCGAGACGATCATGTCCTTTTTTCCATGACGCTCGTAAACCCAATTTGATACAAGCACATTTGACAGTCTTCCTCTATCGGTGGACATTTGTTTACTGCTGAATTTTCTTGCTGGTTTGCCGCATTTTTTTATCAGCATATTGCCTGAATCACCAGCCTTTACGACCTTCCTTCCGCAGCGGAAGCTGTCTGCGAATATGTCGCTGGAAAGTAGTATGAAAAGTGTGAACAGAAGTAGATTTCTCATGTTTGTTAGCCCTGTTATTTCTGACAAACATGCTAAAACAAGACAGTATCCACTGAATATGGGTGATCGGAGCCAGGCATTGTAGGGTGTTGTCACTTGTTGACCTTTGCAAGCCGCTTTGCGTCAGTGGTTTCTCACAGAGCCACCCCCTTGGTATCGGGTACTTGGATTGCGCCCCGGTCGCACGGCCCTGTCAGTGATCCAACTTGCGAGGGTGTTTCTGGTTCTGTTGTCTATACTTATTGAAATAACAAGACAGGCGTGTGGCAATGGCGGACGAAGAACAAATAGCGATTCTCGAGCAAGGGGTTGATGTTTGGAATAAGTGGCGACGGGGTAATCCGGATACAGAAATTGACCTGATTGGTGCAAATTTAAAGGGAACACACCTCGGTAATGCAAACCTTGAAAGGGCAAATCTTGAAGAGGCAATTCTCACAGAGGCAAACCTTGGAGAGGCAAATCTCAGCAAAGCAAACCTCATCGGGGCAAGCCTTGAAAAGGCAATTCTCACGGATGCCTACCTTAGCCAGGCCAACCTCGGCAAAGCAAACCTTATGGGAGCAAGACTGCTCAGGGGGATATTTTTTTGGGGCAAACCTCAGCGAGGCAAATCTCAGTGGCGCATATCTGGGTAAAGCAGACCTCAGCAAGGCAAATCTCATCGGAGCAAACCTCAGCATGTCAAACCTCAGTGAGGCAGAACTCTACATGGCAAACCTAAGTGGGGCAAACCTAAACGGGGCACGTTTCTACAGAGGGAATCTTCTCTCCGCAAACCTCAGTGGGGCAAACCTCAATGGGGCAGAACTCCGCAACGCAGACCTGAGCTACACCAACCTCAGCAGGGCAGACCTAAGCCATGCAAACCTTGAAAACACGATAATGATAGGAACCAATATTCAAGACACTATCCTCAAAGATTGCCGAATATATGGAGTTTCCGTTTGGGACCCAAAAGGAACACCCGTAGGCGAGTCCGGCGGTTTGATTATTACTCTCAAAGGTCAGCCTGAAATCACCGTCGACAACCTTGAAATAGCACAATTCATTTACCTCTTATTGAATAACGAAAAGATTCGCGATGTGCTCGACACGATTGGCAAGAAGGGTGTCCTCATACTTGGGCGTTTTACCCCAGAACGTAAGCAGGTCCTCGACGCTCTTAGAGATAGGCTCCGACAGCTTAACTTCGTGCCGATGATGTTTGACTTTGAAGGTGCGCAGACAAAGGATTTTACCGAGACCGTGAGGATTCTCGCCGGGATGAGTCGGTTTATCATTGCCGACATTACGAGTCCCAAATGCAGCCCTCTGGAACTGCAAGCCACCGTTCCTGACTACAAGGTTCCGTTTGTGCCGATCATTCAGGAAGGTGAGGAACCATTCTCCATGTTTGCAAATTTGCAGAATTATCCTTGGATGTTCGATGTGCTTCAGTACAAGGATAGTGATCAGCTTATAGCCGTTATCGACAAAGCCATAATCCAACCCGCTCTGATCAAGGCAGATGAACTGAATGTCCTAAAAGCTGAGGATGTTCGTAAGCGACACGCCAAAGATTTCCTGTGAGGCATTGCATTCTGATGATTAAGACGTTTGCCAGAAGCCAAACTTTGACCCCATGATCGTATCTGGCACATAAAAAACCCGTTGGGTGGCGGACGTACGGGGTGGGATTACAGGGTACATCCTGTACCCTGCCCTTCGGGTTCGCTGCGCTCGTGCAAAAACGCATTGTGCATGGATGCACCGGTGCCGCGTAGCACAAGGATGTGCGAGAGCGGCCTCCCGGCGTTTTTGTCGAACCCACTGGCCGCTTCGCGGCAGTGGTTTCTCACCCAGCCTCTCTGGCAAATAAAAAACCCGCCGGGTGGCGGGTTTTTATTTGGCGGAGAGGGTGGGATTGACTCGGGCCCTCCATGGCCCTCGCCCTGCGGGCGTCTCCTTCGTCGACGTCTTCCCGGGCTTTCCTGCCCGGTAATCGAACCCAAGTGCTTCGCACAGCGTCCTTCATCTGACCACCCTTTCAGTCAGATACAAAAAACCCCGCGAAAAGCGGGGCCTTTTGTATCTGGCGGAGAGGGTGGGATTCGAACCCACGGTGGGCTATTAACCCACGCCGGTTTTCAAGACCGGTACATTCAACCGCTCTGTCACCTCTCCAAAATCATGTGACAAATATTGAGACGCGCAGAATACAGAAAAACCTGTCGGTGTACCACCCCTGTCCATAGGCATATGACACTTTAGTTGAAATTGTTTAAGGTAACGGTACCGGTTGGTTCGGTTTTTATGCTTTTATGTATTGAACTAACCGAAAACTGCCTTATCTTATGTACAATACAATTGCACACAAAATGGAGCTTTAACCAACGTATGAACCAATCACAATACAGAACCGCTACAGCATTGCCTGTTTCTTCGGTAGAAATGAACAAGGTATTACGCAATACCTATGCCCTGCTTTCCATGACACTCCTGTTTTCAGCCGTCATGGCCGGCGTTGCAATGGCACTGAATTGGCCGCACCCGGGTATCATGATTACGCTGGTCGGGTATTTTGGCCTGCTGTTTCTTACCACCAAGTTGCGTAACAGCGCCTGGGGCATCCTTTCTGTATTTGCCCTGACGGGCTTTATGGGTGTCACGCTGGGTCCGATAATCAATATGTATCTTTACCGTTTTGGTAACGGCGGCGAAATTGTCATGATGGCACTCGGTGGAACCGGGGTTATATTCCTGGCCATGTCCGGCCTGGCACTGACAAGCAAACGGGATTTCTCTTTTATGGGTAAATTCCTCGCCATCGGTATCCTGGTTGCATTCCTTGCGGCAATTGGCAACCTGTTTTTCCAGTTACCGGCGCTTGGACTGGCTGTTTCCAGTATGTTCGTCCTGTTGATGGCAGGTCTGATCCTGTACCAGACACAGCAGATCGTACGAGGTGGTGAAACCAATTACATCATGGCTACGGTCACGTTGTTTGTCAGCCTGTTCAACCTGTTTACCAGCTTGCTACATCTGCTGGGTATGGGGTTTGGCGAAGATTAGAATTTAGATCGTTTGAAGCAAAAAGACCCGCATTTTGCGGGTCTTTTTTTGTCTGCGATATTTAGACCAAATTATGGGCTAATCACTTCCTGACCACCCATGTAAGACCTGAGAACCTCGGGGATTCGGATCGATCCATCCCGTTGTTGATAGTTTTCCAACACCGCAATCAGGGTCCGGCCGACGGCCAGACCGGAGCCATTGAGGGTGTGTACCAGTTCGGTTTTACCGGTTTCCGGGTTACGCACCCGGGATTTCATACGACGCGCCTGGAAATCACTACAATTGCTACAGGACGAAATCTCCCGGTAGGCGCCCTGCCCTGGCAACCAGACTTCGATATCGTAGGTTTTAGCGGCTGCAAACCCCATGTCACCGGTACACAAAACTATCGTCCGGTAAGCCAGATTCAATTTTTGCAGGATCTTCTCAGCATTGCTGATCAGTTCCTCATGTGCAACTTCTGATTTATCCGCCTGCACGATATGCACCAGTTCCACTTTTTCAAACTGGTGTTGCCGGATCATACCCCGTGTGTCCTGACCGGCGGAACCTGCTTCGCGACGGAAACACGGTGTTTGCGCGGCGTACTTGATCGGTAGTTCGTCAGCTGCTGAATATCAGGTCCGCCGCCAGGTTTGTCACTGGAACTTCTGCGGTGGGTACCAGGTACCTGGGCGGATCGTCGGTCGTGGCAAATGCATCGTCGGAAAACTTGGGTAACTGGCCCGTACCCTGCATGGTTTCGCCTTTTACCAGGTAAGGCACGTAAACTTCCGTATATCCATGTTCCTGTGTATGGACATCCAGCATAAACTGGGCCAACGCCCGGTGCAGACGTGCGAAGGATGACTTTAACAGTGTGAAACGCGCACCTGCGAGTTTTGCAGCGGCTTCCGAATCCATCATCTTGTGCAACTCACCCAGCTCTACATGATCCCTGGGTTGAAAGTCATAGGTGGGAACCGTGCCCCACTTTCGTAGCTCGACATTCTCATTCTCGTCTGCACCCACAGGAACATCAGACGCTGCAAGATTTGGTATGTCGAGCAACCAGGCCGTCTGTTCGTCGCGAACCTGTCTGAACCGGGTCTCAACAGCTTTGAGATCGTCGCCGAGTTTTGCAACCGCAGCCAGCAGTGGCTGAATGTCCTCGCCCTTGGCCTTGGCCTGGCCAATGGACTTGGCGCTGGAATTGCGTTGGGATTGCAGTTCCTCCACCTCCATTTGGAGTGTCTTGCGACGTGCTTCCAGGGCCTCGTATGCAACGGCGTCCAGGGTGTAACCCCGCGTCTTGAGTGCGGCAACGGTCGCATCAAGATCGTGTCTTAGAATTTGGTGATCAAGCATGGTAATTTCTGTCGGTTAAAAAAGCGGAATTGTAACACTTCATTCAGGCAACGCGGCTACTCCGACCACATCTGTACCCTCAGGCGGGGTGAACATGAATAAATCCGGATCGGCGGGTGGATTCATCAGCACATTCTCAAAGTGAATTTCCGTCCGTTGTCCAAAAGCATCTTCCATGGCCATCATGCGAACTGCCGTCCGGAACCAGTCCCAGCACAATTCGTTCAAATTCAGATTCACTATCCAGACTTTTTAACTCCAGCAACAACATGTCTTCAAAGTCACCCAGTTCGGTAACCTGGAATTGTTCATCAAGCTGGCTGACATCAGCCAGTATCATCAACGGTGAATTAGTTGCCTGGTCGGACTGCGGCTTGACCGTCACCTGCTCCAGCGACTCGTCATAGATCCAGATGTTTTTACCGTCGGCAACAATGATCTCCGGAAAATCGCCTGAATATACCCAACGAAGTTTATCCGGGCTTTGCAACCAGACCTGACCCTGGGTTTGATCCTGAATACGTCCATCCTGAGATTTCACCGTCTGGGTAAACTCGGCCTGAAAGCGGTCGAGTTCATTGGCAAAACGCTCGAGTTCACTACGCGCAGGGCCGAAATCACTTGCACCAACAGAAGTTGCAATGCAAAAGCCCAATAACAAAACAGTCCTAACAACGAGTTTCACATTTAATCCCTTGGGGGTGGTGGTGCCAGTACTTCGCGTTGGCCATTGTGCTCGGGCATGGAAACCACACCGCTCGCCTCCATCTCTTCGATAATTCGCGCCGCCCGGTTATAACCGACCCGCAAATGACGCTGCACACTGGATATCGATGCTTTTCTTGACTCGGTAACCCAGGCAACAGCCTCATCATAAAGTTCATCCTGATCACCCGGGGTCTCCTTTGGAATACCGCTGGCGTTGATGGTCATACCATCGGTGGTCATCTGGTTCTCTTCCAGGATCTCGTCGACGTAATTCGGCTCACCCAGTGATTTAAGATAATTCACAATCGCATGCACTTCGTGGTCATCCACGAACGCGCCATGCACACGATCGGGTATAGCCGTGCCTGGCGGCATGTACAACATGTCACCGTGGCCCAGCAACTGCTCGGCACCCATCTGGTCGAGAATGGTACGTGAGTCAACACGGGAAGATACCTGGAAGGCAATTCGTGTCGGGATATTCGCCTTGATCAGACCGGTAATAACATCCACTGACGGTCTTTGGGTGGCCAGTATCAGGTGTATTCCAGATGCGCGGGCTTTCTGCGCCAGGCGGGCAATCAGCTCATCAATTTTCTTACCCAGGATCATCATCATATCGGCAAGTTCATCGACAATGACAACGATATAGGGCAAGTGCTCCAGATCAGGAACCTCCTCATCCGGATTAAGTTCATCGGGCTTGAAAAGCGGGTCTTTTAGCGGTGTCCCGGCCTCGATTGCATCACGTACCTTTTTGTTGAACCCCGCCAGGTTACGCACACCTTCTGCCGACATCAGCCGATAGCGACGTTCCATTTCCGCCACACACCAGCGTAAGGCGTTGGCGGCTTCCTTCATGTCGGTGACAACAGGTGCCAGCAAATGCGGAATGTCTGCGTAAATCGACAGCTCCAGCATTTTCGGATCGATCATCACCAGGCGGACCTGTTCCGGACCCGCCTTGTACAACAGGCTCAGAATCATCGCGTTGAGTGCTACGGATTTACCCGAACCGGTTGTACCTGCAACGAGTAAATGCGGCATCTTGGCCAGGTTCGCTACGATGGGACGTCCCGAGATACTCTTGCCCAGTGACAGGGTCAACGGATGTGTAGATTTTTCATAAGCCTCGGAACGAAGGATTTCCGAAAGAAAGACCATCTGACGGTTGGTATTTGGTATTTCCAGACCAATGGTAGACTTGCCCGGAATGACTTCTACAACCCGCACCGAAACGATACTGAGTCCACGTGCAAGGTCCTTGGCCAGGTTCATGATCTGCGCAGATTTAACACCCGGCGCCGGTTCCAGTTCAAAGCGTGTAATCACCGGCCCCGGATGCACGGCCACGACATCCACCTGTACACCAAAGTCGGCAAGCTTCAGCTCTACCTGCTTGGAAAGCGCCTGCAGTGCCTGTTCACTGTAACCCGGAAGCTGGTCGTGCGGCTCATCCAGCAAATCAAGCGGTGGTAGCGAATCTGCCGGCATGTTATTGAATAAGGGCCGTTGTTTCTCCCTGGCAACGCGTTTGCTGGTGCTCTCCTGCTGGCATGCTGATCTGTGGTTCAATCTTGGGTGCTGTTTTACCCTTTTGCCTGATCGAATCCGTTTTCCGGACCACATCCCGTTTTGCCCTTGCGCGTCGCCCGGCAAACCAGTCCCGCATGCTGGCTATGCTGGCCACCAGCCAGTCAATAACGCCCAGGGTTATCTTTCCCGTGACATCCATGACCACGAACCAGGACAAACCGGTAAACAAGGTGATACCCACCAGCATCATCGAGAACAGGAACAACGTGGACCCCAGCATACCGGTCCATTGAAGCAGTGGTGAAGCAACAACTGCCCCGATCACGCCTCCTCCATTGGCAGGCATGCTACCCGCCGGTGGTAGCAAATGCATATCACTGAGACCGGTTGAAGAAAGCAGAAACAGGGCCAGACCGGTGACAACCGCAACCACCTCGATAACACCCGTCTCGGATTCCGCAGACTTTCTGCTCCATACCCGCCAACCGGCGTAAATCGTGATGACCGGCAACAGGTATGCGATATACCCGGTCAGGCCCAGAAAAGCATCTGCAATCCAGGCACCCAGGATCCGACCGGCATTCTGGACATGGTCCGAATTGGTGGTGCTGAAAGGTCCCGGATCAGTCG
Source organism: uncultured Gammaproteobacteria bacterium (assembly GCA_963749115.1). Classification (GTDB taxonomy): domain Bacteria; phylum Pseudomonadota; class Gammaproteobacteria; order Xanthomonadales; family SZUA-36; genus SZUA-36. The sequence goes on from CAVVLP010000002.1 coordinate 708,605, forward strand.
GGCTGTACGTAAACAGACAGGCAACCAGGTAAACGGCTACCAGGATGGAAAGCAGAAACGCGCTCTCCTTCAAGTGATGTGTCAGCCGGGATGGGGTAACCTCGGCTTTTTTGGCTTTCTTACGAGCTTGCGGCAATGTTATCTACCTTATAAAGATTATTGTTTAAGTACTTATATTTTAAGTTAAATAAAAGCTGATTCAAGGCTTATCTTACCCTGTAGAGAATACATTTCAAGCCATAATGCCACAATCAATTCCAAACGTGGGCTTAAACCTGTTAACAGGCATATGGAATATAACTCTGATCAGTTAAAATGCAGTAATTGAATCTGCATTTCCAGCCTCAAACCGGATCGGGCAGAACGTTTCAGCGAACACTTTCAGGTACCTGGTGAATTGATCGGGCGTCTGCTTATTTAACGGAGCAATTATACATGAGCGATATGACACACCACCGCCTGTTAATCGTCGGTTCCGGTCCGGCCGGTTACACCGCCGCCATCTACGCAGCCCGCGCCAACCTCAAACCCACCGTCATTACCGGTATACAACAGGGTGGTCAACTGACCATAACCACCGATGTTGATAACTGGCCGGGTGATGCTGAAGGGTGTTCAGGGTCCTGAACTGATGCAACGTATGCTGGCACACGCCGAACGCTTCGACACCGAGGTGATATTTGATCACATTCACAGCGTTGACCTGGACCAGTATCCGTTCCTGCTGGAAGGAGATTCGGGTAAGTACAGTTGCGATGCAATGGTGATCGCAACCGGCGCCAGCGCAAAGTACCTGGGCCTTCCCTCCGAAGAAGCTTACATGGGTCAGGGTGTTTCAGCCTGTGCGACCTGTGATGGTTTTTTCTATCGTGACAGAAAGGTTGCGGTTGTCGGTGGTGGCAACACGGCGGTAGAAGAGGCGCTGTATCTTTCCAACCTGGCATCGGAAGTCGTGGTGGTGCATCGCCGTGACGAGTTGCGCGCAGAAAAGATGTTGGCAGGAGCGTTTGTTTGAAAAAGAGCGTAGCGGAAATGTGAGCTTCATGTGGGATCACAATGTCGAGGAAATTCTGGGTGGCGATACCGGAGTGATCGGGCCTGAGGATCAAACATACAAAAACCGGTGAATTAACCGACATTGACGCAGAAGGCGTTTTTATTGCCATCGGTCACAACCCTAATTCCGAAATATTTAAAGACAAGCTGGATATGAAAAACGGTTATATCACCATCAGGAGCGGTACCGAAGGCTTCGCTACCATGACCAGCGTACCCGGTGTATTCGCCGCCGGTGATGTAACTGATCATGTTTACCGGCAGGCGGTTACTTCGGCCGGTTTTGGTTGTATGGCTGCACTCGACGCTGATCGCTGGCTGGAAGAACAGAAAGACGCGGCAGTCTGAACCTGCAGAATACGACAGTGATTCCGATACTTGCCGCAGATCCGGAATCACCGTTCCCGTCGACCGACCAGGCCCTGGATCAACCCCCAGGGTCTGCTTGCAGTCGGTGGAGACCTGTCCCCTACCCGCCTGATCAACGCTTACCGGCAGGGTATCTTTCCCTGGTATTCTGACGACCAGCCCATTCTATGGTGGTCACCGGCACCCCGCTGCGTGATTTACCCGCAGGCTGTTCATGTTTCACGACGTTTGCGGCGCCGTTATAACCAGGGTCAATTTACCCTTAGCGCTGACCGGGCATTTCCCGAGGTCATCGAAGCCTGTGCAGAGCCAAGACGGGATCAGGATGGAACCTGGATCACCGCTGATATGCAAACCGCCTATATCCATCTTCACGAAATGGGTGTCGCGCACTCGGTCGAAGTCCGTATTGATGACGAATTGGCAGGTGGTATTTATGGCCTGGCCCTGGGGCGTGTGTTTTTTGGTGAATCCATGTTCAGCAAGAGAGAGGACGCCAGCAAAATTGCCCTGGTCGCGCTGTGCCGTCAATTACATCAATGGGGATTCACCCTGCTGGATTGCCAGATTTCCAACTCACACCTGTTGAGTATGGGAGCACAGGAGATTTCGCGACAGGAATTTGACCGGTACCTGTCAACGGCCAGCGATACGGATCACTGGGGGCAGGATTTTCGCATCTCGAAGCGCTGGTAACAGCAGTAACCCGGCACTCTTGCCGGTATTCTGCGGTCTATTGTGAAATGTCAGGGTTCTCAAGCATGATGTAAACATGGGTGATCATGTCGGTCGGCGCGGTCGCACCGGGGTCGGAAATATAATGCTCCCAGGATACCTGTCCCTGCTGCAGGCCATGGGCCGACATGTAGGCAGCAAGTTTCGCATAGGTGGGCATCATCTGGTCATAGCCACCATGATGTACCGCCCTGACCGCGGGACCTGCAGGCGACAGACCCGAATCGATATTGCCAGTCAATTCCGGCGGAATATAATCGACAGGGATTGCCGCATCAAACTGGTAACTGCCTTCCTCCCGGGCACGTGTGATCGCCATCGGCTGACCGCTCATATTGATACCGGCCTGGTTCATGAAAGTACTGATTTCCGCATACGCGGCCGCCATTGCCACGGCGATGTCAGCAGGGTCCTGTGAACTTGAGGATGTGACGTACAAAATGTTCTGGGCCGCAACATCGACACGTTCGATTTCCAATAGACTGAAATCTGAAACCGGTAAGGATTCAGCATATTGTTTGAGGTTCGCAAGCCCCAACTCATAGTCACCACCTACCCAGCGGTCAAACAAGAGTCCGAAATATCGTGCCAGGAAAGAATCCAGAAAATTCACACCTTCGGTCAGATCGGAATCAAAGAACCAGGTTACCCTGGTTGCGTCACCCTGTTCGACAAGTGTAAAGCCAGTATCCGCAACGCCCTGGGCGTCAAAATCCAGTTTGATTTTGATTTGCTCATAGGGTTTGCTGGCCACGATCTGCTGCCAACCACTTCCTACCAGTTGCGGGTCGCCGACCCAACTCATGCGGGCACCCACACCGGATTCCGGGCCGGAAATAATAAACTGGGCTTTCGGGTCACGCCTGGCCCACGGAGACCATTCGTTGAAATGCCGGTAACTGTTGAGCAGTTCGAACATCATGGTCACCGGGCGCTCGACGGTTACCGAACGCTCAATATGTACCTGTTTGGGCAGTAAGTAGCCGGTCACCACGAAAGCGGCAATCAAAAGTAAAATAACTATGCCGACTTTTTTCAAGATTTTCTCTGCCATTGATGAGTGTGATTAGCGTAAGAGCACAGCGACCAGAGGTCAAGACAGGCTTTATTCGGGGGCATGGTCCCTGGCATCACTTCGGGTTGGTAGCCTTTTTTCGTTGTTTTCCGGCTCCGACACATCCCGGGCCGAATCATGCAGCGACGGCTCTTTCAGCGGAAACCACTCAGGCACACTGTCATCATCCTCCCAACTGTAGCGTTTAACCGGTGTAAGGTCCCAACGCCGGTACACAAGTCGCCATCGCAACACCCAGGATGGCCCCGGTCAGGTGGAGTTCCCACGACATATTCGGTCGTATCGGTAGCACGCCCCAGATCATCGAGCCGTACAGGAACCATACCATCACTGATACCGCCACAGAGCGCATATCCAGTCGCAAAATTCCGCTGATAAATACGTAGGCCAGCAATCCATAAACAAATCCACTGGCTCCAAAATGCAGGCTTTCCCGGCCGATTATCCAGGCCAGCAATCCCGAGCCCATCCAGATGATCGGGATGACCCGCATCGCGGATCTCGGGTAAAGGTAAAGCACGGTTGTCAGACTGATGAGCAAAGGCAAAGTATTTGAAAACAGGTGCTCGGCGCCGGAATGTAATAAAGGTGCTGTAAAAATGCCAACCAGACCATCCAGGTGCCTTGGTCGAAGCCCATAACGCGCCAGGCCGAGACCAAACACTGTATCTACAATCAGGATAAGCCAAAGCAAACAAGCGAACCAAAAAGTAAGTTTCAAGGCCAGTTTGAAGTTTCGCTGCGCACGCGGCGAAGTGGTCAATCGGGAATCAGGTTTACCCAGGTGCATCCGTATGCCTCGCGAAGTTCCGGCGGTAATGCCGAGTCAATAGTCTCGTGGGTTTTCGCCATTAGATCCGCGAATGAGTCTCCGGGTCTTCCGAACCCGACACCTCGATCGCAGGGTGTATGACCATGCGTATTTTGCCAGGAAAAATCATCAGGGATTTCGCTTTTTGAATATCGCGCGTACCGATGAGCGTCACCGGCAATATCGGTAATTTTTGAGAAGTTGCCACGCGAAATGCACCTTTTTTGAATGGCCCCATTTTGCCAGTGAGACTACGTGTACCTTCCGGAAAGAAGAGCACTCCAACACCGTCTCCAACGGAGTCTAGTGCATCTCGAACCGCCTTGCGGGCCAACTCCGGATTACTACGATCGACATAGATGTGGCCGGCTTTTTCGCAACCGATTCCGATCCCCGGAATTTTGCGTAACTCCTTTTTTAAAACCCATTTCAGGTCCAGCTTTAGCCAACCATAGACCAGCATAATGTCATACTGACTCTGGTGGTTACAGACCACGACATAGGTCTGCATCGGGTCTGCGTTCTCAGCACCTTCAACCGTGACCCGTACCGGTGTCATCCAGCAAATAACTCTAGCCCAGTTCGCCGCAATATATCGACTTGCAATTCTCGAGTTCCAGATCATCGCAACAATAACGGTCGTCCAGCCGAAAATCAGGGTTAGCAAAAAACCAAGCGGATATAAAATCAGCCAGACATAAACCTGGTAAAGCCAGATAGCGATACGTTTCATAGGTTAATAGATCCGTAGAAAAGTCATGAGACTAACGACTGATCAAGCTGCGTGCAAACACTGGAATAAATGACTGGTTTCAATCAAGCGTGGGGGTGCTGGAATGCACCCCCACGATTCTTAAACCAGATACGCCGTGCGAATCAGGCTGCTTTGTCTTCTGATTTACGGGTTTTCTTGGCCTTAGGGTCCTGATCGGTGTCCAGAAGACGTCCTACAGATTTACCGATCTCAATGGTGCGTGGCTTCATGGCCTCGGGGATTTCACGCTCGAGGTCAATATGCAACAAGCCATTTTCAAGGCTCGCACCCATTACCCTGACGTGATCCGCCAGGTTGAAACGACGCTCAAATGAACGCGTGGCGATACCGCGGTGCAGGTATTCGCCCTGCTCTTCGGTTTCATCGGCACTGTTTCCGGTGACAAGCAAGCGATTTTGTTCTGATGTGATGTCAATTTCATCCTCAGAAAAACCTGCCACTGCCATGGTGATCCGGTAGTGGTCTTCGCTCGTGATACGAATGTTATAAGGAGGGTAGCTGTTACCCTGGTCCTGACGTGTAGCTGAACTCATCAACGAGGCCAGGCGGTCAAATCCAACTGAAGTTCTGTATAGCGGTGAAAAATCAAAAGTAGTCATTTCCATATTCTCCTAAAGAAGCAATAAGGTCTAAAAAATACTTCCACCACAATTGGCTGGAAGCTGCTGTGGCCCCCGAAGGCTGCCACGCAAAAAATATGGGGATGCATTTTTAGGCTTCAAGTCTGATTAGAAATTCTTTTCACCTGGCTGAACAGGTGTTTCAATGCTTCGCACTACCCTGCGGTAGCGGATGGCAATGACTTCGAAGCTGACACGTGCATTCGGGCAGTTCAACTTCGGCGCTGTCACCAACACGTTTACCCAGCAGTGCGCGAGCGACCGGTGAATCAATTGATATGAAGCCCTTGTTGAGCATCGGTCTCGTCGACACCAACGATCCGGTAATCCACGCGGCCTTCAGATGAAGTATTCAGGGTGATCCAGGCACCAAAACGGATGATCGAGGTATCCGCTGGCGGGCGGTCGACAATCTGCATGATGTCGATACGTTTGCTCAGGTAGCGTACTGCGCCGGTCAATTTCTCCCAGTTGTTTCTTACGGTAGGTATACTCGGCATTTTCCGACCGGTCACCCTCGGCCGCGGCTGCCGCAAGCGCCTTGACAACCTCGGGTCGCAACTTGCGCCAAAGGTACTGCACCTCCTCGCGCAAACGGCTTGCACCCTCAGCGGTGATATATGGACTTCCAGGTTTTTGAGGCGGTCGCCATCTACCCATTTACTATCCTTTCCTACAAACCAACTTTCGACACCTGCAAGAGATGCCACGAAGGTATATAGTAGCGTCCTTTTCCCACTTTCCTTAAAGGAATTTTCGTTATGAACTACAAGTTAACCATCACCCTGGCCGTTCTTATTGGTCTTTATGGTTGCCAACAGGAAGCCGATCAAGCGGCCGTTACATCACAGGCAGAAACCACAGTGCAGCACCGCCTGCTGCCGAGGTTGCGACTGTTGACAACCGAACTCGTAAGCGGTATCGACCAGTCCGGCTTTAACGAATCCGTTCGCCCACAGGATGATTTCTTTGACTATGTCAACGGCACCTGGGTCGAGAACACCGAAATACCGGCAGACAAGGCACGTTGGGGTACCTTTGATGCACTCGGTGAACAATCACAAAAAGATGTCCGCACACTGGTTGAGGAAGTCAGCGCTGCAGAAGACGTCGAAGCCGGAACACCCACGCAGAAAATCAGGGATTTCTACAACTCCTACATGGATACCGAAGCCGCCACTGCAATAGGCATTGAAGCCATCCGCGAAGATCTGGATGCCATTGCCGCCATTGACAGCATGGATGATGTTTACAGGGCATTCAGTACACTGGGTGTTTATGGTGTCAACTCCCCCATTGGCATTGGCATTTTTTCTGACATGAAAAACCCGGACGTCAATGCGATTTACGTGGTGCAGGCCGGTCTGACGCTGCCCGATCGTGACTATTACCTGCAAGGACGATGAGCAGTTTGTCAACGGTCGCCAGCTTTACCTGAAATATGTCACGGATGTGTTGAACCTGGCCGGTTTTGAAGATGGTGCCGGTCGTGCCGAACGTCTGCTCGGCACTGGAAACCAGACTCGCAGAGGTCATGTGGACCAAGGAAGAGAACCGCGACTGGAGCAAACGTTACAACCCGATGAATATCGACGAGTTGAATGAAATGGCTCCACAGATCAACTGGGACTCTGGGTTTTGAAACCGCACAAATACCGGTCGATTCGCAATTCCTGGTTTCCCAACCCAGCTATTTTGAAGCGGCTGGAAAAATCCTGGCCGATACGCCGCTTGAGACCTGGAAAGACTATCTCAGCTTCCAGACCATCAGTAATTTCGCACCTGTTTTGGGTGACCAGTATGCTGCAATTGTCGTTTGACTTTTTCCGCAAGGGCTTATCCGGTGTTGACGAGCAGGAGCCCCGTTGGAAACAGGCGGTTGATTCTGTCAATGACAACATGGGTGAGTTACTTGGCCAACTCTACGTTGAAAAACACTTCCAGGCTGAATCCAAGGCACGTATGGATATCATGATCCAGAACCTGATCAAGGCCTACGAGGTTTCGATCCTTGAGCTTGACTGGATGAGTGAAGAAACCAAGCAGCAGGCTCTCGACAAACTGCACAAATTCACACCCAAAATCGGCTATCCCGATAAGTGGATCGATTACTCAAAACTCGAAGTCGTTGACGGTGACCTGATTGCCAATGTCAAAAACGGTGCGAGTTTTGCCTATAACCGTGAAATCGACAAGCTCGACAAACCGGTCGACAAGACCGAATGGGGTATGACCCCACAGACCGTGAATGCCTACTACAACCCGGTCTGGAATGAAATCGTATTTCCTGCATCTATCCTGCAACCGCCATTTTTCAATGTGCATGCAGATGACGCCGTCAACTATGGTGGTATCGGTGCCGTCATCGGTCACGAGATCGGCCATGGCTTTGACGACTCGGGCAAACGATTCGATGGTGATGGAGTATTGCGTGACTGGTGGACCGAAGAGGACGCTGAAAAATTTGATGTACGTAAAAACGCGCTGGCAGCACAGTATGACGGTTATGATGTCATTGACGGCCTGACCATCAATGGCCAGTTTACCTCCGGTGAAAATATCGGTGACCTCGGTGGTCTGAGTATTGCCTACCTGGCGTACAAGATGTCATTGGACGGTAAGGAAGCACCCGTTATTGACGGCTGGACCGGCGACCAGCGCTTTTTCCTGGGCTGGGCACAGGTCTGGCGTTCAAAGGCCCGTGATGAAGAGACCAAGCGGCGACTGACGGTCGACCCGCATTCGCCACCGAAATTCCGGGCCAATGGTGCGGCGGTTAATGTACCGGCATTCTACGCGGCCTTTGATGTGAAAGAAGGTGACGGCATGTACCTCGCACCTGAAGATCGGGTCAAAATCTGGTAAGGGTTTTGAACCACTGGTGCTTAGAAAACGGTCGCAATTGCGGCCGTTTTCATTTCCAGCACCTATTATTTAAATGACATGCAAAATCTTGCGACCCTTTTGCCAATACCAACGTCTTATTAATCGATGAAGGGATCAGGCTTCGACATAGAACTGGACGAGTTTACGCTCGCTGGCGCCAAGCGCGGAGATATGCATGCCTGTGAACAAATTTACCGTAAGTTCCACACACAGGCATTTACGGTCGCCATTCGCATTTGTAATAACCGGGAGTTGGCCCAGGACGTGACACAGGAAGCATTTATCAACGCTTTTAAACGCATGCACCAATACCGTGGTGACTCGCCTTTTTGGGGTTGGTTACGACGGGTTATCGTCAATCACGCCATCAGCGCACTGCGTAAACTGCCACGTCACGATGCCGTTGAACTGGAGGATTATATGTCCCCGCGCAAAGGAGACCAGGAAGGTGTCGGGCAATGCATGGATCTCGAGCAGGCTCTGGCGCAATTGAATAATGAAGACCGCATGGTGGTCTGGCTGCATGACGTTGAAGGTTATAAACACCTTGAAATTGCCGAGCTGGTCGGCAAAACAGAGAGTTACTCCAAGACCCGTCTTAACCGTGCCCGGGCCAGGCTCAGAGCACTGATTTCAGCGAGCGATACCCCGAGGGTGCCCGGCCTGACACCAGACGTAACATCAAACGCAACGGCGTAAAGAGAAGAGCATGACTGAACATGACAAACAGACCCTGACATCATCCGACCCGCTGGGCCTGCGCGAACTCGATATGGTTGAGCCCGGTTACGATGGCTGGAGCCAGATCGAATCTGCACTTAAGACCCATAAAACCGGCAAGCGGAGATGGCAACGGCACGGTGCCTGGCTGGCGGTCGCCGCGAGTCTTGTGCTGGTTATCAGCGTTGCCGTATTCAACACACAACGCACACCCATCGAACTTTCTTCACCGGAGTTTGCGACGCCGGTGGTAAATCCGGCGTCAGTAACAATGAAAGACAATATTAATGCGCTGATCGGATTATCACAAAGCATGGAAGAACAGGTAACACAATTGAGAATGGAAACCGGCTCGATGCCGGCCGAATCCGCGATTTATGTGGCCGAGCTTGAAGACCTGATTGCGCAAGTGGATAGCGAGTTGAGCGTGACACCCGACTCGATCGACCTGTGGGGGCAACGTGTCAACCTGATGCTGGACCTGGCCCAGATATACCAGCAGCAATGGGAAATTGACTACGGTCGCATGGCATCACTCTGACATTTAACGAGGCAAATATTGATGAAATATCGAAACACTTTAATGATAGCTGCTACGGCCTTACTGCTCTGCCTGGGCGCCATTACCAGCGTATCGGCTGATGAAGAAACTGTGATAAAGGCTGAGGAGGCGGAATTACAGACCCAGCTGGAGGCTGAATACGAAAAAGCGATGTCTGCGGCAGAAAAGCAAAGACTGGCCGCAGAGGCTTCGGTTGAAAAAGCGCGCGAGCAGTTGCGACTGGCCGCAGAGCAAGCCAGCCTGTCGGATGAGGAAAGCGCAGAGGCCCGCGCCCGGTATGAACTTGAAATGACCAGGATGCACGAGGAACTGGACCACACACGTCGGCAATTACAGGAAACATCACGTGAAATCGCAAGGGTTAATCGTGAAGTGGCACGTGCACGCGCAGACCATCATTCTGCTGACCATGTTGTCAGGAGCTCGGCAAGACCGGTTATCGGTGTCATTCTTGGTAATGCCGACAGTCAGGGCGTAGAGGTGCTTGGGGTCTCACCGGATGGCCCGTCCGAGCGTGCCGGCATTAAAAAGGGGGATGTCATCGTCGCTGTCGGGGGGCGTGAACTCACCCGTATCCAGTCATCAGGCGATGCAAGAGATGGTCTTCGCATTGCCTTGCGTGATATTGAGGCCGACAAGCCCGTGACCATTTCAGTCCAGCGCGAAAAGAAAACACTGGAGTTGAAAGTGGTGCCGGAAGTTCGTGAACCCATGAGTTGGCAGTCCATTACCCGCTTCCCCTCAGCGCCCCGGGCACCACGTTTGGCTGCTTCTGCCAGGCCGGCAGGCGCTCCCAAAGCACCACAAGCCCCCGAAAGGGTTATCAGCGTGGAGCGCATAGTTGTTCCCGAAATCGATACGCTTGAAATGAGTGCACAGATAGAGCAGATGCGGGCGGCAATTGAAAAGCATCGTGCCTTGCGCGAGGCTGGTATGCTTGAACCAGAAGAAGGTGAGTGGGAAATTGAATTTCATGAAATGTCTGAACTCGGCAACTTCGCTCTTCAGGATGCCAACATCTGGTTTGGTCTTCCAATGTCCCAGGGCTTACGACTGGCTGAAATTAATTCCGATTTGGGTGAGTACTTCAAGACAGACCGTGGTGTGCTGGTCCTGAAGGCCAAGGCCGATAATGAGCTTAAATTGAAGTCCGGTGACGTGATTTTGCAGGTCGGCGAAACCGAGGTTAACTCCCCTGCCGAGTTTATGCGCGCACTGCGTAACTTCAATTCCGGTGACGAACTGGTAATGGATATCAAACGCAACCGCAAAGATCGCACACTCAAAACGGTCATGCCGGAAGGCCGGACCAGCTTCTTCCTGCCGGGCGATCGCACACACACATTCACCATTTCCTCCTCCCACTAAAAAAAGCAGGGCCTGTGAGCATGATCACAGGTCCTGGGCTATACTTCCGGTTCTGACCATCACAAGCTGAACGAAACCATGGAAGAACTTAAAAGCGCCAGAAATCGGGTTCTTTGCAATCATTGTTGATACTGAAGGTAATCGCATTTATCTTCACTCAATGAACTGAGAAAAACACATGTCTGCAAAACCTGATTCCATCAAGTCCATCCTATACGCCTTGTTTGCAAACCTGGCTATCGCCATTGCCAAGTTTGGAGCAGCTTTCTGGACCGGCTCAGGGGCGATGATGGCAGAGGCGATACACTCACTGGCAGACAGTTGCAACCAGCTCTTGCTGCTGTTTGGAATGAAGCGATCAAAGCGTCCGCCGGATCTGGATTATCCACTTGGCTATGGTAAGAGCATTTATTTCTGGTCATTTCTGGTCGCCGTTATCCTGTTCAGCCTTGGTGGTATGTTTTCCATTTATGAAGGCATTCACAAATTCTCGCAGCCCGAACCACTCAAGAGCCCGATGATTGCAGTCGGTGTGCTTATTTTCGCGATTATCGCCGAATCGATATCCCTTTGGGGCTGTATGCAGGCGGTCAATAAGGAGCGTTTTGGAAGGAGCCTGATCCGGTGGTTTCGTGAAAGCAGGAGTAGTGAACTCATCGTGGTATTTGGCGAAGATGTTGCCGCCCTGCTCGGCTTGGTCGTCGCCCTGCTTGCGGTGCTTGCCTCTGCGATCACCGGCAACCCGATTTACGATGCCATGGGAACAATAGCGATTGGTGCCTTACTGGTCATTATCGCATTCCTGCTGGCCATCGAAGTGAAAGACCTGCTTATTGGCCAGGGTGTTGAAATACATGTAAGCGACAAGATGCGGAGATTCCTGCTGGAACGGCCCGAGGTCGATAAATTGTACAACCTCCTGACCCTGCAAATGGGTCATGATGCCATGGTTGCCGTCAAGGTAAAAATGCACGCCCACAGGTTCAGAAGATGAGTTACTAAACGCGATCAACCGTGTCGAACATGATTTTCGACTGGCCTTCCCAATATCAAAATGGCTCTTTTTTGAGCCTGACAACAGGGATAACTAATACTGTGACTAACCCCAAAGTAGGCTTTGTAAGCCTGGGTTGCCCCAAGGCATTGGTTGATTCCGAACGAATTTTGACCCAATTGAGAACCGATGGTTATGAAGTAGCCCCCAGTTATGATGGTGCCGATGTGGTGGTGGTTAATACCTGCGGGTTTATCGACAGCGCCCGCGCTGAGTCACTACACGCCATCGGCGAGGCACTCAATGAAAACGGCCGTGTCATCGTCACCGGATGTATGGGTGTAAATGAGAAAGAAATACGCGAACTCCATCCTTCGGTCCTTTCCGTAAGTGGTCCACAACAATACGAGCAGGTGGTTGGCGCAGTTCACCAGTATGCACCTTTTGATAAAGACCATGACCCATTTGTAGACCTGGTGCCGCCGCAAGGTATCAAGCTCACACCAAGACACTATGCATATCTAAAAATATCAGAAGGTTGCAACCATAAGTGTACATTTTGCATCATCCCTTCAATGCGTGGAAAACTGGATAGTCGACCTGCCGGAGATATTCTCAGGGAGGCGGAAAGACTGGTCGATTCAGGGGTCAGGGAATTGCTGGTCATTTCCCAGGACACCTCTGCTTACGGTGCTGATCTTAAAGTACCGTCTTGATTTTTGGGGTGGCAAACCGGTTAAAAGCCGTATCACCGAGTTAAGCCGTGAACTGGGAAGCCTGGGAGCCTGGGTCAGATTGCATTATGTATATCCTTATCCTCATGTCGATGAACTGATACCACTGATGGCCGAGGGCCTCGTGCTGCCCTATCTCGATATACCGTTGCAACATGGTAGCCCGCGTATTCTCAAACTGATGAAGCGCCCGGCAGCGGCTGAAAATGCGCTGACACGCATCAAGAAATGGCGTGAGATTTGTCCTGATATCACTTTACGCAGCACATTTATTGTCGGTTTTCCTGGCGAAACAGATGATGATTTCGAACAGTTACTTGAGTTCATCAACGAAGCGCAACTCGATCGTGTTGGCTGTTTTCAGTATTCACCGGTCAATGGTGCGCGGGCCAATGACCTGCCAGACCCCGTTCCACCCGAGGTGATGTTGGAACGTGAGCAGGTCTTTATGCAACTACAGGCAGACATCAGCTACAACCGTCTGCAGGCAAAAATTGGCAGCGTGCAACAGGTGCTGGTTGATGGGGTTGACGGGGATGGCGCGATTGCCCGAAGTTTTGCGGATGCACCGGAGATTGACGGCCAGGTTTACATACTGAATGGCCAGCATCTTAAAACCGGTGAACAGGTCAATGTAAAAATTACTGCTGCTGATGAATACGACCTCAGCGGTTTTCTAGACATGGCAGACGCCTGATTACACCGTGTTTGCGGTTAGTCAAATAATCGAGCGAAACCTGCACCGACGCAAAGCCGGCGGTTCGACCCTGTGGATTAACCCTGAGCAAGATGATTGCTGGAAGATGGTGAATGCAAAAGGTACGTCGTTGAAGTTGTTCAGCCAGGACTACGCTTGTTACTCTTTTCTGCTAAGTACCGGTGCAGACATTGAATTCTCTGATTTCCCACAAACAAGCAAACAAAAATACGATTGGATCATAGTCAATTTACCCCGTCAAAAAGCACTGTTGGCCATGATGCTGGACTGTGCTGCGACTTTGCTGGCAAAAGATGGCGTGCTTTGGCTGGCGGGTGAAAACAAAGCCGGCATCAAGTCTGCGGACAGACACCTGAAACTGCATTTCGGGCAGCTTAGAAAATTGGATAATGCGCGCCATTGCAGCTTGTATGAAGCAGGCACACGTCTAAATCAAAACCAGTTCGAGCCCCTCACTTACCGCCAGCAATGGCCTCTCAGCTGTGCAGGTCCGGCTATCACTGTTTTATCTTACCCCGGCGTATTCGCGCATGGACGTCTTGATGACGGTACTTCCCTTTTACTGGAGGCCCTCGCATCGATGGAGCTTAGCGGTGATGTGCTGGATTTTGCCTGTGGCGCAGGTCTCATAGGGGCCTGTATCGCCGCCTGTCATCCCGACACCCGCGTTACCCTGCTTGACGCCAATGCATTGGCTCTCAGGGCTTGTAGGGAAACCCTGGAGTTCAATCATTTAAATGCTTCTGTACTGGCTTCCAACGGGCTATCGGAGGTCAACGGGCATTATGATCTGGTCGTAAGCAACCCGCCGATTCATGCGGGTGTGAAGACCGACAACCGCCTGGGAATACGGTTACTGGACCCGGTGAAGGAACATCTCAGGCCAGGTGGTGCACTGATGATGGTTGCCAATATTCATCTGCCTTATGAGAAATGGCTGTCGAAGCATTTCAAAAGATTCAGTGAATTGAACGCAAATGAAAATTACAAGATAATCATTGCAAATAAATAGTCCATGGGGAATCATCTTAAATTAAGATGGTCGAAGCCGTGGCTTTTGCCGGAATCTAACAAGGAAAGGTATACAACATGTTCAAAAAACTCTTCACAATTTTATCGTTTGTCAGCTTGACTTTGATCCTGGTTCCGGCATGTGCCGAACAGGATGCTGACGCTGAAACCGTTAAAAGCACCGCGCAAACAGAGGAAACATCGAGTGCGTTAACGGGAGCGGAAGCTGCAACAGCAGAAGCAGACGGCGAGCAGGGCTCAGTGATGGATCTTCCAGTAGATTTCTCCAGCCCCGAGAAGGTTGAAGAAAGTATAGAAAAAGTCAGACAACAGGCGGGTGATGACGCGGCTCGTGATCTTTCAAACGCCCTGGGGTATATTTTGGCCTACGATCTAAGCGTTGGCGCCAATAAGGAAAAGATGTACAAAAAACTGGATGGCAGAACACCCAATGCCATTATTGCGAAGATGAAACGATGAGTCCTGCCGGCACTAACGGTTGAGTTAACGTACACCGGGCTGGCAGTTCAGCAACGTCGGCTTTAAAACCATGTGTGGAAAAGCAGCAGTCTCGCATCTGAAATGGAAGGACGTCTATGCCTGGGCCACCAGCCTGACACCGGTTTCAACTTTGCCGCCGGACCCGGCCAGCAGGATAAATATATCCCCTTCCCGTTTGCGACGAAAATCCGAGCCGGATTCAATCGTTTGGGAAACCTTGCCGGCAATATATGCGGATGGCGATAGCGACCGCCCCATCGAAGCAATCTGGCCGTTTCTGCCCTACTGGTCCCACGGCCAGCTTCCACGTAACAAAGACGGCAAACTCATCTCCACCGCGAATGCCAGGTTACGTCACGATGGACCCGCTTTCGCGCCATCCTACATGGGTGCCTGGTCAAAAGATTGCAGGGTACTGATAGCGGTGTCGTGGTTCTATGAGTTCGATAGCCGCATGCGGCCACAAATCCCCTATGCGGTCTTTCCCCTGCATGCAACATTCTGGATGTTGTGCGGACTGGCCAGTTGGTTCACGGCCGAAGATGGTACAAAAAAACTTAGCACAAGCATTATTACCGTTGAACCCAATGCTGTGTTGAAATCCGTCGGCCACCACCGTTCACCCGCCATATTGAGATCACCGGATGAGGCAGGACGCTGGTTAAGGGCGCCAAAACAGGAAGCGCTGGAACTACTGCGTCCATTTCCGGAAGAGAGCATGGGTGTTGAAGAGATACCGATGGGCATAAAAATCCCCGGTAACGAGGATATCGCGTTACCGGGGTGTCTTGATCGTCGCTAAGAGGCGTGGAACTAACGACCTGTTACCAACCCCAGGGTTTACCTTTATCCCTTAGATTGGTCTTGGCAGGTTTCGCCTTTCGTGTCACTTTGTATGCGTTGCCGGCAACATCGAGCTTTTCCTCACGATACGGCCAGCCAACTGTAGGTTTCGGCGCTTCCTGTGAAGCGAGAAAACCATCCAGACCCGTGGTTTTTTCAACCTGGTTTTTGTTACTAGTTTTATTATCTTTACCCTTCCAATCCCAAGCCGTGTCATCTGATGGCATTGCAGGGTGCGTCCGTGCGACGCTCGCAGGAGATGAATGGCCGGACCAACCCCACGGCGTTTGCGCTTTGTTAATATTTGCGGTAAATCTTGTATTTTCAAGATGACTGGTGCGATTGTTTTTCGCACTTGGAACCATGGTCTTGTAAGCCGACCTGCCTAAATTCACAATCGCATGAACAAAATAAAGAAGTATTACCGCCCCGACTATACTGCCAACCAATAAAGAAATATAAAAAAACATGGTAAGTCTCCTCGCCCCAAACCCCGTTTATAATGAACGTACGAACGTGTATGTTCATACTCACAGAACCCAGTACGGAGTGCGTTTTGAAATATTGCAACCGGTAGTCACCGGTTACAGTCTGACGTGTGCTATCCTTGTCTTCCCTGTCTTTTCCTGCCCATCCTACCGAATGATCAGGAAGTGCCATACCTGGCTTTACTGCTTTGCAACGGACCAACAAACCCCGAGCCAAGCCTGAACCTCTTTCGCTGCTGACAACGTAACTTCCTTTACGTTTATACTATCTCAACAACGGTCCAACATAAAAAGTATAGCACAAGATATGCGTTTTTTTTTTCGTATGAGTAGAAAAATTTAACATTTATTTTAGTTTATGTTTAATTTTGGACGAATCTATGGCCTATGTGATTGAATAAATTGATTTATTTCGAATAATAACTTTGTGTCAATCGCACGTCCAAAATTGGTGTTTGAAAGTCTGTTCCAGACAGAACCGTCCGGTGGACCAGCCGGATAACCGTCGGCGGGGTATAACAGCTCACTCCAGTGCGAACCATTGCGTATGCCGATCAAATAGTACTCCTGGTTCAATACAGCGATTATCCCGCCACCCGAAGCCCCGTCGGCTGAGTCACAATCATCCAACAGTTGCCCTTTCCAGGTACCACCACCAAGATCACCTCCCTTGCTCTGTACAACCACACAGTCTCTGCTCTGGCTGATATTGCCTGCGGATGAATCAAACGCCACCAGCCTGAATTCACCACCGGATTGACGGTATGACTCCGTCTGTGCAAAAGAAAAATCCCGCAATCGCAGGCTTTGATCAGGACTAAAATATTTCCAGGGTTTGCGCAGGTACAAAAATACCCAGTCACCCTCACCGAACTCAAAAACACCGGTCGCCTGCCCGGGGTTAAAATTACCCATTCGCATCAACTTAAAATCAATCTTTGATCCGTACCCGGGATCCCTTTCCCAGCCCATGAAATGAAATTGGCAGCGCCTGAAAAGTCTCTTTTTTTTCAGGTTGTACAGTACGTGTGCTGCACTCACCAGAACAACCCCCTCGAGATCAGGTGCAAATTCGCGGGTATCGACTACCATGGCTGTGCCACGAAAACTCCCATCGCAGGTGATGGTGCCTGAATTCAGCTGCCGGTCTTCCGGATTGCCGCCACCACTCCGGCCCGGCCATCACCTGTTCACGGCTATCCTCCACACCATTGAGAGGATTTCCGTCACCAAATATATTGACCGGTACAACACCGACGGTCTGAGCACTCAACGGGGATGCAAGCGTTACCGTTAAGCACAGCATCCATGCCGACAAAAAAGGACCCACAGTATTTGAATTCTGGAACATGGCAAAACCGGCAGTGTCAACCTGCTTCAATTTAGCCCCGGCTAGCGCTGCTGTCTACCGGCTTGAAGGCAGAATCTGTCTTATTGCGACCCGTTCAGATGTTCAGGCCAATGTTTTGAGACAAAACGCATTGGCAGGGGGTTAAGATGCGGTACCAGCGCTATGCAAACGATGTAAAATCGCCATGTGAATCTGAAAACTATCATAAAAAACCGGCCAAACCTGTTCTGGATACTCCATGTGGGTGGCTGGGCAGCTTGGGGACTTTTTGGCAAATATCTGTATACCACATCATGGTCCGTTGAAATTGCACCTCATTATGCCATTTATGTCGCTATCATCACCGTTTTCGGCATGATTGCTACCCTGCCTTTGCGTTACCTTTACCGCTTTTTGTGGAACCGTGCTATCTGGATACAAGCCATCGGATTACTGGGCGGTAGTGCAATTGTCTCTTACGCATGGATCAAGTTTCGCAGCTACGTATACACGGGTTGGATAGAAAAAACAAAGGACATGAAGGACTGGTCCGAGAAAGTTGGTGACCTTGCGGAAGTCATCATCAAGATGGATTATGCAAGTTTCTTCTTGAGCAACTACACCATCATCCTGACCTGGAGTGCCCTGTATTTTGCGATCAAGTCATACCGTGTGTTCCAGGAGGTTCGCGAAAGTGCGCTCAAATCAGCCGCCATGGCGCACGAGGCACAGCTGAAAATGCTGCGTTACCAACTGAATCCGCATTTTCTTTTCAATACGCTCAATTCCATTTCCACCCTGGTGCTGGAGCAGAATACGGAACTGGCCAATCGCATGGTAACCAAACTATCCAGCTTCCTGCGTTATTCGCTGGATAACGACCCCATGCAGAAAATAACGCTGGAACAGGAGTTACAGGCGCTGCAGCTTTACCTGGATATCGAGAAAGTACGCTTTGAAGAACGTCTTTCACTGGAAGTCGATATTGAAGAAGCTGCAAAATCCGCATTGATTCCAAGTTTGTTGCTTCAACCATTGGTTGAAAATGCTATCAAGTATGGTATTGCGCGTGCAGAAGGTGGCGGACACCTGACGATATCCGCAAAGGTATTTGCCGGCGATTTGCTGATGGAAGTCAGTGACGATGGTCCGGGTTGCGAACTGGTCAACAACAACATCCCCGACGCCAAGGGCGTGGGTCTGAGGAACACCCGTGAACGTCTCGCTGCGATTTATGGAGCTGAGCATTCAATCAAGCTGAGCCAGACCGATCCCCATGGTCTGACCATCTGTATACGTATTCCATTTACACCAAAGCACGCACCGGCCTGACGGTTTAAGATTCATATCACCTTAATCGCCTGTTTCATCCATGAGTCCGTTCAATGATTTTCAGCAGAGCGGGAACTCAGACTGCTTCGCACTCGCTGATGAAGACTACGCTGGCTATGTATACGCGTCTCTAAGCGACGTGCAAATTCGGGTTTTTCGTCTTGCCATTCAATACGGTTACCCGGAACCTTTAGCCGGTACTCATGACGGCCCTGGTCTGCTTCATCAAAAATACTCATAGTGTTGATAAGCTCAATGCGGCCATACTTCCGGTTGTATCGTTCTATCCAGATCGGTTGTGGTGAGAGACTGACAGCTGCGTGATTGATTTTTCCGAGCATACGCAACAGATCAGATTGTTGAAAAAACCTGTCGTCAATTCGCCCGCGCTGGTATTCGTTACCAATCACCAGCAATGGCACCCGGGCACGGGCACTGTCACCGTAACGGTCAATTTCAACATCAGTCAGTGGTCGCATTTGCCGGTGGTCGCCGGTGATCAACAGCATGCCATGTTCAAAATAACCGCTTTCTGAAAGCCGTGAATAGAAAGCCGACAATTGCTGCATACTCCATTCCCAGACAGCCTCAGGCGTATCCGGACCACCATCAGGATGAATATATGGCAGATGTGTACTGGTTGATGCGATGACCAGCAGGAAAGGTTGATTCGCTGTCGTTAAATGCTTCACCGACTTCAGTGCTTCAGTGTAAAGATAAGCATCCGAAGGCGCGTCCTGCACGACACGCGGCGCAAGTTTCATGGCGACAACATCATCCCTGCCCCGACTCCGGTCAAGACCCAGACCGCTCAAAAAATGATCCAATCCAATAAAGCTCAGATCCGCACTGGTCAGAAACTCCGCAAAATAACCCTGCTGCTGATATTCGGCGATCACCGATGCCTGAATCGCGAACTCATCAAACATATAAGGTGTGGCAGTTGGAAAGTGCATCGGGGGAAACCCACCCAACAAAGCGATCAGACCGCCTTCAGAGGCCTGGTGATTGGCGAAAAAATTCCTGAACAAAACACCCTCTTCCGCCAGTTTGTCGAAACCATCCAGCAAACCGGGCCGGCCGGACATTTTCTCTGAGTTGATGGAGGACAGTGATTCAATAACCAACAAAATAATGTTTGGTTTTGTAGGGGGAATTAACGTTGCCGCCGGCCTCAGCCCGGCATAGAACGCCATTTCCGCTTCCGAATAGGCCAATACCGGTTGTTGCGGCCGTATTCCCTCCAGCAAGTCATGGGGACTGAGGATCGCATAAGACCTCAATGGCAGTGGCGCAGAAACGACAGTTACACCGGTGGCCAGAAGCGAAACCACGAGCAGAACCAGCCCTGCTTTTTTCACTACGGGCGTTGCCTTAATCAAAACAAAAACCGAAACCAGCAATAGAAATAACGCCAGGTAAGCAGCGATATCAAAAAAACTCAACACCACGCCGAACTCCGGGGTATAACGACCAATTTCAAACAGGCTCGCATGCGTGTCCAACGCGAGTAGCACAAAGCTGTCTACAAGATAAAAAAGTGTCAGGGAAAACAATATCAACAGAAAAATGATACGCAGGCTCTTCAACCGGGTACTGCTCTGCAGCAGAGCGATCAAAAAAAGCACATGAGAGAAATAAGGCATCCAGACCAATAATATTCAGAAACGTGGTGCCATCTGCCCCCATTTCTTTCATCAGGCTGGCGGATTTGTAAAACGCAAGGAACAATGCGAACAGCGTCAGGCCGAGTGGATAAAATGCTTGAGATAAATGTCGATTCATTGAGTCCTAAGTATAAAGTACCAGTGCCACTGTTGTCACGCCAGTAAATCTAAATCTTCCATCCTCATTTAAACCCTTCACTGGATTGCTGGACGAAAGGTAGTTTGTACTATGATTCATTGCCGGTGTGGGCGCCGAGGTCGTGCGGTACCTTACTTCAGGACACATCATGCTGGCCTCTCGTTATCAGTCGGGAAGCCAAGGCGGTGTGGTGTCTTACTTCAGGACACGGCATAAACCCCTCCCTGGGGCCTCTGGCGCGACTTCCTGTCGCTCAAGGTCCTGAAGTAAGACACCAGCACCACCTCGGCTTTGTGCTTAAGCATAGGGAAGTGGTTTCAGATAGATGTACTACGGTCAGGCTGAAGCTGGGTGGGGGTATTGACCAAGTAGGACAGCAGTTCGGTGTTCCGTTACCTGGCCCCGTTAGTAACGGATTGACTCACAAACATGTAAATTCAGTCTTTGAATTCATTGGTTCCCCAGTCGCAGCCGTCACATTCTTCGGATAGACCGTGCTTTTTCAAGACGTCTACTATGAACTGAAACCATACCTTGTCGGGTTGCCAGATCGCATCGAGGTCCGTCTTTGCATCCTGCATCGGAACACCGCCATAGATAACCCGGTACAAAAAACTGAAGGCAGATGCGCGCAGGTTGATCTGGCAATGGAGCAAGGTGCGAATACTTTTGTCACGGTTCAATACCGCCGCAAAATCTTCAAAATCTTCAAGCATTGGCCGGTCGAAATCTACCGGGATATGCAGATAATCCATACCGAGTGACTTCACCACGCGATCTTCGGCAACGATCGCGCTTTTGTTGTCACTGAACGCGATGTAGATTACGCGCTTGAAACCGGCCTCGGACACTGCCTTCAGCTGTTTGGCGCTGGGTTGACCCGAACTTGAAAAATAGGGGCTGTACTGGCGATAGTTATCGATATCAGAAAGTTCGCCGGCTGCCAGTGGAAAGCTGGCAAATACCAGGAAAAGCATTGTCGGCAGGTGCCGAATATTCTCTTTCATGGATCGTTCCTTGTTTGTTCTTTTTGGTTTAAAGATAATCCGGCAGAGTTGCCGCTACCCTGATAATCACGGTGATGGTAATGGAAGAACCAGTTCACCTTCAGCCAAGCCTGAAACAATTTCAACCTGGTCATTTTGAACCACCTGCCCGATACGAACAAACCGGCGGTAACTTTGCCCATCCTCGTAGACCCAAACCAGATCCAGCTGACCCACATGCACAACCCGGTCGGCTGGAATCAGCAATTGTTTCCCGGTACCAGCTGGAACCAGCAAGCGCGCATACATTCCGGGCAACAGCCTATTATCAAATGCCATGCCGGCCTTGACCAGGAAGCTGCGCGAACCCGGATCGGCGGCAGGTACACGTTCTTCAATGACGGCATCAAATACCTTTTGCACCGATGGAATCTCTACCTGCAAGACCTGACCAACTTCCAGGCCCAGGGCCAGCACTTCCCGTACCTGGGCTTCGACCCGCAGACTTAACGGGTTATAAAGCGCCAATAACTTGCTGCCCGGCTGGGCGGTGTCACCCGGCTCGGCAAACCGGTCAACCACGCGGCCGTCAAACGGTGCTTTGATTTCGGTAAAATCCAGTGCTGTCCTTGCCTCTTCCAAAGCCTGCTTGGCACCTGACAGGTCAGCAAGAAGTGTATCGTGAATCGCTGTTGCCTTATCGAGATCGGCAACCGACATCACCCCACCAGCCTGTAATTCCTTGACTCTTCCAAGATTCTGCCGCGCCTCATTCAACCTGGCGGTGGTTGACCTTATATAGGCTTCTGCCTGCTGTACCTGTGCCCTGATATCCGAATTTTCCAGTTCCAGTAACAGGTCTCCCCTGCTGACACTGTCACCGGCACGAACCTTGATCGAAACAATGCGCGCCAACAGCCTTGATGAAATCAAGGTCGCCTGCGCAGCTTCCACCGAGGCAGGCACCTTCTCCGTAATGGTTACTTCCAATGCTTCCACGGCAACCGGTTCACCCGTATTTGCCGGTGCGGTTACATTCATGCCAGGTGGTATTTTTTCAACAAACAACCCCGCCATCCACGCAATCATCAGCAATAAGGCAATGATTGCCAGCAATGGTAATAATACTTTCTTCATACCTTGACCCCGTCCTTTCCTGGTCGCTCAAACACCATTAGATAAACCACCGGAACAACGACCAGCGTGAATAATGTTGAGGCAACTATGCCAAACATGATAGCCAGTGCAAGACCGCTGAACACAGGGTCCAGTGTGATAATCAGATTACCCAGCAGTGTCGTTCCCGCTGTTAATAGCACCGGTCGCATCCGTACCGAACCGGCCTGCAACAAGGCTTCTTTCAAGGCCAGCCCTGCTCGTCGGGACTGATCTATAAATTCCACTAATATCAATGAATTACGAACAACAATTCCCGCCAGCGCTATCATGCCTATCATGGCGGTCGCAGTAAACAAAACCGGATCAGGTGCGCCCGCAATCTCCCTTTCCCCGACCATATTCAAAATCCAGAACCCGGGGAAAATACCAATAATGGTCAACGGTATCGCCGACATGATGATCAGTGAAAGGGTGGTCGATGCGGTTTGGAAACGAAGCACAACAAAAATTGCAATGAGCGCAAACACAAATGCCAGACCCATGTCACGGAATACATCAAGTGTAATTTTCCATTCACCCTCACCCGTCCAGGATATCGAAATATCTTCCGGTATATTCCAGGGGTCCCTGCCGCCGCTGTCGATGAAACTGCGCAATCGCCAGTCTTTGCCATCGCTTTGCTCGGAGCCAAGGTCAGCACTGACATCCGCAATGATTTCCGCCGGGGTACGTCCGGATACCTCCGCCGTCACGTACACCACAGGCCGTAAATCCTTGCGATGGATGGCCTGGTCTACGCTACCGAACTCAAAATGGCCCAATTCACCAATAGCCACCAGTGGCTGTGGTGCGGTGTCCAGACCTTGAGCGGAACTTTGCAGCACAATGCCGGGCCGTCCCTTGACCTGTAAGCGTTCAAAGTCGTTGATACTGACCCGCTCTGATGGCGCGAGTCGCATTTCAATGGGTAACGGCACTGATTCACGCGGAAGTTGCAGAATTCCAGCCCGGTAACCCCGGTTGGCCATCAGCAGCGTATTGTTGATATCGTCGGTTGCCACGCCCGATAGTGCGGCCTTCTGCTTGTCCGTAATAAAACGCCAACGTTGCTGTGGAGCCTGTATGGTCGAGTCAATTTCGACCACGAAGGGTTCACGTTGCAGACGCGCCATCAGGGTTTGCGCTGCCTCCTGTTGCAGGTTATAAGGCGTCAGCCATTCACCGTAAACCTCGGCCACCAGCGTGCTCATGACCGGCGGCCCCGGCGGAACTTCAACCACCTTGATACTGATACCATCAACATTCATCGGTGCAAGAATTTCACGCAGACGCAATACCACGGCATGGGACTGATGTTCGCGCAGGTCCTTATCGACCAGGGTCAGGCGCAGGTCGGCCATATGCACGCCTGTGCGTTGGTAGTAACGTCTGACCATGCCATTGAAATCAATTGGTGACGGTGTACCCACGTAAGCTGCAATTGCCCTGATTTCGGGCAGCAGGCTGATTTTGGCAGAAACCTGCCGGGCAACTGCAGCGGTATGCTCGAGACTACTGCTCTCCGGCATATCAATCACAATCTGTAATTCGTTCTTGTTATCAAAAGGCAACAGCTTTAATGGCACAAGCCGGAATACCGGCAGCATCGCGACACTGACAAACAGGACTCCAACGAACCACAATACCGCCTTTGATTTGCGACGGTCATTCAGCAAAGGCTCGATAAGACGCCGGTAAAAACCAGGTTTGCCGGTGTCGATATCCGCATATTCAGCACCCGCATTTTCCCTCAGCAAGCGACTGGCCAACCAGGGTGTGACGAGGAAAGCCACCACGGTGCTGGTAATGACGCTTACCGGGACATTGAATGCCATGGGTGCCATGTAGGGACCCATCATGCCGGTAATAAATGCCAGTGGTATAAACGCCAATACAATGGTGACCGTTGACATTAATAAGGGCACACGGATCTCTGCCATCGCCGCAACAATCCGGTCTTTAAGGTCACCACCCGTGGTGTTGATGAAACGTGAAATATTGTCAACCCCGGTAATCGGGTCATCGACCAGCAAACCCAGTGACAGGATCAGGGCAAACAGGGTAACGCGGTTGATGGTATAACCAAATGCAAGATCCAGCGCCAGTGATACGCCGTAACAGATGGGCACTGCCAAACCCACCACCAGCGCTGGCCGCCAGCCAAGAAAAACCCCGATGAAGACCACCACGGTAAACACTGCAATACCAAGGCTTGATGTCAGGTTGTTGACCTTTTCATCCGCCGTTTTGCCGTAATCACGGATCACTTCAAGATGAATTTCAGCCGGTAATACCTCGCGCTCCAGCTTTTCCATTAACTGGTGAACATTTTCTGCAACTGCGACCGCATTGCTGCCCCTTTGCTTGGCAACGCTGATACTGACCATTGGATAAGCACTGTTGGCATCATTGAACGATGGGTGGCCCGGTGCAAAGTCAATCCATGTGTACTGATCCGGCTCGGCAGGGCCATCGATTATATCGGCTATATCACCAAGGTAAACCGGGGTACCGTCGATGATATTGACCACGAATGCATTGAGTTCTTCAACACTACGGACAAAATCACCGCTTTCCAACACGATGGATTCATCATTGAAAGTCCATTGATCCACGGCCTGCAATACGTTGGAAATCTTCAGGGCATTAAAAATGTCCGCCGCCGTTGTCTTGCGCGCACCCATGGCCTCCGGATCTATCAGGATCCTGACAGTCCGTGGCCGACCGCCAACTACATTGACCTCACTGGTTTCATCGATACCCTGCAAATAGGTCGACACGTCCTGGGCCAGTCGTCGCAATTCAAAATTGCCGTAACGATCCGGTGAATCACTCCACAGCGCCAGCAACATGATGGGTACGTCATCGACTTCGATTGGCCGCAGCATCCAGCGCGATACCACCTCGGGCACCTTGTCCTGGTTGGCATAGAGTTTGTTATACGCATTGAGGATGGAAATCTCGCGATCTTCACCCACGTAAAATGCCAGTGTCACGGCTGCCTTGCCGCTGCTGGAGGTCGAATAAACATGCTCGACACCTGGAATCTGTGCCAGCAACTTCTCTACGGGTGTCGCGACCTGTCGCTCGACCTGCTCCGCACTGAGTCCCGGTGCCTCGATCAGGACGTCCACCATGGGTACCACGATCTGGGGTTCTTCTTCCCGTGGGGTAAACTTCAGGGCGGCGACACCGGCCACTATCGCCAGTATGAATATCGTCATTGGGATGCCACCACCGAGTGTGGACCTCACCAATCGATCAAAGCCATTCATCATTCTTCACAGACTTCCTCTTCCGCATGCGTATTTTCCATGCGAACATTTGTGTGTGCCTGAAACGCCTTATTGCTTGCTTCCATAGGCCAGGTCACCCGCGTCGCCAAGACCGGGAACAATATAAGATCTAGAAGTTAACTCCTTATCCACCGCACCTGTCCAAATGGTTGTTTCAGCGGGCATATTCTGTTGTACAAAACGGATACCCGCCTCGGATGCAATCACCGTTACCACGTGGATGTGCCGGGGCGTACCCCTTTCAAGTAAAGCCTTGTAGGCAAGTACCATGGACGAACCGGTTGCAAGCATCGGGTCACACAAAATAACGGTTTTGCCTTCCAGGTCAGGACTCGCAAGGTATTCGACTTCCACGTCGAATTCGTCATCATCGTCGTGGTGTATCCGGTAGGCTGAAACAAAGGTATTTTCAGCCTGGTCGAAATAATTCAAAAAACCCTGGTGCAGGGGTAAACCGGCTCGCAGGATGGTTGCCAACACGGGTTGTGAGACAAGAACACTGCATTGGGAAACACCCAGCGGTGTGTTGATGGCCCGGGTTTCGTATACCAGTGTTTTACTGATTTCATAAGCAATGATCTCACCCACACGCTCGAGATTACGCCGGAACCGCATGCTGTCCGTTTGCACCGCCGTATCCCTGATTTCGGCCATGTACTGGTTAAAAACAGAGTGCTGCTGACCGAGGTCGTTTACTTTAATTTTCATACCTTAAAACCCGAACGGACTGACGGCTGAAACGATCGGGAATTTTAACACGCCAGGCAATCCCTTCACGACGAAATTTCCACCATTGAAGACAACATACGTCGTCGCTGATAGCTTGCACGTACACCCGGCGAGTCCGCACGACCAGCACCGGATCAATGACACGCTTCGTTTAGTCGTATAACATGATAGTCGGTGTGAATTGCACACAACAAACATTGATCGGCAGTTTTGATTTGAAAGCAATCTCAAATATGATGTAGTAAAAACAAGTTAATTTGCCTCTTGCTGGCCGTGATGCTGGCTGCCAGCAACCTGGCTTTCAGTGCGCATGTATCAAGCCACCCAGTCAGTGACTCCGGTTTTTGTTCCCTGTGCATCCACCCCGGTAGTCCCGATTCCGTTCATGGCAAATGAACCCGGAGCCGTTTTTGTCAGCACACATCGAGCTGACTTCGATCCGAAAGCACGCTCCAGCTTATTTTTCGACACGCCTTCTACAAGTCCATCACAGCCGCGCTCCTCCAAACACCCTCTGAAACGTCATTTCTTCATGTCCGCCATTTCGTCAAAGGCGGGTTATCTGATAATAGTTTTGATGGAGACACGCAATGCGCACCCCGACTCTTGGAATTTTATGGGTATGCCTGATATTTCACCCCAGTACCAGCATTGGCACAAACCGAATCTGAATTAGACGTCCTGCGGGCGGAGTTGGCACAAATGCGCGCCGACTACGAATCACGTATCGCCCAACTGGAAAAACGTCTGGATGAGGCAGAAAAAAACGCCGGCGAACATCAGGCCACCAACGTGCAAACTGAGACCCAAATCACCAAACAGGCGGACCCCTGGCAACCTGAACCATCCGCAGGACAAATGCTGAACAGCGGCAACAACGCTTCGAACCCTGCGATTGGTGTTATTTTTCAGGGACAGGTCTGGAGTTATAACGATGACCCTGACCTCTACGAAATACCCGGGTTTCCGCTGGGTGGTGAAGCCGGCCCTTTGCCTGAAGGCCTGGCTCTCGGAGAAACCGAAATCAACATCTCCGCCAACGTTGATGACAAGTTCACGGCCTGGCTAACCGTACCCATCGCCATTGAAGACGGTGATGTGGTGGTTGAACTTGAGGAAGCCTGGGTTGAAACCATGACCCTGCCGGCAGGGCTTGCGCTGCGTATGGGTAGATTCTATTCCAATATCGGCTACCTGAATGACAAGCACTCGCATAGCTGGGACTTTGCTGACCAGCCGTTGGTATACCAGGCATTTTTGGGTGGCCAGTACCTCGATGACGGTCTGCAGTTGCGCTGGCTCGCACCCACTGATTTTTACCTTGAACTTGGGGCAGAAGTTACTCGTGGAGACAAATACCCGTCAGGTGGTGCGGCTCACTCCGGTTTTGGCAGTTACACCCTGCATCTGCGCACCGGTGGTGATATCGGCTTCAGCAACAGCTGGCAGGCTGGTCTTTCCTACCTTCAGGCCGATGCCGATGAAAGGGAATCAGGTGATGAAGATGACCCGCTCATTTTCACCGGGCAAACAGACCTGTGGATTGCAGAGTTTGTCTGGAAGTGGGCACCCAACGGCAACAACAAACAACGCAACTTCATTTTCCAGGCCGAGTATATGTGGCGAAATGAAGATGGAAGTTATACCCTGCCGGAAAGTGACCCGCTGCCTTACGATAACGATCAGCAGGGCTGGTACCTGCAGGCTGTCTACCAACCGTTCCCCCGCTGGCGTATCGGTCTTCGCTATGACCAACTGTCATCGGATGATCCCGGGCAAGCCTGGGATGGCACACCATTGATGCCATCATCGCACGACCCGCGCCGTTACAGCGTCATGGCCGACTGGTCCAACAGTGAGTTCAGCCGTTTGAGATTGCAGTACACACGCGACAAGGCAGGGTTTGCTGGTGACAACCAGTGGGGACTGCAATACATTTTCAGTATCGGTGCCCATGGCGCGCATTCGTTCTAGGAAAAGAAATATGAAAACCATGATATTAGCGATAATCTTGCTGCTCACACCGTTGCTTGCCTCGGCTGATCTGGACATATTCACCTGTGAGCCGGAATGGGCGGCACTGGCAACGGAGCTGGGTGGGGACAAGATCAAGGTCAGCAGCGCAACCAATGCCTTGCAGGACCCACACTATATCCAGGCGAGACCCAGCTTGATTTCCAAGCTGCGACGTGCTGACCTGATCGTCTGTAGCGGTGCACAACTGGAAATCGGCTGGTTACCGATGCTATTGCGGAAGGGCAATAATCCCAAAGTCATGCCGGGCAGTCCGGGTTTTCTCGAAGCCAGCCAGTATGTAAAACGATTGGATGTCAGCCTCGTCAGCGACCGTTCACAGGGTGACGTTCACCCACAGGGGAATCCCCATATCCAGACAAACCCGCACAACATCCTGCTGGTGGCCGAAGTCATGACCGAGCGTATGGTGCAATTGGATGCAGGCAATGCCGGCAGCTATCAGCAGAACCTGTCGGACTTCCGTCAGCGCTGGAGAGTTGCGATCGCGAACTGGGAAGAGCGCGCGTCTGTTCTCAAGGGCAAGCGGGTTATCGCTCATCACAAGTCATGGATCTACCTCGAGGCCTGGTTGGGACTCGTTGAAGTTGCGACGCTGGAACCGGTGTCAGGTATACCACCCACCGCCAGTCACCTGGGAAGCCTGCTGGAGCGTTTTGGTAACAACGGGGCCGATTTTATCGTTCGCGCACCGTTCCAGAGCGAGAAGGCCTCTAAATGGTTATCAGAGCGCACCGGTATTCCGGCCGTTCTTCTTCCATTGACCGTCGGTGGAACCGACCAGGCTAGCGACCTGTTCAAGTGGTTCGATGATATTATCAATCGATTGCTGACCGCAGGGGACGTATAGCAATGGAATCTCTCAACTGGTCCATATTGGGGCCGGCAGTTTTTGCAGGTTTCCTGGTACTGAGTACCCACGTGCCCCTGGGTCAGGAAGTTCTCAAGCGAGGGATCATTTTCATTGACCTGGCAATCGCACAAATCGCCGGCCTGGGGGTGTTGGCCGCTGGTGTCCTGGGCTGGGAAGAGCAACTGTGGGCAGTGCAAATTGCCGCTGTCAGTACCGCCTTGCTGGCGTCGGCAGGTCTGAGCTGGTCGGAAAAGCGCTGGCCTCAGTCGCAGGAACCGCTGATCGGTATCCTGTTTGTGATGGCCGCGACCGGCAGCATCCTGTTGCTGGCCGGCAACCCGCACGGCGCCCAACATATGAAAGACCTGCTGGTTGGACAAATCCTCTGGTCAACCTGGACATCACTGGTCTACATGGCAGTGCTCTACGCCGTGTTGCTGACGGCCTGGTTCAGATGGCATGATCAGATTGGTCGCAAGGGTTTCTATGTCATTTTTGCCTTTGCAGTAACCGCATCCGTGCAGTTCGTTGGTGTTTACCTGGTGTTTGCCAGCTTGATCGTACCTGCGTTGGCGACACAGAAACTACATGGGAAACGTCGTCTGATGGCAGGTTATCTTTTGGGGGCAGCAGCCTATATTGCCGGAATTGTGTTATCCGCATTGTTTGATTTGCCCACCGGTGCAGTAGTCGTCTGGACCATGGCCCTGCTGGCAATCGCCGTGGGGAGCTGGCTGGGCCGCAGGCCGCTTGACTCTTAAGCAGCCTGCGCCGTGGGTAATGATGACGGTGTGATGTTGTTAAGGTCAATATCGAAATTAACTTTATCCTGTAATCATCTGTATATATTATATTTTATCTAACATATCTCGCATTACGCGATCCATCGCCTGCTGAAAAGTTGCGACAATGACACTCATACGTTCATCACCGACAGTCATCGTCGCGCTCGACTGAACATAAACCGGTGCCGCTGGTTCACATTGGAAACGGCCATTGAGGGCGACCCTGACGGCGGTTGTACTGCCGCCTGCACCGAGATCGGCAAAAAATTCACGAACCTCAAGTTGCAAAACACAGCCCCCGGAGCCCCTGCCCGCCCGCGCAGGCTGAACGTCGAACCGACCGGATGCTTCAAGTGATCGTCCGATCAAAGATGCGAGAAGTTCCGGAGTATGATCTGCCCAACGCGCGCCGGCATAGGACCTGAGCTCCGCTTCACCGGAAAGCGTCAGTATCTGGTCACTGTCCAGACCGGGAACCGCGGTCACTGTCAGCTTAACCGGCAGAACCGCGTCAGGAACTGTGGGTTGCGTCATACCGGTATAAGGTTTCAGCCACCAGGTTGTGACCACCGGATTGTCACTTTTTGTCAAACCAGAACACGCCGCTAAAACGCATGCGCTTGCCAGTACGAAAAACACGCCAATTTTTTTTGAACTATTCATGAATTATCCTACCGCTCCACTTCCACCGTGTCCTCTTGAGGCTGGTAAATTAGTTTTGAAGGATCCTCACGCAAGTCCTTTACCAGTTTTTCTACCTCTCTGAGTGTCGCACGCGCGTCGCTAACCAATGCGGGAAACTGGCCCAGCCCGTCCGCCATGAAGGCATTCATTTCCTTATCGTTTGCCGCAGTCCAGGTCTCAATTCTTGCGCTCATTTGTGCCAGGCTTGCCGTTGCCTGCTCGAGATTTGCGAGGGTCGATTCCATACCGGGCTCAAGCTTTTCCACCGTTGACTTGATCTGGACAATGGTTGTGTCGAGTTCATTGATGGTCCCTCTGAGCAAACCGGGCAGTTCGCTGATGAAGTCTTTTTCCGCCGCCAGGGTTTCGGTCACACTTGCCATATCATCCAGTATCCTGCTGACCAGTTCCCGGTTTTCCTCACCCATAATTTCATTAATCGACTGCAACACCGAATCCAGTTTTTCAGCGATGGCCGGAGCCATATCGAGTAAAGCGCTGAACCCGCTATCGCGCACTGTAATCACAGGGAACCGGCTATCTTCTCCGACTTGTAAAGACTCATGCAGGCCCGGATCGGCTTTCAGCTTGATCACGGCGACACCGGTAATACCCTGGAAAGCGAGACTGGCATAGGTACCGGCATCGATCGGCGCGGATTTCAGCACTTCAATATCAACACGAACCCGCATGGGGTTACCCGGGACAATGTTCATTGAAGTGACAGTGCCGACCTCGACACCCAGGTAAAAAACCGGGCCACCCAGCATCAGGCCACCCACGTCCTTTTCAAAAAACACCGAATAATCCACCGTGGGTTCAGAGCCCTGTCTACCCGTCAACCAAATGGTCGCACCCACAAACACGGTCAGTGCTATGGCAACAAACAAACCGACAGCGAAGTTTTTATTATTCATAGGCTGGCCTTCTGATGGCCTGGCGGGCCCTTTGCGCACGCGGCACACCAAAATAGCTTCTGATCCACGGATGATCAGAGTCCAGTACTTCGTCCATGGTTCCCACCACTACACCTCCATCTACCAGTACCGCAATGCGATCACAAATACCAAACAGGCTGTCAACATCATGGGTGATCATCATGATGGTCAGGTCGAGATTATCGTGAAGGTATGTAATCAATCCGTCAAATTCCGTTGCAGCAATCGGATCCAGACCGGCAGTGGGTTCATCAAGGAATAAAATTTTTGGCTCGAGTGCCAGTGCCCTTGCCAGTGAAACCCGTTTGCGCATTCCACCCGATAGCTCAGATGGATACTTATCAGCAACCGACAGTGACAAACCCGTCATCAACAGTTTCAGACTGGCCAGTTCATGACGGGTTTCCACCGGCATATCTGAATACAGTGCTATCGGCAACTCAACATTCTGCTGAACGGTCAGACCGGATAATAACGCCCCACCCTGGAATAATACTCCCCAGCACCGGCTTGGCCCCGGTTTATGATACTCAATTTTCTGTCCCAGCACGGTAATGGTGCCACTGGTGGGTCTCTGCAATCCGAGAATGCTGCGCATCAGCACCGACTTTCCACTGCCGGAACCGCCGACGACACCCAGGATTTCGTCACGATGAATATCCAGGCAAAGTTTGTCGTGCACGACCTGGCTACCGAAACGGTTCACCAGGTTTTCGACTGAAATAACCGTTTCCATCAGATACCCATCCGTGTGAACAGGGTTGCAAACAGGGCATCGGCGACAATAATCATGAAAATCGACTGCACCACCGCCATGGTGGTCTTGAGCCCCAGTTCTTCAGCCGACGACTTCACCTGCAAACCACGCAAGGTACCCACCACCGCTATCAAAAGCGCAAACACAGGGGCTTTGCTCAGACCGACATAAAAATCGGTCAGGTCGGTGCTGTAAGCCACGCGCTCAACAAATTGCAAGCCGCTGATGCCCATTGACCCCACGGCGATCAATGCACCGCCGGCAAGACCGGCAATATCTGCAAAAATTGTCAGGATGGGCAAGGCGATCACCAGTCCGAGTATACGCGGGATCACCAGCATCTGGTTCGGATTGAGACCCAGTACCCGCATCGCATCCACTTCCTCATTAAGCTTCATGACTCCAAGCGCGGCAGCAAAGGCGCTGCCTGAACGACCGGCCACCATGATCGCCGCCAACAACACACCCAACTCGCGGGTAATCGAGATACTTACCAGGTCGACGACCAGCACCGAGGCACCGAACTTCTCCAACTGTCCCGCGGCCTGGTGGGCGGTGACAATTCCGATCAGAAATGTGATCACCACCACGACCGGAATCGCCTGAACACCGGTAAAGTAAACCTGCTTGATGGTTTCACCCACCATGATCAGGGAGGGCTTTCGCACACCATCGAGGATGGATTTCGCGATCGCTCCAAGATCTTCAATATGGGATGCGGTGGCCTTTCCCAGTTTTTCGACAGCCTTTTGCAAATGCCTCGAAGGCACAGGATTTTCGTTCGGCTCTTCATATTCGCGGATCGCTGCCGCATCGATGATGTTCTGCAAAAACTTGAAATGAGCGGCTTTGAAACCGGCAAACTCGGATTTTATTCCCAATTCGGATAATTGTTCCGTGCGGTCATATAGAACCCATGCACCCGCTATATCTATTGAGTCCAGACCCGCGCACTGGAAGGTAACAACCTGCCCTGCTTCCGGTAAAACCGCTGCAGTTGCGTCTTCCAATGCCGAAACTTCATCAAATATCCAGTGCCCCTTCACATTGACGATCAATTTGCCCGGCTGATCTTCGAAACTGAGGAAGGCGTTGCTCATAATTCCGCCGGATCGCCCGAGCGATCACCCAACAGATCATAATATGCGGTCATGCTGTTCACCTTTACATTGTAGTCATAAAACCAGGCAATTTATGACTGATACTTCAACTGAGTCCTGAAAGCAGTGCTGAACCAGGCCATCATAAGCGCATAAGCCACCATCAAGCGCCAAACCTGCACAGGTACATTTTTCATACACTGGTGCTGCTATCTTCGTGTTTCCGGTTAAAACTCATTAAACAGTCATCTCGCTTGTTACAGGTCAGCACCAGAGGACATATGATCACGCATTAAATACCGTGTTTGACCGATATGTCAAAATCACTATTTTTGCCGCTACGGATACTTCCGTGACTAATTCCACTGTTGATCAGCAAACAAGGTCTATATCCTGCGGGGGTTCGAGTTAAATGACAAAATAATGTTACAGTGCTTTCCCGCCAATGGGTCTGAGTGGTTTCCAGCCATTGGCAAAAGACATGCGAAATTTCTACATAAAGCAGATAGAGGCAGGATGAATGGACAGACGGAAATTTATTGAACTCACGGGTATTGGCATGGGCGGACTGATGATCGCCCTGCCCGGCAGTTATATTTCAGCTGCTGAATTAACGGCAAACCCAATGGAAGTTGCATTTAAGAAAAAAATGGCTGACATCGCCCTGAACGCAGCGAAATCCGCGGGTGCAACTTACGCCGACGTCCGCATCGGCCGTTATCTTAACCAGTTCATCACTGCCCAGGAAAAACGCGTTGACAACGTGGTCAACACGGAATCTGCTGGCATCGGCGTGCGGGTAATCGCCAATGGAACCTGGGGTTTTGCCGCCACCTCCGACATGTCACCTGACAGTATTGCAAAGGCTGCTGAAAAGGCCGTTGCAGTTGCCAAGGCCAATTCCAAATTTCAGACGGATCCGGTACAACTTGCACCGGTCACCGGTGTCGGTGAGGTTTCATGGAAGACACCTATCGTCAAGAACGCCATGGAAATCCCCATCAAGGATAAAGTTGACCTGTTGATGGAGGTAAACAATGCTGCCATGGATAACGGTGCGAATTACATCACATCCGTATTGTTCCTGGTCAATGAACAAAAGTACTTTGCCTCAACCGATGGTTCTTACATTGACCAGGATGTGCACCGGCTTTGGGCACCGTTCTTCGCTACTGCCGTTGGCCCGACTGGTTTCAAACAGCGCACGGGACTCGGAAACCCGGTCGGTATGGGTTTTGAATACCTCGACGGTGATCCGGCAGAGCAAATCCAGGTCCAGGGTGCCAATATCGGTTATCGCTATCTCCTATGACATGGTCAAAGATGCCAGGGATGCCGGCATGCAATTACAGGCCAAGCTCAAGGCACGGTCAGTAGAGCCCGGGAAATACGACCTGGTACTCGATCCACATCACCTGATGCTGACCATCCACGAGTCTGTCGGTCATCCGCTCGAACTTGATCGTGTGCTCGGTTATGAAGCCAACTTACGCCGGCACCAGTTTTGCCACGCTGGATAAATGGCGCAGCGGCACCTTTAACTATGGCTCTGATATCGTCAACCTGGTTGCCGACAAGACCCAGAAACATTCACTTGGTTATGTCGGTTATGACGACGAGGGTGTCAAAACCAGGGAATGGGACCTGGTCAAGGATGGCATCCTGGTCAACTACCAGGCGATTCGTGACCAGGTACACATCATCGACCAGAATGAATCCCATGGTTGCTGTTATTCACAGAGCTGGGCCGATGTCCAGTTCCAGCGTATGCCCAATGTCTCCCTGCGTCCAAATGAGCAGGACCTGTCGGCAGACGATGTTATCAAGGACGTCGAAAACGGTATTTACATCGTTGGCCGGGGTTCTTTCTCAATCGATCAGCAACGTTATAACTTCCAGTTTGGCGGGCAGTTGTTCTATGAAATCAAGGACGGCAAGATCACCGAGCAGATCGAAGACGTGGCCTACCAGTCCAACACACAGGAATTCTGGAACAGTTGTACCAAGCTTGCGGGTAAATCCGATTACCGCCTGGGTGGATCCTTCTTCGACGGCAAGGGTCAGCCACCGCAGGTCAGCGCCGTATCACACGGCTGCCCGACAACACGGTTCAATAACATCAACGTGATCAACACCGCCCGCAAGGTCGGTTGATCGCTGATCAAATAACAGAATTCAAGAGGTTTACAAATGGCAATTTTTACAGAAACCAAAGCCAGGGAATTGTTGAGCAAGGTTATTGCTTTATCCAAGGCGGACGAATGCGAATGCAACCTGGACGGCTCCAATGCCGGCAACATCCGTTATGCACGTAATACGGTCTCGACCGCTGGTGAAGTCAGCGACGTCACGCTGGCTGTCCGGTCCTGTTACGGCAAACGCACCGGCACCGCAACCATCAATGAGTTTGATGATGCCTCGCTTGAAAAAGTCGTAAGACGTTCCGAGGAACTGGCACGGCTGTCACCAGAGAATCCCGAGCATATGCCCAACCTGGGCCCTGCCGAATACAGCAAGGTGAATGCCTGGTTTGACTCAACTGCATCAACGACACCGGATCAACGGGCGGCGGCGGCGGAAGCGAGCATTGTGCCTTCACGCAAGAACAAGCTGGTCGCTTCAGGCTACCTGAATGACGCAGCGTCCTTCAGCGCGATGATGAACAAGGCGGGTATGTTTGCATACCACACCTCGACCAATGTGAATTTCACCGCGACCATCCGTACCGAGGATGGAACAGGTTCCGGTTGGGTTTCACGCGACTACAATGACACCGGCAGAATGGACACAAAAGAGGCTTCCAACGTGGCGATCAGTAAGGCCATGGGCTCAAAGGATGCCAAGGAAATGGAACCGGGTAAATACACGGTCATCATGGAACCGGCAGCCACGGTACAACTGCTTTCCAACATGTTTGGCAGCATGAATCAGCGTGCCGCGGACGAGGGCCGGAGTTTTCTCAGCAAAAAGCCTGAAGAAGGCACAGAACCGGCGGAAGGCGCTCCCACCAATCGTCTCGGCGATAAGATGTTTGATGAGCGTGTCACCATTTACAGCGACCCGGCCAACCCCGACTGCCCAACCGCTCCATTTGCCGGTGACGGTCACCCTGTGGGCACGACCAAATGGATTGACAAGGGTGTCATAACCGCCATGCCCAATACGCGTTACTGGGCCGAGAAAACCGGTACCAGATACTACCCGACCGCCTACACCGGCCAGGGAATTTTCGGTGGCAATCAACAGTTGATCATGGAAGGCGGCACCCAGTCGCTCGAAGACATGATCAGGGATACCAGGCGTGGTGTGCTGGTCACCCGGCTTTGGTACATCCGGCAACTGGATCCGCAAACCCTGCTCTACACCGGGCTCACCCGTGATGGCACGTTTTATATTGAAAACGGCGAGATCAAATACCCGATCAAAAACTTCCGTTTCAACGAGAGTCCGATTGTCATGTTGAACAACATCGAAGCTCTGGGTAAACCCGTTCGTATCAATGGCAGCATGATTCCGCCAATGAAAATACGTGACTTCACCTTTAGCAGTCTGTCTGATGCGGTGTAAGGTGGGCACTTGTGTCCGCCTGTTTTTGTAATAGAACCAAGGGGCGGAAGGACTCGTCCGCCTTCCTGGTTATGTTGTCAGTTTTGCAAGGTGGGTGCGCATGCCCCACGCTTCGTTGATGCGTCGACGTCTCTTTCTAAGCACCCTGACGTGCCTGGGGGCCGGTCTGGGGGCCGGTATCTTCTCTTTGCCTGTAAAAAGTGCAACTGAGGACGAATATGACTTTGTCTTCACCCGCCTGAGTTACGAGTCCGGTGATTGGGATGTCGATGAGCGGATGCCGGCCAATCTGCTCAATTCACTGATCGAATACACCACTTTGCGTGTGAACACGACCGAACAGGTCATCGCACTGGCCGACCCCGCGATGCTGAGTGTGCCATTCTGTTACCTGGCCGGGCGAAGGCTGGTACAGTTCAGTCATGCCGAGCGTGAAAATTTCACTCGCTACGTCAACAACGGCGGTTTTGTATTTGTCGATGATTGCAACCACGACATCGATGGCGTTTTTGCCCGCAGTTTCGAGCAGCAGATGGCGGATCTTTTCGGACCGGACGCCCTGCAAACACTGCCCAATGATCATCTCATCTACAGATCTTTTTTTGAGTTTGACGGCCCACCCAATACTACCCAGGAACTGAACGGCTGGGGTGATGACCTGGTTCACAAATATCTCAAGGCCATCGAGATCAATGGCCGTATAGGCGTGCTGTACTCCAACAAGGACCTCGGTTGCGAATGGGACTATGATTTCAGGAACAAACGTTTCATGCGGGTGGATAACACCCGCTTCGCGGTCAATATTGTAATTTATTCCATGACGGCCTAGGACCGGATTATTCTCATGCAGGAAACAGAAACAAAAGACCCGTTGGTACAAACACAGGAAATCAAGGATAAGCTGGCAAAACTACCCCTGGTATCGGCTGAAATTGCCAAGTTGATCGTTGGCCAGACACAAATCGTGGATGAACTTCTCATCAGCGTTCTGGCAGGTGGTCATTGTCTTCTGGAAGGTGTCCCCGGTTTGGCAAAAACACTGATGGTCAGCACGCTGGCACAAAGCCTGGATCTGGATTTTCGCCGGGTTCAGTTCACGCCTGACCTGATGCCCAGCGATATCATCGGCACCGAGATTCTCGAAGAGGATCATATCAGTGGTAAGCGTTTTTTCAAATTCCAGAAAGGGCCGGTATTCACCAACATTCTGCTGGCAGATGAAATCAATCGCACCCCCCCAAAAACCCAGGCGGCCCTGCTTGAAGCAATGCAGGAGCGGCGTGTGAGTTATGCCGGTGAAGTGCATACCCTGCCGCAGCCATTTTTCGTGCTCGCCACACAAAACCCGGTGGAACAGGCAGGAACCTACCCGCTACCCGAAGCACAACTCGACCGGTTCCTGATGTTCATACGCGTACCCTATCCATCCGAAGCTGAAGAGGTCGAAATACTCAGCCGCACCACTGGCAACCGCGTTGTGCAACTCAATACGGTGCTCAACGCCACTGATATGATCGCATTGCAATCGCTGGTTCGCGAAGTAGAAATATCCGCCGTCTTATTGACCTATATTGCCCGTATTGTGCGGGCCAGCAGACCGGGCACTGGTGAAAATAGAATGGTAAAGGAATACGTACGCTGGGGTTCAGGTCCGCGTGCCGGCCAGGCCCTGGTGTTGTGCGCCAAGGCACGGGCGCTGATGAACGGTCATTTTGCCGTCACCATTGAAGATATCCGCCAGGTAGCCAACGCGGTCTTGCGTCACCGTATCCTGCTCAATTTCCAGGCTGAAGCCACTGGTATTACAACCGAGGATATCATTGACGAGTTGTTTAATTCTGTATCGCAACCTGCCAGTCCGCTTGATTAGCCGCTATGGAACGGTTCATCGATCCCCGTACATTGGCCCGTGTCAAGGACCTGCCCCTGATCGCAAAAACTGTCGCAGATGGTTTTCTGCATGGTCTGCAACAAAGTCATCAGCGCGGTATCGGTATTGAGTTCAGTCAATATCGGGCCTACGAGCCAGGCGACCCGCTAAGTCGAATTGACTGGAAGCTGTTCGCACGATCCGACCGCTATTTCGTCCGGGAGGCCGAACGCGAAAGTGAGATTGCCATGTGGTTTGTTCTCGATGCAAGCGCCTCGATGAACCAGGCGAGTGAGGGCAAGCCCGGTACATGGAGCAAGTTTGAATATGCCCGTCATCTGCTGGCAACACTGTCCTATATCGGACAGCTACAGGGCGACCACGTCGGTATGCTGGCCCTGTCCGGAGATCAACACCACCTGCTGCCGCCGGCCAGCGGTGAGCGCCATTGGCACCGCTTACTGAGGCAGCTCTCAACCATTAGGAGCGGTGACAGCTTTCCGGACCCCGTACTGATAAAATCGGCAATCCAGCGGCTACAGAAAACCGGATTAATATTTATTATCAGTGACTTTTACCAGAAATCTAATGAATTGGATGAATTTATCACCCAGGTCTCGGCAGGCCGAACCGAGGTCGTTGCCATGCACTTACAAACCACCGACGAGCTGCGTTTTCCCTACAAGGGAGCAATCCGCTTTGAAGACCTGGAAAGCGGGGAACAGGTACTGGTATCTGCGGCCGCCGCACGTGAAACCTGGATGGAATCACTGGCTGCTCATCAGCAGGAACTGGAGCGGCAACTGCAACGGCAACAGGTCAGCCTGTACAACATCAATATCGATGAACCGATGGATCAGGCCCTGTACGATTTTCTGACCAGCCGGCAGAAAATCCGACACTGATATGCCAGGGATGTTATCCGGTCTGTCGGTCGTTACACCAGCAGCATGGTGGGCTTTACTGGCGCTCGGTATCCCGTTGTTGATTCATTTATTCAGTCGAAGCCGCGGACGCCTGGTCCGTATCGGCCATATTGACCTGATCAGACAGGCTCGCAGACTACAGGTTACCGAGGTGAAACTGACCCGGTGGTTATTACTGCTGCTGAGGTTTGGGATTTTTACACTGGCGGCACTGATCCTGGGCGGTCTCGCAACGGCGGGGCTCAATAGCAGTGACGCACCCACTATCTACCTGACCTCCAACTGGTTAAAAACCTCCGACTCTGAAGCCATCAATACTGTTTTGAGCGACGCGGAACAGACACAAGGCAGCCGGGTATTTCTGCTGCAACCGGGATTCCCGCAAGCGGACCTGGAACTTCTAAAAACCAGCGGACAACAGCCTTTGGCAGACGTCGAAGACTCCGGCAAGATCTGGTCGTTGTTGTCGGAACGGCTCAGCCTCGTGCACCACAATGGCAAAGTGACGGTATATGCCACCGATCACATATTGCAATTCGGGTCACATAAGCCTGCCCTGCCCCATGATGTTGATTGGCGCATATCGCATCCTCAGCATGCTCCTGTGGTTGACCACGGGTCAATCCGGGCAGTGATTGTCTTTGAGCCGGATCGCGCTGCTGATGCCGCACTGCTTAGCGCCGTACTGTCCACATTGAAAGAACACCGTCTGCCAGGACTGCTCTGGGAAAGCGTGGCTGCGAACCGGTCCGTTGAATTACCGGGGAATACCGATTGGCTCATTCGCCTTGGAAACGAAGTGCTGGATCCAGCGAAAATTGCCGAAATCAAAAGACCAACGGTTATTTTGACCGATACCGGTGACGGTGTTTCAGAATCAGCCAGCCAGTTTGTCAGTTTTCCTTTTTATCCATTCACCACCTTCAGGCTGGAACGCTTTGCCCGCCATAAAGTAGACGAAGATGAAAGGGTTTTACTTAGTACAGAAGATGACAGTCCACTTTTACACGAATCTCACTTCGGTTATGCACGAATAGTACGGTTCAACAGTCGTTTTAACCCGCAGTGGAACTCTCTCGCTTTACAGCCCGAATTCCCCGAGTTGTTGCTACAACTGATGTCAGACCCAGGTCGGGAATCGCAACGCTTTCCGGATGCCAGGATCGATCCCGCAAATCTTCAAACGAGGCACGCCATTTCCAAAGGAGACATACCCCTGCCGCGTAGATCACTACAGTGGCTCCTGACTATCCTGCTGGTTTTTCTTTGGATAACTGAACGCTGGCTGAGTGAAAGGAAACCACGTGAAAAGTACTGAGCAGCGCGGAAAAGTGGCCTCTGAGGTTCGTGCCGAAATTCAAGACCACCTGCGCGGGTGGCGGCGCAGATTGTTATGGCAACGTTTACTTTACACCCTTGCCGCTATTGCGGTGCTGGTGCTGATCGGGCATTGGCTTGGTACTCCGTTAACGGCGTTGCTGCAACAGGTTGTTGCCCTGTGCATAGTCTACTTCGCCCAGTTATGGCTCAGCTCGAAATGGCGTAGTGTGAACGTTGAGAACTTTTTACAACATCTCAATCGACGGTTCCCGGATTTCGAAGAAAGCGCCCAACTGCTTGTTCGGAATGCAGCCGAATTGGGTAGCCTGCAAATGCTGCAGCGTGGCCGGGCTATTGCTGTTTACGAGAAAAACCTGGCGCAGGTGGAGCGCTGGCAAGCTCCGATAAGCTACCGGCCGGCAGTGCTCATCTTCTTAAGCTGTTTACTGTTGATGCTGCTTACAGATCGGTTGGGTTCACTGGCAAGCCGTATTTTGCCGGCGAGTTTAATGGCACCCATAACACTCGGCACCGCTGGTGGCGTAAGCGGGATCACCGGTATTGCCATAGGTATTGAACCGCCCGCCTACACCGGGCTTGCGGAAATGGAGACTGACCAACTGGATATTGAACTCCCCGAAGGCAGCCTGGTTAAATGGAATTTAAACGTTGAAGCCAATGGCGATGGGTATGCCTTGCAACTCCCGAACGACCGGCAGGTCATTTTGGAACCCGGCAATGACGGGCGCCTGCACGCCAGTGCCAAAATAGACAGGACCGGTCTTTACCGCGTCATCAACATCGACAAAGGGGACCAACAGCACCACCGGTGAGATTTACTCCCTGACGGTGAAGCTGGATCGCCCCCCCGGCATCAGGGTTATCGAACCGGGAGTCTCAGCACTCGAGATCCCTGAAACCGGACCCGCACGCTTTACCAGCCAGGCACTGGTGAAAGATGACTACGGTGTAGAGACCGTCGAGATCCTTGCCTCGGTCGCCAAGGGCTCCGGTGAGGGTGTCAAGTTTCGTGATGAAAAATTGCAATTTGATCAATCCACTGAAACTGACAAGGGTCTTCTTTATCAAAAGGAATGGGATTTAGAGGCACTCGGCATGGAACCGGGCGATGAGGTCTATTTCACCGTTATCGCGACTGATAACCGGCTTCCACAAGCGAATACCGGACGCTCTGAGACCTTGATCGTGCGGTGGCTGGAAGACCGGCAGACCGGGCTGGCTGCGGAAGGTCTGGCGATCGATTTCATCCCCGAGTTTTTCAAAAGCCAGCGTCAGATCATTATCGATACAGAGCAACTGATTGAAGATGAATCGCAGCTCCCTGTCCAGGCATTCAAAGACCGTTCCTATGAAACCGGCCAGGCACAGGCGGACCTGAAACAGAAATACGGGCAATATCTTGGCGATGAGTTCGGTGAAGATGAAGCACCTGAAATGCAAGCTGCCGAGCCACACGAGGATTCCGATGAGGCCGGTGATGGGCACGACCTGCATGAAGACCGTCATGGAGGCGCTACGAGCCCCGGCAGATCTCAACAACATGGCAGACATCGTCAGGCTGTTCGGGCATGACCACGGTGATCCGGAGGTTGGACCCATCACAAAACGTAACCCGGTTGCGCTGATGAAACGTGCGGTTAACGAGATGTGGCTGGCTGAGAGACACCTGATGCAGGCCGAACCGGCACTGGCACTGCCGTTTGAATACGAGGCTTACAAATATCTGAAACTGGCTCGTCAGGCCGACCGGATCTATGTCAAGAGACTCGGCTTCGAACCACCACCGGTCAGCGAGGAGCGTCGTCTCAGTGGCGAGCTTGATGAAATTCTCAGCTACCATTTATCTGCACCTGAGCCGCTTATTGATTCGGGTGGAACTCAATGGGATCAACGACTCTTAAAAGATGTTTATCAGCTACTTAAAACACATTCCTTAGACTCTGAATTTAATGAAGAGCAAAGGGAACTACTGAGCCGCCTGGGCCATGAATTCACCGAATGGTCGCAGCAACGGGTGGCGCTTATCCGTCACGCAGCCAGTCTTGAAAAGCTGGCACTGACCGGTCGTGTGAACCCTGAAGATTGCAAAACATGCCTGCAGGACCTTGAAAGCACCATCTGGAACCTGATAGAAGCGGATAGCGGACAATTTCACCATCGCAACACGATCTGGACTGCCGATGACCCCTTGATCAAAAGCTACCAACGGGTGTTAAAACAGAACAACGGTGCAGATGCGGCAAGCATGGACACCGGCGGTGACCGGCGATGATCAGTTTTGGTCGTTGGCAATTTGATTTCAGCGATCCGTGGATTATCGCGCTGGCCATGTTACTGCTTGCCTCTTTCCTGCTGGTTTTACACTCCGTAGTGCAACGATTGCTCCGGCGCGCACCGCTCAGGGCGCTGGCGGTAATGGTATTGAATACTGTCGCCTACGGTACCGTGTTCCTGCTTCTGCTGGAACCCCGCTTTTCACAACCGGTGGAGCAATCCGTCATTATCGTTACGGAAGGAGCTGTAACAACCGACATCAGCTCTGCAAACGCCGCCAGTTTGTACGTGGCCCCGGGCGCCGCCACACCGGACCGGGAACAGGGTCTCAATAATGCAAACTGGCTGCTCGACATCGCACAACTGCCGCTAAGGGAACCGGCATTGAGCACAATTGAAATCCGTGGCTATGGACTTGAGCGGGACCAGTGGCAGGATTTTCCGGAAACCATATCAATCGATTTCACACCACCCGTTATCAACGGATTCACGTCCATGCAATGGCAACGTTCAGTGACTGAAGGTGAAACCCTGATGGTCAGCGGTCACTACCAACAGGCTGATAGCGAAGCCATAGTGCAACTCCGCCTGCTTGATCCGGCTGCCAATATTGTCGACGAAACGCGTCTGAAAAGTGGTCAGGATTTCAGACTGTCAACAGCGGTCAAAGCCCGGGGAAACCTGCAATA
Organism: uncultured Gammaproteobacteria bacterium; assembly: GCA_963749115.1. GTDB lineage: Bacteria > Pseudomonadota > Gammaproteobacteria > Xanthomonadales > SZUA-36 > SZUA-36. The sequence continues at coordinate 753,326 of CAVVLP010000002.1, forward strand.
CAGATTGCAGGCCTGGGATTCTGAAATCCTGTTATCTGAGCAGGTCGTCCCGATTGAATCGGGTTCAGGGCCACGTCTCAATATCATGATCAGGCAATCGGCCCCCTCTTTTGAAACACGTGCCCTGAAGAATTACGCCGCAGCCAATGGACACCGGCTACGTCTTAACACCGATATCAGTAAAGGAAAGAATATTAGCCAGAGCGCCAATTTGCCCGCAGGAACCGACACCACGTTCTCCCCGCAGATACTGGCTGAACAGGATATTCTCATCATGGACGGCAGGGCACTGGCCGGATCGCCTCCCAACCAAAGACAATGGCTGAACGATGCAGTGGAAAACGGGCTCGGTCTTTTGCTACTGGCAGATTCGGCCTTGTTGGAGAACATCAGCGAGCTCGACACAAACTTACTGAACGGCTTTCATCTTGCACCATTATCCGGAGACGGGGTCATGGTTATTCCACGTTTGCTGACCGGAGATCCGAATGACTGGCAGGTACCACTCAAGACCGCAGCCATGCAATTACACGCCGACGGTGCAGATGTTTTGATTGATGACAGTCATGGCAGAAGCCTGGTGGTCAGGCGCACAAAAGGCGTTGGCAATATAGGCGTTAGCCTGATCAGCCAAAGTCACAATTGGCTGACCGCAGGTCAACAATCTGACTGGGGTGAATACTGGTCCGCACTGATCGCCGGCCTTGCCAGGCAGCGAAGCGGGAGTTATCTGATACCCCAGCGGGAAGATGATTTTTACCGGGTAAATCAGAGAACAGCGGTGTGCGCATTCACAACCGAACAGGGATCAAAGGTGGTGATTAAAGCGGCAAGGTCCCAGGGAAAGCAATCCGTCTTTGAACTTCAACTTGCAGCAGACAGCCTGGGTTCACCCCGGCAGTGTGTTTATTTCTGGCCGGAATTCGGTGGATGGCACCAGCTTCAACTGCTTTCGGCCGGGCGTGAATCCATTCTTGATCGAAAAGCGATTTATGTATTTCAGGCAGACCAGTGGCTTGCACAACAACGTGATCAACGTGTAAAGGCCACCAGGGCGAGGGCTGTTAACGGTAATGGCCCGCTGCCGGACACAGCGCAAAAGTGGATATATGAGCCACTCGGTCTTATCTGGCTTTGGTTGACACTGGTACTGTCGGCTTCACTTTTATGGTTGGAACGCAAACTCGATTTTGGTTAGAGTGCTTGAGACTTTCAGGCAGAACCAATAACAATGAACAACAATAAAGATGTTTCTCTGAACCGTGAAATCGGCCAGGTGGGTTTCTCAGCGATCGCTCTGAATGGCGTGATCGGTGCCGGTATTTTCGCCCTGCCCGCTATCGCCGCCGCCAAGAGCGGCAATTTCAGCCCATGGCTATTCCTGATCTGTGCGGTTCTGATCATGACCGTGGTTCTGTGTTTTGCCCGTGCTGCCAGTTTCTTCAGGGAAACCGGTGGTCCAATCCAGTATGCCGGGCTGGCGTTTGGGCCTTTTGCAGGTTTTCAGACCGGTTGGCTGGTCTACATCGGCAGGCTGGCTGCCATCGGCGCCAACATCTCATTGATGGTCACCTACGCGGGTTGGTTCTGGACGCCGCTGGTATCCGGAATCGGTCACCAGGTGGCCGTTACCGTGGCATTTGTTTTGCTTGCGGTCTTTAACATCATCGGCGTACGCCAGAGCATGAACGTCGTATTCCTGTTTTCAGCCCTCAAACTGGTGCCACTGTTTCTGTTGATCCTACTGGGACTCACGCATATTCAGCCCGCTCTCCTCGTGCATGTCGACCTGCCGGTATCCGGCACCCTCGGCGAGACGATACTGATTCTGTTGTATGCTTTTGTCGGCTTTGAAAGTGCCGTGGTACCCGCAGGCGAAGCGCGTAACCCACGTAAGGATATCCCCCGCGCCATCACATTTACGGTGCTGACCATTACTGCCGTGTACTTCTTGATCCAGTTGATTTCGGTATCTGTTTTACCCGGACTGGCGGAGAGCAAAACACCACTGGCGGATGTTGCAGAAATACTGATGGGTGCGACCGGTGCTGCGTTGCTCACATTTGGAGCGGTATTCTCCATTGGTGGAAATTGCTCGGCCTCGATGCTTTCCGCACCGCGAATGACCTACGCGCTGGCAAAAATGGGCTCATTACCGGCCTGGTTCGGTGCGATACATCCACGCACAAGGACACCGTTTAACTCCATCGTCTTCTATGCAGCTTTGGGATTGGTTCTTGCTCTGAGTGGCAGTTTTGTCTGGCTTGCCGTGGTCAGTACACTGGCGCGCTTACTCAGCTATATTCTCGGTGTGGCGGCCTTGCCTGTACTTGAAAAACGTATCGAAAAAACCGAGGGTCAATTCCGCCTGCGTGGTGGCTACCTGGTACCCGTCATTGCTTTACTGCTGTGCCTGTGGCTGATCACTTTTGCATCCGTGACCGCGTGGTTGACCACGGCTGCTTTCTTTGCACTGGGCAGTGTTCTTTATCTGCTGTCAGCCGGGAAACACAAACCTCCTGTAGCAGGCAGCTAAAGGTTTTCTTTAGCCACCCGCCGGCTCGAACAACAGGGTCCATTCTTCCGGACCCGGAAGAAATGGACTTTTTACGCCTTTGACCCAGTTTTCATGACCCTTGTTAAAATAGGGTGACAGCGGATGGCCGCTCTGCCCGCTTGGCATCTGAAAAATGCCATCTTCCTCGTGCCCCGGTGAAACGACCATACGTTGAGAAGCACCATAGTCACCCGCGCCGATACGTGGCATGTTACTGAACTCGCCCGGTGTTTGTTGCCGTGGTGTGTCGGTGAGCAGACCCAGACCCGGGACAAAAGCACTCAGGGGGTGAACAATGGCCAATTCGGTGTAGGCACCCCAGGTGTAGGCCTGTAAGCCACCGCTATCATCGATTTCCTCCAGCACATCATCCATCGCCGAGTTAATCAACGCATTCCAGTCATCATAACCAGGTGGTAAAAGGTGTTCGGGACGCTCGCTGACCAAACGCCAGGCCGGGCCTTCGACGGTGCGGCTATACCATGGGAAGCGCTCACCTAAATGGGCTTCCAGTGGTCTTGTCAATCCGGATATGACACGCATGGTTATATGGCTGCGAAAACGGCGAACGACCCGGTAACCGATCGATCCCGGTACCGCACGCCCTTCCCAGTTCCTGACTGTTTCAAGGGCTGCCAACGTGGAAGGGTCCCTGGTATCAGTGAAGTGAGCCAGTAACAGTACCCGCCAGCGAGCCAGGAATAGTGCCTCATCATCCAGTTGTATTGCAAACAGGTCATCCTCATTCGCGCTCTCCAACGCCATCAGACGCTCACGAACCTGGTTTTGACGACCGGCAAGCCCGTAATTGCCAAAGCCGACATTCGTCAGCATGTCGCCGGATACCATGCGGGCATTGGCTGACCACAGACGTTGCTGCGCTGGATTGATGATTACCGGGATATCGGGAGGGGCAAGACGACCGTTCCAGCCACGACTGCCATCGGACCAACTGGAGGGCAACATCCCTGAATGTCCAAATCGCGCCGGCACCGGCCCCAGCAACGTGTAGCCGATATTGCCCTGCCTGTCGCCCACCACCAGGTTTTGCGCGGGTGTGCCGGCCTGGTGTGCGATTTTGAAAGCGTCTTCAATTGTCCGGGCGTTCTCCATCAGCATCAACTGCATATTCGCTGAACCTTTCTGATGTGCAATCCAGTGGGTAACCAGGCTCCGGCCCAGGTGATCACGGGTTTCAAGCAATGGCCCCCAAATGGTTTCCCGAATGACAAAATCACTGCAACTGCCACTGTTGCTGCAGATAAGCTCGGTTACATTTTCGATTGTTGCCGGGCCACCAGGTGACTGATAAATACCCTCCGCTTCTTCGATCCAGTCGAGATAGACTATATCCTGGGTGTCGGTCTGCGAGTTGGTAAAACCCCAGGCGATATGGGTATTTGAGCCCACAATCATGGCTGCGGCACCTGGAAGCGATACACCGGTGACGTCGGCATCGGTCTCATCGATCTTTAGTCGCACCCGGTACCAGATATTCGGTACACCAAGACCCAGGTGCATATCATCCGCAACGATGGCTGCACCGGTTTCGGTCAGCGACCCGCCTACAACCCAGTTATTGCTACCCAGCATGACTTCATCGACCGGCAGTCTTGCAGTACCTGCGGACACTGTTTCCAAAACGGACTGTGGTGTACCTGCCGGGATAGGTGCCAGCGGTATTGAACCACCATCAACGGGTGCGTCCCACGAGGTGCCGCGTGGCACCAGGAATTCGGCAAAGTCTTTTCCCATGACGTCATGAATCAGGCTGTAATCACGCTCATAGCGGTTGTCCGAATCCTGCAGGTCAAAATACATCGCGTAAACGACCAGCAAACTATCAGTGTTTGTCCATGGCTCCGGCTCTGCCCCCAGCAGGGTATATTCAAAGGGGGCCGCCCCGAGCGCTGCCAGGCCGTCGTTAACGCCCCGCGTATAGGCGCTGGCGATGGATAGTTCATAGTCTGAGAAAACGTCCTGTGCCTGTTCACTTCTGTGCCGGAAACGATGGCGACGGCGCTTACGATCAAATCCCAGGGTGGCATCGCCCAGGATTTCAGACAATTCCCCGGCACCTGAGCGGCGCAATAAATCCATCTGGAAGAAGCGTTCCTGGGCATGCAGATAACCGAGTGCATACGACGCATCGCTGCGATTGGAAGCCTTAATAGTCGGTACACCTTCGGCATCACGTTCTACGCTCACAGGGTGGAGAACACCGGTCGTTGTGATACTGCCGTCAAGTTGTGGCAGGCTTTGCCGAAGCCAAATGTATGCCGAAATTAAAACCAGAAAAACAAGCAAGACAAAACCAACTGAAATTCTGGCTGACCAGCGCCGGAAACTCGAACGGGATGTTGTGCCGGACATTTTTTTCCCCATGTTTTTCAGAAATACCAGGCCAGTTGCACAAACAACGAAGGACCGGTTGAGATATACAGACCCGGTCGGACCGCATCGATACCACCGTATTCACTGCCATCCGGGCCGATCGGGAGATTCAGGGCTGCCAGGAGTTGAATATCCTGTTTCCAGTCATAGGAAAGCACCAGTTGCGCCAATGCTGATGGATCAGTGAGATTGATAAACATATTGGGTGTGAGATTGAGTAATGGTGTCATTTCCACTGTCACCGAAGCACCGAGATAGTGACGTCCAAGATTGAATAATTCACCCCTGGCCAGGCGTTTTAACAGTTCCGGATTTTCCGCCAGCGCGGCAGCGGAATAGTCCCCACCCGTCATGCCGAAGCCGTTGTAATAGTATTCCAGAAAGCCTGTCCAGTTGTGGCCAGCGGACACACCGGAATAGCTGACACCCGCCACGCCTGAAATAACAGAATCCGAATCCGTATCATTCCAGACCAGGTCCCCCCGCCAGACAGCACCACCACGGTCGGTACTGGCACCCAGACCAAGAACGGTCTCCCCATAATGTTCCGCCAGCAATACATCAAATTCATTACTACCCCAAAAACCGTGATACTTCACTGCCAGCGAAGATTGATCATACTCAATATCACCGTTAACGGGGTTGCGACGCACCACCCCCACGGCCTGTACATCATTGCCGTTGTCCAGAAGATACTGGCCATAGAGCATGTCATCACCGGTTTTGTACTCCCTGTCCACTGCGGCCGGATCAAAAGGGTTGAGGATATCCATCGGTGTAAATAAAAGACCATTGCCCCAGCTGATCGCCTGGCGGCCAAAGCGGACGACAGTCTTATCACCCGTGTATCCAACAGTGAGCCGGTCTAGACGCACCAGCGTGGCATTCTTGCCTTCATCGTGTAAGGCGTGGGTCAGGTTGAACCAGCGCCGGTCATCATTGATGACATCGGTTCCGGGATAAAGTAATCCCGGAAGATCACGGAAACCGAAGAGCGTATCGGAGTGTACGGTGATGAATTGCATATGGGCCTCAAAACCCAGGCGTTCCCGTCTGGCTGAAGCTTTGAGGCGGACTTCGAAGTTATGATCCTGCAGGCTGCCACCGCTGATACCATGCAGCACGCTGTTATCCGGAATCTGCGTGTTTATGTACTGATACTTGCCGTGTCCGCCAAAGGTCCAGTCCGTCACACCGGGTGACGAATCAGAAGCAGACGAAGACACGCTCAGGCCAAACCACAGAGCCGGTAAAACCACACGTAGAAACATCAACTGCTTATCGTGCATTCCGCATCGTCAATGAGCTTGTTGCAACTCATCCCTGGTTATCCGTCCATCTTCCATACTGATCAAGCGGTCAGCCCATTCCATGACCCGCTGATCATGGGTCGCAATCAGGAAAGTAACCTTGTGTACACGGTTTAGTTCACGGAAATGTTGCATCAGTTTTTCCATGCTTTGTGAATCCAGGTTGGCAGTCGGCTCATCGGCCAGCACCAGTTTGGGTTGGCGATACGATAGCACGGGCAACGGCCACGCGTTGTTGTTGACCACCGGACAATTGGGCTGGACGACGGTCTTCCATTCCTTCCAGTCCGACCTCCTGCAATATCTTGAAGGAACGCTGTTTCCGCTCTGCTGCCGGCACACCCTGAACCTGCATAACGAATTCTACATTCTCCTGCGCACTGAGTACCGGAATCAGGTTGTAGGCCTGAAACACGAAACCGATATGAAAAAGACGAAGATCCGCCAGTGCGGCCTTGCCAAGCAGGTCAACACGTTCACCGTCGATGGAAATTTCACCATTATCCAGAGAATCAAGCCCGCCAATGGCGTTGAGCAACGTGGTTTTACCGGAACCGGAAGGCCCGGAAAGACAGATAAAAGAACCCTGTTCGATCTCAAGGCTGACATGATCAAGCCCCTTGATCACCGCATCACCCTGTTGATAGTATTTACACAGGTCGATACAACTTATGGCTGCCATGGGTTCAAGCTCGATTGATTTTGCATACGGGGCCTTCCTTCTCTACTTACACATAGTATTTTATGTCTGGCTAAGAGCCTCGACCGGTCGATACCGTGCTGCCCGCCAGGCCGGCAGCAAGCTGGTAACAATTCCTAAAATAATCACAACGGCGTTTGCCAACACCAGGTCCGGCCATTGCAGCACCGGATACAACATACTGGATGCACCCATCATCTCCATGCCTTGTGCTACCCCCGATATATCAATGCCGTCCTTTAACGGAATGATGGTGGCGATAGCGATCAGGTTACCGACCAGCAAACCCAGCACCAGCAACAGTAAAGACTCCACCAGTATCTGGTAAACAATGGCAGAGGGTCGCATACCCAGTGCCCGCATCAGGCCGATTTCCCTTACCCGCTCAAATATCGCCATCATCAGGGTATTAACCAGACCGAATGACAGGGCCAGAAAAATAACCACCATCCATACCAGCACAAAGCCATTCATGACTCGCATCATGGTACCGAGGTAGGGGTCAAGTTCCAGCCAGGACAACACTTCGTGATCCCCGGAAACGGCTGAACGAATATTGGATGTGAGCGATTCAGGCGTACGGTAGTCAAAACCAAGTATGGCTATTTCAGATACATCCGTGCCCATACCAAGCATGTTTTGAACCACATCGCGACCGGCATAAACAATGCTTTCCTCGCGACTTTCCAATTCGGCTCTATAAACTCCAACAATTCTGAAACCACGATCCGCAATGGCGTTATCCGGGTCCTGGCTCATCAGCACGACGCGTTTTCCCAGGCGGGTTTCAAGACGCTGCACCAGCTTTCTGCCAATGACAATACCGCCATCATCGGCAGCTTTGAGAAACCGGCCTTCAATCACATCATTTGAATCGAAACCCAGTGCCAACTCCTCTGCGGGATCTACACCCAACAGTGAGATACCCCGGCTTTCGTATTCACTGGAAATCATGGCCGGTACCTTTATCCGGCTACTCCAGGCAACTACCTGGCCGCTATTGAGCACATCGAGCAAGGTATCGTCCGGGGCTGGCAAACTGTGTGTAACCGACGGGTCATCCCGGTAGGCATTGGCGTGAACCTGAACATGACCCGGTAACGCACTAATACCCTGTTTGACCATGTCGTCTACCATACCGCGTAGCAGGGCCGTCATGAATATCATCGCCCACACACCCAGAGCGATGGCCAGCAGCATGATAAGAGTACGCCGGTAATTGCGCCACAGATTGCGCCAGGCCAGTGTGGACAGGGCTGTAAGCGGCATGGCCATCAGGCGGCTCTCATCGCCTCAACCGGTCGTAAGCCATATAGTTTCAGTGCCGGATAAATGGCAGCGAACAGGCAGAACACGAATACCACGGTTGGCCCAAGCATCAGGGAAAGTGGATCCAATGCAGGTTTAATGACGGGTGGCATATTGAATTTAGCTGCCAATTCATCCATACCGGGGTATGCAAAACCAACCTGGGCAAAATAGCCGGACACCAGTGATCCGAGCAACACGCCGATCAACAAACCGACCAAGGCCATCAGAAAGGTTTCCAGCAGCACCAATAATGCGAGCCGGCGGGGTTTAATGCCCAGTGCCATGATCACGCCGAACTCACGTGTCCGCTCCAGCACCGACATTAACTGCGTATTGAGTACACTGAATGCCACCAGGACGATCAACACCGCATACATTAGCCAGGCACTGGTCATATCGGCCTGTATCGCCTGTTTGAGCCCGGGCATTAGTGCTTCCCAGTCCAGAACAACCAGCGCATCCTGCTCTTTGAGCAATCCCTCTAACGGTTCGATCATCGCCGGCACCTTGCTCAATTCATCTACCGCCAGCGCGATGACATGACCGCTGTTTTCCATTGCAAACACTTCCTGAAAGTAGGCCAGGGGAAGTTCCGCCAGGCCCCGGTCCATATCCTGGGAGCCAGACTCAAATATACCCACCACCGTCACCACACCCGCGGCAAATGAGCCATCCCTGCCACTACCCAGGAATGTCAGCTCATCACCTGTTTTTACCTTCAGATTCCTCGCCATCACGCTGCCGATGACGATCTCGGCAGCATCCGGGTCTTTCAGGTAACGTCCATCGGTTAACAGACCGGGGATAGTTGACAAGCCGGGCTCATGGTCAGGCTCAACACCAACCAGTTGCGTGCCAAAGGACCGGTCTTCACTTGAAACCAGCACAAACGCGTTAGCACGGGCAGCTACATTGGCCGTCGGGAATCGCTCGCGAATGTCAGCAGTCAACTCGCGGATATTTTTTACGACCTGACGCATTTTCTGGCTATCCTGGTAACTTTCTCTCTGTACCTGTAGTTGGCCGCTGAACATACGCAGCGTGTTGTTGATCATCATTTCGTAGGAACCAAACTGCAGCGAGATCATGAAAACCAGCAGGATATTGGAGAAGATCATCGCCAATGCGGTTAACCAGGTACGCCGTTTCTGACGCCATATGTTGCGCCAGGCGAGCCGGAGACTGAGCCCGAACGCTTTCTCTCTGCTTCGATTGGCAGTCATAACATTGTTATTGCCTTGGATTTCTGAGGCTGGACAATGTGAAGATTCCGGCCGGCAATTCAATATCAAACTCGATCGTGTTGACCGTCATTTCAGTCCACTCATCCGGAGTTTCCAGTTTGCCCATACGCAGAACCCGGGCGACCGAACGGCCACCCATTTCGGTAATATCGTGCGCTTTCATCATTTTCACCAATATGCCATCCTGATCCCAGTACTGCTCTTCGAGCAATACAAAGTCACCGCGGATTTTCAGAGTCTCTTTTCCCCAAACGGTGGCGGCATCTTCGTGTGGAATAGCATCAACGGTGTAGACCGTATGGCCGTCCTCTTCCGTCTGTGCAGTCAAAACATGGTCATACTGGTCGAGAATATCGGTGGATTTGCTGATGTCCTTGTTGGAAAAATCGCTGCCCATCCATCCCTGGCTCATCATGGAAGACGGGATCTTGATCACACGGTTGACTTTGGGGGAGTAGGACCACATGTTTTTATCCATCAAAAGGGTCCCGTTCCCTGCATCCTTCTTTGGCTCTGTCACCCGTACCAACGAGTTTTTGTCACCCTCACTCCAGGAACGCATCGACATGGAGCGTTCCCAGTCGGCCCGATGGATGGTCATGGTTATTTCGGCATACGAACTCGTGCCCCGCCAATGATCCATAGCCGCACGCACCAGTTCCTTTGCACTATCCGGTTCTACTGCCATGAGCTGACCAGACAGACCACCCGTTACGATCAGAATGCACAGGCGCAGTAGCACGATTCGGGCCCCTGCACCGGTTCGGAGACAAGCTGTAAAACCTCTTCCCGTCAAATTATTCATCTGCTGCATACCCGGTTTGAAGTACAGTAAACAAGGCTATCACAGCTATAAAATAATTATGAGCTTAACACCCGTTTAACGCGTTTTTGGTATCATTTTCCCATGCAAACTGTCAGGCAAAATCCACCACTTATCAGGACTGGAAAAAAGACCGGTATTTGGTGGACCTTGTTCCTTGCGCTGGCTTTGCATGGCCTGTTCTTGTTGGTGCCCATCGCCAGGCAAATGCCAGTTGTAGAGAATCTTCGAGCACCCATTGAATTGCAATTGACCAGTTTAAAGCCGCCGGCGATATCACCTGTGGTAGCCGAGCCCGTTCCGGAAACCCCGTTGGCTGAAGCCGGGCCCGGTTAGCACTCGAACCTCCAGGTGTTGTGCTCGAAGAACAAACCAGGCCCGTACCCGTCGTGATTGACCCTGCCCCGCTGACAACAGGACTGGAAAAGCGGAACCTGCAACCTGACCTGAATACCATGAGTAAGATTGAAAGAAGACAACTGACAAATACAATTCTTGCACGCCAATTTTTCACGGAGGAATCTGCAGTAGACCAGCTGTTTGGCAAGCCGCTTCCACAACACAACACAGAAATACAAAAAGAGTTTCATTACCCGCTCAGACAGAACATGATAAGCATGCTTGATCAACCCATGCCGGAAGTGCCTTTTGGCTACACACCCGACCTGGTTTATTTTGCATACGAACCGGGTGTAAAAGGTGATTTGCAACGTTTTTGGGATGTGATCACACCCGAGTTCGGATGGCGCACCAAGTACGGAACCGAAGTTAAATGCATCCTGTTACTGGTGATTGTAGGCTGTGGTTGGAAATAGAAATAACTTGGGCGATATCACCAGATTTGCACAACCAGCGCCGGGAACTCCGGGTACAATGTGTACCATGGGAATTATTTGAATTGCACTTAATGCAAATCATTCATTTACAGGACTGGTGAATATCTAGCACCATCCGGGGTGCAGCAGGCATTTTTACACGGCAAATACCGTTTTTGGGTGGAATTGTAAAACCCGTGGAGCACAGATCAATTAAACTGTCAGGATGACGACCACGTGACAGAAGGGATGATGAGGACAAGAACAATAAAATGATCATTCGACAAGGCCGAAATCTGGCGAAGCTTTTCTACCTGATCATTGGTCTGCATGTTCTGGTGACCTGTTCCATGGTACCAACACAGACACCTGATACCGAGGCTGTATTCATTACAGAACCAGCGTGCTGCCAATGCGGGTTTGGCCGTGTTGGCTCTTGAAGACGTCGACACGCTGATCAAGTTGGATAACGACTGGTTGGCGCAACAATTTGCGGCTGTGTTGAAGGCCCAATCAGCCTTGGGAGGAGTCTATAGATTTGATAAAATCAAAACTGTATTTAAAAATCAATACATACACTTAAGAACTATTGTTGAAATTAAAGATGAAAAAGGAAACACGATAAGCGCCGCCCTGTCAGGGGATATCCTTTTGAATTACAGCGGTAATGGACTGGAGTGGCGCCCCCGTTTCAATCAGCTTCAAATCAGATCAAAGAACTTCACTTTTTCCGGTAGAAGCTACAATGAACCTGATGCTGAACTCACCCAGACGACACTTCAGAATCTAAATGCCGTTCTCGTACAAGCCGTTATCGAAAATGACAGCAACACCATACCGTTGAACCCCGTTCCGCTTGGAAAGATACAGGTTGGAGCATCATTACCCGGGTTTACTGAATCAAACGCCGAGACCACGCAATCACTCAGGGGAGTATTTATGATTGCGGGTAGCGCCGTGCTGATTGACTCATCAGTTACCAGCATCGCATTGGATTTGGCCTTTATCCCCGACCTGTCGACCTGCCCTGCTGATGTCACTGTTTCAAGAGCCGAATTCGTCAGGGATATTGCATCCCGGGAACCTGTGGATATTGCCGGGGATATTAATAACCCGGCAGACGTGGGCTACTTTTACTCCGAGATCGCGGGCGCAAAACGTCCCTTGACCATCATTCACTATTGGTTCGCAGACGGATTGCCCATGGTCGTTGAGGAATTGGAAGTCGGACCAAGCGAACGTTGGAGAACCTGGTCCTCAAAAGGCGGTACAAATAGCAATGCCTCGCAATGGGAAGTGCTGGTGGTTGAAAAAGAATCGGGCTGCATACTGGCTTCAAAATCCATACACACACTCGAGTCTGAGACCCCGATCACAAGGGTTAGCCAGGATCAGGCCCGCCAGACGTTCACAGAACTTCAAAATGCATTCAGCGGCAGGACATCCGCTTTCTCGATCATCAACGACAAACCCGGAATTGCACTGATTGAAGTCAGGCGCCCGTTTTTGCAGGACGTTTTACAGGCTTCACTATCGGATTTGAGTATTGATGCTGAATTTGATAGTTCCGGTCTTTCCGTATTGCCGTTTTCGGCACAAATTCAATCGTTTGACGCCGAAAATGTCATCTGTGAGCGTCGCGTCTGCTCACCCACTCCTGTCTGCAAAACCAGTCTGACACAATGCAAACGAATCAGGGACACCCGTGATTGCTCCTCGTGCCAGTTCCGTAACCCATTGAATAACCGCTGTGTCAGTGAGGCGGTTGATCCATTGTGCGAGGCCGCACGTAATCGGCAAAATGCCAGGTATGACGAAGAACGCCGCATCTGTGTTACCCGCGCGGAAAACGAAAAACGTGAATGTGACAGGTTAAATGCGCAGGTGTTCAGCAGTTGCCGGATTGAAGCGGGATTTGAGGAATCTACCTGCGAATCAGTCAAATCCGGTTTGAAAGCAATCAAACGGGGTACCCCCCTGGCTCTTGTCAACACACAAGCACACAGTACGGGAAAGCTCAGCGTCAATTTCTCCAACTTCATCATTAAGGACGACCTCGCCGGTCTCATGCTGGATATGAGCTTGCAATCCAGGTTGCAACTGGATGGTAAACTAAACTTCAAGCCCGTCAACAACAAGCTGCCACTGGCCAAGTGTATTGCTGAATGGAGCGTTCCATTCAGCAGCCGGTTTGCGGGTGCGCCGGTGATTAACAGTATGCTTGGTAAACTCGAACAGGAGCCCGGCATGCTTACGGCTTATTGGTCCGGGATCGGAATCACTATTGAAGCCCAACCCTCACCCTTGGAGTCGATATTCGTGGGCAACCCGCAGCTATTGGCGAACTGTAATATTGGTTTGACGGTGAGTGATGTAGAACAGGCGGTTGCAGGTGGCGATGCAGCGTTTTTCCGTGGACAGACAGACCTGATCATTCAGGCGATACCGACGAAAATTCACCTGGCACCGGCTACCATTCAGTTTGGAAATAAGGTTTATAGCGCGAACGCAAACTTAACGGCCCAACACCTGCAGTACGATATTCGGGAATAAAAAACTCACCGTCCCCGCATCCCTGCGAAACGGTGATGATACTTTCACTCCAACCGGCTACCAGACCTGGAACGCGGAAGAGATGTTTCCCTACAAGCTACCACGCTAAAGTTACGTCCAGTCGCCTCCCCCCCCCATCCACCTTTTTGCAAATATCGGCCACCCGCTAAAAGCGCATTGGCGAAGGTCGGGTCTTCGAGATTCTTGTTGCACCTGGGAAGTCAGCATGAGGCTTGCTGCAATGGCGTCCAAGAACCGCTAAACCATACTAACCCGTGCGTCTGAACAGATATTGAAACAAAGATGAACACAGGATAAATATCTGATGAATTAAACATTTAATCGGTAACCCAATCCGCGTACCGTCTCAATAATCGACTCAGCACCGTCATCATCAAGTTTTTTACGCAACTTTCCGATATATACATCCACAACATTTGTCAGAGGATCCATGTTCATTCCCCAGACGTTACTGAGTATGCGTTCGCGACTGAACAAAACACCTGGATGACTCATCAATAACTCGATGATCGCAAGCTCCTTGGCGGTCATCTTGATTTCCTTGCCGGAAATGGTAAAACGCAATGACTGGCGATCAAAAGCCAATGAGCCAACTTCCAGCAATTGTTCTTCAGTGGCAACTTCGGAACTGCGCCGTGTTACCGTTTCAATACGCGCCAACAGTTCCTCGAAAGAAAACGGTTTGGTCATATAATCATCAGCACCCATACGCAAGCCGGCGATGACGTCATCGAGACTATCCATGGCGGAGAGTATGATCAAAGGTGTATTGATCTTGTTCATACGCATCTGCTGGCAAATGTCGCGACCGTGTATACCCGGTAACATCATATCAAGCAGCACAAGGTCAAAATCACCCTCAAGCGCCAGTGACAAACCTGCTTCACCATCGTTGGCCACAACTGGAAAGTGTCCTTCGGCACGCAAACCGCGCTGTAAAAAATCAGCTATTCGTATCTCGTCTTCAACAATTAGTATTCTCATGCTTCAGCCTTTAACTTCTTTTCTGCGGGAAGAACGACGGTTGCCACTGCACCTTCGCCCGGTTTGCCAGCTAGTGTAATTCTACCTTCATGCGCCTCAACAATCGCCTTGGCTACAGGCAGACCCAGTCCGGTGCCACGCGCATGGCTCTGCGCGTTGCCACCACGGAAGAAACGCTGAAATGCCTGTCGTGCCTCATCTTCAGTCAGGCCAATTCCGGTGTCCTTTATCTTCACAAAAATCTCTTTGTCAGCCTTGCTCAAACTCACTGTTACTGTTCCATCACGCTTGGAATAGCGCAAGGCATTATCAATCAATATTGAAAAAACCTGGCGCAAACGCCCGGCATCACCCATAACCATGATATCGCTTTCCCCCAACTCCTGTTCAAGATTGATTCCATTTTGTTCAGCCTTGGTACTGAAATCAGCACAGGTAGCCGCTAGCAGGCTGTTAATCGACACCTGGCGGACTTTCAGGCGTGGCTCACCGGCGTCAGCACGTGCGATAAACAACAGGTCATCAACAAGACGTGTGGCCCGTTCGGTCTGCTCCATGACCCGCGCAAGTGTCTCCTGGTATTCCACCCTGGTCTTGTCCTTGCCCCTCAGAGCGATTTCAGACTCACCACGGATGACGGTCAGCGGGGTCCGGAACTCATGGGAGATATCCGCCAGTAGCTTACGTCTGTTTTCATCCACGACTTCAAGTATTTCATTGCTGCTTTTCAGGGCCCGGGTACGCTCTTCGACAATTGCCTCAAGCCGAATATTGGAGTCGCGCATACCAGTCCTGTGCTCGGCCAGTTGACGTGCCATCGTATTAAATGCAGCACCCAGTTGTTCAAACTCCTTTTCGCGCAATTCGGGAATACGATGGTTCAATTCATCATTTGTAAAGGCCTGTGCACCATGGTGCAACTCGTTAACGGAACGGGTCAGGTTACGTGAAAAAAACCATGCAATCATCGCCGTCAACCCTGCCAGGGTCAGCATAAACAGCGGTAATACACCGGTAATATAACGCGCCAGGGATACTGTTTCGGTATTCGCTTCCGACAGCTTATTGCTACTGACCGCGAGAGTTTCAAGCATCAGTTCGTCGAATAATTCTGCCGTTCCCGAACCACGTAAGCGTTCCAGTTCGACCCTTGCATCAGCCGGCCGTTGCTCTTCCAGGGCTGTCCTGATGGTCTCACCCGAGCTTATGATCGCCTCAACAAGTCTTTCCATCTCGTTAAGGATTTCCATTTCGCCTGTTTCATCAGCAGAACTATGCAGTTCATTTTCTTTTGCCAGGGCATGTCGGATATCGATAATTGTGGTTCGCAAAATCTGAACATTGTCATGCCAGCGCGGTAAATCGCCAATCGCTTCATAGGCAACGCTGTCTTCGATCAGCTTGAGTTTTTGTGCGGTTTGTGCGGAAAGAATACGATGGCCATTCAAGACGGAATTGGCAATGGTGACGCGTTCAACGTCATATTCAAACCACTGAACGCTGTCATAGAAATACCATGCAAGTGCCAACGTTATGGCAAACATTGCGCCAAACGCCAAGTGCAATTTTCGACTGAAACTCGTCTTCCTCGCTGCCATTTCCGTATTGGGTCCTGGTTCCCTCCAGTAATTCGGCTTAAGGATACCAAACAATATACAAGTACAATAGAATGGTTTACTTCAACACTGATCCGAAGCCAGGAACACACCGTTTGAAACTGCTAATTATTTTTAACCCCAATGCCGCTTTCGGTCGTTCGGTTAAGAAGCTCGCGGCAATCAAGGCCAAGTTCAGGAGCCTGGGTATTAAAACGACATTCATTCCAACCGAATATGCGGGGCATGGCAGGGAACTGGTCGCCAAAGCCGAACTTTCGGGTTTCGACGGACTGGTCGCGGCAGGTGGTGACGGGACCGCCTTCGAAGTCCTGAATGGTCTTTACCAGCATCCAAAACCTGCGCGTATACCCCTGGGTCTGTTACCCATTGGCACCGGCAATGCCTTCTCACGTGAACTGGCTTTGCAAACGGACGTTTTGACAGAAGCCATTGAACTGCTGCAACGGGGACATACCCGGCAGGTGGATGTCGGTTTTGTACAATCTGCCGATTCCAGTTTTTATTTTTTAAATATTGTATCCATGGGTTTTGCGGTGGATGCCGGACGGGTGGCACTTAAACTGAAGTTCCTCGGTAAAAACGCCTACACGCTGGCAACATTGTGGCAGGTATTAAAGTTAAAGAGCTACCCACTGCTGATGGAAATCGATGGCGAATCTATAAGCAGCGACAATATTTTCGTCACCTTCTCCAACAGCCGTTATACCGGTACACATTTTCTGATTGCACCGGATGCCAGAATCGATGACGGGCTACTCGATGTGACGATCCTCGAGCGCCTGCCCCGCGTGCGATTGCTTAAACTTTTCCCGAGCATCTACAGCGGTACTCACGTTCAGTACAATGAAGTCTCAACTTATAAGGCCTCCCGCATCAAAATTCTCTCACCACGGGGTTTTCTGTTAGGCCCCGATGGTGAGTTTTGCGGCAGCACGCCGGCGGAAATTGGATGTCTGCCGAATGACCTGACTATTTTTTCCTGACCAGGCCGGGACTTTAGACCATAGCGGAAGCGGGGATAGTGGCGAAATATGCATCTTGCTGGTGAAATCACCCAGGCACTGTCACAAGAATCCCGATATTCCCGCAACCTTTTGCATCCCCGCTACGTCATACGCATTGGAGTCACACCAATTGACGCATCCGTGGGGCCAGCTTACCAGCTGGCTCTATTCTTGCATTTATAGATTTGATGACTTGTAAATATTCTGGAGTAAGGACAATGAAACCCATGAGAACAGCCATGACCTATCCAATCCGGTTTTGGGCAATACTACTTACCGCCCTACTGATCTACCAATTCAGCACCGAAGCATCCGCAGAAAGTTGTAAATACGAAAAGAAAATTGAAAAGACACTTGATCTATCCAAGAGCGAACTTCTGAGCATTGACGCAAGGGCAGGAGATCTGGATATCGTGGGAGTTTCCGAATCCGGTCAGGCACTTATCCACGCCAGGGTATGCGCTTCAAAGGAAGCATGGTTAGAACAATCAGAAGTATCCACCACTTCCGGAAAACGCGCAGAGATTGCGGCCGTTCTACCCGAGACAGACGGTGGCTGGACATCATTCGGCAACAACTACATCTGGATGGATTTGAATATCGAAGTGCCACAGGACCTGGCCCTGGATATCAGGGACAGCAGCGGCGATATGTCGTTAAAGAACATTGCCGCAGTCGAGATCCAGGATAGCTCGGGCGATATTGAAGTCGAGGGTGCACGAGGCTCGATCTCCGTCCGCGATTCCTCCGGTGATATCGAAATTGACGGAGCGGAGGGTGACCTGACCATCGAGTCTGACAGTTCCGGTGATATTGATGCCATGGACATCAACGGTAACGTAATTGTCGTGTCGGATAGTTCGGGTGATATCGAAGTTTCCGATGTTAGCGACAACGTCGTGGTCGAACGCGACTCTTCCGGTGATATAAGTGTGAGGGACGTCGGTGGCGATTTCCGCGTTCTCAAAGACGGCAGCGGTGGCATCAGTTCGCACGGACGTCAAAGGCGAAGTGGATATACCCAGTAAGAACTGATCGGTTTTAAACCCGTTATTGATTTTCAAGACAATGGGTGACCGTGCAAACCACGGCACCCAGTGTCCAGTCGACGTCAGTTGTTTCAGCATCCACCGGTATCCCCAGTTGATCCAGAACCTCCTGCAGGTAGACCGCCCGGAAACATGAACTGACTGCTTCAAACCCGCTATCTGTACCCAGCCGACAGAACTGATCAATATCAGTGTCCTTCATATAACGAAAAGCATCACTCAAATACCAGCGCAGACCATCCGCACTACTGACGTAGCTGCTGACATCGGCAGCAGCGTGTGAAAAACCCGTCATCCCAACGGCACAATCAGCAGGCTTCCAGTCCGGATCATTCAGACCGGCACCACGGGCGCAGGCGGGTAAATATCCAATTTTCTTCCAGGCCTCATCCTGTCCCCAACCCAGGAAGGAATGGCTATAGACCGGGACGATCTGACCCTTCACCCTGATCTGTCTGGACGTCTCACAGGCGGGGCACACAAAGGTGACCTGCATGGAAGCACCCCCCATCTCAGCAACACCAAAATTGCCATCATCCTGCCCTTCCCGTGTCGCCAGCCAGGCAAACAAACCTTCCTCAAAGCCGTTGAGTGTACGCGTGGTCACGGGCATTCCGACTGCGGCACTGAGTCGTTTGTTGAGCATTTCCCAGAGCTTTTCACTGGCGTGGGGGTTTTGTTGCTCTGCCAGACGCATACCTGCAGTTGCATTAACGCTGACAGCATCAAGCCGGCATTCTTTTTGCCAGTCGAAAGCAGGCCATCGTGGAATACCCTTTTTGTTGAGCGGGCCATCACTACGAATCCTGTCGATCGCAGCGACAATATCATCAACCACACTGCCTGCATCCGACATGGTTTTTCCGCGAATCCCCCGGGCAGGGTCTGCCAGTGCAGCGGTTCTCGGGCCGCGATGCTTAATCCAACCCGTTGCCGATTGTTCATAAATATAAAGACGGGTTCGCGTGCTGCCTGCGTCGTAAATAATATGACAGCCAGGGACATCGTCAGCGATTGATTGCTGTTCAACCGGGGTCGTACATGAGGCCGTCAACAATAACAGTATCATCAGTGACGAACACCAGCGCAGCGCTACGCTAATAAATCCGAATCCCTGTTTTACCGTCATGAGGTATTACTCCGTTAGCAATACCTACAGTTTAGCCTGATGACGCAGAATCTGTTGTAGCAGGCGTCTTGACCCGGGGTTGGATGACATATTCCCGGCAAACAGCAACTCAGCGTCGCAGCAAATCACGTCAAGTGCTGCTTAACCCATTGTTCAATCTGTCCGCCCATCATCGCACCGGCTTGCCGGGCGATTTCCTTACCGTTTTTGAACAATACCAGTGTCGGAATGCTGCGAATATCAAACTGCGCGCCAATTTGTTGTTCTTCCTCGGTATTCAACTTTGCCAGCCTGACCCCAGGCTCCAGCGCAATTGCTGCTTTTTCAAACGCAGGGGCCATCATTTTGCAAGGACCGCACCAGGGCGCCCAGAAGTCCACCAATACCGGTATCTCGCTATTGGTTATCTGCTTGTGAAAATTTTCTGATGTGAGTTCAACGGGCTTTGCGGCAAAAATGCTTTTGCTGCATTTGCCACACAGTGGATTATCACCAAGACGCTCGGCTGGAATTCTGTTCACTGCGCCACAATAGGGACATACGACTTTTTTGGAAAAACTCATTCTGCATCCTCTGAATCAACCGGGGCTCTCCGGTTTGTATATTAATCATTACTAATGTATGTAAGGACCAACACACCCGGATTCAAGATCGGTTATATCGGGTTCACAGCACTGCTGTCGCACTAAATCAAGACACCACACCCCCTCGGCTACGATAGTGCTATCCATTAGGCATGCCATCGGCGTGTCCAGAGCCGGGGTGGTTAGTGATTGCCAGGACCGTGAGCGACAGGACGTCGCGACCGAGCCCACACGGACGTGCTTGTGGCGAGTCCTGGCAATCACTAATCACCCCGGCTCCCCACCGACAACACAATGGGTTCTCAGGAATTTTTTTCATTCGAATTTTTGGTCAGCTGATTGGATGGGACTACAAAATGATTGCCGGGATTGTTTGGTGTATATTTCCCAGCTGTGTATCTGAAAATTAAAGATACCTGCGGGATTCAGAATGATTCGAATTAACAGGAACCAGTGAAACCTTTGACCAGGAGATGGTTAGCACACGACTGACATGACGCTGCTTATACAGATCTCTGATACCCATATCCTGCCGCCGGGAAAAGTTCTCTATGGCGAAATCGATACCGCTCTTCATCTGCAGGAAACGGTACAGAAAATTAATCGTATGCGACCCGTACCTGACGCGGTGTTTTTTACCGGTGACCTCGTGGAGCACGGCGACAAGGCCAGCTACGAATATTTTATTGAACTGATTGAACCTTTAACGATGCCGGCCTGGGTTATTCCGGGAAATCACGACAATCCGCAATCGATGCGCAAAATCTTTGCAGGTACCGGCTACTTCCCGGTTGCTGAGCCTGGCCACCAGTATGCGATTGAAGATTTTCCGTTCAGAATACTGGCACTTAACAGTCACTCCGATGGTACCGAACTACCGGAGTTTAATGAGCAAAAATTGACCTGGTTACAGGATCAGCTGGGTCGCTCGAAAAAACCCGTGTTGATTGCCATTCACCATCCACCGATGACCACCGGTATTGAATTGATCGATATGGGTGGGTCGGACTGGTTTCAGGGAATAAAGTCGGTACTCGCTGAACACAGCCAGGTGAAACTTGTGATCTGCGGACATTGCCACATCGACCTTTGTGGCCGTATCGGGCAGGTACCGGTTTACATGGCGCCAGCCAACTCCCACCAGCTGATTGCAACACGTGGTTTAAAAATGGCACCTTCAACTGTCAACAAGGCAGGTGTAGCCACGCTGCATCACTTTATTGATGGCGAGTTCCTCAGTGGCAGTCAGCCATGGCCGGATAATGTGGAAGATCAACGTATCGACAAGAAATCGGGTCTTTCCTGGGAAAAACTGAAAAAAAAGATGATGGGTTCACGTGTCGCTTAACACCTTGCGCTAACGCTTAATGCCCTCTTCGCGGGGGCAACAGCGTATTACCGAATAACAAACCACCCACCAGTGAGATCAGCAAGCGTAAGGCAAGCAGGCTTGTGTCCGTCAGATCGGCACCACCATCGAGCAATAATGCGGTTGCTCCATGATAGCCAATGGTACCGGGAACCAGCAGAATTACGCCAGGCACCCTTATCAAGGCCCCTGTTTGCTTGAAAACACGACCGTACAGGTTGGCCAACAAGGCCACTGACATAGAGGCCAGAAGAACACCAAATTCGAGACCACCGGCCGCAACGCCAATACGGGAGACCACGTAACTGACAATAGCCGCGAGCATCGCGATATGAAACTCTTTCCTGCGTACCGAAAATAGAACAGCAAAACTGAAAGCCGCAGCCAGCAATGCAGGCCAACGAAACCACTCCGGCGGCATGGCCAGTTGAGTTGTAGACTCGGGCTCAGGCGTCCAGCCAAACCAACCCACCACCACTGTACCAATCAAGACACCGAGCGATAGTTTAAGCAAGGTGATCAGGGCGCCGGACAAACGCGCGGAGCCAGAGGCTAAATGGTCAGTTGATAATTCATTGACGGCAATCGTCAGCCCCAAACCTGGAATCAACACGATCAGACTGGACATGATGACGACAAACACATCCAGACCCGGTACAAGACTGTTCAAAGCGAACACCAGGAATGTACTGAGTAAAGCGGCAATGGCTTCCAGCCCACCCTCACGTAGCGCCTCACCGGCCTGTGTAACCATCAGGCCAATCAATGCGCTGCTGAGTGCCGCTGAGGCGATACCCGGCCAACTTGCACTCAGCATCACCGCAACCGCGCCCCCGGTCAGTCCCCAGCAGATGATCTGTAGCCAGAGCGGATACAACTGCTTCGGCTGCCAATCCCTGAGCTTCGCATACGCCTGTTCGGTGCTGACTTCACCATCGAGCAAGGCGTTACCCAGGTCGTAAAGCTCTGCGGTATTGCCGAGATTGATGGCAGGCGGATTCATACGATCTAACTGCATCGGAATCGGGCGTGAATCGTCCTCATCGTCCTGATATTGAAAGGACAGAAATATCGAAGTCGGACTGGACAGGGCCTGGCAGTTAAAACCCAGCTTGTCGGCCAGGGCGGTCATCATACGTTCAAACTGGCCCGCCGGCACACCTGCCATGTGTAACTGGCGCGAATAACGCTTCAGGAAACGTACCTCAAGCGGAAGTTGAATTGTCATTTTCATCGTCCGTTAAACTGTGCAAAAACGCAGAGTGCAGCAAGTGCCTTCCCCGGGCAAGCCCTGATTAATACAAGCGCATCAATTTCGACCTGATTGTTCATTCATAGTCATAATTGGTCGGAAAATATGTGCTGAGATTCAGTTCCCTGGCGTAATATGCGGCATATGATTGAGTTTTGTTATTTTCACTGATAGTCTGACGATTACAACTGTTCAGGATAAGAAAATGGCTGAATATGCAGCTATCACCGGTTGGGGAAAATGTCTCCCGCCTGCTATATTGACCAACGATGAAATTGCCACTGTCATCGATACCTCTGACGAATGGATAAGAACCCGCAGTGGAATTCGTGAACGACGTGTTTCCCATGTGCCCGGTAGTGACCTGGCGACTGTTGCCGGACAGCGTGCCCTGGCTGCAGCAGGTATCGACCCGGCGGATCTGGACCTGCTGATCGTTGCCACCTGCACACCCGACACTGTAATCCCCAGTACCGCCGCTCATGTGCAACGCAAGATCGGCGCGCACAATGCCGCTGTATTCGACCTCAACGCCGGTTGTAGCGGTTTTATCTACAGCCTGGAAGTTGCTACTTCCATGATCCGCTCCGGCAGCTATCAAAAAGCACTGGTGATCGGCTCGGAACGTATCACCTGGTTGTTCAACTGGTCCAACCGTGACACCGCCGTTTTATTCGGCGATGGCGCCGGTGCCGTGGTGGTCGAACCATCCACGAGGGAATCCGGGTTATTGTATTCACACCTGGGTTGTGAAGGTGATGCCGCCGATGCATTACATGTCCCAAATTTCGGGACAGCCGGTAACCGTTTCGTGAAAGACTACGCCGCCTTTGGTGTCCACTTTGATGGCCGCGAGATATTCCGCCGCGCCGTCAAGGGCATGACCCATGAAACAGAAATCGTGCTGAAAAAGTTAAATCTGACACAAGCGGATATTGACCGGATTATTCCGCACCAAGCCAACTTGCGCATTATTGAGTCGCTGGCAAAACACCTGTCAGTTGATATGTCAAAGGTTGAGGTGAACATTCAAAAGTATGGCAACATCTCGGCCGCGACCATTCCAGTTGCACTGGTCGAGGCGCTGGAGGCAGGACGTATCAAGGCCGGAGACCGTATATTGCTGGCTGCTTTTGGTGCCGGACTAACCCGCGCGGCCGGTTTGTTGCTTTGGGGTGACCGTACAACACCGCTGCAGCAAAGCGATGCGGAGTTACCTGCCTGCCATCAGACGGCACTGGAACTGGTTGGTGATTCTATCAAACTTACACTTTGACCCGGACCTGCCGTACTGGCAGGACTACCTGCCATTTATGCAACAGCTTTCGGGCCGCGGTTTTCCGTCCTGTTCCCAACTCAATGCCCTGTTACCCGAAGGATTAAGCTCCGCAGGCGGTCAGCCGATCCGGTTTGTAGCCAGCAGCGAGCTTGACAATGGCAGTTATGAACAGCGTATTTACACCACCGGCCAGGTTAGTACGCGCCCGGATTGCTGGCACGATTTATTCAATGCCCTGGTTTGGATGCGCTACCCACATATCAAAACCGCGATGAATAGCCTGCACTACCAGTCCGGGGCAGGGTTTAAATGTGGCAGAAGAGGCGCGTTGCGTGATGCACTGACCTTATTTGACGAATGCGGTGTTATTGTATTTTCCGGTCAACTCGAAATACTCAATGCCCTGGCGGAAAGACGCTGGTCCGATGCATTCCTGGCGGATGCTTTCAGGTCATCAGTCGCGCTGTCCGTTTGCGGTCATGCAATGCTGGAAAAATACCTGTCACCCTATAAGGCCATGACTGCCAAGGCAGTACTTGTGCACGCTGATTCCGATTTCATGAAACTTCCCAGGCTGGAAATGTTAAACCGTCTTGACCGGGACATGGCAAAAACAATGCTGAGCGGTCACGTCATGGATAAACCCGCCCACCTGTCACCTTTACCCCTTGCTGGAGTGCCCGCCTGGTGGCCACGTGACGAGCAGGAAAACGAGGTATTTTACGATGACCTGCAAGTCTTCAGACCGGCGCCAGCGGAAATGATACCCGCGCCGGTGCTCAATTATCAGTCGCTTTTCCGGTAAGGTAAAAACGTCTCAGCCTGCTGTTTGTATCTTTCGGTACTGCGCTTCTCGTGACCCAGAAAGTCGGCGATGGCCACGCGGAAACGGCTGTCTGCGATCCAGTGGTAGGAAGCACTCTTGACCGGTTCGAAACCACGCATCAACTTGTGTTCTCCCTGGGTTCCCGGATCAAACTCCTGGAGTCCATGTTCGATACAAAATTCGATACCCTGGTAAAAACAGGTTTCAAAATGCAAACAGGAAAACTCCTGCAAGGCACCCCAGTAACGCCCATACAGACGACGACCATCAAATAAGAACAATGAACAGGCGACAATTTCACCAGCACAACGTGCAACCACCAGCATTAAATTTTCCGCCATCGATTGACGTAATCGATCAAAAAAGTCACGGTTGAGATAGCCGTCATGACCACTGCGTTTCCGGTAAGTGCTCATGTAACAATTAAAAAAGCCCAGCCACTCCTCATCATTGATTTCAGCTCCGGTCTTTCGTTGCATGCTGATGCCCTGCTCCGCCACCATTCGCCGCTCCCGTTTTACCTTTTTACGCCGGGAAGAACGAAGTGTGGCCAGAAAATCATCAAACGCGTGGTATTCACGGTTATACCAATGAAACTGCACGGCCTCACGATGAAGAAAAGCACCCTCGTCTTTCAAATCCAGTAACGCTGTTTGCAAACGCTGCACCGGGAAAAAGCAAATGCCAACTGGAGTATGAATGTCTTTCTACGAGTTGATGTACTGCATTGAGCAAGGCCGCGAACACTTCTTCCGGCACGGCGGCAGATGACACACCGACACGCGGACCTGCTACGGGTGAAAAAGGAATGGCGGTGATCAGTTTCGGGTAATAATTCAGCCCGTAATGCTGATAGGCTTCCGCCCAGCCCCAGTCGAATACGAACTCTCCGTATGAGTTGCTCTTGGCATAAAGCGGCATAACCGCCAACGGCTGGTCTTCATCCATCAACATCAAATGCTGAGCTTGCCAACCCTCTTGCGGACTTACACAACCGCTTTCTTCCAGGGCCAGTAAAAAGGCATGCTGAACAAACGGGTTCTGACTATCAAACAGCCCGTTCCACAGTGAAGACGGGATATCTGCGATGTTGGAATAGAATTTACAATGCATATCTAAGTCTACAAAACCGGGCTATTTCACGCCGTGCATACCCTTTCGAACCAGCGGAATCAAAGCGAATGCCACTACCGAAGCGATAATTCCGATCCAGAACATCATCATGAACATGTCACCATAGGTAGCTGCGGCAACCGCCACATCCAGGTCTTCACCTTCGACAACATCCATCGAGGTCAGCTCACCAAACTTGGCGGCCAGTACTTCTGAATAGGCCGTTGCAAGAAACCAGGCACCCATCATGACACTGACAACACTGGGCACGGACAATTGTGTTACCGCACTCAGACCGATGGGTGAAATACTGAGTTCACCGAGTTCAAGTATCGCGTAGGCCAGTACCAGCCACCAGACACTTGCCACGCCATTGATCCCGGCCAGGTGGGCCGCATAGACCATTGGAAGAAACGCCAACCCGGCCATTAACAGACCGATGGCACTTTTCGCGGGCTTACTCGGATTCAATCCGCGTTTGTCCAGCCACGGCCATAACCAGGTGAAAAACGGTGTAAATGCAACGATGAAAAAGGCGCCAAGGAAAGTCAGCGAACCCGCCGTCTGCTGTACGAAAGACATGTCACGGATAAAGGCGGCCAGCATCAGCAATGCAACTGCGCCAAGCAATATCTCGCCCTGACGAAGCTTGTCATGACTCGCCAAATTCAGTGCCAGCAGCATGGCCAAAGGACTGATTACCAGCGGAATAATGGTCCACGGCAACACCGGCTCTGCGGTGACATTTGAAATAATGAAAAGGTCCTTGGTCAGCAGGCGGTCGGTAAAAGCGACCCAGGAACCATATGTCTGTTCATACAAGGTGAAAAACACAAGCACCATCAGTATCAACATGACCAGGCTGATCATTTGCTGACGTTCGACCCGGTTGCATTTCACAGAGACAAACCAGACAAACCAGCCCACCAGCACAACCGACATGATGTGCATGGCACCGGAGACTGTCCATGTGTTTTGCATCAACTGCCAGATAACCCCAACACCGACGAGGGATCCGAGGTAAATGGCCCATTCGCGGCTCAACGGTCCCAAAACCTTTTCTGTTAGCAGTTCCGGATTTTTTGGTTCTGCATGACCATGCAGGTATTTCTGCCCGGTTAAAAATACCGTGAGACCCAACAACATGCCAATACCGGCCGCACCAAAACCGTATTTCCAACCAAAGGTTTCACCCAGGTAGCCACAGATAAGACTGGCAAACAACGCCCCGATATTGATACCGGCATAGAAAATCGTAAAGCCACCATCCCTGCGTGGATCATTCTGCGGATATAACTTGCCGACGATGGTGGATATATTGGGTTTCAGAAAACCGACACCACCAATAATCAGTGCCAGGGAAAAATAAAATATCTGCAAGGCACCGTCATCACGCTGAACCTCACCACCCACCAAACGCGCCTGCTCACCCTCAAATGCCATGCCAAAATGTCCGAGACACAACAGCACGGCACCGGCAATAACCGCCTTGCGCATACCCAGCCAGCGATCGGCCAGCAGGCCACCGATGACCGGCATCGCATAGACCATACCACCATAGGCACCTAACAACTGGTAGGCGGGTGTATCACCAAACATGTGGTACTTGATCAGGTAGAGGAATAACAGGGCCTTCATGCCATAGAATGAGAACCGCTCCCACATCTCGGTGAAAAAACAGATATAAAGACCTTTGGGCTGCCCCCAGAACTCTTCACCCGGGTGAAATTGTTGCTCGTTTGCGGTTTCGTTCATATTTATTCTTCGTATTGGCAATGCAGGATGATGGTCAAGAATCCAGCGAAACGGCTTCCGAGTCAAATGCTTTGTGTATTTGATCCAGACAAATCCATGGACATTGCGTAGAATCCTTAAAATTAAGCTATCGTCAAAAAAACAATGAATAAACGAAAGACCATCATTGATTGCGATCCCGGTCAGGACGATGCGGTGATGCTGCTGTTAGCACTCGCCTGCCCCGATGAATTCGATATCCTGGGTATCACCACGGTAGCGGGTAACGTGCCGTTGGATCTGACACAGCGCAATGCCCGTATCATGTGTGAACTGGCTGGCAGAACCGATGTTCCAGTCTATGCCGGTTGTGACAAACCCATGCGCCTTGATCTGATTACTGCGGAAAATGTGCACGGGAAAACAGGTATCGATGGCGTCGAAATCTACGAACCGGCCATGCCCCTGCAGGATCAGCATGCAGTTGATTTCATCATCGAAACCCTGCTTCAAGCAGGTGACGACAGCATCACACTTGTACCGACCGGGCCCCTGACCAATATCGGCGAGGCCATGTCCCGACAGCCGGATATCCTGCCCAAAATCAGGGAAATTGTAATGATGGGTGGAGCCATGCGTGAAGCGGGTAATACCACACCAAGTGCCGAATTCAACATTCTGGAAGACCCGCACGCTGCGCATATTGTCATGCAGTGCGGTCGACCGCTGACCATCGTACCGCTGGATGTGACCCACCAGGCATTGGTTTCACAAAATCGCATTGAGCAGATTCGTGAACTCAATACACCCATTGGCACGGCGGTGGTCGGTATGATGGAGTTTTTCAACCGGTTTGACAGTGAAAAATACGGCAGTGATGGCGCTCCATTACACGACCCCTGCACCATCGCTTACCTGCTCAAACCGCAACTTTTTGAAGGTAAAATGTGCAATGTCGAAATTGAAACCGGATCCCCTTTAACCCGCGGTCATACGGCGGTCGATTTTTGGGGTATTACCGACCGGGTCCGAAACGCCAACTGGCTTTACAAAGTGGATGCGGACGGTTTTTTTGAATTGTTAATTGAACGGTTGAAGTCATGAATCAAAATGTATCAATCTCTGTAATCGGTTCCATCAACCTCGATATCGTTGCTCGTGTTAAGTACTTTCCGCAACCCGGTGAGACCGTCACCAACGCCGTGGTTAGCCGTTTCCCAGGCGGTAAAGGCGCCAACCAGGCGGTCGCCGCGCATCGCCTGGGTGCGTCGGTGTTCATGGTGGGCAGAGTCGGCAATGATCCGCATGCAGAGGAAGCGTTGCAAATACTTCGCAAGGAAGGGGTCGACTTAAGCTACTGCAAAACACTTGAGAATCAAGCCACCGGTCTCGCACTGATTGTGGTCAACGAGGCAGGTGAAAATCAGATCGTGGTGGCACCGGGCGCCAACGCTGCTTTTGATGCCCAACACCTTGAGTTCCCCTCAACCGATGCCTGCATAGCCCAGCTTGAAGTACCCATCGAAACCATCCTGAAAGCCGCACTTGCGAACAACAATTTCTTCTGCCTGAACGCTGCACCCGTCAAGCCCGTACCCCACGAACTGCTTGAGCATGTCGATTTGCTGGTGGTTAATGAAATCGAGGCGCGTGCACTGGGTGCAGAGCTCGATGACTTTCACGGCCTGCTCGCGAGCACCTATGGCGCCAAGGGTGCCGAATTGACCCGTAATGGTGTGCAAATAGCCAGGGCAAAGCCACCAAAAGTGAATGTCGTGGATACCACCGGCGCCGGTGATGCCTTCACCGCGGCACTTACGGTTGGACTGGTGAGCGGCCTCGACCCGCAGGCTGCGTTGGAGCAGGCTTGCGTGGTGGGAGCCCTTGCCACCACGAAAATGGGCGCCCAATCGTCACCGACCCGAAGTGAAGTTCAGCAATTGTAAGTAAACCCCAAGGGATTGCTCTGGTGGAAGAGCAGAGGCTGTGCGGTACCTTACTTCAGGACACACCACAAGCACGTCCATGTGGGCTCGGTCGCGACATCCATGTCGCTCACGGTCCTGAAGTAAGGTACCGCACACCCTCTGCTATGTGCGAATTCACAGGGCAATGGTTTCTGATATATGCACTCCGGTAAGGCTGAAGCTGGGGTGGGGGTATTGACTACCAGGACCTTACGAGACAGGACGTCGAGTAAGAGTCTACAGGACGTACTTGTGACGTGTCCTGATAGTCAATACCCCCACCCCAGCGCCCCTCCCGCGGAATGCAGGCCCGAGACTGGTCGAAAACCCTGCCTGAGCCACGAATTAGGTGGGATGGCAGTGGTTTTCTTCGCATTTTCCCTAGGCCGTTCTGATTCATCGTTATATTGATGTAAGTCAACTGAAAGGGGCATATTCTGTTGTCACTGTTACACCAAGCACGTAAAATTAAACCCGTAAGAACAAAGGGTTTTGACCCCTCCTCAACGTAGACAATGGATGTATACAGCTGGCCTTTCGCGGCATCACGATAAAACCACTATCAAATAAATTATTTGCATTTTTGGCTGGCAGAACGCGCCAATCAAAACAACATATTCGCCCTGACTACAGAAGTGACACGATATGACTGCTCTACCTGATAACCTGATTGCTCCCATCACAATCGTTTTCGCAGTTTTAGCTTCAATCGGTTTGTTTTTTCTTATCCTGACCAGGCTTTCCCTGGTTTTTCAAGCCCACAGTGCCAAATCAGACCCTGATACGGCCCATATTTACTGGATCTATAAAAGTCCGTTTTTTATCAGGTTGACCGATCGGATGTTTGTCGTTTCGAGCATATTGTTATTTCAATACAGCAAGCTGGTTAGCTGCGTAGTAAAGCGTTTGAACCCTTCATTGAAAGGCAAAAGGGTGTTGCAGATTTCCTGTGCATTTGGAAACGTGTCTGAAAAAATAGCCGAGAGTTGTGCAAGGCAGGATGCTGCGGAATTTGTCCTGACCGATATTATGCAAAGCGAGTTGGACAATGCCGAAAGAAAGCTGAAACGGTTTGGAAATCTTTGCACTTACAGCAGGCAGGACGCTACAAACCTGGCGTTCGAAGATCAGTCATTTGACTACGTGGTCGCGTTTTTCCTGCCACATGAATTACCCTTCGATAAAAAAATCAAACACATTGAAGAAGCGAAGAGAGTTTTAAAGCCAGGCGGAAAAGTCGTTTTTGGTGAGTTCCACAAACCAAGACTGAAGATCTTAGAAATACTTGGTCGAATCTATTTTAAAATTTTCGAGCCCTATGCAACTGAAATGTGGGACAATTTTGATCTCGCAGAGGCCATTGAAAAGAATACGGACGATTCCTACAGCATAGAAAAAGACACATTTCTTTTCGATAATTTCCAGGTATTGGCCGCTAAACGCTTGTCGTAACCCGGGTTTGTCATAACCCAGACGCAGAATTTAACTTCTGCAGTTTCTCAATCACCAGGCTGATACCCTGCAAAAGCCTGCGTAACGGCATGGGCAAGTCGTCCCAGTCCATGCTGTCCATGGTGTTTTTGATACCCAGTCCCAGCTCGGTATCGCCTTCAATTCGAATACGGCGTTGGAAGAAGAGCGTATCCGGGTCGGCCTGACGGGTAGCCAACAGGACAAAATCCGGGCCCTCGCCACTGATACATACATCCTCTTTCAATGATCGTTCAATCGGTGTGAATTTATCGCCGCCAACACAAATCAGCCAGTCTATACACAAATCAGTCACCCTGATCCTGACCCTGGCACCTTCCAGGAAATCCAGTTCACCATGATGCAGTGGTTCCCGGAACGCCTGGTTCAGAACCACGGATAGCACCTGCTTTTGAACCGGATAAGGGATGTATCGCCCCGGAATACCGATAAGGGTTTTGGCAACGGGTCGAATGAACTCGGGAATTGGCAGCATGATCTATGCCTTTCAGGGTTTTGCATCAGTATATTTACCGTTTACGACAATGTGTTGATACAGATCAATGTGAGGATAGATTCTGCATCTAGAATGTGTTGCCAGTAGGCGCGCAAACTGGATTATTTATGGAACTGGTGTGTCCCGCGGGCAACCTGCCCTCGCTAAAAGCTGCTGTAGACAACGGTGCAGATGCGGTATATGTGGGTTTCAAAGACGATACCAATGCACGGCATTTCGCCGGTCTGAACTTTACTGAACGTACCTTTGAGAAGGCTATTCGCTACGCGCAGGACAAAGACCGGAAAATTTACGTTGCGATTAATACCTTTCCACAACCCAGCGGATTTGATCGCTGGAAAGCGGCGGTGGATCAGGCCGCGGGCTATGGCGTCAATGCCCTGATCCTGGCTGATATCGGTGTACTTGATTATGCCAGTTCAACATGGCCGGACCTGCGACTGCACCTGTCCGTCCAGGCCTCGGTGACCAGCGCCGAAGGCATCAGGTTCTATCATGAAAACTTTGGTATCCGGCGTGTGGTTTTACCGCGTGTTTTATCGGTAAGCCAGGTCGCCCATGTCATCAAGGAATCACCCGTACCCGTCGAAGTATTCGGCTTTGGAAGTCTTTGCGTGATGGTTGAGGGGCGTTGCCTGTTATCCAGCTATGCCACCGGCAGATCACCGAATACCTATGGTGCCTGCTCACCCGCATCGCATGTCCGCTGGGAGGAGACCGGGGATGGTACCAACACCCGTCTCAACGGTGTATTGATCGACCACTATGGCGATGGCGAAAAGGCCGGCTACCCAACCTTGTGCAAAGGCCGCTTCCAGGTCGGTGATCACACCTTTTATGCACTGGAGGAACCAACCAGCCTCAACACCCTGTCGATTTTGCCGGAACTCAGGAAGATAGGTGTCAGCGCCGTAAAAGTGGAAGGCCGTCAACGCAGCCCGGCTTACGTGGCACAGGTGACCGCGGTTATGCGCTCAGCCATTGATCAGTGCATGCAGAACCCGGAGGGCTACCAGCCAAAAGACCAATGGATGAAGCAATTAAGTGATGTTTCGGAAGGCTCCCAAACCACACTCGGTGCCTATCACCGGCCCTGGCAGTAACGGCTTGTGACGATGAAATTATCCATCGGACCGATCCAGTACTTCTGGGAACGGGAGCGGGTACTCGATTTTTATCAGCAAGTGGCAGACAGTGCTGCAGAAATCATTTACCTGGGTGAGGTGATTTGCTCAAAAAGACGATTGATAAAGCCCGAAGACTGGCTCGCGATCGGGAACGAGCTAAAACAAAGCGGCAAGGAAGTTATCTTGTCTTCCCTGACATTGCTCGAAGCCGCATCGGAGATGAGCAGTCTCAAAAAGTTATGTCAAAACGATGAGTTCATGATCGAGGCCAACGATATATCAGCCGTGCAATTGCTATCTGCCGCCGGCAAGAAGTTCGTAACCGGACCCAGTGTAAATATCTACAATACGCGCAGCCTGGGTTTGCTGGCGGGCAAGGGTCTGAAACGCTGGGTACTGCCAGTTGAACTGGGCCTGGATACATTGAAGGACTTACAGGCACAAAGGCCGGAGGGAGTAGAAACGGAGGTTTTCGCGCTGGGGCGTCTGCCATTGGCGTACTCGGCGCGTTGCTATACCGCACGTTCGCATAACCTTCCAAAGGACGACTGCCGTTTTAAATGCATCGACTACCCGGATGGAAGTTTGTTGAAAACCCGGGAAGGACAGGAGTTCCTGATTCTCAATGGTATTCAGACCCAGTCCGCACTCACCCACCAGGTGCTGGACCAACTGCCCGGGCTTGAGAACCTTGGCGTGGATGTTTTGCGGATAAGCCCCCAGAACAACCACAGCATGCAGATCATCGATATTTTTGACGCGGGCCGGAAAGGTGCCGATCTGGAACCACTGGGCAAGGAGCTACTCGGTCTCCTGCCCCTGGGTGCGTGTAACGGTTACCTGGTTGAGCAGGCTGGTATGCTTTTTGAAACAGAGAAGGCACATGAGACTCAACAAACTGCTTGATCACCACCATCGGCAGGTTAACCGCAAGGCCTGGACCGACTTGCGCCAGTTTTCTGACACACTGGCATCCAGCGGACAATTAAAGACGGTTAGCCAGTCCTTGTCTCCGAAACTTCAGATTACCGCCCTGTGTCATCGCAGCCTGGTTAACAACGGCCCCGCTCTTCTGTTTAAAAACCCTGAAGGTTTCGGGATGCCGGTACTGGGTAACCTGTTTGGTAATGAGCAGAGGGTATTGGCTGCGCTGGAACTCGAAAAGCGGGAAGACCTGATCAAGCTTGGTCGCGACCTCGCGTTTTTGCGCAACCCGCACCTGCCGGAAAACCGCCAATCGGTGCTGGATGCTGTACCGGGTTTTGCACCACTGGCCTATGTCACTCCCAAGCAGGTGGATAGCGCACCCTGGCAGGAAAACGTCATCGAAGGTCCGGATGTTGATCTTGAAACCCTGCCCATATCCACCTGTTGGCCCGATGATGCCGGTCGTTTGATTACCTGGGGTATGGTGATTACCCGGGGGCCCAACAAAGCGCGGGTCAACCTGGCCATCTACCGTCAACAACTGATTGGAAAAAACAAGTTGATCATGCGCTGGTTACCCCACCGTGGTGGCGCCCAGGACCTGCGCGAGTTTCAGAAGGCGTATCCCGGCAAGCCATTTCCGGTATCCGTCGTTATCGGTGCCGACCCGGCAACCCTGCTGGCTGCGGTCACCCCGATCCCCGATACATTGTCAGAATACCAGTTTGCAGGTTTGCTTCGAGGACGCAGAAGCAGAATCGTAACATCCGCCCTGACCGGCCTGCCGGTACCGTATGGGTCTGAAATCGTTCTTGAGGGCTTTATTCAGCCGGATGAAATGGCCATGGAAGGCCCATTTGCCGACCACACCGGATATTACAACTCGTCTGAAGAATTTCCCGTTTTCACCGTAGAGCGCATAAGTCAGCGTGAAAACCCGCTTTACCTGACAACCTATATGGGCAAACCCGGTGAAGATGAACCTTCGATCATGGCCTCGGCACTGAACGAGATGTTCATTCCGCTATTGCAGGAACAGTTTCCCGAAGTCATCGATTTCTACCTGCCACCAGAAGCCTGTTCTTACCGCGTGGCGATTGTCAGTATTCACAAACAATATCCCGGTCATGCACGCAGAATCATGTTCGGGATATGGTCGTGGTTGCGGCAGTTCACTTATACCAAGACGATCATTGTCACCGATGACGATATTGATATACGGAGTTGGAAAGAAGTGATCTGGGCCATTTCCACCCGCTCCGATCCGGTACGCGACACCGTCCTGGTTGAGAACACCCCGATCGATTACCTGGATTTCGCCAGCCCCAAACCAGGTCTGGGTGGCAAGATGGGTATTGATGCAACTCAAAAAATTGGTTCAGAAACCAGTAGGGATTGGGGTAGAATCGCTACTATTGATCAACTGACCAGGGAACAAATAGAAGAAATTGCCCAGAGCCTGGGGATTTGAAAAATCTGTTAAAACTTACAGTAGTACAGGTGCCCAAATAGGGACATAATCTGACCATAGCGTACGAAAAGGAATTTCGGATCGTTGGCAGTGTTCTAGGACTGCCAGAATACGGAAAGGGAAATCTGAAATGAAAAACCAAATCACACAAGTCTTCGATCTCAAACCAACTCTGATTTTAACTACCTTGCTGTTTCTGTTGGTTGCGCCAACACCCGACTCACAGGATATCGCTGAAATGTCGGCTAACTTCCTGATACTTAATAATGACCTGGGACTTTTGGCTTCTGAGTTACCCGTGCAACAAGAACTACTCGTTCAGGAAGAACTTCTCAAGTAGTTTTGTGAAAAGGATGCCTGGCACAGGTTTTCTCGCTATAAGGCCATAAACCATACCCGAAACCGGGGACAGCTTTCGTGTTGCTGCTGCAAACTTAAATGCCTGTTCCGGTAAGCCAGTGTTTTCAACTCGATTTATCCGGAAGCAATTAACTGTCACGGATTGACAGCGACAACATCTGCAGTGGACTCTCACCTGCCCGGTTGGTCAGTTGCATGCCCTTGAACATCCAAAGACGTCTCCCTGGTGTTTACAGTACACTCATCATTTGAATCATTTATCGGTCAACTATCCTGCAGGCAGAATGCTGTCGGGCGGTCTGAAGGTCGGCTAATCGGCCTGCAAGGAAAACATCCATGACGCAAACCAGTTGGAAAAACAGTATTGCAATTACCGGTGCCGGAAGCGGCTTCGGCGCCGCCCTGGCGCACAGGTACGCTTCCGGCGGCTGGAATGTCGCTGTCACTGACATTGATGAAGAACGCGCCCGGCAAACGTATTCAAGCTTGCAAAGGATCGGCGTTGATAGTTTCTACATGCAACTGGATATCACCCGTCAGGAACATTGGCAACAATTGCACGATACGGTTTTACAGAAGTGGGGCGGCCTCCAGGTACTGGTCAACAATGCGGGTGTCGCCGCCGCCGGTAATGTTGAAGACACCAGCATGGAGGACTGGGAGTGGGTTCTCGATATTGACCTGATGGGTGTTGTACGCGGTTGCCACCAGTTCACCGCTATGATGAAAAAGCAAAAAGCGGGTCACATCGTCAACATTTCATCATTCGCCGGTCTTGCCGGGCTGCCTTTCATTGCAGCCTATGGTGTAGCCAAGGCCGGTGTGGTGGCCTTATCCGAAGCATTGCGGGCAGAAATGCACCCTTATGGTGTCGGGGTTACGGTCGCCTGCCCCTCTTTTGTCAAAACCGGCTTACTGGATACATTCAGATCGAGCCACGCGGACACCCAAACCGACACCCACGCCAGGGTCACCAAATGGATGGAAACCTCAGGTGTCAGTGCTGAACAGGTTGCCGAAGAAATCGCGAAGGCCGTCCGAAAAAACAAATTCCTGCTACTCACCCACGCCCAGACACGGATGGCATGGAGAATGAAACGCTGGTTTCCTGAGCGGTACTACAAAATGCTCTCAAAACGCAGCTCCAGCTAAGCTTTCTTCAATCCAACGGGTATATCGGGTGTTCGGCATACGGAAAATAGTACTTTCTCATTTCCGGTTCCAGTCGAGCCAACTCTTTTTGCCGGTTCTCCGGCTCAGGATGGGTGCTCAGAAATTGCGGTGTGCCCGATTTTGACGCGGCACCCATTTTTTTCCACAGGGTCGCAGCCGCAGCAGGGTCAAAACCGGCTTTCGCGGCCAGCTCAATACCTATTCGATCGGCTTCTTTTTCTGCCGCCCGGCTATTTGGCAGGTTGACAGCAAGCATCGCTGCCAACGCCGCACCTGTCAGTGCGACACCGGTATTGTCAGAGGCCACCCCAACCACCGCGACACCCACGCTGGTGGCGACCTGCATCGACATCTTTTCTGCCGTATGTTTGGCCAGCGCGTGTGCAATTTCGTGCGCCATCACCTGGGCCAACTCGTCATCGGTGGGATCCAGCTTCTTGATCAGGCCGGTGTAGATAGCCATTCTGCCACCCGCCATGCACCAGGCGTTCACCATTTCTGGATCATCGATCACCACCACACTCCATTCCCAGTTGGCGGTTTCAGGGCGCATCTTGATCGCCTCGGTAATCAACTGGCCCGTGATGACATTAACCCTTTTATTGATAACCCAGTTGTCCTCCAGTTTGCCCGCGTTATCCAGTTCCTTAACCGTTGAAAGATAGGCTTGTTTTGAGGAGACAATTGATGATTCTTCAGAAACAAGCATCAATTGCTTGCGACCAGTAGGACTGGTTGCGCAGGCGATCAAAAGGGAAAGTGTCAAAACGATGATCAATAATCGAATCAAGGTGGTCATATTCTGCTTCCGAAACGGATATTCGGTTCAGATTGTAAATTACTGCCGACCGAATACAACACTACGCCGGGTTTTTACGGAAAATATTCAGAGTAAACTACGCCCTTCTTGTTAAGCTAGGTGCCTGGCGTTTTAGAAACCGGATTTGCATGACACACGGAGGAAATATCAATGCTATATCGTCAATTGGGTAATAGTGACCTGACTGTTTCAGAAATTGCATTGGGCTCGTGGTTGACTTATGGCGTCGGTGTCGAGGCAAAACAATCGCGCGCCTGCCTGGCCAGTGCTTTTGATTGCGGCATCAACTTTATCGATACCGCCAATATCTATGGCAAGGGTGCAGCAGAGTCTTTTCTGGGTGACGCATTGCTAGGTCATGCACGTGATTCCTATGTTCTTGCGACCAAGCTGTTCTTTCCGATGACCGATACGGACCAGGGCTTGTCCGCCGAACAGATTCACAAACAACTGAATGACTCCCTGCGCCGGTTACGTACCGACTACATCGATCTTTACCAGTGTCACCGCTACGATGAAAACACACCGCTGGAAGAAACCATGCAAGCATTATCCGAGGTGGTCCAGTCGGGAAAAGTACGCTACGTCGGGTTCAGCGAGTGGACCGCATCACAGATCCAGGCGGCATTGGATATTCCGGATGTTGTTTCATTTGTATCCAGTCAACCACAGTACTCAATGCTTTACCGCGTCCCGGAAGCCGAGGTCATTCCACTGTGCGCGGAAAATGGTATCAGTCAGATCGTATGGTCACCACTTGCCCAGGGTGTGTTGACCGGCAAATATGGTAAAGGGGTGAAAGCGCCTGCAGATTCAAGGGCGATGAACCCGCAAATGAATATATTTATGGATAATTGGCTGGGTGAAGATTTGCTGAAAAGTGTGGATGGCTTACAACTGATTGCTATGGACCTGGGTATCAGCATGTCGCAGCTCGCACTCGCCTGGGTTTTACGTGAATCTAACCTGGCATCAGCGATTATCGGTGCATCAAGACCGGAACAGGTTCTGGAGAACGCATCAGCATCGGGTATCAAACTGGATACTGCGACTTTAAACGCCATCGATAAAACCCTTTCCGGCCATTACACGTCTTAACGAACAAACACGTTTGAAAATGATGGCAGCGACCCAGCTCGCCACCAGTGTTCCAGAGACGATAAGGAAATCGGGCGACACGTAGTTTTGTAACAGGGCCAGCACCAGTAAGGCCAAACCGGTCATCATTTGAAGTAAGGCTGTCCGTTCCTGGTTATCTACGGCAAGGCCAAGAAATATAAATGCAAGAGCCCAGGTGCCTGCACCCAGAAATACATTAACTTCCATTCCTGCTGCCCAAACGGACAGCGTGATGATCGAAGCTGCCACCAGCACGGCACTCATCGAAGCCAGAATCTCACGCAGGGAGGCTTTCATGGCCAGGATCAGTTTTGAACTGGTGATAGAATCAGGTTTCCGGTTTTGATCGATATGTACGCTAAATGTTTTCATAATGTTTTCCTTTTTTGAATAAGTACTTACTAATAAGTAAGATCAATAATCAAATTTTTTTAAACGGTTAAACCCAGATCCAGACGAAGTTGACTGACTACATCGTCCAATATTTCAAGACCATGGATACGCGCCATCTGCCTGGCACCCTGCACACCGGCGAGGATCGTCAGGGCTTTTGCCCTCGCATCACCGCTAAAACTGAACTCCCCGTCGGCTCTGCCCACTTCCATCACCCGCGTCAACCATTTGATGGTTTCATCCATGAAGCTGCGGGTTGCTTTACGTAAATCTTCCGGCAGTTCGTTGTAATCGATAGAAAAGGCGCCAAACGGGCAAATACAACGGTCTACATGGCATTGCTTGGTCGAAAATGCAAAAAAACCTTCAAGTTGTTGAAGCGCTGAACCACCGTAGGCCATGAACTCGGCGGTACCGGTACGAAGCAGTTTCCGGTACTCCTCTACCAGCGCCAGTGCCAGATCGGTCTTTGCAGGGAAATGATAGTGAATTGCCGCGTTCTTAACACCCAGGTGTGAGGAAATATCGCGGTAAGAAAAACCGTTAAAGCCACGACTCATCAGCAGCTGTGCTGCCCGATCCATGATCTGTTCGCGTGTGTCGCTTAATCGTCCCATTTCCGTTTCATCCATCTTACTTATAGGTAAGTATAATACCAAAACACAAAAATGCAAGTATCAATTTACTTGCCCTCCGGCTTGAGTAACCTGATACAGATGAAAAGCCAGCTAAAAAATTGGCATCCAATTCATTGCTGTCCAGCTGTGTTATCGGTGGGGAGCCAGGGTGGCTAGCGATTGCCAGGACTCGCCACAAGCACGTCCGTGTGGGCTCGGTCGCGACTTCCTGTCGCTCACGGTCCTGGCAATCACTAACCACCCCGGCTCTGGACACGCCGATTGTATCCCCAATGGATAGCACTATCGTAGTCGAGGGGGTGTGGTGTCTTGATTCAGGACCGTGAGCGACAGGAAGTCGCGACCGAATCCCCATGGACGGGTTCACGATGTGTCCTGAATCAAGACATCACTCCCCCTTGGCGGTCGACTGATTTGGGTTCTATTTCCCAAGGGTACCTTATTTTCACGAGCCCATGACCGGCTTATGTTTCAACCTGGAAGAGTCAGATTATGTGGAACAGCAGTACATTTAGTCCTGCTTACTTTGGTCCTTATGCATCTGCTGATGATGGGCTGCCTGGTGGTCGGAAAATTCCTGTGCGCTGATTCCGCCATCACCGTTGCTGTCTATACCCGAAAAGCCCGGGGCTTCACCCGCATGTTTCATCTGATGTCCCTTGGCCGCCATTTCACTCATCCTGTTGGCGTGTGCTTCATTGAATTCAGCTTCGATAATGACACCATCGCCATCCAGATCAAAATCAGAAAAAGCAGGCATATTGCCTTTCATTCCCTTTCCATGCATTCCCTTGCCAGCACCCTGCCCCATCTCCTGGCATTTACCCATGTGAGCCTTTTGACCTGCGCTCAATTCTTCCGGGCTTAACTGTCCATCACCATTCGTATCGAGATCCGCAAATGAGGGCGCGCTTGCCATACATTTCATCTTTTTGCCCTCGGAAGCTTTTGCGGCCATACGTTGTTGACGAACGGAATAAAACTCCGCCTCACTGATAGAACCGTTCTGATCCATATCAAACACAGAGAAAGGAACGGGTCCATGTTGCGCATGCTGATCTGCTTGCGCGCCATTGGCTACGAAACCACCGGCAAGGACAACCAACAGGCCTGCCGTAAATAATTTACTTATGCTTTTCACTAATCTACTCCTGGATAATGCAATCTGTCTTTGGTTTCAACTTTGGCAAAACAGCTGTAATGCAAAGGGCCCGCTGTTGGATCCAATCCTGTAAAATCTACCCTTCACATTTTACGGCCTGACCAGATGAAAAGACCAGAACTCCTGTCCCCTGCCGGTACGCTGAACCATATGCGTTTTGCCTACGCCTATGGTGCGGATGCAGTGTACGCAGGCCAGCCTCGCTATAGCCTGCGTGTACGTAACAATGAATTCAGTAAAGAGGACGTGCTGGCCAGGGGAATTGAGGAAGCACATGCCATGGGGAAGCTGTTTTTCCTGGCCAGTAATATTGCACCCCACAACAGCAAATTAAAAACCTATATGGATGACCTTGAGCCGATCATCGATATGGGACCGGATGCATTGATCATGTCTGACCCCGGTCTGATCATGATGGTGCGCGAACGCTGGCCTGAGCAGACCATCCACCTGTCGGTGCAGTCTAACGTTGTGAACTACGCCGCAGCCAAATTCTGGCAGAGCATGGGTCTTAAACGCATCATCCTGTCACGTGAGTTATCTCTGAAAGAGATAGGTGAAATTCGCGAACACTGTCCTGAACTGGAACTCGAGACCTTTGTTCATGGTGCGCTGTGTATTGCCTATTCCGGACGTTGCCTGTTATCCGGATACATGTCTCACCGCGACTCCAACCAGGGTGCATGTACCAATTCCTGCCGCTGGAAATACGACGTACACGAGGCGCGCGAAACCGGAACGGGTGATACCGTGCCGCAGGCCGAAATACCGTCTGATCAGGCTGATGAATACCCCGTCGTTTTGCTTGAAGAACAGAACAGACCGGGTGAACTGATGCCTGCCTATGAAGATGAGCACGGCACCTATATTATGAATTCCAAGGATTTGCGTGCCGTCCAGCATGTGGAGAAACTGACGCGACTGGGGATCGATTCATTCAAAATCGAAGGGCGCACAAAATCCATCTACTATGTCGCGCGAACAACCCAGGTTTATCGCAAGGCGATTGATGATGCATTGGCAGGCCGGCCCTTTGACATGGGTCTGATGGACGAACTCGAGGGCATGGCCAACCGGGGATTTACCGAGGGTTTCTACCGGCGCCACCCACCCGGTGAATACCAGAACTATGAGCGTGGTTTTTCTACCAGTGATAAACAGCAGTACGTTGGTTCAGTCCTTGATTGCAACGATAACTGGCTAACAGTAGATGTCAAAAATCGTTTTGAAGCGGGTGATCACCTGCAACTGATGACCACAAACGGCAATATCTCTTTTGATTTACCCACCATTACCGACAACAACGGCAACACGAGCAATGTTGCACCGGGCTCCGGACACGTGGTTAAAATCCCGCTTCCGGAAGGCATAGAGCCGGCTTTCATTGATGAGTTTTCGCTATTGATCCGCTACCTGCCTCAGCACGGAGCAATCGATGATGACCCCGGATAGCCCCAATAAGCTGTTCCCGACAGTCAGTTGACCTGTATCAAAAACTTGAATTGTCTCGCGATTGATAATATGTTTCTAAGACCCGCGTATCTATAAATGGCGTTGCTAACATTCAACGTTCAGCGGGGTTATTTTCATTTCGGCTTTTAAAAGCTTATTGACGGAGCCGTACTCTTTCCAGGACACAAAAGAAACAGGAAACCAGGCTCATGAGTTCAGACTTAAAAATTGTAACGCCTGCGAAGCAGGAAGAGACAGGAACGAAAAAAATCGAAGAACCAGAGATGAACTGTCGAAGAACCCAACACCCACCCGGAACTGGAAGATACCTACCTGGGTGGTGATTACTCGTCGGCAACCATCAAAAAACTTCGTGAGTCCCCGGAATCGATCAGCAAGTTATTCAAAGAAGGCAAATACCCCTACACCGACAGAATTCCCAGAGCGAAATACGAAGCAGGAGAAGAAAAAACTCCAGATCGAACTTTTGAAAGTTCAAAACTGGGTAAAAATGACCGGGCAAAAAATTGTCGTCATTTTCGAAGGTCGTGATGCGGCCGGAAAAGGCGGTACGATCAAACGCTTCATGGAACACCTGAATCCACGTGCCGCCAAGGTCGTGGCCCTTGAAAAACCCACCCAGCATGAACTGGGACAATGGTATTTTCAGCGCTATATTGAACATCTGCCGACCCGTGGCGAGATCCTGTTTTTGGACAGGTCCTGGTATAACCGTGCCGGCGTTGAACGCGTCATGGGTTTTTGTACCCAGGTTCAATATCTCGAGTTTATGCGCCAGTGCCCGGAATTGGAGCAGATGCTGGTCAACTCCCATATCAATCTGTTCAAATACTATTTCTCGGTTACCAAAAAGGAACAACGCGCCCGCTTTCAATCCAGGGAGCATGACGTTCTGAAACAGTGGAAGTTGAGCCCCGTTGATATGGCCGCTGTCAGCATGTGGAGCGAATACACACGGGCCAAGGAGGCCATGTTTTTCTATACAGATACCGCAGCGTGTCCATGGACCATTATCAAGTCGGATGACAAAAAACGTGCCCGCCTTAACTGTATGCAAGACTTTCTCAGCAGGCTTGATTACCCTGACAAGGACCTGGATGTCGTATCCACACCGGACCCGTTGATTGTCGGCTCACCATCACAAGTTATCCGCAAGGATGTTCACCTGGATGACTGGCCACATAAAGCAACGAAATCGTCTGAAGATAAGTAAACCCGATAGGCTGATTTTTGTTAATTTTCAATCCGGTTAAAAGTTCTGCGGCTACCAACCGGTTTGATTTTGTTGGCTTTCAGGCTGATGGTAAATCCAGTTTAGCCTGCAAGCCACCCAGCTCAGCTCTCGCGAGCTTCAGCGCTCCACCGTAGAGAGCAGCAATATCCTTAACAATACCCAGCCCCTGGCCATGACCGGGTATTGACTCATCGAGTCTGCGCCCCCTGCGCACCACATTGTCAAACTCGTTCTCAGCAATACCGGGGCCATCATCTTCAACCACAATTTCAAGCCTGCCATTCTTGGTTCCGCAGTAAATGAGCACCCGGCTTTTTGCCCATTTGCAGGCATTGTCCAACAGGTTACCCAACATCTCTTCCATATCCTGACCCTCGCCCTTGAACCAGCAACCCTGCAATCGGGAGAGATCAAAGACCAGGTTACGATCCTGGTAAATGCGCTGCATCGCATAGACCAGGTCTTCAGTCGCCGTCTTGATGCTGTAACGGGAGCCAAGCACCTTCTCGGTACCGTAAGTCCTGGCACGGGAAAGATAATGATCAACGCTTCGGCTGATGTCAGTTGTCTGTTGCAGGATCAGGTCTTTTTGCTCGGTTTCCATATCCCGCACGGCGTTGTTGATCACCGTTAACGGGTTTTTGACCGAATGTGCCAGGTCCCCCAGTTGATTTCTTGCACGTTTTACCAGGACGGCATTGTGATCAAGCAGGTTGTTGAGTTCATCCACCAGCGGTTGCACGTCTTCAAGCTGATTCTGGGGCAGTTTGTCGGCCTTTCCCGCACGGATGTCGGCGATACGGGTGCTGATCGCCTTGAAAGGTTTGAGTGCAACACGAACCTGCACGACCACTGCCAGCAATAAACCAAGGCCCAGGCCAATTAAGCTGAAAACGATATGGTTGGAATAATCAACGACCTCATCAGTCATTCCTTCCGTCGGTGCTGTTGCCAGAAACACCAGTGGTTCCTGGTCAGGGTCAATCGCGATCTCAACGACATGTACACGCAAGATTTCACTTTTTGGTCCTGCGAATTCATGAATGGTCAAATTCGTGGTCGG
Organism: uncultured Gammaproteobacteria bacterium; assembly: GCA_963749115.1. Taxonomy (GTDB): domain Bacteria; phylum Pseudomonadota; class Gammaproteobacteria; order Xanthomonadales; family SZUA-36; genus SZUA-36. The sequence goes on from CAVVLP010000002.1 coordinate 797,910, forward strand.
CTCCAGCAGTTTTCAAATCCAGGCTGTTTTCGCCCAGCGAGGCGGAGCGTTTCAGTGTCTTTCCCGCTTGTTTGACTTCCCAATACCATCCGGAGTGCAGGTCGCGATAACGGGGATCACTGGGGAGGAATGACAAGCTGAACCTGCCTTCGTTAGTAAAATGGCTGGCGCCCGTCAGTTCCTCAAGGTGCATCTGCACATGCACGTCATAATGCTGGGCGGTATGCTCACGGTAATTTCTTACCAGCATTACCGCGGTGACAACCAGCGTGATGATAATCCAGACACTGGAAAGGGCAATAATCCGGAAGGCTAGCGTATTACGCACCGCTATCCAGTCCGCCTATCTGATAACCAAGACCCCTGCGTGTCTTGATCAATTCCGGGCTGAGTTTTCCGCGCAGACGGTTAATCAGCACTTCTATGACATTTGAGTCACGATCAAAATCCTGATCATAGATATGCTCGGTCAGTTCGGTTTTGGATACGACCTTATCGGGATGCTGCATCAGGTATTCGAGCGTGCGGTACTCAAGTGCCGTCAGGTCCACCGGATTGCCTTCAATGGTGACACGCGCACTGTTGGTGTCCAGCACCACCTGACAACATGTCAGAATTGGGCTGGCGTGACCGGATGCACGCCGGATCAGGGCCTCCAGCCGTGCCAGCAACTCCTCAAATTCAAACGGTTTAGCGAGGTAGTCATCGGCACCTGCCCTGAGACCTGCAACCTTTTCCCGCCAGGTATCGCGGGAAGTCAGAACCAAAACGGGTACTTCATTGCCGGACGTGCGCAATCGCTGCAACAGGCTCAGACCATCAAGCTTGGGTAAGCCGAGATCCAGGATGATGGCATCGTAGGGTTCTGTTTCAGCGAGAAACAAGCCTTCCTCGCCATCTCCCGCTATATCAACAACAAAGCGCTCATGCTCAAGGGTGCATTTAACCTGCCTGGCAAGTTCAGCATTATCTTCAACAATTAGAACTCTCATGCGAAGCCCCCGCTGTACGTTAAACGACAGTATCCCCGGGATATTTTGAGTCAAATACCTTTCCTTAATGCTGACTTAAGTCAAGCTTCAGGCTCTTTTAAGGTTGCTTGTGCACAATAGAACTGTTGGCAATACCCCGAATCAGCGTAAAACCGAACTTCGGGTGATGCCAATGATTGTAAGGAAACAATCAGCCATTTCGAAGACCTGTAAAGGGTAGTACCCTCTACCGGTTACATGGTCTCCTCGAAGTCAGCAACCGTAGAATAACGGAACCCTGGCTTGGCACGGCGCCGCGTTTCCCCTAGCGCGGCGCCATTTTTTTGTGCCTGGTAATTATATTTCTGATTGTTGAATTGAAAAAAGGCGCCGCACTGATTAAGTGCGACGCCTGGTTGTTGTCAGAAAGCCAACCGATGCTGGTCTCCGACCGGGCGGAGAGCGGGTCTCACGGACGGTAGATAGCCGTGTGTATCCCGTCAGTGCCCATTCATACGATTCAGTTACAACTTTCCGGAAGGGTCAGCCGGGAAATATCAATCGTCTGTGTTTCAAATATACCCGAGTAATTTGCATTCGGGGTGATTTCCGCCTTGCCTGCATAGCAGGAGGAAAAAGTGAATGTCCCCGTTCCCCAGGGATAATGATTAACCAACAGGGGGTCGAACGCGGAGCCATAGATTCCGCCATCGGTTATTTCAAAATCAATCACGAAGACGTTACCGTTGACCGTTCCAGCTCCAATAATCCACATTTGCTCACCCTGCATGTCATAGGTGTAAAAACTGACCGCAACAATACCGTCTTTGGCGACATCGATCATGAAACCCTCACCATCACGTGCGGGGTTATACCAGGTGCCGCTGATACCACTGGTGACAACAAAATCAGATCCAATTAACTCCTGCAGGTACAACATCACATCTAGCATGTCCTGTGAGCCCGGTGTACCGATGGTCGAGCGGGTCATGATGGTATCGGGTATACCCCAACGGGCCTTGTGTACGAACTCGCTGTATTTACCATCCTGCCTAAGGTAAGCGAGCATACCGCCCGCCGGCTTACCACCGTTAGCGCCCTGGAAGTCCACGGCAGGATCACCATGGCAGGCCCGGCAATTACCATCATAAAAGACCTTGCCGGCTGCGCTGTTGGCACCCGCATTGATGGTGTAGATAACAGGGTCATGATCTTGGTCGATATCCAAAAAATAATAGTGCGGATCAGCATCACCGAAATTGACGAAATCCACCACGCAATCGAGTTGATCCTGTGTCAGCACGGTATCGCCTGCATTGGCACCGGTGGTGGAAAAGTCAGGATGCTGGTTGCCCAGCGTAAATCCTGCCGCATGGGCCACGGGGTCTACACTCAGATCAACCCAACTGCCGGAACCCTCTTCGAAGGCGCGGCCCGTGCCGGTATGCAACACCTCGTACCGTCGAGATGTGGTAAAAATTACCCAGGCCCGGCGCGATGTTACGTGGAGTGGTATCACTGTCACCCAAACCGGCGTTGGGCCGCTCAGCGGTGCGGGTGCGGCGGATATAACCGCCATACAGGCCAAGGCGATCCCAGCCGTGGCAGGATTTGCAGCGTAGATAATCGACCACCGGTTCGCCTGCCGGCATACCGCTGCCACCGGCATCTGTCTTTGTCCAGTTGTCGTAGACCAGCGCACCCAGCGCAATGCAGGCCTCCGGTTCAGGCTTGGCCTGGGCGGTTGAGACCCAGCCCATACATAATAACGGGATAGAAATGGCCCATAATGTTGATTTAACCCTGGTATTCATAATTCACCTCGCGAAAATTTAAATGTTTCCTTGCTGCCACTTAAGTGCAAGCCCCGGCACATTAAGAAAATATCATATACAACCTTAGGGCAGCCTGAAGATCGTTTTAAGCTGTGGTTAAGCTTGGCTCTCCTGTGAAATTCGACATGCGTATGAATGCTTCGCTCCACCGCCTTTGTCTGTCTTGAAACGGGTGGTGGGCCACCATCCGGTGACCCACCCCCTGTTATGCACGCCTTATCGTGCTGTTTCAGTTAACGACTACTCTGGCTGCTGCGTTCCGGGCAAGGTATAGATCACAGTCATCGGTTGTGCAGAACTAGTCATCGATCCACCAGATACGCCGTGCCATGGCGTCGGACTCGCTGATTTCACTCTCGTAGTCGTCTTTGACTTCGAATACCCACTGGGCCGAGACTGCGTACAGCTTAGATCCGTCGGGTTACCCGCCAGGTTGGCCTCGCTGGAGTGGCTGTCACCACCGGTGTTCAGTTGTCGAACTCGTTGCAGAAGCCCGAGCCAACAGCCACACCCAGATCCTCGACACCGTAGTCGACGGTCGGGTAGCAGTCTTCCGGATTGGCCGAACCGGTATCCGTCTCGGTCCACACCACGTAGTCGTCACCGAAGCTCTCGGCACGGCTGTAGATAGAGGTCTAGCGGTTCTGCTTCACCCACTTCCACCGTGGTGTTGTCACCGGTCTCGAAGACCATGAAGTAACGGGACGGATTCCGCAGATCGGAGTCGCGATATGCCTCACTTCGATAGCAGAGCATCGTCGCAGGTGAAGATATTCGTCGATCACCGTTGGGTCGACAAACAGACCGTCCGTACACGTTTCCGTGATCGTCCACGCCTCTTGGTGATCCGGTACTGGCATAGCGCGGATCCAGCGTGGTGATATTCATTGCCTTGTGCTGGGTGATGTTGCGGGCATGCTCGGCAGCCCCCGCAGCGAACTCGTAGCACGCGGTCGGCTCGACACGTTCACCCGGTACAGTCGTCTTCGGGACGGTAGCGTTCGCAGGTGACGGTGCCGTCGCCCGAGTAGCTCACGCCATCACTGGCCGTGAACGAGCTCGGGGTCGTGGTCCAGGTATTACCACCGTCGAAGGAGCGCCGTACGTACAGGTCGTAGCGGTCGTTGCCCTTGGCGTTGAGGCGCCAGTTGGGTGACCAGGCATACAGGAACTGCACGAAGTCACCGTCGAGGAAGCCCCTGTGGCCCTTGGAGATATCCAGCGGGTTGTACCAGGACTGATCCTGCATCAGGTCGACGAAGTCGTCCGTGCGATCGTCACGTATCACAGTCAACAGGCGTTATGCCATCAGAAGCCAGCACTGTGCCTTCCGATGGGCACTGATGCCAGGTCAGCACGCGGGTCTGGTTGCCTTCACCCTGTACCACAGCCCTGCAGGATCGGGTTGGTGTCACCGATACCGTAGGTCGAGCAGTGAAGTCCACCGTCGGACAAGGTATCGAGGCACCACCGTCGCCATCATCGATGCAGGTATCCGGAATCACACCCGAGAGGTTGGTGGCCGGATCGGCACAGACACCGCCCGGATAGTACGGGTTGGTATCGGCGTTCGATCAGGAACGTCCTCACACACCATGTTCTCGAAGGCGTACGGGTTGTCCACCGTCGGCATCGAAGGTCATCCGGCACGCACGATACGCCGCAGCATGGTGTCGGCCGGGCCGCCCTGGCGCATCGGTGCCCTGTTTCCAGGACGGAGATGGCCGCCAGGCCGTTGGCGCTGGCCGTGGCCTTGCCGATGCCGACTGCACCAGCAGGCTGGCGCGGCGGGCGATCTCGGTGTTGAGGATATCGAAGTTGTAAGTCACCGTAGTCCTCCATGTCCTCGGTGCTCATCAGGCCGAACAGTTCACCGGTTTCCCAGTAGACCTCACCCTGGTTGAGCATATTGCCCTGGTTGACCAGGTTCTCGACCAGGCTGTTCGGGTTATCGATGCCCGCGGAGGTGTCCGGGGTGCCCATGTCGAAGCTGAAGTACCACTGGTTCTTGCCGATTTCCTCGGTGCAGGTCGGATCCGTCTCCGAGTCTTCTTCAGTGCAAGGTTCGCATAAGCCATCATCCGTCGAATCAGGCTCGAAGAAGTACTTGCCCAGTCCCTTGGATTCCTCGGCTGCCACGATCACCCAGGCGCTCTCGGTGATCACCGTCACCGTCAGCGTCATAACCCTGCAGCGAAGTACGCGGCCGGGTCAGCCCGGTATTGGCCCGGTTGGGCAGGTCTGCAATGCCGTCGTCATTGGTGTCGGCGACACAGATCTCGGACTCGCTTGGATTGTTTTCATTGCCGGTCTGGATGGTCACGGTAGCGGCGCAATTGTCGTTCAGACCGAACGCTTCAGCACCAACCGGTATGTTATCGTCAGCAGTGTCTTCGAAGATGCAGTACAGGTCCTCGGTGCCGCCGCCAGAAGTCACGGTATCCAGCGGATTGCACTTGGCGTTGTTGGACAGACGCATCGGCACGGCCATCGGTACGAATACCTGCGGTCTGCCGCTCACGGTCAGGTCGTGGTCCAGAATGTCTATCGGCACCATGAGATTGTCGCCGTCCGCAACGGAGGTCTCAACAATGTCGAAGTACTCTTCGTTGATGAAGGAGTACCAGGCATCAGTCTGGGCGATGGGCTACTGCGCCACTCCAGCCTTCACCCGGGCCTAAGCCCTGGCCGGGACGTAAACCTTCCGGGTCTTCCTGCCAGGTGATAACGAAACCGGCACCCTGTACAGCATGGACCTCGATACGGTTCGGATCGCGGCGCCCGGAGGTCAGACGCTCGGCCTTGGTCCAGACCATGTGGCTTTGTTCCACATTGTCGGCCGTTCTGGGATCGTCACCCGGCAGCAGAACGCCGCGGGCCGTCCAGACACAACCGAAGGGTACTATGCCGGCCTGGGGATAACCCTCGTCGGCGAAATCGACGGAGCCCTGGCGATCCGGCGACACCGAAGGCGTCAACCAGGTAGAGGTCGTCTACAGCATCACCGTCAACAGTACTGGTGAAGTCCGTCAGGGCCGGTACACCCAAATCGGGATCACCATCCTTCGAATGAAGTCGGTGATGGCAAGCAAACGAGCCTGCTGATCGGGGTCTTCCAGACCGCTATCGGTCGTCATCGAGTAGGCTGGCTGCCCACTACTGCAGAAACGGCTGGGCCATGCGACCAGGACCTTGTTGCCCGCGACTGCACGGAATACGTTATAGGTACCACCGGGATACTCATTGAGATCAACCGGGTGTCCTTCGCACTCTTCGACGGGATCGCCCCTCTTGTCAACAACTGCCAGGGTAGGACCTTGCTCTTTGATCTGCCCGGAGTCGGTGTAGAAAGCAGCCACCGTACAAGGCGGAACGCTGGTTTTCACCCTGAATCCGAATTTACCCGTCTTGGTGGATCTCTTGGTGGCAAGTTCGTGCCCGGTTTCGCCATTGATAAGGGTAACCTCAACACGTGGTAGGGCATTCTCACCAAATACCATCAACTTGTTATTCTTGAATACAGCAAGTGTGACAATTGGTCCAAGCTCTATCGGGGTCTCTTCCTCGAACCTATTACTGCTATGACAGCTGTAGCAGGATGGAGTCTGCGCAGTACCCTGCAAAGCGGTACCGTGGCATTCAGAACAGTGAGCCGTATAGGGAGTTTCATAACCCCGCTTGTGATATGCACCATTCTTGCCATTACCCTTGCTCAGGAATATGTTGTGGTCATTGGGCAGCGGATCCTGTTTGCTGGCTTTGTGATCCTCCTCAAGATTGAATGAGCTCCTGTCTGCAGACTCGGACAAGTTGGTCTTCTTCCAGGTCTCGCCGTCGTCCAGGCTCACCGCTGCGTAGGTGTCAAAAAAGCTGTGACCGAACGCGGTGCCCTCGACCTCAAACTGGGGTCCATAAATGAACACGTTGATCAGCGGTTTGGCAACCTCCAGCGTTTCCTCGGGGGACATGCAATCTTCACCCTGCGGGGGTGTGTTGTCGATGTTGCAGTAATCGACCGGTTCAACCAGGCCACTGGCGGCCTGCGAGGGCACGTAGAACTTCATAAAATCCGTGAAAGCGTGTTCCGCCTCGGAGATCTGTTCGTTCACAACCTCCTGTTCGAATGTCGGAACATTTATGTTCTTCGACATGCTCTTGTTGGTAATGGCGCCATCATCGGCGCCAACTGTGCCGCTCAAGGCAAATGCCACGGCAGTCATTAAGAAAATAATACTTCGAAGTCGTTTCATCATAGATTCTCCTCAGAATCGGCGGATTTATCGACTGGTCTCTGCGATGCTTCGGCCAGCCGCCCTTACTACAAGCCTCTGTCCAGCGAGCGCCGGAACGGTCATTTCGCTACAAAATGATGGATTCCCTTCCTCGAATATTATTATTTTGTTACATATATAACGGCTGCATCATTAACCTACGCTTAATTGTTTTTTAAGCTAAATTTAAGATTGCAGACACCACGACGAACTGTTACCGGCAATATTTAAATGCCCCGATTGCACGCATAGTGGCTAGGGTAGCCACTTTGAAGTGACAGGAACGCAATGAAAATCACATTTCGCGTGGATACGAAATGCTTACTATTGGATGATATTAGATATTGAATTTAATACAAAAAAATACTGTGCGTTATGGGATTACTAAGAACCTTCCAGTTCATCCCAACGTTTGAAAGCAGCTTCCAACTGGGCTTGCACCTCGGCCAATTCCAGGTTTACACGCTTAACTGTTTCATTATCGGATTGATAGAAACCGGGTTCGGAAATTTTCCCGACCAATTGTGATTGTTGTTTTTCAAGTTTTTCAATTTTTCCCGGCAGGCTTCCCAACTCGCGCTGGTCCTTGTAGGAAAGCTTCGTTTTTTGAACACTGGGTTTCGATTGCGTGGCGGTGCTGCTGTCCTTTGCTGGTTTGGACGCTTTTGAACCCACCGCCGTGGCCTCTGACAAACTGCCACCACGGGCTTCCCAGTCACTGTAACCACCCACGTACTCGTTAACATTACCCTGGCCATCGAGCACAATCAGGCTGGTAATGACGTTATCCATGAAATCCCGGTCATGGCTGACCAGCAGCACGGTGCCATCAAAATCCAGCAGTATTTCTTCGAGCAGTTCCAGGGTCTCGATATCCAGGTCGTTGGTCGGTTCATCCAGTACCAGCAGGTTGGCTGACTTGCTGAACAAACGCGCCAGTACAGCGCGGTTTTGCTCACCCCCGGACAAGGCCTTAACCGGCATACGTACACGGTCCGGACTAAACAGAAAGTCACCCAGGTAGGAAATAGCATGACGCCGCCTGCCGCCGATCTCGATAAAATCCTGGCCACCACAGACGTTGTCTATCAGGTTCTTTTCCGGGTCGAGGTGCTCACGCAATTGATCAGAGTAGGCTATCTCTAGCTTTGTACCACGTGACACCTCACCCGTGGTTGGCTGCAACTCACCCAACAGGATCTTCACCAGCGTGGTTTTCCCGGCACCGTTGGCTCCAACGATACCAATCCGGTCGCCACGCTGGATCACGGTTGAAAAGTCCTTGATCACCACGTTGTCACCAAAACGGTGACCGACATGCTCAAGTTCGGCAACAATTTTGCCGGACCGGGCTGCATCTTCAACCACAAAACCGGCGTTACCCGTACGTTCACGACGGGCGCCGCGCTCCTCGCGCAGGGTTTTCAAGGCACGTACCCTGCCCTCGTTGCGGGTCCGCCGGGCCTTGATACCCTGGCGTATCCAGACCTCTTCCTGCGCCAGTTTCTTGTCAAACAGTTCATTGGCCCTTTCCTCGGCCAGTAACTGTTGCTCGCGGTGGCGCAAAAAACCCTGGTAATCGCCCTGCCAGAGGGTCAGATGGCCCCTGTCCAGTTCTGCCATCCAGTTGGCCACGTTCTGCAGGAAGCGCCGGTCATGGGTAATCAGTATCAGCGCGCCTTTGAAATTTCGTAGCTGCTCCTCCAACCAGCGGATGGCCGGTATATCGAGGTGATTGGTGGGTTCATCGAGTAACAGGATATCCGGTTTGCTGACCAGTGCCTGGGCCAGTGCCACCCTGCGCCGCCAGCCACCGGACAACTCCGACATACTGGCATCCGCCGGTAAATCCAGCTGCGTAATGGTGGTTTCCACCCGCTGCTGCAAACTCCAGCCATCCAGCGCTTCCAGTTTTTCCTGTACGCGGGATAGTGCACTCATATCGGTGTGGTCTTCAGACTGTACCAGGTGATGATATTCGGCCAGCAATCGCCCGGTTTCGGCAAGCCCCGAGGCCACCACGTCGTAAACCGTCTGTTCATCGGCATCCGGCAGGATCTGCTGCAACCATGCGATGCGGGTACCGGGTCTTAGCCAACGCTCACCGGAATCCGGAACAATTTCGCCCGCCAGCACTTTCAACAGCGTGGTTTACCCGGCGCCATTTCGACCCAGCAGACCAATCCTGTTGCCCTTGGTGACACTGAAATTCACACCATCGAGCAGGACCAGGTTTCCATAGTGTAATGAGGCATTGTCGAGACGTAGCAAAGGCATAAGGTAAACCGCTGACGAGTAAGGCAGCGCATTTTACGCCCCAGACCGCTATTTGTCCCCGTTTTGTTAAACTGAGTGCATTTCCCAAGGAGAATACGAATGAAATATCTGCATACCATGGTGAGAGTAACGACCTGATGGAGTCCCTGGATTTTTATTGCAACAAACTGGGTCTGGTTGAATTGAAACGTCATGAGTCAACCGGCGGACGTTTTACGCTGGTCTACCTTGCTGCCCCGGGTGATGAAGACGCCCAGGTCGAACTGACCTGGAACTGGGACCCGGAGGAATATACCGGCGGACGCAATTTCGGACACCTTGCCTATGCAGTCGACGACATTTACGCCCTTTGTCAGCAATTGATGGATGCGGGTGTCACCATCAACCGCCCACCCCGTGATGGTCACATGGCTTTTGTACGCTCTCCTGACGGGATATCAATCGAGCTATTGCAGAAAGGTGAATCCTTACCGGCACAAGAACCCTGGGCTTCCATGGAGAGTATTGGAAGCTGGTAGAACCAGGATTATTTGCGGACAACAACCAGCCAATAACCCGCCGCCGGGTTATTGGCTTGAATCGGTCCCGCTGCCTCAATTATTCACGGCACGGCAGCTCGGAAATATCAGCCCGCTGGTAATCAGTGAACTTTGATATCCAGCAATGCCGGTGCTTTTTCTTCCGTTTTTGGCAGACTCAAATACAACACGCCGTTCTTGTGATCGGCATGAATTTTGTCTTCATTTACATTGTCGGGCAGTTTGAATGAACGCTGAAAACTTCCATAGTAGCGCTCAATCCTGTGCGCTTTCTTGTCTTCGTTTTCATACTTACGCTCACCTGAAATATTGAGCATGCCATTTTGTACCTGGACTTTAATGTCATCTTTGTCTATCTGCGGCACTTCGACAGGTGTTGACTTGTCAGGACTCGCTGCGAGTACATCCCTGTAAGCTCGGGCGCGACTTCCATGTCGCTCACGGTCCTGATAAGTCAACACCCACCCCAGCTTCGGAATCAAACGACATGCATCTATAGAAACCATTACCCTATGCTTTCGCACAGAGTCGAGGGGGTGTGGTAGGTTGATTCAGGACCGTGCGAGACAGGAAGTCGAGCCCGCGCCCCCATGGATGGGTTCACGGCATGTCCTGAATTAACCTACCACATCTCCTTGACTCCCCACCGACCAAGAGTAATCGGCAATCCAGTCCTGAAATAAGGTGCTGCATAGCCTTGGCTTCCCGACTGATCAAGAGTGACCTTTTGCGATTACCGAAGCAAATTACTGCATGGCATTAGCGCCCATGAGTATAGCCACCCAATGAGTAATTCGGATTAAGTGGGATATCCGCGAATACTAAGCTATTATTTTCTTATAAGCAGAGGATTCGGATTATCGTTACTTACACACTCGAGCACCCCGAAAAGGGGCATATTGAATACCGGGACGCGAAACGCTACTTGTGGATCCTGTCGGTGTTCCTGCCGCTGGTACCCCTGCTGGGCATATTTCTGTATTTCCGCTTTGGCAACGAGTGGGTGTTGATTATTCCCCTGTCGATTAACTACATCGTGATACCGGTCCTCGACTGGTTTTTCGGCATGGACACCAACAACCCGCCTGAAGAAATCGTTCCGCAACTGGAAGAGGACCGCTACTACCGTTACCTGACTTGGATCACGGTGCCACTGCATTTTGTCACGCTTATTGCGGTTGCCTGGTTTGTCGGCACACAGGACATCAGCCTGGCGGCCGTGCTGGTACTTGCGATCACCGCCGGGGCTTATAGCGGCCTGGGTATCAACACCGCCCATGAGCTTGGTCACAAGAAGCTTGCGGTGGAACAAACACTCGCTAAGATTGCGTTGACCATTCCTGCTTACGGGCACTTTTGTGTTGAGCACAACCGCGGCCACCATCGTTACGTGGCAACGCCGGGTGACCCGGCCAGTGCGCGTATGGGTGAGTCGATTTACCGGTTTGCTTTGCGCGAGATTCCCGGTGCTTTCCGGCGTGGCTGGATGGCTGAATCAGAGCGCCTCCAGCGTCGCGGTCAGGCGACATGGAGTGTGCACAATGACATCCTGCAGTCCTATGCCGGAAGCCTCCTGTTGCAGGGTGGGCTGGTCCTGGCATTCGGCTGGATCATGATCCCGTTTCTGGCCATCCACAATGTCTGGGCCTGGTACCAACTAACCAGTGCGAACTACATTGAGCACTACGGACTGCTACGTAAGAAAAACGCCAACGGCCAGTACGAGCGTTGCAAACCGCATCACTCCTGGAATGCTAATTACACTTTCAGCAATATCGTGCTATTTCACCTGGAGCGGCATTCAGATCACCATGCCAATTCTTCACGCCGGTACCAGAGCCTGCGAAATTTTGATGGTATTCCACAATTACCCAATGGTTACTTTGGCACTTACCTGATCGCCTATATTCCGTGGCTCTGGTACAGGGTTATGGACAAGCGCCTGCTGGCTTTGCCACATGTCAACGGTGATCTCAGCAAGCTGAACATCGACCCGGAAAAGCGTGATTCAATCTATGCAAAATATGGTAAGGGACAGGCCACCCCTGCCTCAAAAACTACTTGAAGACGTCAAACATATAACTGTATTTGAGTATGAATTCGCGACCCGTCGGTAACGCGCCCACACCTCGTTCATCAAACTCGTTATATACCAGGTAAAGACCGGTATTGGCTGTTCGCAACCATGAAAAACGCAGGTTGGTGCTCAGTGTCTCAGTGTCATCGTTGTACTGCATCAGCAGTTGCAACAGCACTTTAGGTGTAAACGAGTACGACAGACGCAGGCGCGAAAGCGTGACCGAAAAGTTTCCGCCTTCAACCGGTAAATCATAATGATTGTAGTCAACCGATAAACTGGTACTGAATTTATCACCGATGCGGTAATTGATATGGGGTGATGCCAGGAAACGGTCACCACCAAACTTGTCACCGATGGTTGTGCTCATACCAAACGACAGGTCCTGGGACTCATCCGTGGTGAAATACAGTCCCACTTCGGTTCCATAATAGGTGCCTGGCTCAACCCACACATCGTCTATGATATCGAACCTCTCCTTGATGCCATCCCTGAAAACGTTGTAGCCGGTATGAAACTCGTAACCGTTTTTCCATTCCCAGTGCACATCCATATGCAAAAAGCCGGTCTCGACGAAGTCGTCAAAATCCCAGTAACGCCGGTAGCTGTAATGTGGTCGTATTTCCAGAAAGCCCCCACATATCCTGAGGCCGGATACGCATCAGGCTGTTGATTGAAAACTTGTGATATTCCGTACGCGATAAAAACCCGACTTCCGGATTGAAGTTCGCCTGTACCTCGGTGTATTCAATCCCATGACTCCACTGCGCAGAATCATAGTTACCCTTTATTGAGTATGCGAAGTCATCGTCATCAAGAGCGGGTGTATCGGTCTTTGAAAGCCATGCATTTATCAGCGTGTATTCACCGAGTGCAAGCCTGCCATCTATACCATAGGTCCGGTTTTTATCTGCCGACTCAGGAAGGATGTAGGACCCATCACCATTACGCTCCACGAAAATTGCACCGAGCGAGGAACGTTCTCCAATCTCCTGATTGACGCGTGCAACCGTAAATGCGTTTTCTGGTGCAATATCGTCGACCGCCTCGGAGGACATGTACAGGAAACCAACATTGGTGTGTTCGCCAATCTTTCCGGAAACACGTGCGCCACCATTGATGGGAATCACATCACCGTCTTCGGCAATGCCAATTCGCCGGGTAAAAAACAGCTGGGCTTCACCACTGTTGCCGACGGTAAACTGTCCCGCGTTTTCGAGAAAAAATGGTCGTTTCTCGGGGAAGTACAGGTTGAAGCGATCAAGGTTGACCTGCTGTTCATCGGCTTCCACCTGGGCAAAGTCGGTGTTGTAGGTGAGATCCAGTGTCAGGCTTGGTGTGATCGAGTACTTAATGTCAACACCAAATTCGGTGTCTGTTTTCGTACCATCCAGTTCACCGCCCCTTCCTGCCCGAAACAGACCATAGGGGGTGATTTTCAGATTTTTTGTCAGTGACGGTGTAATACCCTCAACGGAACCCGCCTCGGATACACGGTTCAGATTGTATTGCCTGGACAGGGGCGCCCAATACACAACTTCGTTGTTTCGACGGATATTCCTCTGAAAATTAATTCCCCAGGTCTGGTTCTCACCCTTGCCGTAACGCAGGCTTTTGAACGGGATGCGCATTTCGGCGCTCCAGCCAATTTCAGAAATTTGAGCTTTTACACTCCAGCTTGCATTCCAGTTGATATTGAAGCCGAATGCCCCGCTGGAAGCCTCTTTGATCACCTGCGCATCATATTCCATACCCACGGGGTTGGTGCCGAATATAAAACCGTTTTGCCGGTCCAGCATGCCATCGATAATGACGCGAAAACTGTCGGACTCATTCAGGTCCCGGTCACGTCGCCCATCGGTGACAATGATGCCATCCGGGTTGTCATCATAGGCCACCATGCCGATATAAAGCGCGTCATCCAGGAAGCCGATATATACCTCGGTCCTTTGTGTTGCCGCCGCCCCTTCAATGGGCTGAACCTGCCAGAAACCCGTGGCGGGCGAAACACCCTGCCAGGCGGGGTCCGCCAATACTTCTCCATCTAAAACGGGTGCAACAGGCAGTTCGGATGCCTGCATCACAGGGCGTGGCGATGATATGCCCTCTGCCATTACGTTGCTGATACTGCAAGTTGAGATCGCAAATATTGCTAAACAACACCGCCAGAGATTACGATAGTCCTTTGATGGCACCGCTTTCATCCTTGAATTTATTCTTCTTTGACATTGATGAATATAAACCCCTGGCAGCGGTTGAAACCGGCTGCCCAAAACACGTATTTTGAAGGCATTTGATGGGCAAATCCTCTCATTGAATTATCTCATGATTTGTCGGCCGAATGGTATATTATAAGAAGCTAATGGACGATATTTCGCGACTCTATTTCCAGGAAGGCCCAGGTCACTTACAAACACCAAACCAAGGAATCAGGATAACTTTATGAGCAAACAAACAAGCTACTTTTACAGGGCATGGGGTTTACCCTTGTTCCAAGGCTCATAAGCCCTTACTATCCGCGGCCATACCACTAAGCGAGTGTATTTGTGCCTGCTTCCTCTATCAAACCCGGTCAACGCTGGGTCAGTAATACCGAATCTGAATTGGGGCTTGGCATCGTTCTTGATGTTGCCCACCGTCGTGTAGAAATGAGTTTCCCCGCAGCCGATGAGAAACGTGTCTACGCGATCGATAATGCCCCGCTGAGCCGTGTGCGTTATGAAGTCGGCCAACAGATCAGCAATATCCAGGGTCATCAACTACGCATTACCGAAGTTGCGGAGCACAACGGCTGCCTGATCTATCTCGGCAGCGATGAAAATGACCAGGTGATGGTGGTACCGGAACTGGAGTTGAACAGTTTTGTTCAGTTCTCCAAACCCCAGGAACGATTGTTTGCCGGCCAGATTGACAAGAACCGGGCCTTCCAGCTACGCCTGGACACGCTGCGCCACTACCGCCGGTTGCAGCAAAGCCCGGTGGCGGGTTTACTTGGAGCACGCATCCAGCTTTTGCCGCACCAGTTGTATATTGCCAACGAGATCGCAAATCGCTACGCGCCGAGGGTATTGCTGGCCGATGAGGTTGGTCTTGGCAAGACCATAGAAGCGGGTCTGATAATCCACCAGCAGTTAATCACCGGTCGTGCCAGCCGGGTTCTCATCGCGGTACCCGACAGCCTGGTACATCAATGGCTGGTGGAAATGTTGCGGCGCTTTAACCTGTTCTTCACCATCGTGGATGAAGAACGTTGTCTTGCCCTGGTTGAGTCAGGTACTGAAAATCCCTTCGACAGTGCGCAGCTTATGCTTTGCAGCATGAATTTTCTCAGTGAACAACCGGGTCGTTTGGAACAGGCGGTTGCGGCTGAGTGGGATTTACTGGTGGTTGATGAAGCCCATCACCTTGAGTGGACCGAGCGGCAGGCGAGCCCGGCCTACCTGGCGATAGAATCTTTATCACAACAGGCCAAAGGGCTTTTATTGTTAACCGCTACTCCTGAACAACTGGGTATCGAGGGTCACTTTGCGCGTCTGCGCCTGCTTGATCCGGCACGCTATTTCAGCATCAAAAGCTTTCGTGACGAAGAAGCCCGCTATGCACCGGTGAACAAACTGGTGCAACGATTGCTGGCGGAAGATGGCCTGCAGCAATTCGCAACCAGGCCCGTACAGAAACAGCTTGCGGTTTTTCTCGGTGAAACAGCGCTCGGGGCATTGAATGATGAATTCGAAAACAGCGACTGTGAGCCCGAAAACATCCTCAACCGCCTGATCCGTGAATTGTTGGACCGTCATGGTACAGGCAGGGTGTTATTCCGCAACACACGGTCCTCGGTTGAGGGTTTTCCACAACGCGAGTTGCACCCGCACATATTACCGGCACCCACGATATCGCACCGGGAGGCAGACCCCGGGACCTCAGATACAAATGAAATCGAGTCACATCTGAAACCCGAGATGCTGCTTGGAAAAAAATGGTTACAGACCGACCCCAGGGTGGAGTGGCTGGTTGAGTTTTTAAAACAACAACGTGGCGACAAGATACTGGTTATTTGTGCCCGTGCCGAAACGGCGATGGAACTGGAACAGTACCTCAACCTGAAACAGGGTGTGCACTCTGCGGTATTTCACGAAGGTCTGTCACTGGTTGCACGTGATCGGGCGGCGGCCTATTTCGCCGACGAGGAACAGGGAGCGCAGGTACTTGTTTGTTCAGAAATCGGTAGCGAAGGACGCAACTTCCAGTTTTCAAATCAACTGGTGCTATTCGACCTGCCGCTAAACCCGGATCTGCTGGAACAACGCATCGGGCGCCTCGACCGGATTGGCCAACGTCACAAGGTGTTAATACATGTTCCGTGTTATCGGGACAGTGCACAACAGGTTTTGCTACGCTGGTACCACGAGGGTATCAATGCCTTCGAGTCAACCTGTGCTGTTGGACAGGCCATCTTTAATGAGTTTGAGAACAGTTTGAAAGACTGCCTGATGCAGCCCGGTGATTCGACAGCGGTCGACGGACTGATCCTGCAAACCGCTGATCGCATGAAAGCCGTGGTGACAGTTCTGCAAAATGGTCGCGATCGTTTGCTTGAATTGAACTCCTGCAACACTGAGCGGGCTGAGCAAATCATCGAGACCATGCATCAGCACGAACAGCGTCTGGTTTTATCCAGTTTCATGGAAAAAGTGTTTGACCAGTTTGGAGTCGACCAGGAGCACCACACCGCCAACACGGTCGTGCTGCGCCCGGGCGAACATATGACCGATCACAGCTTCCCGGGATTACCGGAGGATGGACTCACGGCCACCTATCAACGTGATCTGGCTTTGTCACGTGAGGATTTTCACTACCTGACCTGGGAGCACCCGATGGTGACCGGCGCCATGGACATGGTGTTGAGTGGCGAGTTTGGAAACACCGCTTTTTGCACCATGAAACTACCCCCGTTCAAAGCGGGCGCCATATTGCTGGAAGCGATTTTTACGGCGAGTTGCCCTGCCCCACCTGCTTTGCAACTGCACCGTTACCTGCCTTTATCAATGACCCGCGTAGTGGTCGACAACAAGGCCAATGACCTCAGCGAACTGCTCACGGAAAAACATTTCAACAAACTGGGTCAGCGGGTCAGAACCTTGACTGCACAGGAATTTATTCGTCATACACGACCGAAAATCGTGGAGATGATCAAGCAGGCGGAACAACTCGCGGCAAAACAGGAATCATCGATGGTTGATGCTGCCAGGACGCAAATGCAGGAATTGCAGCAGTCCGAGCTACAACGTCTGCGGTCCCTGGCCGAAGTTAACCCAAATATACGCCAGGAGGAAATCGATCACCTGGTAGCGGAAACCGACGAGTTGCAACATTACCTGGCTTCCACACATCTGAAGCTGGAGGCGTTGCGGGTGGCGGTAATCACCGACTAACAACAAGCCCGTAGGGTGGGTATTTTTGTCACCCACCCTATGGATAGATCTCCACTAATCGGCTTGAGTTGTTCGATCCCAAAGTTCGTGTACAAATGGAATTAACGCGAGAACCAGGGTTTGCGTGTAAATGCTTTCGCGTGTCATCAAACCACCAGTCAGCAAACCGTAGGCACCACCACCCTGTTTGCTGTTCAGCGTTGAAAACACGCGGTCGTTGGCCTCACCCAACTCCAGACCGCTGGATACCAGTTGCTGTACTTGCGGTGGCAACGGCAGCGTTGCACTGCGGGTTTCACTGCTGCGATGATCCCGGTTGGCTACCACCATCCAGGCAAAGGCCATCAGCTGCTGATCAAAAACATCCAGACCACCTTCGAGTCCCACCCAGTAGTCAGCATCGGGGATTGCAAGCCTGGCGTGGGCGACACGGTTTCTTGCACCTTGCCGGGTTTCCTCATCTGACAATGGCTGATCCGCTACACCCGAATCCACCTCCACTGGAATCGTCTGAATCTCCCGCAGGGGAAACTGGCTTAAAAACGCCTCCCTGACGGCTGCAATCTTCACCGGGTTGTGTGAGGTAACCACCACCTTCAGAGCTCGCTCAGTCATTCCCACCACCGGTCAATGGTCTTCAAATTAACCTGCCCATGGCTTACAGCCCCGTATTGTACTGACCCTTCAAAGCATAAACATGATGCTGCCAGATGCTGTCGAAACGCGCCTGGTCGGCAACCGGTGCCATGATGATCTCCATGGCCATACTTTTCTGATCTTCCGTGCTGCTGGTTTTACTGAAAATATTCAAAGCATATGCAGACATGTCACGCACCATGAAGTCAAATATCTGTTCAATCAAATCAGGTTCTACCTTGAAATGCGGTGCATTCTCCAGTATCAGCTGACCATACGCGATCAGGCTGAAGCACTCACCAAGGGCCAGCAGATAATCAATATCACTGGCCTGGTCCTCATTCGGGACCGGCCTTGAGTAACAATGAACGAAAAGCCCCGATCTGTCTTTTGAACAGCTCGACATTGGGTGTATCAAACATTTCATAGGCAAGCCGGTAGTCGTGAAATAGAACTTTGCCAAGCCCCCGGGTCGGCCCCTGGTCAAACAGGAATGTATCGTCAGCAGTTTCAACACACTTTCCGATGTCGGGATACTGCGCTTGCTCAAACAGAAAGTTCTTCATGAACTTCACAACCAGTGCCATATTGACGTGGATGGTTCCCTCCAGCTTGGGCAACATACCGGCTTCATGGTTTGCAATTTCAAAAAACGGTTCTTTTTCAAAGCCCTTGGCGGCAATGATCTCATGCAACTGGCGCACGACCTGTTCGCCCTGGCTGGTTACCTTCATCTTGACCATCGGGTTATACAGCAGGTAACGCCGGTCATCGGCAGACGCGGAGCGCATGTAATCGATGGCGCGGTCGGCAAATAGACGCATGGCGGCCAGGCGGCAGTAGGAATCGACAAACATTTGCCGCACGTGTGGAAAATCGGTGACAAATCCACCGTACAGTTGACGGTTTGCGGCATGATCAAGTGCCTCGTAGAACGCGTGGGTGGCCAGACCCAGGGAACCAAACCCAAGGTTGAATTTACAGACATTGATCGTATTGAGCATGTTGTCCCAGGCTTTGGGACCACGTTCCATGATCTCAGCATCGGTCACCGGGTAGTCATGCAGCGCCAGTTCCGCAACATAATTTGGCTCATTGACGGTATTTTTTACACATTCGTAAGCCTCGTGCCGACTATCGGTAGCAAAAAAAACATATTCACCGGTATCCGCCATTTTTCCGAACATCGAGGTGATCGCGGCCTCGTTGCCATTGCCGATATAGTACTTACGACCGTTGCCCAGATAGGTACCATCAGCGAGCGGGGATAAACTCATCTCGGAAGCATAGATATCGGCTCCGTGCTCTTTTTCAGACAATCCAAATGCGAATACCTTGCCCTCCTTGAGCAAATCTGCGGTTTTCCGCTTGAGTGCTTCGTTGCTTCCCGTCCACACCGGCACCAGGCCCAACATGGAAACCTGGAACGTGTACCAGTAGGTGATACCGTAAAAACCGACAATTTCGGCAAAAGTGGAGTTTCGCCAGGTGTCCCAACAGGCATCTCCGTCACCGTACCCGGCCGGTGTCATCAGGGTTGCAAAAACCTGGTTTTCCTTCAAGAAATCTACAAAATCGTGGTTCCAGACCTTGTCGTGCCAGTCAGACTTGATTTTTTCCAGGCCCTTTTCTTCAAAATAATCAATGACCTTCTGCATCATCTCCCGTGTTTTCGGATCAGCGTAGCTGCGTTCGTGTTTGAGCGGATTGAAGAGCAACATGACAGGAACTCCTTAAGGCAATTAATACCAGAGTGTAAGGAGAGAATACGGAAAATAGAAGCCCTTTCGATCGTAAAGAAACCAGATTGCCTGATGGCGGGCAGATGCAGCCAGGAACGGACCCGAATAGCACTGAAATACCCGTACTGAGTTGCGTTCATCCCGGGCCGTTTTTGACAATTGACACCAGGTAACAAAAAATAACCAAACTCGGGCTACAATCAAGTTAAATACCGGGATAAAAAATGATGCTAAGCGTAAAGCTGCTTGAGCTGGGTCTTGATGTCTTTTTTCAACAGCAACTGTTGGCTGAAGAACTCCCGACCATGGTTCCCGTGCGTGTCATGAATGTGCATCGTTCGGGGTTGCAAATTGCAGGTGATGATATCGAACAACATGTTGAATTATCCGGCAGTGATTACCAATTGAATCTGACGGTTGGTGACTGGGCATTGTTTGATACCAGTATGCAACGCCTGGTACGCCGCCTTGAGCGGAAAAGTCTCTTCAAACGGCGGGCGCCCGGCGCAGACCGGCGTGAGCAGCTGATTGCGGCAAATGTGGATACCCTGTTCATCGTGTCATCCTGCAACCCGGATTTTAACGAAGCCCGGCTTGAACGTTACCTTGCCATAGCGCGTGAAGCGCGTGTCATGGCTGTCATCGTCCTGACCAAGGCAGATCTTGTCGATGACGCCCATGATTTCGTACAAAGGGCATCAAAGCTTGCTTCCGGTGTTCAGGTTGAAGCGGTCAACGCATTAAAGATCGAAAAACTGACCTGCCTGAAACCATGGCTGCAGAGCGGTCAAACCATTGCCCTGCTCGGTTCATCCGGCGTTGGCAAATCAACACTCACCAATACGCTTCTGGGGCTACAGGAAATTGCCACGCAATCCATAAGGCAAGACGACGCAAAAGGCAGACATACCACCACCTCACGCTCAATGCACCAGGTACCGGGTGGCGCATGGCTACTGGATACACCCGGCATGCGTGAACTCCAGTTAGTCGATGTTAAAACCGGGCTGGATGATGTTTTTGATGAAATATCGACGCTCGGGCAGGATTGCCGCTTCGCCGATTGTGGTCATACAAATGAGCCTGGCTGCAAGATACAAGCGGCCATTGACAGCGGCAAAATAGATAAGGAAAGGCTCAGCCGTTGGCGCAAACTGGCCAGGGAGGAAGCACTCAACAAGGCTACAATCGCTGAGCGCAGAGCTCGCGACAAATCATTTGGGCGCATGTGCAAGAATGCCATTAATGAGAAAAATGCAAAAAAGACACCTGAAACTATCCAAAAATAACACTCAGTATTTTTTACAACACAATCAGAGCACAAGCCTCTTGGCAACACGTATTTAATTGACAAACAGCAGACACCAAACTCAGTCTCTCTGATGCGATCAAATTATAGTTCTCACGCGATTGAGTAAAAGTCTTCCTCTGACTGAACGACTACATACGCTACCCGGCGAAATGGATCATGCTGTCGCGGTGCCTGACTCCAACAATCTCAATTCAAATATCTAATGGCGAACGCGCCCCGAGTGCACCGCGTTCCACCACGTGGGTATAGATCATTGTCGTTCTGAGATCGTTATGCCCAAGCAGTTGCTGAATCGTTCGTATATCAGTACCCGCCTCCAATAAGTGCGTGGCAAAAGAGTGACGAAGTGTATGGCAGGTAACACGCTTACTGATACACGCCTTACCAGCAGCAAAACCAACGGCCTTTCTCATAGTCGTCGCATGGATATGCCAACGGCGAACTGCACCCGGCTCTCTAGGATCTTCGGAAAGCTGTGGACTCGGAAACAGGTACTGCCAGTAAAAACGAAGGCTTGCTTTGCCAAGCTTCTGCTGCAGTGCATTTGGAAGCCTGGCGAAACCCAAGCCCGTTGCAATATCGCGGTCATGGAGAATCCTGACATAGGCGATTTGTGTCACCAGCGCCTTTTCAAGATTATCAGGAAGTACAGTGACCCGATCCTTACCGCCTTTACCTGAATGAATTCGAATCGTATGCCGTGAAAAATCCAGGTCACCCACCCTCAAACGCAGGCACTCAGTGACCCGTAACCCTGCACCATACATCAGGCTCGCTGCGAGATGCCGGGAGGGAGGCATGTTTTCGAGGAGCAGCCGGACTTCTGTTCTACTCAAAACAACAGGCACCCCCATTTTCGGCTTCGCGCGGACAACCTCATCCATCCAGGGTAGCTCAACTTCGAGGACCTGCCGGTACAAAAACAGCAAGGCCTGGAGCGCCTGGTTTTGCGTTGAAGGTGAAACTTTCCGCTTGACCGCCAAGTACGTCAGGAAGGCTTCAATCTCGGCTTTGGCCATTTCCGCAGGGTGACGTTTGTGATGAAACATGATGAATCTGACTATCCAACCAAGGTAGACCTTCTCCGTGGCCATACTGTACTGACGCACCCGGATCGCATTGCGCACCCGTTCCAATAGGCGTGGTTTGGACATCTCGTTTCCATGAATTTATTATCCGTAAAATATAGGTGTTTTTACTAACTAATTCAGCGGGTAAGAATGTACAATTTATGTAAGCACTTTGCTTCTTATTTACTTCTAGTCTCGTTTTTAACGCATATGGGAGGAACAATATGTGCAAACAAAACAGCATGTTAACCATCCAAAACACCTCAAAACGCCGATTTTTAGCAAATATTAAGCCTAGTTCTCGTTAATTGTAGTTATGTTTACTTGTGCAGAGGGGCACGATGATTAATCGAGGCGCAATTCTACTTAAGTACAAGGAACCAGCAGTTCAATGGATCAATGAGGCAGATCCAACTGATAAAGACCCAGGAATTTCGATGGAGTCTGTCAATGAAGAACGAAATGTTTACTTAGTCACAAATGAAGACGCCGATGGGCCAGAGGCTGTTTCAAATTGGGTACGAGCAAACTTTGAAGTGCTATTTGAGAATGAGCTTGAAGGTTGGTACACACTGGAAAGCTTATGGCCAGAAAACCGTACTTTCACCCTTTTTAACGAGTGGTTCGATGTGGAGTGCCACTCCATTATTGAAGACACTGTTGATATGCCCATCTACAATGACGAAACATAACAAATCGTTCAAGTTCGTTCCGCCAGCAAGCTGGCTCCACCGGACGTAAAAATGTTGCACATTTTTACGCCGCTTAACTCAGACGTTAGGTTTACAGATGCCACTTACAATCATCGGTACAACTTGAATCGCATATGAAGACCTGGGTAATCGCTTCTCTAGTTTCGATCATTTTGATGCTCGGTCTGTTTTGGTTGCTCTCTTGGGCAACGCAAACCGATTCAGAACTTGTTCAGCCTGAGTTGGCGCAATCAGTTAAGTACGAAACCCGGGATATTTCTGACATTTGTGGACCAAAGGCAATCAAAGAATTCTCTGAAATCATCGAGGCTTCAAAATCCTGCACCACAGATGAAGACTGTGTGCTAATTGAAGGGGAGCGCTGCCCGTTTAGTTGCGGTGTTCCAGTCAACAAACTGAGTAAAGATGTCGCTCTTACCGCAATGCGAGAATATGTGGATTTTGAGGAAAGAGTATGTGGGAATATCTGCATAAAGATGTGCATGGCTATTGAGGGTATAACTTGTGAACACCAAAAATGTAAGACGATATCAGGTTGGAAAAATCCGCCACCTCCTACTACAGAACCTCCACCGGTGCCAAGCTATGATGGTGAAACCTAACAAAGCGTTCAAGTACGTTCCGGCGCTACGCGCCTCCACCGGACCCAAAAAGGCTGCGCCTTTCTGGGCCGCTTAACTAAGACGTTATGTGTGTCAGAAAGGAATACTGGAATGAAACTAAGTGATGAAGACATCAAATTCTATAGAAAAGCGATCAAACGCACTCGAGGGGAGTTGTTCATCTCGATTGGTTACATTCCGATCTTTGTCGTTTGGATCTTCATGATCAACTTCTATGATTGGCCCCGCCTGGAAATTCCTATGGCTACTGCCTTGCTATTCATCTTTTGTGGTCCGTTGTATCGTACCTATTACAGTAGTCAGCTTGTGGCTCTGCTAAAGAAGTTTGGAGCTGAGCATCCTGAGCTAGAAGGATCTACAGATGAAGAACCAATCTGAAGATGACGTTAAAAGGCGGGGGCCTGTGGCACGAGTGTTTGCCGCCATAGTCTTTTTGGGCAGCCTTCTAACTGGAGCCGGCATTATGCAAGCGACCTTTCGTGAACCATTCAATCCACTAATGATCGTGAGCATAATATTTTTTGGGTTTCTAATTCATGTTTCCGGCAGCGTGGCATTTAGAGGCCATGCTCCAAAATATTTGTCGTTTGCACATGGTCCAAAGTAATCACATAACAATGCGTTCAAGTTCGTTCCGGCGCTGCGCGCCTCCACCGGACGTAAAAATGCTGCGCATTTTTACGCCGCTTAACTAAGACGTTATGCATCTAATTAGGAGTGATTCATTTGCTAGAACTTAGACCAAATTGTGAATGTTGTGACATGGACCTGCCTCCAGAGTCTTAAGGAGGCTGTAATCTGTACATTTGAGTGCACATTTTGTGTTGAGTGTGCTGAAAAGGTACTTAACCATGTCTGTCCTAATTGCGCTGGTAATTTTGTGCCTCGGCCAATACGACCTGTAACCGCACTTAAAAACAATCCCGCATCTACCACTCGTGTACTTAAAGAAGGTGGGTGCAATGCCTATGCATAACAAATCGTTCAAGTTCGTTACGGGCCTGCGGCCCTCCACCGGACGTAAAAATGCTGCGCATTTTTACGCCGCTTAACTAAGACGTTATGCCAGAATACCCACCATTCTTGAATAGCATGAAGTCCGTGCTATCATGTTCCAATGATTGTATCGTTCAAAGATCAAGCTACTGAAGATATATTCAATGGTGTCAATTCGAAGGCTGCCCGAAAGGCCTGCCCACAAACACTTTGGCGAATTACATCAAGAAAGCTGGATCAGCTTGATTCTGTTCAGCAATTGGAAGAACTCAAGGTACCCCCGGGCAATCGCCTTGAAAAGCTATCAGGAAATAGAAAGGCTGAACACAGCATACGTATAAACGAGCAATACCGTATTTGTTTTATTTGGGGCAAGTCAGGCCCCATAAACGTGGAAGTAACAGATTATCATTAGAGGCATATCATGATTCGCATTCCTACACATAGGCAACCTACTCATCCAGGTGAGATGCTCCGGGAAGAATTCCTCGGCCCCATGAATATAAGTCAACGTGACTTGGCAACCGCTATTCATGTTCCCTATCAACGCGTGAACGAACTGGTCAACCAGAAGCGAGGGGTTACTCCGAGTACAGCACTACGCCTGGCAAAGTTTTTTGGGGTATCTGCAGATTTTTGGCTTAACCTGCAAGTTAGGTGGGATCTTTATAAGGCGCAGTTGAGTGAAGGTAAGGAACTCGAAACGATTGAAGATTTTCACCATGTGCAAAGAATGGCATAACAAATCGTTCAAGTTCGTTCCGGGCCTGCGGCGCCTCCACCGGACGCAAAAATGCTGCGCCTTTTTACGCCGCTTAACTAAGACGTTATGCAACAAGTGCCGCAAAGACTTTTCGAGGTTAATGAATGAGTGATAAGTATCCGCATCTCTTACGTGCCAACGCCATCAAACGTGGTGAAAAAACCTTTTCTCACCCGTGGAACGCAAAATCTGAGGTTACTGGCACTCATTTGAGTGGTATAGCAGGACTCAGCCGAACAGGAGTCAGCTTGGTTCGCATTTCTCCCGGCAAGGAGTCTTTTGCATATCACTTACACCATCGTGAGGAAGAATGGATTTATGTTCTCTCCGGTCGAGGCATTGCGCAGATCGATGGTGAAGAGTACGAACTAGCCCCTGGAGACTTCGTTGCTTTCCCCACTCCTTCTGTTGCCCACAACATGACGAATCCCTTTGACGTTGAGCTCATATACATGATGGGCGGGGAAAACTTGGAACATGAAATCGCTGATTTTCCCGAACTAGGGAAACGGATGATACGGAACGGAACCGCTATTGATATTTACAATATCGCAGACGGTGAACCATTTGGTGATGCATAACAAATCGTTCAAGTACGTTCCGCCAGCAAGCTGGCTCCACCGGACGCCGCTCCGCGGCGCCGCATAACTTAGACGTTATGCGTTACAGAATCTTTACCGCCATTATCATACTTACCATAGCAGTCAATCTGCATGCAGAAAGTGTAACGATTAGAACGCACGCTCCGGGAATATGGGCCATTGAAGGCACGGAAGAATATGATCGGTGGGTCGTTATTCATAATTTGGAAGAGTCTATAAAGGCAGGTGTTTATCACCTGGAAGTCATTGCAAGAAAGAAGGGAGATCCGGTCTGGTCTGTTGAGCGGCTTGTAAATCACATGGCAATCACCGAAGAAGCGTTAAGTGAAAGTGTGACCAGTCCATTGAAAAGAGGTGCAGTATATCCTGAGGCATTTGAAATTGCGTATAAGGCTTGGGTTGCCCGAAACGTTGATCAAGGGGGTGAGATTTGTCAGTCCTCAGTTCTCCAGTGTATGCAGTGATTTCGCATAACAAATCGTTCAAGTTCGTTACGGGCCTGCGGCCCTCCACCGGACCCAAAAAGGCTGCGCCTTTTTGGGCCACTTAACTAAGACGTTATGTGTCCACGAGGTAGCCGTTGATGGCACAAATATTACTGATTATAGGGGCATCAATATTTGGCGTCCTCGGGGCAGCCCATTTGATGTATACCTTTTTTACTAATAAATTTGAGGCACACGATTCGTCAGTTACGGAAGCTATGAAAGGAACGTCACCGATCCTTACAAAAGAGACTTCGATTTGGGATGCATGGGTTGGTTTTAATGCCAGTCATAGCCTGGGAGCGATGTTAGTTGCTGCCGTTTATATCCCACTTACCACGTCTTACTTCAATATCATTCAGCAGTCAGTCTGGTTCTCGTTTCTGCCAACTCTCGTTGGCATGTCTTATCTGGTATTAGCCAAAAAATATTGGTTTAGAATCCCATTTTTTGGTGTGCTAATCTCAACCCTTTGTTTTGTAGGTGCAGCCGTATTAATCAACACATAACAAATCGTTCAAGTGCGTTCCGCCAGCAAGCTGGTTCCACCGGACGTTGCTCCGCAACGCCGCTTAACTAAGACGTTATGTGCACCTAAAGTGTGCGTTGGTTGATAGCCATATAAATATATGGGTAAATAGCCATTTTGATGTTATGATTGTCAAATGAGCAGGGAAAGTTTTGATTGGGATTTAGCGAAAGACCGCGCTAACCAAGAGAAACATGGCCTTTCGTTCGCGCAAGCGCAATACGCATTCGCGGACCCAAATCGGGTAATCGCTAAAGACATAACCCATAGTGATGATGAAGACCGTTTCTATTGCTTTGGTCAGGTTGGTGAGGGTATTGCCACAGTGAGGTTCACCTACCGTGACAAGGTTATCCGTATTATTGGCGCAGGCTATTGGCGAAAAGGTAAACGAATTTATGAGCACGAAAATCAAATACACAAATGAGCCACTAGGAAAAGTTGAGGTTGTTGCTGACATGCTGCCTTCACCCGAGGAATTGGCCTTTAAAGAAGATTCCGTCAAGGTCACAATTTCCTTAAGCAAATCCAGTGTTGACTTTTTTAAGCGGGAAGCAAAAAAACATGACACAAAATACCAGCAGATGATCCGACGTCTCCTAGATGCTTATACTCGTGCCCAAGATCGGCACATAACAAATCATTAAACACGGACGCCTGCTGCGCAGGCGCCGGTTAATTCAGACGTTATGTGTATGGGAGCAATGTGAGTCCAACAGTATTCAGAGAAGCCGGATACAGGTTCTTTTTCTTTTCCAGAGAGGAGGAACGCATGCACGTTCATATTGTGTCTGGGGATGGAGAAGCCAAATTCTGGCTTACACCGGAGATTGAACTCGCAAAAAATTACCACTTTTCTCCAAAACAACTTAAAGTAATAGAGTCTCTTATCAAGGAGCACTTATATGAGCTCACTAGCGCATGGAAAAAGCACTTCGGAAGTTGAGGTAACACATATATCGTCTCATGGAGTCTGGTTGTTGGCCCAAGGTAAAGAAATGTTCATGTCCTATGAAGATTTTCCTTGGTTTAAGGATCAAGCTGTTAAGGCAATCATCAATGTTGAGGAGCCGTCACCTGGGCATTTCTATTGGCCAGATATGGATGTTGACCTATCAAGTGAAATCATTGAACACCCAGAAAAATACTCACTTAAAGCGAGCATCACATAACAAGGCGTTCAAGTTCGTTCCGGCCCTGCGGCCCTCCACCGGACCCAAAAAGGCTGCGCCCTTTTGGGCCGCTTAACTAAAACGTTATATGCCTCAGATTGTGCGTGGTACTGAATAGTGGTACCATTAATTAATGAAGCGGAAGCATCAGAGAACGCTAGAGCAAATTTACAAACGACCTACTAGCGGGAATATCCCATGGAAGGATATTGAATCTTTGTTTAATGCGCTGGGGGCGGAGCTGTCTGAAAGGTCAGGTTCCAGGATCGCCGTGGTACTTTTTGGAGAAGTCCGAGTATTTCACAGACCGCACCCATCCCCAGATACTGTTAAAGGAGCCATCTCCAGTATTCGGAAATGGCTAGAGACATACGAGGTGACGCCATGAATATTATGGAAGTTGATGGTTATAAGGCGAAAATTGAATATGATTCAGAGCTTGATGAATTTCGAGGAGAAATTCTCGGGCTTAATGGAAGTGCAGATTTTTACGGTAAGGACCCGGAAACTCTCAGGCGCGAGTTCAAGGCCTCTCTAGCCGTTTTTCTAGAGGTCTGTGAAGAAAAAGGGATATACCCCACAAAATCATATTCCGGTAAATTCAACCTCCGGATTCCACCAGGACTGCATAGTAAGATTGCTGACCGGGCTACATCTGAAGACAAAAGCATTAATCAGTGGGTATCTGAAGTTCTGGAGCATACGGTAAATGAGTAAACCGGCATATAACAAATCATTCAACCGGACGCGGGATAGTGTGGCGGCGCGTAGCCGCGGATACTTCAGTCCGCGCGCCGGTTAATTCAGACGTTATGTTTTTTTGAATAATAAGGAGAAATAGTATGAAGACAGTAGATGCAATACGTTCACGTCGAGCTGTTAAGCATTTTGATGCAAGCCATAGCATGACCGAAGAACAAGTAAATGAGGTTCTGTCTTTGGCCTTGCTTTCCCCTACGGCGTTCAATATTCAAAATTGGCGCTATGTCGTGGTAACTGACCAGGAGCTAAGAACACAAATCAGGGAAGTAGCCTGGGGTCAAGCACAGGTGACAGATGCATCGTTATTCATTGTTCTATGTGCCGACCTGAAGTCATGGGAGAAGCAGCCTGGTCGATACTGGGTTAATGCCCCAAAAGAGGTCCAGGAATTTATGCTTCCA
The DNA here is from genome assembly GCA_963749115.1 of uncultured Gammaproteobacteria bacterium. Taxonomy (GTDB): domain Bacteria; phylum Pseudomonadota; class Gammaproteobacteria; order Xanthomonadales; family SZUA-36; genus SZUA-36. The sequence continues at coordinate 827,118 of CAVVLP010000002.1, forward strand.
GCTATCGATGATTACTATCGAGGTAAAGATCAAGTTCAGAGAGATGAGGCAATGAGATCCTGTGGAATAGCCGCGCAAACATTAATGCTCGCCGCAAAATCGATCGGATATGACTCATGCCCAATGGATGGTTTCGATTTTGAAAAAGTTGCTGAACTTATTCATCTTCCTGACGACCATGTGATTGCAATGTTTGTTGCAATTGGCAAGGGTACAAAAGAGTCGTGGCCACGACCGGGTCAGCTAGAACTGGATGAGGTGATTATCAAAAACCGGTATTCGTAGCAACTTAGCACTACAACATAGCCTGTCGTTTAAGTGCGCTTCGGACCGGTAGTGTGGAGAGCATAATCAACGGTTTTGGAGGATGCGCTGACACGCGACACCCTTCACTTTCACTCCAGTTGCCGCATGCCAAGCGCCACAAAGCCTGGGTATTGCGTGTCAGGCAACGTAGTCGGAAAAGGACGCTTTTATGAAAATTGTGAACATCCTGATTATTGCGGTAATAGCACTTTTAAGTATTGCAGCCGGCTTGGCTAAAGTAATGCAAACAGAACAAGAGCTCGAGTTTTTGCAGGGTTTTGGTTTGAACAGTGTTCTGATTATCGCGTTTGGCATAATTCAGATTGCCGGGGGTGTTCTTCTTATACCCTCAAAAACAAGAATGTTTGGCGCTGTTTTAACTACTTCAGCATTTGTTGCATCAACCATATTGATTTTTGTTGGGGGCAATTTGGGATTTGGTTTGTTGTCTACAATACCGATCGCATTGACCTGTGTGATTGTTTACCAGTCTGCAATAATTGCACATAACAAATCATTAAAAACGGACGCCAGCGATGCTGGTACCGGCTAATTCGAACGTGTGGTCATGAAAACGGGGGGGGTATTTAAGTGATTAACGGAGAATGTTTTTGTGGCTCCGTTAAATACGAGATAGACGGTCCACTGAAGAACGCAAGGTCATGTCACTGTTCTCGTTGTCGTAAAGCATTTGGCAGTGCGTCTTCGGCATTTGCTGAAATTGGTGATTCAAGCAAATTTGACTGGACGAAGGGAGAAGACAAAGTCCAACGGTACGAATCTGAGAAAGGTTGGGGTCTCGGGTTTTGTAACGTTTGTGGATCAACCTTGTGTGGCCTGTTTAAAGGCAATGTCATGGGTGTCACATTGGGAACCATAGATGGAGACCCGGGAATCGAGATTGAAAAACATATATTTGTTGGCTCAAAAGCTCCGTGGGATCACATTGGTGGCACTGCACCGCAATTTGAAGAATGGGGCAATGGGGCATAACAAATGCATACAGTCGGACCCCGCAAATTGGCTCTGCTGGACCTGGCTGCACCCGGCCGTTTAACTAAAACGCATTGTTGCTAAGGAACAGCATGAAACTTCGGGAATTCACCATTCGGGATGCAAAACGAGTGGCGAGCCTGGTGGGTGATGAATCTGTATCAAAATGGACATCGAACATTCCGTTTCCTTACGTTGAACAGGATGCAATCGAGTGGATCAGCGGTACAGCAACAAATTTGGACCGTCATCCATTCGCCGTGGAAATTGACGGTGAAATTGTGGCTTGCGTCTCATTTTGGCTGAACGGCGAAAATACCATTGAAGTGGGATATTGGGTTGGAAAAAGTTACTGGGGCCAAGGCATATGCACCAAGGCACTGTCCATGCTTATGTCTCAGGACTTTTTTCCCAAAAAATGCGATGTTATGGCACGGGTAATGGAAGGAAATTATGGCTCAGAGCGTGTTTTACAAAAATGTGGTTATACGCTCTCTGAGAATTGCACCATAAAAAAATCTGGTAAAAATTTTAAAGGTAAGTTATTTGTTTATCGAGTTGCAGGATCATAATGAAGCAAATGGAAACTTTCGTAGCTTTGTTTAGAGGAATTAATGTTGGAGGAAGAAACATCCTTCCGATGAAAGAGCTGGCGTTGCTGCTGGAGAAAAACTCATGTCACGGTGTTAAAACATATATCCAAAGTGGAAACGCTGTATTTGAGAGTGAAGAACCACCCAAAAACATTTGCCGGTTAGTTGAGAAAAAATACGGTTTTAAACCAGAAGTTCTTTTCATTGGAAAAAGGGAGTTTTTGGAAATGGTAAGTGGCAATCCCTACAATTCAACCATCGGCAAGCAGATACATTTTTATTTCTGTCAAGATACCCCAAACGCAAATGAAGAAAAACTTGAAGGGTTAAAGTCTGCATCAGAAAAGTATCTGATCAAGGGCAAAGTTGCGTATTTATATGCGCCGGATGGCATTGGCAGATCAAAATTGGCAGCAAATATGGAAAAGTGCCTTGGTGTTCCGGCAACGGGCAGGAATCTCAACACGGTTAATAAGCTTGTTGAAATGCTGCAAAATGCATAGCAATACCCCCGCTCGGCTTTTCCAATTTGGCATACTGATATGCGCCGCCGGTTTTTGCGACGTCATAAACTACCTAACGTGAGGATACAGGTCATGAGTGAACACGGAAAATTAAGTTATGTAGAGTTCCCGGCATATGATATTGAAGCAACAAAAGCCTTTTTTATTAACGTTTTTGATTGGTCATTCACGGATTACGGACCCGAATACACCTCGTTTTCCGACCAGGGACTCAATGGGGGCTTTTATAAATCCGATTTGAAATCTTTGACTGAAAACGGGTCTGCATTGCTTGTTTTCTATAGCAGGGATCTGGAGCAAACACTCAATACCGTTACGCAAGCCGGTGGCACAATTGTTAAACCGATTTTCAGCTTCCCGGGTGGCAGGCGTTTTCATTTCACTGAACCCAGTGGCAATGAGTTTGCAGCCTGGTCTGAGGTCGGTGCGTAAACAGCCTGTCCGGAATACAGTTTGCGGGAACCGGTTGCGTTGGCATGTGCACTTAAAGCAGCTTCAGATCTTGTATCAGGACAACTCGCGCATGCCCTGCTCTATGCCGCCAACCGTCAAGGGATACATACGTTGTTCCATCAATTGTGTCAGCATCTGAATTGATGGCGTGTACTGCCAGCGCTGCACGGGTTCCGGGTTTAACCAGATGGCTTTTGGATAAGTATTGAGCAGGCGTTTCATCCAGGTGGCCCCCGCCTCCTCGTTCCAGTGTTCCACGCTGCCGCCGGGGTGCTGTATCTCGTAGGGGCTCATCGTGGCGTCACCCACCAGGATCAGCTTGTAGTCGGCGGGGTACTTATGCAGCACATCCATGGTGGGTATTCTGATACTGTGACGGCGTTTGTTATCCTTCCACAACCCTTCATAGACACAATTGTGAAAATAGAAATACTCCAGGTGTTTGAACTCACTGCTGGCAGCTGAGAACAACTCCTCACAGACACGCACATGGTCATCCATGGAGCCGCCGACATCCAGGAATAGCAGCACCTTGGTGGCGTTGTGGCGTTCCGGAACCATCTTGATATCCAGCATACCTGCGTTCTTTGCAGTTGAATCAATGGTATCGGGCAGGTCCAGTTCTTCCGCAGCACCCTGGCGGGCAAAGCGTCTTAAACGCCGCAGGGCCACTTTCAAATTCCGTGTACCCAGTTCCAGCGAGTCATCGAGGTTACGGAATTCACGTTTATCCCAGACTTTTACCGCGCGACGCTGCCGTGAACCCTCCTGCCCGATGCGGATACCTTCCGGGTTATAACCATGGGCACCGAATGGGGACGTACCACCTGTGCCAATCCACTTGCTGCCACCCTGGTGACGTTCCTTCTGCTCCTCGAGACGCTCTTTGAGCGTTTCCATCAGCTTTTCCCAGCCACCCATTGCCTCAATTTGTGCCTTCTCTTCTTCGCTTAAGCCCAGCTCAATTTGTTTTCGTAACCACTCTTCAGGGATGTCGGTCTCATCCGGGCCGAACAGATCCTCGATGCCCTTGAAGTGGGCTGAAAACACCCGGTCGAAACGGTCGTAGAGTGATTCGTCCTTTACCAGGCATGCACGCGACAGGTAGTAGAATTGCTCAACATCAAAATGTATCACCCGTCTTTTCAGCAATTCCAGCAGGGTCAGGAATTCGGTGATGGAGACCTTGAGACCCCCTGCCCTGAGCTGAAAGAAAAAACCGAGCAGCATTCGACTTAGCGGTTTTTACGCTGGTTAAGAAAAATCAGACGTTCAAACAGGTGTACGTCCTGTTCATTTTTAAGCAGCGCACCGTGCATGGGTGGCAGTGTCTTGCGCCGGTCACCGCTCGCCAGCGCCTGAGTGGGTATATCCTCGGCAAGCAGTAATTTCAGCCAGTCGAGTAACTCGGAGGTCGATGGTTTTTTCTTCAAACCGGGTACGTCACGTAACTCATAAAACGCGTTCAGGGCTTCACTCAATAACTCTTTCTTGAGACCCGGGTAATGTACGTCGACGATTTCGCCCATCGTTTCCTTGTCCGGAAAACGGATGTAATGAAAAAAGCAGCGGCGCAGAAAAGCATCCGGCAATTCCTTTTCGTTGTTGCTGGTAATAACAATGATGGGCCGGTGTTTCGCAACGACGGTCTGGTGGGTTTCGTAGACGTAAAACTCCATCCTATCGAGTTCGCGTAACAGGTCGTTGGGAAACTCGATATCGGCCTTGTCAATCTCATCGATCAACAATACCGGTTGGGTATCCTGATCAAAGGCCTCCCACATCGGGCCCTTGACTATGTAGTTGGCAATATCGTGTACCCGCTCATCACCAAGCTGCGAGTCCCTGAGCCTGGCGACCGCATCGTACTCATACAACCCCTGTTGTGCCTTGGTGGTCGATTTGACATGCCATTGCAATAACGGCCGATCAAGCCCTCGGGCAATTTCTTCTGCCAACTGTGTTTTACCGGTACCGGGCTCGCCCTTGATGAGGATGGGTCGGCCCAATGTAACTGCAGCGTTGACAGCGGTGGTGAGGTCTTCGGTCGCGACATAGCGGTCGGTTCCGGAAAAACGTAAATCAGACATGGATCAGGACCTGTTAGGTAAACCCCTATTTTACCTTAATAGCCCTTTTCGATATCCACAACCGACAACATTGGCTCGCCATTTACATAGCGCCTGAGGTTTTCTTTCACCATCAGGTACAGACGGTCGCGTCCCTTATCGGAGCGACCCGCGGTATGCGGTGTGATAATCACCCTGGGCATGGTCCACAACGGATGACCCTTGGGCAACGGCTCGGGGTCAGTCACATCGAGTCCGGCACCGCCGATAGATCCGGACCTCAGGGCTGCCACCAGGTCGTCGGTGACGGTACTGCCACCCCTTCCTACCGAAATGAAAAATGCATCGGGTTTCATTGTGTCAAAAAATTCGGCATTAAATATCCCGCGTGTTTGGTCGGTCAGTGGTGCCGTATTAATCACCACATCCGCGCGCGCGGCCAACTCATTTAATTCATGCGACAACCCGACGTACTCAACATATTCCGGTCCTTCACGACGGCTATTCCGGGTTGCTATGACCCGCATTCCCAAACCATGACCACGTTTTGCAACCTGGGTACCAATACCGCCCAGACCCACCACCAGCAAAGTTCGTCCTTCAAGTTCCAGGTGGTCGGTCCGGCCAAGCTGTGTTTCCCGTTTCCATTCACCCGATAGCTGGTTGGCATAATAGACATCAAGCCCCCTGGCCAGCATCATCATCATCGCAATGGAGTGTTCTGCCAGCGCCGGGGAGCCAATCCGCTGACCATTGGTGAGCAACCTGTTCCCGCTTTGCATTGAAGGGTTGCTCACGCAACGTTCAACGCCGGCACTATACACCTGGACCCAGAACAAACCGGGTGAAGCGGACAACATTTCCTCATCGCAATAACCCAAAACGGCCTGCGCATCAACGGCCTCTTTTCTTGCCTGTTCCACGCTTTCAACCATTACGAAGTCAACCTCCGGAGCGAGTGCCTGGAATTCTGCCAGGGCACCGGGTCGTCCCTGCCGCACCACTATTTTGCCTGGTGGGCTCCAGCCGGAGAGATCACGTGACGCAGTCGCCGATTCCCGCAGACCGAGATCATTGATCAAAACCTTAACCGCCGGATCTGCAACAGGTGCAGTTATTTGATCCGTGGTATCCGCCAGCACAAGTGCAGGTGCAAACACAAAAATAAACGACACAATAAACCTGAACATCACATAGCCTCCGCGTTGTGTTGTGGATATTATCAGGTTCGCCTGATGGCTTGCAGCTTGTGTGGATAAAAATTATCACGCCGGCCTTGAAGTGGGCAGAGTTCCTGGCAGGTGTAAATGGCATACAAACCAATTTGGATTCAATACTTTGTTAAACACCAGCAAGTGATGTGTTTAAATTGTTAACTGATTAAGCCGGGGGCCAGATCCGATATGAACAAACCTACCGTCAAGCGCTGGACAAAAATCAGCCTGCGTACGCTCCATATACTGGCTGTGGCGGGTGTTGGCGGTGGTATTTTGTTTGGTCTTGAAAAGGGTTTGTGGATCAACTACTGGTGGCTGGCACTGGTGAGCGGCGTTTTGATGATGTTGATCGATATCATTTCAAACCCGGTATGGGTGGTGCAGGTGCGTGGTCTTGTCATTTTTCTGAAGCTTATCCTGTTGGCTTTTATGGGAAACGGCGCCGGGCTTGATAGTTTATTGCTGGCTTTGATCATCATTATTTCCGCCGTGATTTCACATGCCCCTGGCAAGCTCAGATACTACTCCCTTTACCACAGGAAGGTTATATCTTCTGATAATGATTCAAAAGGTTAAGAGGTTTTCTTAAAGTATTTAATTACATATTTGCCATGTCATATAAATCGCATGAAGCGTTACTGGAACACTTGGGCTTACCTACAAAACCGGACCCCTCGCTGCCGGTGCTCGATCTTGCATGCGGCACGGGGCGCAGTGGTCTGAAACTGGCATACCGAAACATCCCGGTGGTGTTTGCTGACAGGTCTGCCGCCGCACTGGATGGCATCAGGCAACATCTTTCAGATAACACGCTTCCTGGCCGGGTGTGGCAGGTCGATCTGGAACAAACGGATGTGAATCCATTTGGCGTTCAAGTTTTCAGCGCTGTTATTTGTTTTCGTTACCTTCATCGCCCTTTATTCCCAGCCATTCTGCAGGCGGTGGAACCGGGCGGCCTGGTTATTTACGAAACTTTCACCACCGAAA
>CAVVLP010000003.1:0-122913 GCA_963749115.1 uncultured Gammaproteobacteria bacterium
GTAAGCGGACCCTGAAAGTAAGCATTCCCAAGGGTATTCGCCAGGGTCAGCAAATTCGCCTGGGAGGACAGGGCGCGAAAGGACAAGGTCAGCGGAAAAGCGGGTGACCTGTACCTGGAAATAGAATTTAAATCGCACACGGTTTTATCGTGTTGAAGGTGCTGATGTCTACCTGGAACTGCCGGTCGCACCGTGGGAGGCGGCCCTGGGTGCCAGTGTGAAAGTGCCAACACCGTCCGGTGCCATTGACTTGAAAATTCCCGCGAATTCAAAGGCCGGTAAAAAATTGAGGCTGAAAGGCCGGGGTATACCGGCAAAAACACCGGGCGACCTTTACGTCGTGTTGCAAATTGTTCTACCGCCTGCCGATGATGAAAAATCACGGGAGATTTATCGTCGTATGCAGGAAGAAATCGGGTTTGACCCGCGTGCGTCGATGGAGGTGGCCTGATCATGAGCAGTGAGAGAAATGGCGAAAATATCCTGGTCGGCGAGGTGCTGGAGGAAGGCGACCTGGTGAGCCTGGCTGACTTGTGCCGTAGCTGTACCGTGGAAACTCAAACCATCACCACCCTGGTGGCGGAAGGCATTCTTGAACCCAAGGGCAAAGATATCGAGCACTGGCGGTTTACCATCAGTAGCTTAAGAAGGGTAAAGACGGTTATTCATCTGCAGCGTGACCTGGGCGTTAACCTGGCAGGTGCTGCACTGGCACTGGATTTACTGGATCGCATTGCGGAGTTGGAGCGTCATTAGCCCTGCGCAAAAATCCTTAACATTTGACTGTGCATAACATCTTTTAAATATTCCTATATGATTGCACTCCGAATTTTTGCAATTGGATTACAGGAAATTCTGATGAAATATTTTTTAAGTGCTTTATTGATTGTTTCTGCCGGCCTGGCGTTTGCTGATGATTTCGATGCCACCGAGGCCAAGCTGAAAACAGCGATGGCGGCGGATATCCGGACAGATGCTGAAAAAGAACGTGATAGAAACCGCCGTCCGGTTCAAACCCTGGAGTTTTTCGGTCTTCGTGATAATATGAAAATCGTTGAACTGCTTCCGGGTGGAGGTTGGTATACCAAGCTGCTGGTGCCCGTAGTGGCGGACAACGGTGAATATTATGCGGCGTTTGGTACCGGTAATATTTCCAAGAACCTGATTACCGAGCCGGGTTTTGAGGATATGCAGGTCATCGCAACCGATGCAAAGGTTTACCGCAAAGATGGTGCACGCTCATACACCCTGGAAACCGACGGGCTTCGGTGTGACCGATGTGGACATGGTGCTGACGTTCCGCAACTACCACAATTTTGATGCCGAAGGCCGCGCCGCTATGAACAAGGCTGCATTTGATGCACTGAAATCGGGTGGTGTTTACGCGGTGGTTGACCATACCCGCCGTCACATGGAAGAGGATAACTCCGAAAACCGCCGCAGAATTGATCCGGTTCTGGCCATCCATGAAATTGAAGCCGCCGGTTTTGAGTTTGCAGATTTTTCAGACCTGCATTTCCGCGCCGATGATGAATTGCGTTATGAAGTGGGACGTAAAACGGTTACCGGTAATACGGATCGCTGGACATTGAAGTTTGTTAAGCCCTGACAGATAGCACAGTCATCCCCGCGAAAGCGGGGATGGGCTTGCTTTTATCTATCAGCATCTGGCTTTAAAAGTATAACCTCACCGCACCAAACCAGGTCCAGCCGCGATATTTTCCACCGTCATTCGCATTGTCTTTCATGCGGGCATATCTATACCCATATCCAGGCGGTTTGCGCGTTGTCCTGTTGGCACCAAACATTCAGACTAAAACCGGCAGTCAGTGCAAGAATGAACCTGACCTGCCGGATTTTAGCCTGCAATATATCTACTCCCCGATCAAAGCCTCACACAAAGCGATGTTGTCATTGGCAACACGCTGAATCGGAACACTGCCCTGCCGGTTGATTGAGGGTATATCGTATTCGACCAGACCCGAATTACAATCTGAAAAAGTCAACGTGATCGTGCCATCGGAGCCTGGCGGAGCGGTGTGTTCCACTTCAGTGGCGGTATCAAACAAACCACCGGAAGCAATATCGATATTCAGGACCGCAGTATCACCTTCAATGGGGCCCAGGGCTGTCAGCCAGCGGTGACCGGCGGAGCCAAGATTGGCAGTTGATTCATCTGCGGGTAGTTCTGTGTCATAGGTAAACCAGGCCAGGTTGACCAAATTGATATCAGGAAACACCGTTATGAAAAACCCCTGGCCGTCGGTGATCGGGTTATACCAGGCATCATTGAGTCCGGCATTCATCACGAAGTTTTCAGGTACAGGCGCGACGGCCTCCGTGGAGACGGCTGTCATGACCAGGTTTGCCTCGGTAATGAATTTGGCATTGTTGAAGTCATCGATCGTGTAACCAATGACCGGTAACTCGGGATGCTTGGGAAAGGGCATGATTGCTAATTGACTGATGGCATCCACCACTGCCATACCGTTGCCGATGACCCGTGCGAAAACGGTGTAACCGCCGTTTGCATTGTCGAGATTTGCCGAGTTGTCCGCGACGTTGATAAACCACTGGCTGGTTGCGCTATCAGGGAGACCATCTCAGCTTGGCCATGGCCACGGTACCACGTGTGTTGGGTACCTTGAATTCATTTTCAATCGAGTCAAAAGTGAAGATGAAGTTCGAATTTATCCCATCGAAAGTAAATCCACCCCCTTGAATAACGAATGCAGATCCATCGAGTTTTTTTGCGCTGCGGTGAATAAAGGTTTTGGTGTATTTGCCGCTTTCAATATAGCGCAGGAAATTGGCAACGGTGTTGGGCGCATCGTCTGTCAGTAACTCAATTTCAATGTTGCCGAGCGGAGTTGCAATCGTCGCGGTATCCGCCATCGCTGATACGGGTAACGCCAGCAGCGCAGACGTCGCGAAAGCGGCAAGGAGAATACGGGTCGACTTTGCAACACTGTATAAATTGAGTTTGGACATGGTTGGATATTTCCGGAATGTATGATTTTGATCTGAAGGGGAACGCAATATACCAGACCTGCAAAAAGTATCAAGGATTACAATAGACTAAGTTCAATTGAACTGCGATAAGTTAATTGGGGTCATAAGTTCATTGCTCTATAAATATACTACCGGTGCATAGACATGAAAAAAGCTGTTCCGTTCATCTTGCTCATCATACTGTTCGCGGGTGCCATCTGGTACTCTTTTGATGAAAACACCGGACCCGGTACATGAAGTGCCACCCCCGTCTATAGCGCCGGTTTCACCCGACACCCGCCAGCAACCCCTGCCACAGCAACAGATTGATAATGATGTGGTTTATCCGGAGTTTGAATCTGAGTCTGAGCCGGTTACGCCACCTGAACCCTTACCGGTGCTGATCGAAAGTGATGCTGAAGTTACACAAGCCCTGGCTGAGATTGCAGGTGCTGACCCGTTAGCGGAATACCTCGTCATGGACCAGGTGATTAGCAGGGTCGTGGCGTCGATCGACAGCCTGACCTCCCGCCAGGTACCCGTTCATATCAACCCGATAAGACCGGCGGGTGACAAATTTATAGTTGATACAGAAGGCGAAAGCCTGGTTTTAAGTCCAAAGAATTTTGCGCGTTACGATGGCTATGTCGCCTTGTTGCAAAATATGAACACTGGTTCGCTGATGAATTTTTATCGTCGTTATTCCCCGCTATTTCAGCAGGCCTGGGAGGAAAATGGTGGCCAGGGATCATTTAATGACCGTCTGCTCGAGGTGATTGATGATCTACTGGAAACACCGGATGTAGCTGGTCCTGTATACCTGACCAAATACGAGGCTGTTTACCTGTTTGAAGTCCCGGAGTTGGAAGCCATGTCTGCCGGGCAGAAAATCCTGGTCCGGATGGGTAGTGCAAATGCTAGCGTGGTTAAAGAAAAGTTGATAGAGATTAGAGCTGAACTTAAACCGTAGGCCTAAAAAAATGTTGGGTGATGTTTTCCACCCAACGATCACGGGTGTCAGGCAATGTGTTTTTCGCTGATCTCGCTGATATTGCGGCAGCCGATCAAACCCATGCCTCTCACGATTTCAGCATGTAGCAGCTCGACTGCCTTGCTTACCCCTGCTTGACCAGCGGCTGCCAGACCATAGAGGTAGGGTCGCCCCATCGAGCAGGCCGTGGCGCCGCGGGCCAGCGCTTTCAAGACATGCGTGCCGCGTCGGATACCACCGTCGCAGATAATTTCACATTCGCCACCTACCTCATCAACAATCGGGCCGAGTGCATCAAAAGCCGACAAGGCACCATCGAGCTGGCGACCACCATGGTTTGAAACCAATGATGGCTGAAACACCATGATCAACTGCTTTGCGGGCATCGGCGGGTGACAGTATGCCCTTGATGGCAAACGGGCCGCCCCATTCGGAAATCATCCACTCCAGGTCATCCCAGGTGACTGACGGATCAAACTGGCTGGCGATATATTCAATCAACGAGGTGCTTTGCGAACTGCCCTCGGGAATTTTGTGAGCCACATTGGCCAATATGGCTTTCGGATGGGTGAGGGCGCGATAAACCCAGCCGGGCCTGGCAGCAAAACCGGCAATACCTGCGAGATTGAGCTTTGGAGGCATGCTGAAACCGTAACGCAGTTCGCGTTCCCTGTTGCCCGCCACCGGTATATCCACGGTCAGTGTCAGGGAATCGTAATTGGCGTCCTTACAGCGCTGGATAAATTCACGTGTCAGGCTGCGGTCCTTCATCACGTATATCTGGAAACACTTCGGCCCGTTACAGGCTGCGGCCACATCTTCGATGCTGGTTGAGCCGACGGTGGACAGTGAATAATAGGTGCCGGCCGCAGCCGCTGCTTTTGATACCGCGGTTTCACCATCGTGATGAAATAAACGGGTCATACCGGTGGGCGCCAGGAAAAGCGGCATCGAAATCTCACGACCCAACACTGTCGTTGCGGTGTTTATCTCCGCTACATCAATCAGGTATTCAGGTACCAGCCTGACGCTGTCAAACGCATGTGTATTGCCACACACATTGGTTTCATCGTCGGCCCCACCATCGATGTAATTGAAAAGAGGCTTGGGTAGCCTCTTTCGGGCAATTTTCCGAAGGTCTTCAATATTGAATACTCTATCGAGACTGGACACGGGTATTTATCCTTTTGTATTTTTCGATGTGATCAACAGTCAGGCACCTTCCACTTTACTCAGGTCGCGCACACCACCCTGGTCTGCACTGCTGGCAAATACGGCATAGGCGCGCAGGGCCTGGCTGACCCTTCGCCGCCGCGGTGCCGCCGGCCGATATGCCTTATCGGCCCCGTTGGCCTCGAGGGCAGCACGCCGCTTGGCCAGTTCATCGGGATCGACCTGCAAGTTAATACTACGTGCGGGTATGTCAATGCTGATGGTATCGCCCTCCTCAACAAGGGCAATCAAACCGCCGGAGGCTGCTTCAGGTGAGACATGACCGATGGATAGACCACCTGTTGCTCCGGAGAACCGTCCATCGGTAATCAGCGCACAGGATTCCCCGAGCCCCTTTGATTTTATTGCCATCGTGGGCCCGAGCATTTCCTGCATGCCGGGTCCGCCACGGGGACCTTCATAGCGGATGATAATGATATCGCCGGGGTTTATCAGGTCAGCCAAAATGGCTTCATTGGCGACTTCCATCTCTTCAAATACCCGCGCCTGGCCACTGAACCGGTACATGGCTTCTGCCACTGCAGCGGTTTTGACGATACAGCCTTTTTCGGCGATGTTACCGTAAAGAACCGCGAGGCCGCCTTCGGAGCTGTACGCATGATCCACTTCATGGATGCAGCCAGCGGCGCGATCCAGATCAAGTTCCCAGTGATTGTCCTGCGAGAAAGGTTTTGTCGTGCGAATACCACCGGGTGCAGCGGTATACAAACGGCTGGCATCGGTGTCTTTGCTTCGGCCGATATCCCATTTGGCCAACGCTTCTGTGAGGTTCGCACTATGTACCATGCTCACATCAGTATTAAGCAACCCGGCCTTCTCCAGTTCACCCATGACCGACATCATGCCGCCGGCGCGATGCACATCCTCCATGAAATAATCATGGGTTGAGGGTGAAACCTTGCACAGGTGGGGGATACGTCTCGACATGGCATCAATATGAGACATGTTGAAATCCACTTCGGCCTCATGGGCGGCGGCCAGCAGGTGCAATATGGTGTTGGTTGAACCACCCATTGCGATATCGACTGCCATCGCGTTGCTGAAGGCATCAAAGTTCGCGATGGATCTTGGTAACACCGAATCATCGTCATCACGGTAATAGCGGTTTGCCAGTTCTACGATCAACCGGCCTGCCTCGAGAAACAATGCACCACGGTCACGATGGGTGGCCAGTAATGAGCCGTTGCCGGGTAACGACAGACCGAGTGCTTCGGTCAGGCAGTTCATCGAATTGGCCGTAAACATACCTGAACAACTACCACAGGTCGGGCAGGCACTGTCTTCAACTTCCTCAAGCGTGTTGCCCGGATAGGCATCCATGTTCACCGCACCTGAAAACGCATCAGTGAGATCTACACGCAGTATCGGTTTGCCGTCGTTTTCCAAACGGCCGGCTTCCATCGGCCCACCCGATACAAACACCGTGGGGATATTGAGACGCAGGGCAGCCATCAGCATACCGGGTGTGATCTTGTCGCAATTGGAGATACACACCAGCGCGTCAGCACAATGGGCATTGACCATGTATTCAACACTGTCGGCGATCAGGTCACGGCTTGGCAATGAATACAGCATGCCGTCATGCCCCATCGCGATACCGTCATCCACGGCAATGGTGTTGAATTCTTTGGACACGCCACCCGCGGCGGCAATTTCGCTGGCAACCAGGCTACCGACGTTCTGCAGGTGCACATGACCCGGCACAAACTGGGTAAAGGAATTGGCGATGGCAATGATGGGTTTGCCAAAGTCACCGCTGCGCATGCCGGTGGCGCGCCACAGTGCGCGGGAAGCTGCTGCACTGTCGCCGCTGGTGGTGGTATCGGATCTTAATGGTTTCATATTCCAAGCTTCAAACGGGTTAAAAAGGTAAAATATCTGTGATGAGGAATCGTAACACTCATTACGGGTAACGGGTTCCATTTCTGTTTAAAATTGAACAGCGGGTTGGCCACCAGGGCCACTTTTCACCGGGATATCTGTACACCCATGGGTCCACTGAAAGGTTTCAAAATCATAGAAATTGCCGGCATCGGCCCCGGTCAGTTTGCCGGAATGCTGTTGGCGGACATGGGTGCAAGCGTGGTTCGCATAGAGCGCCCGGTTAATCATGAACCGATTTTTGCAGCGGATGCCCGTTTTAACATCATGAATCGAAGCCGGCCCATGGTCAGTGTTGATCTTAAAACACCACGGGGTGTGCAACTGGTATTGGATTTGTGCGCGGAAGCGGACGCGATCTTTGAAGGCTTCCGACCGGGTGTGATGGAACGTCTGGGTCTTGGGCCGGAAGTCTGCCTGGCCCGCAACCCGAAACTGGTCTATGGCCGCATGACCGGTTGGGGCCAGCAAGGACCTTTGGCGGAAACCACGGGTCACGATGCAAATTTCATAGGCTTGTCCGGTGTATATGGCGCTATTGGCGAAAAGGGCGGCAAGCCTGTTTACCCCCTGAACCTGGTCGGCGATATGGGCGGTGGTGGCGCCTATCTCGTCATCGGTTTGCTATCAGCCATGTTGGAAGTCGACGAAATCCGGCCGGGGCCAGGTGATCGATGCGGCCATGGTGGACGGTGCCGCTTCGCAGATGTCTTCTATCTGGGGTTTCAGGGCAGCGGGCGCATGGAGTGATGAACGCGGCAGTAATATGCTTGACGGTGGCGCACCGTTTTATACGGCCTATCGCACGCGTGATAACCTCTATATCGCCGTGGCCCCGATTGAAAACCGCTTCTACAGAAATCTACTCAATGTGCTGGGTTTGCATGATATTGATCCGCTCAGCCAGCATGACCAGTCACAGTGGGCAAGTGTCAGGCAAAAATTACAGGCCGTATTTGAGACCAGGACACGTGATGAGTGGTTGGAGCTTCTCGAGGGCACGGAAACCTGTTGCACACCCATACTGGATCTGTCGGAAGTGACCTCGCATCCACATAACGTCGCGCGTGAGACTTATGTCAGTGTCGATGGCATTACCCAGCCCGCACCGGCACCGCGGTTTTCGCGGACGGTCTCTGAAATCAGCAGTGCAGCAGGCCCAGTGCATACCGACCTGTTTCAAATACTGAAGGACTGGGGTGCTTCTGCTGAAGTCCTGGCGAAATTAGAAGAGGAAAATCAACAGTGAAATCAAATATGAGTTTTGTCTGCGGAACCAGTGATGAGCCACTCATATACCAGACCATTGGCGATGCCCTTGACCATGCCGTTGATCAATGGGGCGAAAAAGAGGCCATCGTCGTGCGTCACCAGGATATCCGCTGGTCCTACCGGCAACTGGGTGAAGCGATCGATGCGTTTGCTGCCGGTTTGCTGGCGCTGGATTTACAAAAAGGTGACCGGGTCGGAATCTGGTCGCCCAACAATATCGAATGGGTCATTGCACAGTTCGCCACCGCCAAAGCCGGTTTGGTCCTGGTCAACATCAACCCGGCCTACCGCAAGGCCGAGGTCATTTACACGCTCAACAAGGTGGATTGCAAGGCGTTAATCCTGGCCCGTGAGTTCAAGAGCAGTCATTACATCAACGTTATGCTTGATATTGCACCCGCCATCAGAACATCCCAAGCCGGGCAACTGAAGCTCTCCGCTTTACCTGCGCTCCGCTCACTCATTGTAATCAGTGAAGAACCGGTAGCCGGTATGTTCCGTTTCGATGATATCGCCGCCATGGCGCCGGCAGATGCGGACGAACAACTGCTGGCGCGCGCTCGTATGAACCAGCCCGATGATGCGATCAACATCCAGTTCACCAGCGGTACAACCGGGTTGCCAAAGGGCGCAACGCTGACACATTTCAACGTTTTGAATAACGGCTACTTTTCCGGTGAGGCAATGGGTTTTACAGATCAGGACCGTCTCTGTATCCCGGTGCCGCTTTACCATTGTTTTGGCATGGTGTTGGGTGTGCTGGCGAGTGTCAGTCATGGCGCGACAATGATTTTCCCATCCGAGGCGTTTGAGCCACTCGCCGTGCTCGAAGCGGTGAGCGAGGAAGCCTGTACCGCCCTGCATGGTGTACCGACCATGTTTATTGCAGTGCTGGAGCATCCGGATTTCGACAAGTTTGATTTCAGCCATCTGCGAACCGGCATCATGGCCGGTGCACCCTGTCCGATTGAGGTCATGCGCAAGGTCATCAGCAAAATGAATATGCGCGAGGTGACCATCGCTTACGGTATGACCGAGACCAGTCCGGTCAGCTTTCAGAGCGCAACCGATGATCCGCTGGAAAAGCGGGTCGCAACGGTTGGACGTATCCATCCGCATGTGCAGGTCAAGATTGTCGACGAGCACGGCCGGGTGGTGCCGAGGGGCACATCGGGTGAGCTTTGCACCCGTGGCTACAGTGTCATGCTCGGTTACTGGGGTGAAGACGAAAAAACCAAGGAGGATATCGACAAGGCCGGCTGGATGCATACCGGTGACCTGGCCGTGATCGATGAGGAAGGCTATTGCGATATCGTCGGACGGGTCAAAGACATGATCATCCGTGGTGGTGAGAATATCTACCCGCGTGAAATCGAGGAATACCTGTTCCAGCATCCAAAGATCCAGGAGGCCGCCGTTTTTGGTATACCGGATGAAAAGTATGGTGAGGCGGTGGTGGCCTGGGTCAGGTTGAATGAAGGCGAAACTGCGGATGCTGATGAGATACGGAATTACTGCAATGAGCAGATCGCCTATTACAAGGTACCCAAGTACATCGTCATCGTGGATGAGTTTCCGATGACGGTAACCGGAAAGATTCAGAAATTCAAAATGCGGGAAAAAACGCTCAAAGCGTTGTAAGTGTTCCGGCTTCAATCAAGACGATAAGGATAATTGCTGCTTGCGCGTTCTTCGTCCTTGTTCTTCGCATACCGAATCGCGGGCAGTATGAAGCTTGTCATACCGACCTTGCCGGCCTTTGAGATCGGCAATCGACCGTTTATTCAAACCCATTGATAAAAATAGGCGGTTCAATCAGGTTGAAAGACTCGTCATAAACAAAAAAGCCAGTATTGCCATCCGCAGTTTCAACCACTACAACCAATCGATTATTGCGGCTAAGAAATATTCGCAGCACCTTGTCTGTAAAAGAGAGTTTCAATTCCCCTGTGTACGCTGGTGCCGGGTTCAGGCTAATTGCACTGTCTGTGGCGGTTATCAGGTTATCTCCTGACCAGAGTGCATCTATAAATGTCGCCGGAACGTCATCTATATACTCCAGCGACGACGCATCATAAATACGCCCGGAGCCCAACACAACAACACTTCCATCAGGTTTGACTCTTATTGGATAAACAATACCTTCACTGCTGTGGTAGGGACTGTCCTGATCGATGCCAATCGACCCATCTTCAAAAATTTGAGTTGATATCAGATCGTTCGGAGATGTGCCGTCACGAAAGTGATAGATGTTTTGGTTTGCTTCACTCCAAACACCCCTGGCAATGGGGTATCGATAGTCCACAACATCCACCACGTTGCCCGTGATGTCAAAGCTTCGGTGATTGTCCCAGTTGGTAATTCCTTCGCAGCTTACCAGGTAGTCATCTGCCGCAATCAGACCACAAACCTGACCTGCCGGTAGCTGGGCAAAGGCTATTTCGACCGGCGTATTCGCCGCCAAATTCAGTGAGTTGATTACCCCGTTTGAGTACTGTGTAAACAGTGCTTCATTCCTGGCCGAGTAAGTGAAATATGCTGGCGCACCTTCCAACGGCATAGTGCCCGCCCAGGTCTGACTCTTAATATCCCAGGTAAAAATACTTTGATGCTCACCGGACAGAAGATAAATCACGTCATCAGCTGAAATGACCACGTCATCCGGGATAAACGATACGGTCGTTGGATCAATCCTGGGATCGTCTGCGCCACGCAAATCCAGCTCAATGACATTGGAATACGCCGACTCCAGGTCTCCATTTACGGCCTTGATCCGGTATTGATAAATATTGCCTGTAACCACCGTGGCGTCCACAAATTCTGTTGTGCCCGAATTTTCAACCGTCAACCTTTGCCATTCTGATTCACCCTCGAGCTTACGTTCCAACACATACTGACTTTCTCCCTGGACATCCAGCCATTGCAGGTAGACAGCTAGTGCTGAAAACTTTGTGATAGAGAGCTCTGTTGAATCCAGTGCGGGGGGAGGCACGACCTCAAATGAGGTATTGAACATATTGAGGCTCGGAATTCCATTGATGGATGTCACCAGTAATACCTGGTCAGTCATCACGTAGAAAGCAACGTATTTGCCCGGAACACTCAGCTCTAATGAATCAACTAAATACTGGTTCCATCGCTGTATATTGGTTCGATCTGTAATTAACACATTAAGATCTTCAACGGTAAATAACTGATTGGTTCCATCCCAGCCTGCAGCAAGGATATCGTTGGATAGAACGTCTATTGCTGAAAAGTTATCAGCGCTGTAAAGAAAGCCCGGAGCATCGATCAATACCTGGTTGTTTCTTGATATTGCAAGTGGCGTCAGATCGTAGGGTCCGCCGCCAACGGTGGAGCCAAAAATGCCTGAGCCCAAGTATTCCTTATAGGTACCCTCTACATACAGCCGTCTTGTTTGAGCGACATAAAAGTGAAAATCGTCATAACAGCATTGCACAGGTGTGATCAACAAATTGCCGTCCTGATCATATATCCACTGATCCTCCCAGCTTCCGTTGTAAAGTAAAAGCAAATCGGTTTCGAGTGGAATCAACTTATTGATAGCCAGAGGTAAATTTACATAAGGCAACACATCCAGCCCGGTCGAAAAGAGATCAACCTGATAGACTTTTCGACTTGCGGAGTAGATATACAGGCGATTCAGTTCTGCACTGTACTCAATGATATCTGCGGGTTCTGGCAAGGGGATCGTATCAAGGTAAGACTGTGTAGTGGTATCCCAGCGAAACACACTTGCAAAACTCTTGCTCAATACGTAAACAATACCCGCATCATCCATTGTTGTTGAATCAATTTCGTATTCAAGTCCAACGGGATCAATGGGCTCTCCAGGGGGATCGGGTGTCAACGCTGATAGACCTACTATCTCAACAGCCACATTGGTTGGTGATTCCGCAGACTCGTAAAATACAAAGATGTTATCGCCGAATATCGACAAATTCTGTGACGGGTCAGACAATGAATAGCTACCCGTTTCCAGCAATGTGTTGGAAAACGAAACAAGCTCATCTTCAATGAGCAAAATCGGAATGTCCGGGCCACTAAAATCAATGTCCGTTATATTGGTGGCGAAGGAATTGTTGTAGGACAGATCTGTTGTGTTATAGACGGTACCGCTGCTATCGACGACCCTGTTTCCGTCGGGAAATACCCAGGTTTTTTCGGCGTTGGGATAGTCGCCATGATAGGGGCTGTCGCCACCCATGGTGATAAATCCAGCGTCATCATAACTCGCATAGGTTATATCTGACGGACTGATTCCCCGTGAACGTCCAAACATCGTGTTTTTGGATGGTGCAATCGACGCACCGTATAGTGAATCAATGTAATTTGCCCATTCACTGATCAGGGATTTTTGCGATTTATCGATAACCGATAATTGGGCATAACTCCCCTCGGTTCTGTTGGCAAATAATAAATTGCCATCCATTAACAAATCGATGACGTCATTTGCGGTATTGATGACGTGCATTTCGTTGCCGCCATTTTTGTCAAGCTGTTTGATCTCCCGCCCATAAGCAACATAAATAGACGTATCATCAATCCCAAAAGCCGTGGGGATTTTCGGGAGATTGATCGGAGACATCCACTCAGCATTGCTCATGTCATAGCGCATGATCATCGCTGGTGATTTTCTCAGCAGATAGGCTATGTCCCCTTCAACCTCAAAATCTGTCCATACAGGGACGATTTGGGCAAAAGAACTCAGCGGTAAAAAAAATGAAAACAGCGCCAGCAAACCTGGAAAAACCAGTCGTTTCAGACCTGTCACAGAGTGGTTAATTATGTTCATGTCAAAGCCCCAAAATCAGTGACATCAATTAAAAGAAGAAACTAGCACAATCCGAGATTCCCCCATCTCGTCGGTTATCCTACCATGCACAGCGTATTTTTACCCTGTTGGCCATGAAGAGATTGCTCTAAAATAACTCCATGCCACAACGCAAAAACCGCTGAACGCCGGGATCTTGCCCTTGAGGGCGGCGACATGGGTCGCAGCGTGAACTCCGTGAAGGGGGACAGGCAAAAAAGGCGTGGGGACAAAAAGTGTGAACCGCCACTTTTAAAGTCAGCTAAATAACCCCATCTGCATATGATGGCTGAAAAGAATTCTACCGAGCGCCCCAAGGGAAGTTCGCTCAAACCGTTACGGACGCTGGTTCCGTTTATCCTCGCTTATCGAGGCACGCTTATTGCCGCATTAGTTTCATTGCTGGTGGCATCAGCGGCCTTGCTGGCTTTACCGGTAGCGTTGCGGTACCTGATCGATAATGGTTTTGCCGCCAATGACGTGGGTACGATCAACCGCTATTTTGGCTGGTTTTTTGCAGCAGCAGCGGCCTTCGGTGGTTTTGCCGCATTGCGTTATTACCTGGTTTCCTGGCTGGGTGAGCGGGTGGTGGCTGATATCCGCACCGAGGTTTATGACCGGGTTGTGCGTATGGACCCGACTTTCTTTGAAACCACACGCACCGGTGAGGTGCTGTCACGTTTGACCACCGATACGACGCTCGTACAAAGTGTTTCGGGTGTCAGTCTTTCAATTGCCCTGCGCACCACGGTCAACCTGCTGGGTGGGCTGGTG
Source organism: uncultured Gammaproteobacteria bacterium (assembly GCA_963749115.1). Taxonomy (GTDB): domain Bacteria; phylum Pseudomonadota; class Gammaproteobacteria; order Xanthomonadales; family SZUA-36; genus SZUA-36. Next base: position 13,977 of record CAVVLP010000003.1, read on the forward strand.
ATGCTGGCTTTGACCAGTGTGCAGTTAACGATCTATATCATGATGGGTATTCCGATCGTTATTGTTCCGATGATCATTGTCGGGCGCCGCATCAGGCGTCAGTCCAGAACCACGCAGGACCGGGTCGCCGATACCAGTGGCCTGGCAGATGAGACACTGAATGCCATTCAGACGGTGCAGGCCTTTACGTTGGAGCCTTTGCAGAGTGAGCGCTACAGCAAGGCGGTGGTGGAGAGCTTTAAAGCGGCTATCAAGCGGGTTCGAACCCGCGCTTTCCTGACGGCACTCGGCATCACCATGGTGTTTGGCGCAATCACCATAATCCTTTGGACAGGTTCACGGGCGGTTCTGGCAGGTTCGATGAGTGGTGGTGAACTGGCACAGTTTTTAATGTACTCGATATTTGTGGGTTCTTCAGCGGCCGGCCTGAGTGAAGTTTGGGGAGAGATACAACGCGGTGCCGGTGCCATGGAGCGCCTTTCGGAGTTGCTTGTAGCTACACCAGCCATCCGGGCACCGGAGAACCCTGCCGTATTACCCGGTCGAGCCAGTGGTTCTATTTCGTTCAAGAACCTGACCTTCAACTACCCCTCGAGACCGGATACGCCTGCACTCGAAGATTTTTCGCTGGATATAAAACCGGGCGAAACGGTTGCTTTTGTCGGCCCGTCGGGTGCTGGTAAAAGCACCAGTTTTCAGATGTTGCTACGGTTTTATGACCCGCAAGCCGGTCATATCGAAGTGGACGGTATAGATATAGCGCAGCTTTCGCCAACCGCTTTACGGCAGCAGATCGGACTGGTGCCACAGGAAACGGTGCTGTTTGGTGACAGCGCCCGTGAAAATATTCGCTACGGTAAACCTGGCGCTGATGATTTTGCAGTTGAACAGGCTGCTGTGGCGGCGGCGGCCGATGAGTTTATCAATGCATTACCGGATGGTTTTGAAACATTCCTCGGTGAACGTGGCACGCGTTTGTCCGGTGGTCAGCGTCAGCGGGTTGCAATCGCACGGGCGATTCTGAAAGACCCGCCCATCCTGTTGCTGGATGAGGCCACCAGTTCACTGGATGCTGAAAGTGAGCGGCTGGTGCAGATGGCGCTGGAAGGCTTGATGAAGAATCGTACCACGCTGGTCATTGCGCACCGGTTGGCGACTGTTAAGAAGGTGGATCGTATCGTGGTGATGGACGCCGGCCGTATTGTCGCCATCGGAAACCATGATGAGTTAATGCAAAGCAGCGAGTTATACGCCAAGTTGGCAAACCTGCAATTCGGTGAGGCCTGACAGTAGATTCCAGCAACGATGTATACACCAGTGCGTGGCGGCCCTCCCGAAACAGAGAGTTCTGAAGAAACCGAGAGGACCCGGCAGACGGTTGCGGCCTGTGCTCTCTGACCAGCGGTCCCGGATCAAGATCCGGGACTGCCCTCGCAGCCAGCCGGATCTTAACGGGACCGGCCTCACAGTACTTCCTGTACTGGTCGGCCTCGATCGGGCATCCCGCCCGATCGCCCCTAATCCGTCCGGCTACTCGGCGCTTCAAAGTTCGCACAGGCCGCAACCGTCCGCCGTGTCTGAATCAGGGTGCACGCCCTTCAGCTGAAGAGCTTAACGGGTCGGGTGGTGTTTACTGCCCATTTATCCGCCGAAGACAGGGTTGCGCCCGGGGCGCTTTTCAGGAAGAAAAGCGAGAGCCGAAGGTGCATGGACAAGGTGAGACCGGAAACCGGTCGAGAGGGTAGCCTGGGCTATGCACCTCCGGCGCGGTCCCGATCAGGCGGAATCCTGGCTGAGGGAAGCCCGCAGGGCCGGATTGGCATGGGCAGTAAACACCACCCGGCCTGTTGAGCGCACGACCTGTAACGAAGCCATCAAAATGTATAAAACGTTATTGGAATTCGCGCCCTTACTCACGTATTTCACACCTATCCCGGATGATGGCGCTGGCAAGGTCTGCAAAATTGTTCATTCGCGTTACACTATGCCTAACAATCTATAACGCATGGGGACAACGACATGAGCGACGTCACATTACGTGAAGCACCACTCAGGTTTACTTCAAACCTCGATGAGGGCGATGAAGCGCGTAAAACCGATACATTGAATCTGCTTCCCTATGCGGAAGCCATGCGCGATTTTATTCACGATTGTGAAACGCCTTTAAGTATTGGTATCCAGGGTGAATGGGGTATCGGCCGCACCAGCCTGATGAACATGTTGCGTGGTAGCGGGGATGGTCAACAATCGGGTCTGCTGGATTCGAGTAGGTGCAAGACCATCGGCCTGGATAGCTGGCCCTATGCGCAATTTGATCAAAATGACAACATGGCCGTGGCCTGTCTCTATGCCCTGACCCAGGAGCTCGGGCAAGTGCTGGAGCAAGTAGCCAGGCGTCGATGCGGCGGAATTGAAGGTGCGGCTTGAGGCTGCGAATCACAGGCTCGTCACCGTCATGCAACAGATCAGGCAACTGGCACAAGGCAATAGCGGCACTTCTGAAAACGAAAATTCCTATGTTGATATTTCCGGCCAGATGCTGATATTCAAAACGGAGTTTGAACATCTCGTATCACTTTGGACCCAAACTGGTCATGGCCGCCGTGTGGTCATTTTTGTTGACGACCTGGACCGGATACGCCCGGCCATGGCACTGGAGTTACTCGAGGCTATCAAGAATTTCATTGACGTACCGGGTTGTGTGTTTGTCATGACGCTGGATTATGAAGTGGTGCAGCGGGGTATGATTGAAAAGCTCGGCCGGGATTTGCAAAAAACCAGTGGCAAGGCCTTTTTCGACAAAATGATCCAGTTGCCCTTTGTCGTACCTACCACCTCGTACGAACTGGATGAATACATCATCGACCTGCTGGACAAGGCCGGTCTACCCTGTTTTGACAAAGACAGCTGTGATCCCGCGAGCCGGCAGTTTTTCCTTGATATCACCCGCTTCACGGTCGGGCGCAACCCGCGCGGAATCAAACGGGTGGTTAACTATGTGAACCTGCTTGAGCGTATTCATAGCCACAATGCCGGGCGCGAAACCACGGACGGGGAATGCAAAATCCTGTTTGCGCTGGTGAGCATGCAGATTGCCTGGCCGGAGTTGTTTCAGTATTTTATTCGCGATACATCTGTGGGTTCGGTCACCAGTTTGCAAAGCTGGAATTTTCTGGAAACCTTACCCGAAGCGAGCAGCCTGTTTGAACGGTCGCCCGATAAAGACCTGGTCAAGAACGCCATTTCAGCCTATTTCGACACACTTTTCAGCCTGCTGGACGACAATGATGACGGTCAGATCGACAGCAAGGAATTGGGCCCGGTCATGAGAGTCATGGAACTGGCAAAAATGACCAATATAGAATCCCGCGAACGACCACGTGCATGGATCGTACGCCGGATACATGAAAATAACGTCGATTCCAGCCCGTTGATTGTTACCTTCCTCGAAAATGTGTTTATGAAATCGATCTGGTACCTGGGTACCGAGATAAGGTATCACCGGGCCGGGTCCCGTTATGTAACCCTGGTTCATAACCGGCGCCAGATTGGCACCATCGTCAGTTTGAAATCACAGCCATTTGTGTTTCGCCTGGCGATGTCACCTGAGCGTGTGATGAGTGGTCTGAAGGATTACTGGACGAGCAAAAAAACCGTGAAAAAGGAAGCCATTGTCCTGGTGCGAAATACCTTTGGGACCGAAGCCTCGTTAACCGGTTATGGTGATACGCTGGTGGATTACAGCAAGATGACCTACATGGCGAGCAAGGATGCCATCAAGCTCTTAAACGCCTTGTACCAGATCGTCACCGACGGCAACAGCTGAACAAACTATCCTGCAGCAGGACAACAATCAAGCCGGTTGCAATCCAGCGTGGCATCAGGGTATTCACTGTGGCAAATGGTGTGACTAAGCGGCGTTAATCATTGACGACTGATGTATGATTTTTCCAATCTTGCAGGAACAGGAACCTGGCAGATATCCAGTACCTTGGGTGGTTTGTGATGGAAAAATTTTTGCTTGCGGTTGCGACGATCCTTGAGCATTTTCTTGAAACCGGCGCTGTTGGTATCAGCCACGTATATATCCGGACGCTGGTCCGGATCGAGCGAGGATGCCAGGCGCATGCGCTTGATCCAGCTGCGATCGAGGTCTTCTTCAATGATGCCGTTTTCAAGTGCCGGACCGCGTTTGATGCGCTGGACCACATCCATACCCCATACCACGCGGCCAAATACCGTCAGGTTGCGATCCAGGTAACGCGGTGACTGGCCGATGACGATATAAAAATCGGTATTACCGCTATCGGGGTCGTTGTTGCGTGCCATGGCGACGGTGCCGGGACAATGGGTCAGCCATGCTTTGCCAGCTTTTTTCTCATCACGTGCAGCAGGAAAACCATCGATGAAACCGGTGTAGGCGGCAAACATGTCGTCTTTTTGAACAGGTGTCCATGACATCGGCACCCAGTTCTTTGCTTCTTCCTTATCTGCAGGTTTAAGCGGCCAGTCAATTTCGAATTCCGCTTTCAGTGGTTTCGCAGCCGGGTTTTCATCGATGTCACTTTCGTCCCCACCCTGGGCGACAAAGCCATCAATGACCCGGTAAAAACTCGTTCCCCGGTAGAACTGGTCTTCCAGTAGTTGCTTGAAATGTTTGACTGTTTTCGGGGCAAAAACCGGATTCAGCTGGATGACAACCAGGCCTTCTTGCATCTCCAGGTAGACCGTGTTGTCGGGATCCAGCGCATTCCAGATCAGGTTATCCTGTGCAAAGCCCGAAACCGGGATGGCCATCAAGCCAACCATCAGAATCCGGCGCAGGCCGGGAAAGGTGATAGAGTTGAACATAGTGTCACCGGTATCCAAATGCATACCGGTAATATTCTAATTGAAATACCTCGAGGAACCTCTGATTTATTCTGAATGCAAGATAATGGTGCATGAATAGCCCAAAGATTCCTTATACCCGCATATAACGGGTAGATCAAAATCAGGGCATTTGAATCTTGTTATTCTCTCTACCGGGAACAACGATGGAAGATGCCTGCTGGCGCTGCATTTCCTTCAACTCTTCCATGGTGCGCTCTACCGCCACCTTGGCTGCATCGCCAAATCCCGCGACTGCACCTTGAAGCGTCTCGGCCTCAATCTCGAATGACAGTGGTAAAGCACCACCCGGTGTCATTATTTGCGTAGAACCGACAAACTGCACCGGCCGACTGGCGTCCTGCTCGCCGTCAATTGTCACCGGGATCATTTTGCGGATCGAGCCGATACGACTGTCGGTGTAGACTTCTTCACGGCTTAGTGCGTTGGCATCCATCGTGATGTCTGGGCTGTTATCCATTTGACTCATAGTATTTTTCCTGTGTTTGCAAAATAAGGAAGTGGGGTCAGTGGGCCAAAAAGGCAACTGGTGTGGTATGGCTTGATGTTAGATCTCGTGGTCAAACTATCATCATTAAGGATGGGTGACGAAAATACTCCCGGCAAGACATGGAATTGAACAGGGCTAATTTACCTACAGAATAAGTGACCTATTCGGTGGCGCTACGCTAACTTCCATGATCCCGTTTGTGTCCATGCTATATTATTGAGTATTAACACAGATGTTTTTAGCGGGAGCAACAGCGAATGACCAGTGAATTGACAGGCAAAGTTTTGGGTGTTGGCGGTGTGTTTTTCCGCTCGCCTGATCCAGGGCGGTTAGCTGGCTGGTACCGCGAAACACTGGGGCTGGAAACCGAATCCTGGGGCGCAACACACGGCACCAGTTTTTCCCCTGGAGCCATGCCGGCCAATGCTTTCACGGTGTGGAGCACGTTCCCATCGGACACGGAATACTTTGGTGATCGCCGTCAGTCTTTTATGGTCAACCTGGTGGTGGATGACCTCGACGCCGCGCTGGCCAATGTCCGCGATGCGGGTGGTAAAGTCATGCCGGAGAAAGAGGAGCACGACTTCGGTCGTTTTGGCTGGTTCATAGATCCGGACGGCAACCGTGTCGAACTATGGGAACCACCTGAGAAAATTCCGGAACAAAGTGAGTGAGCAATACGATAGAAACACTGGGAAAACGTATTGATGAACTCGAAAGCCAGTTGGCATTTCAGGACGAGTTAATCGAGAGCCTGAACACCACGGTTGCCAAACAGGATCGTGAAATTCTCGAGTTAAAGCACCAATTCAGCCGCTTATCCGAACGACTGAAGGAAATTGGTGATGCTTCCCCCGGTGCGGAGCCACAGGATGAAACCCCGCCGCATTACTGAAAGCCGATTGTTCAATGAGGACAACAATAACTGATTTCATAATTTTGGTTTCTATGGGATCAGCTTACGTTTTCTTTGAAAAAGTACTCCGACCCCGGTGTGGATCATGCACAAACCCTAATGCAGGGTTACATCGGTATTTGCATCGGTTCTTCCTGCATCCGCCCCAGTTGTTCCCGCAGGCCAAGTATCAGGTCTTCCCAGTAACGGGGCTCACCGAACCATGGAAATGCAATGGGGAAGGCCGGGTCCTGCCAGCGTTTTGCCAGCCAGGCGGCATGGTGCAGCATACGCAGGGTGCGCAGGGCTTCAACCAGGTTCAATTCACGCCGGTTAAAGTGATAAAACTGGGTGTATCCCTCCAGCACGTCCTTCATCTGCCCGGCCATTTCATGGTTATCACCCGATAGCAGCATCCACAGATCCTGTATGGCCGGCCCGCTTCGGCAGTCATCGAGATCGACAAAAAGCGGACCGTCCCGCCACATGATGTTGCCCGGGTGGCAGTCACCATGAAGTCGGATTTTGCTGTATGAGCCTGCACGCTCGAATGAGGCCTCAATTGAGATCAACAGATCATCGGCCAGGCTGGTGAATGCGGTTTCCAGGTGCGGTGGTAGCCAGCGCCCGTCCAGCAACTCTTTGACGGGTTCGTGACCAAAACTCTTGACCGTCAGTTCAGGTCGCGTGCGAAATGGTTTTTCAGCACCCACCGCGTGTATACGCCCAAGAAAACGACCCAGCCAGGTTCGTGTATTTTTTTGATCCAGTTCCGGCGCATGCCCGCCATGCCGTTCGAACATCGCGAACCTGAATCCGTCATGTTCGTGCAGGGTTTGTCCATTGATGACCATTGGCGGGATCAGCGGTATTTCCGCGTCCGCTATTTCGAGTGCGAAAGTGTGCTCTTCAAGGATCTGTTCATTGGTCCACCGGCCGGGCCGGTAAACCTTTGTAATGAGGGGTATCGCATCCTCGATACCCACCTGGTATACCCGGTTTTCATAACTGTTGAGCGCCAGCATACGCCCGTCGCACAACAGACCAATAGACTCAACCACCTTGATCAGTTCCTCCGGATCAAGGCGGTAGTAAGGTGTCAGATTGTCGTCAGATTGATGCATGATAAATTGGGGTGTAGATTCATTGGAGTCAGAGTACCCTTTTCTTGCGAAAAAGAAATGAATATCGCAATTTGTATTGGGAAAAAGTACGCTGACACCAATTTATTTACATTCTCCCTTTTGAGATTCCCTGTTTGGCAGTAGAATAGATTGTCCAAGCCAAGGTTTAACCCTCCATGACCAACAAGACCACAAATCTGGCACTGTATTGCGATTTTGAAAACATCGCTCTCGGTGTACGTGATGCACAATACGCACGTTTTGACATTAAGGAAGTATTGGAACGTTTACTGGTCAAGGGCAATATTGTGGTCAAGAAAGCCTATTGTGACTGGGACCGGTACAAGGACTTCAAGGCGGACATGCATGAGGCTTCGTTTGAGTTGATCGAAATCCCGCATTTACGCCAATCCGGCAAGAATTCGGCGGATATACGTTTGGTGGTTGATGCGCTGGATCTGTGTTACACCAAATCTCACGTCGATACCTTCGTGGTGATATCGGGTGATTCTGACTTCTCACCACTGGTCTCCAAGCTTCGTGAGAACAATAAGATTGTTATCGGGGTTGGTGTAAAAGAGTCAACTTCCAATCTGCTGATCGCCAATTGTGATGAGTTCATCTACTACGATGACATCATCCGCCAGTCTGAACGCCGAAAGCCCGTTAAGAAAAAAACCAATGGCAAGAAAGAGAACCCGGATGAGCCGCCGGTTACTCCCGGTAAGGGCCAACGACGCGCGGAACAGGCTTTTGAATGGGTACTCGAGACCCTGGATGATCTGTTCAGTGAGCGTGATTCCGAGGAAAAAGTCTGGGGTTCAATGGTCAAACAAACATTAAAAAGACGTAAACCCGGATTCAACGAACGTTATCATGGTTTTCGTTCATTCAGCGCATTGCTGGAGGAAATGAAAGAGAAAAAAATGGTCACCCTGAAGCTCGACCAGAAATCGGGTGGATACATCATTACTGACTATATTGGCTCCTGAGGGCTGTTGGCTCATTGACCGCTTGCCGGATCGCTTTAATCCCTTTAATTTACAGGAATTATCCATGTTACTAAGAAAACTACCCGGATTGGTGGCCATGCTATTTCTGGCCGGCAATGTTTATGCGCTTGAACCACAGACCGGACCGGTGATAGATGCATATGGGCCGGTTTATGAAGTTCCCGACGGGTCCTGGAATCTCAAACAGGATACGCCATACAAGGTTTCGATGGATGTCTCAGCTACCGCGGATTTCAGTGGTGATTTGAACCGCCGTCTTGAATCGGCCGCCCGTTTTCTGAACCTGCATGCCAGAAATGGGATCGCCCCTGAAAATATTGAATTTGCCATCGTTGTACATGGCTCTGCAGGTAAAGACCTGTTAAATGATGCCGCTTACGAGGCCCGTTTTGATGAGCCGAACCCAAACACGGCAATGCTGGCTGCGCTGCATCATGCCGGTGTGAAGGTTTACCTGTGTGGGCAGACGGCGGCCCATCGTGGTTTTACCGTTGAAGAGCTTAATCCGGCGGTGAGCCTGGCTCTTTCTGCCATGACGGCACATGTACGTTTGCAATCAGAAGGTTATACGTTGATTCCTTTTTGACGGGAAGCGCAATTTGGCAGGCAAAAAAAAGACCCGTTAAAAACGGGTCCTTTTTTTTGGCGGGCGTTGGTGGCTTTTGGCACATTACTACCCACACTCCCCTATTTTGATCAGTCTGCAAATCCCCATTAGCATTCTGATCACCCTTGCTTGTCCCCCAAGCTCATAACTCTCCTGTAACGACCATTTCCTTAGGTCTGACGTCTTCAGTGGTTGCCGTTGGAACAACCCTTTCGCAAGCTGTCGTTGGCACAGCTCCGTCACAGGTGGTGACAAACGTCCTTGTCCATAATTTGTATGGTTCAAGAAAAGAAGATTTCTGTCTGAAACATTAATCTTCCCCCTTTATAATTCAATAATCGTGCCAAAGGGGTGTTGGGAGGGTAATGTATTTTTAAAACAATGAGATACCTGTTTTTAGGTATCTCATGCAGAGTCTTGTGAAATGTGAGGCTGACGTTTTGCGTTATGAAAGTGACAATATTTGTCAGTTATGTTTGTCACCTGGTGTAGTGTCAACCCTGTAACCTAGGATCAGTGTTGACACTACACTAACCTATAAATGACTCAACCAGTTGCGTTTGTCTTCAGTTTCACCGTTGAATAGCCCGAAAAATGCCGATTGAATGCGCTTTGTCAGCGGACCACAGCCACCGTTGCCGATGGTGATGTGGTCGATCTGGCGTATCGGTGTTACTTCAACCGCGGTTCCGGTAAAAAAGGCTTCGTCGGCACCGTAAAGCTGTTCACGTGACAAGGTCTGTTCGGTCACCGCAATGCCAAGATCGGCTGCCAGCGAGAAAGCGGAGTCACGGGTGATACCACTCAGGATAGATGCAGAGGCTGGAGGGGTCAGTATTTTGCCATCCTTGATGAGAAACAGATTTTCACCTGCACCTTCGCTAAGCAATCCATCGTGGCCGAGTGCGATACCTTCGTCAAAGCCCCGATCCTTGGCTTCATAACCAATCAATTGACTGGACAGGTAATTTCCACCGGCCTTGGCACCGGTTGGCATCGTATTGGGTGCAATACGCTGCCATGATGTGATACAGGCGCGGATACCGTTCTTCAGGCCCTCTTCACCGAGGTATGCACCCCAGGAATCCACCATGATGGACACATCGACTGCATCCATATCTTTGGGTATGACACCTAGTCCACAATTGCCACGGGCAACCAATGGCCGAATGTAGGAAGACTCAAGACCGGTACTGCGCACGGCCTCAAAACAAGCATCACGAAGCTCTTCAAAACTGTAACGGATTGGAATCCTGTAAATAGAGGCTGAATAATACAAGCGCTTCAAGTGATCATCGAGTCTGAAAAATGCCGGGCCCTGCGGTGTTTTATAGGCACGGATCCCCTCAAATACCGAAGAACCGTAGTGCAGTGCATGACTCAGGACATGTACGGTGCAATCTTCAAAGTTGCGCATTTCACCATTGAACCAGATTTTATATTTTATACCCATTTCATTTAATTCCGTTGTTACGCTTGAGCGATTGAAGTGTTCAGTATCCAACCATGCAGTGGCCAGTTCAAGTAACATTTGCAGTGTTTTTGACGCATATCATTCGGGTGGAAGAGAAAAGCAAATAATTGTCGAATGGTGGCTGGTATTCACGGGGTTTGTTAGCGTATTTTTCGCCGAAATAGCTGAAAACACCCATTCGTAATTGAGGTCTTCACGTTCTATCATGACGGGTAAAGTGCCACACAATATTTGGAAACACACAAATGAACCAGGAAGCACACCACCACCATCATCATGCAGCACCGGACTACAACCGCGCCTTTGCTATTGGTGTGGCGCTCAACCTGCTTTTCGTGGTGATCGAGGTTTTCTATGGTGTGATGGCCAACTCGTTGGCCCTGATAACCGATGCCGGCCACAACCTGAGTGATGTGATGGGTTTATTACTGGCGTGGGGTGCAAATTACCTGGCTGGAAAACAACCTTCATTGCGACGTACTTACGGCTACTCCCGTGCCACCATCCTGGCTTCCATGTTCAGCGGCCTGTTACTGCTGGCGGCTGTGGTGCTCATCAGTTGGGAAGCGATCCAGCGGTTTATTACACCTTCGGAACCTGTCGGTCAGACCATCATGCTGGTGGCTGGCGTCGGTGTAGTGATCAATGCGATCACTGCCTGGTTGTTTGTCTCCGGAAAGGATCATGACCTCAATATTCGCGGTGCATATTTACATATGGCGGCCGATGCGCTGGTTTCTCTCGGTGTGGTTGTTTCAGGATTTGTGATTTGGAAGTTCGGGCTGAAATGGTTTGATCCGCTGAGCAGCCTGTTGATCGCACTGGTGATTTTCTGGTCTACCTGGGGTCTGTTGCGTGATTCGTTAAACCTGGCGTTTGACGGCGTGCCACGTGATATGGATCCGAACGAGGTCCGTGTCTGGTTGTCGGCCCGTCCAGGTGTGAATGGGTTGCATGACCTGCATATCTGGCCAATGAGCACGACGGAAACAGCCTTGACCGCACACTTGCTAATGTCCGAACCGCCGCAGGGTGATGAATTTTTGCATCACCTCGCGGCACAGTTGCAGAAAAAGTTCAAGATCTCACACGCTACAATCCAGATTGAGCGGGGTGATGATGAGCACCCTTGCATGCAGTTGCATAATTGTGCCAAATGATGACCGGGAAGCAGGCTGATACCCTCCGGACAATCGAATAGACCCTGACAGGAGAGAACTCAATGGCAGACAGCTATTTCATGCAGGCATTCGTGTACCTGGCAGCGGCTGTTATCGCTGTTCCAATAGCAAAGCGTCTTGGACTCGGATCCGCACTTGGTTACCTGCTGGCCGGCCTCATCATTGGCCCGAACCTGTTGTCACTGGTTGGAAGTGAAGGCCGGGATGTCATGCATTTTGCCGAATTTGGTGTGGTGCTGATGCTTTTTCTCGTGGGTCTTGAGCTCCAGCCGTCCGTTTTGTGGCGCATGCGTGTACCGATTGTTGGACTGGGCGGTTTACAGGTTGTTTCCACTACTCTCATTATCGCTCTTCTATGTGCGTTTTTAGATTTTGAATGGCAAACCGCACTGGTGATTGGCCTGGTATTCTCCATGTCGTCAACGGCCATTGTTCTTCAGACACTGGACGAAAAAAGCTGGTTAAAGACCGTCGCTGGCCAGAGCGGTTTCTCGGTACTGCTATTTCAGGATGTGGCGGTCATATTCATGCTGGCGGTCATCCCGTTCCTTGCAATACCCGGTTTCATGGATAGCGCACAGTTGCTGCAGCATGCCTCAAACACAGCAGAGTCTGAGCCACCACAGTGGCTAAGCGCGCTGTCGGTCCTGGGCGTGGTGGTCTTAATCGTGCTGGCAGGCCGGTTTTTAACCCGACCGGTATTTCGCTACATCGCAAAGACCCGTAGCGGTGAGATTTTCATCGCCACCGCGCTTTTGTTGATTGTTGCAATCACGCTGGCCATGGGTGCTGTCGGTCTGTCGCCGGCTCTGGGTACTTTTGTTGCCGGTGTGGTCATGGCAGAAAGTGAATTCCGGCACGAGCTTGAGGTCAGTATCGAGCCTTTCAAGGGCCTGTTGCTGGGTCTGTTCTTTATTGCTGTGGGCGCGAGTATTGATTTGGGCACCCTGGTATCTGAGCCATTCCTGATTGCAGGACTGGTGTTGGGACTTATGGCCCTCAAATTCGTCATATTGTTGATTCTTGGCCGTGTATTCAAGTTGCAGCTTGCAGATAACCTGATGTTCAGTTTCTTACTCGCCCAGGGTGGCGAGTTTGCCTTTTTGCTGGTCTCATTTGCATTACAGACCCATGCACTCAATCTTGAACTCGCCAACCTGTTGATCCTGGTGGTTGCACTTTCCATGGTGCTGACACCGGTTGCCATTATCATTTTTGAAAAGCTTATACAGCCGCGCTTGATCAGTACCTGTGATGAGCGTGGGGATGATGAGATTGATGCTGCTGATAACCCGGTGATCATTGCCGGGTTCGGGCGGTTTGGGCAGGTGGTTTCACGTCTGCTCAAAGCAAGTGGGTTTGAATCAACCTTGCTGGATCATGATGCCGGTCAGATCGAATTATCCGGCCGTTTCGGTAACCGCGTGTTTTATGGTGATGCTGCCAATGTAGAGTTGTTAAGGGCAGCCGGTGCTGAACAAGCGCGCTTACTGGTCATTGCCATTGACGACCGCGGGAAGGCCATCAAGATGATACAAAGCATCCGTATGCAATTCCCTGAACTGAAAATTCTGGCGCGGGCATACGACCGCACACATGCCTATGAACTCATCCATGCGGGCGCGGATTATATCGCTCGAGAAACGTTTGGGTCTGCGCTTGCGATGGGACAAGAGGCACTCAAATTATTGGGTCTCAAGGACATACGTGCCAAACGCATGGTCGAGAGTTTTGACAAACATGATACTGAGGGTATGCACAAGCTCTCGGAAGTATGGGGGGATGATCACGAATACGGTTTACGGGTTCGCCAGAATCTTGAAGACCTCGAACAGGTACTGCAAGCCGATATGCAGGCGGAGGAAGAGTGAGGGAGTATCGCACCCGGAACGGAACTCGGGGAGTAACCGTTCCGGGCTTCATTGTACTTGCACAATATTAACGCTGGCAGTGATCCACGATGACCTGCGCAACACAGGTGGTGAGTTTGCGTGCAAAGGGAATGTGTAAAAACTCGTTGGGCCCATGCGCGTTGGATTGCGGTCCCAGTACACCGGTGATCATGAATTGTGCCTCGGGGAAAAAATCACCCAACATGGCCATGAACGGAATCGTGCCGCCTTCGCCCATGTACATGACACCGCGGCCGTAGCTTTCCTGTGAAGCTTTTTCCAATGAAGCGTGCAACCAGGGTGCGATTTCAGGTGCATTCCACCCAGAAGCCGCCTGGTCAGTTTCAAAGCTGACTTTCGCATTGGAGGGTGGATTGGCTTCAAGGGTCTCTTTCATTGCCTGGCTGGCCGCTTCACCATTCACGGTTGCCGGTAAGCGCATGGAAAGCTTCATTGCCGTGTAGGGTCGTAATACGTTACCGGCCGAATCGAGCTCGGGTATGCCTCCGATACCGGTATACGACAGGGCCGGGCGCCATGTGCGGTTGAGGATTCGTTCCACGTTATTATCAGCCATGGGCTCAACGCCATCGACGAAAGGGTAGGCCTGCCAGATGTTATCGCCCAGGGCTTCGGCCATGGCTTGCGTCTGCTGCATACGCTGCTCAGGAATCGGTGCGTAAAGATAAGGTGGCAGAACGGTACCAGTTTTTTCGTCTTCCAAGCGGCTCATTAATTGCCGCAGAACCCGGAAACTGGAAGGTACGACACCCGACGCGTAACCGGAATGAACACCTTCATTCAGTACATCAGCCCTCAGGGTTCCTGCTGCCATGCCGCGCAAAGAGACCGTCAGCCATAACTGCTCATAGTTGCCGGCACCGGAATCCAGGCAGATCACCAGTGATGGTGTGCCAATTTGTTTTTTAAGGTGATCGATATAAAACGGCAGGTCATAACTGCCGGATTCTTCACAGGCTTCAATGATGACCACGATACGCGCATGCGGCAAACCCTGTTTTTGTACGGCCATGACGGCGGCCAGTGAGCTGTATGCGGCATAACCATCATCGGCACCGCCTCGGCCATAGAGTTTGCCGTCCTTGATCACTGGAATCCATGGACCCAGGCCATCAGTCCAGCCGGTCATCTCGGGTTGTTTGTCGAGGTGGCCATACATCAGGATGGTGTCATTGGTATCAACATCGCCCTGTGCCGGTATCTCCATGAATATTAATGGCGTGCGTCCTTCAAGCCGGACGATATCCAGTGTCATGCCCTTGACGTCCTGGGCTTTACACCATTTGAAAATTTGCTGGACGGCATCTTCCATAAAACCGTGTTCCTGCCAGTCAGCGTCAAAGTGCGGCGATTTGTTGGGGATCTTGATGTACTCAACCAGTTCGGGAACGATGGAGTCCATCCACATTTCGTCAATAAAACTTTGTGCAACTTTCTGATCCATAAGCTCGGCCTTCTAGTGTTTATGATAATCAGCAGATTATCGCATGCCTGCAGATGTGGGTGTAAAGGTGATCTATGAATATGCGATTGGATGCAGGCAATGGTATGCTTGCCGTACTTTTTGCCATGGCTCAATCGTGGCAGTACAAAAACAATTACTCAAAACAGATTTGGAGCTTCAAACGTGACCAATCAAACAAATGGTGCTGGCCACCTGCAAACGGGATTACCTGAAAATGATTTCCTGGGACATCCGGTAGCCTTGTGGCAATTATTCAATATCGAGATGTGGGAACGCTTTGCCTACTACGGCATGCGGGCCATACTGGCAGTCTATGTAGCCACTACTTTCTTTGCACATCTTGGTGCAGGGGCCAACGCTGAGGCCAGTCTCGTCTATGGTGGCTACACCGCATTGGTGTATGCGACCGGTATTGCCGGTGGCTATGTTGCCGACCGTATCCTGGGTTATCAACGATCCATCCTGCTTGGTGCCATTATTATGGCCGCAGGCCTATTTGTTCTCTTGATTGAGGATCTCACCTGGTTCCTTGTCGGTCTGTCCCTGATCGTTTCCGGTAACGGACTTTTCAAGCCCAATATCTCGACCATGATTGGTAAATTGTATGCGCCAGATGATATTCGGCGTGATTCGGGTTTTACCATTTTCTATATGGGTATTAATCTGGGCGCGATGATAGCGCCTATCATTACAGCATCGTGGATCGGTGCGACCTGGGGTCTTAAGTGGGGCTTCTTTGCAGCGGGTATTGGCATGATCCTGTCGACCTTGTTCCTCGAGGTTGCCAAAAAGTCTCTCGGTAATGTTGGCCTGCCGGAGAAAGGCAAGGAAGGCTGGGGCCGGTTTTTCGCGGTTGGTGCTGCCGCCATGGTATTGGCGGGAATCGTCTACTTCCTGCTATCTGAAAGCACCATTCTTGGTTATTTGCTGATTGCCATCATGTTGGCACTCATCGCCTATTTTGTCATTGCAGGCATCAGGTCGAAGAACAAGGTGCAGCTACATCGATACATCGCCATGATCATCCTTTTTGCCGCCAACGCCTGTTTCTGGGCCTTGTTTGAACAGGCCGGCAGCTCACTGAATTTCTTTGCCCGCGAATTCGTGACACCGATGTACGGCACCATGGAAACCTGGCAGGCCGGTGGTTTTGGTGTTTTCCAGTCCCTTAACCCGCTTTATATCCTGATTTTTGCGCCGGTATTTGCCATGTTATGGCCGAAGCTGGATTTGATGAACATGAATCCGTCTATTCCGCGTAAGTTTGCGCTGGGCTTGATCCAGGTTGCTTTGGGTTTCTACCTGCTGGTTTTTGCGATTGGAAATATGACAAACGCTGCCGGTCTCGTACCATGGATCTTCCTGGCAATGACCTACCTTTTACACACAACCGGTGAGCTTTGCCTGTCACCGATCGGTCTCAGCATGGTGACCAAACTGGCCGATGAAAAGGAAGTAGGCCTCGCCATGGGCGGTTGGTTCCTGTCCATCGCCATGGCGCAGTACGTGGCCGGTATCATCGCTGCGCTTGCATCCGGTGGCACCAATAGTGGCGGCCACGGCGAAGAAACTGTTGCCGCAACCATCACCCAGTACTCGGGTATTTATATGCAGCTGTTCTGGATAGGACTGGTTGTCGGTGTTATTTACCTGGTACTTGCCCCTGTCATCAACAAGCTGATGCATGGCGTCAAGTAGGCCTGTTTGAAATGATGGAAAAAGCCCCGGCATTGTCCGGGGCTTTTGTTTTTAAAAACCAAATCCGGACTGGCAAAGACACTTACCGGGTGACTAAGTCAAAAAATTTGTTATATCATATAGATAGGGAATGACATTTTCAGGAAGACACGAGGGGTTTGAAATGGAGAGCAAGTCCGACTGGAAGGCAATGAAACAAAGTGCCTTTGATGCTTTTGCCCGTGATGGCAAAATGAGTGTACATGAGTTAGAGCGGATCGTTGATATCGCCCTCGCTGATGGTGAATTTGACGAGCAGGAAAAAGGGGCCATGGTCAATATTATTTCCAATTTGACCGGCGCGGATATGACTGATGCCATGTGGTTAAAGGTCGATGAGTTGATCCATAAGTTTAATCTGCATGGTGACAGTGAAGCCTTTATCGAACACCTCGATGAGGAACAAGAAATTTAAAGGATAGTGGTTTTATCCACGTCCGATCTTTACCCCACAAAGAAGCAAACTTTTTCGTATTTCACCTGGCTGTCACACACCGGGTCTGCACCTGTTAAGATAGCCATCCCGTTTTTCCCGGAATTCCAACATGACAAATTTTCTTACGCGATCCCTGTTATCGCTTACCTGCCTCACCCTGCTTGGTCTGACAGCCTGCAATAAAGAAGCAGAGCCCGAACCCTCAGCAAAACCTCATGCAGAGACCACACAGGCGGAGACCTGGGATAAATTTGTAACACGACAAATCGAGGCACATATCGATGCCCATCCGCAGTGGGCGGTATTCCAGGGACGTCATGAGTATGATGGCCAGCTTCCGGACTGGAGTCGGGCTGGTATCGAGAAAGAAATAGCACGCTTGCACCGGGAGCGTGACGAGGCCATGGCGTTTGCCGATGACCAGCTGAGTGAAGAGCAACTGTACCAGCGCGAATACCTTGTTTCCCGGGTAGACCAGGATCTGTTTTGGATGGAAAAGGCGCAATGGCCGTTTCGCAACCCCGAGTTCTACTTTGGATGGCTGAGTGATTCGCTGGATCCCAGCCCTTATATCGCGCTGGATTACGCACCGCTTGAGCAGCGCATGCGTGCATTTACCCTTCATTTAAAAAATGTGCCACAGGCTATCGCTCAAATCAGGGAAAACCTTGCCATGCCGATGCCACGCACCTGGTTGCAACTGGGTATAGACGGGTTTCGGTGGTTACGCCGATTACTTCCGTGATGAAGTACCCGCCGTGTGGGCTGCGGTTGAAGATGAAGACCTGCAGCAGGAGTTCGCCACTGCAAACGCCGGTGCGATTGAGGCCATGCAGGGTATAACCGACTGGTTGAAATCCAATTTGCCGGGTGCGACTGATGATTTTACCCTGGGACCGGACTTATTCCGTCAAATGTTGTGGGATACCGAGCGTGTTGATACTCCGCTCGATGAGCTTGAGGCAATTGGCCGGGCCGATATGGCACGTAATCTGAAAAGCCTGAATGAGGCCTGTGCCGAATTTGCACCGGGTCTTGGCCTGCGGGAATGTTTTGCGAAGATGTCCGGCAATAAACCCAAAGTAGATTCGGTTCAGAGCGCACGTGATCAGCTGCAGGAAACCCGTAAATTCATAGTCGAGGAAGACCTGGTCAGCATCCCCGGTACGGAAGAGGCAAAGGTCGATGAGGCACCGCCGTACGCCCGTTCCAATTTCGCTTACATCAATATCCCGGGTGCGTGGGAAAAGAACCAGCCATCCGTCTATTACATTTCACCTCCTAACCCGGCCTGGCCTGAAGATGTACAGGCTGACTATATTGCCGGTGAGGCCGACCTGCTGTTCACCTCGGTACACGAGGTCTGGCCCGGTCATTTTCTGAATTTCCTGCACGCCAACCGCGCACCATTTTTCTATGGCCGGGTATTTGTCGGTTACGCATTTGCCGAGGGCTGGGCACATTACACCGAAGAGATGATGATCGAGGCCGGTTTTCGCGATGGTGATCCTGAAACCCGTATCGGCCAGATCAGCAATGCCTTGTTACGTAATGCGCGATTCCTGTCGACCATTGGTCTGCATACCAAGGGCTGGTCGGTTGAAGACTCAAAACGGTTTTTCATGGAAGAGGGTTTCCAGAGTGAAGGCACGGCCATTCAACAGGCCGCACGTGGTACCTATGATCCGGCTTATCTGAATTACACCATGGGAAAACTGATGATCAAACGCCTGCGTGATGACTGGACAGCCACACGCGGTGGCAGAACCGCCTGGCGTGAGTTTCACGATACATTCCTGAGCTATGGCGGTCCGCCGATTCCATTGGTGCGTCAGCAGATGATGGGTGAAACAAAGCCGGAGGCGTTGTTTCCATCTCATTGACACATCTCATCTGTGATGAGGCCGGTCTATAGAGTTCAAGATGGGCTATACCAGTGTTAGCGCCTTCAATAATGCTTGCAGGATAAAGGCGGCTGTTTCGTCCGGCCAGTTTTGTTCAGTGCCGGACAACAATACTTAATCTTCAAACCCGTCCAGAAAGACAAATACCGAGCTTTCCCAGGCTCCGAGATCACATTGTTTGCCGTTTGGCCTGTTTGGGCCGTCCGAATCAAAGAAGCTGATTGGCGCTGCGCTGCAAATACTCAAATCCCCGGCATCCAGTGCCGGACTGTCATCCGCGAATGGCTGGGTGGGCGCGTATCCGCCAGTGTTGGTGATTGGGCCGAGCTTTGGATCTCCTACCAGCGAAGCACCACAACTGGCGTCCGATCCAAGGTTTGGTCCCAATGAATTGGGCGCGTTATCACAACCACTGGCTCCAACTGCATCAAATCCGATAATGGAATTGCCGATATTGGCAAGCACACTGGGGTGGTTACGCAATTGTTCCGCTTGGTTGTTCCAGATCGTGCTGTGCAAAATATCCAGATCACCACTTTGCAGGTAGATACCACCACCGGTGGTGGCCGTGTTGACGCCTATGGTTGAATTGGCCACCTTGATGTCTGTGCCAGTGCCTCCGGCAACATAAATTCCCCCACCCAGGTTTGCATCATTTTCCCACACCGCACTGCGACTGATCAGAAAGGTATGCAGAGCGACACCGGAATCCAGATATATTCCGCCACCATTCAGGTCTGCCGTGTTGTCGCGGATGTCTGCACCCACCAGTTTCAGCGCGTCAATGGTATTACCGCCCCCTCTATTTTCGGCCCATATGCCCCCACCGTTTCCATTGGTGGTGTTTTGGAACAGCGTGACACCCTCTGATTCAACGCGGGACTGGCTGTAGATACCGC
This sequence comes from uncultured Gammaproteobacteria bacterium, assembly GCA_963749115.1. Classification (GTDB taxonomy): domain Bacteria; phylum Pseudomonadota; class Gammaproteobacteria; order Xanthomonadales; family SZUA-36; genus SZUA-36. The sequence continues at coordinate 34,005 of CAVVLP010000003.1, forward strand.
CACCATTAACACTGGCATGGTTGCGTTGGATGGTGACGTCTTCCAGCACCAATCGCTCCAGACCACCGCCCACCGCAATCCCACCGCCCGTCCTGGCTGAATTATCTTCGATGACGGAGTTTCTGATGGTCAGGAGTGCTCCGGTGCCCAGGAAAATGGCGCCACCCGACGTAAGATTACTGGAGTTGTTCCTGAACTCAGAGGAATCGATTGTGGTCTCTCCGCCGATGCTCAGTGCACCGCCCGAGGCGGAACCGCTACTATTGATGTTGCCATCGAAAACACAGCGGCGAATGGTAACCTGGGGGCCAAGGCCCACAATGATCGCCCCGCCTGCCGGGTTACTGAACTTGAGGTCTTCAAAAACTGCGGTGGTGCCATTTTGCAACACCCTCAGTAAGCGGCTCTGGCTGGCCGAGGAAATGGTAATCTGAGTGGCCGTTCCGGGACGGATGGTGAGGCTGTCGGTGATATCGATAATGACATTCGCCAGCAAAACGGTGCCATTGGCTTGGAATTCGATAATATCCAGACCCGAGGTGAAGTTGGCCTGTTGGATGGCAGCCCTCAAGGTGCAGCTGCCACCTGCCGTACTGCAGGCATTGTCGTTCAGGTCACTATCGGAACCTTCGCCAAAATCATCGACAACAAATCCCAGGCCAAAAGCAGTTCCGAAGCAAACCAGGCCCATCATCAGAAGACAGGAATTTACAAAATTCAGAGATCGTTTCTTGTGTTTCATTTATTGAGTATATGACACGACTTGGGAAATTTCAGACCACGGCGCTTAACGCAATGCCGGCTGTACCGATTGGCTTGAACAGGGTTCTTCTTTTTATTTTAACTCCGGACTAGCTACTACAGTCTTCTTGCCATCCAGGTTCCGCAACTTGAATGGCCGGTGTCTCCCATCGGCTTGTCCAAATATTCGAAACCGTGCTTGCCGTACAGGCGTTGGGCCTGTTCCATGGTATTCATGGTTTCCAGGTAGCAATGCCGAAAACCGGCACTGGTGGCTTCTTCAAGGCACAGGATTAGCAACTGTGTGCCCACCCCCAGTCCACGTAGTTCAGATTTGAAATACATTTTGCGCAGCTCGCAGGTATCCTCGTCGGCACCTGTCAGTGGTCCAAATCCGCCGCAGCCCAATACCTCGCCATCGAGTTCCACCACGTAGAACGCCGATCGTTCCGGTGCGTAAGCCTCGTACATATCATCGACTTCAGAATCATTGATTGAATAGCCACAACCAACCGCCTTGAATTCGGTCATCACCAGGCGGATGATGTCTGCAATCACGGCATTATCTTTCTTCTCAATAGGCCTGATTTTTAATTTAGCTTTTCGTTTATTCTGATTCACTGACAAGGTTCCTGTGCATGCGGTGAAAAAAAATAATTTTTCAAATAATAAAAATGCTTTAAACCTGTTTGCTTCTAAACGCATCAAATTCACTGTATTACTTTACTATAGACAATTCAGAGGAAACACATCATGAAATCCAGGACATTCGCATTCATCGTAGCCCTGCTGGCCACCGGCAGTCTGTTTGCGAGCGTTACAGAGGAGGAAACCTTCTCCTACAAACTTAATGATGGCGGCCGTTTCAGCATTTCCAATGTGAATGGTTCGGTTGTCGTCACCGGCGGTAGCGGCGACAGTGTTGAAATCATCGCAACCAAGAAGGCGGATAACCAGAAAGATCTGGACAAGATTGAAATTGAGATTTCCCATTCTGCTGATGAAATTGTTGTGGAAACAGAGCTTGGTGACTCAGGTCACTGGTACTCTCGTGGCAGCAATAGCGGTTCGGTTAAATATGAAGTGATCGTACCGGTAGGAACCGAGCTTGATTCGGTAGATACGGTGAATGGTAATGTAAACATCAGTGGTGTATCCGGCAAGGTCGTCGCTGAATCGGTCAATGGTGATCTTGATATCAGTGACCTGGCAGGGGATGTTGGCCTTTCGACGGTCAATGGCAGCATCAATGCGGAGTTCTCCAGGCTGGAAGGTGAGCAACGAGTGAAAGCCGAAACGGTTAATGGGCGTGTAACAATTAGGCTGCCTGAAAACGCTGATGTCGAGAGTAAGTGCCGATACCCTCAATGGCGGTATCAATGCCAGTGATTTCGGGCTGAAAGTGGAGAAAGGTTTTGTCGGTAGTGATCTGAATGGAAAAATTGGTGGTGGCAGTGCCAGGCTCAATATTGACACGGTCAATGGTGCGATCAAGATTCGCAGTAACTGAGCGACAACAGGCAGTATCAACTAACCCGGCAGAGTGACTCTGCCGGGTTTTTTTTGTGAAATATTCCGGTACTGCTCAGTCAGGCAAAATGAGCTTGTCGGGATAGGTTTTCCGAATGAGTTTTTCCGCAATGATCCTGGCGGGATCCAAAATCAGTATTCCGTCAATTTCCCCCTCTCTGACAGCAAGTGCCAACTCCGTACAACCCAGTATGATGACCTCTGCGCCAAGCGCTCGAAGATGACGTATCGCCGAAAGAACCCGGCTGGCGGCTTCTTCGGAAACGGGATCAGAACGTGCCTTGATGCCGAAGTCGGGAGAATAAACTGCTTTATGGATCTGGTGCTCTCTGATGTCAGGGTCTGGAACAATGGCTTCAAGTCCTGCTGCCACAAGTGCCTGATCGTACAGGCCGGTCTGGTAGGTGCCTTGAGTCCCAAGAACCCCAACCCGCTGTACCTGCGGGTAGGCCTCGCGAATATACGCGACGGTTTCCTGAACCATATGCAGGATTGGAAGATCGATCCCCTTCTTTCGCAGCAAGTCCTGTGCAACATCGAATATGGGTCCGGCGTGCGCCGTGTTGCACGCCATAACGGCTATCGTTATACCCATGGTGGACATCTTCTCAAGCTGCTCCGCAATGGCATGGGCTGGATTGATTTCTTCCCGGCCAAGTAAATAGGCGGTTCGGTCGCCAACCATTTCCGGAAGCGAGAACAGAATGAAAGGAATGTGGTCCTGGTCCCGTTTTGCCTGTGTCAGCCTGGTGAGCTTTTCGGCCAGGTCGAGGCCCGCCTGCGGCCCCAGGCCGCCAAGGATTCCAATGAGTGGTGAAGGAAACGTCATTGGCTGGAGTGAAGAGATACCCGGGCTGCCTTCACCAGATAAGAAACTGCTATATTCATCGGATAATGTTCACTCACCGGTAAGAGACGAGTAATGATATCAATAAGTCGACCCCATGCAATTTCTTTCCTGCTACCTGTGCTCATGGCGGTGTTGCCACCCAGTGGGCTGGCAGGCCAGGTTTCCAACGATGGCGGCTCAGCCGGTTCTAACGCAAAGCCAAGGGCGCGGGATCTTGGCATCCGCCCGGGTGTCCTGTCCCCGGGGCCGCTAAACGCCATCACCGATGTTGCCGGTGTACGGGTTGGTCATGTCACCGTGAAGGAGGGTAAGGCGATCAATACCGGTGTGACCGTGATCGTTCCACATGCAGGAAACCTATACCAGGATAAAGTGCCTGCCGGGTTTTCGGTTGGAAACGGGTATGGAAAATTTGCCGGCAGCACCCAGATAGTGGAACTGGGTGAAATTGAAACGCCAATCGTGTTAACCAATACCTTGTCGGTTGCCGAAGGTATAAAGGGCGTGATCGAATACACGCTTTCACAAGCCGGAAACGAGGATGTTCGCTCCGTCAATGCCGTGGTGGGTGAGACCAATGATGGTTTTCTGAATGACATACGTCGTCGCGTGGTTACACCCGATCATGTGCTAAAGGCTATCAGTGAGGCTGCCACCGGCCCGGTGGTGGAAGGTCCGGTCGGTGCCGGTACCGGAACGATCAATTTTGGCTGGAAAGGGGGTATCGGGACGAGTTCACGGCGACTGCCGGAAAAGTTGGGCGCATATACCGTGGGTGTGCTGGTCCAGACAAACTATGGCGGTGTGCTGCAGATGGATGGTATCCCGGTCGGCAAGGAGCTCGGGCAATACTATCTGCAAGATGAGGTAGACAAGGGCGATGCCGATGGATCGATTATTTTGGTTGTGGCCACTGATGCTCCGTTGTCGGACAGAAACCTGACCAGGCTCGCGGCCCGCGCACTGTCTGCCATCGCCCGCACCGGATCGCCTGCGACCAATGGCTCCGGTGATTACGCCGTTGCATTTTCAACTGCAGAAAGCGTCAGACGTACGCCCGAGCGGCGGCAATCGGTATCCCAGATCAGCGAACTGCCAAACAACCAGGTCTCTCCCTTATTCGAAGCAGCCATGGAAGCGAGTGAAGAAGCGATCTACAACGCGCTGGTCGCTGGCGAAACAACAGAGGGATTCAAGGGTGTTATTGAAGCGCTGCCTTTAGACAGGCTGTCGGACTTGATTCAAGAGTCCGGCAGGAATCCGGTGATCCTTGAAACGGATTAATATCTCTACTGTTTCACGTTATTCACCGCTGTAGGTGTTTTTTATCTGCACGGAAGGGGGGCGCTGAGGTGTGTATTGTCTTACCAGGACTCGTTCAAGCACGTCCTGTGGCACTCTTACTCGACTCCTGTCTCGTAAGGTCCTGGTAAGACAATACACCCCCCAGCTTTATATCAAACGACGTGCACCTATCAGGAACCATTACTCCGTGCTTTCGCACAAAGCCGAGGGGGTGTGGTGTCTTGTTTCAGGACCTTGAGCGACAGGACGTCGCGCCAGAGGCCCCAAGGAGGGGTTCATGCCGTGTCCTGAAGCAAGACACCACATCACCTTGGCTTCCCCACCGATCAAGAGTGACCAGCATGCCTGTCCTGAAGAGACCGTGAAGAGAGGAACTGCATAGCCTTGGCTTCCCATCTGAAAGATTTAGGACTATACTGATCACTGATATATCAGACATATATTAATTCATCAGAGAAGAAAAACATATGAATACAGCCAGATGGCAAGGTGTGTACCCGGCAGTTACGACCAAGTTCAAGGCCGATTTGAGTCTTGATTTTGATGCAATGGCTGCACACCTGGAGTTTCAATTGGACGCCGGTGTACACGGTGTGATCATTCTTGGCTCTCTGGGTGAAAACTCGACACTGGATATGGATGAAAAACTTCAGCTAACCGAGTTTTTTATCAGGCAGGTCAATGGCCGGGTTCCCCTTCTTGCCTGTATCGCTGAATCTGATACCCGTCAGGCCTGCATATACGCCAGCCGGGCAGAAGCAATGGGTATCGATGGTTTCATGCTGTTACCACCGATGCGCTACCCCAGTGATCAACGTGAAACCATGAGTTACCTGGATGAGGTTGCCGCAGCATCCGATGTGCCGATTATGCTGTATAACAACCCGGTGGCCTATGGTACCGACCTTAGCCCTGCCGATTTCAAAACCCTGGCTGCCAACCCGAAATTCGTAGCCATCAAGGAATCCTCGGCCAATACCCGCCGGATTCCGGAAATCCGCCGTATAACCGGTGACCGTTACGCCATTTTTTGCGGTGTTGACGATCTCGCTTTCGAGAGTATTGCATTGGGTGCGGTCGGATGGGTGGCCGGTCTGGTGGTGGCATTTCCGCGGGAAACGGTGCGTATTTATGATCTGATGATGGCCAACAAGTGGGCCGAAGCCAGGCAGATTTACGAATGGTTTCTGCCCCTGCTGAGCCTGGATATCGGACCAAAGTTTGTTCAACAGATCAAGCTGGTCGAGGAAATGCTGGGTGTCGGGTCCGCACGTGTACGTTCACCAAGACTGGCCTTGAGCGAACCTGAAGTCGACCGCGTGCGGCAAATCGTAGAACAATCATTGGCAAACCGACCGGTGGTATGAACGCGGTTCTCAATTCACAAGCAGATAACGATAGCCTGGCAGAGCAGGCTTATCGCGTACTTGAAGAGCAACTGGTTACACTCAAGTTAGCTCCCGGTGAACTGGTCGCTGAAAAAGACCTGATGGATATCGCAGGTATCGGCCGCACACCGGTAAGAGAGGCGATCCAGCGTTTGTCGGTGGAGGGCCTGTTGCAGGTATTGCCACGTAAAGGCCTGATGGTTACGCCGTTGCGGCGTTCTGACCTGGGCCAGATTATTGAAGCCCGGCGGGTGCTGGAGCGCCTGCTGGTGGTCAAGGCAGCCGAGCGTGCGACACCCGATCAGCGCCAGGCCTTAAAGATCCTGGCCTCACATATGGAAGCTGCTGACAATGACCTGGAGGTATTTTTCCGCCTTGATCAGCATCTCGACGAGTTGCTGGAAGCGGCGTGCAATAACCGTTTCCTTGTCAATGCGCTCACTGCCATGCATAGCCAGTGCAGACGTTTGTGGTATTTGCACCGCAGTCGTTTGAACCTTCCGCGCTCCGCCGAGCTTCATGGTGGACTCGCCACGGGCGGTTGCCGATGGTGATGGTGCCGGTTCAATTCGGGCATTGGATGAGATCATCGCGATCCTTGAAGAACTGGTCAACGGACTGGATGTGCTGAGCTGAGATGACCAGGCATTGTGTAGTTATCGGCGCCGGTATCATAGGTGCGTCTTGTGCCTGGCATCTTCAACGCAAAGGTTTGCAGGTTACCCTGATTGACCCCGAGCCACCGGGAAGCGCCTGTAGTTATGGCAACGCCTCGTGTATCGCGACCTCCGGTGTGGTTCCATTCTCCTATCCGGGACTGGTTAAAAAGTTGCCTGGTTGGTTACTGGACCCATTGGGTCCGGTGACGATCCGGCCAAAGGATTTTCTGTCCCTGGCGCCATGGTTCTGGAAATTCTGGCGTTCCTGCAATATGCAAAAAGTAGAGGAAATAGCCAGCGCACAGGCTTTGTTGATGCACCGGGTGCTGGGGGATTGGGATGAGATCCTGGGCGCGGTTGAAGCAAGTCATTTAAAGAAATCACCGGGTACCATCTACCTGTACGACACAGAAAAAGAATACCTTGCCCATCAGTGGCAAATTGACCTCAGTCGCCGACTGGGTTTTGAGCATCACCGTCTGAGCCCGGGTGACCTGAAGTCCATGATGCCGGCCCTTAAGCTGGAAAAAGCAGTGGGTCTCTTAGTGCCCGACTGGCATCACCTGGTGAACCCGGCCAGGGCGACTGCGACTATCGCGGAAGCCTGTATGCGCGATGGTGGTCAATGGATTCAGGACCGTGTCTCTGAAGTCAGGGCCGGTGAAACCGGTATCAGTTTACAAACGGAATCCGGCAAAAAAATTGAAGCAGATCAACTCGTGGTTGCTGCCGGTGCCTGGTCCAATTCATTTGCCGCACAACTCGATTACAAGGTTCCATTGGTTGCGGAACGCGGTTATCACGCCCAGATCAGTAATCCTGGTTTTGAGCTAAAGCACCCGGTTATGTCGCTGAGCCGTCACTTTGTGATGACGCCATTGGAAGATGGTCTGAGACTGGCCGGCACGGCCGAATTTGCAGCCCTTGATGCAAAGCCCGATTTCAGACGTGCTAAAGTCCTGCTTAAACAGGCTGCTCGTTATCTTGATGGTCTCAACACCGACGATGTAAGTGAGTGGATGGGGCAGCGCCCGGCGATGCCGGACTCACTGCCGGTTGTTTCCGTGTCGCCCGGGCACCCGAATGTGTTCTACGCATTTGGCCACGGCCACTACGGTATCACCCAGGGCCCGACGACCGGACGTATCATTGCTGACATGGTGACAGGAGATCAACCCAAACTGAATCTTTCCGCATTTCGTTTTGACAGGTTCGTTAAATAATGAAAAAACCACCCGCAACCAGCTTCCACTGTATCGACGCGCATACCTGCGGGAACCCGGTACGCGTGGTCACTAGCGGCACCCCGCAACTTGATGGGGAAACCATGATTGACAAGCGTGAGCATTTCATGCGGGAGTTCGACTGGATACGCACTGCTTTGATGTTCGAACCACGCGGCCACGCAATGATGTCGGGCAGCATGTTGTATCCGAGTTCCCGTGATGACTGTGACATCGGTGTTCTGTACATCGAGACTTCAGGCTGCCTGGCCATGTGCGGTCACGGTACCATCGGCACGGTGACCATCGCCATTGAAAAAAGCCTGGTGCAACCTCGAAAACAGGGTGAGCTATGTCTTGAAACCCCTGCTGGCCGGGTGGTGGCCAGCTATACCGAAGAGGCTGGGAAGGTAAAGACGGTCAAATTGGTCAATGTACCTTCCTATTTGCACGCAAAAGACCTGAGCGTGGAATGCCCCGAACTCGGCGGAGACCTGAAAGTGGATGTGGCATATGGTGGTAACTTCTACGCCATCATTGATCCACAAACCTGCTACCGCGACCTTGAAGACCTGACTGCCAGTGATATTTTGCGTATCAGCCCACTGCTGCGTGAACGCCTGAATGCGAAATACGAATTTATACATCCTGAAGATCCGCGCATTTGTGCATTGTCGCACCTGGAGTGGACAGGCAAACCCAAACAGCCGGGTTCAGACGCCCGCAACGCGGTTTTCTACGGAGACCAGGCCATCGACCGTTCACCCTGTGGCACCGGCACATCGGCACGGATGGCGCAACTTGTCGCGCGGGGCAAGCTGTCGAAAGGTGACCGTTTTGTGCACGAAAGTTATATTGGCAGCCAGTTTACCGGTCGTGTAGAAGATATTGCACAGGTGGGTGATTATCCGGCCATCATCCCTTCCATCGAAGGCTGGGCGCGGATTTATGGCGAAAACACCATCACCGTGGATCCGCAAGATGATCCATATTGGCAGGGCTTCCTTGTTACCTGAATACTCACCAAAGGTTTAACTCGATGAAAAAATTCATTCCATTGCTCATCATTTTTCTGTCATTCAATACCTTCGCAGGTGAAGACAGCGATGCATTCCAAAACCTGCTGGCAAAGGAATGGGAATTCCGCACCGATGAGTTTCCGTACCTGGCACGTGAAAACGGCAACAAGGAAAAGGCCCACCTGGTCACGCATGTCAGTGAAAAGGACCAGCTCAGACGTTACGAATACTGGAAACAAATCAAGATTGAACTCGCCGCGATTTCCTGCGAGAAGCTGGAACGTGAAGAATGTATCAATTACCGCATGTTTGAACGGCAGATTCACCAGTTTCTCGCAGACTATGAAACCAGGGCCTACCTGATCCCGTTCAATAGTGACTCGGGGTTTTACACGTCATGGATATGGTGGGGTGATGATACCGACATAGTTACTGTTAAAGACTACCAGGACTACCTTTCACGTCTCAAAGCACTGCCTGTTGTCATGGATGAATACATCGCATTGATGCGTGAGGGTTTGCGCACCGGCATGACACAACCACGTGCGATTCTTGCCGGACGTGAGGAGCCGGTCAGGATGCAACTGGTGGAAAACCCGGAGCGTAGTTCTTTTTTCAAACCATTCCTAAATATGGATAAAGACATCAGTGGTGCAGAAAGACACGTACTGAAGCAACAGGCCCGCGCAGCCATCATGGACGGTGTTGTACCGGCTTATGAGCGCTTGCTCGACTTCTTTGAGGATGAGTATTTTCCAAAAGCGCGAACCACACTGGGCGCTTCCAGGCTGCCGGGTGGCGAACGCTTCTACGATGAGCAAATATACCTCTATGCCACGGTAGATATGACCGCCGAGGAAATTCACCAGCTTGGCCTGTCCGAGGTCGCCCGTATCCGCGCCGAGATGGAAACCATCATCAAGGAGCTGGAGTTTGATGGTGACTTTGCCGCCTTTATCCAGTTTTTACGCACCGACCCACAGTTTTATGCAAAAACTCCACATGAACTGCTGGCGGAAGCTTCGTATATTGCCAAGAAAATTGATGGACGTTTGCCGCAGTTATTTGGAAAATTGCCACGCCAGCCTTATGGCATCGCACCGGTGCCGGATGATATTGCGCCGTTTTACACCGGTGGTCGTTACGTAGGCTCGCCACTGGATGCACGAAAAGGTGGCTATTACTGGGTTAACACCTACGCGTTGGAAAGCCGGACTTTATACACTCTGCCCGCGCTGACCCTGCATGAGGCCATGCCCGGTCACCACTTGCAGGGTGCACTCGCACTGGAACAGGGTGAGAAACCGAACTTCAGACGTAATGACTATATTTCAGCCTACGGTGAAGGCTGGGCACTGTATGCCGAAAAGCTCGGTCTCGAAATGAACATCTATGAAACGCCCTATCAGGATTTCGGCCGCCTGACCTACGAGATGTGGCGGGCCTGCAGGTTGGTTATCGATACCGGTATTCACACCAAGGATTGGACCAGGCAACAGGCGCTGGACTACCTGGCTTCAAATACCGCCTTATCCATTCACGAGGTCACTACCGAAATTGATCGCTACATCTCCTGGCCTGCACAAGCCCTGAGTTACAAACTGGGTGAATACACGATCTGGCAATTACGCCGTGAAGCAGAGAGTCGGCTGGGAGCAGATTTTGATCTGCGCGTATTCCACGATTTCATCCTGGATCTGGGTTCAGTGCCGCTGGAAGTGTTGAAGGACGAGGTCCATCGCTGGATGGCTGAACAAGGAAAATCTTAATTGGGATTATTGTCGCACTGGTCACAATTGATCAGTCGGGAAGCCTAAGCAATTGGCCTTGCCATGAACCAACCACTCATATATTCATATACGTTTCTTAAAGTCAGTTAATCAGCCAAACCATGAACAGTACCCAGCCGATAATCAGCGTTGGGCCCAGCAATCCAATCAGAATACCACCGGGGCGCAGGTCTTTTGTCTCGAGTTCACCCGTGCTAAAGGCAATCGCATTGGGTGGCGTTGATACCGGCAGCAGCAGTGCGCAGGAGGCACTCAGACCGAGGATCAGGCACATTTCCAGTTCACGCCCCGGTATCAGGGCAACTGCAACCGGCAGCACGATGGAAACAGTTGCCGTATTGCTCATGACGTTCGATAGCACAACGGTAATCAGGGCCAATGCTGCGAATACCACGATATCGATATTCAAACTGGTAAGAAACCCCAGTTGGGACGCAAAGTTCTCAGCCAGTCCGGAGTCCACAACGGCTGACCCCAGCGATAAACCGCCTGCGACCAGCATCAGTGTATCCCAGGGCAGTCTGCGGACATGGGCTGCACCCATTACCTGTGTCATTGTCAGGCCAACGATGGGTATCAGTGAAATAGCGACTATGTGAATGCCGTGAAAGGGCGTGGTCATCCACAATGCAACGGTTGTAAGCGATATGGTTGTAACGATGATACGGTCGCGTTTCAAGGGGAGTTCCGGCTCTTCCAATGAGCTCATATCAAGCTTTATTTCAGCCAGTTTTGTCGGATAGCGTTTGATCAGGAAAAACCAGGCGGTCACGACCAGCACGAGCGCAACCGGAACACCCACTGTCATCCACTCGAGGAAGTTGATGGGTGCACCGGCTTCCGCTGCCACACCGGCCGCGATAGCATTCGGCGCGCTACCGATAATCGTCCCCATACCACCCACCGAGGCCGCCATGGGAATCGCAATCAGCAATGCTTTCGAGAATGGCTCCTGACCCCCCATTTGACGGATTAGTGGCAAAACGGCACCAACCATCAGAACCGTTGTAGAGGTATTGGAGATAAACATGGATGCCACTGCGCTGGTTAGCATGATGGCCAGCAATACACGATCGGGACGGCTACCAGCGGGCTTGATGGCAAACGCAAAAAGCTGCCGGTCCAGACCGGTCCTGGATAAACCCTCTGCCATGAAAAAACCGCCTAACATCAACCAGATAACCGGACTCGACCAGGTATTCAGGTAGGGCTTTACATCCCAGGGTTCGGGCACGATCATCGGTGTTCCCAGCGCGAAAACCAGGTAACCCATGATCAACAGGCCTACCGCGAATGCCGGTACCGCCTCGGTGATCCATAGCCCGACAGCGATCAGGAACAATAAAAGGACAGCACGTTGTTCGGGGGGTAGGGATTCGGTGACGGTATTCCAGACTACGACTGCCGCAATCGTAACGGCAATAAATAGCAGGAAACGTCTTAATGCATACCTTTTTCCGGGATGCAGAATACGGGAAGCAGCCCGACGGCTATCTCGGTAGCCGATTTTTATGGATAGTTTTTTATCTTCTTTAGACACCTTAAACCTCAATTCTCAATCGTGTATTTTCGGCTATGAACTCGCTTCAACTCCCCGGCTCGCCATGGTTTAGCAGATCTGGGTTTCGCAACCATTTACACAGTGTCAGGCTGGTTGCGAGGATGATGATGGCGGCGGGAAGACCCCCGAGGTTTGAAAGCATCTTGATACCGTCGATCCCAACGAAACTCACCATGGTCCAGGAAACGATACCGATAATGCTACCCCATAAAATCTTGACTCCCACACCCGCCTTCTCTTCAGAATCAGCATTAAAGCCCGTGGTACACAGGTTGCCTATCGCATCTGTATTGGAATCTGCTGCTGTGACATAGGATATAAACGCGACGAAAATCAGCACGGCGGTCATTAGCTCACTAAGCGGCAAGCGGTTGAATACAAAATAAAGAAGTTTCTCCGGTCCCAGTGAACTGAGTGTTGAATTCAGTATTCCGGCCTGCGTCATATCAATATGGATAGCCGTACCCGAGAAGATGGATATCCAGACAATGGCAAACAGGGAAGGGAAAACCAGGTTGATCTGGATGAATTCCCGAACCGTATAACCACGGCCAATTTTTCCCAGGAAGAGGGCGGCGATCGGGGCCCATGCAAACCAGATGGCCCAGTTAAAGACACTCCACTTCTGTGGCCAGTCGTCACCTGAAACGGCACCCGTGAATAAACTGAGTTCAAAGAAATTACCAAGATACGAACCAAGTCCCTGGGTGCCAAATGACAGGATGTAGATAGTCGGCCCGAATACAAAAACGAACAAACCCAGGAACAGCAGAAGATACGCGTTTAACGCTGAAAGCCTGGCGATTCCCTTGTGCAGACCACTGGCAGCTGAAGCAACAAAGGTGCTGACAATCAGGCTGACCGCTATACCTATGGTCACGGGTGTTGTCGTAATATCCATGAACTCTCCAACGCCACCCACCAGGGTAATGGCCCCGGTTCCGAGGGAAGACGCCATACCCGCGACCAATGCATAAAGGGCAACCGTATCGATTATCTGGCCGTTTTTTCCCAAAACATGGTTACCAAAAACCGGTTGCAGGGAACTGCCGATGGAAAACGGAAGCCGCATATTATAAAAAGCCAGGGCAAAGACCAGCGAGGGCACGGCATAGATGGCATAAGGTGTGAATGACCAGTGCAATATCATGGCCGATATGGAAAATTTTGCCGCCTCGACAGAACCCGGCGCCAGGCCCCAGGATGCAGGCGGGAAATTCAGGTGATAAATGGGTTCAGCGGTGGTCCAGAACAAAACACCAACGGCAAGGGTTGTACAAAGGGTGATTGAAAACCACCTGGTTTTGGATAGCAGGGGTAACGCCGCTTCACCGCCAATTCTGACTTTTCCCAGCGGGGAAAAATACACGACCACGATTAACACGAGCAAATAAAAACTACCGAGGCTGAAAAACCACGAAAAGCGGTCCAGCAGCGTCGCATTGAGAGATTTTGTCACGCTGAGAAAACCGTCCAGATCAATAAAGCTCATGACCACCGCGGCCATCAGTATGAGAAATGAGGGCCAGAATACCAACGGCCTGATTTTGTCAAACATAGACGTTCTCTTTTTTGTTATTCAGATCAAATTACGCTCTATTTTCTTGTCAAAGTGTCTCTCGAAAATGCACTCATCACCCGCCCATGCCTGCCACTTGGCCCTGATGAAATAGTGTTGCTGTGACGAAGTCATTTCATAGTGGCTCTTAAGGGCGGTTTGCGTTTCACCCTGTTTGCATTTTCACCTGCAGGCTTGTTTCTGATTTGGCCGAATTGGGATCGTCAGGGTGAATACTCAATAGCTGGTCGATGGTGAAATCAATGTCAGTATCACATGAACGGTGCCAATGGTGCCCGTAATCTGTCTGGGTTTTTATCTTTACAACACCGGTTTCAGGATCTTCCTTGATGGTTTTTCTTGTATGCCCGGGCCGCAGCGCTCTACCCATGGGTATTTCACCCGGATCAAAACTATCTAAAGCTGGGTTGTTGTTTTTATCGAGTGATGTGGAGCAGGGCAGACTCAACCGGCATCCGGAAAGTTGCAGGTAAAGTGTGTCCTTATAAGGTGAAGGCCATATCAACGGCCAGTAGGCATTGGATATTGAGAGTCTGAGGTGATGACCCACGGGTACTCGATAAGCAATATGGTTAAGTGGTACCTCGACCCGATACAATTTGCCGGGAACCAGGGCTTCGGGATTCTCATTCGAATCTCTATGTGTGAGGTTGAGAACACCATAGGTAATCAGGGTACTTTCCCCTGTGGGGTGCACATCACATAGCCGTACTGCGATATTGGCTATGGCTTGGTCAGACGAAAGCTGTAAATAGGCTTTTGCTTGACCAACAATATGAAGCGCATTCTCAAGTGGAGGCGTGTCGAATGCCCGGGATTGATCATCATCGGCCTGTTGATTATTCGCAAATTCGCCGCTGTAGCCAATACCTACCATCAGTTTGCCACCCATTTTTCCGGTTGATTCCGGTGAGCACACTGCGACGGTGCCTGGCTTTGTATTGAGTTCTGATGATAGAGCGTCGGGGTGCAGAAAATACTGCTTGTGTTCAGTCGACTTCGAAGGCCAGGCAGGACTCGCTTTGCCAGCTGCCCTCACGATGTGCATAGTCAACCGCAGGTTCTACCGAATCCATCAGGTAGTACTGTAGTTTCGGCTCATCCATGATGCCGTTATCAACACCCTTAAGCCACCTGTCCCACCAGCGGACCGATTCTTTCACATAGTCAATTTTTGGATTCGGATAAGCGATATTCGGATAAACATGTGCCCATGGGCCAATCAGCCCCTTACAGGGAGAAGAGAGGTTTTCTACAAGCCGAAAGACGGTGTTTCGATAGGCATCTGCCCAACCACCCATCGCATACACCGGGATTTTGATCCTGTTGTAATCCTCGCTGACGGAACCGTGTTTCCAGTAGTCGCTTTTCGTTTGTTCCGCCAACCATTTGGCCGGCAGAAACGGCATGTTTTCAAGACGATTCAACCATTGCTCTTTCCAGCCATCGCCCACCAATCGCGGATCAGGACACCGGGCTTGAGCATACGACCAGAAGAATGATGCCCAGTCCAGGTTGTCATTCAACAGGCAACCGCCCGCAAAATGGATATCTTCGTTGAACCGGTCATCCGTTGAGCAGATGGTGATGATGGCCTTGAGCGCGGGTGGTTGGCGGTAGGCCAATTGCAGTGAATTGAAACCTCCCCATGAGATTCCAACCATACCGACACTGCCATCACACCACGGTTGCCTGCTGATCCAGTCGATCACCTGCTCGGCATCTGAAAGCTCCTGCTCGCTGTATTCGTCATCAAACAGACCTTCAGATTCACCGGTACCCCTGATATCGACACGCAGACATGCATAGCCCCGACAGGCTGTTGCCGGCATCGTGATCTCGTCACGGACAATCGTTCCGTCATTTTTACGGTAGGGCAGAAACTCCAGGATCGCCGGAACAGGGTGTTGCTCCGCATCAACCGGTAGCCAGGCCCGGTACGCCAACCGGGTGCCATCCGCTAATGGGATGACATCATGATGGATTTGCTTGATCTTCCTGTTCATTTCCGGGAAAGACTTCGTTAAAACCTCACTTCAGCATAGCCCGGGGTGATCGAGAATAAACATAGCATCATCAAAAAGTACCCTTTTCATTAATCAATCGGCTTGAGTGATCAGGCCAGTTCGCGCTCGAACAGGGCCAGCAAACGGCTCCATGCACGTTCTGCCTGGACTTTGTTGTAAACCCTGGAATCTGGCGGGCACCAGCCATGCAGCGTGTCTTCATAGACTTCGATTTCCGCGTTGACGCCGGCGCTGTCGAAGGCTTCGCGCAAAAGCACCTTGGCGTTGGGATCTTTCTCATCATCGTTTGCAGCAATAGCGATAAGCATGCCGGCCTTTATCTGTGGCGCAAGCAAATGGGGGCTGTCATCGGCGTCGGTTGCCAGACCACCACCGTGGAATGAGCCACCAGCACCGATTCGCTCCGGCATGTCGGCGGCAAGACGCATCGTGTACGAACCCGTCATGCAATAACCGGTTGTGCCGATTTTTCTGCCTGTATCAACCGATGCCTGCATATCAAGGTAGCTCACAAATGCGCGGCCATCTGTCAGGCAGGTTTCAGGTGACAATGACCGGGCATGCGGCATCAAGCGCGCACGCACTTCGGGGTCACCGAACGATTCGCCATCCTCGATCACCGCACCCTTCGCAGTACGATAGTACGGGTTCACAACCAGCACCGAATAGCCGGACTCTGCCAGGCGTTTACCCATCATACGAAACGCGGTACGGATACCCATGATGTCGGGCCAGATGATTACGGCCGCGTGCGCTCCGCTTGCCGGGTGTACGAAATAACAATCCGCCATGCCATCCGGTGTTGCGACAAGGACCTCTTCTTCGACAAGCTCCAACGCGTTGGCAACGGACGGCAACATCATTGCCAGGGCCGCACCCATGCCAAGTTTATTGAACTCGCGTCGGGTCAGGCCCTGTTTGCGAAAAAATTCCTCGTTGTCCTTTTCAGTAAACTCGTCACACATATGTATTCTCCCAAGATTTTGTAACAGGAATTATAGACGACCTGTGGAATGCACCAGTCTCTGTCCAGAAAGAGCTTATTCGAATCAGGATGGATGGCGATCGCTGCTGATGGAGACAAGAGTGCCGGCACGCCACTGGACGATTCCTACGCAGAAAAAATCTGGGTGTATATGGAAGCGAATAAACTGATTGGAAAAAACAGGATTCGTAGCTTTCCATTCGTCGGCTCACGACCTCATGGCAGCATTCAGGAATTCATCGCTACTGAAGCCGTCATCGATGGGCACCGCGGCCGGCTACTGGTCAAACACAATTATGGTGCAGAGGAATCACTAACCCCAAAGAGCGTTTATACGGCTAATCCGCACAAAAATAACGAACCATTGGCCATCATGTTTCAACGCGAAGAAGGTTACGACCCGGTGAACAACGACTGGTTCTGGGCAGAGTACAACGCTGACGGATCAGTCTTTAATTACCAGGGTGACAACCTGTCCGGACGCGCCCCGCTGTGCATTGGTTGTCATACGCCGCTGGGTGGGAAGGACCGTGAAATTCTGAACGGTACTGCACAATAGCGCAGGGTAAAAGATGGTTTAACACTGTTTAAAGAGCGAAACGTATAAGGAAACGCGGCGATTCCGATTACCTATTGGACCTGCTTATCACCCGCAAGTGCGCTGATCACGCAGCGTTGCAGATGCGGTATTAACGACTCCATGAACCAAGGATTTTTTTTCAGCCATATGTTGTTCCGCGGACTGGGGTGTGGCAGAGGTATAACGCCTTTGCCGTATTCCTGCCAGGCTCGCACCGTCTCGGTCAGGTTTTTCTTTAAGCCGGGAAGATGCCACTTCTGGGCGTATTGCCCAATTACCAATGTCAGTTGAATGTCAGGAAGATGGTCAAGCAGCGGTTGGCGCCAGGTCACTGCACATTCCGGCCTTGGCGGCAGATCACCCGATTTACCGGTACCCGGGTAGCAAAACCCCATTGGCAGAATGGCAATCTTTTTCGAGTCGTAGAAAACCTCCCGTGTAACGCCCAGCCAGTCACGCAGACGATCGCCACTGGCATCATCAAAAGGCACACCGCTTTCATGAACACGCCGCCCTGGTGCCTGTCCGGCAATGAGGATTCTTGCACCATGATTGATCTGCAAGACCGGATTGGGTCCGCATGGCAGCTGCTGCTCACACAAGTGACAGCCCCTGACGGCAGCTATCAATTCGGCCAACTCAGGGAATTTCCCTGGCATCACGTCTACCCTTTCTATTTTCCCGTCTATTCGGTATCGGTGGTAAGCGAAGCTTCGCGAATGGCGCGGAACTCGTTGCCTTCATACCACTCGGGCCACGCTTCACCAAAGGCGACGTGATGGCCGATACGGTAATACAGCCGCAGGTCTTCTATTGCAGCATCAACATCCCAGTCATCACTGATCTCATCGCTTGGCGCATGGTAGTGATTGGCGATGTACTCCGCGTTGCGCTTTTTCACATATTCGGCACCGTGCTCGCGGTCTGTCGTGCCGCCTTTCGCATACAGAATCGGCACACCGTTTTTGGCGAAGTTGAAATGATCCGAACGGTAATAAGAGCCTTTTTCAGGTGTGGCTTCCGGTGTTAGCGTGCGTCCTGATTCTATTGCCACTTCTGCGAGAATATCTTCCATTTCGGAGGCGCCATAACCAACGACCACGATGTCGCTCATCTTACCCCTGAAATTAAGCACATCCATGTTGATACCGGCAACCGTCTTACTCATCGGGTAGGGTGGATTGGATACGTAAGCCTTGGAACCCAACAAACCGGATTCCTCAGCGGTCACCGCCAGGAAGCCAACGGTTCTTTTCGGGTCGCCCGGGGTGTTTGCCCATGCTTCTGCCACTTCCAGTAAACCGGCGGTACCACTGGCATTGTCCTCTGCGCCGTTATAAATGAAATCGCCTTCTTCGCCCTCTTCGTGGGGCGTGGTTCCCAGGTGGTCCCAGTGCGCCATGTAGATAAATAGCTCGTCTGCTGCATCGGTTCCAGGACGAATGGCTCCCACGTTGTAGGATTCAGCAAACTCGATTGAGTTTTGAATTGAAACGTTGGCGTTGAGGCCCAGTGGGATAGGTGTGACGGATGCTTTTGCTGCCTGGGCTTCCAGTACCGTCAGTTCATGCCCGGCCAATGCCAGGATTTCCTCGGCAACCGGGTGCTGTAACCAACCCTCAACCTTAACGCGGTGCATATTATTGTTTTCAGACGCAAGGTGAAATTGCGGGCCCTGCCTGCCGTCCTCGATCACGTTCCAGCCATAGGCTGCAGCACCGGTTTCATGAACGATGAGTATGCCCGCCGCACCCTGACGGGCGGCTTCTTCGTATTTGTAGGTCCAGCGGCCATAATAGGTCATGGCATTGCCATTGAACAATTCCGGGTTCTGGGTTGCATAACCGGGATCGTTGACCAGCACGATCACCGTTTTACCCTTCACATCCAGACCAGCGTAATCATCCCAGTCATATTCGGGTGCGATGATGCCGTAACCGGCCCAGACAAACTCACTGTTTTCCAGTCCGGTCTTCTCAACCACGCGTGTGGTCCATACGGCTGACTCCGGCCCGTTGGCAAAAGAAAGTACTGTTTCACCTTCAGGGTTTGAAACACCGAGTGTCAGATCACTGGTGGCCTCAATCGCAACCAGCGGTACCGGCTGCCGGTAGCTGTCTCCAAACATCGGCTCAAGACCCATTTCCCTGAATTGTGATTCGAGGAAGTCGAGCGTCAGGCGCTCCCCTTCCGACATGGGGGCGCGACCACCAAACTCGTCAGATGCAAGCGAGCCAATCCGCCGCAACAATCCCTCGGTTTCCATCAGGTCAATCGGGTCATCAGTTGCTAATGCCTGTTCAGATTGCACAGCAGGTTCAGATTGGCTCTCAGTCGCAGGGTTTTCTGCTGGTTTACAGCCTGAAAGAAGCGCAAAAAATGCAACAGCTACAAAAATGTTTCGAAGGATCACGGTTGGCTCCGGCGAGGGTTAAATGTGGCCAGCAAGTTACGCGCTAATACGGTCGTAATCAAGAAAAAACGCAGAAATCGGGTAGACTGTTCTTGATTGAAAGCCAGCTGTGGCGTTTTGGGCCCGTGCAGCCAATTGATTGGGCGGGGGCGGTTGGTGTCATCTGTTGGACACTAACTCGCTTTTAGTATTCTGTTGATATGCTTCAAGCAACAACTGGTCTTCAGCCTTCCATAACTGATTGGCCTTTAGCTTATTTTCCTGCATGAGCAAGGCTGCTTTGAGAAAGTCTCCTTCGCGTGCACTAAACTGCGCTTTGAGCTTAAAGAATAAATAATCATATTCGGTGTACGACTCAAGACGTGTAATGGTATCTTTGTATTCCAGTTCAGGGTTATCAAGCAGTATTTCTAGAATTTCGAAGCCGATGTAATTTGCTATGTGGGGTTCGTTCTTGTCACGGTAGTTCTGCTCGGTAGTCTTCAACAAATTTACACCGGCATTTACATGGCCCAAACGGGTGGAAATGTGCCCTTCGGCCCTGGCCAACTCATCCGGAAATTGTTCTTTTAGCAACGGGTACTTTGCGATATATTCCCGCATCATCTTTTCGGCCGTTTCCGGCTCGGTTACCCTGGAATTAATTAACAATTTGACTGAATAACTAAATGCCCGGGATGATGGCATGACATTTTCGTTATCCAGTATGGCGCTGATCACTTCTGTTCTGATGCGGGCCTGCTCGAATTTGTTTTGTACGTAATACCTGTGCAGATCGATATGTTCACCCAAATACGCGAAGTAGCTGTTATTGGTAGCTTTCGCAATACCTCGAATGCGTTCAATATAGCGCTCAGAACGATCAAAATGACCGCGTAAATTTAGCATCAGGCTGGTCGACTGCAAAAATTTCATTAAATCGTGTGGCGCAGTGCAACTGTCCAGATAAGGTTCAGCCCGTGCCGCAACCTGGGCACCGGCGTCAAGGTTACCCTGGTTGTAATTAAAGTGATTAAGTAGGCCAAAACTTGCAATCATGCCATTGCTGTTGTTGATTTTTTCGTAGTTGTGTATTGCCAGGTCCAGGTACTCATGCATTTTTGAATACTGAAAATCGTTGAAATAAATTTGTGCGAGAGAGTACTGCAAATCGGCAAGTTGACTTGGCAGCGCGTAATAGTCACTACTGATGGCCAGGCTTTCCAGTGTGTACGATTCAGCTTTCACCCAGTCGTTTTGAAGCCGTGCGAGCAGTATCAGCGACTTTAACCCGGCGAGTTTCTGGTAAGGATCCCCAAGGTTTAAAATGTTCTCTTCGGAAACCTGCACGCTTTCTCTTGCGCGGTCATCGTCCCTGAGCTTTATATATGCCATGGCCTTGATGTAATGCAGTTCTATCGAAGCGCTGGAATGTTGCTGGACATCGGGGCTCTGTAAAAGCGTATCAACAATGGAAATCGCCCTCTCCAGGTTACCCAATTCCATGTGGGATTCGGCCAGCTTGATCCATGCAGGCAGGAAAGCCTCTTCTTTGTTTACCGCAGCCTGGAAATACTCCATGCCTTTTTGTTCATTGCCACCGATCTCTGTTTCCAGCAGACCTTGTAAATAACTTTGCAGGGTGTAGGGGTCAATCGTTGACCATACGCTTTGCTTTACCTGGCTAAAATCATCATGAATCGACAAATTGGAACTGATCCATTGATCGGTTTTTTCAAACAATTGCGGCAGTGTGCTCGCCTCCAGACTTGCACTTGAGATGACTTCGTCTTTGGTGCGCAATTGGAGGTCAGCAACGAACCCCGTTGCTGACTCACTTACATCAATGACACAGCTATAGCCAATATTCTTTTTAGTGGATAAATCGATAGCAAGTCTTTCGGGAGACTCGGATGCAAACCACTCCGGTTCGGGGTTTATGGCATGGATGAGCGGGTGTTGGCCCAGCAACTCAGAGAGGTATTCCAAACCGCCCCTGTTAAACCAGTCCTGGCTGTTCCTGGCGGGGACGATGGCCAGGCCAATGGGAGCGGGTGACGCTGATTGACTGTCAGTTTTCTGACCGGTCTCGTACAGTGGGCGTGCAACAAACAACAGCAGAGCCAATAGCAGCACCAATGCAACATAACTCCGTTTTGATGACTCCAATGTCATAGCGGGTTTTGCTGTCTCCGCGTTACCCGGTTGAGCAATTACCGGGGCATTAAACCGGTATCCGACGCCCCTGTGCGTTTCAATAATGGGTTGGTCTGAATCCGAATCTTTCAGTACTTTACGTAAACGGAGGATCTGTTTTGTCAATGCGGCATCAGTAACAATCTGGCCAGGCCAGACGGTATCGATGATCTGGTTTTTTGTAAGCACCTTACCGGGGTTTTGCAGGAATGTCAGAAGCAGGTAATAAACCTTGGTTCCCAACCGGGTATTCTCATGATTCCGGCACAGCATCTGCCGGTCACTGGATACAACACAATCCAGAAACTGATACCGCGTATGTTGATCCTGCGGATTCATGCTCGGCTGATTCGAAACCCCTCGATTGATTCTTCGAACCATTAAATTAAAGCAACTGATAAGCATGTCAACCATTTCGATTCGGCCGGTCAAGCTGTTTTTTGCCCAAAAGGTCAACTCAATTGACTGCTAGTCACCCTATCTAATTGATAATTAAATATATTTCTCTCGATAAACATTATCCCGTCATAAGACGGAATGTAATGTCCCTAAAACGTCAAGCAGGCTTGCGGGTTCATCGTGAGAATGCTAAGCACGCGAATCTGGCGGTCGGAAACGGCTATCAACTGGGAGAAAGGTATCGTGAGCTATACACAGGCTTTATTGTCGTTAACTACTTTTGCATTTCTATTCGGTATTGTTTATTTCTGCATTTCCCGTCCTAAAAGATCAATTTTCTCTTCCTGCACAGGTGTGTTACTTGCATGTGCGGCGTTGCTATCGGCAAATGTCGCATATGCAGCACCTGACTTGCAGGCGGGGACTGCTGCGGCCGAGCCAGGTCAGGAAGTTCTCATCCCAGTTGACTTCGTGGCCGATGGCTCGGTCGTGGCACTTCAATTTGACCTGACCTTTAATTCAAATGTACTTAACATAACCAATGTAGGCAGCGGGTCGGCGCTGGTCGACCATGTATTTGACTGGCAGCTTGTGGCTCCCGGCAACCTGCGGGTTGTGATAACGACTTCAACACTGGCGACGCTGAACAGCGGCAGCCTGGCAAATATCACCTTCAGAATTGACGATGCCGCTTTAGAGGGGACCGAACCACTCATCCTGCAGCAACTCGTAATGGCTGAATCCACCGCATTGGCCGTGCCGCCCACCGGTGTACAAAACGGCAGTATAACCATCCTTGCACCAGGGGTGTTTGATGATGCCATCCCGGTACCCGCAACCACCGTGTTGGCACTGGCGCTGATGATATTCGTGCTCGGTCTTGCCGGATATGTCTATATCAAGCGGGGACCCAGGGGTATTACATTTTCAATTGTTCTTGGGTTGACGTTGTTCAGTTCAACCATCGTACGCGCCGTACTCTTCCCCGGCGATGCCAATGGCGACGGCAATGTCGACGCTGCCGATATTCCCGTGATCGTGACGCAGATCCTGGAAAGGTCCATCGCCCCCGGCGACCCGGACTGCAACCAGGATGTCGTGGTTGATGTGCTGGATACCATCTGCGTGGCCCAGCCTCCTGAAGAAAACCAGCCGCCGGTGCTGGCTGCCATCGAAGATCAATTAGCGGTTGTCGGTGTGAATTTTGGAATCACAGCGGTTGCGACCGATCCGGACGTTGCTGATATTTTGACATATTCCCTTGATGTTTTTCCTGTGGGGATGAGCATTAATTCAACCAGCGGCCTGATTTCCTGGGTACCCGTTGTGGCCCAGCTTGGCGCCAACAGCGTGACGGTACGCGCCACCGATGCGGATGGTCTGTTTGACACGGAGCCGTTCCAGGTAACCGTCAGTCAGGTCGATGTCAACCGGGCCCCGGATCTGATACCCCCGGGCAACCGAGTGATACAAGCTGATAACCTATTTACGACTCCATTGTTCGCCACCGACCCGGACGTCGGCGATGTGTTGACGTTCGGGCTTACCAACTCCCCGGTGGGCATGAGTATCGACGCTTCTACCGGTACGCTGACCTGGAGCCCGATCGCAGACGACCTCGGTATCAACCCTGTCACGGCAACCGTGATGGATGCCGAAGGCCTACTGGATACCGAATCGTTCAGTATCGAAGTGATCCAGCCGATCGTCATCGCAGAGGTCAATACGCCACCACAACTGACCGTGCCCCAGGATCAGACCACCGTGTTCGGCAACCTGCTTGACCTTTTGGCAACGGCCACCGACGCCGATGAAGGCGACACACTGACCTTCGCACTGGTCAATGCACCAGCCGGCATGCTTATCGATGCCGATACGGGTGCCATTACCTGGACCCCGCTGGAGGCCCAGGTCGGTCTGCACGACGTGGCCGTCAAGGTAACGGATTCAGCTGGTGCTGCCGCTTTTGGCAGTTTTATCGTGACGGTTTTGAACATCAACCGGCCACCGGTTGCGGTGGATGAGGTCTACCAGGCACGTATCGGTGAGACCACCAGTGAGCCGGCGCCGGGCGTGCTCGGTAACGACAGCGATCCGGATAACGATCCGCTGACAGCGGCGCTGGTGTCCTCCCCGGTCAATGGTGAACTGGACTTCCGTACCGATGGTTCCTTCGATTACACCCCGGGACTACCCGCAACCGAGCCGGTTGATATTGAATTAGAACAGTATTGTTTAACACCCAAGATGGATGCGATTGCAAATGTCGGTGTGTCAGGTCAGCTGGCTGTGGGCGATGTCGATAACGATGGCGTGCCAGAGATAGTTGGAATGGTTAATGCAAGGATCTTCGTGATGAATGGAGAGACTTGCGAACTTGAATACCAGATGGACCAGGACGATGTTATTGACGATGGGCTGTTTCCAGACTCTACCGCTCACATAGGGCTGGTTGACCTGGATGATGATGGTGATCTGGAGATTGTTGTCAAAACCGGATTTACCTCCACCCCTCCGTTTTTCTTCGGTCAGGACGTACATGGCCACCTTATCGCTTATCACCATGATGGCACATTGGTCTGGAACAGGGATGTTGCTCCGGGTGATGATGCTCGTTTTGGTAATATTACGCCGTTAATTCGTAACCCTGTGCACCCTGCTGCGCCAATAGGTGACTGGCGTAATGCAGGTCCCACCTTTGCAGATTTGGATGCGGATGGTACACCTGAAATTATCATCGGTTTTTTTCACGATGACACCAATACCGGTGCCACTGGCGTTGGGATTCCCGGCGTAGTTGCTTTTAATGGTAACGATGGTTCACTTAAATGGCTTTACTTTGGTGAACCGACCGGGGATTTATCTTCCGCCGGCAGATATAGCATGGTACATGTTGCCGATCTTGACCTGGACGGTACGCCAGAAGTGGTCTATGAAGGGTATGTTCTTGATCATAATGGTAATTTAGAACACACCATGCCACTGGATGACCTGTCTTTTGGAACAATCCCCTCTCACGTTGAATCGGCCATTGCCAATTTTGATGATGATGCATTTGCGGAGATATTGATTAGGCATAAACAGTATTTTTATCTGTTTGAGCATGATGGCACACGCAAGTGGAAACAGAAATTTACCGATAGCCCATCCATTGAAAATAGTATTGACAGAATTACGGTAGCTGATTTTGATGGTGATGGAGAAATGGAATTCACCCATCGAATGATAGAAAGAAGTAATGAGAATTTTGTCGGCTTTGCCAGGTACCAGGTGGTCTATGAAAACGATGGAACGGTTTTGTGGTCACACGAAGTCAATCCTGAATATTATTCCAATTCAGTCATCAGGCCACAGGCTGTCACCGCCTTTGATGTGAACCAGGATGGGGCGGATGACATCATCGCCAATCTGCGCATCGATGCTTTAACTGATGATCCAGCGCTTGGCCTGGGCAATGCTGTCCTGATGGCCTTCAGTGGCAAGGACGGAACAGAGTTGTTTAGAGCCCGGACTTATGCGGATGGCGCCAATTCTGTCTTCCCCGTGATTGTCGATCTCGATGATGATGGTGAAGCGGAAATACTGGTCTCAGGGATACACCCTATCAATACCTTCGCCAGCAGTTATCCATCTTTCTTTATTTATAGAGGTCAGAGCAGCAGTCCATTGCCGCCGGCGCCAGTCATCAGCAATCAATGGTCGTTCAATGCCGCTTATGTAAACGACGATGGTTCTATCCCGGTAAATCCTTCTCCACATTGGCTCATGCCCGGGCAGAACGGCTTCCACAAGGTTTCGGCGCCGGACAAGGTTTACACGCAGGTCCAATGTGAAGTGCCGTTATCCACCGGGCTGCAAACAAACACCACGCTGGCGGCCGGTGATATTGACAACGACGGTGATATTGAGCTCGTGGGTACACGCGACCTGGGCTCCGGAGTAGCTCCCGGCCTGTTTATTCTCAACGCTGACTGCACGGAGCAACCGTTCTCCAACACAACCTTGCAAGCGGCGGGGGGCATCGCGTCCACTTCGCATGCGAGCTTGCTGGACATCGATGGCGATGGCGACCTGGAAATAATCGGCGTACGCAGCGGAATACCCGGGGTTGGCCCCGATGGCAACCATTTAATTGCTGTGCATCATGATGGAAGCCTGGTATGGCCTGGTGATGGTGCCAGCGAGGATCTTGGCCTTGTCGACGCAATAGGTAACAGCACCGCCGGCGGCTACAGCCAAATGGGCGCTACGTTTGCAGATATTGATGCAGACGGCACGGTGGAAATCATCATGCCCTGGTACACAGGCAACCCGGCACCCGGCAATGGTGTCACCGTCTACAATTCCGCCGACGGCACAATCTTATGGGAATACCTCGGCGTGTTACGGGCCGGAGATACCGACTACAAGCCACCTACTGTCGTTGATCTGGATCTTGATGGCACCATGGAAATTATTTTCCATCAAGAGGTATTAGATCACCTGGGTAATAAAGAGTTTGACCTGCCCATACTCATTACGCCCTGGGCTGGCGCCTTTACCCATCTGACAGTCGCCGTTGCCAATTTTGATCAAGACCCCTTCCCGGAGATCGTTGCACGCGATTCAGGATACGTGTACCTGTTTGAGCATGATGGAACAGTTGTCTTTGCGAATCCCAACAGTAATACATCGCAGAGCCAGATTTCGGTGGCGGACTTCGATGGTGATGGAGAGGTGGAGTTTGCCTGGTATAACGGCTTTGGCAGTACCCTCACCTACGGCTACATGGAGGTCTATGAGACCGATGGTTCGTTGCTCTGGAGCCACCAGGGTCTTCGAGAGTTTGCTGAAGAAACGACACGTGACAAGGGGGTCAATCCGACCGCTTTCGACGCCAATAATGACGGTGCTTTTGATCTTGTGGTTCACCTGGATATTCCAAATCCAATCTTTGGCGAAGACGATGGTGTATATATTTTTGATGGACGTGATGGTTCGCTGCTGGAATACATGCCCATAGGCACCGCAGCCCGCGAGCAGCGATTTACCACCATTGCGGATGTTGATGGTGACGGCGCAGCCGAGATCATATCTTCATTCACTACCGGGCTGGCCGGGGTAACACGCATTTGGGAAGGGACTGCGACAAGCCAGTTACCACCTGCACCAGCACACCGTAACCAGTGGATCTTCAACGAAGGCTATGCCGATACCAAGGGCAATATACTGAGTAATCCGACACCCCATTGGTTGCAGCCGGGGCTGAACGGCTGGAACCTGATCAAACTGCCACCGGATCCGCTGGCTGGTACCACCGAAAGTTTTACCTATAAGGCCAATGACGGTGAGTTCGATTCCAATGTCGCGACGGTCACCTTCGACGTGCAGCCAGCAGGCGTGCCGCCGGTATTCCTTAGCCAGCCTGATACGTTGACCACCGTTGGATTCCAGTACGAATATGCACCACGGGTTGTCGATGTCGATCCGGGCGATAGTGTCAGCTTTATACTGACCGCGGCCCCGGATGGTATGACCATCGATCCGTCCAGCGGCAAGATACGCTGGCTGCCCGATACGACCGGTGCCTATTCCGTGGCGATCCTCGCCTCCGACATGATCGGCTTTGCCACACCGCAGAGTTATATCCTGCTCGTTGGCGAGCCGGTTGAGGTGCCCGACGTGGTCGGTCAGCCCGAAGCGACTGCTGAGGGCACGCTGACCAGCGCCAACCTGTTGGTCGGCAAAAGACAAAACGCTACCCATCCGACCGTTCCGGCTGGTTCGGTCAGTTCACAAACACCCATCGCCGGTTCCGTGATCGAATTTGGCGGTGCCGTAGACCTGATCCTGTCGCTCGGCCCGGCGCCGGAAGACATTGATGATGACAATGACGACTTCACTGAAAACCAGGGTGATTGTGACGACGATGACGACACCATTTACCCGGGTGCAGATGACCCTGAAGGTGATGGTATTGACCAGGATTGCGACAATATCGATGGCAATCTTGAACTCACCGAAATCCTGGTGCTGCCCGGCGATTCGACCGTGCTCACCAGCCAGTCCGTCACCCTGAAGGCGATCGGTATTTTCGTGGACGGCACCAGCCAGAACCTGACCGGTGTGGTGAACTGGTCCGCCGGGCCGGTGTTCAGTTCCCCCACCCCGGGCGTTTTCAATATCACCGCCACGCGGGATGCCATCGTGGGTTCTGCGGCGGTCAATGTCAGCGCCCGCACGCCAGGCGACGACGTGCCGCCGGTGGCCGAGATTACTTCTCCGGAAAATAACGCCACGGTAACCGAGCCGGTGGACATTATTGGTACAGCCAGCGATGCTAATTTCCTGAAGTATGAACTGGCCTATGCGGTTGCTGGAGATACCAGCTTCACACCGATCGTTACGAGTACAACGCCGGTATCAGTGGTGTGTTGGGGCAGTTTGATCCGACGATGTTGATCAACGATCTTTATACGCTTAGGTTGACGGTGTTTGATACTGGTGGGAACCAGCTAAGTGCAGAAAACATCGGTGCAGGTCGATAGCAATATGAAGGTGGGTAACTTCACTACGACCTTTACTGACCTGCAAATTCCCATGAGCGGAATTCCGATTACGATTAACCGAATCTATGACAGCAGGGATAAGGCAACGGGTGACTTTGGTATTGGCTGGAGGCTTGGGTTTCGGGATATTCAGTTACGCACAAATCGTGTTCTCGGTTCAGCTTGGGCTGTTATCAAACTTGGGCTGGCCTACAATCTGCAGCCCATGGACGATCACAAAGTCAGTCTTACCATGGTTAATGGCAGGGTTGAAGAGTTTGATCTGAGGATAACGCCCAACCAATCGCCCATTGTTCCATTTCCTCCGGTTGCTAACAGGGCAGTATTTGTTTCTCGCCCCGGCACCCAGGGTAAGTTGGAAAGCCTGGATAATAATAATCTTTCAATACTGGATTCACAGCCGGGTGAAGTTCAATTGCTGGATGACCTGACGAACTCGGTTTATAATCCGAGCCGATTCCGCTATACCGCAGCGGATGGCACTGAAATTATCATACATAAGAAGGATGGTATAGAAAGTATCCGTGATAACAACGGCAATACACTCACATTTACGATCAATGGGATAATTCACTCTGCGGGGAAGTCCGTGCTATTCCAGCGTGATCCAAATGGGCGTATTACCCGGTTAACTGATCCTGAAGGGAATACCCAGGATTATACCTACAGCGCTAGCGGTGACCTTCTCACCCATAGTGATGCTGAGGGTAACACCACAAAATTCCGCTACAACTACCAGCACGGCCTGATCAGTGTGGTTGATCCGCTCAACCGTGTGGTTTCGCGTAATGAATACGATGTCAATGGCAGGTTGATCAGTTCAACCGGCGCCGATGGTCGGGTGATTACCTATACCCATAATATTGGCTCCAGGCAAGAAGTATTAACGGATGGTGATGGCAGCATCACCGTTCTCGACTATGATGAAGACGGCAATATCCTCTCTATGACAGACCCGCTGGGGAATGTGTCTCTGTACAGTTATGACGCGGATGGTAATCAGATCAGTAGAACCAATCCTGAGGGAGAAACCACAATCCAGACGTTTGACACGTCCGGAAATATGCTCACTCAAACCGACCCGCTTGGACATACAACCACGATGAGTTATGACACGAGCAACCGGGTTACCAGTAGTACTGATCCAATGGGGCGTGTTACCAGCA
Source organism: uncultured Gammaproteobacteria bacterium (assembly GCA_963749115.1). Taxonomy (GTDB): domain Bacteria; phylum Pseudomonadota; class Gammaproteobacteria; order Xanthomonadales; family SZUA-36; genus SZUA-36. The sequence goes on from CAVVLP010000003.1 coordinate 63,943, forward strand.
TGAGCTACGATAGCCGGGGCAACCTGGTTGAAACTCGAAACGCACTCGGTGATATTCATCAAAGTAATGGTTTTGATGCCCGCGGCAATAGAGTGCTAACCACAAATGCGGCAGGCAATAGTACCAGCTACGTCTATGATGCTACTGGAAACCTGATAGAGCGCACCGATGCCCTGGGTAACAAAACCACCTTCAGCTACGATGCCAATGGCAAAAACACCAGCAAAACTGACGGCCTGGGTAAGCTTACGACTTCGCAGTATGATGGCAGGGGACTGAAAACAGCCAAGTCTGACTCCCTGGGACGAATTACACAGTTTGCCTATACCGTCACAGACCACCTGGAGGGTGTAACGGATCCAGCGGGCAACAGTGCAAGTCAGGTTCTTGACGCAGAGGGTCAGGTAATTTCTGAAACAGACATGCTGGGTAATACAGTAGTAAACACCTACGACTTTAAGGGCAACCTGACCAGCATTACCGACCCACTCAATCAGCAAACCGCCCTGGAATATGATGTGCTGGGTCGTCGGACCAAAAGCACCTCTCCAGGGGGCAGCGTAACCCAGGTTCGTTATGACTCACTGGGCCGGATCATCGAGCGTATCGATGCCCTCGGCAACAGCATACATTATAAGTATGACGCGGCAGGACACAACACTAAAGTGATTGATGCACTGGGTCATGCCACAACTTATGGCTATGATCCGGCAGGTAACCAGATATCAATGGTTGACGCCAGGGGCAATCTGTTTTCATTTGAGTATGATGCCCTGAACCAGCGGGTTAAAACAATTTTCCCCGATGGCAGTTTTGAGACGACTGTCTACGATAAGCTTGGCAGGGTGATTGCAGAGACCAATGCCCTCGGGCAACAGACTTCCTTTGAATACGACGGTAATAACAATCTGACAAGCTTAACTGACCCGGCCGGTCAGCAGACTGTTTATGTATATGATGCAGAGGACAGAATGGTCTCGCAGACAGATGCGCGCGGTAACACAACTGTGTTCAGCTACGATGATCTGGGTCGGCAGACCAGCAAAGTCTATGCCGATAGCTCGGTGGAGCTTATGGGGTATGACATATCTAGGTGATCTGACCCAGGTAACCGACCCCAATGGAAATCAAAGCAGTCTGGCTTATGACGCGAAAGCCCAGTTGTTATCCAGAACGTTTGCGGACGGCACTCAGGAGGTATTCACATATAACCTCAATGGTCAGATGCTAACCAGTACGAATAGCCGGGGTACCGTTAATTATGATTATGACGTCGATGGCAGACTGATAAGAATTGACAATCCCGATGGCAGTGCTATTGCCTATACCCATGATGCCCATGGTAACAGAACGAGTTCGGTAACCTGGACATCACTGCTGGCAACACCACGCACTACAACCAGTACTTATGATGTGCTGAACCGCCTTTCCTCGGTTACAGACCCGGATGGTAATACGACAAGTTATGCCTATGATGAGATCGGCAACCTGATCTCAATTGATAATCCGAATGGCGTGTTAAGCAGTTTTGTCTATGACAGCCTGAGTCGTTTGTCGCTTATCGTGCATACATCCGGTGTTGGTGAAATCGCCAGATACCAGTATACGGTGAATGCAGTAGGTGACCGAACCGGCGTAATCTTTTCAGATGGATCATTGGTTGAATACGAGTATGACAACCTGCGCCAGCTTATACGAGAAACCCACAAGGATAATCTCGCCGTTATTACCTATGAAATGCAATACAGCTACGATGCGGTCGGTAATCGAATAAGCACGATAAACAAAGATGCAGTCACCCTTATTTATTCTTATGACTCAGCCGACAAGTTGATTTCTGCTGGTAGTGATAACTATGCATATGATGCCAACGGTAACCTGGTTGCTCGTACTGATACTTTCGGTACAACGTTATTTGGTTTTGATTATGAAGACCAGTTACAGATTGCCACTACACCACTAAGCCAGGTTGGTTATGAGTATAACGCCAATGGTGATCGTGTCCGTCGTGAGGAGGCAGGCACGGGCACCAATTACCTGGTGGACCCTGTCAATCCTACAGGAAGTTCACAGGTGCTGGTTGACTATGATGATGGCGCTACGCCTTTGGCAGAGTATGTGTACGGACACAAGCTGTTGAGTCAGAACCGCAATGGCAGCCACCACTATATGCAACAGGATGGTAGCCTGAATGTGCGTTTGCTCACCGATTCTGCAGGAATAGTGACTGATACTTACAGCTATCAGTCATTTGGTGTGTCAACAGGTCAGACCGGTTCAACAGATAATCTTTATCGCTTTGCGGGTGAACGACAGGATCCGTTAACCGGCCTTACCTATCTGCGTGCCCGCTTTTATGACCCCAGTACAGGCCGCTTCGTAAGTCGTGATCCATTTGCTGGCCACCTGCGTGAACCAAGATCCCTGCACCGATATCTCTACGCCAATAATAATCCAATCAATTACTCCGATCCCAATGGGATGTTTTCCCTACCATCTGTAATGGTGAGTATGGCGATCAGTGGAACAGTCTCTTTCAGCATAGCGGCCATTTCAGGTAAAAGGGGTAAAGACTTAATTTATGAAACTATAATCGGTGCGGCGTTTGGTGCTATAGGTGGTCCGCTTGGTAAATCGCTGGGAACGCTTTTCAGCGAATCCAAAATACTAATCACACTGGTCAGGAACCCGACAATTGGAAAGTATGCTGCCAGGCTGGCTGCGGCAATTCCTGTCACGGCTTTAGATGCTTTCGAAGACCTCTCAAAAGCACTTTCTAGTGGTGATGCCTTCAAGGATGGTTTTTCAGGGAAATTTGCACAAGGTGTACTCTTGAATTTGATTTTTAATGTCGTTCTGGGCCCATTTTCGGTTGATGCAAGTGAGGTAAAGACACTGGTTAAGGTATCTGTTCCGGTGAATGCAAAATCAAAGTTTATGTCTTATGCATGGGACGCGGTACCTTCGGGAAAATATGTGTTGGAATTTATGGCGGAAGAGTCTGATGAGGCACTTGAATTACTCTCGAAATTCTTATGGGAATTTTCCAAGTTGATGTCAGAGGAAATCCCAAAATTTCTCGGCCGCGAAGATATTATTTAGCACTACTATTTAAGGCTCTCCCACCCAAAAAGGGTGCCGCGCGAGTGTAAAGGTGTAAAGGGGACGGGGCAAATTAAGATCGAGAGTTAATTTGCCCCGTCCCCTATAGCGTCCCCTTTAAGAAAAAGGGTGCCGCGCGTGGCACGGCACCCACTCCATTTACAGTTTTCCGACCGAGATCGGTAGCTGCACACGAGGAGAGCAATTCTCCAAAATTCACTCGCAAATACTGCTCCAGCGAACCTTAACCTAAGCTTAAAATCTTTTTAAGCCAAGGTTAAGTTTACCTCCGTTATCCTTCGCGCGACGTAATGGATTTTACGTTGTTAACACGAGGAGATAGAGATGAGTGTCAAACCCATGGCCGCATGGCGTGCGGTTCTGTTCAATACGATTTTACTTACCATTTGCTTAATGCTAATTCCGGCTGTTGGCCTGGCTAAAGTCCAGGCATCCAGCGGATTCGAGAAAAAGGACCTGGTCACCACCAGGGACTTTATTGAACATGCAGAGGCAACCCAAACTGATATCCACGACTTGTTTTTCAGCCTGCGACCGTACGAAGGAACGAAGTCCTGCCTGATGTGCCATGAAAGCGAAGGCATCGAAATGCTGAACTCCGGCCATTTTAAGTGGGAAGGTTATTCTGATCGCATCGTCGGTCTTGAAGGTCAGTCGCATGGCAAGAACGACCTGATCAATAATTTCTGCGTCGCGGTCCCGACCAACGAACCACGTTGCACACAGTGCCACGCCGGTTACGGGTACAAGGACGCGAGCTTCGATTTCACCAATCCTGAAAATGTCGATTGCCTTGTGTGCCATGATCAATCCGGCACTTACATGAAAGACCCCACGACGGCCGGCTTACCCGCTCCAAGTGTTGATCTTGAAGTCGTCGCCCGCAGCATCACGATGGGAGTGGAACCGACCCGTAAAGCCTGTATCGGCTGTCATGCAAAAGCGGGCGGTGGTGACAACGTCAAACATGGTGACCTGTCAACCGACTTGATCGCCACGACACGTGAATATGACGTGCATATGGGTGTTGATGGTGGAAACATGAAGTGTACTGCCTGCCATGGTGCAAACCATGATCCAGTGACTGGCGAAGTCAATCACGGAATCGCAGGTATGTCATTGCACTCAGTCAATGAAGGCGAAATGAAACAGTGCGGTGACTGCCACGGTAGCGTGGACCGGATTCATGCCGGCACTTCTATCGAACCCATGCTTGCTGAAGGATGGCACGACAACCTGGCTTGCCAGGTCTGCCACATCCCGGCGATCGCACGCAAGATATCCACCAAGGTTGAATGGTACTGGTCCGACGCCGGCCAGAATGTAGACCCGATTCCTGTCGATCCGGCAACCGGCCGTCCCACTTATGACAAGAAGAAAGGTACCTTTGTCTGGAAAAACAATGTCCGTCCGACGCTTCGCTATGCAAATGGCAACATGGAATCGTCCGGTCATTGGCGTTACTGATAAGTACAGCGCCATACCCATTGATCTGGGTTCACCTGTAGGTGATTACACCGATTCAATGATCTACCCGTTCAAATTGATGATAGGTGACCAGCCGGTCGACCCCATCACAAAGACTATTCTTGTTCCCCATCTGTTTGGAAAAGGGAGTGGACCGAATCCTTACTGGGGCTTATTCGACTGGACACTCGCTATTGAAGATGGCGCAGCCTATACCGGTCAGGATTTCAGCGGCACACACTCTTTTGAGCCAACCACCATGCTGCTTTCTGTAAACCATGAGATCGCACCGAAAGAAATGGCACTCGGTATGGAATCTAATTGTGGTGACTGCCACGCCAGTGGTCAGATCGACTGGCAGGCACTTGGCTGGTCATTAGATCCGCTGGATGGCGGCACACGCAAAGTCAGTGCACCCGCACAAAACGCATCTGTAACGTGGGCGCCACCACTCAAGCTCCCGAGGGGTCTTGATTGATTTAGCAGTAAAGTAACCAAGAGCAGACTTCGCACCCGATTGTGGAGTCATTTCGGCCCGGGTCTCTTAGCCCGGGCCATTTTTTTGGGTAGTCGGAGTTAAGGTAAAACCGCCTGTGCCAGGTTATTGGTGTCGGTTCCAAACCAAAGGCTGTTGCGGTTCGGGTCATAGACCATATTGCGGACAGCACCGGCACCGCTGGGTATCGGGGTCACGCTGAAGAAGGTCCCGGCTTGTGGGTCAAAACCCACCAGCAGATTGGTCTCAGGCCAGGTTTCAACAAACCAGATACGGCCATTGGCATCCGCAGCCATAGCGTAAGGGCCGGATCGTTCACTGGGTGTCTTCCACTCGGTGAATTCACCGGTTTCAGGCTCATAGCGACCGATATAACCCTGGCTGTAATCGGTGTACCAGACGGCGTCGTCAGCCGTAATGACCAGTCTGCGCAAACGGGCCTGCTCGCGTGGCAGGTGGATGACTTTCAACTCCATGGTAGCGGGGTCAACAGTGGCCAGTCCATTGGTACCCAGCAAGGCTACCCACGGATGGCCTTTCGAATCCATCTTGATACCGTAAGGCCGTGCTTGCTCGGTCTGCATCGGGACCAGGTCTACCTGGCCGCTCTTTTTATGCAGACGACCAACTGCATTGCTCCATTGCATTGTGAACCAGATTTCATCCTTGCCGGAAAACACCATGGTATGCGGGTCACGGGCGTTTTCATCAGGCATGGTGAAGCGGGTCAGTTCGCCGGTGACATAACTCATGCGGCCGATGAAAGCCTGCCGGTTACCGGCGATCCACAAGGTACCGTCCCAGTCGATGATCAGGTTGTGTGGCCCCGTTCCGGGTGGCAAATCCTTGCGTCTGAACTCTCCGCTGGCTGGGTCAAACCGTGCAGCGTAATCACCACCCTGGCCAACCAGCCAGATAACACCGTTGGGTGCGACATCAGGGTCACGTGGGCGGGTGTCCTTCCATGGCACCGGCCATTCGGTGATCTCCACCTGAATCGGGTTTTCGACGATCGGATTGATGAAGATGTCTTCTTCAACAACGGGTACCTGTGCCATCGTGGTGGCAGTAAAAAGAGTCAGCAGTGAAATAAGTCTGTATTTACGCATCGGGTCCGCCTTCAATTGATATCCTGATACTTGAACAAGGTGGTTTATCCACTGATTAACCATAACGCACAAATGACAGCAACGCAGCTACTGTTTGCATAAGCAGACGAGGGTTATAATGCCGCTTTGACTGGCCACCATAATCGTGATCCGAAACTGAGAAATTTATGATTGCTGAAAAAGACAAGGTTGTAACCTTTCATTACACGCTAAAAAATACCGAGGGTGTGCAAATGGAGACCTCGCGTGAAAAAGAGCCCATGAGTTACCTGCATGGTGCGAACAATATTATCACCGGGCTTGAGAAAGCCATGGAAGGGCATGCCATCAAGGACGAGTTCAGTGTAACCGTTGAGCCTGAAGATGCTTACGGTGTGCGTAACGAAAACAATGTTCAACGGGTTCCGCTGAAACGTCTGAAGGGTATTGGAAAAGTTTCAGTCGGCCAGGTTCTTAATTTAAAGACCAACCAGGGCCAGGTCCAGGTGACGGTACTTAAAGTTGGCCGTTTTAACGTTGATGTTGATGGTAATCACCCCCTCGCCGGCAAGGAACTGACCTTTGACGTGGAAATTACTGACATCCGTGAAGCCAGTGAAGAGGAACTCGAGCACCGTCACGTGCATGGACCGGGTGGTCATCAGCACTAGGACGGGCCTTAGAAGGCAATAGTGGCTTTAGCGAACGATTTGGTGGACATTAATGTCCACCTCAGACGCTTACCCCGGCCTGAACTCTCCATAAGCTTGCGTACAGACCATCACCGGCCAGTAGTTCATCATGAGTACCCACTTCGGTTACACGACCCTGTTCAAGTACGTAAATTCGATTGGCGTTAACGATCGTTGACAATCGATGCGCTACAACCAGTGTTGTCCGGCCACGGGTAATGACCTGCATGGAGCGCTGAATGGCTGCTTCGGTTTCATTGTCCACGGCAGAAGTTGCTTCATCCAGTATCAAAACCGGCGGATCTTTGAGTACCGCCCGGGCAATGGATACACGTTGCCTTTGACCACCGGATAGTTTCTGCCCGCGTTCACCGACAATGGTCTTGTAAGCCTGGGGTAGTTGCATAATAAATTCGTGTGCTTCGGCCGCTTTAGCCGCGGCCTCGATTTCGGCCTGATCTGCACCCGGACGACCGTATGCAATATTCTCGGCAACGGTGCCGTGAAACAGAAACACGTCCTGGCTGACCAGTCCAAAAGCACCGCGAAGATCAGGTATCTTAAACCTGGTCAGATCGGTGCCATCAAGCTTTATAGAGCCGCTGGTGGGTGAATAAAACCGTAACAGCAGTTTCATCAGTGTGCTCTTGCCGGAACCGGTCTGACCAACAACAGCAATGGTTTCACCGGCAGCGATGGTCATGTTGATACCATGCAGTACCTCGGCGCCGTTGGAATAGGCAAAATTTACATCTTCAAACTTCAGCTCGCCTTTGACCTGGTCGATAGCCAATGCCTCGGTACCACCGCGGGTGCGCACGGGCACTTCGATGAGGTTAAGGATGCGGCGGGTAGATGCCATTGCCCGTTCAAACAGATCCACCGTCTCGGCCAGGCGTGTCAATGGCCACAACAATCTTTGCGTCAGGAAAACCAGCACACTATAGGCGCCGGCATTCAACTGACCGTCGAGCGTCAGCTTGCCACCGTATATCAGGGTGGCAACAAAACCCACCAGGATGGCCATGCGTATGATCGGGATAAAAGCGGAACTGATGCGGATAGCACCTCGGTTGGCGGTTACATAGGCGCTGCTTTCCTTTTCCAGTTGTTCGAGTTCGTGCTGTTCGCGGGTAAAGCTCTTGATGGTGGCAATACCGGCGATATTGTTGGCCAGGCGGGTGCTGAGCAGACCGACCTTTTCACGCACGTTGGCATACAGAGGCTGGGCCTTGCGCTGGAACCAGAAAGCACCGAGCAATATGACCGGAACGGGGGTGAAGGCCATCAGGGCAATTTGCGGCGATATGTAGAAAAACACCGCACCCACGGCAATAACCGAGGTGGCAACCTGGATCAGGGCATTGGCGCCGCCATCAAGAAAACGCTCCAGTTGATTGACGTCATCATTCAGGATTGCCACCAGACCGCCGGTGGAGGAGTCTTCGAACCAGGCCATGTCGAGGTCCTGCATATGACCGTAGGCATCCAGTCTCAAATCGTGTTGCAGGCTTTGTGAGAGATTGCGCCACAAGACCTGCAGAAAGAACTGAAACAGCGATTCAAAAGCCCATACCACAATGGTCAGTACACCCAGGAATAACATCTGGTTAAACGGTTCGAGAATACCGAAATCGGCCAGGAAGGACTTGTCCTGACGCACGACCACATCAATGGCCATACCGATCAGGATTTCGGGCATCACATCAAACAGTTTGTTCAGCACCGAACACAACGATGCAAGCCAGACTCTTTTCCGGTATCCGCTTGCGTATCGCAATAAACGTACAAGTACGCTGGCGGAAGAGGAGATATCAGTCATCGATTTTGTCTAGAGCAAATGCCGAAGATCAGGCAGATACTTTTCCAGTGAGCCGGTATTGAATGCCACGACCTTGTTGCCGGGTTGAATCAGGCCGTCTTCGACCAGCCGCGGAATGGCAGCCAGGCAGGCGGCGCCTTCAGGACATACCCACCAGCCCTTGTCTTTCCATACTGCGCTGAGCGCTTTATTGATTTCATCTTCGCTTAAAGCGATGGCTGCACCACCGGATTCCCGGATGATCGACAGCACTTTGAAATGGCCCACGCCACCCGGCACATTGACACCATAGGCCAGTGTTTCACCCGGTTCCACCGGTGCAACCTCGGTGGCATCACTCTCATATGCTTTCACCAAGGGCGGTGTGTTCTCACTTTGCACACAAATCATTTTGGGGCGGAGTCGTCAATCAGCCCCAGGGCTTCCAGTTCATTCCAGGCCTTCCACATTCCCAGCACACCGGTGCCGCCACCGGTGGGGTAGATTACGACATCCGGCAGACTCCAGGGGTCTCCGCCCTGTTTGGGTTCGGCCAGTTCCAGTCCGAGGGTTTTTTTGCCGTCGATACGCCAGCCAGGCTCCTGAAAAGTGGCCACGCTGAAGTAACCCTTATCCAGCCATTTTTCTTTTAGCAGGGCACCGGCTTCACGGATGGTGCCGGTGACCAGTTCAAGATCGAACCGTTCTGACTGGCTGGCCAGCGCTGCCACCCGGCCAAGTATCGGCATGGGTGTATTGTCCGGCATGGCGACAACCGCCTGCATGCCGGCGGCGTTTGCATATTCACACATGGAGTCACCGGCGTTGCCCTGTGTTGGAACCGCCAGCTTTTGGATACCGGCCTTGTGGGCCATGGATATGGTCATCGCCATACCGCGGTCTTTAAAGCTTTGCGTCGGGTTTGCACCAAAGCCTGGATGTGCCTTTCCTTCATCCTTAACAAGAAGGGTAAAACCAATTTTCCGGGCAAGCGGGTGATCATTGTAATCGAGCAGGGGTGTGTTGCCCTCACCCAGGTTGAATATATGTGGCAGGTCATCCGGGTTATTAATATCCAGCGGTAGCAGGCCGCCAAAACGCCACATATCATTGCGTTCAGGCTGGTACCAGGACTGGTTTGGTTGTTCCGCCACCAGGCGTTCCAGGTCCATGATGATCTCGACCGGACTGGCATCCACCGGGCACAGGTTCATCACGGTATCGGCGGGGTACTTCGCACCGCAGCGGATGCACTGTAAGTGTGAGATGAGACTCATGATCCTGACCATCCGAAAAGGTTTTCAACAAGCAGCCGCTAGTTTAAGTGGTTCGTACCTGAAGCGCCATGTACTTAGTGTCTGGCCATGATTTTCCGCTTTGCCAGGTATCCTGTCTTCCCATGTTCGATGTCCTTTTAAGGGGAGCTGGTCCTTAACATCAATTCCCCCGCCCCAGCTTCAGCCTGACCGTAGTAGATCAATCTGAATCAATGCACCAGGCTACCCACATCACCTTGGCTTCCCGACTGATCAAGAGCACCCAGATTGCCATGGATAGAGAATTACCCATAACAAGGTGCTACGATCTCATTTCTGCTTATATTGATGGTTAATAGATGAAAGTTAATAACGTGCCTTACCGATCGATCTGGTTGAACAAAAATGGCTGGGCGGCAGATATCATTGATCAGACCCGTCTGCCACATGAGTTCGTTATCAAGACCCTCACCAGCATGCAGGATGCCGCTGAGGCTATCAGTGTGATGCGGGTTCGGGGTGCGCCATTGATAGGCGCAACCGCCGCGTATGGGTTGGCGCTCGCGATGCGTGAAGACGCGTCGGATGACAATCTGACAAAAGCGACTGAAACCCTGCTTGCCACACGACCCACGGCAGTGAATCTGCGCTGGGCCCTGGACCGGATGCAACAGGTATTGACAGCTTTACCTGGCGCGGACAGGCTGGCAAAAGCCTATGCAATTGGCCGCTGAAATCTGTGACGAGGATGTCGCTATCAATCATGCGATTGGCCGTCATGCGCTCGGTGTTATGCGCAAGCTTTGGCAAAAAAAGCCTGCCGGCACGGATGCTTTTCACATTCTTACCCACTGCAATGCCGGCTGGTTGGCCACGGTGGACTGGGGCACAGCTTTGTCCGCCATTTATCAGGCCCATGATGACGGGATACCGGTCCATGTGTGGGTGGATGAAACCCGTCCGCGTAACCAGGGTGCTGCGCTGACTGCCTGGGAGTTACAGTCACACGGTATTCCACACGATGTCATTGTCGATAACGCCGGTGGCCACCTGATGCAGCACGGACAGGTGGATATGTGTATCGTCGGCACCGATCGAACGGCGCGTAATGGCGATGTTTGCAACAAGATCGGTACCTATTTAAAGGCGTTGGCGGCATTTGATAACAATGTACCATTCTATGTGGCCCTGCCGGGGCCGACCATCGACTGGCAGATGAATGACGGTGTTAAAGGCATACCCATTGAGCAAAGGGATGGTACTGAAGTGACCCATGTGGCGGGTAAGAATGCAGCCGGTATGGTCGAGTCTGTGCAGATCACCCCCGATGGCGTCACTGCCTGTAATTATGCCTTTGATGTCACACCCGCCCGGCTGGTGACGGGTCTGTTTACCGAGCGGGGTGTATGCGAAGCCAGTGAAGCCGGTTTGCTCGGTCTTTATCCGGAACAAGAGGGCTCGCCCTGATGACAGATGCGCTGCGACAACAATTGATCGACACGGCCCTGGCCATGAATGCCAGTGGTCTGAACCAGGGCACCTCAGGTAATCTGAGTGCGCGTTTTGAGGATGGCTTTCTGATAACACCTTCGGGTATGGATTACGCCGGTTTATCAACATCTGACATCGTCTGGATGGATTTTGATGGCAATACCCGGGGTGCGCGCAAACCCTCGAGTGAGTGGCGTTTCCACGCAGCAATTTATCAGCACCGTCCAGAGGCCAATGCTGTTTTGCACGCCCATCCGGTCAGTTGCTCCACACTGGCATGCCTGGGCAAGGGCATCCCGGCGTTTCACTACATGGTTGCAATTGCCGGTGGCAAAGACATCCGTTGCGCAGACTACGCCACCTTTGGCACCGCGGAACTTTCAGGGTATGTCATCGAAGCGCTGCAAGACCGAAAAGCCTGCCTGATGGCCCACCATGGCCTGACCTGTTTTGAAAAAGACCTGCCACGCGCATTGGCTTTGGCGATTGAAGTCGAACACCTGGCGAGCCGTTTATAGCCGCATCCTGACCATGGGTGATGCGGAAATCCTCCCCGACAGTGAAATGGAAAAAGTGCTGAAGAAATTCAGTAGCTATGGCCTGCAGGATGTTTGATATGACCGGATTTCTGATTAATATTGCACCGGTTTTTCATTTTGGGCAGAAATTCTGCATTCCAGCGCGTATACTTAAATGGTGTTCACTGAGCACCATCAATTCGCCGGTTTATTCAAAGAAATCTACAAATAAGAAACGATATGCCCACGAACCGATTGCTGTTCAGTTTGTTCGTGGAGAAGATATATGCACAAATTAAACCCTCACAGGGAGTTGTACGACCCGTTCTATCACTATACCCGTGGTGTACTCTATTATGATGAAGATCACTTCACATTCACCGCATACCGTATGCCCTATAAGGAACTTGACGCCAAGTCGTGGAAAACGGAGCGGGAATTTAAAGCCGACTACAGACGATTGGTCGAGAAGAAATTTTCCGGCTGAATTTCTCCCCTGAATAACAGGCCCTGAGAACACATCAGCCTAGACGTTCAAAACCCACATTCGTAAATGGATTCAGGGGCAGTGATTCTCGGGAGCCCGCTTATCCGCATCGCCTGCATCGTTCAGGACTATTTTCAGTTTCTGCAATAGCAAGTCAGCGTTTTCCTTTGAGAACACCATCGGCGGGCGGATTTTCAGAATATTGTCATATTGGCCGGTTGAGCCGATCAAAACACCGTGCTGCCTGAGCAGGTTTACGGCTTTTTGAGTTTCGGCGGTAGCCGGTTCACGGCTCTCGCGGTCACGCACCAGGTCAATACCAATAAACAGTCCACTGCCGCGAATGTCGCCAATCATCGGTTGATTTGTCGCTAACTCCTTTAAACCTTCCAGTAGATACTGGCCTGTTTCCAGCGCTCGGGCCTGTAAATCCTGTTGCTCAATGACCTCAAGCACGGCGAGTGCGGCGGCACAGGCAACAGGCGTGCCTCCGAAGGTATTGAAGTAGTGGGAGTCTCGCTGGAAGGATTCAATCACATCAACCGAAGTAACCACTGCTGATATCGGGTAACCATTACCCATGGGTTTACCCATCGTGGCGATATCAGGCACAACACCGTGGCTGTCAAAACCCCAGAAGTGACTGCCTATGCGGCCAAACCCGGGTTGTACTTCATCGGCAACAAACAAGCCGCCTGCCTGCCGGACAATTTCAACGGCTTTTGCCAGGTAAGCATCCGGAACGGTGGGTAGACCTTCATTTGAAAAAATGGTGTCGACAATGAATGCCGCAGGCCGATGACCGTTGCGGGCCAGTGTTTCTATGGCGGTATGCAGGTGAGCCGCATACTTGTCGGCGGCTTGCGCATCATTGGCGTATAAACCCCGGTAACTGCATGGTGCAGGTACGGTGACGATATTGTCCCCGCGTTTCTCACTGGTTTCATAACAGGTCGTTATCTGGGCGATGGCCCATGAGGTTCCATGATAGGCATGTTCGGTGACGATCATACCGCTTGCACCGGTTTTAGCGCGGGCGAGTCTCAATGCCAGTTCATTGGCCTCCGTACCGGTGCAGGCAAACATCGCAATATCAAGACTGTCAGGAAACTTGTTTGTAAGCTTCTCGGCATATTCGAGCACCAGGTCATGCAAATAGCGGGTATGGGTATTCAGTATGTGTGCCTGTTTGCAGATGGCCTCGACCACCCGCGGGTGACAATGACCGACATGCGGTACGTTGTTGTAAACATCGAGATACTTTTTGCCATCTGAGTCGTACAGCCAAACGCCTTCACCGGACACGATGTGAACCGGCTCCTTGTAAAACAGACGATAGGCCTTTCCCATCAGGCGCTGACGCCGCTCCAGCATGTTTTGTGAATGGTGTGAAATCTTCTGGTTTTTATCGTTCATGGCGGGTTGCTTTCATATGGAGAGACAGGCTTTGCGAATTCGCGTCAGTGCCTCATCCGTGGACAGGTGATTGATATTTAGCAGAAAATTCCTCGCTGAATGTTGACTGATCAGCAGGTATTCACGGTTTTCCGGGAACAATATGGCGCGGTACGAGCCAATCAACAGGCTTGTGACCAGGCGGGTACGGATGAGGTCTGTAATTAACGCCAATTCAGTGTCCGGCAATGGCGTGATGCTGTGATAACCGGCGATCATCGGTAGCGCACCCGCCAACGGATCGCTTCCCTCACTGAGTTGATAGGCCGCGGCAACGGCCAGGTCAATGATCAATGGTGATTTGGTCATGTCACCAAAGTCGATGACGCCGCTAATCTGATCGGGTCGTTGCTTGTCCATCAGTACGTTACCGGGATTCATGTCATTGTGAATCACCTGCGTGGGCAATGTATCGAGTACCGGCTTGACCTGTGAAATGAACTTGTCCAGTGTCTGTTCGATCACCGGTCTGAGTATCGGGTCTTCGATATGAACGACCAGGTCAGCCAGGCTGGCTGCCCGTTTCATGTCCCACAGCGAGGGTGGGTTCGAGCCGGGATGATCAAAATCCTTAAACGCCAAACCCAGGCGTGCCAACAGTTGGCCCAGCCGCCCGGCAAGCCCGGCATCAACGGTCGCGTCATGTATGACCGACCCTTCCAGCCAGCTCAATACACGTACAAAATGCGTTTTCCCGCCACGCCCTGCCCGGCTATACAACTGGCCTTCGAGGGTGGGAATTACCCGTGGCAAGGGAAATAAAGGGTCAACATTTGCCACATGTACCAAGGCCTGGTTCTGAAAGTCTATGACCTCAAGTTGCTCTGCATGATTGGAAATTTTTAGTGTAAAGCTCATACCGTTTTTGGTGGTCAACCTGAAGTTCTGATCCCTTTCGCTCACCAGATCGTGGACATTGGCTTCAATCCCATAGAGATCGGCAGCAATGGCAGCGACATCCACATCGGAAAAATCCGGCGGCGTGGTGGTCAGCATTTTTTGAATGATCGTCTGGGAGGTAACGGTATTCATGCAGGGTAGATTAAATGATTTGTGCAGCCTGGCAAGAATTATTAGATTAGAATTGTATGTATAGAATCCTTGTTCTATCGGAGGACAAATCTCATGAAAAAATTATTGAAGTGGATATTCGCACTGGTTGGTATCGTTATCGTTTTGCTCGTCGTCGCAACCGTTGTGTTGCCCATGGTGGTTGATCCCAATGATTACAAGGATGAAATCAGCGCTGCGGTCTTTGATAAGACGGGCCGTGACCTGACCATCGGCGGTGAAATTAAATGGACTGTTTTTCCGTCAGTCGGTCTTGAGCTCAGTGATGTCACATTGGGAAACCCTGAAGGCTTTGGTGATCAGCCGATGCTCGATATCGGCGAAGCCGGAATTTCAGTGAAGTTGATGCCCTTGCTCAAACGCAAGGTAGAGGTTGGCGAAGTGAGCATGAATGACGTGTCGATCTATTTGAGCCGCAAAGCCGATGGAGAGACCAACTGGCAGGATCTTGGCGGTTCCGGTGATCCATCCTCGTCATCAGACAGCGGTCGCGGTGTTAGTTCTTTTGCTGTCTCGGGTATTGAGATCAGCAATGCGAAGGTTACGCTGGACGATGTGGATCAAACCACGCAGCTGGAGCAGTTTGATCTGAAGGCCACAAATATTGAGTTGGGCCGGCCATTTAAACTGCAAGGCAGTTTTACGATGAATCTGCCGCAACACGATTTAGCCGGTGATGTTGAGTTTGGCGGACTGGTTCAATCCGCAGCAAATGGAAAACGTTTCGGAATCAATGGGCTAAAACTTTCATTCAATGGCAAGCAAGGCACCGCCGGAGATTCGCTAGACCTTGATGCAACCGTCACTGCCAACGCTGATATTGACCTGACAAAGGATCAGGCGATCCTTTCTGATTTCGCACTACGTCTTTACGACCTCGCGGTTACCGGTGATCTCACCGTATCATCGCTTTCAGCGGCAAGGAGTTTCGCAGGCCAGCTTAAAGTGGCTGAATTCAATCCAAAAGCGCTTATGCAGGACCTGGGTTTAGAACCACCGTCGACACAAAATGATAAAGCACTGACAAGTCTGCAAGCTGACATGAAATTTCACAGGCTCAAATGACAGTGCCGATATGCAGAACCTGTCTGTCAGGTTTGACCAATCAACATTTCAGGGCAACCTCAAGCTGGTGAATTTCGATTTTCCAAAACTGGCGTTTGATTTCAAGGTGGATCGATTGAATCTTGACGACTATTCGCCGGCGAGTGAATCGACAGGCCAGTCCACCCCGGGCTCGGGAGCCGAAGAGGCAGACCTGTCGGTTGATGTCTTTCGCGGTTTCACCGGTGGTGGTAATTTCAGCATTTCAGAGCTGATTGTTGCCGGTTTGACCGCCACTGACGTGAGCATGAAGATGAGCAGTGATGGTAAATCCGTGCGCTTTTCTCCGGTAAACGCCAATTTCTATGGTGGCAAGCACGAGGGTGATATCACCATCGACGCCAGTGGGACACGGCCACTGTTAACCGCAAACCATGGTTTGACCGGTGTGCAGGCCGAAGGCTTGTTAACTGATCTGACGGGCTCTGCCCGTCTTGAGGGTACCGGTGATTTTTTTCTTCAGATCAGTACTGATTTAAGTAATTCACGTACGGTTCTCGAAGCCTTGTCAGGTAATATTGGTATGAGCATGCTCAATGGTGCGATCGTGGGTATCGATGTCGCTGATACCATCGGTGCAGTCAAGTCTGTACTGGGTAAGCAAGATGAGGTGGTAGGTGAATCCGGGCAGGACCAGAAAACGGAATTTGCCGAGCTCACCATGAGCGGTGTTTTCGATCGCGGCATATTGAGCAGTGATGATTTATTGATGCAATCGCCACTGTTACGCGCAACGGGTAAAGGCACCTTCAACCTTGCCGGCAGAATCCATAGACTATGTCTTGAAACCGGTTCTGATCGGAGAGGCCGGACAAAGCCTGGGTGACCTGAACGGTGTATCGATACCTGTCAAACTGAGTGGTAACCTGTATGAACCTGATATCAGGGTCGATATCGTCGCTGCTCTTGCTGGCTCGCAAAAGGAAAAGATCACCAGGAAGGCAGATGAATACATCGGCAATCTGTTGGGTGGAGAAGAAGATGCCGGTGCTGACGATAAGGAAGGTGACAACGAGCAAGAGACTGATGTGGCCTCGTCATTGCTTAAAGGCGTTTTTGGAAAGAAAAAGGACTCCGATAAGAAAAAAGATGATGGTGGAGGTGCCCATTGATTTAACTGATTTAGAGTATTTCAAACAACATAGCCTGTTCAGGTTAGCTGCTGGCTGATCGCAACAAACCTGGTCTCGAAAAGAAAGGCCTGATTGAAGTTCATGCCGCGGTATTTGTACGCCATTCTATATAAACTAATGTTCAATACACTTTTTGGCTAATCTAATGTACTATTCGTTTTGATCATTAAGATCATATTGTTAGCAAACGTTTTTAGGGTTGAAAAAAGATTTAAAAACTAATGGTGGGGTAAGTATGAAAAAGCTATTTGTATTGGGTATATTGCTGTTTTTTTCCGTAAATGTCGCTTTCGCAGCGACCGTTGGGTTCGTCATTGAAGAAGATGCAGCCGATTTTCCATTGATTGGCCGCGCGTTTACTCCCGGAATTGTTATCGGAAACCTGTATGGACTGCCTGATGATGGCACAGGTGTGTTCCCTACTACATTTGAGTTCACTTCTGATGTTTCAGGTGTTGGGGTTACCTCAAATTTAGAATTTTCTCCACTAGCTACCGGTGGAACTGGATTTGATATTGTAGGTGGCGTTGTGGTTGCCGCAGACGTGCTTATGAATTTTGATGATCCTGTAAACGGAGGAATGCAAATCAGATTTAATTTTGATAGCATGAATCTCCTGCATTGGAACGGCGGATCTGGTCCGGTAGTGGGTATGGGAAACCAGAACGGCTTTTCAGGCACGCTCTATGGTGAAGCGGTGCCGACAGCACAAGCATCCTCAATTCCTGCAATGAATAACTGGGGTTTGGCAATTCTGGGTCTTATGCTGGGATTATTCAGTTTCTGGGTGCTAAAACGACAAAAAATTAATTGATCGTAGCTTAATCACTTTGGTTTGAGTAAGCCCGCCTGGTTAACTCCCGGCGGGCTTTTTTAAGGTCTTTAACTCAAACCTCGCGCCTGTTCCGCTTACGCTGCACGCCGTGAACGTTGACCCTGGCTTCTACCACGTGGAGCTTGAGCCGATGCATGACGGCCCCTGCTGTCACGACCCTTGGACGAGTTGTTACGACTGCGGTTATTGGGCCGCGAGTTGCGGCCTGAGTTGTTGCCGTTTTTGATTGGCTCCGCCTTGATGCTCTCATCGGGTTCATAACCTGGAATGATGATTTTTTCGATATTACATCTTTGCAGCTTTTCGATATCTGCCAGCAGTCTTTTCTCATCGATACAGACCAGCGAAATGGCCTCACCTTCCAGGCCTGCGCGACCGGTACGACCAATACGGTGAACATAGTCTTCCGGTACGTTGGGCAACTCGAAGTTAACCACGTGTGGCAGTTGTTCGATGTCGAGCCCGCGGGCTGCAATATCGGTGGCGACAAGGACCCGGATCTCGCCCCTCTTGAAATCCGCCAGAGCACGGGTGCGTGCACCCTGCGACTTGTTACCATGGATCGCGGCGGATGAAATTCCGTCTTGCTCCAGTTGCTTACTGAGACGGTTTGCCAGGTGCTTGGTGCGGGTAAAAACCAGCACTTGCTGCCAGTTACCCAAACCGATCATATGTGACAGGAGTTCGCGCTTGCGACCGCGGTCAACCGGATGTACAACCTGCGAGATTTGTTCGACGGTGGTGTTTTGACGGGCTACCTGGATTTCCATCGGTGCGTTCAACAGTTCGTTGGCCAGTTGTTTGATGTCTTTTGAAAACGTGGCCGAGAACAGCAGGTTCTGCCGATTCTTTGGTATTGCCTGCAAGACCTTGCGGATGTCGCGAATAAAACCCATGTCGAGCATGCGGTCGGCCTCGTCGAGCACCAGTGTTTCAACACTGTCAAGACGAATCGTTCCGCGCTGCATGTGATCAAGTAAGCGGCCCGGGGTGGCAATGACAATATCTACACCACGGCGCAATTTTGTGATTTGCGGGTTAATACTGACTCCGCCAAATATGACGGTTGAATTGAACGGCAGGTAGCGACCGTAGTCTTCAACACTTTCGGCAACCTGTGCCGCAAGTTCACGTGTTGGGACGAGGATCAGCGCACGTACGCGCTTGTTTCCCTGTGGCGCAGTGTTCTGCAGCCTTTGTAACAGGGGTAGGGTGAAGCCCGCGGTCTTGCCGGTACCTGTTTGTGCACCAGCCAGAAGATCGTGGCCTTCAAGAATAAGGGGGATTGCCTGCTGTTGAATCGGGGTTGCTTCTAAGTAACCCTGTTTATCTGTCGCGCGCAACAATTCGGCCGAAAGGCCAAGTTCTGAAAATAACATGTTTGATTTTTACTCCGATATCGCCCTGCCCAAACGCCGTGATTCTTTCACTGCATGGGTCGGTCCGGGCTGATTTTTTATTGATCTCCGCAACCTGCGTTGTGCCGGAAGGGAGTGGTTGGCACAGACCGAAGTGTGCCAAGACGGAGCGCACTATAACAGAAGCAGAGTTATTAACAAGCGGTGTGATGTCAAGCCTTGGTCCGGGCTATCGGTGTTGTATGGACTAGCCCGCGGAAATCACTGCCGGTCGGATTTTGATAGACACGCAGATCAAACTCAGGAATGACCGCCAGGATATGATCAAAAATATCTGCCTGGATGGTCTCGTAGTTTGCCCAAACCTGGTCTTTACTGAAGACGTAAATCTCAATTGGCAATCCATATTCCGTTGGCTGTAATTGCCGGACCAGAAAAGTCATCTGCAAATTGATCATGGGATGATTCTGCAGGTAAGCTTCTACGTATGCCCGGAACGTACCGACGTTGGTCATGCGTCTGCCATTGGCGAGGCTGGCATTGTCGACCTTTGTTGCTTTGTTGAATGCTTCAAGCTCATGTTTTTTTGTGTCGATGTATTCGGAAATGTACTGAATTTTCCCAAACCGGTTAAGCATTTCCTCGTTACAGAACCTGATGCTATTCATGTCGATATTGATCGAACGCTTGATACGCCGGCCGCCGGAATCCTGCATGCCGCGCCAGTTTTTGAATGACTCGGAGATCAGTGCATAAGTCGGTATCGTTGTAATTGTTTTATCCCAGTTTTGCACCTTGACCGTCGTTAAAGTAACTTCCATTACATCACCATCCGCACCGTACTTGGGCATTTCAATCCAGTCACCGTTTGAAATCATCCTGTTCGCGGCCAGTTGGATGCCCGCCACAAAACCAAGAATTGCATCCCGGAATATCAGCATTAATACCGCCGTGAGGGCACCGATCCCACTCAGCAGGAACAATGGTGTTTTGTTCAGGAGGATTGAAATTACAAAGACGGCTGTCAGAAAGTACAGCACGATTTTTGAGATTTGGATAAAACCCTTGATTGGAACCTCTTTGGATGCCTGGAAACTCCTGTAGATTTCCTCGACGGTGTTGAGCAACGAATCCAGCTACCAGCATCAGGATGATGAGCATATAAATTTGAGTGGCGCCCCTGATGACGTCAATGGTCGTTTCCATGCCTTCAAGCGCAAACGGAGTGAGAACATAAATGACTATCGCGGGGACCAGGTACGTCAAGCGGTTCAGCGCTCCCTGGCGTAGAATCGCATCATCCCATTTAAGTTTGGATTTTGAAATAACGTAGCTGATTGAAGACAGGACGTAGCGTTTTGCGACAAAGTGCGCGGTTACACTCAAAATCAAAACGGCCGTGGCGATCACGCCGCGTGCAAAATAGAACGCGAGGTCTTCACTCACACCATGACCCTGTGACCAAGTCTGTAAAAATTCCAGCATAAGACTACAAACAACCGTGTCAGGAAAAAATAATTATGGAATTTTAATCCATCACGCCGAGACGGGGTGCACTATAGCAGAGGCGTTCTGATAAAAATGGAACATTTCCCGGCAATGACCTGAATCGCTGGTTGGCACTTAAGATGATGTAACACTTTGCAACAATCTGTATTGCGCCAATCGGATATGATTCTGCGTTAAGATAATGAAGTCCCGACCGTTTTTAAGTCGGGTAAGTAAGTCTAAAACAAAATGGGAGAGAAATTATGAGCATGATGTCGGAGTTTAAAGATTTTGCAATGCGTGGAAATGTTATTGATATGGCGGTTGGTATCGTTATTGGTGGTGCCTTCGGGAAGATAGTTTCATCGTTTGTAAGTGATGTCCTGATGCCACCAATTGGTATGATGATGGGTGGTGTTGACTTCAGTGACCTGGCTGTTGTGCTACAGGAAGCCTCCGGTGATGTTGCAGCAGTGACGCTTAACTACGGTTCTTTCATTCAAACTGTCGTTGACTTCGTGATCATCGCTTTCGCCATATTCATGGTCATCAAGGCAATGAACAACATGAAGAAAAAGGAAGAAGAGGCACCTGCGGAGCCACCGAAGCCTTCGGCTGAAGAAGTGTTGTTAACGGAAATACGGGATTCGCTTAGGAAATAGCGGTCCGTCATTCTGTTAATAATTTTGACTAGAAATAAACCGGCCCTGGAGCACGCTCCAGGGCCGGTTTTATGTTCAGGATGAAGGTAACAGCGGGAACCGCTGGAGAGGCTGTGCCCGGGCTCATGTGTCAGTGCGATTATGAGTCCCTGAACTCCAAAGCGTCATCGCAACGTTGTTTCGTAAGGTAGCAGGGGTTCCCGATTTGTTTACGATTATTGATGCTGCATATTTCCTTACCATCTTTTGTGCGGGTTACCGCCAGCAGTTTTGGTGGTCGAAATGCTTCCAAGTAGTAGATGCAGTGCCTCCAGGTGGATTCTTCAGGCAGGGTAACAACTTCAATATTCTCCTCACCATACCGGCAAATTGCGTAGTCTAAAAATTCCGTTTCACCCCGTTTGTATTCGCAGGCAACAGCAATACCCGTAGCTGCCAACAGCACGCTTGCTGCCAAGAATCGAAGGGCATTTCTGTTCATTTCATTTACTCCGTTTACCGACGCTCTGTTGACCCTGTTACCAGGGCCAACCGGTTTGCGACGCAAATCTCCTGGAGCGTCATAATCAGTTCAACACATTGGGCCGAAAAGAGGAATGATGTAAGTCAACGAACAGCCGTGTTCTCTATTTAAAGATGATTAAAACGTCGTGTGCTTTCAATGTAGTGAGAACGATCGACCGGATACCTAGCTTTAAGGCTTGCCATGCTGAGCCGTCCGGTATCCGGAACAGCAAGCGTTTCCCGCATGTTTTTCACCAACGGGTCACCGTGGATAAAATCGATATCAACCACAACCATGTAAAGACCACTGCCCAGCCAGATCAGGATTTGTAGTCCTACAATCAGCCCGAGCCATTTGTGTAGGTGACGGCTAATAACAGCAGGTTTGAGCACGGAAACGAGTAACTTTTGAAGTGTTGTTGCGAAACGGAACAGACGCAGGCGATTGGCGTTGCTGACCACGGTGACCGATGAAAACGCCATCGCGGTACCGGCGATAATCGGGTTCAGCAGCATGCCCGTCAACGGGTAAAGCAGACCTGCCGCGATGGGGATACCCACCGAGTTATAAATGAAAGCGCCAAACAGGTTTTGCCGGATGTTGCGCATTGTTGCGTTGGATATATCGATGGCATCGGCAACACCATGTAAAGACCCGCGCATCAGCGTGATATCGGCACTTTCAATGGCCACATCGGTGCCGGTGCCAATCGCAAAACCCACATGGGCCAGGGCCAGCGCCGGGGCGTCGTTGATACCGTCACCGACCATACCGACCCGCTCTCCCTGTTTCTGCATTTCGGCGATCTGGTCTTTCTTGTCTTGTGGCAGCACTTCTGCACGGACTTGTGTGATGCCAACCTGGTGGGCAACGGCCTCGGCAGTGTGCCGGTTATCACCGGTTATCATGACCACCCTGAGACCATCGGCTTGCAGGCGTTTGATAGCCTCTACGGATTCCGTTTTGATCGGGTCTGCTACGGCAATTAGGGCGATGAGTTGTCCGTTCGAGGCCAAAAACATGGGTGTCCAGGCATTTTCAGCCATGCGCTCGCTGCTCGCGAGTGCTTCGGTATCGAGAGCCACGCTGGAATCATCCATCAGCTTTTGGTTACCGAGCAACAGCTGGCAGTTGTCTATTTGCCCCTTGATGCCCTGGCCGGCAACGGCTTCAAAGGCTTCGACAGCTAACAGATCCAGTTCCTGAAGCTTGGCAGCGTCAAGGAAGGCCTGTGCGAGTGGGTGTTCAGAACCGGCCTCCAGGCTTGCTGCCAACAGTAAGAGCGCGTTTTGGGTTTGATCACAATAGGCATCAATCTCAACGATTCCGGGTTGGCCGGTGGTGATGGTGCCGGTTTTATCCAGCACCATGGTGGTTAACTGGCTGGCGGTTTGCAATGCCTCACCGTTACGGATCAGCACCCCGGCTTCTGCAGCTTTGCCGATACCGACCATGACTGACATCGGTGTGGCCAGGCCGAGCGCGCAGGGGCAGGCAATAATCAGCACTGTCACGGCAGTAACAATGGCATAAACAAACCTGGGTTCAGGACCGATACTGAACCACACCAGTGCCGCAACTACGGCGATCAACATCACCACAGGCACAAAGACTGCGGCAATAGAATCGGCCAGTTTGCCGATGGGCGGTTTGGAATTCTGTGCCTGGCGTACCATCCTGATGATACGTGCCAGTGCCGTGTCAGAACCTACACGGGTGGCGCGGTAAAGGATACTGCCGGTCTTGTTCAGCGTGCCTGCGGATACTTCATCGCCGTTGGTTTTTGCAACCGGGACTGGTTCACCCGTGAGCATGGATTCATCAATATTGGTCTGGCCCTGTTCCACGATGCCATCAACCGCAATCTGTTCGCCGGGCCGCACACGCACCAGGTCATCTTTTACAACAGCTCCGATCGGCACATCAATTTCTTCGCCATCACGGACGATACGCGCTGTTTTTTGCTGCAAATCCAGCAGGCGGCGGATGGCCTGGGAGGTTCTGCCGCGGGCTTTCTGCTCCAGCGCCTGGCCGAGATTGACCATGCCGATGATGATGACGGCGGCTTCAAAGTAAACGTGGCGAGCGATTTCCGGTACCAGCGCCGGAAATAGCACGATGATGGTGGAATATAACCACGCGGTTCCGGTGCCCAGCGCTATCAGGGTATCCATGGTCGCCGAGCGTGTCTTCAAAGACTTGATAGCACCGCTGAAGAAGTGGCGGCCGGTGTAATACATGACACCGGCAGTGACAACAGCGATCAACAACCAGGCTGCATGATTCAGATTCCAACCGGTATCGATTTCAGGCGTGTTCATACCGAATATCATCAGGACAAAACCAGTGACCAATGCCAGTACCGTTTTGTATATCAGCCTGTTGAAGTTGGCCTGATTGACCCGGTCGGTTTCCTCCAGGGACTGAATCGGGTCAAGCACTGCTTCAAAACCTGCACTTGCCACTGCGGCGATCAGCACATCGCTGGTGACTGTGCTGTCAACATTGACCTCACGGCTAGCCAGGTTAACACTCACATCTTTGACGCCAGGGGTTTCCCGCAAGGCCTTCTCAATTGGCCTTTGACAGGAGGCACAATGCATCCCGTCGATCTTCAGCAGGGTTGAAGTTTTATTTGTCGTAGTCACCCATCGATCCAATGGCTCAGGTCGCGGTCAAGCAAACGGGATAAATGCTGGATGTCAGGTCGTAGCGTTTCGCGCAGGGTATCCGCCATTTGCGGTGTCAGGGGATCCGGCGACCTGGGGACTTTGTTCAGGTTGGTGAGGCGTTTGATCAAGCTCATTTTCTTGGAACCGTCCGGATTGTATTTGCGTGCCCTTTGTTGCAGCGTGTCGACAATCTTTCCATCACTGGTTGCCGGCACAAAGAGCACTTGCTGCAACCAGCGATAACGATACATCTGGCTCTCGAATCTGCGTTCAAAATCCGTTTGGCCATCGTAGTCGACCCCAAGAAACTCCAGTAAACGTTTGTACACTCCGAGTGTATCGCTGGCGAAATCTTCGAACACGATGACGTGTGTTTGCTCACGTCCGGCAAGATTGAATAGGCGTTCGATTTGCGCCCCAAACTTTGCGACCTCGCTGTAATACAGCAATCGCGGATCAAGACTGCGTTTTGGAATATTTTCACCACGCATACGCGCCGCTTGGAGTCCCCAGGCTGTTGTGAAATCTGCTTCGTCCTCCTGCAGCAGAAATTGCATACGCAGGTGATAGGACGGCAGCATTTTGAGTGGGTTTCGTATTTGTACGATGAACTTTGCCTTCGGGTTGAAGTGCAGAATGCGTTCAATGACACCCGGGATATAAAGGTAAGACACCGACCCTTCGCCCAGATACCCGGTGTGACGGTGTGCAGTGCGCAAAACAGCGATCCAGGTAATCCCGCTTGAGTTCGTCTGGCTCGGGGATATGGTCAGTTTTTGCGAAATAATGGGGTTCCTTCGGCCTCGAAAAACAAATTTGCGGGTTACGCGACAGGTAACGGCTAAGCGCCGTTGTACCGCAACGTGGCGCACCTACCAGGAAGAAATCGGGAAATCGGTTGGTTCGGATAGGTTCAAAATTTCACCCGGCACATGAGAGTGTGCGATAAATTAAAGATCCCTTTGTGAACTAGATCTGAAAAATCTCATATCGAGTTTTCAATCCTCCCAGGCCCCGTACCCTTTATGACGGGTAACAGTGGGTTATGATAGCAAACCCCGCATAATCCTGACATAACGGATCCGGGGCCACCTTCAATCAGTGGTCTGGGACTTGTATTGTCCATTGAATGATAATGTGTTCCTAACACCCAACATTGAGTAAACCAAGCACCAAAAAATGTACATGACCCCGATGGAACGTTTTCTGTTTCCACCGGGAATGCCACGCGGTCAACATTCATTTTTCACTCTGCCTCACTTTTCGCCTCTTTCAAGACCATGTCTTTGCCACAACAGGAAAATGGCAGGAATAACCGCCAGGGTCAGGATGGTTGCGCTGACCATGCCACCCACCATGGGAGCAGCGATACGGCGCATGACCTCGGAGCCGGTGCCGCCACCCAGCATGATCGGCAGCAGGCCGGCGATGATGGCGGCGACCGTCATCATGATGGGCCGCACTCTCATCAGGGCGCCGTCATGGACGGCACTCTCCAGGTCTGCGCGTTGCATGTTTCTGCCAGCCTGCTTTGCGGATAACCGGTGGCTTGCCATTGCCTGCTTGAGATAAACCAGCATGACCACGCCGATCTCCACTGCCACACCTGCCAGTGCGATAAAGCCGACGCCGACGGCAACCGACAGGTTGTAATCCAACAGGTAAAGCAGCCACAGGCCACCGGTCAGTGCCATTGGCAAGGTGCCGAGGATGATCAGCACTTCGACCAGGTTTCTGAAATTGAGGAACAACAACAGCATGATGGTGATGATCGTGATGGGAATCACGATGGCCAAATGCTCCTTGGCACGTTCCATGTACTCGTATTGCCCGGACCAGGTGATCGAGTAGCCTGCTGGCAAATCAACCTGGTCAGCGACCGCTTTGCGGGCAGCGTCCACATAGGTACCCAGGTCCACACCGGCGATATCAACATAAATCCAGCCATTCAGACGCGCGTTCTCACTCTTGATCATCGGCGGCCCATCCTCGACACGCAGGTCGGCAACGGCCTGCAGGGTAATGTGCTGACCTGCAGGGGTGACGATGGGTAATAGTTTGAGTTGTTCCAGCGAGTCACGCATATAACGCGGGTAGCGTATGTTGACCGGGTAACGCTCAAGACCTTCAACGGTTTCGGTGACATTCATACCGCCGATGGCGGTTTTTACCACGTCCTGTACATCGTCTATGTTGAGCCCGTAACGGGATGCCTCCTCGCGGTTGATATCGACGGTGACGTAACGTCCGCCGGCAACCCGTTCAGCATAGGCCGAGGTGGTTCCGGGGACACCCAGCAGCACCTGTTCGATATCCTTGCCAATGCTTTCAATCACAGCGAGGTCGGCACCTCCAATCTTGATACCCACCGGGGTCTTGATTCCCGTGGCCAGCATGTCAATTCGGGTTTTGATCGGCCATACCCAGGCGTTGGTAACACCGGGAAGTTTTAATCTTTGATTCAATTCTTCCTTGATACTGTCGATGGTTACACCTGCCCGCCATTCCGCTTCGGGTTTGAGCTGAATAACGGATTCGATCATCGTCAATGGAGCAGGGTCGGTCGCTGTCTCGGCCCGCCCGATCTTGCCGAATACAGTCTTGACCTCCGGTACCGATTTGATCAGTTTGTCGGTCTGCTGCAACAGTTGCTGCGCCTTACCGATGGATATGCCCGGGAAGGTTGTCGGCATATACATGATGTCGCCTTCATTCAGGTCGGGCATAAATTCCGAACCCAGCTTGGTGGCCGGCCACATACCCACGACCACCAGCACGGCCGAGGCGATCAGCACCAGCACCGGGCGGTGGGTGACGGCATTGATCAGTGGCCGGTAAAGCCAGATCATCAGGCGGTTGAGCGGGTTTTTGTGTTCCGGTGTAAGCTTGCCGCGAATGAAATAACCCATCAGAACCGGCACCAGGGTAATGGACAAAATGGCTGCACCCGCCATGGAATAGGTCTTGGTGAATGCCAACGGGGCAAACATCCTGCCTTCCTGAGCCTGTAACGTGAATACCGGCAAAAAGCTCAGGGTGATAATCAACAGGGAAAAGAACAGCGGTGGCCCAACCTCGGTAGCGGCCTCGGCAATCACATCCCAGTGCTTTTTTGGGTCATAGTCGGCCTGTTCCATTTTCTTGTGAACGGTCTCGATCATGACGATCGCGGCATCGACCATGGCGCCGATGGCAATGGCGATACCGCCAAGCGACATGATATTGGCGTTCAGACCCTGGAAGCGCATGACCAGGAAGGCGAAAATAATGCCCACCGGTAATGAAATGATCACGACCAGTGAAGAACGGAAGTGAAACAGGAACAGGATACAAACCAGCACAACGACCAGGAACTCCTCGACCAGTTTTGTCTTGAGTGTGTCGACGGATCGATCGATCAGGGCAGAGCGGTTATAGGTTTCAACCACCTCCACACCTTCGGGCAGGCTGTCCTGCAGTTCAGCCAGCCTGTTTTTGACCCTGGATATCGTGGTCCGGGCATTTTCACCATAGCGCATAACGACGACAGCACCGACCACCTCACCTTCGCCATTCAATTCGGCAATACCGCGTCTGAGTTGTGGGCCCATACGGATATCGGCGACATCCTGCAGTCTCACGGGGGTGCCTTTATCGTTCATACCGAGGGGTATTTTTTGCAGATCAGCTATGGAAGTCAGGTATCCGGTTGCACGCACCATGTACTCGGCTTCCCCCATTTCAATCACTGAGCCACCGACTTCCTGGTTGCCCCGTTTGATGGCACTGCGTACCTGTGCCAAAGACAAGTTGTAGGCCTGCAATGCATCCGGGTTGATCACCACCTGGTATTGTTGAACCATGCCGCCAATGGTGGCGACCTCGGAGACCCCCGGTACGGTTTGCAGTTCAAATTTCAGAAACCAGTCCTGAATGGCGCGTAATTGGGAGAGGTCCTTGCTGCCTGTACGGTCAACCAGTGCGTATTCGTATACCCAGCCGACACCGGTTGCATCCGGACCCAGACGCCGGTCTGGCATCCGGGTGGCAGGTCACCGGATACCTGGTTCAGGTACTCCAGTACCCTGGAGCGGGCCCAGTAGAGATCGGTACCGTCCTCAAAAATGATGTAAACAAAAGAGTCGCCAAAAAATGAGTAACCCCGCACCGTGGTGGCACCGGGTACCGCCAGCATGGCCGTGGTTAATGGATAGGTGACCTGGTCCTCTACCACCTGGGGCGCCTGGCCCGGGTAGTTGGTCTTGATGATCACCTGTACATCCGACAGATCGGGCAGGGCATCAATGGGTGTGGTGATGAATGGCCTGTATACCGGCGAGCGACCATGATGCCGGTCATCAGCAGTACCAGGACGCGATTGTTTAGCGACCAGCGGATAATGGCCGTGATCATGACCCGCTCTCCTGTTCATGATTGTCTCCATCTGTGCATCGGACGCGCCTTCATCAACACCGGCAGGTTCAGGCTGGTGGATATTGCTGATGACATAATCACCGACTTTTGAATGGCTCAGCGAAAAATGAACGCTTCTGACCGATACGTGATGGATGTCCAGGTTTGCACCCGGCAATACATCGAACTCCATGGTCATGGGGTCCAGCCCAGTGCCTCGATCGGGCCATGGCTGATACGAATACGCCGGCTTTGCGAGATCCACCGCTTCTACAATACCGCTTCCAAAGACTATCTGACTGTTGACCACCTGTGCCATCTGTCATTCGCGTGGCATCGAGTCGATGAATGCTGCCGGCCAGGCTGGCTTCTGAGTCAATCAGGAACTGCGCAGACGTTACCACCTCGTCACCGACCTCGAGTCCGGCGATAATTTCCAGCCAGCCACCGCTTTCAATTCCGGTCATTACTTCGTGAACCGTGTACTTGCCGTCACCGAGAGCGACCACGACCCGGTCAGTATCCTGCCCCCGGATCAGTGCTTCACGGGGAATACTCAGAGCGCCGGGATGAGGTTTACCGAATATCGTTACGCGGGCATACATATTGGGTTTCATCCGCTCATCCGGGTTGTCAAAGCGAAGCCGCACCTGCAGTGTCCGGGTCTTTGGATCCAGCACCGGGTAGACATAATCGACCCGGCCACTGAAGACCTCACCCGGCATATAGTTCAGACGTGCCTCGGCAGATTGTAATTCCGTGACCCAATCGGTTTGCGATTCAAATACCTCGGCCTGAAGCCACACGCTGGAAAGATCAGCAAGACTCATGATCTCGGTGGCTGGCTGGACAAAAATGCCTTCCTTCACGTTGAGGCTGGTGACCGTGCCATCCTGTGGGGCCAGTATCTGCACGGTATTGGTGACTTTTGAGGTTTTTGCCAGGCGCTGGATATCTGCCTGCTACCATACCCAGTGCCAATAGTTTCTCTTCGGTCGCAGTTACATCATCTGCGCGTCATTGCGACGCCTGGACTGAACATATTCTTTTTGAGCATTGACCAGTTGTGGTGAGTAGAATTCAAACAGTGGTTGGCCTTTTGTGACCCGCTCACCTTCATTTTTTATCAACAGGCGTTCGATCCAGCCTTCGGTTCGCAAATTGATCTGGCTGACACGGGTTTCATCGAAGCCCACGTAACCGGTTGCCTCTACTTTCGCCACAGAGAGCGACGCTCTGCCTTGCTGGTGCGTACGCCCAGGCTTTGCTCTACAGCCGAACTGACGTGGACAGCGTCACTATCCGCACCTTCTCTGCATACACCGGAACCAGGTCCATACCCATCGGTGATTTGCCGGGTTCGTCGCGCCGGTAAGCTGGGATCCATGGGTGCGACCCAGTACAGGATTTCCGGTTCCTTTTTCTCTTCGGCATAAACGGGAACCAGGTCCATACCCATCGGCGACTTGCCGGGTTCGTCACGACGATAAGCGGGATCCATGGGTGCCACCCAGTAGAGGATCTCCTTTTCAGCTTTGTTGTCGCCACCTCTCCGGAAATCGAGAGTTTTCGCCAAGGATGGTGTAGTTGCTGATCAGGACACCGCCTGCCAGACCGATGACCAGGGTGGCAAGTAGTGGCATTCTGGAATGGACTGTCGATTTTGTGTCGCCACTCATGATGTTTCTCCCTGAAAATACAGCAATTTTGCACGGGTGTGATTTCTTCAGCGCGTAAGGCCGCATGACCTAATTTGAGTTCGTATTCACCGATCCGGGCGCGCATCAGGGTGGTCAGGTCGCCGACGGCATCCTGGTAGTCTTCAAAGGCGGTTTCTGCGTTAAAGGCCGCCTGTGGTAACAGGTATTCCTGGTAAAGCCCGAGCCTTTCCTGTTGATGAGTCAGTGTTGCCGCATTCTCTTCAACCCTTGCTTTCATGGAGCGATAAACGTCATCACGGGCATATTCGACTGCGGAGGTGTCTCGCGATGCTGGCCGCCAGCACACGGTCCTGGCGGTTTTTGGTGAATAGGGGGATATCCATCGTTACAAAAACTGAAAACAGGTCGCTGCGATTGCTGCCGTTGGTGTTCTGACCGCTTCGTCCACCGTAGGCAAGGTCGACTGCAAAGCCGGGTTTGTAAGCCTGTCGGGCGATTTCCTCGGATGTTCTGGATTTGGCGATTTCGTGTTGCCATGCCCGTATGCGCGGATGTTCAGCCAGCCCGGCAATGATTTGTTGTGCGGGTGGTGGGTGGTTATCCGGGCCAGTCCGCATCAAGTTCGCGGAAGGCATCGGCACCAATCCGTTCCGCCAGCCGGGCACGCGCCTGTTCTTCCTGCTGTCGCATGCCTATCAGTCGTTCCTCAACCTTGGATAATTCAAGCTGGGCTTGAACAACATCCTGCTGATGGGCACGACCGGTTGCGAAGTAGTCACGGGTAATTTCCGCCAGGTCCGTAAAAACGTCCAGTGATTGTTGCAGGATTCTCTGTCGTTCCCGGTGCAGAAATATCCGCGTGTACTCTTCGCGAACGGCCAGCAATATCAAATATCGCCGGTCCAGGCCTCGGCATCATTACGCGCAACGGATTCATTTATCCGTGCACTGCTGAGCGATCGTGTCTGACCACGTGGAAACATTTGCTGCACACCTATCACCGCCTGGGTCATTGGTTCCTGGCCCAGGTTAAAGGTATCGGTGGGAAGGTTGGCGAAACCCAGCTTGAGCTTTGGGTCGGGTAGCCTTCCGGTGGCTATCGCCAACTCGGACAGTGACTCACTGCGGGCACCAATAGCTTGCAGCGTATAGTCGTCTTTTAAAGCAAGCTGGCTGGCTTCTTCAATGGTCAGTTCAGCGGCAAAGATGGTATGCGCGCTGAAAGCAACAGCAGTGTCACCGCAAAAATACGGCGGAATGCCTTACCGGCAAGGGACTGGTACATCTTATTCTCCACAACACCACAGGTGGTTTTACCTGTGTTACAAACAACATCGGGATAAAACCGCTGTAAAGCGGCCCGAAAGACTAATTGTTCAGGCGATGGGAGGTTTGAAAGGTGGAGGGTTGAAACTGCTTAGCGGTTCGCCGGTATCAGGCAGAAACAGGCGGGTGTTTGACTTGAATATCACGTTAATCGTTAAAGCGCTGATCGCCATGACACTGTTCGGGCAGGCACCGCAATGGGACATGTGAATCACAGTTATCAGATGGCACCGAAGGGTCGTGATCACAGCAATCCATACCTTGACCCGTCATCGTGATCCATGTCGTGGGAACCGTGCTGGGATGTCTGTTGGGCATTTTGCATATCACACGACGAAACCTGCATAGGCTGCGACGCAATCAATACAAATATGGCCAGAAAGACGTATTTCATAACGCAATCATACATCTTTTTTATTTGTACCTTTCCATTGCGACGGCTACGAAACCACAAGACCAGACCGCTGATCGAGAGAAAACCCAGGGCCAGGGCCAGCAGGTCATAAACAAGAACACCGATTGAACCGAATATGCGGCCGCTATGAAGATCCAGCAGCAGCCGTTCCAGGCTCAGACCTTCGCCGCGATATACGCGTGTGATGGCTTGTTGAAGTGTCATCAGGTGCAGGTTCTGAAATCGACCAAAGCGGGATTGCATTGGCTTCACCAGCTCGCTGCCAGTTCAGCAGGTCGGTATCGGCCAACCAGAGCTGACCCGCTGATTTCACCGAAACCACTGGCATTTGCGTGTAGACCGATTGACTCGATCGGAGCCGTGGCAATGGAGCTCCAGGGTATTCTTTCGACCAGGTTTCCATCATGGTCAAGCAACAGCAATTCGTCGCTGCCTGCGGCAATCAACAGGTCACCACTGGATACCGCACCAACACCATCTGAGATGGTCGCCACGGATTTGTCATTGAGATACAACTGCGAACCGGCAAAGCTCAGCCAGTCGTCGCCAACCGCATAGCTCTGGATGTTCTCCGGTTTGCCAAGCCCGTACCAGCCAAGCAGAAACGGCTGGGATACATGACGTTGATCAAGACCGAGGCCGTTGGAATGGTTAATTACCAGACCGCTGAGCACCATGAAAAAAACAAAGATTGCAGCACCTGCACCGAACGAGCGGTGTAAACGGCGCATTGCTGAAGTTCTCCGCTTTTTACGAGCCATTGTTGACAGTTGCTTTCAGTGTGCAGAAATAGCGCCATGGTCGCCAGGCGGGTCAGGGATTGCACGGATAGTGTTGCACCCGAAATACCATCAATTCTGACGTCGAGCTTATTGCTTTCTTCAAGTTCGGCATTTATAAATTGATCGGTAAAGGCAGGTGTTGCAACTTCGCCACCCCGGTTTTCACGATAGGTCATTACGCGTAGATTCTTGATGTAGTTATTTTCGATGATGATACCCACGGTAATGGGTAATTCCTTGCCGATTTCATCAAGAACCCAGGCGGAGCGCCCTGCCTGGCACCAATATCGCAAGCGCAGGGCGGAGTAATCATGACCCAGTAGTTGCCGGACAGCTGATTTTCTTTCACCGCTGAGCCAGAGGATATTGGGCTCAGGCGGTGAATCATTGAATGCACGGGAGAGGAATTCCGCCTGTGGTTTCATAGACCGAGGCGGCAGAAACCAGTGCCGGCAACGACAGGGTCATAACCATTACTAACAAATATTTTTCTGCAGGTATTGAGCATCGTTTAAAAGCTGTAACCCAAGTCCGAGGTCTATGCCGGTAAAGTCCCGTCCGCGCTGACTGTCCAGGTCGTGGCTGCGGTCACGATAGTCGAGCTTGATCACGACGTTTTTAGCCGGCCACCAGTTCAACCCGACTTGCCATTGGTCGAACTTGTCCTGGTTGCGGGCGGCATCGACATCTTCATAGCGTGTATAGAAAGCCGATCTTGTCGTTCAGGCGGTAACTGGGTTCGATATACCAGCCGGTTTGGGTGTCTGCATCTGCCGCTTCTACTGCATCACCGGTGAAATCCCAGCGGGCATAGAGTGCCCGCAGACCAAAGCCATTACGCTGGTAATCAACGTGAGCTTCTACCAGGGTGCCGCTGTCCAGACCGTCATTTGAGACCTGGGATGGATCAAACTGGTACTGAACGGTTACTGCGGCCTGCAGACCGGGAATACCGAGGTAACGTAAACGTCCGGTTATCGCACCATCGCTGGCGACCGCCTGGGCCACTTTTCTGGCGTCCGCTGCGAACCCTGAAGGCATTGCTGCCGGTGGTCGGCATTTGTAAACCGGAGGTAAAGGCCACATCCCAGTTCCAACCGGAGCCAAAGCGGCCATTGAGCCCGGCACCGCCTTCCCACCAGGTGCTGGGTACGATGATGTTCTCTACATCATTGCGTTCCACACCATAAAAGGTGTCCGGTTCATGGGTTTCATTAAGAATACCAACGGGAATCAGAAACACACCCGCCTTGGCATAAAGGTCCTGACGCAGGTCAAACTCGATAAAGGCCTGCTCAATTTCCACTTCGCCCGGTGTGTCCCCACCGGAGTCGGCAACAAAGGCATGTTCGATTTCGACTTCCGAGTAAAAGCGTGTCTTGTCATTGAACTCATGACCAAAGAACAGCACGAAACGGTGCAGGTCAATCATTTCGACATCCCTGGCGGGGTCTTTGGCATTCAGGTTGTTGTAGTGCAGTTCGCCGTATCCGCCAATGGTCGTTCTGCTGGCCTTGGCGACTTGTGGTGGGGCTGATTCCATCACTTCGGCAACCGCTTCAACCTTGGCATCGGTTTCATTGGTCTTCTCTTCATTTTGTGCAATCTGGCGTTTTAACTCATCGATCTGCTGTTGCATGGATTCGAGCTTTTCCAGTAACTCGGCGTTGCTCACCTGGGCGTGAGAGGTGGGAATGCCGAGCAAAAAAACCAACGCCATCGTGGCCATCATTACCCACGGCCTGATACTGAATCTCATTTGTTGTGCCTTTGTTTTTGATGTTAAAAGTAAGATGCGGGGATCGTAATGCAAATGAGAATGATTCGCAATTACATTTAGAAAGGAATCGTGACGGAGTTGATCCAGATCATTTCGGGTTGAAAATATTACCAGCCCGGGTCGGGCGACAAGCAGGATTCAGGGGTGGTTAAACGTCCCGGACGGGTACGACCAGCACCGGTAATTTTGAATTACGAATCATGCTGACGGAATAACTGCCGATAAGTACGTCGTAAACAGACCCGTGTCCATGGGTTCCGACCACGATCAGGCCGGCTTCGAGGATTTCGGCTTCATTCAGGGTGGCTTCCACGGCGGAACCACAGACCAGCAATGCCGAGGCATCCAGACCATCATCCAGGAGTTTATCGGCTATCGCCTGCACGCGGCTATGTTCTTTGGGAAACGCTTCGGCAACCCTGGCACGCCTGGTTTCCGGGTCGCCCTCAGGGCAGATGTAATCCGGTTCGGTCTCAACAGCGTGGAGGATATAGACGCTGACCCCGGTGAGTTCTGCGACACCGCGTGCAGCTTCGACAACCGCGTCGGATGCCGGTGACAGATCCACAGCAACCAATATATTCATGGGTAAAGTTTAGCCCCGGCGTGGCTGTTTGCTCAAGCATTATATCCGTGGTCAGCTATCCCGGATGGGTATGACAAGCACGAGGAGTCTTGACCTGCGGATTGCGGCAGGGTTGCCAATGGCGGCACACTCAAATGTGCCCAGTATTTGTGTTTTTCCGTAAATGGGCAGTGCACTTGACTCGGTTTGCCGTCGACACACAACAGGTCATCGCAATCCATGACTTTGGTCACAACCAAATGCAACTGGAAGGCTCTAATCTCCACTACAAGAAGAGTAGATTGGTAACGTTCTCGTTATTTTGAGCGTCCAATCTGGAAGTAGAGAAAGATGTAGGGAGTATCACAGAGGCATGAGCATCACTGAACGAGCCGTAAAAAATCCTGCCGGCGTTGCCGTTGCAGTGGCCATTATTACCTTGTTTGGATTGTTTAGTCTCAAAGGGCTTCCGGTACAGCTTTTCCCGGAAATTGATCTGCCGCAGATCAGTGTCTTTGCAGGTTGGCGTGCAGCCTCACCGCAAGAGGTTGAGTCGGAAATACTCGACCCGATGGAAGACGTTTTGCAGGGTATGCCGGGTATGGAAGTCATGTCTTCCAATGCGTTCAACGGTGGTGCCTGGATCAACATGGAGTTCACCCTGGGTACCGATATGCAGGCCACGCTGATGGAGGTCATTGGCAGGCTTAACCGTTTGCCCTCGATGCCTGCTGATTCTGACCCACCGGTTGTCAACATGGGTGGTGGCGGTGGTGGTGCCAACCAGGCCTTGAGCTGGTTCTTTGTACAGCTATTACCCGGGACCGAAGGCAATATCGAAGACTACAGCCAGTTCATCATGGATACGGTGAAACCAAAACTGGAATCCATCGATGGTGTCGCCGGGGTTGAAATTAACGCAGGTGCGCCTGAAGAATTGCAGATCACCATCGACCCTTACCGGGCGGCGGAATATGGTATTGAGCTGGGTTCCGTTGCGGCGCGTGCCAGTCGCTCTACCGATGTTTCAGGCGGCTTTGTAGACGTTGGCCGACGCCAGTACACACTGCGTTTTGAGGGTCGTTATGATCCGATGCAATTCAAGGATCTGATTCTCGAGTGGCGTGAAGGGCGACCGATCCGTTTGGGCGACATCGCCGATGTACAGGTCGCACGTGGCAAGAAAACCCAGATAGCCATCCAGAACGGTAACCCGGCCATGAGCCTCAGGGTTGATCGCGCCAATGGCGCCAACGTACTGGGTACACTGACACTGGTTAAAGAGGCCGTCGCCGAGTTACGCGAAGGGCCGTTGGCCAATGCCGGTCTGGACATACAACAGTCCTTCGATGCGTCGGTGTTTATCAAGCGGGCAGTCAGTATGGTGACCAACAACCTGTTGCTGGGAATACTATTTGCCATAGGTGTCTTGTGGCTGTTTTTACGCGATACCCGGGCCACCATCCTGATTGCCACCGCCATCCCGATCTCCCTGTTATCAACATTTATCGTACTGGACCTGACCGGGCGTAGCCTGAATGTTATTTCACTGGCCGGCCTGGCTTTCGCCGTTGGCATGGTGTTGGATGCAGCTATTGTCGTGTCAGAAAATATCCTGCGTATTCGTGAGCGTGGTGAGATTCCCTCGGTCGCAGCATTGGCCGGTACCAGTCAGGTTAAAGGTGCACTGCTTGCTTCTACCGCAACCACCGTGGCTATTTTCCTGCCGGTATTGTTTCTGCAGGACGTGGAAGGGCAATTATTCGCAGATCTTGCCTTGACCATATCGATCGCGGTGGTGATTTCGCTGGTGGTGGCACTCACCATTCTTCCCACGGTTGCCGGTAGTTGGCTGAAACCGAAAAAACTGTCCAAAGACGCGTCGCAGGGATGGTCACGGCTGGCCCATTCATTGATGAAGATCAGCTCTACCGGAAAACGCCGTGCAATTCTGATTGTCAGCCTGATATCCGCACCCCTGCTTGTAACCTGGTTGCTATTTCCGCAAATGGATTACCTGCCACCGGTCAAGCGTGATGCGGTTGATGCATTTCTGCAGTTTCCTCCCGGTGCAAATGTTGAAACCAATGAGAAGGAAATCATCAGCAAACTGGTCGAGCGTCTTCAACCTTATATGGATGGCGTCAAGGAACCGGCCCTGAAGAATTATTACATCCTGACCTGGCCGGGTGGCGGCACCATCGGTGCGCGCGCGCTGGATCAGAGCAAGGTGGGTGAATTGCTGGAAATCGTTCGCAATGAAGTGCTGGTGGATATTCCCGATTTTCAGGGTTTTGCCATGCAGGGCAACCTGTTTGGTGGTTTTGGCGGCGGTCGCGATATTTCCATGCATATACAGTCGGCTGACCAGACCGGTTTGTATGCCGCAGCGGGCGAGGCACAAACAAGGCTAAGGGAGTCTTTTGAAGGCGCCAATGTGCAGACGTTTCCCGGTATTGAGCTGGCTGAGCCCGAATTACGGGTGTTTCCTGATGACGCCCGGATCAACGAAGTGGGTATGGACAGACGTGGTGTCGCATCCCTGGTGCGGACCCTCGGAAACGGTCTCTGGCTGGGTGAATATTTCAACGGCGAAAATCGCATGGATATCATCATGCGGGCCGATGGCTGGGAAACACCTGAACAACTGGCAACAACGCCCATCATGACGCCCAGTGGTGAAGTGGTGCCATTAGGCGAACTGGTTAGCGTTGAACGGGCGACCGGTCCCGGCCAGGTCCGCCGGGTGAATGGCAGACGCACGGTCAGTGTCAACCTGAGTCCACCTGATAATGTTTCACTGGAAACCGCAATTGAGCAGATCAAGGCGGACGTCGAACCCGGTCTGCGTGCGGTGTTACCCGCCGACGGTTCAGTTCAGTACGGCGGCAGTGCGGATAGCCTGACCGAAGCCATTCAGACCATGGGCCGGAACTTCATCATGGCCTTGTTTATCCTGTTTTTGCTGATGGCTGGCCTGTTCCGTTCCCCGAAAGACAGCGCGCTCGTGATTATGACAATCCCGCTGGCTGGCGTCGGCGGAATCATCGCCATACGCACTCTGAACCTGGTCGCATTCCAACCGATGGATTTGCTGACCATGATCGGTTTTATCATTTTGCTGGGATTGGTGGTCAACAACGCGATCCTGTTAGTTGATCAGACCCGCCAGGCCGAGCGCGGTGGCATGGGCCGGCATGAAGCAGTTGAACATGCATTGCGCATCCGTTTACGGCCGATATTCATGAGTACCCTGACCAGCATTTTTGGCATGTTGCCGCTGTTGCTGCTACCGGGTGAAGGCAGCGTTATCTATCGCGGATTGGCGGCATCGATTGTCGGTGGCATGAGCTTTAGCCTGATTTTCACATTATTGCTATTACCCTGCATGCTGCGTCTCGGCAAGGCAAAGCAGGTAGAAGTTATCGCGCCGGAAACGTCGCACAGGACCGCGTTGGAATCCGTGGCCTGATCAAGGAGGTTGGAATGAATCGTTACACAAAACTCGCACTCGCTTTTTGTTTGGTTCCCATGCTGTCCTGGGCTGAGGATGCTGAACAGCAGAGCCCCGGCATCACCTGTCATGGTTGAAACCGCACAACGCGACACATTTTCAGCAACCCTTTGGGTCTCCGGCACGGTCATTAGTCAGAATGACGCACGTATTGCGGCTGAAACAGATGGCCGTATTACCTGGGTGGCGGATGTCGGCTCACGTATAGAACAGGGTCAAGCGATTGCCCGTATTGATGCCGAAGATTTACGTCTGGACCTGGCCGATAGCGAGGCTCAACTGGCCAGTTTGAAATCACAGCTCAAGTACCGGGATAGCAGTCTGCAACGCTTCCAGAAACTCGCGGCCAGCAACAATGCCGCGGCCACGCAACTGGATGAGGCGCAATCACAACTGGATATGACCCGGCAGGAAATCAAGCGTGCAGAGGTTGCCATTGCCCAGATCAAACGCCGTATCAGGCAGACGGAAGTTCTGGCCCCCTTCCCCGGTATCGTGGTGGAAAGGGTGGTTCAGGTTGGTGAATTTGTGAGCCGTGGCGCACAGGTTGCACGCCTGGTCGATACCGAACACCGGGAAATCAGGGCACAGGCACCGCTTTCGGTTGCTGGCTGGATACGTGAAGGGATGCAGGTTTCAGTTGAGCATCAGAAGCGTGAATCCCTGAGTCCAATCAGTTATGTCATTCCGGTTGGCGATGATCGCTCACGTATGTTTGAAGTACGCATCGCGGCCAATGACCCGGCATGGATTATCGGCAGCCCGGTGCGGATTGCACTGCCCAATAGCGAACCGCGTGAACTTGTGGCCATTCCACGTGATGGACTGGTACTACGAGGTAACGATATCTTTGTGATGCGGGTGAACAGTGATAACACGGTGGAAAAAATCGCGGTTAAAACCGGAATTGGCCTCGGTGGTTTTGTTGAAGTCATTGGCAACGTAGAGCAGGGTGACCGCATCATTACCCGGGGTGGTGAACGTATCCAGGCCGGACAGGCAGTGACCATTTCTGATAGCTAAGATTCTTCCGGGTGAGGGACAGAGTTTCATGCTGTCCCTCATTGTCTAAAGTATCCAACTGAAATAATGTGCTATGTCAGGGTAGCCGAGTATCGAGCACAACAAGGATGTGCTTGAGCGAGCTCTGGTAGGCAATACCCCCACCCCAGCGCCCCTCGAACTCGCTAAAAGAACCTGAACGACACCCCGTCTTTCAACTGGATACTGAACTTCCGTCAGGTTCATTGATTTTTTTTGAGTCATCGATGTCTTCGACCATCTCTGCTTCTTCTACGTCTTCTACCTCTTCTGACTCTTCTGCCTCTTCTGTCTCTTCTGTCTCTTCTGTCTCTTCTGCTCTCTTCTTGCCTCTTTTGCCTCTTTTGCCTCTTTTGCTTTTTCTGCTTGTTCTGCTTTTTCGCCCTCTACGATCATGGTCCATGCCTGTTCAAAGGCGTCAACCGGGTTACGGTGGAAAAACTCCTCAGCGATGTCCTCGTGCATATGTGATCTATTGAACATCGCCATAATGGGTTTTTTGACACGCGAGAACAGTACATGGATACCTGACTCGGTCAGGCGTCTGTAATAGTCACGGAGCATCTGGTCACCCGATGCATCCACCTCGGCGATGGAAACTGCATCGATAATTAGTACTTTTAGCTGGGGTGTAGACGCCAGCAATTTCTGTAGCTGCTCTTCAAAAAAAGCGACATTGGCAAACACGAGCGAGCCATCGAATCGCATTCGTACAATGCGCCCATCGTCGATAATGCCGGCTTCCACAGCTTCCGGTGGAAAGAGACGCGCCCGGTGCGGGGGAAAGGCGACACGCGGCTTCATGATGCGAAACAGCAGCAGCACCAGTGAGAGCAGCATGCCTAGAATGATGCCCATTTCCAGGTCCGGGGCAAACGCCAGGGTAAACACAAAGGTCACGCCGGCGACGATGCCATCATGCCGGTTTGCTTGCCAGGCATGGATCGCTGGCTTGATGCTGACCAGGCCCGCCACCGCCACGATGATCACAGCGGCCAGTGTCGCTTGTGGCAGGTAATAGAGTAAGGGTGTTAAAAACAGCAGGGTAAAGCCAACGATGAGCGCACTTATGACCGAGGCAAACCCGGTCATGGCCCCGGCATTAAAGTTCACTGCCGAACGGGAAAATGAGCCTGATACGGGATAGGACTGGAATAGGGAGCCGATGATATTACTCATACCCTGTCCGATCAGTTCACGGTCGGCACTCAAGCTTTGCCTGGTCTTGGCGGCCATGGCCTTGGCGATGGAAATGGCCTCCATAAAACCAATGAGCGAAATGGTAATGGTCGCCCCGATCAGGTGCATAATCGCGGACCACTCAAATTTGGGCATACTAAACCCGGGCAAGCCCCTGGGAACATCACCAATCACTTTACCACCGGTCTGTAAACCAACGACACCGTTGCTGTAACTCTTGATATACCAGGGGTGATCGAATAAACCATTGTCTTCAGTGGTCATGTTTTGGTCGCTAATTTCAGACCGGGTGTAAAGCTTCATACCCTCGTCTTGCCCAATGACATATAGAGGCGTGTTGAAAAGTTCCTTGTGGTAGGAGCCGGCCTTTTCCTTCAATTGGTCAAGCTGGAATTTAATTTGTTCAAGGCTCTGGCGCTCTGTCAGTAGTGTCGCACTATCATCGCCGATATCCTCTGCCTTGGCGACATGATCCTTTTGCGCAATGATGTACTTTTCTTTGAGGTTGGTAATGCGTTTTGCCTCCAGTACGTCATACATTAATGCGGTTCTGATCTTCTGATCGGCAATTTGATCGACCTTAACGGTGGTGTGTTTTTCGAAGCCGAATAGCCAGGCGAGGATGGTCGTGGCGATCACGGCGATCAGCACGGAGGGTAGTTTGGGCTTGTAACGCCGGATGCCAATCATAATCGCGAAGGCGAGTACGGCCATGCCCAGTGTTGGCCAGTGGGTGCTCTCCATGGCCGCCTTGATAGTGTTGATCACAAATTCATAGTGATATTCACCCTTGTCCGCACTTACGCCAAAGATTTTGCCGAGTTGGGAGGTGCCGATGATGATGGCGGCGGCATTGACGAAACCGAGTATCACCGGGTGAGACAGAAAATTCAGTAGCACACCAAGCCGGAACATACCGAGGGCCAGCTGAAACAGACCGACCATAAAGGCAAGCAGCACCGCGTAACCTACAAAAGCGTCACTTCCCGCTGTAGCCAGGGGCTCTAATGCCGCTGCGGTCATCAGTGAAACCATGGCCACAGGCCCGGTTGCCAATTGCCGGGAAGAACCGAAAAAAGCGGCTATCATTGTCGGTAACAGGGAGGCGTAAAGCCCGTAATAAGCCGGCAATCCGGCCAGTTGCGCATAAGCCATGGATTGCGGTATCAGTATCAGGGCAACCGTTAGGCCGGCGATGAAATCCGTTCGCAACACGGCCTTGTCTTTTAATTCCGGTAGCCAGACCGGCAGCGTCAGAGGGTTAACAATCTGACCCAGGGTATCCTTTGCTGCCCGAATGACTGTTTCCTGTGTTGTTTTTCTTGCTTGTTCTATATTAACGCTACTCACCCTCGTTCACGCAAAAAAACCTGAAAAGCGGTTAGTTACAAACTCATTACTAGATTAACCCAAAAAAAATGAAAACATCCATTACTTTCGAAATTGGAGTAATCAAAAAGATTGTGGTTAAAACTCGAATCGAAGTACGGTTGTTGGCATTCGGGGGACAGTTTACTTAATTCCCTTAGATTTAAGCAGTTATCCCCGGAAAATTAAGTTTCCTCTGATATTCAATTAATTAAACTGACCCCTGATACCCAATTAAGTAAACTGACCCCTGATACCCAATTAAGTAAACTGACCCCTGATACCCCGGCGGTGAGGTCAAGATTATTGCCAGCATAGAAGACCCGGAGATAATTCAGCGGATATTCGTCCACCTGGATGGTAATACAAATTTTTCAGCAACAGATCTTTCCGGATTGCCGAGCTCCGCCTCATTGAAATTGTTCTATTCAAAAGAGTTTTAACTCCTTTAGTGATAGCCCCGAAATATATATATGGAGCTTTTTCATGGGTAAATTCCCGAAGACTAGTGTAGACTTGCGGCGCTATACCGCGATGGGACCATCGCTTATATGACACGTGACGACAGAGGAAAGTTGTCGATTTGAAAAAATTGTGCTTTTCACCCCCACGGCCATTTGTCCGTGAAAACGCAGGAAAGATCTGAGCGTGCCGCGCCTTGAGTTGGAACCAGTCATACACCGGCCCACTCTATAAAATACAACTATGGGACTTACAAATGACCAAAAAAACGATCACAGCACTTGCCGTCGCACTGTCGATGTTTGCAGGGGCATCACAAGCTGCCATCACCGATATCGCCGTCAATGGTGATTTTGAAACCGGTGATTTCACCGGGTGGGTACAATTTCCGGGTTCTTTAGGAGAAGCTGGCCAGACAATCGTTGCAGGAAATCCCGGTAGCGCGGCCAGGCTATTAGAGACTGCCCCAGCTGCAAACATCATAAAGCAAGCCAATCTCCTCCCAGGTGAATGGACTGAAGGTCAGCAGATCGATATCCAGTTCGACATTCGTGGCACAGCAGGGGCCGGCGGTGTTCTGTTTGCAGAGATGTTTTCAGAATTGGAAGGTGGTGGCACATCCAAGAGTGAGATCTTGGGCGGAGGCCCGCTTTTTCCGAATGCTGATCCGAACGTTTGGACAACGTATAATTTCAGCAGCACGGTTGGTCCTGATAGTTCCGGCGGCATAACACTTCAGTTCAACTCAGCTTGTGCCCCTGTTGTGGACTGTATCGCCGATTATACGATCGATAACGTGATTATCAACGCTGATATTGTCGGACCACCAACAGGTAACTCGGCCACGTCAATTCCCACCACATCCCAGTGGGCACTGATTATGATGACAATGCTGCTTGGCTTGGTTGTGTTTGCAAACAGAAAACGCCTGTTTTAAATTTTAAGCAATCACATGGAACTACTAAGGGTCACTGCGGTGACCCTTTTTTATTGCGCATTCGGGGGACAGTTTACTTAATTCCCTTAGATTTAAGCAGTTACCCCCGGAAAATTGAGTTTCCTCTGATATTCAATTAATTAAACTGACCCCTGATACCCCTGATACCCAATTAAGTAAACTGACCCCTGATACCCCCTGATACCAGGCGAGAGTTGGGCCAGCTTTGCCGCCTTGCCACCGACAACCTTCTCGCCCCATTCTCCGGGACCGCCGAGAGGAATCAGCAGCGGTCGCCCGGCAGCCACTGGTTTACCTCCTGAAATCGTGCGACATGCAGGAAACGAACAACATCAACGCGAAACAGCGCACAGGTGACCGCGTTCACGAATGACTTCAGGTACGGATGCCGAGCAACCAGCAAACCGGACCAGCGCTCGAACTCATCGCCGCGTTCGATCATTTGTGATTGACCGGTGACGGTGACGGCTTCGATCTCCATCAGCTCATCAAGCCGGTCCGGACGAT
This sequence comes from uncultured Gammaproteobacteria bacterium, assembly GCA_963749115.1. GTDB lineage: Bacteria > Pseudomonadota > Gammaproteobacteria > Xanthomonadales > SZUA-36 > SZUA-36. The sequence goes on from CAVVLP010000003.1 coordinate 108,616, forward strand.
TGTCGATGACAAGCGCGACATGATCAGACTCGCTGAGCAGGCGGTACTTGCGGGTTGCGACCGGCGTGACAAACACGGCATGCCGCATATCCTCCGAGAATGCAAAGGCCACCAGTGCCCCGTATGGCTGCCCGCCGCCCTGGACGCACAACACCGCGTAGGGTTGCTTATCGATCAATTGCCGGATGCGCTCGCGCACGGCGGGGTCCGCCGTTGCGCCCGGGCTCTCTGACAGGTCACTACGCTTGAAAAGCGGTTCGTCGGAATTATTCATTGCATTGCTGTCTCATTGATGCCCGAAGCCACGGTGCGTTTCGTCAAGGCACGACCGCAGCTTGAACATGGACCAGATAATTGACCCCTGGAGGGTTTCCCGTAATTTCGTAAGTTTAGCAGTATTGACCACAAACCGGATTGATCCGCTGACATGTCACTGCGCAAGGCGCCTCAACAATCAGCGAGGCGCGGGAATGTTTTCGACACCACCCCTGTGTACCGCGTCCTGGCCGGCACTCCACATGGAATTGCCTTGCACTGACACGCGATTATATAGACATTATCTATACAACAGTTATACAATACAGCCTGAAAATATGCAAGACCAGCGCAGGAGCCCCCACAATGACCACACAACGCGATGTATTGGCACAGCATTCTGAACCAGATCTTCCGGTGGTCTTCTTCGATGGCGACTGCCCCCTGTGTCGACGCGAGATCGCCCACTATCGACGTGTCGACACGGCACAGCGCCTGTGCTGGGTGGACGCGGCGAGTGAACCCGAGGTACTAGGCAGACATGGCCTCTCTCTGGAGGCAGCCATGGCTGAATTGCATGTGCTGGACGAAACCGGGCGCTGGCAACGGGGCATCGATGCCTTCCTGGTGATCTGGCAGCAATTGCCGGCGTACCGATGGCTGGCGAAGATAATCACAGCCCTGGGTTTGCGACGTCCACTGGCATTCGCTTACCGCCATTTCGCAGCATGGCGCAACCGGCGCCGCTGCGGCAACCACGGCTGCGCAGCCAATAGCGACATATGAGGGATCGAATGCGTATCTACACCCTGCAGCGGGAACAGTGGGTGGCAAGACCGCGAGAACGCGTATTCCCGTTTTTCGCCCAACCCGAAAACCTTGCACTGATCACCCCGCCGAGCCTTCGCTTTCGACTCCTGACACCCGACCCGGTAACCATGGAGAAGGGTCGCGTCATCGACTACACCATACGGGTCATGGGACTGCCAACCCGCTGGCGAACACTGATTACCCGTTACGATCCACCCCGGTGCTTTGTTGATGAGCAGCTTTTCGGACCTTATTCCTTCTGGCATCACACCCATCGATTCGAGCCACGCGACGGGGGAACACTGCTTTTCGATGAGGTGCATTACGCGCTGCCGATACTGCTTGTCGGACCCGCCAGAGACCTCCTTCACACACTCTACATACGGCCAACCCTGGAACGGATCTTCGACTATCGGCAGCAGGTATTCCAGGATCTCTTCGACGGCGCCCCGGCAACCGGCGTTACAGCCCCTCATCCCCTGACGACTAGCGAGGAAAGCGCGGCATGAAGGTTACAATTTTCGGTGGTAGTGGCTACGTTGGTAACTACCTGATCGACGAGCTGCTGAAAAAAGGACATCACCCGGTGCTGCTGATACGCCCGGAAAGCCGTCACAAGGTGAATCACGCTCAACACTGCACGCTGATCGATGGTGACATCGCCGATCCGGAGGCGGTACGCGCGGCTGTCAGTGGTACGGATGCCGTGATATATCTCATCGGCATCCTGCGCGAGTTTCCTGCAAAGGGTATAACCTACCAGGCGTTGCATTTCGAGGGCGCAAGGCGGGCCATGGATGCCGCAGCAGACACCGGGGTGCGCCGCTTTTTGCTGATGAGTGCCAATGGCGTAAAGGCCGACGGTACCGGCTACCAGCGCACCAAGTACATGGCCGAGCAGTACCTCAAGACCACCACGCTGCAATGGACGGTGTTTCGGCCATCGGTGCTGTTCGGCGACCCGCGCGGTCGAATGGAATTTGCGACCCAGTTGTACCGGGATATCGTACGCTCCCCGCTTCCGGCCCCGCTGTTCTACGATGGCCTGCTCCCGGTCAAGGCCGGCATGTTCCGAATGTCGCCGGTGCATGTCGAGGATGTAGCCACGGTCTTTGTCAAGGCCCTGGACATGCCAGAGACGGCAGGACAGATATATGAACTATGCGGGCCGGAGGCACTGTCATGGAAAGACATCCTGCAGATGATCGCCGCTGCAGCCGGCACCACCAAAATCACACTTCCGGCACCTGCCATGCTCCTCAAGGTACTCGCCGCTCCCCTTGACCAGTATGCATTCTTCCCAATCACCCGCGACCAGCTAACGATGCTCATGCAGGGTAATACCTGTGGTGGACAAGACGCGTTCCAGACCTTCGACCTGAAACCCGCGCCCTTCAACACGAACGGACTCGCTTATCTTCAGGGCGATGCCTGAGCAACCTGGCCCCCTTTTAGGTCGTGCCGTGGCCTGACATCATTGGTGCCCTGGAAAACCGCCGACGCTTGTCTATTTCTGCTTTTTCATACTCTGTTGTAACAGCTCGCCGAAGCTGCCCATGGCGCCTTCTTCTTTCGGCTTTTGCTTGTACTGCTCGATGTTTACCCCAGTCTCGGCGGCCTTATTCTCATCCAATGAAAGACTGATGCGCCGCTTTTCGATATCGATGCCAAGTACGGTCGCCTCGACTTTGTCGCCGATCTTGACGACCTCACTCGGGTGATTCACGCGTTTGTCGGCACCGAGTTCGCTAATGTGAGCCAGTCCGTCAATGCCCGGGGTCAGCTCGACAAAGGCGCCAAAAGGTTCCACTCGGCTGATGGTCCCACTGACCCTGGTGCCGACGGCAAAAGCCGCTGACGCCTCCTGCCAGGGGTCCTTTGCCAGGGCACGCAGTGACAAGGCAATTTTCTCCGGCCGCTTTGGGTTGTCCGTCTTCTCGATCCGTAATACAGCCACTTCAAGTTCCTGTCCCTCGTGGAGCATCTCGTTCGGGTGGCCGAGCCGGGCGAAAGACAGCTCGCTGATATGGATCATGCCCTCGATACCGCCGAGATCGACGAAGGCACCATAATTCTGCAGAGACGTGACCTTACCGGGCAGGGTCGCTCCGACCTCCAGCCTGGCTCGAATTTGTATGGCTCGTTCGCGCTGCTCCTCTTCGAGTATCGCGCGTCTTGATAGCACCAGGTTCGGGCGCCGTCCACCCTCGATCTTCATGATACGGAAATCCAGCCGCTGGCCGGCTAACTCAGACAAATCTTCGACAAAGTGAATGTCGATCTGCGAGGCCGGGCAGAAGGCACGCTGACCGGCGATCTGTACTTCGACGCCACCCTTCGTGACACCGGTTACCAGACCCGCAACCGGCAGTCCCTGACTGTAAGCGTCCTGCAGTCCTGATAGGTCGTGGGCCTTGAGTCCGTGTTGGGTGCCGAGGACCAGCGCTCCGGTCTCTTTGTCCTTGCTCGTCACCGCGGCCTCAACCTTGTCACCGATCTTCGCGGTCAATTCTCCCGCATCATTCATTAACACGTCGATATCCATCACCCCGTCGCATTTGAACCCAAGGTCGATATAGGCGTGCTCTTCGCCAATGCTAACGATAGTGCCTTGCACCCTGTCGCCGACACCTGGCTCTGTCTGCTTCCGTGTCGGTTGGGATTCATCGAACTGGGCCAGTAGATCTTCGAAGTTTTCTGAGTTGGACATGGTCAATACCGTACTAATACGCGCTGAGGGTATCCTCATCTCTCCCTTGGTTGGAATCGGGATGAGGTTGATCGTGGCAGAAATTGCCTAAGCGCATTGTAGGCGGATTCATTGCTCAGCGAAACTTCGTTACCCATATCCGGCCAGCTCCATGATTGCCAGATCGCAAACGCGTCCGGACATGTTAACTTCATAGCCCAAAAGCAGAAGGTCGGCGGTGGCTTCGTTGACCATCGTGACGGCCTCACCCAGCGAAACCACGGGTGTGCCGTAGAAATTGGCTTACATACTGAAGGTCGTGACGCAAAATGACCGCGGCGCCCAGTTTTGGTTCGAGGGTGACCAGGTTAGCCAGGCTCACCATGTCACCATTCGAGGAGGCAAATAGACATTGTAAATATCATCGCTGTAATCCAGCTGACCCTGGCCGGCTTTCAATGGCAGGAACTGGAAGTAAGGTCGTAGCAAGAATTGTCAGATATTATTAGAAGGGAGTCAAAATGAAGGAGTTGTGCTCCTTCCCCAACAGTTTAAATTTTAAGCCATTGGCCGCATACTTTCGAGATGATCCAGGTTCCCTACATCGAGCCGGTATTCCGGCCGCCCTCCGAAGCTTACAGCCTTATTTTGCAGGTTACGATTGGATGTAGCTGGAATAACTGTACATTTTGCGAAATGTACACCCAGCCACAAAAGCGTTTCCGTTTCAAATCACAGGAGAAAATCGAGCAGGAATTGGCTGCAATCGCAGGGGCCGGAACCCCTGTGCGGCGTATTTTTCTGGCCGATGGTGATGCAATGACACTCTCGTTCCGGCGTCTGAAGCTGATCATGGAAGCTATCAACAGGTATTTACCCGGTGTGCAGCGGGTGTCTTCCTATTGTCTGCCGCGAAACCTGAAAAACAAGACGGTTGCGGAACTTGCCGAATTGAATGAGATGGGACTCAGTCTTTTTTATGTTGGTTGTGAGTCCGGCGACGACCTTGTGCTGGAACGGGTCAACAAGGGTGAGAATTTTGATACCTCCCTTGCTGCTTTGAAAAAGATAAAAGCCGCTGGTGCCAAAAGTTCTGTGATGATTCTTAACGGTATGGGCGGTAAGAAATACAGCGAACAACACGCGCTTAATTCGGCCCGCCTGATGAGTGAAGCCCAACCTGAGTACCTGTCGACTTTGGTGGTCAGCTTTCCCAATGGTGTGGAACGCTATCAGCAGGGCTTTGGCGGTGAATTCGAGGCCCTGGACCAGGCAGGTCTGTTCCAGGAAATGTATTGGCTTTTGGATAACCTGGAGCTGGAAAACACCATTTTCCGGAGCGATCACGCTTCGAATTACCTGGTTCTGAAGGGTAATCTTGGCAGGGATAAGTCGCGTTTACTACAGACTGTGCGGGCCGCACTCGAGCAACCTGGTTCGGTTCGCTTGCGCCAGGAATGGATGCGGGGTCTTTAGCCTCGGCTCTGACCCCATTTGCCTGTCCAGCCTACACGGTTCTGGTTGCCACCGCCGGTGGTACCGTTGATGCGCGTCTGGCCGGGCCGAAAACTGCGGCCTGGCCGACTGCAAGTAACATCAGCATGGCGACCGGCACCAGGTACCAGGTAATCCGTGTCAGGCTGAATGTCTCTATCATCACTATATTCAGGCCAACGGTCAGGACGGCACCCAGTAGCAACACCGACCAGGCTGATAAGAAAATTCTCCGTCATGAAATAACGCAATATGGCGACTTTGCTTGCCCCCAGTGCACGTCGCGTACCGATCTGTTTGGTTCTGCGGTTGACGCTGAAACTGGCCAGTCCGACGATTCCCAACGAGGTGACGGAGATCAGTAATATGATCGTGAAAGTCAGTATCTTGATCATGGAAGCGTCGCCGCGATAACTCCTTTCGCGTATTTCATCCATGCTGCGCATGGAACGAACGATGCGGTCCTTGTTGCGCTCGGCCAGCATTTCCTCGACCTGCGGCATCAGCGTGTCACGCATGCCGGGCTCTGTGCGGATAATGTAGCGGGTTGATCCAAACAGGGTGTGGTTGGGTGTCAGCATGACACGTTCGACACCATCCCAGCCATTCCAGGGTGCCTGCATCTGCTCGATGATACCGGTGATGGTCATGGGCTTGTCATCCGAGATGTATATCGTCTTGCCAAGGGCGCCATCAGGATCATCGGGAAAAAGCGCTTCGGCAGTGGCGACGGTGATGATGACCTTGTCGGGCCAACTGGTATCGGATCCTTCCCGCCAGGTTATGTCCGTGGCGCTGAAATTCTCTCCGGCCAGTAAGTTGAGTCCGAATGTGTCCAACCCGTGTTCGTCGACGAAATAGGCAGCGGCGCCGGTTCCTTCGATCTCCGCACCAGGCTCGACCTGCAGGCCCATTGACCAGCCACCACCTGAAAGTGGTATTGAATTCGACTGGATGGCGTTGACAACCCCGGGCATGGCGCGCAGCGCGGCGAGATCCTCTTCGATGGTTACACGTTCGTTAAAGTCTTCGGCAAAACCTACACTCACCAGGGTGAATATGTTCTGTTCATCAATACCGCTTGGCCTTGACAGCAAGCGGTCTTTTTCCTGCATGATGGAAATGGCATTGACCATGATGGCCATGGTTACGGCCATTTGCAGCGCTATCAGGATCGCGCCGGTTTTATTGCGCATCATTGCACGCCAGATGGGTCCGATCTCCATGTTAGTATCTCCCTATTGAATTTTCAGCTGGCTGGCAGGGGCGATACTGCAGGCGCGCCAGGTCGGGTAGAGTCCTGCCAACAGTGCTGACACGATGGCCAGGCCGATCGCGGTAAATACCATCACCCAGTCCATACCCACGAGGTTCTCGACAAACTCACCAAACAACATCTCGATGCCACGCAAACCCAACCAGGCCAGTGCCAACCCGAATACGCCGCCGCCCAGGCCGATCAGGCCGGATTCGATCATGTGCTGGATAAACAGGCTGGATTTTGATGCCCCGAGCGCCCTGCGCAGGGAAATATCCGTTGATTTACCCATGAACTTCGCCAGCAGCAAACCAATGGTATTGAGCAGGCAAACCAGCAGGAACAACAGGGAAAGCCCGAGCATGACCCGTGCATCATCCTCGACGACCTCCTGGTCTTCCATCCACTCCATGACATCGCTGAGACGGTTGTTGAGCGGTCTCGGAAACCTGCCAAGCTCCTTTTGCTGCTCCACGTAGGCATCGAGAAAGTCCATGTAGTCCTGCTTTTCCGTAGCGTTTCTCAATTCTGCCCAGAACTGGATCCAGACACATTCCGAGTTGAGGAAAGCATCAAATCCGTCACCGTCGGGTGTCTTCCAGCAATTGGTATTGCCATTGCGGGGAAGTTCATATTCCACCGCCACATTGAAAGGGATGAAAATCTCTTCAGGTTCGTCAAAAGCACCGGTCGTGACGTCATAAAACTTGGGCATGGGTAAGAACTCATCGATGACACCCACCACCCGGAAGTCCATGCCATTCAAGCGTACGCTGCGGCCGACCGAGTCCTCGCCACCAAATACGCGCTCATTGATTTCCTTGCTGAGCACAACGACCCTTTCGAGGTTTTGATCTGCGGCATCATCCCAACCGCTGCCATATAAAAAGCGCAGATCGAACATCGGAAAGAAGTCGGCCCAGGTGTTGCGGGTATCAACAGAAAACGGCCGTTCACCTTCGCCCTGGGGTTCGAGCACCAGTCTGGAACGGTTGCTGGCGACTTGCCGGTAAGCTTTGCCGGCCTTCATCAGGGCCATGGCATCGAGATAAGTCAACTGGTCTATCAGTTCGTCATCCTCATCCATGGTGTTGGGGTCACCGCTGTCAAGCTGCACGTAAAACAGCACATCGGATTTTTGCGGGATGGGGTTGCTCGACATGACGTAGTTGACCGTGATGATGGTCATGCTGGCACCGATACCGACGGCGATGGCGGCGATCATCAGTGTGCTCAGTAACGGGTTGCGCCGGATGCTGAGCCAGCCCAGTTTGAGGTAATAGGAAAACATATGCTTTTTCTCCCTAGGCTGTAGCTATTTGGGCTACCTTGATGTCGGAGGTGCCATTGCTGACGCGACCGTCGAGTATGTGTACGTTGCGGCTGGCCATTTCTGCCAGTGCCGGGTCATGTGTCACCATGATGATGGTGGTGCCGTTGCGATTGATATCGCAGATAAGTTCCATAACACTCATGGCCATGTGTGAATCAAGATTACCGGTTGGTTCATCTGCCAGCAGGAAACGGGGCTCACCTGCGAGTGCACGGGCAATGGCGACACGTTGTTGCTGACCACCCGAAAGCTGCGAGGGCAGGTGCTTCATACGTGAGGCCAGACCGACCGTTTCCAGGACTTTCTCGACACGGCGTCTTCGCTCTGCCGAATTAAAGCCCCGGTAACGCAAAGGTACGTCGACGTTGTCGAACAGGTTGAGGTCGGGAATCAGGTTAAAGCTCTGGAACACAAAGCCGATTTTTTCGTTACGCACCTTTGAGGACACGCTATCGGAAAGGGATGAAACATCCCTGCCATCCAATTCATAACGCCCGGCAGTGAAACTCTCCAGTAAACCTGCAATGTTCAGAAACGTGGTCTTACCTGAACCGGAAGGCCCGGTTACAGAAATAAATTCACCTTCCTCGACCTCAAGCGAAAACTCCCTCAGGGCGTGGGTTTCAACCAGTCCCGCGCGATAGACCTTGGATATGTTCTGCATGCTGAGCATCTGTTTACTCCTGTTTGTTTGAATTAATTGCTTACCAGTACCGTATCGGCACTGCGAAACTGGTCGATACTTGAAATCACCACGACTTCGCCTTCACTAAGCCCATCGACGACTTCAACCGCGGCCAGGCTGCGCGCGCCTATCTCGATGGAGCGGCGATGAGCCACATCATCGTTATCCAGCACATAGGCAATCCGGCTACCGCCGCTGTCAAGAAACTGGCCACGTGGCAGCGTCAGCACATTGTTCTTTTCTTCCATCAGGATGCGGGTGGTGAGTCGCTGGTTTTGTCTTAACCCCGGTGGCATGCCCTGTGCAAAACGAACCCTGTGTTGTCACCTGGTTCTGAATGATTTCAGGGGAGACCGAAACCAGGGTTGCGGGGTACCTTTGATTCCCGACCAGTACTTCCGCATCCATCCCGAGACCGAGATCGTCAGCGTAACTTTCAGGTACCTGCGCCTCGATCTCAAACGCCGACAGGTCAACGACCGCCATCACCACCTGGTTACGGTTGACAGCCGCTTTCTGATCCACCATCAGGTTGCCGACAATACCGTTGACCGGTGAGCGCATGTTCAACTCATCGACCTGGCGTAATAAATCCTGCACCAGCATCGACTGACGCTGGACCTGCAATTCACGTGTTTTCAGTTCAAAAACAAGACGCTCGTCATCCAGCCTGGCATCGGCTACTGCGTGCTCATGCGCGAGCCTGGCGGTCTCGAGGTCATCCTTGGTTTTTTCGTAATCTATCTCGGAAATGGCTTCTATCTTGTAACCCGACTCGGCACGGCGGCGTTCGCGTTCGGCCGCGATCAGCGTGACATTGGTGAGATCGATATTCTTGCGGTTGTCGAGCGCCTTTTGCTTGGTCTCAATACGCTGCCGGTCGAACTCGACGTTTAGCCTGTCGAGAGTGGCCTGTTCCTGTTGAAGTTGATTCTGGAGTTCGGGGCTGTCGATAGTTGCCAGTGGCTGACCTTCATCGACCACGGCTCCCGCTTCCACCAACAGCGTTATGGTACCGGCTGCAGGCGCAAACAGTGATGGGCTGATGGCGGCCACGACCCGACCCTGGACCGATACGTCCCGAACCAGCTCACCCCGCGTTACCGTTGCCAGCCGCAGGCGGTCACGGGGAACCGAAATACTGGAACCCGCCCAACGTTGGACTGAAGGTAACATTAGCCAAACTGCAAGGACGCAGGCCATAATGCCGGCGCCAATCAATAGGCGCTGACGGCCCTTTGGCTTTGCTTTTATTACGACGTCCTGTGCGGATGTATCTGCGATTTTCAATGTATTCACCCCTGATCTGTACATAATACAGACGCCGATTTGACCCAATTGGTTACCAATGCTGAAGGGATATGACGGCCTTCAGCCATCTAAGGCCCAAACCGCAGGGCTGATTAGCTGGTTGTTAGTTGTTCAGGGGTGTGGATTCGTGATGGTGATTACTACAAACCCATCAGTACCCGCATATGTGATTCTGCGCATCTTGCGAGGCTGTGTATTTCGTAGCCGCCTTCCAGGGCGGAAACGATTCGTCCTGAAGCAGAAATATCTGCCATCCGGACAATTTCTTCAGTGACCCAACGAAAATCGGCGTCAGTCAGGCTGACATAGGACATTTCATCATCCCGGTGCGCGTCAAAACCGGCTGAGACGAAAATCATTTCGGGTTCGAACTGTTCCAGTGCGGGCAACCAGTGATCAGTTACCGCAGCGCGGAATTCGGTGCTTGCTGCTGACGCGTCAAGCGGAATGGAGATCACCCGTTCACTGTTTTCCGGTAACGGTGTATAAGGGAAAAACGGATGCTGAAAAATTGAACAATAAAGCACCCTGTCGTCACCAATAAGAATGTCTTCAGTGCCGTTGGCCTGGTGAACATCGAAATCCACAACGGCCACCTTTTTTAAACCATGCTCTTCCAGTGCATGCTTAACACCAATGGCAATATTGCTATAAATACAGAAGCCCAATGCCCGGTCGCTTTCGGCATGATGCCCGGGGGGGCGCACGGAACAGAATGCATTTCTTACCTGGCCGCTCATCACCTGATCAACTGCCAGGATCACTGAACCGGCTGCGCGTTTGGCGGCCTGCAGGGTACCGGGGCTGATCACGGTGTCCGGATCGAGACGTGCATACCCCTGTCGCGGCATGACTGCATCTATCATCTCGAGGTATTCGGCGGTATGTGCACGTAAGAGTTGTTCCCGTGTTACCTCCGGAGCATCCATGTACCTGATGAAATCCGAAATCCTTGAAGCGAGCATTCGATCCTCGATTGCAGACAGTCTCTGGGCGTTTTCCGGGTGATCTTCGCCGGTGTCATGATCGTGGCAATCCGGGTGGCTGATAAATGCTGTACTCAAGGTCAAAACTCCTCACTTTGGCGCTGCCCAGTCTAGTATAATTGCACCGCATAAAATACGAAAAACTGGATTAAATCACCCTCATGAATACGCATTATCTAACATCGTTATTCACACCCAATACAATCGCGCTTTTTGGCGCCAGCGACAGGGAAAATTCTGTCGGTGGCGTGGTATTCCGAAACCTGCTTTCTGCGGGTTTTGAAGGCCAGATTTTCGCAATCAACCCGAAACACGATACGGTGCAGGGTGAAAAGGCATTCGCGACCCTGGCTGAAGTCGGCCAGCCGATTGACCTGGCCGTAGTCGCCACGCCGGCCAGCACCATTCCGGCGATCGTGGAAGCCTGTGGCGAACACGGCATCAAGATGATGTTGATACTGTCAGCCGGTTTTCGTGAGATCGGTGAGGAAGGCAAGAAACTCGAAAAGCGGGTAACCGAGCTGGTTGAGCGTCATGGTATCCGTTTGATGGGTCCCAACTGTCTTGGCCTGATGCGGCCGGATAAAAAGCTCAACATCACCTTTGGCCATAATGTTGCCAAGCCCGGCAACCTGGCCCTGGTTTCACAGTCGGGTGCCATATGCACGGCGATTCTCGATTGGGCGGAATTGAATGACATCGGGTTTTCAGCCGTTGTTTCGACGGGCATTGGCGCCGATCTCGATTTTGGTGACTATCTTGACTACCTGGTATCCGATCCGCTGACCAAGAGCATCCTGCTTTATATCGAGGGTATTACGGATTCCCGCCGTTTCATGAGCAGTCTGCGTGCAGCAGCCCGTATCAAACCGGTTATCGCCTTGAAAGTAGGCCGTCACGCTGCGGGTGCCGAGGCATCGATGTCGCACACCGGTGCCCTGGTGGGTAGCGATGAGACTTTCTCATCTGCGCTGTCACGCTCAGGTGTGTTGCGGGTGGAAAGCGTTTCGCAGCTTTTCGCCGCAGCCAAGGTGTTGTCACGCTCGCATTACCGCGTGGCGTCTGATCGCCTGGTGATCATTACCAACGGTGGTGGCCCCGGTGTGATGGCCGCTGACCGTGCAACCGACCAGGGTATCGAGCTGAGTACATTAAGCGAGGATACGATCGCTGCACTTAACGAAGTGCTGCCTGGCGTCTGGTCGCATGGCAACCCGGTGGATATCATCGGTGATGCACCACCGGAACGTTACAGCCAGGCAGTTGAAATCTGCCTGGCGGATTCCGGGGTGGATGGCGTTATCGTCATCCTGACTCCACAGGCCATGACTGCACCCACCCTGGTAGCTGAGGAGATCATTAAAACTGCAGAAAAGTGCAAGAAACCCATTTTGACCTGTTGGATGGGGGGTACACAGGTTGCAGAGGCAAGGTTGCTGCTCAATGAAGCCCGTATACCAGATTTCAATATGCTTGAAGACGCCGTGGATGCCTTTTCCTTCATCGGAACTTACAACAGAAACCAGCGCCTGTTGCTGCAAACACCGGCAAGGCTGAGCGGTGGCCAGGCTTCCGCGGATAAGGGTGGTGCCAGGCTCATCATCGAAGGTGTTTTGACCGAACGGCGCAAGGTTCTGACAGAGCCGGAATCAATGGCCATATTGAACGCATTCCAGATTCCCGCCGCAGAAAATGGTGTGGCAACCTCGGCCAACCAGGCCCTGGTGATTGCAGAAACCATTGGGTATCCGGTGGCCATGAAAGTATTGTCGACTGACATTTCACATAAATCCGATGCCGGTGGTGTCCGGTTAAACGTCAACTCTGCCCATGAGGTCAGGGGTGCTTACCGTGACATGATGGAGCAGGTATCAAAGAATGCCCCGGATGCAAAGATTACAGGTATGACGATTGCCAAGATGTACCGCAATCCGAATGCCCGGGAATTGATGATTGGTATCATTCGGGATCCGGTATTCGGGCCGGTCATCAGCTTCGGCAGTGGGGGAACCATGGTGGAGGTCATGGGGGATTCGGCCATTTCATTGCCGCCACTTAACCGGCAACTGGCGCGGGATCTTATCGATCGTACCAAGGCGGCCAAAATGCTGGGTAACTTCCGCAATATGCCCGCAATCAATATGGAGTCGTTGATCGATGTCCTCGTGAATGTTTCCAATATGGCATGCGAATTGCCATGGATACGCGAAATGGACATCAATCCCTTGCTGGTAGATGAAAACGGTGTCGTGGCGGTGGATGCCCGTATCCGTGTCGGTTATCCAAAACCATCGACCGACCCCTATAACCACCTCGCCATTCATCCTTACCCGATTCACCTGATCACTGAAGAACAGTTGAATGATGGGACGGATATCATAATCAGGCCCATCCGGCCCGAGGATGCCGAAATCGAACAGGCGTTCATACGTGGCTTGTCCGCCGAGTCCAAGTACTTCCGGTTCATGAATTCGATACACGAACTTAGCCTGGAAATGCTGGTTCGCTTCACCCAGATCGATTATCACAACGAGATGGCCCTGGTTGCCATTAACCCGGATCCCAGGGGTGAGGAAGAGATCGGTGTCGCACGTTATATGACCAATCCGGATAAGAAGACCTGCGAATTTGCCATTGTCGTTTCAGACAAGTGGCAGGGTAAAGGTATCGCCCGTCTGCTGATGCAGAAACTGATTGATATTGCCCGTAACAGGGGTCTCGAGGTGATGGAGGGCCAGGTTCTGGCCAATAACTACAGGATGCTCGAGCTGATGATGTCGCTCAACTTCCAGGTAGGTAATGATCCAAATGATCCGGGTATCAAAGCTGGTGGTGACACGGCTGAATTAAAGAACCGCTAGTGTCATTACCCCGGGAAGTAAGTATCCTTAGCCGGCGTTTGCCGTTTGCCGTTCAAAACAGGACAGGGTAAGGATATGAGTTTCTGGAAAAACAAACACGTTCTCGTGGCCACGTTGGCGGCACCGGTACTGGCGGTCGTCAGCTATTTTGGTATCGGTGCCATTTTCGGTGAAAAGCCAATGCCGGCCGAGGCTGGACAGAAGTTATCAACTGATCGAAAAACCCAACTGTCGTTACAACAGTGGCCTGTGTGGTTTGAAGAATGTGGATTTCGAGTTGACCATCAGCTTTGAACGGCTCGGAAATGACCGTTTGTTGCTCCAGCTCAAATCTGAAAATCCGTTGGATGGTATAAAGCTGGCGTTTGTTCAAAATGGAATCGACGAACAGAAACCCCGGGATATGCAGCCATCCGGTAAAGATGGTTTGAACTGGTCGCTGGACATACCACTTCCCGACCCGGAACGTGACCGCCTGCACCTGGTGGCCTCGTCAATGCAAACACTCTACTTTGGTGATGTCGCCACGAAATTTACCTCCGCTGAATCTGAAGATGAAAAATCAAAATGAAATCAGTCTTCTTTTAAGCCTGTTATAGGTATCCGGTTTCAGTCT